>NZ_JAFFZN010000001.1 GCF_017676385.1 Streptomyces spirodelae
GCGCACCAGCACTGTCTGCCGGCTGCTCGCCGAGGGGACGAAAACTTCCCGGCGGACCACAGGCCCGCGCGACTGAGCCGAACCGACCCGCCGTTAGGGTGTCGTCATGCCTCCACACGGTTCCGGGCCTGCCCTCGCCGTCGAGCGGCAGGCATGGCAGCAGGCGCTGGCCATCTTGGGCTGTCAGTTGGCCGCTGTGGGGCCACGGCGGCACGAGGACTGGCTGGTGGACGCCGCGGCGGTGCTCCAGTTCCGCACCCGCGATCCGCGCGGCTGGTTGCCCACGGACCACACCAGGTGGCTTGAGCGCACCAGGCACTCGCCGTACTACCCCTTCGACCGGCTTGAGCCGCACCACCTCGACCACCATCTGGAACTGCTGACCCACGAGGCAGCCGTGGAACTGACCGCGCTGCGCTGGACCGCCACGCCCTACGGCGGCGCCGAGCCGCCCGGTGCGTCCGACCCGGTGCGGCGGCGCCGGCTGTGGTCAGCCGCCCGCACCCTCCTGGCCAGGTTCGGCCCCGAAGCGGAGTACGCCACCAACGCCGAGGACCTCAGCGGTGGCACGGACCCCCACTGGTACCGCGACGGCTTCTCCCTCTCCTGCTTCGCCGGGGTGGACGCGCAGCGGGACGGACTCATCGGGGACTTCGGCATCCTGGCGGTCTCCGAGACGGAGGTCGGCGCGTTCTGGAACTTCTTCGTCGACTGACCCGTCGTCGTACTCAGCCGGTCCTGGTGACCGATCAGCTCCGAGACCGACGAATCCCACGTACACGGTGCACCGCCGTTCTCGGCTCGTCCGCAGTCGAGCCGTCTCGATGATTCACGGATCAGCGGTTCGGCGTGCAGCCGTCGTCGCCACGGTGGCGTGGGCCGGTCGTTACGCGGGCAAGCGGATCGCGCGTTTCCGTGCCGCGCTGCCCGAGCCGACACCGAGCAGGCTGTTCGCCGAGATGGTGCGCCAGTGGACCGACGAGTACGAGAAGACGGGCTTCGCGGGCGGCTGTCCGGTGGCCGCAGCGACGGTGGACTCGCACAGTCCACCACGGCGACCCGGGAAGCCACCGCCGCCGCGTTCGCCACCTGGAACGAGGCGCTCAGCCCAGGCTCTCGCCGACATGGGCGTGCCGGAGGGGCGCGCGGGCGCGCTCGCCACGCTCGTGATCAGCACCTTGGAAGGGGCTCTCCTCATGGCGCGGTCCGCGCAGGACACCGGTGCGCTGACGAGCGCAGCCCGGGAGCTGGCTCCCCTCCTGGACTCCGCCGTGGTCAACGCTTCGCAGCCGCGTGCCCGTTGAGGTACGTCTCGGCTTGCCACGAAACCCAGGGCATGTCTGCCCTCACCGCTCGCGGGGCGAGCGAGTGCCGCAAAGGGGCGGGAGCAGGGGGCACCTTCAGGAGGTCGGGCGGGGAGCCTGCCCGGACAAAAGGGGCGGCGGGCCGGTGCCTGGCACGGTCGGAAACACCGTGCTCAGCACCGTCCTGCCACTTGCCTCAGCGGTTGTGAGCGGCCGCGAGCTGTCCGACGAGAGAGGCGAACGGCATGTCCAGGTCCGCGTACACGCTCGGTGCAAGGGGGTGTGCGTTGTCGGCGAGCATCTCGACGGCGAGGGCGGCGTAGTCGCTCACGACCACGCCGGCCTGCTGCAGACGCAACAGCCCGGTTTCCCGCTTGGCCGCGGAGAAGGTGCCGGAGGCGTCGACGGCGACGTAGGCCCCGTAGCCCTCGGCGGCCGCGGCCATCGCGGGGAAGGCCGCGCAGACCTCCAGGGAGACCCCTGCGATCATGATCTTGTCGCGCCCGGTCGCCTCGATCGCGCTGCGGACCCGGGGGTCGTGCCAGGCGTTGACGGTGCTCCGGTCGATCACCTCATGCCCTTCCGGCAGTACGGCCCGCAACTCGGGGACGAGGGGTCCCCACATGCTGTCTGCCGCCGTGGTGGTGACGACGACGGGGATGCTCAGGCGCAGGGCGGCCCTGGCCAGACAGGCGACGTTGTGCGTGAGCTCCCCCACGCTGATGTCACGTACGCCGGTGAACAGTCCGACCTGGTGGTCCACCAGCAGGAGGGCGGCGTTGTCCGTGGTGAGGGCTTCGTGGAAGCGGTTCTTCGTCATGGGGACGATGGTTGACGAAGAGCATCCGACTCCGTGAATGTTTCAGTTGTGGCTGAAACCTCGTATGCGGAGTTCGACTTCTCCTCCGCCGATCTCGCCCGCCTGAGGTTCGCCTTCTCGCCGGTGTCCGAAGCGGTCGCCAGCCTTCGTACGCTGCAGGACCCCGGCCGCCACGCCCTGCACCTGCCGTGGATTCGCGCCGTCCGCCCCCGGCTCGCCGGGCTGGACCTGCGACTGCTCCTCGCGCTGGTTCCGCTCGGCCCCTACATCGCCGACTTCCTGACTCCGCCGCCGGTCCGGCCGCTGCCGGACGTCGCCGCCGAATTGGAGTTCGTCGCTACGGCGGACCCGGACGAGGCCGCCCGCGAGGCGGGCCGGGTTCCGGGGGCCGACACCCCGCCCGTACGGGAATTCCTCGCCGACCCGGCCGCCGGTGTGGTCCGCGCCGCCGATGAGCTGCGCCGGTACTGGGACGCGGCGCTGGCCGAGTTCTGGCCGCAGATCCGCGGCCTGTTCGAGGCGGAAGTGCTGCGCCGATCCCGTCAGTTGGCCCGCGAGGGCGCCGGGGTGATGTTCAACGACCTCCATCCGAACATCACCTGGACCCAGGGGTGCCTGCGCGTCCGCACCAAAGCGTGGCGGCGCAGCGGCCCCCTCGACGGTGACGGCATGGTCCTCGTCCCGAGCGTCTTCCACTGGCCGGACACACTCGTGATGGCCGAGCCCTATCAGCCGAACCTGGTGTATCCCGTCCCCGGTGTCGGCACGGTCTGGTCGCAGGGCGTCGTTCCCACCCCGGACGCGCTCGGCGCCCTCATCGGCCACACCCGCGCCAGAGTCCTGGTCGCCCTCGGCGGGCCCGCTACCACCAGCATTCTGGCGCGGCGGCTGGCCATGGCCCCGGGGGCGGTCAGCCAGCATCTCAAGGTGCTGCACGAAAGCGGTCTGATCACCCGGAAGCGCAGCGGACGTGAGGTCTACTACGAGCGCTCACAGTTGGGGCATTCGCTGTGCGCGGTCTGACGAGGCGGGCGGATCGAGGACGCCCGTCTCCGGTTCGGTCTCCGCTGCAGCACCCGCGTTGAGTGGCCGCCCGACGAGGATGCTCCTGCCAGGCGGGTCGGGCCAGTCCACGCTGTTGCGGATACGGCGCCCCGATCGGAGAGGGCGCCTCCGGTTCCCACCCTTGACTTTCCCGCCAGGAAAGTGGTGTCATCACTTTCCCACCAGGAAAGTGAGAACGCCATGGAAGAATCCGCCGCAGAACAGGCCGGCGACGCGCTCGGCCTGGTGGACCACGCCCAGCGCCAGGTGGCTGCGGAGGTGGGCCTGCCTCGCGGCTACTGGTGGGCCATGGCAGCCGGCTGGCTCGTCCTGAGCCTGATCGCCCAGGCCGGGCCCGCGTGGCTGGCCGCGGTTGCGACCCTGGGCTTCGGCATGGGGCACTCAGCGTTCGCCGCACGGCTGCTCAGCGGTCGTCGGCGCACGAGCGGGCTCCAGGTCAGCGCGGCGGTCGCCGGTCGACGGATCCCGTTGATCGTCGTCGGCATGCTCCTCGGGCTCGCCGGGATCACAGTACTGGCGGCACTCGCGCTCAACGCCGATGGCGCCGACCATCCGGCCATCTGGGCGGCGCTGCTGACAGCTGCGATCACCGGGTTCGGCGGGCCCGAGATCTTGCGCGTACTCCGCCGCTGGACGCGGGCATGACCGACCCCCAGTTCGATGAGCTGATCCACCCCAGCACCCGGCTCTCCCTGGTCGCCACCCTGGCAGCCGCCGACTGGGCGGAGTTCGCCTTCCTCAAGGACCGGCTCGGGATGTCCGACTCGGCCCTGTCGAAGCAGCTGGCGACGCTCGAAGGCGCGGGGTACATCGTCACGGAACGCCGTCTCGACGGCAGACGGTGGAGGGTCCGGGCCCGGCTGACGCCTGCCGGCCGGGATGCCTTCAACGGGCATGTCGCAGCTCTGCGACAGATCGTTGCCTCAGCCGCGGAGCCGGTTGACGGACCAGCGGCCAATCCGTGACGGCTCAAGGCGACCGGCGTGCCTCCCGCTGTAGCGAGCAAGGAGTGGGACCGACGGACGGCTGAGCTCCGCAGCGACTCGTATCGAAGTTGTACGCGGCACCGCACGGGGGCTGCGGCACAGGTGCGTCCCACCGCCGGGGTGTCGCACCGGAAGAGAGGTGTTCATGTCCAACGTGGTCGTTGTGGAAGGGCTGCGCAAGAGCTACGGCTCCGTGAAGGCCGTGGCGGGGGTGAGCTTCACGGTCGGGCGGGGGCAGATATTCGCGCTGCTCGGGCCGAACGGCGCGGGGAAGTCCACCACGCTGGAGATACTCGAGGGATTCCGCGCTCGGGACGGCGGACGCGTCGAAGTGCTCGGGCTGGATCCCGGCGACCGGGCAGTGGCCCGGGAGCTGCGCGAACGCATCGGACTGGTGCTGCAGGACATCGCGGTCGAGCCGTACCTGACGGTCCGCGAAGCCATCGCCCGCAACGCGGGCTACTACCGGAACCCGCGCGACGTCGACGAACTGATCGAGCTCGTCGATCTCTCAGGTCTGGAGCGCAGGAAGGTACGAGCGCTCTCGGGTGGGCAGAAACGCCGCTTGGACCTGGCACTCGGCATGATCGGCAACCCGGACCTGCTCTTTCTTGACGAGCCGACAACCGGATTCGACCCGAGCGCACGCCGGAGCGCGTGGCAGGTCGTTCGCAATCTGCGCGAGGCCGGGACCACCGTCGTGCTCACCACACACCACATGGAGGAGGCGCAAGAGCTGGCCGACCGTGTGGCAGTGATCTCCGACGGGCGCATCGTGTCCGAGGGAACGCCGGAGAACCTCGGTGGCCGCGACACCTCACGCGTGCGCATCAGTTTCGTCCCCCCGGCCGGGTCCACAGCAGCCGATCTGCCGGTGGACGCGATACCGGGCAAGGGCGCACGGGTCGTGACCGAGACCGACGAACCGACCGCGACCCTGCACCGGTTGACCGACTGGGCGCTGCGGCGCGGCACGGTCCTCGATCAGCTGACGGTCGAGCGGCCGAGCCTGGAGGACATCTACCTCGACCTGACCGACCGCGACGCTCCGGAGCCGGCGACGAGAGGGAACGCACTGTGACCAGCACCGTCATCCAGCGCGCTGCCCGGCGCGACCTGACTGTCCTTCTGCACCAGATCCGCTACGAGCAGCTCACCTTCTGGCGCAATCCGCAAAGTGCTTTTTTCACTTTCGTCCTGCCGGTCGTGGTCATCGCGGTCTTCGGCCTCATGTTCGACGGCACCACGCCCAGCCCGTACTTCGGCGGACTCTCAGCTCTCCAGTACTACGTGACGACGCTCGCCGCCATGTCAGTGCTCGGCTCCTGCTACAGCCAGTTGGCCATTGTCCTGTCGACGCGACGCCAGAACGGGATACTCAAACGGGTTCGAGCCACGCCGCTGCCGCCGTGGATGTATTTCGTCGGCCTGCTGGCGCACTGCGTGATGGTGAGCATCATCGATGTCCTGCTCATCGTCGGCGTCGGACGCCTCTACAACGTCCCGGTGCCGAGTGCCGCGGCGTGGCTGCCCGTCGCGGTGACACTCGTGCTCGGCTCGGCCAGCTTCTGCGCGCTGGGCTTCGCGGTGGCCTCACTGATCAGAAACGCGGAAGCCGCACCCGCCGTCGTGCAGTTCATCCTCTTCCCGCTCGTATTCATGTCCGGCACGTACATGCCCGTCCACAACGCGATCCTGGAGAACATCACCGGCCTGCTGCCGGTACGGCCGTTCAACCAAGCACTGCTGCAGGCGATCGGCCCCGACGGCGGCTTCGCCTGGCGGCACCTGCTGGTACTGGTGCTCTGGGGCGTCCTCGGAGCGGCGGTGGCGGTCCGGCGCTTCCGCTGGGACCCCAGGCCCGAATGACGACGCAGCTCTTCCTGAATCGCGTCGCTACTGGGGGCCGTGGCTGGTGTGGGTCGGGCCCGCTTCCTGGACGGCCGGAGAGGCGGGGATGGCCTGCTCCGTCCAGATGACCTTGCCGGTCGCCATGTGGCGGGTACCCCACCGCTGGGCGAGCTGGGCCACGAGCAGCAGGCCCCGGCCTCCCTCGTCGGTGGTGCGGGCGTGGCGCAGGCGCGGCGATGTGCTGCTGGCGTCGGAGACTTCGCAGATCAGGCAGCGGTCGCGGATCAGGCGCAGGCAGACCGGCCCGGTCGCATGGCGGATGGCGTTGGTGACGAGCTCGCTCACGATCAGTTCCGTGGTGAACGTCAGCTCGTCCATACCCCACTCCCCCAGCTGTTCGCCCGCGAGGGTGCGCGCTTGGGCGACTGCGGCCGGATCGCTGGGCACATCCCAGGAGATGACCTGGTCCGGGGCCAGGACACGGGTCCGTGCCAGCAGCAGGGCCGCGTCGTCGGCCGGCGGGCCGGTCAGCATGGCGTCGAGCGCGTTGCGGCCGGTCTCCTCCAGCGTCGGCCTCGATGCCAGGAGGGCCTCACCCAGTCGGGCGAGTCCGACGTCGATGTCCCGGTCGTAGGTCTCGATGAGGCCGTCGGTGTAGAGCGCGATGAGGCTGCCCTCGGCCAGCTCCAGTTCGAGCGATTCGAAGGGGAGATAGCCGAGGCCGAGTGGTGGCCCGGCCGGCAGGTCCAGGATGTCGGCGCCTCCGTCGGGGCCGACGACCATGGGCGGCAGGTGGCCGGCCCGTGCCAGGGTGCACCGCCTGCTGACCGGGTCGTACACCGCGACCAGGCATGTGGCCCCCAGGAACGCGGCGCGTGCGGTCTCGCCCTCGGCCGCCGTCGCTTCCTCCGTCGGCTCCTCGCTGTCGGGTGCCTCCATGAGGCCGATGACGAGGTCGTCCAGATGGGCGAGCAATTCGTCCGGGGGGAGGTCCAGGTTGGCGAGTGTGCGCACCGCGGTACGCAGACGCCCCATGGTTGCCGCCGCGTTGATGCCATGTCCGACCACGTCCCCGACGACCAGTGCGACCCGGGCTCCGGAGAGCGGAATCGCGTCGAACCAGTCCCCGCCCACGCCGCTGGGGGCATCCGCCGGCAGGTACCACGACGCCACCTCCAGTGCGGAGCCCGCGGTCAGCTCGCGTGGCAGCAGGAAACTCTGCATGGAACGGGCAGCGGTGCGCTCACGGGTGAAGCGGCGCGCGTTGTCCACGCACACCGCCGCGTGGGAGACGAGCTCCTCGGCGAGACGCACGTCGTCCTCCTCGAAGGGCTCCCGGTCCTGCGACCTGGCGAATGTCGCCACGCCCATGGTGACGCCGCGCGCCCGCACCGGGATCACCATCAGCGAGCGGAAGTCGAACGCTCGGACGGAGGCGCCCAGGGGCTGGTCCTGGACCACCCAGGGACTGGTGGAGGGGTCCAGGGTCCGTTCCACCAGCGTTCTGCTCTGCAGCAGGCAGCGGGTAACGGGCGACGACGGAGCACGCCGGACCGCTTCCCCCACGGCCCAGCTGGCCTCCGGGCAGCCCTCGCGCACCGACTGCTGTCCCGCGCGCCGCAGAACGGGTGTCATGCCGACCGGTCCGGGGGCGGGTTCCTCGCCCCTCATGACCGAGTCCAGTACGTCGACGGCGACGAAGTCGGCGAGCGAGGGCACGGCCTGGTCGGTCAGCTCCTGCGCGGTCCGCGTCACGTCCAGCGTGGTGCCGATGCGGACGGCGGCTTCGTTCAGCAGGGCCAGCCGTTCCTGCGCCTGCCAGCGCTGGGTGACGTCGATGATCATGTACCAGATGCCCACGTGCCGGCCCTGGCGGTCCTTCATGACGAAGAAGGACGCGGAGAAGGCACGCTTGCGGCGCGGGTCCGCGTACCGGGGGCCGCGGAACTCGTAGTCGATCACCGGGGCCCCGGTCTCCAGGACCGACTGCATCTTCTCCTCGAACGCCTGCGCCTCCTCCTTCGGCAGCACGTCCGTCACCTGTCGCCCCAACCGCTGTTCAAGGGGGATCAGGCGGTCCAGTGGCTCGTTCACCCAGACGTAGCGCAGGTCCGTGTCCAGAACGGCCATGCCGACAGGTGCGTGGGTGAGGGACGGCACGAGCTTCAGCTGGCTCACCCCGCCGCCGGGCATCCGCCAGAAGGCCCGTGTCGGCGGCCGACCGACGAACCTGCCGAACAGCAGTGCGGCCCCCGTGGCCACGAGCACGCCGGGAACCATTTCGTAGATTCCTGACTCCAGTGGTCCGAGCAGCGGATTGATCTGCTCCCAGAGCAGCACCGTGGCCGCGCCCGACACGATCCCGGCCATGGCCCCCGCCCAGGTCATCCGGGGCCAGTACAGCGAGAGGAGGACGACCGGCCCGAAGGCCGCACCGAATCCGGCCCAGGCATACGCGACGATGCTCAGCAGCCCGCCGGCCTGGAGCGCGATCACGAAGGCCACCACGATGACCAGGCCGACCGCGGCCCGGCCGACCCACACCAGCGCCTTGTCCGAGGCACGCCGGTTGAGGAACGCGCGGTAGAAGTCCTCGGTGAGAGCCACGGATGACACCAGGAGCTGGCTGTCCGCGGTCGACATGATGGCGGCCAGTACGGCGACCAGCATCACCCCGGCCACCCATGGATTGAGCAGCGTCCGGCTCAGGACGATGAACACCGTATCCGGGTCGGACAGCGGCGTGCCGAGCTTGGCGATGCCCACCAGGCCGACGAGCGTGCCCCCGGCGAGTACGACCACGACCCACCCGGTGCCGATACGGCGGGCCGCGGGAACCGCACGGATACTGCGGATGCCCATGAAGCGGGCCAAGATGTGCGGCTGGCCGAAGTAGCCCAGGCCCCAGGCGAGCAGCGAGACGATCGCGACGGCGCCGAGCCCCCCGCCCGCTGACCACTGGCCGTCGGCGTACTGGACATCGGACCCCATGTCCAGCAGTCCCGGCCCCTTGTCGTCGAGGCCGGTGCCCAGTGACCCGAAACCCCCGAGGGCCGCGACGCCCGTCACCGGGAGCACCACCAGGGCGAGGAACATCAGCGCGCCTTGCATCACGTGCGTCAGGCTCACTGCGAGGAAGCCTCCGAGACAGGAGTAGGTGACGATCACCAGGGCCGTCACCGTGACGCCGAGCCCGAACCGGAAGTCGAATACTTGCTCGAACAGCAACCCTCCGGCCACCAGACCGCTGGCGACATAGACGGTGAAGAACACCAGGGTGACCGCCGCCGAGACCATCCTGAGCATCCGGGTGCGATCCTCGAAGCGCTCTTCCAGATAGGCCGACAGGCTTACCGCGTTCCCGGCGCGTTCGGTGTAGGTGCGCAGCCTCGGCGCGACGAAGAGCCAGTTGAGATAGGTGCCGGCCGCCAGGCCGACCGCGATCCAACTGGCACCGAGGCCGGCGGCGTACACCGCTCCGGGGAGTGCGAGAAACAGCCAGCCGGACATATCGCTGGCTCCTGCGGACAGAGCGGCGACGAGCGCGCTCAGCCTGCGGCTCCCGAGGGCGAAGTCGGCGAAGGTGCGGGTGCGGGTGTAAGCCCAGACGCCGATTCCGACCATGGCGGCCACGTACACGGCGACCACGGTCACGATCGGCGCACTCAATTCGAACATGCTGTTCCCGCTGGAGAGGTTCCTGAGCCCGGAGGCGACCATCGACACGCCTGGCAGTCGCACGCTCTGGCGTCTCAATGTACTGAAACCGGTAGCCGGAACTTGACCACCGCTTGTGTGTCGGCGTGCAGGTCTCCATGCGCAGGTGCTCCAAAGGAGAGACCACCTGGCACGGGTTCAGCACTCGATGATGTTGACCGCGAGCCCGCCGCGCGCCGTCTCCTTGTATTTGACGCTCATATCGGCGCCGGTTTCCTTCATCGTCTTGATGACCTTGTCGAGGGAGACATGGTGGCGGCCGTCACCGCGAAGCGCCATCCTGGCGGCTGTGACGGCTTTGACCGCCGCCATCCCGTTCCGCTCGATGCACGGGACCTGGACCAGGCCGCCAACCGGGTCGCAGGTCAGCCCCAGGTTGTGCTCCATACCGATCTCCGCAGCGTTCTCGACCTGCTCGGGAGAGCCGCCGAGGACTTCGGCGAGGCCGCCCGCGGCCATGGAACAGGCGGAACCGACCTCGCCCTGGCAGCCGACTTCGGCGCCGGAGATCGAGGCGTTCTCCTTGAAGAGCATGCCGATCGCGCCCGCGGCGAGCAGGAAGCGGACGACGCCCTCCTCGTCGGCGCCCGGCACGAAGTTCTTGTAGTAGTGCAGAACCGCGGGGATGATGCCGGCCGCGCCGTTGGTCGGCGCGGTCACCAGCCGGCCGCCGGCCGCGTTCTCCTCGTTGACGGCCATCGCATAGAGGGTGACCCACTCCATGGCTCGCCCGACCGGGTCGCCCTCGGCGCGCAGCTGCCGGGCCGAGGCAGCCGCCCGGCGGCGGACCTTCAGCCCGCCCGGCAGGATGCCCTCGTGGGACAGGCCGTGCGCGACGCACTCCTCCATGACCCGCCAGATCTCCAGCAAGCCGGTACGGATCTCCTCTCCGGTGCGCCATGCCTGCTCGTTCTCCAGCATGACGGCCGAGATGGACAGGCCGGTCTCGCGGGCGAGACGAAGGAGTCCGTCGCCGGTGTGAAAAGGATGCTTCAGAGCGGTGTCGTCCGGCGTGACGCGGTCGGCGCCGACCGCGTCCTCGTCGACCACGAAGCCGCCGCCCACCGAGTAGTAGGTCTTCTCCAGCAGCGGCGCGCCGTGGGTGTCGTAGGCGAAGAGAGTCATGCCGTTGGCGTGGTACGGCAGCGAGCGGCGCCGGTGCAGTATCAGCTGGGTGTCGGCGTCGAAGTCGATCTCGCAGGACGGGCCGATCTCCGTGCCGAGGAGGCGCAGGCGTCCGGTGGTACGGATGCGTACGACATCCAGCTCGGCCCGGCCGATGTCGACCGAATGCGGCTCGTTGCCCTCCAGTCCGAGCAGCACGGCCTTGGGCGTGCCGTGGCCGTGCCCGGTGGCACCGAGGGAGCCGAACAGTTCGGCCCGCACGGATGCCGTCTGGGCGAGGAGGCCGTCCTGCTTCAGCCGGACGGCGAACGTCCGGGCGGCCCGCATGGGGCCGACCGTGTGCGAGCTGGACGGGCCGATGCCGATGGAGAACAGGTCGAAGACGCTGATTGCCACGCCGTGCTCCGTGGGTTGAGGGGGCGTATCGCGCCTGTCGCGGAACACGCCCCGTGGGAGTGGTACCGGTTACCGGCCGAGGCCGGAGTAGAGCGGGTGCTTGTCGGCGAGCGCCGTGGCCCTCGCGGTGAGCGCTGCGGCGTCGAAGCCTGGTTTGAGGGCTTCGGCGATGATGTCGGCGACCTCGTGGAAGTCCTCGGCTGTGAAGCCGCGGGTGGCCAGCGCCGGGGTGCCGATGCGCAGGCCGGAGGTGACCATCGGCGGACGCGGGTCGTCGGGGATGGCGTTGCGGTTAACGGTGATACCGACGGAGTGGAGTCGGTCCTCGGCCTGCCGGCCGTCGAGTTCGGAGTGGCGGAGGTCGACGAGGACCAGGTGGACGTCGGTGCCGCCGGAGAGGACGGAGACACCGTGCTGCTGGACGTCGGCCCTGTGCAGCCGGTCGGCGAGGATCTTGGCGCCGTCCAGGGTGCGCTGCTGGCGCTCCTTGAAGCCGTCGCTCGCGGCGACCTTGAAGGCAACCGCCTTGGCGGCGATCACATGCTCCAGCGGGCCGCCCTGCTGTCCGGGGAAGACCGCTGAGTTGATCTTCTTGGCGATCTCCTGGGTGCAGAGGATGACGCCGCCGCGCGGGCCGCCCAGGGTCTTGTGGGTGGTTGTGGTCACGATGTGTGCGTAGGGGACCGGCGAAGGGTGCAGACCGGCTGCGACCAGACCCGCGAAGTGGGCCATGTCGACCATGAGATAGGCACCGACCTCATCGGCGATGCGGCGGAAGGCTGCGAAGTCCAGCCGTCGGGGGTAGGCGGACCAGCCGGCCAGGATCAGTTTGGGCTTGTGTTCCTTGGCGAGGCGCTCGACCTCGGTCATGTCCACCTGCCCCGCCTGGGTGTCGACGTGGTAGGCGGCCACGTTGTAGAGCTTGCCGGAGAAGTTGATCTTCATTCCGTGGGTCAGGTGCCCGCCGTGGGCGAGATCGAGTCCGAGGATGGTGTCGCCCGGTTTGAGGAGGGCGAACATGGCCGCGGCGTTGGCCTGGGCGCCGGAGTGCGGCTGGACGTTGGCGGCCTCGGCGCCGAAGAGTGCCTTGACGCGGTCGATGGCGATCTGCTCGACGACATCGACGTGTTCGCAGCCGCCGTAGTAGCGGCGGCCCGGGTAGCCCTCGGCGTATTTGTTGGTGAGGACCGAGCCCTGGGCCTCCATCACCGCGACCGGGGCGAAGTTCTCGGAGGCGATCATCTCCAGGGTGCGCTGCTGGCGGTGGAGTTCGGCGTCGACGGCGGCGGCGATGTCCGGGTCGAGTTCGTGGAGGGAACTGTCGAGAGGCGACATGGCGGTGCCTTCCTGACGGCGGTCGATGTGATCCCGGCGAGGGTGCTTGTCGGCCGCCGGGACGCGGCGGCGGTGCGGGCCCGGCCGCGGCCGTACGAAGAGCCTGCGGCGTGCGAAGACCTGCGGCGTGTGAAGGCCGACGGCGGTCGGGCCCGGCTCAGGTGGTGACCGGCTGCATGGCGCGCATGAGTTCGCGGCGCTTCCGCATGAAGGGGCGGGGACGGTTGACGGCGATGACGGCGGTGGTCTCCCCGTCACGGTCGTAGCAGGCGAGGAAGCTGCGGTCCTCGGCGGAGCCTTCGACGATCCGCGGGGTGTCGGTGGGCAGCCGCCGGCCGGCGAACTGGATCCGCACCCCGTACTGGTCGGACCAGAAGTACGGCAGGCTCCCGTGGCGGGCGACCGTGCTGCCGGCGAGGATGTTCTGCGCGGCGACGGTGGCCTGTTCCGTGGCGCTGGTCCAGTGCTCGGAACGGCTGCCGTCCACTCGGGCGACGTCCCCGACGGCTACGACGTTCGGCAGCGCGGTGACACAGCCCGCGTCGCACAGCACGCCGTCGTCCAACGGCACCCCGGAGCCCTCCAGCCAGCCGGTGTTGGGCCGTACGCCGATCCCGACGACGACCACATCGGCGGGCAGCAGCCGCCCGTCGCTCAACTCCACTCCCGTGACGCGGCCCTCCCTGCCGCCGCACTGCAGCCCGGCAACGCCCGTGCCGGTGACCAGGGTGACGCCGTGGTCCGCGTGCAGACCGGCACACACCCGGGCCATCTCCTCCCCGAGCTGGGGTACGAGGGGAAGCGGGGCGGCCTCGACCACGGTCACGTCATGGCCGAGGACCGAGCAGGAGGAGGCGACCTCGGAGCCGATGAACCCGCCGCCGATGACCACGACCTGGGCCGGGCCGCGGGCCAGGTCGTCGCGGAGCGCCTGGGCGTCGTCGAGGGTGCGCAGGGTGTGCACCCCGGTTCCGGCCGGGTCGGCGGGCTCGGCGGACTCGACGGGTTCCTGACCGGGAAGGAGCCGGGGGGAGGCTCCGGTCGCGATGACCACGGCGTCGGTGTCCAGCGACCTGTCGCCGTCCAGCAGCACCGCACCGCCGGCGGTGTCCAGTCCGGTGGCGCTGGTGCCCAGATACCACTCGGCGTAGAGCTCGGCGGTCTCGTCCGTGTCGGTGAGGGCGAGTTGCCCCTGGTCGGCGGCGCCGGTGAGGAAGTCCTTGGACAGCGGGGGGCGGTCGTAGGGCTGGTGGTTCTCGTCGCCGACGATCACCAGCCGGCCGTCGAACCCCTGGGTACGCAGAGCGCGTGCGGTGTACAGGCCGGCCAGCGAGGCCCCGACGACGGTGATGCTCCTCATGCCGGCTCCGCGACGGCGACGCCGAGCAGGACGTACCCGTCCTGCACGGAAACCTGGTGGGTGCGCACCGGGTACTTCGCCGGCGGGCAGGTCGGGCGCCCGTCCCGCAGGTCGAAGAAGGCGGTGTGCAGGGGGCATTCGACGAAGCAGCCTTCCAGCCAGCCGTCGGACAGCGAGGCGTCCTGGTGGGTGCAGGTGTCGTCGATGGCGTAGAACTCGCCTTCCTCGGTGTGGAACACCGCGACGGGGGCGGGGACGCCGTCGGTCACACGGATGGATTCGCCGGGTGGCAGGTCTTCGATCCGGCACACCGTGATCATGAGGAACCTCCAGGGTACGGGGGGGCCGACAGGGATGGGCAGCCCTCGGCATGCAGCCACGCCCAGCCATGGGACGGAGGAAGAGATGGAACGTTGTGGCGTTGCCAGGTGTCTCGAATAGCACAACGCGGTTCGCTATACGCAACATGCTTTCGGTCGCCCCGGCGGCTTGTCAAGAGGAAACCGGAGCAGGCTGCGACGGCGTATCGCCGGAGGACGAGGCGCGCGACACCGCCCCGGCTCACAGGCGGGCCCCAGCCGTGGCCGCACCCGCCGTCGGCACAGGGGCCCACACCGCCGGAGCGTGCCGACCGGCCTCGTTGTCGCCCTCGCTGAGGAAGCGAGGGCCGCGCTCACAGCTCCAGGTCGGTCCACTGGTCCAGCAGCTCATCGCCGGTTGCTCCACCGGGTGCGGCTGCGGCGTCGTGCAGGGACTGCTCGGTCCAGATGACCTTGCCGTGCGGGGTGTACCGAGTGCCCCAGCGCTGCGCGAACCGGGCGACGAGGAACAGGCCGCGACCGCCCTCGTCGGTGGTCTTGGCCCGGCGCAGGTGCGGGGAGGTGCTGCTGCCGTCGGCGACCTCGCAGATCAGGCTGGAGCGGTCGTGCAGCAGGCGGAGCCGGATGGGCTCGGTTCCGTAGCGGATGGCGTTGGTGACCAGTTCGCTGAGGATGAGTTCGGTCGGGAAGGCGACCTCGTCCAGGCCCCAGGTCTCCAGCCGGCGAGCGCAGGCGGCGCGGATGCGGGAGACGGCGGCGGGGTCGGCGGGCACCTCCCACTCGGCGACCTGGTCCGGATCCAGCAGCCGGGTCCGGGCCACCAGGAGGGCTATGTCGTCGCCGGGGCGTGCGGGGAGCATCGCGTCGAGTACCGCCTGACAGGTCTGCTCCGGATCCTGGCCGGAGCGTGCCAGCGCTTCGCCCAGGAGTGCGAAGCCGGTGTCGAGATCGCGACGGCGGTCCTCGATGAGCCCGTCCGTGTACAGAGCCAGCCGGGTTCCCTCGGGCAGCTGCAGTTCAGCGGTTTCGACCGGCAGTCCGGCACCGAGGCCCAGCGGCGGTGAGACAGGGACTTCGGGGAAGGAGACGGTGCCGTCGGGGTGGACGAGCGCGGGGCCCGGGTGGCCGGCCCGGGCGATGGAACAGGAACCCGAGGACGGATCGTAGATCGCGAACAGGCAGGTGGCGCCCAGCATGCCTTCGCCCTCGCCGTCGCCGGGCTCGCCCTGGTCGATACGGGCGACCAGCTCGTCCAGGTGTCTCAGGAGCTCGTCGGGGGACAGATCCAGGGCGCAGAAGTTGTGTACGGCCACGCGCAGCCGTCCCATGGTGACGGCCGCGTGCAGTCCGTGCCCGACGACATCGCCCACGACCAGGGCGACGCGGGCGCCCGGCAGCGGGATGACGTCGAACCAGTCGCCACCCACTCCGGCCTGAGCCGGCAGATAGCGGTAGGCCACCTCCAGCGCCGACTGCTCGGGCAACGTACGGGGCAGCAGACTGCGCTGCAGGGTGGCCGCCGTGGCGTGCTCCCGGGTGTAGCGGCGGGCGTTGTCTATGCACACCGCCGCCCGGGCGGCCAACTCCTCGGCGAAGGACAGATCGTCCTCGGTGAAGGGCTCCTTGTCCGAGCGGTAGAACCCGACCATGCCCAGCACCACACCGCGGGCCTGCAGGGGAACGCTGATCATGGAGCGGAGCCCGAAGTCCACGATGCGCTGCGCGCGTTCGGGATCCAGAGCCTGCCAGTCCGGCGCGGCGCGCAACTCGGGCACCAGCACCGCACGACCATCCCGCAGCCCCCGCGCCTGCGGCATCGTCGGCAGGAAAGTGATCCTCTCCCCCACCCGGTACAGCGGATGGTCGTCCCGGACGCCGCACATGGCTGTGCGGTGCATGGTCAGACTCGCGCCGTCCGGTTCCTCACCCCGCTGGACAGCGTCCAGCAACTCGACTGTGGCGTAGTCGGCGAACTGGGGAACCGCGACTTCGGCCAGTTCCTCGGTGGTGCGCACCATGTCCAGCGTGGAGCCGATCCGTACCCCGGCGTCGTAGAGCAACTGCAGACGTTCCCGTGCCACCTCGGCCCGGCCCGCCAGGGTCCGCAGCTCGGTGGAGTCCCGCAGCGTCGCCACGCTGCCGGGCCCTTTGCCGTAGCTGTCCACGGGCCGCATGTTGACGGCCAGCAGCCGGTCCCCCGCCAGGTGCACCTCGTCGTCGGCCGTCCGGCCGGAGCCCAGCAGATCGGCCGTGCCGGGGGCCAGCCCCAGTTCGGTGATCGGCCGGCCCTCGGCCTCTTCGGGCAGTTCGAGCAGCTGGCGTGCCTCGTCGTTGGCCAACAGCAGCCGGGCGTCGTCGTCGATGATGAGCACGCCCTCGCGCACGGAATGCAGCACCGCGTCGTGATGCTCGTACATCCGGGTCATCTCCGCGGGGCCCAGCCCGTGCGTCTGGTGCAACAGCCGCCGGCTCACCAGCGCCGATCCGGCCATGGCCACAAGGAGCGCACCGCCCGCCGCCCCGAAGATCATCGGCAGTTGGTCCACCACCGCGGCGTTCACACTCTTGACCTTGATCCCGACGGACACCAGCCCGGCCACCGAGCCGTCCGTGTCGAAGACGGGAACCATCGAGTCCACGGCACGGCCGACCCCCGGCGTGTCATAGGTCTCCTGGTGCACGTGGCCGCCGAGCGCCTCGGCGTAGGAACCGACGACGTGCTTGCCGATCAGATCCGGGTCCGGGTGGGTCCAGCGGAAGCCTTCCGTGTCGAACGCGATGATGTAGTCGACACCGGACCCCTTCCGGGCTTCCTCCGCGCGCGGCTGCAACAGTGCGGTCGGGTCGGAGGACTTCATGGCTTCCAGCGTCCCCGGGGCCCGCGCGAAGGTCTGCGCGCCGACGAGCGAGCGGTCGCGGGCCTCCTCCAGACTCGCCCCCCGGGCCTGGAGGACGAGAGCGATCACCGCTGCGGAGGCGAGCAGCGCCACCAGCACGACTTGCAGCGCGAACACCTGGCCCGCGGCGGTGCGCACGCTCAGCAGCGAATACCCGCGCCGCTCCGTGGAGCGGCGCGGGGCCGTCCGTGCGTCTTCAGGCTGCTCACGCCGCCCTGATCCCTGACGCGGGACCGCGCGGCGATTCCCCGTACGCCACCGGTTGAACACGCGGCGGGAAGGCGGTACGGGGAATCGCCGCGATATGGAAGTGCGCATGGTCACATTATGAGAGCTCCAATGACAATGAGACGGGGAGATACGGCTGCAGTCTGAAGAGCAAAGGGTTGCTCAGGTAGCTGAAGTGACGTCAGTGCCCTCGGGCGATCCACGTCTCCAGATGGGGCGCTTCGGCCGCGATCGAGGTGTTGCCGCCGTGGCCGGTGTGGACCGTGGTGTCGGCGGGGAGGGTGAGCAGCCGATCGCGGATGGAGCCGATGATGGTGGGAAAGTCGGAGTAGGAGCGGCCGGTGGCGCCGGGGCCGCCCTGGAAGAGGGTGTCGCCGGAGAAGAGGGCTCCCAGCTCCGGCGCGTACAAGCACACCGCGCCGGGAGCGTGGCCCGGAGTGTGCAGCACATGCAGGTCGGTGCCGGCGACGGTGAGCACGTCGCCGTCCGCCAGCGCCACCTCGGGGACGATCCCGGGGTGCGTGGCCTTCCACAGCACCGTATCGGCGGGGTGCAGCATCATGGGCGCGCCGCCACCCAGCGCCGCCAACGCGGGGGCGGCGTTGATGTGGTCGTTGTGGGCGTGGGTGCACACGATGCCGGCCAGTCGCCGGGGGCCGACGGCGGCGGCGATCGCCGCGTGGTCGTGTGCCGCGTCGATGACCAGGACCTCCCGGTCGTCGCCGACCAGCCAGACGTTGTTGTCCACCTCCCAGCTGCCGCCGTCCAGCTCGAAGGTGCCGCTGGTGACGACATGCTCGATACGGGCGCTCACAGGACCACCACCGAGCGCAGGACCGAGCCGTGGTGCATCTTGTCGAACGCCTTCTCCACATCGTCCAGGCCGATCTTCTCGCTGACGAAGGCGTCCAGGTCGAAGCGGCCCTGCAGATACAGGTCGATGAGGGCGGGGAAGTCGCGGGCCGGCAGACAGTCGCCGTACCAGGAGGACTTCAGCGCCCCGCCGCGGCCGAACACGTCCAGCAGCGGCAGTTCGATGGTGTGCTCGGGGGTGGGTACGCCGACCAGGACCACGGTTCCGGCCAGGTCGCGGGCGTAGAATGCCTGCTCATAGGTCTCGGGGCGGCCCACTGCTTCCACCACGACATCAGCGCCGAAGCCGCCCGTCAGTTCGCGGATGGCTTCGACGGGATCGGTCTTGGCGGAGTTGACGGTGGCGGTGGCCCCGAATTGCCCGGCCCACTCCAGCTTCCGCTCGTCGACGTCGACGGCGATGATCTTCGAGACTCCGGCCACCTCGGCCCCGGCGATGGCGGCCATACCGACCCCGCCACAGCCGATCACCGCGATCGAGTCGCCCCGGCCCACCCCCCCGGTGTTGACCGCGGCGCCGAAGCCCGCCATCACACCGCAGCCGAGCAGGCCGGCGGCTGCCGCGGAGGCGGTCGGATCGACCTTGGTGCACTGGCCGGCGGCGACCAGGGTCTTCTCGGCGAAGGCCCCGATCCCCAGGGCCGGGGACAGCGGAGTCCCGTCGGCCAAGGTCATGGGCTGGGTGGCGTTGTGGGTGTCGAAGCAGTACCACGGCCGTCCGCGGCTGCAGGCGCGGCACTGACCGCAGACGGCTCGCCAGTTGAGGACGACGAAGTCGCCGGGTGCGACGCCGGTGACCCCCTCACCGACCGCCTCCACCACACCGGCGGCCTCATGACCGAGCAGGAAGGGGAACTCATCGTTGATGCCGCCCTCCCGGTAGTGCAGGTCGGTGTGGCAGACGCCGCACGCCTGCACCTCCACCAGCGCCTCGCCCGGACCGGGGTCGGGCACCAGGATGGTCTCCACCGAAACCGGAGCGCCCTTCTTCCGGGCGACAACGGCGCGTACCTCATGTGTCACTGTCGAGCTCCTCGCTGGGGGCCGCCTGCGGCGGGTGTGCTGGACGGGACGCGGGACCGGTCCGCTGGAGCGGTCCCGCGCCGGGATCAGGGGGAAGGTCCGGATCAGGTGAAGGTCGTTCAGGGAGAGCGACGGTCGCCGTCAAGAGGACGTCTCCGCGAACTGGGGCATGGCGTACTCGGACGTGGCATGGGCGGACGCGGTGGCCTTCGGCGCGGTGTACTCCGCCGCGGCGTCGAGCAGCCAGTCGGCCAGGTACGACGCGAAAGAGGAGCGCACCAGTACCCAGAAGCCCGGCTTGTACGCGTCCCGGGGGACCAGGACGACCTGTGCGCGTGCCAGGGTGGTCTGCGCACAGCGTCCGGCGCCCAGCGACCTTGGGTGCAGGTCGAGGGAGCAGCCGTGCGCCAACAGGTCGCGAGCGTGCCGCCCGGCGACGAGCAGGGTGGTGCGCTGCGCCGACACATCGACAACGGAGGCGTGCTCACTGCCGATGGCGGTGCGCACCTTCTCCTGGAGACCCTCCTGGCTGCCGGGCGGGCCGACGACCAGCCACTCGTCGGGGCCCAGCCACACGGCCGTGAGACCGCCGCCGTGTACCACGGTGTTCGGCTCCAGCGGCAGCGTCATGCCGAGCGCGAGGCCGACGGCGTCCGCGGCCGGGCCCTTGGGGTCGAGGCGCACATTCACCTGGGCCAGGAAGGGGAGTTCAGCCAGCCGCAGCGCGCCGCCCGACGCGCGGGTCGCGGCCGCGAACCGGTCGGCGGTGTGCGCCAGTGGGCTGCGGCGGTCAGCGGTGTCACCCATCGCGGCGTGCCCCCTCGGGGTCGTAGAGAACAGAGCTTGTGACCGTCACCGGAACCAGCGCGCCGCCGACGGGTGCGTACAGCCGGTCGCCGATCAGCTCCCGGCCGCCCTTGACCAGGGCGAGAGCGAAGGTCCGGCCGAGCGCAGCGCTGCGATAGCTGGAGGTGACGTGTCCGAGCATGGGTACGGGCGGCTCGGGGAGCGGCGCGTCGGCGACCAGGTGTGCGCCTTCGGGCAGCAGGGTGCCCGGGTCGTCCGGGAGCAGCCCGACCAGGTGTTTGCGGTCCGGCCTGCTCGCGTCGGCGCGGGCGTGGCTGCGCTTGCCGACGAAGTCGCGCTTCTTCTTCGAGACGACCCAGCTCATACCGAGGTCCTGCGGGGTGACGGTGCCGTCGGTGTCCTGCCCGACGATCGGGTAGCCCTTCTCGGCGCGCAGCACATGCATGGTCTCGGTGCCGTAGGGGGTGATGCCCTGCGGCCGGCCCGCCTCGTACAGGGCCTCCCACAGTGCCGTCGCGTACCACGGCAGGACGTTGATCTCATACGCCAGCTCGCCGGAGAAGCTGATCCGGCAGACGCGTGCGGGGATGCCCGCGACCTCGGTGTCCCGCCAGGTCATGAACGGGAAGTCCGTGTTGTCCACGGCGAGGTGCGGGGCGAGGGAGCCGAGTACGTCGCGGGAGCGGGGCCCGACCAGCGCGACGGTGGCCCACTGCTCGGTGACCGAGGTGCAGTGCACCTTGAGCTCGGGCCACTCCGTCTGAAGCCACTCCTCCATCCATTCGAGGACGGCGGCGGCGTTGCCCGTCGTCGTCGTGGTCAGGTAGCGGTCCTCGGCGAGGCGGATGACCGTGCCGTCGTCGAAGACCATGCCGTCGGCGCCGCACATCACGCCGTAGCGGATCCTGCCGACCTTCAGATTGCTCATCATGTTGGTGTAGAGGCGGTCGAGGAAGACCCCGGCGTCCGGCCCTCGCACCTCGATCTTGCCGAGAGTCGAGGCGTCCATGAGGGCCACGCCTTCGCGCGCGGCACGGCACTCGCGCAGCACGGCCGCCGTCATGTCCTCACCGTCCCGTGGGTAGTACCAGGGGCGCTTCCACTGGCCGACGTTCTCGAACTCTGCACCGTGTGCGATGTGCCAGTCGTGCAGCGCTGTGACCCGGACGGGGTCGTGCAGCGCGCCTCGGTCGCGGCCGGCGAGCGCGGCGAAGGAGACGGGCGCGTAGGGCGAGCGGAACGTCGTGGTGCCCAGCTCACCGACCTCGACGCCGAGAAGGTGCGCGACGACGCCGCTGGCCAGCACGCCGGAGGTCTTCCCCTGGTCGTGGGCTGTTCCTGCGGTGGTGTAGCGCTTGACGTGCTCGACCGACCGCAGCCCCGCGCCCGTCGCGCGCGCGAGGTCGGCCACCGTCACATCGCGCTGGAGATCGACGAAGCTGCGGTCAGGGTCCGCGCCGGGGACGACCCACAGCTGTGCCGCGGGTGACGAAGGCTCCGAGGTGGCCGAGTCGGCCGCCGCCGGGAGCTGGAGCGGTTCGCGGATCGCGAAGCCCTCCGCCTCGACCGCGCGGGTCCCGGCTGACGCGCCGTCGGCCAGGCAGGCCGGCAGACTCGCCGGCCCGCCCGCGGCGCCCGCGACCTCGACCGCCTGACGGCAGGTGTCGGGGACGAACGAGCCGAGCGCCTCGTCGTGGCGCAGCTTCCCACCGGCCTGGCTGTAGAGGTGGACGACGGGGTTCCATCCGCCGGAGACGAGGAGGAGGTCGGCTGCGAGCTCCCTCCCCGTGGACTCCTCGCCGAGCGCGGCAGCAGTCACCGACGTCACGTGCGGCTCACCGGTGGTGCCTGTGACGGCGTAGCCGCGCAGCACCTCGATCCCGGCCTGCGCCGCGACCCGCGCCGCCTCCCCCGGCTCGGGCCGGGTGTCGACGACCGCCGCCACCTCGACGCCCGCCGCGGCCAGGTCGAGTGCGGCGGCGTAGGCGCTGTCGTTCGTGGTGAAGACGACCGCGCGGCGGCCGGGGAGGACCCCGTAGCGGTTCACATAGGTACGGGCGGCGCCGGCGAGCATCACGCCGGGCCGGTCGTTGTCCCCGAAGGCCAGGGAGCGCTCGTGCGCCCCGGTCGCCAGGACGACCCGGCGGGCCCGGATACGCCACACGCGCTCGCGGGAGAGGTGAGCGGGCGCCTTCTCGCCCAGGTGGCCGGTGCGGCGCTCGACGGCGAGGACGTAGTTGTCGTCGTAGTGACCGAAGACAGTGGTCCGCCGCAGCACCCGCACCTCAGGGGCTGCGTCGAGCTCGGCACCGACGTCGGCGGCCCAGTCCAGCAGCGTCCCGGTGCCCAGCAGGCTGCCGCCGAGTTCCGGCTGCTCGTCGGCGAGGATCACGCGGGCCCCGGTACGCGCTGCGGCCGCAGCGGCGGCGAGGCCGGCCGGTCCGGCGCCGACGACCAGCAGGTCGCAGTGGGTGTGCACGGCGTCATAGCGGGCCGGGTCGGGTTCGTCCGCGAGGCGTCCTCGGCCCGGCAGGCTGCTCGCCGCGAGCCCTTCGTACAGTTCGACGGCCGTCGCCTGGAGCATCGGCTCGGGAAAGGGCTTCTCGATCTGTACGACGGCGTTCGGCTCCTCGCTGCCCGCGGCGAACACACCGCGAGCCCGTCCGAGCTTGACGCTGGTGCCGATCTGGTGGACGCCGTTGGCGAGCAGCGCCGAGGCGAGCGTGTCGCCGCGGAAGCCGGTGTACTCCTGGCCGTCGAAGGAGAAGGTCAGCGCCTCCTCGCGGGAGATCCGGCCTCCCTGTGGCAGCCGGAAGGTCTGTGCGGTCATGCGATCACCGGCCTCGGCTCGCCGGGCTTGTAGACGGCGAGGATGTCGTGGGTCGCCGTGTTACGGACGGCGTTGAACCAGCGGCGGCAACCGTCGGTGTGGCACCACCGTTCGGCGAGCGGCCCCTTGGGGTTGGCGCGGAAGAAGAGGTAGCGCGCCCACTGCGTGTCGTCGAGCGACGCGGGGTCTTCCGGATACGGCACGTGCGCCTGGCCGCCGTAGTGGAATTCGGCCTCGTCACGAGAACCGCACCAGGGGCATGGAATCAGCAGCATGAGCGGGCTCCTAGTGGGCCACCGCGGCCGCGCCGTGCTCGTCGACGAGCGCGCCGGTGGTGAAACGGTCGAGCGAGAAGGGTGCGTTGAGCGGGTGCGGCTCGTCGTGGGCGATGGTGTGGGCGTAGACCCAGCCGGCGCCCGGGGTGGCTTTGAAGCCGCCGGTGCCCCAGCCGCAGTTCACATAGAGGCCGTCCACGGGGGTGAGCCCGATGACCGGGGAGGCGTCGGGGCTGACGTCGACAACGCCGCCCCAGGTCCGCAGGACGTGCGCGCGGGCGAACATGGGGAAGAGCTCCAGTGCCGCGGCCATCTGGCGCTCGATGATGTGGAAAGCGCCGCGCTGGGTGTAGGCGTTGTAGGAGTCGATGCCCGCACCCATGACCAGTTCGCCCTTGTGTGCCTGGCTGACGTACACGTGCACCGCGTTGGACATCACCACGGTCGGGTGCACGGGCTCGAGCAGCTCGGAGACCAGAGCCTGCAGCGGATGGCTCTGGATGGGCAGCTCGAACCCGGCCATCCCGGCGAGCACGGACGAGTGGCCGGCCGCGCAGAGCGCCACTTTCCCCGCCGCGATCCGACCGCGGCTGGTCTGCACTCCGACCACCCGCCCGCCCTGGACGTCGATGCCGGTGACCTCGCAGTTCTGGATGAGGTCGATACCGGCGGCGTCGGCGGAGCGGGCCAGACCCCAGGCTACGTAGTCGTGCTTGGCGATCCCGGCGCGCGGCTGGTACGTGGCGCCCATGACCGGGTAGCGCACGTCCTGCGAGACGTTGACGATCGGGCAGACATCCTTGACCTGCTGGGGGTCGAGCCATTCGGCGTCCACGCCGTTGAGCCTGTTGGCCTCGACGCGGCGCACGCTGTCGCGGACGTCCTGAAGGCTGTGCGCGAGGTTCAGCACGCCGCGCTGGGAGAACAGGATGGGGTAGCCGAGGTCGTCCTCGAGCCCTTCCCACAGCTTGAGCGCGTGCTCGTAGAGCCCTGAGCTCTCGTCCCAGAGATAGTTGGAGCGGATGATCGTGGTGTTGCGGGCCATGTTGCCGCCGGCCAGCCATCCCTTTTCCAGGACGGCGACGTTGGTGATGCCGTGGTTCTTGGCGAGGTAGTGCGCTGTGGCCAGACCGTGCCCACCGCCTCCGACGATTACGACGTCGTACGAGCGCTTGGGCTCGGGCGTGCGCCACAGGAAGTCGGGGTGCTCGGGGAGGTCGGCGCCCGGGGTGCGGGGGCTCATCGCGGATCTCCTGACAGGTGCGCGGGAGGGGTGGGTGCCGGGTGGTCCGGGCCCGGCGGGGCTTCGGTGGCCCGGGTCCTTGCTGCCTCGGCAGCTCCGGCTGACTCGGCTGCCTCGGCGGCCTCGGCTGCCTCTACTACGTTTGCCAGCAGCATGGCCCTGGTCATGGGGCCCACGCCGCCGGGCATCGGCGCCAACCAGCCGGCGACTTCGGCCACGTCGGGGTGGACATCGCCGAGCAGACCGCCCTCGGTGCGTGTGATACCGACATCGAGCACGGCGGCACCGGGCCGGACCATCTGCGGTGTGATGAGCCCGGGTGATCCGGCCGCCGCGACGACGACGTCTGCTTCGCGGACATGCCAGGACAGGCCCTTGGTGCCGGTATGGCACAGCGTCACGGTCGCGTTCTCCGATCTGCGCGTCAGCAGCAGCCCGATCGGCCGTCCCACCGTCACACCGCGGCCGATCACGCAGACCCGGGCACCGGCGAGCGGTACGTCGTAGCGCCGCAGCAGTTCGACGATCCCACGCGGGGTGCAGGGCAGCGGGCTCTCGACGCCGAGCACCAGCCGCCCGAGGTTGGCGGGGTGCAGTCCGTCGGCGTCCTTGGCCGGGTCCATCCGCTCCAGTACGGCGTTGGCGTCCAGCCCGCGCGGAAGGGGGAGCTGAACGATGTACCCGGTGCAGGCGGGATCGGCGTTCAGCTCGTCGACCACGGCTTCGACCTCGGCCTGGGTGGCGTCGGCGGGGAGTTCGCGCCGGATCGAGGCGATGCCGACCTGGGCGCAGTCGCGGTGCTTGCCGGCGACGTAGGCCCGGCTGCCCGGGTCGTCGCCCACGAGCACGGTGCCCAGGCCCGGTGCGGCGCCGCGCTCGGCCAGCGCTGCGACGCGCTCCGTGAGCTCGGCGCGGATGGCGGCCGCGGTGCGTCGGCCGTCCAGGGTCGTTGCGGTCACAGCGCTTCCTTTCGTCAGCCCCGCAGGCGCTGCATGGTCGGGTCGAACAGGGGCTCCTCGGCGACGACCGCGGGGATGCGCTGGTCGAAGTAGCCGATGGTCAGGGCGCGGCCCGCGGTGGAGAGTCCGGCGGGCAGCCAGGCGTAGGCGATGCCCTTGCCGATCGTGTAGCCGAAGGCGGCGCTGGTGACGTAGCCGACGGGCCGGTCGCCGTCGTACACGGGCTCCTTGCCCAGCACCACGGCCTGCGGGTCGTCGATGGTCAGGCAGGTCAGACGGCGGCGTACGTCGGCCGCGCGCCGCTCCAGCGCCGGGCGGCCGATGAAGTGGCCCTTGTCCATCTTCACCGCGAAGCCGACGCCTGCCTCGTACGGGTCGTGCTCATAGGTCATATCGGTGCCGAAGGCCCGGTACCCCTTCTCCAGGCGCAGGCTGTTGAAGGCGCCGCGGCCGGCCGCGATACCGTCGTAGGGCCGGGTCGCCTCCCAGAGCGTGTCCCACAGCTTCAGCCCCATGTCGGCTGTGGTGTACAGCTCCCAGCCCAGCTCCCCGACGTAGCTCAGCCGCATGGCGGTGACGGGTACGGAGCCGATGTGGGCACGCTTGGCGCGGAAGTAGCGCAGCCCCTTGTTGGAGAAGTCCTGGTCGGCGAGCGGCTGGAGCACCTCGCGCGCCTTGGGTCCCCACAGGCCGACGCAGCAGGTGCCGGCCGTGATGTCGCGGACCTGGACCGAGCCCCCCTCGGGCAGATGCCGGGTGAGCCACTCCAGGTCCAGGTTGCCGTTGGCGCCGATCTGGAAGCGGTCGCGGCCGAGACGGGCGACGGTGATGTCGCTGCGGATACCGCCGTCGTGGTCCAGCATGAGGGTGTAGGTGACCGAGCCGACGGACTTGTCGACGTTGGCCGTCGTCATGCTCTGGAGGAATGCGGCGGCGCCTGGCCCGGTGACCTCCAGCCGCTTGAGGGCCGTCATGTCGTACATGGCGACGGACTCGCGGGTGGCCTGGGCCTCGGCTCCGACGATGGGCGACCAGTAGCGGGCTGCCCAGTCGTTGGGCGTGGGGATGTCCCGCCCTTCCAGCAGGTGCTCGTTGGCGGCGTACCACTGGGGCCGCTCCCACCCGTGCGCCTCCAGGAAGTACCCGCCCAGCTCCTGCTGGCGTGGGTGGAAGGGGCTGGTCCGCAAAGGCCGGGGAGCACCGGCCGGCTGGAGCGGGTGGAGGATGTCGTAGACCTCGACGAAGTTCTGGCAGTCGCGCGCCAGGACGTACTCCGGGGCGAGCTGGTGCGCCTCGAAGCGGTTGACGTCGCACTCGTGCAGGTCGAAGGAGGAGCAGTGGCCGTCGACGAGCCACTCGGCCACGGCACGGCCGACGCCGGCCGAGTGGGTGACCCATACGGCTTCGGCGACCCAGAAGCCCTTGACGTCGGGTGACTCGCCGAGCAGGGGAAGCCCGTCGGTGGTGAAGGAGAAGAGCCCGTTGATGCCCTCCTCGATCTTGGCGTCCTTCGTCGCGGGCAGCAGGTCCTGGGTCTCGGTCCAGGCGTCGGCGAAGTCGTCCTCGGTGAAGCGGAGCACGGAGGGCATCTGCTCGGCAGCGTCGACGGAGAGGATGTCGTCCGGGTCGACGGGCATGGGACGGTGACCGTAGTAGCCGATGCCGAGCTGGTCGAAGCGGTCGCGGTAGTAGAGATCGGCGTCCTGGTGGCGCAGGATCGGGCGGACGGCTTCCTCGCTCTGCCCGGCGAGGGCCGGCACCGAGCCGGTCCAGGCGAGCTGGTGTGCCAGCGGCGTCAGCGGGAGGTTCATCCCGACCATACGGGCGATCTTGGGGCCCCAGATTCCGGCGCAGCACACGACGATGTCCGCGGGGATCTCCCCCTGGTCCGTGACGACGGCGCTGACGCGGCCGTCCTCGGTGCTGATGTCGAGGACCTCATGGTGGGCGAGGGCCCGCACACCGCGCTCCTGTGCGGCCTCGAGCTGGGCCTCGACCGCGAGGACGGCCTTGGCCAGGCCATCGGTGGGGATGAGCAGCCCGCCGAATACCCGTGCGCGGTTCACCAGCGGGTGCAGTTCGACGCACTCGTCCGGGCCGATCAGCCGGGATTCGATCCCCCAGGAGGTCAACCAGCCGTGCCTGCGCTGCAGTTCGGCGAGCCGCTCGGGGCTGGCAGCGACCTCCAATCCGCCGACCTGGAGGTAGCAGGGCTGCCCGTCGACCTCGAGGGCACTGAACTTCTCCACGGTGTAGCGGGCCAGCTCCGTCATGGTCTTCGAGGGGTTCGTCTGGAAGACCAGACCTGGGGCGTGGGACGTCGAGCCGCCGGTGGCGGGCAGCGGGCCCTGATCGACGACCGTGACCTCGGTCCAGCCCCGGGCGGACAACTCGTCGGCCAGTGCCGCTCCCACGACGCCCGCTCCGATGATGACCACGCGTGGTCCCGCCATGGCACAACCTCCAGTTGCCGTGTACGCAACGCGCTTCGCATTATGCAACTCACGGTGCCGGGCCTCTTTGAACGCTGTCAAGGGGTTACCTCGGGGACTCTGCGCGACCGCCGGGGTAAGCCTTGGCGGCGACCGGAGCAGCCCGGGCAACGACCGGGACAGCACTTCAGGCAGTCACGGAAACCTGGGGGACAACCCATGACGGGCAGCTCGGCCGCAGCACAGCGTTGTTGCGTATCGTGCATCACGTTGCGCATAAAGGAAAGCCCCCTCCTGTGGCACCTGCGCCACGAGTCCGGACGAAGGAGCTGCCGGGGACGGGATCTCAGAACGCGGAGCCATTGCGGCGCACCCCCTTGACCAGTCGGGCCCAGACCTGAACCATGTTGCGCATTGCTCATCGCGTTGCGTAATGCGCACCAATGGAGGATCTCAATGTCTCCTCGACCGCAGCCCGGCCGCGAGTTCGTCCTCACGCTCTCGTGCCCTGACCAGGCGGGTCTCGTCCACGCTGTGACCACGTTCCTCGTCGGCCACTACGGCAACATCCGGGAGAGCCAGCAGTTCGAGGACCGGACGCAGGGCCGCTTCTTCATGCGGGTGCACTTCGAGACCTCTCAGCCGGCGGTGTCGCTGGAGGATCTGCGCTCCGGCTTCGGTCCGGTCGCCGAGGCGTACCGGATCACCTGGCAGCTCTACGACGCCTCAGCTCCGACCCGCACCCTCATCATGGTGTCGAAGTTCGGCCACTGCCTGAACGACATGCTCTTCCGCCAGTCCACAGGGGCGCTCAACATCGAGATCCCGGCGATCGTCTCCAACCACCGCGACCTGGAGCCACTGGCACAGAACTACGGCATTCCGTTCCACCACATCCCTGTGACGCCGCAGAGCAAGGCCGAGGCCGAGGCACGGCTGCTGGAACTGGTCGACGAACTCGGCATCGACCTGGTCGTGCTGGCCCGCTACATGCAGATCCTCTCGGACTCCCTGTGCAAGCAGCTCGACGGCCGGGCCATCAACATCCACCACTCCTTCCTGCCCAGCTTCAAGGGGGCACGGCCGTACGTCCAGGCACATGTGCGCGGCGTCAAACTCGTGGGCGCCACGGCCCACTACGTCACTCCCGACCTCGACGAGGGGCCGATCATCGAGCAGGACGTCGTCCGCGTGAACCACTCCCACGACCCGAGCGAACTGGTCACCCTCGGCCGTGACGTCGAGGCACAGGTCCTCGCCCGCGCTGTGGAGTGGCACAGCCAGAGCCGGGTGCTGGTCAACGGCAACCGCACAGTGGTCTTCCGCTGACAGGAGCAGCAGCCCGCCTCCGCTGACAGGACGAGGACTTCGCAGGGGGCCACCGCCGACGGTGCCGTTACTCGCAGGCGAGTGCTACCAGTGGGTATAGTTGCGTCATGAGCAACCATGCGGCACCCAAGGGAACAGGCCCCGTGAACAGCGGAGTGCAGTCCGTCGACCGTGCCGTAAGTGTCCTGGAGATCCTCGCCGAGCGTGGCGAGGCAGGCGTCAGCGAGGTCGCCACCGAGCTCGAGGTCCACAAGTCGACCGCCTTCCGCCTGCTCGGGGCGCTGGAGGCACGCGGTCTGGTCGAGCAGACGGCCGAGCGCGGAAAGTACCGCCTCGACTTCGGCATCGTGCGCCTGGCCAGCGCGGTCACCGGTCGCATCGACATCACCCAGCAGGGCAGACCGGTCTGCGAACGCCTCGCCGAGGAGATCGGCGAGACCGTCAACATCGGCGTGCTGCAGGAGCACTACGCGGTCAACCTCTACCAGGTGCGCGGCCCCGGCGCGGTCGGCGCCCACAACTGGGTCGGACGGCTCACCCCGCCGTACGCCACATCCAGCGGCAAGGTCCTGATGGCTCACCTGACGGCGAAGGAGCGCGCCGAACTGCTCGCCTCCGGGCTGCGAAGGCAGACACCCCACACCATCACCGCCAAGACGAAGCTAGAGAAGAGCCTCGTCCAGGTGCGGGAGCAGGGGTACGCGCTGGCGCTGGAGGAGTTCGAGGTCGGGCTGAACGCCATCTCGGCCCCGATCCGCTCCCGGGACGGCGAGGTCATCGCCGCGATCAGCGCGTCGGGACCCGCTTACCGCTTCACCGAGGAGCGCATGCACGAGGTCGCCCCGGCCCTCCTCAAGGGCGCCGAGGAGATCAGCCACCGGATGGGCTACCCCGGCTGATCCTCCCCCGGTCCGTGGGAAGAGCAGCCACGGCGCTCCAGGCGTACCACGATGCTCTTGGAGGTCGGCGTGTTGGAGGTGTCGGCCACCGAGCCGAGCGGGACCAGTGCGTTGGCCTCGGGAAAGTAGGCCGCGCAGCAGCCGCGGGCGGTGTCGTAGGCGACGGCTCGGAAGGCGTCGGCACGCCGGTCCAGGCCGTCCGTCCACTCGCTGACGAGGTCCACCAGATCGCCGTCGGTGATCCCGCGCTCGGCGAGGTCGTCGGGATGTGCGAAGACCACTCTGCGTCCGCTGTGGATGCCACGGTAGCGGTCATCGAGCCCGTAGATCGTGGTGTTGTACTGGTCGTGGCTGCGCAGCGTCTGCAACAGCAGGCGACCGGGCGGGACGCGCAGCACCTCCAGGGTGTTCACCGTGAAGTTGGCCTTGCCCGTACGGGTGGGGAAGCGCCGCTCGTCGCGGGGTGCGTGGGGCAGGGTGAAGCCGCCGGGCTGCCGCACCCGGGCGTTGAAGCCGCCGAAATCCGGCACGACCCGGGCGATGCTGTCGCGGACGGCGTCGTAGTCGGCCTCGAAACCGGCCCAGGGCACGGGCCCGCCCGCGCCGCCGTCCCGATCACCACGACGCGGACCGCCGGTGCCGAAGAGGCTCTGTGCCAGCCGGCAGACGATGACCGGCTCCGGGAGCAGGTGCGGCGAGGCGGGTGGCAGCGTCCCGTGTGAGGCGTGCACCATCCCCATCGAGTCCTCGACGGTGACGAACCGCCTCTCGCCACCCGGACCCCGGTCTCGCTCGGTGCGGCCCAGGGTGGGGAGGATGAGGGCTTCCCGGCCGCAGACGGCGTGGGAGCGGTTGAGCTTGGTGGAGACCTGCACGGTGAGGCGGCAGCTTCGCAGGGCCCGCTCGGTGGCGGCGGTGTCCGGCGCTGCGGATACGAAGTTCCCGCCCATGGCGAAGAACACCTTCACCTCACCCGCGGCCATCGCACGGATCGCCTCCACCGCGTCACAACCGTGGTGGCGGGGCGGGTCGAAGCCGAATTCCCTGCCCAGCGCGGCGAGGAACTCCGGGTCCGGCTTTTCGTGAATCCCCATCGTCCGGTCGCCCTGGACGTTGGAGTGGCCCCGCACGGGGCACACTCCGGCTCCGGCCCGTCCCAGATTGCCGCGCAGCAGCAGGAAGTTCACGACCTCGCGGATGGTGGGCACGGAGTGCTTGTGCTGGGTGAGCCCCATGGCCCAGCACACCACGACCGACCGGGCGGCGGTGACCTCGCGCGCGGTCGCCTCGATGGCCTCGCGCGCAAGTCCGGTCGCCTCGGTGATGTCGGCCCAGTCGATTTCCCGCAGGTGTGCAGCGTAGTCCTGGAAGCCGTCGGTGTGCGCGGTGATGAAGTCGTGGTCGAGGACCGTACCGGGCACGGCGTCCTCGGCCTCGACCAGCAGCCGGGACAGCGCCTGGAAGAGCGCCAGGTCACCACCGAGCCGTATCTGCAGGAAGCGGTCGGTGAGGGGCGTGCCGCCACCTGCGATGCCACGGGCGTTCTGCGGGTTCTTGAAGCGCTGCAGCCCGGCCTCGGGCAGCGGGTTCACCGCGACGATACGCGCACCGCGCCGCTTGGCCTTCTCCAGCGCCGAGAGCATCCGCGGATGATTGGTGCCGGGATTCTGTCCGACGACGAAGATCAGGTCGGCGCAGTACAGATCGTCGAGGCGGACGCTGCCTTTGCCCACACCGATCGTCTCCGTGAGGGCCGAGCCGCTCGACTCGTGGCACATGTTCGAGCAGTCCGGGAGATTGTTCGTGCCGAATTGCCGTACGAGCAGCTGGTAGAGGTACGCCGCCTCGTTGGAGGTGCGCCCCGAGGTGTAGAAGGCGGCCTCGTCCGGGCTTCGCAGCGCGTTGAGCTCACGGGCTGCGATACTGAACGCCTCCTCCCAGCCGACCGGCACATAGTGCTCCGAGTCGGCCGCCTTGTACATCGGCTCGGTGAGCCGGCCCTGCTGACCCAGCCAGTAGTCGCTGCGACGCGCGAGCTCGTCCACCGGGTGTGCGGCGAAGAACTCGGGCGTCACCCGCCGGACGGTGGCCTCTTCTGCGACGGCCTTGGCGCCGTTCTCGCAGAACTCGGCCCGGCTGCGGTGCTCGCCCTCCGGCCAGGCGCAGCCCGGGCAGTCGAAACCGTCCTGCTGATTCACCTTGAGCAGCGTCAGCGCCGTGCGCCGCGCACCCATCTGCTCGTACCCCATGCGCAGTGCATGGGTCACGGCAGGCAGTCCGGCGGCCCAGCGTTTCGCCTCGCCCACCTCCAGCGCGTCCTCACCGGGCTCCTCGCGCGGCGCCTTGCGTGCCATCGTTCCCCCTTCTCGTCCCCTCCTCGGATACGGAACGCGGCCGCCGTTACGCGGTCAGCCGCTTCTGGAGCCAGGTGTGGAACTCACCGATGTGGTGCTCGCTGGGCACCAGGACACCGCCCTGGGCATAGGCACGGGAACTCATAGCGGGCTGCGTGCGCTCACAGGCGTCGAAGTCCTGCTGGTTCACCCGGTGGAAGAGCTCGACCGAATGGTCCAGGTCCTTGCCGCTCGCCGTGACGTGCGGGAGGTAGAGCCAGTCGCATTCCACCACGGTCCGGTCGGCGGCCACCGGAAACATCCGGTGGAAGATGACGTGGTCAGGGACGAGATTGACAAACACCTGCGGCCTGACCGTGATCGCGTAATAGCGGCGGTCCTGCTCCTCACCTACGCCCGGAATCCGGTCCAGACCCTCGGCCCCGCCGAGGGTGAACCCCGCCACGTCCTCCCCGAATTCCGCACCGTGCCCCACGTAGTACTGGGCGGCGAATCCGTCGGCGAACTCGGGAAGCACCTCGGTCAGTTCGGGGTGGATGGTGGCGCAGTGGTAGCACTCCATGAAGTTCTCGATGATGAGCTTCCAGTTGGCCTTGACGTCGTAGGTGATCCTGCGGCCCACTTCCAGGCCGTCGATCCCGTAGTTGTCGATCGCCTCGGCGCTCCCCAGCCGCTGGGCCACCGCGCCCCTCACCTCGTCATCGAACGAAGGCGGATCGTCGGCCAGGCAGACCCACACATACCCGAGCCACTCCCGGACGTGCACCTTGATCAGCCCGTACTCGGTCCGGTCGACATCCGGCATCGACGTCAGATTGGGGGCGGCGACCAACTTGCCGTCCAGCCCGTACGTCCAGGCGTGGTACGGACACTGGAAGGCCCGCTTGACCTCACCCGATTCCTGGGTGCACAGCTTCGCGCCACGGTGCCGGCAAATGTTCAGGAATGCCTTGACCGAGCCGTCCCGGGCGCGGGAGATGAGCACGCTCTCGCGCCCTACCTGGCGCGTCTGGAAACTTCCCGGTCCGGCCAGGTCCGACGCTCTGGCCACACAGAACCACATGGCCTCGAAAATCCGCTCCTGCTCCATGCGGAAGATTTCAGGGTCGGTGTAGTGCTCCCCGGGCAGCGTGGAGATCAGACTCGGGGACGGATTCGTCACGGTCATCGTGCCACCTTCGAAAGACGTCGGACGCCCACGCGGCGAGGGTCGTCGTGGAGGGGTGCCAGAGGCGGTTCAAGGACAGCGCCGTGTTTCCTTATATGCAACGGCGTGCGCATCACGCAACAAGGGAATCGGGGGGAGGCGGCTGGTGTCAAGAGCGGGGATGTGCGCTGAACCCGCCACTGAGTCGCTGCCGCAGAGGGACCTGCGACGAAGGTGCCGTGTCATCGCCCCAGCGGGCCGTCACCCGAACCGCGTCGAGGGTCGAGGCCACATCGTGCACGCGCAGGCACCAGGCCCCCTGCGCGGCCGCCAGGACGGATACGGCGGCGGTCGCTGGGTCCCTCAGCCGCGCCGGGCGCGACTCTCCCGTCTCCGGGTCCGCCAGCAGAGAACCCAGGAAGGACTTGCGAGACGCGCCCACGAGGAGGGGATACCGAAGCGCGGCGACCTCCCCGAGACGGGCCAGCAGCTCCCAGTTGTGTCCGGCCGTCTTGGCGAAGCCCAGCCCGGGGTCGACGATCAAGCAGCCGGGTGGGACCCCGGCCTGCAGCGCCGCCTCGATCCTCAGCGACAGCTCATCGACCACATCGGTGACGACGTCGTCGTACACGGCGTTCGCCTGCATGCCGGCGGCGTGCCCGCGCCAGTGCATCACCGCGTACGGCGCGCCGGCCCGCGCCATCAAAGGCAGCATCGCCGGATCGGCGAGACCGCCCGAGACATCGTTGACCAGCCGCGCCCCCGCGTCGAGGGCGCGAGCGGCGACCTCGGCCCGCATGGTGTCAACACTGACGGTCCCGCCTGCCGCGGCGAGTTCCCGGACGACGGGCAGGACGCGCCGCACCTCCTCCTCGGCGGACGGGCGTACCGCACCGGGCCGCGTCGACTCACCGCCCACGTCCACGATGTCCGCGCCCTGCTCGAGCAGTGCGAGTCCGTGTGCGACGGCCGTTTCAGGGGCGAGGGACAGCCCGCCGTCGGAGAAGGAGTCCGGCGTGACGTTCACCACCCCCATGACCAGGGTCCGACCGGGCCGCGGAAGCCCGTACGGATGGAGTGCCGGTCTTCCGGGGTGCGATGGGACGGTTGTCCGGACGGCGGCCCGGGCGGGCGACGGCTCGGCGTGCGACGCCTCAGCCGACAACAGCTCGGGGCGCGACGCACCGGCCACAGCCGCTGCCCTCATACGGCCCCCTCGACGGCCAGGCGGCGGGCGGCGCAGGCCGGGACGCTGGGGACGGCCTCGGACAGCCGTACGCAGACCATGCCGTCCTCGACCACGACCTCGTGGGTACGCACAGGGCGCCGGGCGGGCGGACCGTCGGGCTTGCCCGTGCGCAGGTCGAACTTCGAGGCGTGCAGCGGGCATTCCACCTCGCACCCCTCCAGCCAGCCGTCGGAGAGCGAAGCGTCCTGGTGAGTGCACGTGTCGTCGATTGCGTAGACCTCACCGTCCTCGGTGTGGAACACGGCGATGGGCGGGTCCCCCTCGAACCGACTGGCCTCGCCTCGCGGCAGGTCGGCGAGACGGCACACAGGAATCATCGTGATCACCCTTGATGCGTAATGTGAAACTGATTGCGTAAGACGCAACGCAAGTTTGAGGTTCCCCCCACCCCTTGTCAAGCAGGTGGACCCGGCCCGGACGGATGCCTCAGCGCAGCTCGCGACCGCCTGCCACTGAGGGGTTCCGGCGGCCAGGACCTTGGCGGATCGCTCGGAGATTCTGTGGACCAGGGCCTTGACGGCTGGATTCACGAAGTGTTCTCTGTTGCGCTCATAGAGACAGGCTTCTTATTACGCAACAGTTCAGCTGTTGCTCCGTACCAGCCGCCGGTGCTCCGTACTGCACTCCGGCACCGCCGGTGCGCCGGTTCCGCCGGTGCGCCGGCACCGCGCCATGACTGCCGGGACTGCAGACCGCTGAGGCCGCCGGAGACGACCGGACCCGTGGCGCCGCATCGGCCGCCGCCCCATCGCCCCGTCCGAGCCCGATTCCGATCGCACGCCCGCACGACCGCACGCCCGCCCGCACGCACGACCAGCAGAAGGGATGACAGCATGGCTGTCCCCATGGCGAAATCGCCAGGAAACTCCCCCGGCGAAGAGACAGCCGGGCCCCCACCCCGTAAGTCGTCGATCGCGCCGGGTGTCTTCTGGCCGTCCGCGATCATCGTCGCCGGCTTCGTGCTGTACGCCACGGTGTTCAGGACCTCGGCACAGACGACCATCAGCACGGTGCAGGAGGAGATCGTCGGCGGTCTCGGCTGGTACTACACCGCCCTGGTCTCGCTCTTCGTGATCTTCGCCCTCTGGGTCGGAATCGGCCGCTTCGGCGACATCAGGCTCGGCGCGGACGACGACAAGCCCGAGTTCAGCATGGGCTCATGGCTGGCGATGCTGTTCGCTGCCGGTATGGGCATCGGGCTCGTCTTCTGGGGCGTTGCCGAGCCGCTGAACCACTTCGTCTCCCCCAGGCCCGGCGTCGGTAAGGCAGAGGCCGAGCGCAGCGAGTTCGCCATGGTCCAGACGTTCCTGCACTGGGGAATCCACCCATGGGCCATCTATATCGTCGTCGGCCTCGCCGTCGCCTACGCCGTACACCGCAAGGGCCGCCCGGTCTCGATCCGCTGGGCACTGGAGCCGATCCTCGGTGACAGGATCAGGGGTCGCTGGGGTGACGCGATCGATGTGATCGCCCTCGTCGGCACCCTCTTCGGCGTGGCCACCTCTCTCGGCTTCGGCGTGGTGCAGATCGCCTCGGGTCTGGAGTCCCGGGGCTGGGTGGCCGACCCCGACAAGTCCGTGCAGGTCGCCCTCATCATCGGCATCACGTTGATCGCCACCATCTCGGTGGTCACGGGCATCGGCAAGGGCATCAAATGGCTGTCGAACATCAATATGACACTGGCCGGAGTGCTGCTGATCTTTGCGCTCATCACGGGCCCGACGCTCTTCATCCTCAATACGTTCGTCGAGGACATCGGGGCGTATCTGCAGAACATCGTCACGCTGAGCTTCAACACCGGGGCCACCGAAGGCCATGACGGCACAGCCTGGGTCAGCAGCTGGACGGTCTTCTACTGGGGCTGGTGGATCTCGTGGGCGCCGTTCGTCGGTATCTTCATCGCCCGGATCTCCCGCGGCCGGACGGTGCGCGAGTTCGTCACAGGGGTGCTGTTGATACCCACTCTGCTGACCTTCGTCTGGTTCGCGGTCTTCGGCGGCTCGGCGCTGCACCGCGAGACGCTGGGTGGCGGCGGACTGGTCGGGGAAGACGGCACGGTCGGTACCGACAGCGCCTTCTTCCAACTGCTCGACACCCTGCCGGGCGGAGCGCTCGTCGCCGGGGCGGCGCTTTTGCTGATCGTGCTGTTCTTCGTCACCTCCTCCGACTCCGGCAGCTTCGTGGTCGACATGCTGGCCTCGGGTGGCGACCCCGAACCGCCGGTGTGGAGCCGCGTGTTCTGGGCCGGCTCCGAAGGCGCCGTGGCCATCGCGCTCCTGGTCGCCAGCGGCAGCGGGACCGCATCGCTGACCACCCTGCAAACGGCGGCGATCATCACCGCGCTGCCGTTCAGCCTGGTGATGATCGGCTTGTGCGTCGCCACAGTCAGGTCCTTCCGGAGCGAACGCCAGGCATACCTGGTCGCCCGCCGACTGAAGCAGGAGCAGCGGCTCGTCGACCAGGCCGTCACTGCGGTGGAGGAAGGTCTGGAGAACGGGACGCTGTCGAACGGCGCCGAGAAGAGCCCGGCCGCGACCGATACTCCTGCCAAGTAGGAGGTCCCGGACCCGGTGTTGGTGTGGACGGGGCGGCTCGGGAACGTTCCCGCTCCGTCCCGTCCGCTCGGCCCTCTGCGTGCCGCCGATCGGCGATACACCCCGCTCTCCGTGGCCGAATGGCCTCTTGATGGGCCGTCAGGTCGGCTGATGGGATCTGCGGCACCGAGGAGCCGACGACCGCATCGGAGGTCCGCCCGTGTACCGACGCCTGCTCACCGCCTTCGCGCTGCTGGTCTGCTTCGTCGTGCTCGGCGCGGGTACCGCCCCTGCGGTCGCCGCCGACGCGGAGACGGCGGGTACCGCCCCTGCGGTCACCGCTGACCCGGGCACCGGGCCGCTGCGGCCGTCCCGCCTCACCGACGGGCGCGGACGGGTGCTCACCCTGCGGGGCTGGAACGTGGAGGACAAGAAGCACCGGGGCCGACAGGCGCTTTCCGCCATCACCGAGCGCCATTTCAGAGACCTGCACGACCAGGGCTTCAACTTCGCCCGGCTGCTGATCTTCTGGGACGACCTGGAACCCCGGCGCGGCCACTACCGGGTGGACTACCTGAAGAAGATCGAGCGCATCCTGGACTGGGCACACCGCTACCGCGTCCATGTGCTGCTCGACGCGCACCAGGATGTCTTCGGGCCCGCCTTCGGACACCGCGGGATTCCCGCATGGGCCACCAGGACCGATGGCCTGCCCTTCGAGCCGCATCCTGACGACTGGTTCGCGGAGTATTTCGAGCCGGCCGTGCAGCGCGCGTTCACCCACCTCTACACGGATGCCGACCTGCAGCAGGCTCAGGTACGTATGTGGCGGGTCCTGGCGGCCCGGTTCCACGACCACCCGGCCGTCATCGGCTACGACCTGATCAACGAACCGATGGGCGAGACCCGGCCCGGCGAGGACCTGCCGACGGCGGCCCGGCGCATCGAGGCGGAGCACCTCACCCCGACGTACAACCGCCTCGCGGACGCGATCCGTTCCGTGGACGACGACAACTGGATCTTCTTCGAGCCGACTCCGATTGTGGGCGAGGGCGTACCGACCGGCCTCGGCCGCATCGACGCCTCCAAGGTCGTCTACGCGCCGCACTTCTACAACACCGCGATGGAGGCCGGCGCCGACTACGACCCCGCCGCCGGCTGGATCGAGGGCTACGAGGCAGCCGTGACAGACTACCCGACGCGGTACGGCATCCCGGTGGTAGTGGGAGAGTGGGGGCCGCTCAACAACGCCCTGCCGAACATGGCGCGCTTCTACCGCGACGCGCTCGCCTCGCTGAACCGCTACAGCTCGGGCTGGGCAAGCTATGTCTGGTGCTACGGGAGTGGCTACTGTGCCGTCGACGAGAAGGGCCGCTTCCGCACCAACAAGCAGCAGACCGCAGCCCCGTACGCCGCGGCCGTGGCGGGCAAGGTCACCACGGAGGAACACGCCCCGGACACCGGTGCCTACCGGCTGGCCTACCGCGCGGGCCACGGCAGCACCGAAGTGCGCGTACCGCCGCACCCGGGCGGATGGCGGGTCCAGGTGACGGGCCCTGCCGGGACCGCGACGCCGGTGCTCCCCTCGGACCGGACGGCCATGGCACGGGTGCACGCGCGGCCGGGCGCGACGGTCACGGTTCGTGTCACTCCCCTCCCCCGCCCCCCACAGAGGCCCGGACCGGGGCGGTGACGTCGGCGATCCACTGTGGTTCGGGCCACGGGCTTCAGGAAGCCGGGTTGCGGACGTCGCGTCGGATGCGGTCGACCTTCTCGGCGAACGCTTTGAGGTCGTAGTCCTTCACACTCGTGGCTGCCGCGGCAGTGTCGCCACCGTCGCTGACGGAGGCGGCCGAGCCGGTGTCGTCCCAGGCACAGGTAGCGGCAACTGCGCCCCGGCCTGATTCCGGGGCCGGTATCACCATGCAGGTCAGGGGCTCGTCGGCTCCTGGCGGGGTGATGTGGTGCCGCTTGGGCGGGCTGGACGTGTCGGAGGCGTCCACCTGACCGTCGAGCATCTTGTCCGCGGAACTGCCGTCCTCGGCGGCCGCGGAGTTGTAGCCGACGAAGAGGTAACGTTCGTCGCCGGAGTCCGAGGCATACCAGGCCACGTACTGGGCGTCCCCGGGGTTCAGGTCGGGGTTCTGGTTCTCGGGCTTGTCACTGAGGTCCTCGTCGAGCGCCAGTCGTCCGCCGTCCACGGTTTTGGGCAGCGAGACGTGGTAGCGGCTGCCTCCGCTCTCCTCGGCCGCCCCTCCCTCCGGGCGGGAGTTCGAGTCCCGCTGCTGGCCGAGGAAGGAGAACACCGATCCGGCGGCGAGGAGAGCCACCACGACACCGACGGCCTTCCAGCCGCCCCGGTTCCGCGGGGGCGGCGGAGGAGCCCCCCATCCTCCGCCGGGCCGCCCGGGATAGGAGGGGTACGCCGGGTACGACAGGTATCCCGTATGGGGAGGCTGGGGTGCGGGTTGGCCGTAGGGCCCGCCCCCGTACGGCGGTGCGGGAGGAGCACCAGGGGGCTGTTGCGGAGGCTGGGGCGGAGGAACAGTCATCGTCGAACATCGTATCCCTTGGTGTCTGTTCGACTGCGGGGAGTGGTGCAGTCCTGCCTTCGGCCGCCGCACACAGGACCGACAAGGTGAAGGCATCGGCACGGCCGAACTCCGCCGCCATCACCTGCCCGCCCATTCCCCAGAGCAGAGGATGAAACACGCGGAGCCGGGTAAGTGACGGTCAGTCAGGCAGGAGAGGGGAAGCCAATGGCGTTGGGACCGCACGGCATACAAGTAGAGCCCCTGAAATACTTCCAGGAGAACCCGCTGAGTCGCCGTGCGGAGTTGTTCCTGTTCGGCGGAATCTTCCTCCTCAGCGTGGGCTTCCTGCTCTTCGGGCTCTTCGTCCTGGCCCCCTGACAACCGGCGGAGTGCCTCCTGCCCGGCTTCGCAGTGGAGTCGGGCATTCGTCTGCGCCGCCGCACTGGAACGTACGGGCGCTGTCGCCCATACCCCCCTCAGCGATCTGCCTCCGCTGACAGTTGCGTGGCCGACTGCCCCGGGAGGAGCGGCGGCCCCCGTGTCACACCGCCCGTAACCCCCGTCGTGTCCGCTGTCCGACTGGTGTGTCCGCCCCTGGCTGCGGCGGTGCGCAGCCATCGCGCATTCGCATGGCACGCTTGCCTCGCAGACCGGGTGCGTCTGGACCGGAGCTGTTCCGGTAGCCCCTCGCCACGTCGCGCGCTTCGGGAGGTTCCGGGTGGACAAGTTGCCGATCATCTACGTACGGGGATACGCCGGGCCGACGGCCGGTATCGACAACGTGGTGGACGACCCCTTCTACGGGTTCAACCGCGGTGCCACCCACGTCCGTATCGGAGGAGACGGCGATCCTCGCTTCTACCAGTTCGAAGGTCCGCTGCTGCGGCTGATGGGGGACGAGGGCTACCGGCTGCTCGTACAGGGAGACCAGCACCGGCACCTCCTCGACTCCGCCGACGCGGCGCTCACACCTGCCTCACTGTGGGTGTACCGCTTCTACGACCAGGCAGCCACCACCTTTGTCCCGCCCCCGCACGAGAACGTGTTCAAGCACCTCTGGAACAAGGTGCACCACCGGGTGACCGCCGACGGTTTCAACATCGAGGCGGCAGCCGCCGGCCTGTACGACCTGATCACGCTGATCCGGCAGAAAACCGGAGCCCCCAAAGTCCACGTCGTGGCCCATTCGATGGGCGGTCTGGTCGTGCGCTGCATGATGCAGAAGATCTGCTTCCAGCCACAGGAGGACGGCCGGTCCCGGCTGCCGGCCAAGGACCTGGTGGCGAAGTTCTTCACCTACGGCACCCCGCACGGCGGTATCGACTTCCAGCTCGATGCCCTCGACTGGGCGCAGCAGACCTTCGGCCCGGCCGGTTCGGACATCTTCGCCCCGGAGAAGATGTACGGCTACCTCGAGCCCGGCGCGAAGTTCGGCGACACTCCCCCGCGCTCGTCCGCCTTCGATCCGCAGAACGTGCCGGAGGAAGCTTTCCCCACCGAGAACATCTTCTGTCTCGTGGGCACCAACCCCAAGGACTACGGGCTCGCCCGGCTCACCGTCGGCCCCAAGAGCGACGGCCTGGTGTCCATCGACCACGCCTATGTGCGCCGCGCCCCCCGCGCCTACATCCACCGTTCCCATTCAGGTCCCTACGGGGAGGTGAATTCCGAGGAGGGCTATCAGAACCTGCGCCGCTTCCTCTTCGGCCCCTGGCAGGTCACTCTCGGTCTCACCGGCCTGCCTGCCGCCGTGGACGACGAACAGTGGCAGGCGGACATGCGCCTCGCCATCCGTGGGCTTCCGGTCATCATCAGCGAACAGCAGACTTCCCACTGGTGTCCGATTCAGCTCAGCCGGGAGATCCGACGCCTTGAAGGAAGACCCGACGGCACCGTTCCGCTGGCCCGCACCTTTCTGCTGGAGCCTGCTCGCCCCGAGCCGGGGATTCCCTCGGACAAGAGTGCCGCTCCGCGGATGCGCTACAGCCTCACGCTTCGGGTGTTCAAACTCGACGCACACGACGACCACTTCCGCTTCGCCGACCATCTGGAGCAGGTGCCGGCCTGGAGCGACTCCCTCATCGTCGACATCGGGCCCGACGCACAGGGCGGCGATGTCCAGGCATGGGCGGCGTGGAACTCCATGGTCGAGGGCTCAAGCGACAGCTTCGACCCGATCACCGACGGCCTGCCCCCGGCACAGCGCCACCCGGCGACGATGGAGCGCGACGGCGAGGACCGCTTTTGCGGTATCGCTCTGCCTCCCACCGCGCGCGCTCTCCCCGTTCTGGGCGCTGACGCCACGGTGAGGATTCATGTGCATGACCGCCGCACCACTCGGTGACCGATTCGTGCGCAGTCGGCCGACTGCCGGTCGAGCCGGCTGAGGCGGGTCCATCGGCGGTGGCCGGCGACGTGTGCCGGAGAGCAACAAGCACCTGTCGCGGCAGCCGACACGGCGGGCCCCTCCCTGCATCGACGCACGCCGATCGACGCATGCCAGGCGACAGCAGGTGTCAGCCGATCGGGGGACGCGGCGGTTCTCCGAGCTGTCGTCCGGGCTCCTCATCTCGGCCAGTTGGCGGCTGTGGTGGTTTGTGCGGAGTGGCGCGGAGTGATCCATGGAGTCGGATCCCGTCACGGCCGACAGGCCCGCAGCTCGCCCTGGAGTGCCGAGGTGTGCTGTCGCAGCTGGGGCGACGAGTACCCGTCAGAAGGGCGAGGAGGCACTGCGCCATGCCGGAGTTCGACCGCGGGCCGACGGCCCAGTTCGCGGAGCTTTTCGCGCAAGTGCCCGACCCGCCCGTCGAGTCCGCCTTCTGGTACGACTGGGGGCCGATCTTCTACCGCGGCCGGCTCGACGGCTCAGCCCGTGTGCTGATCGTCGCCTCTGACCCCGGACCGACCGAGCGGATCGCCGGGCGCAGCCTCGTCGGCAACGCCGGCCAGCGGGTGCAGGGCTTCCTCACCAAACTGGGGCTGACCCGCTCCTACGTCTGTCTGAACGCATGGGCGTATGCGGTGCACCCGAGCCAGGCGTTCGCGATGAAGGACCGCCTGGCCGAACCGGCACAGACGCAGTGGCGGAACGCCGTCTTCGACCGGGCGACCGACCCGACGCTCCAGGCCGTCGTCGCGATGGGGTTCATGGCCCGGGAGGCGGTCCGGCTGTGGACGTCACGACCGCGGGTCACGCTGGTCGAGGTGCCCCACCCCTCCAGCCATGACCCCGAGGCGCTGCTCGATGCCTGGCGCGGTGCCGTCACACAGCTGCGCGAGACCGTGACGCCGGACGACGACGGTGACAACACCGGCCCCAACTACGGGGCGGACTTCGTGGAGGCCGACTACAGCCCGATCCCCCGCCGCGACCTGCCCTTCGGTGCGCCCGCGTTCCTGGGCGACGACGCGTGGGTGCGTGCCAGGCCGAGTGGAGCGCAGAACTCCGTCAGCCGCCCCTCGCCGGACGACGGGCACACGCTGGTCTGGAAGGCGCCGGACTGATGGCACTCGTGCTCCGCGGCACGGTCGTCACCTTCGACGACGAGCACCGGGTCCTGGACCCGGGCGCCGTGTACGTCGGCGACGACGGCCGGCTGGCCGCGGTACGGTCGGCCGGTCAGGCTCCGCCCGCGGGGTTCTCCGACGCGCCGCGGATCGACACGGAGGCGATGATCCTCCCCGGTCTGATCGACCTCCACAACCACCTCGCGTACAACACGCTCCCGCTGTGGGAGGCGGTCGGTGTGCCCTACGCGCACCACGACCGCTGGGTCGGCGAACGGCATCCGCCCGACTACTCCACCTCTGTCACCTGGCCCGCCAAGGTGCTCGGTCACGCGGCGCCCGAGGCGCTGGTCAAGTACGTCGAGGTCAAAGCGCTGATCGGTGGCACAACAGCCATCCAGGGCGCCCCGCGCTCCACCCGTCCCGTCGACGGCTGGCTGCTGCGGATCGTCGACAACGAGAAGCTGCCGACGGGCACCGACATGGTGATGACCGCGGCGCTCCAGCTCGACGCCGAGGAACTGCGCGACACCCGGGCGGACAAGCTCGACGGCACCCGGGTGCTGATCTACCACGTCGCGGAGGGCAGGCGTGGCTCGACCGTGCACGACGAGTTCGTCGAACTCGGGCCGTGTCTGAAGCCCGGCCTGATCGGCGTGCACGGCACCGCGCTGACCGGTGCCGACTTCGGGACGTGGCAGGACGCGGTGGCGGCGATCGACGCCGCCGCGCGGGGGACGGTCGTATGGTCGCCGTTCTCCAACTACTGGCTCTACCACGAGACGACGAGCGTGGTGGACGCCGACAGGAAGGGGTTGCGGATCGCGCTGGGCTCCGACTGGTCGCCGTCGGGAACCAAGCATGTGCTCGGCGAGCTGAAGGTCGCCGACGCCGTCAACCAGCTCGAAATGGGAGGGCACTTCAGCGACCGGGAGCTGTGCGACATGGTCACCGCCAACCCCGGTGACGCGCTGGCGACCGCCTGGGGGCCGCAGGTGGGCCGGCTGCGGCGGGGCAGCGCCGCGGACCTGCTCGTACTCGATCGCCACGACCCCGGCCGGGACGTCTACCGCAATCTGATCAACGCGACCGAGCGGCACGTACGGCTGGTACTGGTGCGCGGCCGGCCGTTCTACGGCACGCCGGGGCTGATGACCGCCGCCGGTGCGACACACACCGACACCCTCACGGTGGCCGGGCTCAAGCGCCGGGTGGCGGTACGGCAGCCGGACCGCGGCGACGCCACCCTCGACTGGCCCGGCGTCAAGCGCGCGCTGGAGAGGGTACGCGCCGATCCGGTGGCCGCCTGGCGGTCCGCGCAGGACGCGCTCGCGGACTGGGGCGGCCCGCTGGACGATCCCGAGGCGCCGCTGGTGCTCTTCGGCGACATGCCGGAGGGCGACGCGGGCACCTTCGCCGCCGCGGCGGAGGTCCCGCAGGACCTGGTCGTACCGCGTCCGGACCCGCTGACGCACGACGCCGCATACTTCGCCGCCGTGGCCCGCAGCGGTGTGCCCCAGCTCCAGCACCTCGCGGAGTACTACACATGAGCGCGACGGTGGCACAGCCGACCCACACCCTGCCCGACTCGATCGGGCTCGACGCTTTCCTGGAACGGGCCGCCGACGACCCGCTGCCGCTCGCGGACCGCCACCGCCTGGTGGCCGCGGCCCGGGTGCTGCTCGAGGAGCTGTACGTACACCTCCCACTGAAGCGGGCGATGCACGCCACCGACCCGGTCCAGCGCCTGAGGCTGCTGGAACGCCGCCTGAGGCCGCTCAGCGAGCCTCAGTTCCACGCCGAGCTGGCGGGTGTCTTCCAGGAGCTGCGGGACCTGCACACCGGCTACCAACTGCCGGACCCGTACCGCGGTCATGTGGCGACGCTGGGCTTCCTCGTCGAACGCTACGTCGACCCGGACGGCAGGCCGCACCACATCGTCTCCAAGATCGACCGCTCGCTGGCGCACGCGGGCTTCGACGTCGGCGCCGAACTGGAGACCTGGAACGGCGTACCGATCGAACGCGCAATCGAACGCAACGCGGCAGCGCAGGCGGGCTCCAACCCGGACGCGCGCCTGGCGCGCGGGCTGGAGTCGCTGACGCTGCGCTCGTTGCGCACCGGTCCACCGCCCGACGAGCGCTGGGTACTGCTGACCTACCGCACCCGTGCCGGGCGCCGCCGCGAGACGCGCCTCCCGTGGCGGGTGCGCGCCGCCGAGTGGCGGGCGGGGCGCGCACAGGACCCGGTGCCCACGCTGGCAACCAGCCTCGGCATCGACGCCGGGAACGAGGCCACGCGGCAGATCAAACGTGCGCTGTTCGCCCCGCCCCAGGCACGGCGCCCGTCCCCGCGGGCCTTCCGCGGTGTGGTCGCCTACCGCACGCTGCGGCTGCGCGGACGTTCGTACGGGTATCTGCGCATCTTCTCGTTCAACGTCTCGGGGGCCCGGCTGTTCGCCGAGCAGTTGGCACGGATGGTGGCGCGCGCTCCAGCGGAAGGGCTGATCGTTGACATCCGCGGCAACCCGGGCGGCCATGTCCCGGCGGCGGAGTCCGCGTTGCAGATCCTCAGCGGGCATCCTGTCGTCCCCGTGAGCTTCTCGCTGCCGACCACGCGCGCCGCGCTCACGCTGGCCCGGTCCAACCCGGGCTTCCGCGTCTGGTCGAGCTCGATCCGCGCCGCCGTGGAGACCGGCGAGGTGCACTCCCAGGGCTTCCCGCTCACCGACCCCGAAGCGGTCACAGCCGGTCTTCCGCGCTACACCGGACCGAAGGTCCTGATCACCGACGCGCTGTCCTACTCAGCCGCCGACGTCTTCGCCGCCGGTTTCCAGGACAACGGCCTCGGCCCCGTCCTGGGGACCGCTTGGCGGACCGGGGCCGGCGGCGCCAACGTGTGGACGCACGAACTGCTGCGCGTATGGCTGCCCGAGCTGCTCGGTGAGCTGCCGCGCGGTGCCGGGTTCCGCGTCGCGCTCCGGCGCGCCACCAGGGCGCGCGGCAACGTCGATGTCCCGCTGGAGGACCTCGGAGTGCGGACGGACGAGTTGCACGAGCTGACCGAACGCGATGTCACCGGACGCAACCAGGACCTCCTGGCGGCTGCCGCCGCCCTGCTGTCGTGACTCACCGGGCGCGGTGCCGGCTTCGCTCCGCGCCGCTCACAGGCAAGTCGCCACTTGCATATCATGTGGTTATGACGGACGATGTCTTCAAGGCCCTGGCCGACCCCACCCGCAGGACGGTCCTGGACGAGCTGACCGAGCGGGACGGTCAGACCCTTTTCGAGATCTGTGCGCGGCTCACCACCAAGCACGGCCTCGCCTCGTCCCGCCAAGCGATCAGCCAGCACCTTGCCGTGCTGGAATCCGCCGGACTGATCCGCACCAGGCGCCAGGGGCGCTACAAGTTCCACGACCTGAACACCGAACCCCTCGAGCACATCGTGTCCCGATGGCTCAAGCCCGAACGACCGGAGCGTCATCCATGAGGATTCAGCTTGCCAGCGTCTTCGTCGACGACCTCGACAAGGCCCTGCACTTCTACACGGAGAAGCTCGGCTTCACGAAGAAGACAGACCTCGACCTCGGCGGAGCACGCTGGTTGACCGTGGTCTCCCCCGAGGACCCCGACGGCACCGAACTCCTGCTCGAGCCCGACACCCATCCCGCTGTGCAGCCCTACAAGGACGCGCTGGTCGCGGACGGCATCCCCGCCACGTCGTTCGCAGTGGACGATGCACACGCGGAGTTCCAGCGGCTGCGCGGACTGGGCGTGCAGTTCGTCCAAGAGCCCGCCCGGATGGGGCCGGTCACCACGGCTGTGCTGGACGACACCTGCGGCAACCTGATCCAGATCCACCAGCAGTAGGCGCGGCGACGGCCGCCCTTCGTCAGCCCAGAGCGGAAGCCTTGACCTGGATACAGGAGATACGCAAACTCACACCCCGGTGACGGCTCACCCGGAGGCTCCGGGTGTGGGCTGCGGCAGTTCCCCGTACTCTCATCCAGGGCCAGGGAAAGAGTGGAGATGTGAGGGGGCAGTGTGTCGGGAGAAGCTGGGCGCATCGGTGGAGCGGAGCCATCGGATAAGGCGGTTGCCTGGTCTCGTTTTCTGGCCGGGTTGGCTCTGGCACTCGTCGTCGCGGCGGCTGTTGCGCTGCTTGTCCCCGTGCACAGTGTCGATCAAAGCGCCTACCCGCCACCCTGCGGGTCGTCCGTCGCACCGAAGACTCCCTTCGTCGAGACTCCCGAGTGCAATGCGCGCCACATCCAACAGATGGGGTACACCGGCCTTCTCCTCGCCGGAGCGCTCGGCTGCGCAATCGTGAGCTTCCTGCTTCGCGTGGAGCAGCGGTCCCAGCGCCGGGCGGCGTATGCCGAGACAGCCGCGGAAGCCCGAACAGGCGGAGAGGAGTGACACCCGCCCCGACGGGTCAGCTGAGATGCGCCACTGAATTGATCCCTCGCTCGACCGTGTGATGCGCTTTGCAGTCCACGAGGTCGGCCCTTGGTGGCCGGCCGCCCCGCTTTCGGCGGCCGTCAGAGCAGAACGACGGGGTCTCCGGTCCGCACCTGCCCTGGCGACACAACCGTGGCAAGCCCATCCAACCGCATGTCGTGCGCTTTCGTGATGGCCCGCAATACCAGCGAGGAGTGCGGGAGGTCCTGCTGAGCCTCGTTGGTCATCACGCATCGCTCACTCGACCGCACGAACTCAACGCATACCGCGTCGCCTATCCGCGCCTTACTTCCGAACCACTCGTCCTCCACGAAGGGAGGAGTGCCTGGTGGTGTGCGTACCAGGAGATTCGGCCGGAAGCGTCGCTCATCGACGGGTACATCGGGCACCGCTGAACGCACCCAGTCGAGGGTGGCCGTGGTCAACACGCTGATGGGCAGTTGGTCGAAGTGAGAGATTGCCGCCTCGCGAGCTACCTCGACGTCCTCGCGACCGAGGTAACGACGGAGATAGGCGTTCGGCTCCGGTACCACCGTGCCTCTCGGGTCGAGCAGTTCAGGCTCACCGGCGTCGTCCACGTAGCGGGAACGCAGATGCAGCAGTCCCGGCATCCTGCGGAAGCGACGCGTGTTCTTCCCCGAGCCGAACTTGCCCTGAGCGTCGCGCACCGCGAAGAGACGGTCGCCGACAAACCCTCTTTCCTCGACTTCCGCTTGGTCGAGTATCTCGCCCCCTGTCGACTTGATCGGATACCGCCAGATCCGTTCGATCACGGCCGCTTCGGTCACCATCCGGATGAGGCTACAAGAGCGAGGGTGTACTCACTGGCCGGGCCATGCCGGAAGTTCGGCCTGGCCGCTCTCGCGGCGATGCGGGGTGATCAGGCCGGTGCCCCGGTAGCCGCGCGAGCACCGTGTTCTTCCCGACGGCATCCCTGACACCGGACATCTCCCATGCCTTGCAGTCGTTGCGATTGCTGCTTGCGCCGCTGGAGCGCGGGCGCAGGGTCGAGGTGGGCGATGATGCGGTCGGGCGTCAGTATGTCCCGCCTCATTCGAGGTTGCTGGTGAGTGAGCCGGTCGCCTGAACCACGTCGGCGGTTCCGTAGGCTCTGGCGAGTACGCCCACGGTGTCGGCCATGGCTTGGCGCAGTTCGGTCGGCGCGACGACCTCGACGTGGATACCGAGCCGCAGCAGCTCTCCGCACGCGTGCTCGGTGCTCTCGGTCGGGATGACCGCCTCGACCCATCCCTCGTCCCCGACGGCGGTCGCGGTGGAGTCGACTGCCCGCACCACCTCCGGAGGAACGTTGTCGGGCAGGCGTCGGCGTCCCTCTGGGGACAGGCGGACGGTGGCCGTGCCGGTGTAGCGGCGTGTCTGGAAATCGTCGAGGTAGGAGGTCCAGTACGCGCCGAGGTCGAAATCCTGCGGCCGGTCGAACCGCTCGTCGCTCAGCACCGCGTCGAGGACCTGGGTCACCCGGTAGGTCGCGATCCGGTCCTTTCCGGCGGCCACGAGGTACCAGACACCGGACTTGAGTACCAGGCCGTAAGGTCGAAGGCGGCGGCGCACCTCTTGCGGCGCGCGCCAGCGACGGTAGCGGACGTCTACCGCACGCTGGGTGAGCACCGCATCGACGAACAAGGGCAGATACGGCGTCTGCTCGGGTTCCCGGTACCAGCCGGGAGCGTCCAGGTGGAACACCGCCGCGGTCCGCGCGGCCTCCTCACGCAGTCCCGTCGGCAGCGCAGCCAGCAGCTTCAGCCGTGCTGCCGTCACCTCCGCCGCGAGCCCCAGGTCGGCGGCGGGGCCGGGCAGTCCGGCGAAGAACAGCGCCCGCGCCTCGCCCTCGCTCATCCCGGTCAGACGGGTGCGATAGCCGTCGACCAACTGATAGCCGCCTCCGCGGCCCGGCTCCGCATAGACCGGGACCCCAGCGGCCTGCAGCCGCGCCACGTCACGGTATGCGGTCCGTACAGAGACGCCCAGCTCATCGGCGAGCCCTCGCGCGGACATACGGCCACGCGACTGCAGCAACAGCAGTACCGACAGCAGTCGACCGGCAGACATGGGCGCATTCTCCCCCGAAACCCTGACAGCACCTGGCACACGGCCCCCCTACTGTCAGCTCGCGCCCGGCTCCGACCGAACGAGCCGGCATCACGTGCCCGCGGAAGAGAACGCAACAGGAGCCTGCCGTGCCCCCGACCAACCCCGCCGACTGCCTCGCCGTGATCGAACTTCGCCAGTACACGCTGCGCTCCGGTCGGCGCGACGAGCTCATCGAGCTGTTCGACCGGGCATTCGTTGAAACCCAGGAAGAGGCCGGGATGGTCGTGCTCGGCCAGTTCCGGGACCTCGACGATCCGGATCGCTTCGTCTGGCTGCGCGGGTTCCGGGACATGGCGGTACGGCACCAGGCCCTGACAGCCTTCTACGGCGGCCCCGTCTGGGCCGCGCACGGCCCGCAGGCCAACGCCACCATGCTCGACTCGGACGATGTCCTCCTCCTGCGTCCCCTGTCGGACGAGAGCGGCTTCGCCGTCTCCCCGTCCGAGCGGCCGCAGGCCGGTGCTCCGGCACCGGACCGATTCGTGTCCGCCCGCGTGTGGTCCTTCCCTCCCGGACGACACGACGGCATCGCACTGATCCGGGACGGTCTCCTGCCAGTGCTCCAGAAGACGGGACCCGCGCCGTTCGCCGCCCTCACCTCCGAGACGGCGCACAACACATTCGCCAGGCTGCCGGTCCGCACCGGGGAGAACGTCGCCGTGATCTTGACCTCGTACCCCGACGAGAGCGCGTACCGACGCCACCTCGCTGACGTACTGGCCCATCCCCTCACCCACGAGGTCCTGCCGGGCATCGAGCGAGAACAGACAACAGCCCCCCGGACCCTACGGTTGGCGCCGACAGGCCGCTCGCTCATCTCCTGACCTGTCTCATCCAGCCTTGCCTCAGCGAAGCGAGTTCATCAGGACCGCTGGGGGGAATGGGTGTGCCGCAGCGTTGCGGCGCACCGGACGAGGTCGCGGAACTGTCACACTTCCCAGCCGCCAGGGCGAACGGCCGTGGCTTCAAGGGTGGTAGAGCGCCCGAGCACGGGTGGAATCGACGGGGCGGTCTTCAGGGATGTGCAGAAAGTAGTTGGTCTGCCATGCCTGTGTGCTGCGGGCCTGGCGCGCTGTCGTGGTCACCCAGGGCGGATGGACACGGAACGCGCGCTTGCCTCCGACACCACCTCGCGCGAGGATACCCCGTTCGTACAGCACGTCCCGCGGAAAGACGAACTGTCCGAAGTGGTGACCGTCACGGCAGCTGACGACGATGAGGTCGAGAGGATCGCCGACGTCGAACGGCTGGATCGGCCCCTGCGCGGATCTCTTCCACACGGTGACGAACTGGCCGACCTTGGTGGGGGTGGTCTTGGCGGCACGGAACCGCACCGACAGACCGTCCACTGTCAGTTGCTGGGCCCCGTACTCGGCACCTTCAGCTTCGGCCATCGGTTGCGAGCATGTGAAGCCGTTCGGGTCGTAAACCAGTCTCTTCGCGGCGAGAAGATCAGCATGGGCCTGACCCAGGTCGAACCAAGGCTCGCTCTCCGAGGTCGGGGAATCCGAACAGCCCTCACGATTCGGCGTCATCCGCCCCATTCTGTCACCGCTGCTGACCGGACCCGACAGTGGCCCACCGGCCGTGGCTCGGAGTGCGACGCACGGGTGCCGACTGGTCGGTCATCGGCCGCGTTCGGCGACACGGGCGAGCTGGACCGCAGACCCGGCCCCGCCCGAGCCGCGAGAGGGACGAGGGCAGCGGATGCCCCCGGTTGAAGCCTGTGGCGGAACGGGTAGTGGTCACCGGCACGTCGAGCTGGGAGCCTCAGGCGGAGCGTCACTCGTCGAAAGCCCCGAGCCGGTGCGCGATGGCCGCGGCCTCCCCGCGGCCTGAGGCGCCCAGTTTGGCGAGGATGTTGGAGACGTGCACACTCGCGGTCTTCGGCGAGATGAACAGTTCCTCCGCGATCTGCCGGTTGCTCCGCCCGGCGGCGACCAGCCGCAGTACATCCCGCTCCCGGACTGTCAGCCCGAGAGCCGCCGTCGGCGCCGGGGGCGGGTCCGCCTCCCCGTCGTTCTGCTGCAGTGGGATCCGCGCCCGGCCGGCCAGCGTGGCGATCTCCGTCTGGAGCGGCGTCCCCAGTTCACGCGCCACCGCCTCGGCCTGCCGAAGCAGCTCACCGGCTGCTCGGCGGGCCCCGGGACCGCCGTGGGTGATCAGGACCTCCGCGAAGCGCAGCCGGGCGGTGGCGAGCAGCGGCGGGGCCTCCAGCTGTTCCGCCGCGGCAACGGCCTGCCTCCAGTGGTCGGCGGCGTCCCGGCCCTCGGCGGTGAGCAGCTCGGTCTCGGTCATCAGGGCCTGCGTGGCCCATGTCGGTACGAACTTGGGCTGGCCCTTCATCGCCTTGCGTATCAGCTCGACCGCTGCCTTGCGCCCTGGCTCGGCCACCGCGAGCCCGCGGGCCCGCGCCTCCGCCGCGGCTGCCTCGTACAACAGTGGCCAGACGTAACGCTGGTGGCCGGGGGCGATGGCTTCGCCGACCGCGGCATCGAGCAGGGAGCGGACGTCGAGGATCCGGCCGTCAGCGGCCGCCAGCGCGATGGCGACCCTGGCCATGGCCAGGGTGTGCTGCGGCTCCGGGTAGGCGCCGGTGGTCCCGCGGTCGGACTCCTTCAGCCAGCGGCGGGCTTCGTCGTAGCAGCCACGGGCCAGGGCCAGTTCGGCCTTCTGTTCCGCGATCTGTCCCTGGGTGCGGAGGCTCACCCCGCGGCGGCCTGCGGCCCGTTCGAGTACGTCGTCCGCGTCGGCCAAGCGGCCGAGCTGGATGAGGGACTCGGCGAGGTTGGCGTCGATGAAGGAGGCGGTGTCCGGCAATCCGTGCCGGTCGGCCAGTCCGCTGCCCTTCTCGGCGACCTCGACGGCCTCGAGGTAGCGGCCGAGGCCGTGCAGCGCCGTGGAGAGATTGCCGTAGCCGCGCAGCACGACGTGTGCGTTGCCCGGCTCCGGGTCCCGGGCGCACACCGCGCGGGCCTGCGCGAGCCCGCCCTCGACGTCGCCCGAGTCGATGGTGAGCCAGGCCAGGGTGTGCTGCGCGACAAGGCCGGTGGTCTCGGCTCCCGTCATCCGGCACAGCTCCACCGCCTCTTTCGCGGTCTCGACCGCCGTCGGCCCCGGCTGGTGCACCGCGTACCAGTACGCGGCGTGGGTCAGCACATCAGCGTGTACGACGGACGGCGGCAGGCCCTTCACCAGCTTCTGGGCGTGGGCGATCTCGTCCCAGCCGTCGGAACGGGAGAGGTCGCGCATCAGCTGGTAGCGCTCGGTCCAGAACCAGGCCGCTCGGATGGGATCTCCACTGCCCGATGGAACATCCTCTGCCTCCGCGGAGCCGAGACCTTCCCGGGAGCTCGTCGAGGAGTCGCCCTCCAGCGTGCGCAGCGCCCGCTTGCAGAGGGCGAGCGCCCGCTCCCGCTCTCCCGTCAGGCGCGCGGCGACGGTGAGCGCGGCGAGCAGGTCGACGAAGCCCCCTGACGCGTCCGGGGAGATGGCGGGGCACAAGCCGTCGTCGACGGCTTGCCGCATCGCCTGGCGGCGCAGTTCCGCAGGAGTGTCCTCCCACAGCTCCAGTGCCCGTTCCAGCAGATGGTGCTGCTCAGCGAAGGCGTGCCGGCCGCGGGCGGCGGCCGCCGCAGCGATCAGGGCGGGCAGCGCTTTGGCAGGGTCGCGGGCGTCGAACCAGTAGCCGGCCAGCCGCCCGGCCCGCTCCTCGGACCGCACGAGCGTGGGGTCGACCTCCAGCACCTCGGCGTAGCGGCGGCTGAGCCGCGAGCGCTCGCCGGGCAGCAGGTCGCCGACCACGGCCTCGCGCATCAACGCGTGCCGGAAGCGGAAGGACTCGCCCTCCTCCGCGGGCTGCAGGACGGCGGCGCCCACAGCCGTACGCAGGGCCTCGATCAGCTCGCCCTCGGCGAGGCCCGTGACGGTGGCCAGCAGCCGGAACTCCACCTGGGAGCCGCCCTGAGCGGCAATCCGCACCACCCGCTGCACCTCGTCCGGGAGCGCCTCGACCCTGACCAGCAAAAGATCACGCAGGGAGTCGCTGAGACCGCCCGGGGAGCCGTCCAGGATGCTGCAGGCCAGCTCCTCCACGAAGAACGCGTTGCCCTCGGAGCGCTCGAAGACCCGGTCCAGCATCTGCTCGGGCGGGGCCTCGCCCCGGATCGCGGCGAGCTGGCGGCCGACCTCGACGCGGTCGAAACGGGGCAGTTCGAGCCGGGTGACGGTACGCAGCCTCTCGTACTCGGCGAGGGCAGGGCGCAGCGGATGGCGGCGGTGCAGGTCGTCGGCGCGGTAGGTGGCGACGATGAGCAGCCGGCTGTCGGTGAGGGCGCGCAGCAGGTAGCTGAGCAGCTCGCGGGTGGAGCGGTCGGCCCAGTGCAGGTCCTCCAGGGCCAGGACGAGGGTCCGCTCCGCGGCGAGGCGTTCGAGGAGGCGGACGGTGAGCTCGAAGAGGCGGGAACGGCCATCGGCCTCAGGCCGTTCCCGGTCCATCTCGCCCAGCTCGGGCAGCAGCCGGGCGAGCTCGCCCTCCTGGCCCTCGATGGCGGCGAGCAGCTCCGCGCCGAGCTGACGGTGCAGGGAGCGCAGGGCAGCCGAGACAGGGTGGTACGGCAGGGCGTCGCCACCGGTTTCGACGCAGCCGCCGAGGGCGACGACGGCCCCGCCGGCGGCCGCCCGGCCGAGGAACTCCTGCATCAGCCGCGTCTTGCCGACGCCGGCCTCGCCCCCCAGGAACACGGCGCGGGGCTCCCCGGCATCCGCCCGGCACAGCGCCTCGCCGAGGGTGGTCAGCTCGGCCCTGCGGCCTACGAACACGGGGCTTATATGACTGCTGTGCACGGTGCTGAGCATCGCATGCCGTACGAAGTGAGGGACAGTGGATTCGGAGTCGGCGGGGACCGCCGCAGCCGGGTGCCCGGCGATGCGGCGCCCTTGCTCCGTCACGCGGCGCGGAAGCGGTGCTTGCGGCTGTCGGCGCCGAAGGCGTCGCCGGGACCGAGGGCGTCCTCGGAGCCGAGGGCGTCGTCAGGGCCGAGGGCGTCGTCAGGGCCGAGGGCGTCGTCAGGGCCGAGGGCGTCGTCGGAGCCGAGGGCGCTGCGGGCTGCCTCGGCGGCGCGCTCGGCTTCCCGGACCAGGCGGCGCTGCGCGGCCCGGGCGAGGAATGCGGCCTGGCGAGCGGCCTGGAACTCGTGGTGCATCATGGCGTCTCCTTGGACGAACTGGGCTCTTGCCGTGCTTCCAGCGTCGTGTCCAAGGTGGGGGCGCCACATCGGGAGACCTGCGCATCTTGCCGCACGGAGGGTCCTTAGGACCTGGGATGAGGGGCCTTATATGAGTTGCCCTGTGTACCGCCACGGTCAGGCAGTCAAAGAAGTCGTTCCCGGACGTGTGACGCCACCGCGAACGCTCTCTCTCCCCCCGAACGCGCCAGGTTGCAGCAGACTCCTTCCCCCCAAGGGCCTCCGTGAGGAACAAGTTTGCTGAAACCGGGCGCCGGATCTGATCGACTACCGGTACCAGTCGTCTCCGCCGTCGGTCAGCGACCGGACGAGGTAGTCCTGCAGGTCGCGGGCGACCCACCGGCGGCTGTCGTCCTCGTGTTCCCACACGAAGATGTCGGCTCGTGAGGGGAGACGGACGAAGGCGAACTGATCGCCGCCGCCGTTGTCGCCGAAGAAGAGCAGCGCGTCGAACGGCATATACAGATCAGCGAGGGCCAGATCGGACCAGGAATGAAGATTCTGCTCGACGATCTGCTGCAAGGGCCAGACCGTGTCCACTCCATCCTGCCCCACCATGCCATCCGTCTCCCGGAGCAAGCTCACCAGTTCAGACGGCATCGGACATCCCAGCCGTTGCTCAGCGGCAGCCACCCTCGCCGCGTCTGCGGGCTCGCTGAACTCCACCCCGGGGAACGCCTGACGGGCGGTCTCTCTCCACATGCGCTCAGCCTAGGCAAATCGGCCGAGCGCTTCCCTGGCACCCCCGGCAAGGACACATCGGCAGCGAGGCCGAAGAACAAGTGCAGAGCCCGTGCCCTACCTTTCGTCCAGGCGAACCGCGATCCGGCGGGAGAGAGGGAGACCGAATGGACGAGGAAGTCGCTGAACGGCAGGCGGAGATCACCCGGCTGCTGATCTACTACACCCAGGCCCCCTTCGCCGGGACCAGTTGTGTGCGCGGAGTTCTCCCCGTCCCCGGCGCGGGCGAATCGACCCGGATCGTCACAGGAGACGAACGCACGCACGTTCCGGACGGCCTGACGGTTTACGAGATTCCCCTTCGTGCGGGCGAGGAGTTTCTTCACGTGTACGACGTCGCAGCCGTCCTCCGGGCTGTGCACACCGGTCCGTACACCGCCGCGAGTGTCCGAGTCGGCAGAGTTCTGGGCATGCCTCTGGTCCAGGTCGATCCGTCCGTCGCGGAGACGGTGAGGGAATCTCCGGGCGACAGGGCTTTCACAATTCTGCGCACGCTCGTCCACCCGTTCACCGAGACGGAACCCGTCCCACGCCTGCTCGGCTTCCTCTGTCGGGAGCCCGACCTGCTGCGCCTCTACGTCGACACCGAGGACACCCATGGAGTACTCGCCGTGGACGTACGTCCCTCGGGTGCGCTCACCGCTCTCCTGGCCGCGCTGCCTTCCCTGATCACCGAGGAGGGCAGGGTGGCAGCCGAGGAAGCGGACCCGCATGCCTCGTACGCGGTTGATCTCACCTACTGGTGACCTCGTCCGGCTCCCGCGCGGCCTGTCCCGTACAACACGCCTACCAGGAAGGACAGCTCAACTCTGTCCGGGACAAGGATGAATCGTTGCGCTGCCTCATGCCGTTCGTGATGCTCCGAAGCAATCGAAGCACTCAGACGAAGTGGGGTTTTCTCCATGGCTCGCATCATGCTCGGCACACGGTCCAAGGTCGTCGCCGCGGTCACGGCCGCGATGGCCGCCGGAGTCGCACTGATTCCGCTGTCCTCCGCCTCCGCGGCGTCCGGGACGGAGGTCGGCCTCGGGGGCGGCGTCACCCTGCTCGCGTCAGCGAACGCCTCGTACGAGTGCCCGCGCATCCACACCACCGACCACTACGCCTACACCTGGTGCCGCGTTTACAGCGGCAGGGTCCGACTGATCGCCGACTGCGTCCGGACACCCGACCTGGCGTCCAACTGGATCTACCGGAAGGACGGAAACCCGACTCAGCGTCTGCAGGCCGGCCCGTGCGTAGTCGGTATCGGTCCGAACAGCGGAATTCATTCGGCCTGACCTCCTGGCAGCCCGACCAGCGGACATCCCTCATGCCATGGAGGACAAATGAAGAAGCTCACCTCATCGCTCACCGCGGCGACCGTAGGCGCAGCCGCGCTCTTCGTCGGTACGGTCACTCCCGCGCAGGCCGCCCCGGCCTGGAGCAAAACCGTGAAATGTGAGCAGCGGGACGCGGACGACCGGAAGATTCCGACCCGGGTGGGAAACAGCGAGCTCGGCTGGAAGCACTTCTCGGCAAAGCACAACATCAAGAAGTGCGCCATCGTCAACACGGCGCTCAAGAACCATCCCGTGAGCAAGGATGGTTCCAGCTTCACTTATGAGGGGCATGTGTTCGGCGCCGACGGGCGCATCAAAGTCATCGCCAAAGTCCAGTACTCACGCAGGACAACGGACGGTCGGTACGACGCCGGGGCAGGTCAGAAGATCGGTGTCATCACCGCGTACTGCGTGGGCATGAACAGGTGTCCTTCCTGGATCAACGAGTAACACCCGTCGTGCCCGCCACGCCTGGGAACGCGGCTCCCTGCACACGGTGGCGGCGGACTCAGTACCCCTCCTCCGGGGGCGCCTCCGCCTCCGGTGTGTCGGGCCGGTGCCCGGGAATGGCCGAACGGGCGGCGGCCTCCCGGTGCAGGCGCAGGAACTCCATGTGCCGCTCGTACTGGTCGAGGATGTCCCCGATGAGCTGTTCCCGGCTGTACCCCATGACGTTGTAGCCCTGGCTGCCTTGCGGCAGGTGGACCTCGTACCGCACATAGGTGTCGTGCTCGGTGACCGTACGAGTGGCGAAGGCGGGCGCCGGTACCTCGACCGGCCGGAGCCAGTAGGTGAATTCCTCCTGCTCGCCGATCGGCACCCGCAGCCCGAGGCTCGGGAGGGTGAGCTCCTCGTCCCGCTCCTCCTCCACCGCGGCATCGACACCCTGGAGACGCAGTTCCCCGGCGACCTCCTCCAGGGCCGGCCGGGCCACCTCGTCCGCGAACCGTGTGGCGGTACGGCGGCTGGGGAAGCTCATCGCCCGGGCGAGCCGCTGCCGCCAGTGCCGCTCGGCGACCGCGCCGTGGTGCGTGGTCCGCCCGGAGAGCGACGACGGCATCGTGGTGACCTGCGCGGCCTCCCGCATGTGTTCGAACCGCAGCGCCTTGTAGAGACCTCCGATGATCAGGAACATCACGAAGGAGAACGGCAGGCCCATCACGATCGTCGCGTTGGTCAGCGCGTCCACACCGCCGACGAGCAGCATGGCGAGGGTGAGCAGGCCAGTCGCCGAGGCCCAGAAGATCCGCAGCCACGCCGTGGTGTCGGTGATCGGGGTGGGCAGATGCGAGCTGAGATTGCCCATCACCAGCGCGCCGGAGTCCGCTGAGGTGACATAGAGCAGCAGCCCGACGAAGGTGGCCAGCCCGGCGCTGAAGGTCGCCCCGGGGTACTGCGCGAGCAGCCCGTAGAAGCCCTGCTCGGGAGCGTCCATGGCGGTCCGGCCGAACTGGGTGTTGCCGTCGCGGATGACGCCCAGCGCACTGTTACCGAAGACGGAGAGGAAGATCAGGGTGAACAGCAGTGGGATCACCAGCGTGGCCGCCACGAACTGACGGATGGTCCGGCCGCGGGAGATCCGCGCCAGGAAGAGCCCGACGAACGGCGCCCAGGCGATCCACCAGGCCCAGAAGAAGAGCGTCCAGGAGTTGAGCCAGTCGGTCGGCTGGTCCCAGGCGAAGGTGTTGAGCGTCATCGACGGGAAGCGGCTGACGTAGTCGCCGATGTTGAGGATCAGCGCGTTCAGCAGCCGGATGGGGCTGTCCACGAAGAGGATGTAGAGCATCAGCAGGACTGCGAGCAGCACGTTGAGCTGGGACAGGCGCCGGATTCCCTTGTCCACGCCCGCCACAGCCGACACCGTGGCCATCGCCACGGCCACGATGATCAGACCGATCTGGGCGGGCAGTCCCTCGCCCACCCCGAAGAGATAGTCCAGGCCGTAGTTGAGCTGCACCACGCCGATGCCGAGGGACACCGAGATACCGAAGACCGTGCCGATGATGGCGGCGAGGTCCACCGTGTCGCCGATCCGGCCGTGGATGCGCCGACCGATGATGGGGTAGAGCGCGGACCGGATGGCCAGCGGCAGCCGGTAGCGGAAGGCGAAGTAGCCGAGGACCATGCCCATCAGGGCGTACATGGCCCAGCCGGTGACGCCGTAGTGGAAGAGCGTCCACACCACGGCCTGCCGGGCCGCCTCGATGGTCTGGGCCTCCCCCTCCGGAGGTGCGAGATAGTGGGTGACCGGCCCCGCCACGGAGAAGAACATCAGGTCGATACCGATCCCCGCGGCGAACAGCATGGCCGCCCAGGCGAACACCCCGTAGTCCGGCGTGGACTGCTGGGGCCCCAGCTTGATGCCGCCGTACCGGGACACGCCCACAGCCACCACGAAGACCAGATACAGCGTGGCGGCGAGGAAGTAGTACCAGCCGAACCAGGACGAGATCTTCGCCACCGCCACGCCGAGGGCGTCCTCGGCGCCGGACGGCGTGAGGATCGCCCAGGCCGAGATGGCGAGGATCAGCAGGGACGCCCCGAAGAAGACGGTCGGCTTCAGCCGGATGCCGTCGCCGGGGTGGGTGACCGCCGTCGGCAACTTCGTCCGGGGGGCGTTCTCGCCGCTTGTGCCGTTGTCTCCGTCTGCCGACAAGGTCTCAGACCTCCTGTGCGCGGTAGTGGTGGAAGCCGGCGGTGAACGGCGGCAGCGGAGTGCTGCCGAGGCTCGACTCGGTGGACTTCTCGGCCGGCCTCGTCACCGGCGCGTAGATGTTGGCGTTGTCGAAGGAGGGCGCGGCGGGCGCAGCCACCACTCGCAGCCGCTCCACCCCGTGCGGCCGCGGGGGCTCGGGGTACGGCACGGACAGCTGGTCGGTGCTCAGGCGGGCGGCGCAGGACGGATGGTAGGCCGTCTCCGCGTCCTGGGCGAACCACGCCGGGATCTCCCCGCCCGTCTCCACCGAGTGACCCGGGAGCCTCTCCCCAGTGTCGTACCCGACCGGTACGGACTGCCGCAACTCCCGGGCGGCGCCCTGGCCCCGCCACTCGCAGGTCTCGGCGACGCAGGGCTCCATGCGCTTGGAAAAGGGCAGGCAGCGCGCGCAGTCCCAGACCTCCGTGCCCGGGTCAGAGGCCCAGCGTTCCAGGGCCGCCCTCGGATTTCCCCGCTTGGAAATCACCCCGTTGATGGAACTCGATCCCACCAGTAGCCGATCGCGCTCGTGGTTCACCCGCCGGGCATCCATATGCGGCTCCGGCTCGGAGGCGTAGCGCCGGTCGTACAGGGAATTACCGATGACCATCCTCAGCGCGGCGGGCATTTGAGTGAGCACGTCCCATGTCCGGTGCGAGTGCCCGGCCTCCAGCACCGGAATCCGGTCTCCGAATCCGCGCTCACCCGGTTCACCAGGGCACACCTGGCAGAGCCACCGCCGAAGGTGGTGAAGTCGTCTTCCACCCGGCCCATGCACGCTCCTCGGGTCGCGTTGCAGCACAGTGTGACGGGACCAACATAAGAAGTGGCCATTCCTGCGCCTCACGGTAAGGGTGCATTCATCCCGATCCGCGAAAGGACCCGCCAGGTTCACCCCGCGGCTCACTGCCACCGGTGTGCTCCCGCAGCCCTACGGCTCCGAGCGCGCACAGGCCCGCCCCATGCGGGCAGCACAGCTGCGGCGTTCCAGGGCATGGCGCGGCCCCGTGATCACACCAGCTACGCCGAGATCATCCCTGTGCGAAGCAGCTCTGCGTGCAGCCCAGCGGAATCCGATGGCGCCACGCGGCTCCGGCGTCAAGAATCGCCGGATGCGTGAAGTGAAGCTGTCCGACGGGATCATCACTCTGTCCCCGCTGCGCCCGGACGATGCGGAGGCGCACTTCACAGGGGAGGATCAGCAGCTGGTGCGCTGGCTCAGCGGGAGTCCCGGCACACGCGAGGGCGTCGAAGCCTACATCCGGCACTGCCTGGAACAGTGGGACACGGCCGGCCCACTCCGCGCTTTCGGTATCCGGGTGGGCACCGACGAAGCGCTCGCGGGGACGATCGACCTGCGGTTCACAGCAGAGGGCTTGTCTCCCGGCCAGGTGAACGTCGCCTACGGCCTCTACCCGTCCTGGAGGGGTCGCGGCCTGGCCACACGCGCTGTTCTCCTGGTCTCTCGGTACGCGGCAAGTGCGGGAGCGAAGGAGGCCGTGATCCGGGCAGAGCCGGAGAATGTCGCGTCTGCCGCAGTCGCCCGCCGGGCGGGGTTCGCCCCTGGCAGACCCGCACCGGGTGCGGACGGGACACGGCTCGACTGGTACATCCAGGACCTGCGTACCGATACCCGATGAGGGCTCTCGTGGATCCGAGCCGGCAGGGGGACGCGTTGCAGCTGGAGCCACTGACTTTCTCCGGTGCCGCCGGGAACGACCGGTTGTATTACCACCGGTTGTACCCGGCTCCCGGAGCAGGGCACCGGAGACAGGGTCAGCTCCGGGCCTGACCGACAGCGAAGCGGTCGAGGGCGCGCAGTACGCAGTCGCGTGTCGCAGCGTTGGCCAGATGGCCCGCGGTTTCGACGACATTCAGCTCGGACCCGGACCAGGCGCGGTTGAGCTTCCACGCGGTATCGAGCGGGCTGCCCATGTCGAGTCGGCCGTGGACCAGGACGCCGGGAATCCCCGCCAACCGGTGGGCCTCGCGCAGGAGTACGCCCTCCTCCAGCCATGCTCCATGGGAGAAGTAGGAGGAGCAGATGCGGACCAGGGCCTGCTGGGCGGCCGGAGGGCGGTCGCCGTACGGGTTCGAGGCGCCGTTCGTCTCCCCGGACAGGACCGCGTCTTCCCAGGCGCACCAGTCGGCCACTGCCTTGTTCCGTACGGCGGCCTCGGGGTGTTCCATCAGGCGCGCGTAGGCTGCGACGATGTCACCGTCGCGCGGCGTACCGGGCACGCCTGCGAGGAAACGCTCCCACTGTCCGGGGAAGAACCGGCCGACGCCTCGGTACAGCCAGTCGATCTCCGAGCGCCGGGTGGTGGTCACGCTGGAGATGACGATCTCGGCCACTCGCCCGGGATACTGCTCGGCGTAGGCCAGGACAAGCGTGGATCCCCAGGAGCCTCCGAACAGCAACCAGCGGTCGATGCCCAGATGCTCCCTGAGCCGTTCCATGTCCGCGATCAGGTGCTGGGTGGTGTTGTGCCGCATGTCGGTCGCGGGGTTGCTCGCGTGCGGGGTGCTGCGCCCACAGCCCCGCTGGTCGAACAGGACGACTCTGTACCGGTCCGGATCGAAGTACCGGCGCATGTTCTCACTGCACCCTGATCCGGGGCCGCCGTGAACGACGAGCGCGGGCTTGCCGTCCGGGTTGCCGCAGACTTCCCAGTAGACGAGGTTGCCGTCGCCCACGTCGAGCATCCCCTTCTCGTGCGGCTCGGTCGGCGAGTACAGCCCACCCACTTCCCCACCTCCTCACACCCGTCCAGCTCCGGCGGTTGAGAACGGCTCGATCGCCTCGGCGGTGATGTCCGGGACCAGGCGGAGAAGTATCGCAGTGGCAGCGCGCGGCGCGCGGGCGGCACCCGTGGGCCCCCGGCGTACAGGCCGCGTGCCGGCCCCGTTTGCTGTGCGGCACCCGTGAGTTTCCGTGCGGTCGGTGGGCTGGCACGCTACGGACGTGGCTACGCTTCCCGATCAGTTCGACCCCGACCGTTTCGCCGGACACATGATCGTCTGCGGCGACGACGCCCTGGCGCACCGCCTGGCGGCTGAGCTCCGCGAAGTCTACCGGGCACGCGTCACGCTCGTCCGCCCGAGCAGCGGGTCGGCCGGACGACCGCGCCTTGCCCTTACCCGGCAGGGCCGGGCTGCGGCGCTGCTGGGCCGGGTCTCCACAGCCGTGACCGGTGGGTCACCCGGCCCGGCAGCGGCACCGTCCGAGGTGGAGGCCGATGAGCCGACGGAAGAGGTGCTGGAGTCGGCGGGTGTGGCCGGGGCCGCCGCATTGGCCCTCGTCTACGACGATGACGAGACGAACATCCACGCCGCTCTCGCAGCCCGCAGGCTCAACCCGGAGCTGCGGCTGGTGATCCGGCTGTACAACCGCAGGCTCGGCCAGCACTTGGAGCAGCTCCTCGACCAGGCCGCCATGGTGGCCCTGCCGGACGCGGACGCCGCCACCATCGACGCGTCCACCACCGTGCTCTCCGACGCCGACACGGCCGCACCCGCCCTGGCTGCCACCGCGGTCGCGGGCACCAGCAAGGTCGTCCACGCCGACGGTCTGCTACTGCGTGCGGTGGAGCGCACACCTTCCGACCGCGCGGGCGCCGACACGGGCCTGTGCACTCTCGCTCTGCTGTCGGCGACCGTCAACGACCCGGCAGGCGAGGAAGGTTCGGACAGCAGCGGAACAGCCGGCCCCCAACTGCTCCCCGCTCCGGACGCGATCCGTGCTGCCACCGGCCGGGGCGCCATCGTCCTGGAGACCGTCTCCCACACCCGCCCCGCTTCGCCGTCCGGACGCCTGGCCGGCCGGGGCCGCCCGCTCGCCGAGCTCTTCTCCCGCCGGCTGCGTTGGGCCGTCGCCGTCACCGCACTGGCCGTACTGGCCCTCGCGGTCGTGTCCTGGTTGATCACGGGCGACCATCTGCTCCACGCCGCCTACGTCACGTTGCTCAATCTGTTCTCCATCAACGACCCGGCACTCGGCGAGAGCACCGCGCGGCAGGTGCTTCAGCTGTTGACCGGGCTCGTCGGTCTTGTTCTGCTGCCGCTTCTGGTGGCGGGTGCCCTGGAGGCGCTGGGCGCGTTCCGCAGCGCGTCGGCCCTGCGCCGCCCTCCTCGCGGACTGTCCGGTCATGTCGTGCTGCTCGGACTCGGCAAGATCGGTACCCGGGTCCTGGCGCAGCTGCGCGACCTCGAGATCCCCGTCGTCTGCGTGGAGGAGAGCCCCGAGGCACGCGGGGTGGCCCTGGCCCGGCGTCTGCGCGTGCCGACTGTGATCGGCGATGTCACGCAGGAGGGCGTCCTGGAAGCCGCCAAGGTCCACCGGGCTCACTCTCTGCTGGCCCTCACCAGCTCGGACACCACCAACCTGGAGGCCGCCCTCTACGCCCGCACCGTCAAGGCGAACCTGCGCGTGGCGCTGCGACTGTACGACGACGATTTCGCAGCCGTCGTGTTCCGGACCCTGCGCGCCGCCCACCCCGACGCGCTCACCCGCAGCCGCAGCGTCTCGCACCTGGCTGCTCCCGCTTTCGCCGGGGCGATGATGGGGCGGCAGATCCTCGGCGCGATACCGGTGGAGCGCAGGGTGCTGGTGTTCGCCGCGCTGACGGTCGCGGGTCATCCGCAGCTGGAAGGCCGCACCATCGAAGAGACCTTCCGGCCCGGCGTCTGGCGGATTCTCGCCCTGGACACCACCGAGCCGGCTGAACGGCGCCCCGACCTGGCCAGTCCGCGCCCGGTCGATGAAGAGCAGCGCCCGACCGGTCTGGTCTGGGAGCTGGAGCCGGGCTACGTCCTCAAGCCCGACGACCGCGTGGTGCTGGCGGCGACCCGTCGCGGACTGGCCGAGCTGCATGGACAGCCGCAGCCGCCTACCTCCGGGCGCTGAGCCGTCCTCATACCGCTGGGCTGACCCGGCCGGTCCGGCGCGGGCGCCGACGATCGCCGCCCACCACCGCACCAGGGAATCCAGCCCGCCGGGCCAGGGGCCGGACGGCCGGCCGGGACCGGGTCAGACGATGATGACCCGGCGCCCGCGCGTATGACCGGCCTGGCTGTCGATGTGCGCTGCCGCGGCGTCGGCGAGCGTGTACGACTTCTCGACAGGGATGTGGAGCCTGCCCCGCGAGATGAGGTCGGCGGCCTCGGCGAGGGCATCCGGCACACTCCCGGCCACGCCGGAGAAGCGGACTCCGAACTCCGGCGCACCGAGATCGGCGATGGAGATCACCTTCTGCGGGTCCCCGGTCAGCTCGACGAGTTCGCGAATCACGCCCGAGCCGGCCAGGTCGAGGGCCGCGTCGACATGGCCGAGCTGTCGCACCCGCTCGACCCAGCCCTCGCCGTACGTAGTGGCGAGGGCACCCAGGCTGCGCAGGTAGTCCTGGTTCGCGGCCCCCGCGGTGCCGATCACCGTGATGCCGCGGTCGCGGGCGATCTGCAGCACCGCCGAACCGACTCCCCCGGACGCACCGCTGACCAGCAGCGTCTGCCCGGGCCGCACACCGGACTCGTGGATGATGCGCAGCGCCGTCTCCACCACGGAGGGGTACCCGGCGGCCTCCTCGAACGTCAGCTCGCGGGGCATACGGGCCCAGGCGGAGAGCACGGCGAACTCGGCGTAGGTGTCGGAGCCTTCGCCGAACACGTGGTCGCCGACCTCGACACCTTCGACCCCCTCGCCGACCTCGTCCACCACCCCAGCGGCGTCCAGCCCGACTCCGGCGGGCAGTTCGATCGGATGGGCCTTCAGGACCTGGCCTTCACGAACCCTCCAGTCCACGGGGTTCACGCCCGCTGCCCGCACGGCGATGCGTACTTGGCCGGGGCCCGCGTGGGGCTCCTCGGCGTCCATGAGTTGCAGAACATCCGGACCGCCGAACTCGGCGAAGCTCACCTTCTTCATACGAGGGACCGTAGCACTAACGGTTAGCTTTTTGAAACTGCTTCAGTTACGCACTTGATAGCGTCAGTGCATGACCGTGCCGTCCGGACGCCGCGAGCGTAAAAAAGCCGCGACCCGCCAGAAGATCGCTGACACCGCCATGCGGCTCTTCCTGGAACACGGGTACGACGCGGTGGGTATCCGCGAAGTGGCCGCGGAAGCCGACGTGGCCGTCACCACGCTCTTCTCGCACTTCGCCTCCAAAGAGGCGCTGGTGTTCGAGCAGGACGAAGACTTCGAGCAACGCCTCACGCAGGCGGTCACCGGCCGGGCGCCGAACCAGCCGCTCATCCCCGCGCTGCGCCGCGAGATCCAGGCCCTGGTGCGACATTGCACGGCGGAGGACGCAGCGCCCGTCTGGCGCATGATCGACGAATCACCCGCCCTGCGGAAGTACGAGGAGTCGATGAGGCTGCGCCACGCGGAGACGCTGGCAGCAGCCATCGCCGCCGACTCCGAACTCTCACAGACCGCAACGGCGAGCCGGACGATCGCGAGGTTCGTGATCGACGCCTACTCGCTGGCCCGCGAGGCGGCCGATCCGGACGCCGCGGTGGACGAGATCTTCCGGATGATCGAGGCAGCCTGGGAGGCCACCTGACCTCCTGGTCGCCCGCGTGAGCTGTCCGAGAGCGCGGCCACGGCACCGACTCGGGACGCGCGGACTCGAGACCCCCCGTTCCACGGCGGGCCGGGAGTGAGACCCTGCTGCGCATGCCGGATTCCACGCGAGAGACGACACACGACGATCAACTGGCGCACCAAACCCTGGACCGGCGCAGACAGGTGACGGAGGCCGGAGTGGAGTCGGCCACCGACAAGCAGATCAGATATCTCATGATGCTGGCGTCCAAGGTCAGACGCGACCGGTTCGACACGGAGTTCAACAAGGCGGTCAAGGGCACAAAGACAGCGCCGCGCAACCCCGAGGAGACGACGCAGGCAGCCGTGAGGCGGCTGACGAGAAAGGCAGCCCGCAGACTGGCCACCGCACTGACCAACTGGGAGCACTCCAACGAGGGTCCGAGAACGGAACCAGTGCTCTGCTACCAGCAGCGGAAAACAATGGGCTTCTGGTGACCGGGCAACCGACGGATGTCTCCGGAGACCGGCGTGACTGGTCGGCCTGGGCAGGTAGCGCGGACGCTGAGTTCGTCGCAGCCGGTCCAGCCGGCGCGGGCAGGACAACGCCGGGCAGTCGAGACCGGTGGGCGGCATCGGCGGTCTGCCCCCGCAACTGACCGGCGCGATCGAGGAGTTCCGTACCGCCGGGACCGCCCGGGCCTGACCTCGCAGCGCTAGGAAGCGGGCGCAGCGAACCCTGTCGTGGTGAAGGACGCCTTGTTCCGGGACGTCGTGCCGTCGGTGATCCACCAGTGCGTCGGATGCTCACCGTAGAGGCCGAACTCGGTGCCGGAGCCCCAGTTCAGGACGAGTTCGTCCGTGCCGTCGCTGTCGAAGTCGGCCGCCCCCGCGGGGCGGGCATGCCGCCATTTGCCGGGCGTCTTGTGACCGTTGGCCTTCGCAGGCCCTTCGCGCAGGACGGGTGTGCGCTCGTCGCCGTCGATGAGTGTGCCGCCCTCGTACGTGGCAACCAGGATGCCGTCGCGGCCGTCGCCGTCCGGGTCGGCAGCCACGAAACGGCCGGGCCCGTAGTCGGTGGCGGCGCCCTTGGGTGCCTTGGGCAGCCGGTGGGTGACCGGTGCGCCGCCCTTTCCGGGGTATACGGCGAGCGTTCCGTCGACTTCGGGCGCCTCCGTCTCGTAGCCGGGTTCGTCGTTCCGGCCGCCGTCGTCGCCGATGGCCACATCGCGCAGCCCGTCGCCGTCGAAGTCGCCGAACGCGTGGGCGTTCCCGCGGCGCAGTTGCCTGCCGTTCGCTGACAGGCCGGTGCCGCGGCCGGCCGGGTAGAGGGTGTTGCCGGACTGTTCGCCATCGCTCACGTGGTGGATCAGCAGGGAGGTGGCGCGCGGCTTGCCGGACGGATCGATGTCGTCCGCGACGAGCCGGCCGTCCGAGCCTGGCAGGCTGGTATCGGTGCGCGTCGGAGCACCGGACCGGGTGAACGGTCCGTACAGCAGCACCAGGGACGAGCGATCGCCCTTGAGCGCCGCGAGATCGTGGTGCCCGTCCCCGTCGAAGTCGCCGCGCACAACGGATTCCAGGCCCAGTTTCGACACGCTGTCCGGAAGCCGCACCGGGGTCGCCTCCCTCCCCGCCGCGGGCCCGTGCGGTCCGCCCCAGCTCACGTACGGGACGCTGCGCGGCGCGGTGACCTGCCCGTCCGTCGCGCGCTCGCCCGCGACGGTGGTGACGAAGTCCGGGAAGCCGTCGTCGTCCAGATCGGCGGTGACCATCCTGTCGGCGGCGACCGCGGCGCGCCCAGCGCCCGCCGCCGGACGGGGCAGGCCCAGGTCGCGGTCCCCATGGACCGTACGCGTCGAAGGGTCCGGCCCCTTGGCCGAGCCGTAGACCACACCGACCTGCTCACCGCGGCCCGGAGCGTCCCGGTCGCCGTCGGTGAAGACAGGCACCATGAGGTCGCGGTATCCGTCTCCGTTGATGTCGTCGGGGTCCTTCGATCCCTTCCCCGCGGTCGGCGCCCGGCTCTCGGCGGGCGCGCTGGGCACCCCGGCAGTCGGCGTGCCGCCATCCGAGGCGGACGACTGACGGCCCGTTCCGCCACCGCCGCATCCGGTGAGCGAGGCGAGCAGGACGCAGACGCCGACAGCGAAGACCGGTACAGCGGTGCGAGACCTCATGCGCCTCACCCTCGCACCCCGCGCCCTCCCGACTCCAGCCTGGACGGGCTGCTGTTGCCCACTCGTTGCCGGTGACACCGCTCCCCACCTCGACACCCTCTTCGAGGAGCTGCAGGTGCCCGACGCCTTCCCTCCGTCATGGAGCCCAACTCGGCGTGTCCCCTGGGCACTTCGGCTGGACCCTGCTGGAATGGGATACAGGGCTTCGCACGGCGGCCCCTGGAAAGGGGAGGCCCATGCGCAGGCGTCAGCGGTCGTGGTCCGTTCAGGTCGTCGTGGTGGCACTGGCGTTGCTGACCGTGCTGGCCGGGCCCGTACCGGCCGCCTCCGCCACACTCCGAACCCCGGCAGGGAACTGCGCGACAACGCTGCGCTGCGACCTGGCCGAGTTGGAGCGGGTGTCCATGGCCGATCGGGTGGAGATGGTCCGCGACTTGCAGCGCAGGCACGGACCGGTCTTCGAACCGGGCTTCCGGCGCTGGGCCGCGATCGCCGGTGTGATGTCAGCAGCGCGCGATCGGGGCATCGGCGGTCCGGGCACGTGGATGTCGGTGACCAACGCGGGCCTGCTGGAGGCGATGGAACGGGGACTCGCCCGGGGGCTCGATCCGGAAGCGGACTCGTACGGCAACCCCGGGGCCCTGCGCTGGTCCAGCTACCTGACGAACCTGGCAGCCGGCCGCCTCACCTCACGTCCCCGGCACGACGAGGAGTGGAGCAAGGCAGAGCAGACCTCCCTCGATCACGGCGACCGGATCGCCCGTACCCGGTTCGGTCTGCGGCCCACTCCTTCGGAACAGCGCTTCAAGCAGCTGACCGATCTCTACCGCTGGGCCATGCAGCACGAGAAGGAGCTCCCCGCTCAGCTCGGCGCGCTGACCCCGGTCCTGTGGTGGTTCACGGACGTCCGAAACGAGGACTCCTACCGGATCAGCGCCGAGATCGCGATGACCATCTCCTTCGGCCCACCGGGCATCGAGAGCCTCACCCGGCTGCTCCTCGAGATCCAGCTCAAATGCCCCACATGTACGTCGCCGCTGCCGATCCCTGTTCACACGGGGACCAGCTGAGCGGACGCACCCGAGCCACGACCAGTCCCCGGCCATGCTCGACTCCCCGGCCATGATCGACGCGCACGGCGCCGATCGACCGCGGACAGTCGTGGCGGCGTGGAGCGGCGTTGCCGATGGCGCGCGGGAGCCGGACCAGTTGATCGCTGTGGCAGTGGCCTGAATACGCCGTACGTACGTCCAGCTCCACTTGGCAAGCAGAGGCCATTAGGTTAGCCTCACCTAAGTTTCTGTCTGGCCGCATCCCTGCGGCCAGACACTTCTGTACCCTGCCCGCATCCCTGGGAGCATTCGTGTCCCGATCGACCAGTGCAATCGCGCCGCGGCCGGAGGGGCCGTCAACCGGGCTCCGGAGCGAGCACGACGATGGTGCCACCGTAGCCTCGGACGGCCCGGTCGACCGCGGTTGATGTTCCTTCTCCCTCGGCTCCACGCCTCCCCCTCCGGCTCCAGGTCCCGGTCAGACCTGAACCTCTCTCCTCTCTCCGTCCCCGACCCGAGGCAGAACTGTGTCCATTGAGTTGCCGCCGTCCGCAGCCCCGCGATCCGTCCACCCCGTGGACGTCCTCCCTGAGCAGGTCCGCAACCGCCTCCTGGAGCTGACTCGGGCCGGGACCCCGGTGTCGGCCTACGTGTACGACGGCGCGGTCGCCGCCGAGCGGGCACGCGAGCTGCGCACCGCCCTCCCGGAATGGGCGGACGTGTACTACGCCGTGAAGGCGAACTCCTTCCCCGGTGTTGTCGCGGCGCTCGCTCCGTGCGTCGACGGGTTCGAGGTCGCCTCCCGCACGGAACTCGAACTCGCCGTCTCGGCCAAGCCGGTGGCCGAGGGCGCTGTTGCCCCGGTGGTCGCCGCGGGCCCGGCGAAGTCCGTCCCGGTCCTGACCGCCCTGGTCCGGGCCGGTGTCGAGGCGATCAACGCCGAGAGCCTGCTCGAGCTGCACCGGATCAGCCGGATCGCCACCGCTGAAGGCGTCCGCGCCAAGGTGGCGCTCCGCGTCAACCCGGCGACGACCCCGGTCACAGGCTCGCTGCACATGGGCGGCGTGCCGTCCCAGTTCGGCGTGGCCGAGCCGGATGTGCCCGGCGTGCTGCGCGCGGCGCTCCAGCTGCCCGCCCTGGACCTGGTCGGCTTCCATATCCACGCGGCCTCCAACAACCTCGACGCCGAGGCGCATGCCGCATATCTGCGCTGGTGCGTGGAGTGGAGCATACGGACCGCGCAGGAGAACGGCATCGACCTGCGGCACGTCGACATCGGCGGTGGCATCGGCGTCGCCTTCGAGGGCGAGAAGCCTTTCGATGTCGCCCGCTTCGGTGAACTCGCCGCGCAGGTCGAGGTTCCCGAGGGTGTCAAGGTCGTGCTGGAGCCCGGCCGCTTCCTGGTCACCGACTGCGGGTGGTACGCCGCAGAGGTGACGGACGTGAAGGCGTCGTACGGCGAGTCGTTCGTCGTGCTGCGCGGCGGCATCAACCACTTCCAGCTGCCCACCTCCTGGGAGATCGTGCACAACGTCGCGGTCCTGCCCGTCGAGAGCTGGCCCGAGGGCTGTCCCCGCCCCGCTGCCGAGGACACCCGTGTGACGGTCGTCGGCGAGCTGTGCACTCCCGAGGACACCTTGCTGCGCGACGTCAAGGTGGACCGCGTACGCGCCGGTGACCTCGTCGTCTTCCCCGACGCGGGCTCCTATGGCTGGGAGTTCGCCATGCACAGCTTCCTCGGACACCCCGTGGCCCAGCGTCTCCTGCTCTGACCGGGCAGCCGGCCGCCGCTGACCGAGTAGCCGGCCGCCGCTGCCCCTCTCCACCGGCGCCGATGGCCCCCGGACCGCGCCGCATCCGGCCCCTCCGGCGCGGTCATCACCGTTGTCCCGATCCTTGGAGTCAAACCGTGCCACCGCGACCCACCGATCTGCCCGCACCCGACCGGACCATGCCCGACGGCGCCGCCATCCTGGAGCGCCAGCGCGAGCGGGAGTCAGCCGCCCGCACCTACTCCCGCTCGTTCCCCATCGTCCCGGCCCGCGCCAAGGGCATGACGATCGTGGACACCGAAGGACGCCGTTACCTCGACTGCCTCTCCGGCGCCGGTACCCTCGCCCTCGGACACAACCACCCGGTCGTCCTGGAAGCCGTCCAGCGAACGGTCGGCAGCGGCGCCCCGCTGCACGTCCTGGACCTGGCGACCCCGGAGAAGGACGAGTTCACCGACGCGCTGTTCGCCACCCTGCCCGGCGATTTCGCCGACAAGGCCCGTATCCACTTCTGCGGCCCGGCCGGCACCGACGCGGTCGAGGCCGCACTCAAGCTGATGCAGACGGCCACAGGGCGCCGGGGGGTGCTGGGCTTCACCGGCGCATACCACGGTATGACCGCGGGCGCGCTGGCCGCCTCCGGCGGGGTCGGCGCGAAGAATCCGGTGCCGGGAATCGCCGCGGATGTGACCCGGCTGCCCTTCCCGTACAGCTACCGCTGCCCGTTCGGCGTCGGCGGGGAGCGCGGTGCCCAGCTGTCGGCCACGTACGTCGAGCGGCTGCTGGCCGATCCCAACGGCGGTGTCGTACCGCCCGCCGCGATGATCCTCGAAGCCGTCCAGGGCGAGGGCGGCGCCGTTCCGGCCCCGGACGGCTGGCTGCGCGAGATGCGCCGGATCACCGCCGAGCGCGGCGTGCCGCTGATCGTCGACGAGGTGCAGACCGGCGTCGGACGCACCGGTGCCTTCTGGGCCGTGGAGCACAGCGGGATCGTGCCGGACGCGATGGTGATGTCCAAGGCGATCGGCGGCAGCCTGCCCCTGGCGGTCATCGTCTACCACGAGGACTACAACGAATGGCTGCCCGGAGCACACACCGGGACCTTCCGCGGCAACACCCTGGCCATGGCGACCGGTACCGCCACCCTTCGGTACGTCGCCCGTGAGGGTCTGGTCGAACGGGCCGGGGCGGTCGGTGCCCGGATGACCGAGCGGCTCGAGGCGCTGCGTTCCGAACTGCCGGTGATCGGCGATGTCCGCGGCCGTGGCCTGATGATCGGTGTCGAACTGGTCGACGCCGAGGCCGAGCCGGACGCGTGCGGCGCCCGGCCGTTCGCCCCTGAGCTGGCCGCGCAGATCCGTGACGCCTGCCTGGATCGGGGGCTGATCGTCGAACTCGGCGGCAGGCACGACTCCACGGTCCGGCTGCTGCCGCCCCTCGTCATCACCGACGAACAGGTGGAGGCCGTGCTGGACCGGCTGACCGACGCCATCGCCGCGGTGACGGCCACTCACTTCCGAGGAGTGGTGGCATGAGCGGCAAGACACCCGATCTGCGGGCGACGGCCGACGTGACGGTGCTCGACGAGACCGACACCCCGGGCAATCTGCGGCTCGCCCCGGACGAGGGCGGGCACACCGACCGCCTCGACGAAGAGATGGCCGGACTGCTCAGGGCGGTCGTCCCTGCGGAGTCCGACACCCCGCTGACCAGGCTGTCCGGCGGTCCCGGCGGTCCCGGCGCGCTCACGCCAATGCTGCGTACCGTCCTGGGCGCCCTCGCCGAGGGCGCCGAGCGGCGCGGCGGACCGCTGCCCGCCGGGTCCCCCGCACAACTGGCCGCCGACGTCGCCCGGGTGTTCGCCGAGGCGGACGGGGACGGCGCCCTGCACAAGCTGACCGACGTCCTTGCCTACGGCAGCGCCGACCCGGCCGACCCGTCCTGCGCGGCCCATCTGCACTGCCCGCCGCTGGCCGTCGCGGTCGCCGCCGACCTCGCCGTCTCCGCGCTCAACCCCTCCCAGGACTCCTGGGACCAGGCGCCCGCCGCCACCGCACTGGAGACCCTGCTGCTGCAGGAGCTCGCGCAGCTCGTCGGGTACGACCCGAACGAGGCCGCCGGTGTGCTCACCTCCGGTGGCACCGAGTCCAACCTCATGGGACTGATGCTCGCCCGGGACCGGGTGATCGGCCAGGACAGCGGGCGTCAGATCGAGTTGAGCGGATTGCCTGGCACGGGCCGGCGCGCACGGATCTTCACCTCCGAAGCCGCGCACTTCTCGGTGCAGCGGTCAGCTGCCCTGCTGGGTCTGGGCGAGGACGCGGTTGTCCCCGTTCCCGTCGACGACCAGCTGCGGATGAGGCCCGACGCGCTCGCCACCGCCCTGCGCGACTGTGTGCGGCGGGGCGAACTGCCGTTGGCCGTCGTGGCCACCGCCGGCACCACCGACACCGGTGCGATCGACCCGCTGCGCACCTGCGCCTCGCTGTCAGCCGAGTACGGCGCCTGGCTGCACGTGGACGCCGCCTACGGCGGTGGCGCGCTGCTGTCAGAGCAGCTCGCCCCGCTGATGGCCGGGGTCGCGCTGGCCGACTCGGTGTCCCTGGACTGGCACAAGCTGGGCTGGCAGCCGGTCGCAGCGGGCATCTTCCTGGTGAAGCGGGCGGAGACGTACGCTTCACTGGCCCGGCGGGCGGTCTACCTCAACCCGCAGGACGACGAGGAGGCCGGATACCCGAGCCTGCTGGGCCTGTCGCTGCGCACCACTCGCCGTACCGACGCCTTCAAGATCGCCGTCACGCTGCGGACCCTGGGCCGGGATGGCCTGGGCCGCCTCGTGGACGCCTGCCACGCCCTGGCTCGCTCCGGCACCGAAGCAGTCCGCGCCCACCCGAACCTGGAGCTGCACGCCGACCCGGTTCTGACGGCATTCCTGTTCCGCTATCTGCCCGAGAGCCCCCGCAACATCGACCCGGAGCGTGTGGACCGGATCAACGCGGGGCTGCGGCGCAGGCTGCTGCGCGAGGGGCGCGCCGTGGTCGGCCGGACCGAGCTGCCGGGCGAGGGCCCAGGGCGGGTCCGCCTCAAGCTGACACTGCTCAACCCGCACGCGACTCCCGCCGAGGTCGAGCGACTGCTCGACGCGGTCGTGGCGGCGGGCCGGGCCGAGGAGGAGCTGTGAGCCACTCCACCGGGACCCGGCCGACAGCCGCAGCACCGCCCGCGTCGGCCGCAGCCCCCGGTCCCGATCCGCTGGACCACGCCGAAGCGCTGCGCGCGGGCGACGCGGCGGCGATGGAGACGCTGCTGCGCGCCTACGTGCGCGAGACCGGCACCGGCGTACCAGCGACCGGCCAGTCGCTCCTGCTGCATCTGCCGGCCAGCCGACTGACCCTGCGGGTGCCGGTGCGCTACCGGTCCGCCACCGGCTGGCACCGGTTCGGAGCAGCCCGCCTGGTCTCCACGGGAGAGGGCAGCACTCTCCCGGCGGACGCCTCGCTCGTGGCGGCGGCGCTGATCCGGGAGACGACCGTGGGCCGTGGCGCACTGCCGCACCACGGTGGCGACGCGGCGGCGCGGGTGCTGAACTCCGCACGGCGCACCGCCGCCCACATCGAGCGTCGTCGCGCCGAGGGTCCGGAAGGCCGGGGCCCGACACCGTTCCTCGACAGCGAGCAGGCACTGCTGCTGGGTCACCCGTTCCATCCAGCGCCCAAGAGCCGCGAGGAGGCGTCGGACGTGGAGCTCTCGGCGTACTCGCCCGAGTTGCGCGGCTCCTTCCCGTTGCACTGGTTCGCCGCGCACCCCGATGTCGTCGTCGGCGGGAGCGCGGACGGCCGGTCGCCCGCCGAACTGCTGCGCCCGCTGGCCGAGGGGCTGCATCTGCCGGAGGGCATGGTGCCGGTGCCGGCGCACCCCTGGCAGGCACGCGAGGTCCTGGCCCGCCCGGAGGTCGCCCGTCTCCTCGACGCCGGGCTGCTGCGTCCGCTCGGCGCGGCCGGGCCCGCCTGGTACCCCACCTCCTCCGTACGGACGGTGCACCGGCCGGACGCCGAGGTGATGCTCAAGCTGTCCCTCGGTATGCGGATCACCAACTCCCGGCGTAACAACCTGCGCAGCGAGATGCGGCTCGGCGTACGCGCGGCGCAGCTGCTGGCCGCGGGTCCCGTGGAATGGCTGCGCTCCGAGCACCCCGAGTTCGGCATCCTGCGCGACTTCGCCTGGGTCTCCGTCGGCACGGACGGGCCGGAGACGGGTCTGGAGACGGCCATCCGGGACAACCCCTTCCGCGGCGGCGCGGATGCACGGGCCGAAGGGCTGTGCGTGGCCGGTCTGCTGGCCGAGCGCACAGGACCCGGTGACGGCACAGCGCCGCGCCACCGCGCGCTGCTGAGCGCGGCGGTCGAGGGCGCCGCCCACGCGCTGGGGGTTTCCGTGGCCGAGGCGTCGGCGCGCTGGCTGGAGCGCTATCTGGACGTCCTGGCCGTCCCCCTGATCCGCCTTCAGGCGCGGTACGGCATCGCTCTGGAACCGCATCACCAGAACACCCTTGTCGCCCTCGACGCGACCGGACTGCCGTGCGCCGGCTGGTACCGGGACAGCCAGGGCTACTACCTGGCCGAGTCCCGCGTCGCCGACATCGAGCGACTGCTGCCGGGCGCGACCGAAGGCGTCGACCTGGTCTTCGCGGACGCGTTCGTCGACGAGCGGGTCGCCTACTACCTGGGCATCAACAACCTCCTCGGGATCGTCGGCGCGTTCGGCGCGCTCGGCCTGGCCGACGAGGGCGACCTGCTGCGCGTACTGCGCGGAGTGCTGGAGCGGCTGCGCAGGGCCGAGCCCGCCGCCAAGGGCCTGCTCGACCTGCTGCTCGACGCACCGGTGCTGCGCTGCAAGGGCAACTATCTGACCTGCGTGGACGGTCTCGACGAACTGGTCGGCGAAGTTCACACCCAGTCCGTGTACATCGACCTTCCCAACCCTCTTACGGAGGCACAGCGGTGACCGCGCCCTCGACTTCCCCGGACCAGAACGCGCCCTACGACCTGGTGGGTGTCGGCATCGGCCCGTTCAACCTGTCGCTGGCGGCGCTGGCCGACGGTGTCCCCGGCTTCCGTTCGCTCTTCCTGGACGCAAAGCCCGCCTTCTCGTGGCACCCGGGCCTGCTGATGGAGGGTACGACGCTCCAGGTGCCGTTCCTCGCCGATCTGGTCACCATGGTCGACCCGACCAGCCCCTGGTCGTATCTGAACTACCTCCGCGCCCACGAGCGCATGTTCAAGTTCTTCTTCTCCGAGCGCTTCCACATCCCGCGCCGCGAGTACGACCACTACTGCCGCTGGGTCGCCGAGCGGCTGTCCTCCTGCCGCTTCGACGCGCGGGTCACCGCGTTGGAGTGGGACGAGACGGCGGACGCGTTCGCCGTCGTGCACCGCTCAGCGGACGGTGAGCAGACCCGGGTGCTGACCCGTCAGGTCGTCCTCGGCGTGGGCACCGACCCGGTCGTCCCCGCGCCGCTGCGCCCGCTGCTGACCGACACCCACGCGGGGCGCGTCCTGCACAGTGCCGATTACCGCGTCCACCGTGCCCGGCTCGGCGCGGCCGACGACGTCACCGTCATCGGCGCGGGCCAGTCCGGCGCCGAGGTCGCGCTCGACCTGCTGCGCAACCAGGACGGCGACGGCCGGGGCGGTCCATACGTGCGTTGGCTGGCCCGTACCGCCGCCTTCGCTCCCATGGAGTACTCCAAGATCGGCCTGGAGCACTTCACCCCGGACTACATCCGCTTCTTCCGCGACCTGCCCGAGACCACGCGGGAGCGGCTGACCGCCGAGCAGTGGCAGCTGTACAAGGGTGTCAGTGAGGAGACACTGGGCGAGATATACGACGAGTTGTACGAGCGCACGATCGGAGGCGGCGAACCGCGCGCCTCGCTGCACCCGGCCGTGGAGGTCCTCGCGGCCGAGGCCGACGGAGACCGGTATCTGCTCACCTGCCGCAGCCGACAGCAGGACTCGGTGTTCGAGATCCGTACCGCGGCGGTGGTCTCCGCCACCGGCTACGCCGCCTCCCGTCCCGCCTTCCTCAAGAAGATGGCGGACCTGGTCGACTGGGACGTCAAGGGCCGCTACCAGGTCGACGGCGACTACCGGGTCGCCCTCGACCCCCGGGTCTCGGGCACCCTCTACGTCCAGAACGCCGAGATGCACACGCACGGTGTGGGCGCTCCCGACCTCACGCTGGGCGCCTGGCGCGCCGCGACGATCCTGAACGCCGCTGTCGGAAAGGCCGTGCTGCCGGTCGCACCGCGCCAGGCGTTCACCACCTTCGGCGCACCGCAGGAGCCTGCCCCGGTCCCGGACCAGCCGCCCGCCGTGCATGTCCCGGCCCCGGCGGAGACACAGCGATGACCGCCGTGGGGAAGGACGGCGCGTCGGCCCGTGGTGGGTCGGCGCGCCGAGCCAAGTCGGTCCTCCTCTCGGTCATCGGCCTCCACCTGGTCGCCGAGACCGCTCTGACGCCGTTCCTGCCACAGCTCTTCGAGAGGCTGTACGGGATCGAGGACCCGGAGGCCACCGGGCTCTACATCTGGATCTGCCGCATCGCCGGGCTCGCCGCCCTCCCGCTGTGGGGGCTGGCGGCCCGGCGCTGGTCCCTGCACGGACTCGTACTGGCCGGGCTGTGCGGTTCCGCCGTTCTCGACCTGCTCCTGGGGCTGGCGCCCAGCTATGCCGCGTATCTGGTCCTCTCCACACTCATCGTCAGCACCAACAGCGCCCTGCTGCTGGCCTATCCCGCGTTCATCGCCGAGCACGGCGACGAATCGTCGCAGGACGGGGTGCGTGCGCGGCTGACGGGCATCTGCTCGCTCGTGGTCGTGTTCCATCTGTCGGTGGTCGTCTCCACCATGGTGGGTGCCGGGGTGCTCGCGCTCCCGGAACCGCGTGTCGGCATCTCCGCGTTCGCGGTACTGGACACGCTGTTGGCCGTGCTGACCTACCGCATCCTGGGCAAGCGTCCCGGCACCCGGACCGGACGGGCCGGTGAGGCCCTGACCCAGACCCGGAGGGACGGCACTTCCGCAGCTGGTACTCGTCGCCTCCCGTGGCTCATGGCCCTGGCCTACGCCGCGCTGATCGGCATCGCTTTCGACTTCTCCGCCAATGTGGCGCGGCCCTTCTTCACCAAGTTCGCCGAGGACCTGGGCAGCGGCTCGGTGGGCAGCGGTGTGCTGTTCTTCCTGCCGAGCGTCTCGGCGCTGGCTGTCCTGCCCGTGGTACGCCGCTGCCACGACGTGCTGGGCGACCGGCTGCTGCCGCTGTCCCTGACGGTGGGTGCTGCCGGGCTGGCCTGGAGCTGGCTGGCCGGTGCACTGCCCGGGCTGGTCGGCGGTCGGCTGCTCTTCGGCGTCGGCCTGGGGCTGGGGCAGGTCGCCGTCGAACTGCGGATGTTCCGCGCGACGGGTACGGAGGGCCCGGCCTTCACCGCTGTGGAGACCGCCAGGTCAGCCGGCCTGCTGGCCGCGCCGATCGCCGCCACCGCTGCGGTCTCCCACGACCTGGCGCTGCCGCTCGCGGTCGCCGCGGCCGTCCAGGCGCTGGCCGCCGCTCTGTCCCTACGGCGCCCACGGAGCACCGCTTCGTCACCGGTCCAGCCGATTGCGGACAGGTCCGAAGACGCCGCCACGACCGCCGTACCACCGCAGTCCCGGCCGAAGCCTGACACCGTGCCCGCGCTCGCTTCGGCCACCGCTTCCACCGCCGCACCCGCGCACTCCGAGGAGATCCACCGATGAACCGCACCACACGAGAAGCCTGGGCGCAGGCGGGCCGGCGACTGCTCGTCAAGGCCGTGGAGGAGTTCGCCTACGAGGAGTTCCTCGTCCCCGAGCCCGACGCCTCGGCCGAGGCACCGGACGCCTACCGGCTGGAGTTCGGCGACGGCGTCCACTGGACGTTCCGGGCCGCCCGCGGCACCTTCGGCACCTGGCGGCTGGTCCCCGGCACCCTGCGGCGGCATCCGGCGCCGGAGGACGGCGCGCTCGGCCCCGAGCGGCTGCTGCTCGACGCCCGTCAGGTCCTGGGCTGGGACGGGCCCACCACGGCCGAGGTCCTGCGCGAACTCACCGCCACCCGGCGGGCCGAGGCCGAGGTCATCGCTCGTGCCCTGCCCGCCGCCGGCCTCGCCGACCTGGACCACCTCGACCTCGAGGCCCACCAGGACGGTCACCCCTGCATGCTCCTCAACAAGGGCCGACTGGGCTTCTCCGCCTCCGACGCCGCTGCCTACGCCCCCGAGGCGGCCGGGACGGTGTTCCTGCTGTGGGCCGGCATCCACCGCAGTCTGGCCTCCTACTCCGGAGTGGAGGGCCTGGACGAGGACACCCTCCTCGCCGAGGAACTGGACGAGGACACCCGCAAGCAGTTCGCGGCCGCCCTCCAGGAGTCCTGTGCCGAGACCGGTTACGCCACCGACGACTTCCACTGGCTGCCGGTGCACCCCTTCCACTGGGACGAGGCGGTCGCACCCCTGTTCGCCCCCTACCTCGCCGACGGCCGGGTCGTGCTGCTCGGCGAGGGCCCGGACCGCTACCGGCCCCTGCAGTCCATCCGTACGCTCGCCAACCTCGACCACCCGCACCGCCGCAATGTGAAGGTGCCGCTGCTCATCCGCAACACTCTCGTCTGGCGCGGCCTGTCCACCGGGCCGACGAAGGCCGCGCCGGACGTCAGCGCCTGGCTGCACGCCGTCCGTGAAGCGGACCCGTACCTGCGTGACGAACTGCGCTTCCACCCGCTCGGCGAGGTGGCGGGCGTGGCCGTGCACCATCCGCTGTACGAGTCGGTCCAGGACGCGCCGTACCGCTACCACGAACTCCTCGGAGCCGTCTGGCGCGAGCCGGTCGCCGCACTGCTGGAAGAGGGCGAGCAGGCCCGCACCATGGCCGCGCTGCTCAAGGTCGGCTCGGACGGCCGCGCCCTGGTCAGCGAGCTGGTCGAACGCTCAGGACAGGCGCCCCGTGCTTGGCTGACCCGGTTCTTCCAGGCCCTGCTGCCCGGTCTCCTGCACTACCTGTACCGGTACGGCACGGCGTTCTGCCCGCACGGCGAGAACACCGTCGTCCTCTACGACAGCACCGACACTCCGCTCGGTATCGCGGTGAAGGACTTCGCCGAGGACGTCAATCTGCTGCCCGGCGACCGCCCCGAGTACGCCGGACTGTCCGAGCGGGCCGACGCGCTCCTGTTGCGCTGGCCCGCAGGCGAGCTGGCCCACTCCCTCCTCAGCGCGGTCTTCGCGGGGCACTTCCGGTTCTTCGCTCCGCTGGTCGCCGAGCACCTCGGCGTACCGGAGGAGGGGTTCTGGGGCATGGTCCGCGCCGAGATCGAGCGCTACCACACCCGCTTTCCCGAACTGGCCGAGCGCTTCGAGGAGTTCGGCCTGCTGGCCCCCGAGTTCGACCGGGTGGCGCTCAACCGGGAGCAGCTGCTCGGCGGCGGCTTCCACGACCGCGCCGAGAAGGACGAGGGCTTCGACGTCGTCCACGGCACCCTCGCCAACCCCCTCGCCACCGCAGCCGCCCACGCCCAGGCCGAGGCCCAGGCCCAGGCCCAGGCCCCCCAGGAGCAGATATGACCCCCGCGCCGTACGAACGACTGCGCGCCGAGGCGGACGCCGGACAGGTCGAGGAGGTGATCGTCAGCGTCCCGGATCTCCAGGGGCGGCTCCAGGGCAGCAGGCTGTCCGTGCCGCACTTCCTCGGCGAGGCGGCTCAGTCGGGTTTCGGCGCCTGCCTCTACCTGCTCGCCTCCGACGTCGAGATGGACACCGGTCCCGGCTACGCCATCGACGCCTGGCAGAACGGCTTCGGCGACTTCGTGCTGCGCCCCGACCCGGCCACTTTGCGCAACCTCCCCTGGGACGAGGGCAGCGCGCTCGTCCTCGCCGACGCTCACTGGCCGGACGGCCGGGCGGTCGAGGTGGCGCCCCGCCAAGTGCTGCGCGGCCAGCTCGACCGGCTCGCCGAGCGCGGGCTGGCGGCGTTCGCGGGCACCGAACTGGAGTTCCTGGTCTTCCGCGAGTCCTACCGCCAGGCGTGGGACCGGCGCTATCACGGCCTGGAGACAGCCACCGCCTACAACGTCGACTACTCCCTCCAGGGGCTGGCCGAGATCGAGCCGGTGGTGCGCCGCATCCGCCGGGAGATGGTGCGCGCCGGGCTCACCATGGAGACCGCGCGAGCCGAGTGCCACGCCGGCCAGTACGAGATCGTCTTCCGTTACGACGAGGCGATGGCCACGTGCGACAACCATGTCTTCTTCAAGAACGGCGCCAAGCAGATCGCGTCCCAGGAGGGTGTAGCGCTCACCTTCATGCCCAAGTTCGACGAGGGCGAGGGCAACTCCTGCCACATCCATCTGTCGCTGCGCGGCACCGACGGCTCCGCCGTGCTCGCCGACCCGTCCGCGGCGGACGGCATGTCCGAGCTGATGCGCCACTTCGTAGCCGGTCAGCTCGCCTGCCTCCCGGACTTCGCGCTGCTGATGGCGCCGAACATCAACTCCTACAAGCGGCTGCAGCCCGGCGGCTTCGCCCCGGTCGGTGTCGCCTGGGGACGGGACAACCGCACCTGCCCGGTCCGCGTCGTCGGCTCGGGCCACTCGATGCGCATCGAACACCGGGTCCCCGGTGGCGACGCCAATCCGTACCTCGCCGTCGCCGCCGCGGTGGCCGCCGGCCGGTACGGCATCGAGAACCGCCTCCCGCTGCCGGAGCCGCACGCCGCCAACGCTCTGACCGATCCGTCGGTTCCGCGGCTGCCCACCACGCTGACCGAGGCCGTGCACCGCTGGGAGAACAGCGAGATCGCCGCGAAGGTCTTCGGTGAGTCGGTGGTCGCCCACTACGCGCAGGCCGCCCGCACGGAACTGGCAGCGTTCGAGTCGGCGGTGACCGACTGGGAGCGTGTGCGCGGCTTCGAGCGCCTCTGAGGCCACCTGGCGGCAGCGCGGTGCGCCCCCTGGGGCTGCCGGGCGCGGCCGCGCGGCTGCCCGAACGTCAGCGGCCCGACACCGAGTCCGGTGTCGGGCCGCCTGCGTTGCTGTGCGGTTGCGGAGCAGCCGGTTGCGGAGCAGCCGGTTGCGGAACAGACGATGTCGCCGTTCGTCGGCCGCCGGAGCGTCAGCCGAGCTTCTGCTCCATCTCGTCGAGGACCTTGCCGGCGCCGGTGTAACCGATGCCGAGCATCCACAGATCGTCGTTGACCGGGTAGACCTTCTTGTTCTTCACCGCGTCCAGCTTCTTCCACATGTTGCTGCCGGTGATGGTGGTCTCCTTGGCCTTCTTCGGGTCACCGTAGGTGGAGTGGAAGACGACGTCGGCGTTGGCCTCGTCGATCCTCTCCGGGCTGATGTCCAGGGAGAAGCCGGTCTTGTCCACGTTGGCGGGGCGGCCGACCTTCAAGTCCTTGAAGATGCTGCCGACGAACGTGTCGTTCTTGTAGAGGCGGGTGTCCGCGCCCTCGACGAAGCGGACGAAGCCGACCTTGGTCTCCTTGGCCTTCTCCTCGCCGCCGAGCGCCTCGGTCACCTTCGCGACGTGCTTCTCGTAGTCGGCCTCGACCTTCTTGGCCCGGTCCTTCGCACCGAGCGCGTCGGCGTGCAGCTCGAAGTTGTCACGCCAGGTGGGCCCGGTGGTCTCGGTGAAGACGGTCGGGGCGATCTTCGAGAGTTCCTGGTAGTTCTTCTCGTCGCGCGCCTTGCTGCTCAGGATCAGATCGGGCTTCAGCCCCGCGATCGCCTCGAGGTTGGGCTCGGCGATGAGGCCGACCTTCTTGATGCCCTTGAGCTTGTCCTTGGGCAGGTAGGTGGACAGGGGCGCGCCCGCCTCCGGCTGGACGGCGCCGACCGGCTTGACGCCGAGGGTGATCGCCGAGTCGAGGGCGTCGGTGTCCAGGACGACGACGCGCTTGGGATCGTTGTTGACCTTCACCTTGCCCATGGCCGTTTTGACGGTGTGCCGGCCCCCCTTGGCGGACGCGTTCGCGGAGTCGTCCTCGGCCCCCCCGCAGGCGGTGGCGGTGACGGTGAGCACGGCGACGGCGGCGACGGCCGCGGCGCGGTTGCTGAAGGAGCGGGACATCAGCGGAAAGCCTTTCCTGTACGGGGACGCGTTCAGCGGGGGGTGAACTTAGGTAAAGCTAACCTTATGACCGGGGGTGAGCAAGCTCGACCGGATCACAACTCGGCAGCATGCGCCGTCGGCGCGCTCCACCGCGCTGGACCGGCCGACTACGCGGGGGCTGCGTTCTTCTTGAGGCCCGCCCTTTCCGCGTTCTTCCCGGGTCCCGCCTCTTCCGCGTGGTCACCGCCTGAACCGTTCGCCTGCCACGGGCTGCCGGGAACAACCAGCGGACTGGCGGTCACCGGGTCAGGGACCACCACCGAGTCGAGGCCGAACACCTCCCGCACCAGGTCGGCCGTGACGATCTGCGAGGGCGGGCCTTGTGCGACGATCCGCCCCGCCTTCATCGCCACCAAGTGATCCGCGTACCGTGCTGCCGTGTTGAGGTCGTGCAGCACCGCGACGAAGGTCCGGCCGCGCTCGTGGTTGAGCTGCCGCACCAGATCCAGCACCTCCACCTGGTGCGAGATGTCCAGATATGTGGTCGGTTCGTCGAGCAGCAGCAGATCCGTCTCCTGGGCGAGCGCCATCGCGATCCATACGCGCTGCCGCTGCCCACCCGACAGCTCGTCCACCCCCCGCTCGGCGAGCTGCGCCACGTTCGTACGCTCCATGGCGTCGGTGACCGCGCGCTCGTCCTCCTTCGACCACTGCTGCCACCACCGCTGGTGCGGCTGGCGCCCCCGCGCGACCAGATCGGCGACCGTGATCGCCTCGGGCGCCACCGGTGTCTGCGGCAGCAACCCGATCGACCGGGCGATCGTTCTGGTGGGTATGCGGCTCAGCTCCCTGCCGTCCAGCAGCACCGAGCCGCGCCGGGGCTTGAGAAGTCGCCCGAGCGCGCGCAGCAGCGTGGACTTGCCACAGGCGTTGGGGCCGACGATGACGGTGATCCGGCCGTGTGGGACCTCCAGATCCAGGTCCTCGACGACCGTGGTCTCCTCGTAGGCCAGGGTCAGTTCGCGGGCTGTGAGCCTGCTCTCGGTCACGCTCTTCCTCCAGTGCGGCTGCGAACGATCAGCCAGATCAGATAGGGGGCGCCGATGGCTGCTGTCAGTACGCCCACGGGCAGTTCGACCGGCGCGAACAACAGGCGTGCCAGCAGATCGGCGGCCACCACGATGAACGCGCCGAGCAGCGCCGAGCACAGCAGCGGGATCTGCGCCGTGCGCGTCATCCGGCGGGCGATCTGCGGAGCGAGCAGCGCCACGAAGTCAACCGGGCCGGCCGCGCCCGTCGCCACCGAAGCGAGAAACACGCCCAGCAGCGCCAGTCCGAACCGGGTCCGCTGCAATGGCACGCCCAGCGCCGTTGCGGTGTCGTCATCGAGGCCCGCGTTGCGCTGGGCGCGCGCCGCCCAGACCACGAACGGCACCACGGCGAGCAGCGCCCAGCCGAGCGGGGCGGCCTCCGCCCAGCCCCGGCCGTTGAGCGAACCGGTCAGCCACACCTGCGCCTGCGCGGCCACCAGGTAATCGCCCTTGGTGATGAACAGATGGACGATGGAACGCAGCGCGATGGCGATACCGATACCGATGAGCACGAACCGTGCGGCGTGCAGCCCGCCGCGCCAGGCGAAGAGGTAGACCAGCACGGCCGCGAGCAGACCACCGACGACAGAGACGTACGGCAGCACACTGAACGACGTGATCCCGAACGTCAGAGCGCCGATGGTCAGGGCGCTCGCACCCTGCGACACGCCGATGATGTCGGGGCTGGCGAGCGGATTGCGGGCCACGGTCTGGATGAGCGCGCCGCCCACCCCGAAGGCGGCGCCGACCAGCAGTCCGAGAGCCATACGCGGCAGCCGCAGGTCACTCACCACGAGCGCGGCCCACGACGGCTGCCCCGCCAGGACGTCGAGGACCTCGCCGGGCGGGACATTGGTCTCGCCGAGGCAGAGGTAGGTGACGCACATGGCTGCCGTCAGCAGCACGAGGGCGGCCGCGACGACTGCCGCGCGCCGGTGGAAGAGGAAGGAGCCACGCCCTCGTCTGATGAGCCCGTATCCGGCGGGACGAACGGCCGTGGAGGCTTCGGCGACCGAGGTCGTCACGAACTCACCGCCTTGCGGCGAACCAGAAGGATCAGGAACGGCACACCGAGCAGGGCCGTGACCACACCCGCGGGCACCTCGCCCGGCGGGAAGGTGATCCGTCCGAGCACATCCGCCACAAGCAGCATGACCGGCCCGAGCAGCGCCGCCATCGGCAGCACCCAGCGGTGGTTGGTGCCCACCAGGGCACGCGCGATGTGGGGTACCGCGAGTCCCACGAAGGCGATCGGCCCGGCGGCCGACACACCGACACCGGTGAGCACCGTGGCGGCGAGGCCGCCCACGATCCGTACGGTGCCCACCCTGTGGCCGAGCCCCTTGGCCGCGTCCTCGCCCAGCGCGAGGGCGTCCAGCCCTCGCGCCACCGACAGCGCCATCACCACGCCAACGACGAGGAACGGCCAGATCTGACCCGCCACGTCGGCACCCCGTCCGGCGATCGACCCGACCTGCCAGAAGCGGAACTCGTCCAGCGTGGCCGCGTCCGTCGTCAGCATCCCCTGGATGAAGGCGATGAGCAGCGCGTTGATGGCGGCGCCGGCCAGCGCCAGCTTCACCGGGGTGGCACCGCCGCGTCCGCTGGCTGCGACGGCGTAGACGGCCACCGACGCGATACCGGCGCCGACGAAGGCGAACCACACATAGCCGGTGAGTGTGTGCACCCCGGCCACCGCGATGGCCGTGACGACGCCGGCCGCCGCGCCCTGGCTGATCCCCAGGACACCGGGGTCACCGATGGGATTGCGAGTGATGCCCTGCATCAGTGTGCCCGCGATGGCCAGCGCCGCGCCGACCATCAGACCGACGATGGTCCGGGGCACCCGCAGGGACCGGACGACCTCAGCCGCATCGCTCGTGCCGCCGTACAAGAGGGCATCGAAGACTTCAGCCGGGGCTATCTGGCGGGCACCTACCGCAAGGCTGAGCAGCACCGCGAGCAGCAGTGCGACGACGGCCGCAGCCGTCCAGCCGATGCGGCGGCCGACCAGAACGCCTCTTGGGCTGCTGATCGTGGCAGCTGACATCGCATCCATTTCGCATGACGAGAACTGATCTTGATGATCACGGACTTAGGCGACCCTAAGTGTAGAGCGGTACCGTCGGAGCGCGTAACCGACCACGGACAACGAGCGGGGCGCCTGCCTGCACACCGCACGCCGTCGTGGCAGTCGCCTTGCATCGCGCGCCCGCGGAGAAGCAACTCGGCCACGGTGCGCTTCGCATGGGCCCGAGCGGCCAGAAGCGACGCCGCGGGCGGGCAGCGCCCCGAGGGCCCGGCCGAAGCCCGCCGGGACGGTGCGTCAGAACTCAGCGAGCCGGTCCACCAGCAGCTCCGTCCTCAGTTCGGCTTCCTCAGGCGGTAGCCGCCCCGCCCGGGTCAGGGTCGCGAGGCCGTGCAGGGACGCCCAGAAGACCTCGGTGAACAGCCCCGGGTGGACACCGTCCCCGGCGACCTCTTCGAGACTCTCCAGCAGGGCGGCGAAGGCGTCCTTCAGCGGCCCCGGGGTGTCCTCCTGTGCGAACGCCAGGCCACCGTCGAGCCGGAACAAGGCGTCGTAGACCGCCGGGTTGCGTGCGGCGAAGTGGAGGTAGGCACGGGCGAGTGCGGTGACCCGGGCGCGTGGACCGTCCGCAGCTGAGGCCGCGGCCCGCAGCGCCGCGGCCATCTCGGCGGCACCTTCGAGGGCGACCGCGCCGATGATCTCGCGCTTGCCGCGGAAGTGGCTGTAGAGGACGGGTTGGCTGTATTCGATGCGCTCGGCGAGCCGGCGGGTGGTGACCGCGTCCCAGCCCTGCTGCTCGGCGAGTTCGCGGGCCGTCGCCACGATGAGGCGCTCGCGGCCGGCTCGTTCGCGCTCCTTGCGTTCCTGTACCGACATGCTCCAAGCCTAGCACTGCTAGACATTCGAGCGGCAGCAGCGCTAGCGTTGCCACAACGGCTATCAATGCTAGATCTCAGGAGGATCACCATGCTCAACGCACTCCAGGTCGTCACCACCGTGATCGTCGGCGTGATGGTGGGGGTGGAGTTCTCCGTCGCCTTCGTCATCAACCGGATCCTCGACGCCCTCCCGGGCGACAGCGGCCAACTGGGCCGCGCGCACGGGGGCCGGATGCTCGGCGCCGTGATGCCGGTCTGGTACATCACCTCGCTCGTCCTCGTCGCGGCCTGGGCCGCCGCAGGATGGCACGACCCCGGCACCGGCCTCGCCGTCACGGCCGGCGCACTGCTGATCGTCAGCGTGATCATGTCGATCCTGCTGCTCGTCCCGATCAACAACCGGGGCAAGAAGTGGACCCCCGACAACCGGCCAGCCGACTGGAAGGAGCAGATGAACCGCTGGGACCGCTTCCACTACGTCCGCGTCGCCGTCATCATCGCCGCCTTCGCCCTACTGGCCGCCGCCCTCTCCTGAGCCCACGCGCCGACACGGTTCGGCAGCCCTGATGGTTGTCGGCGACACAGGCGGGGAATGCGGGCGCGGTCACCGGCGGGCCCGCGGTCGGCGCTCTAGCGTCGCGGTATGGACGACAAGGATCCCGTCGGAGGTGGCCGGTCATGATGTGCGCCGTGTGGAACGGCACCGTGCTCGCGGAGGCGGAACGGACCGTTGAGGTGGAGGGCGGCACGATCACCGCCGTCGCATCCGGGGAAGTCGCCCCGCTGGAGAGCCGGTGAGTGCCGGGCGCGCTCTGCGGGTCGCGGCCTGGGCCTCGGGCGCAACCGGCTCGCTGACCGCCGCGTACCTGGGGCTGGTGACGGGTGCCGTCCCGGTCGATGTGGGCGTGGGACGCCGGACGCGGCTCTTGGGCCCGCAGACTGTCGATATCGCGGCTTCTCGCCGGACGGTGTTCGATGTGGTGGCGCAGCCGTATCTGGGCCGCACGCCGCGGGTGATGCTCGAGAAGCTGAGGGTGCTGGAGCGCGGCAGCGACCTGGTGCTGGCCGAGCACTACACGCCGATCGCGGGTGGACGGCTGAGCGCGGTGACGGTGGAAACGGTGCGCTTCACCCAGCCCGAGCGCGTCGACTTCCGGCTTGTGCGCGGCCCGGTGCCGCACGTGACCGAGTCGTTCGTACTGGACGAGACCGAGGCGGGGACACGGCTGGTGTACGAGGGAGAGCTGGGCACCGACCTGTGGCGAGCCGGGCAGTGGTGGGGTGCAGCGGTGGCCGCGCGCTGGGAGGCCGCGGTCGCCGCCTCGCTCGACTCGGTCAAGGCCGAAGCGGAACGCCGCGCGGCACCGCGCCGGTGATCACCCAGCCGCTTCGCTTCGGTCGGTGCGCTTACAGCTCCGGCCGCCCCGGGGCCGTACCGTGGCGCCGGCCCTCGTGTACGCCGCAGTGCTCGTGCGCGCGGCTCAAAGGCCCCCGGGGTAGCGGGACAGGTGAGGGCGTGCTGCGCGAGCCGCTGCCCGTGGCCGGATGGGCCCTCAGCTCCCCGGTGGTGCTCTGGGGCTCAGCGGCTGATCACCCTCTGCGTGTCGGCGCGTCGGCGCGTCGTGGCCATGGCCGGTAGCACGCATGCCTACGGTGCCGCCTCCGGCATCGCCGAGGTCCGGTGGCCGGCGGCGACTGCCCCTGCGAGAGGAGTTCCGTCATGACTCAAGCGCCGACGCCCCCGCACAAGGTGGATCGGAGCGAGGTGTTCGTGGAGTTCACCAAGTCCATCTGCCCGCTGTGCAAGACACCCGTCGACGCGCAGGTCAACCTCCGCGACAACAAGGTGTACCTGCGTAAACGCTGCCGCGACCACGGCGAGTTCGAGGCGCTGGTGTACGGGGACGCCGAGGAGTATCTGGCCTCCTCGCGGTTCAACAAGCCCGGCACCATCCCCTTGGTCTTCCAGACCGAGGTGAAGGAGGGCTGCCCGAGTGACTGCGGGCTGTGCCCGGAGCACAAGCAGCACGCCTGCCTGGGGATCGTCGAGGTCAACACCGGCTGCAACCTGGACTGCCCGATCTGCTTCGCCGACTCCGGCCGCCAGCCCGGGCGCACCGCCCGGACGGAGGCCGTGGGAGGCTACTCCATCACCCACGAGCAGTGCGCGCGGATGCTGGACGCCTTCGTGGCCTCCGAAGGGGAGGCGGAGGTGGTGATGTTCTCCGGCGGTGAGCCCACCATTCACAGGCACATCCTGGACTTCATCGACCTCGCCCAGGCCCGCCCGATCAAAGCGGTCAGCCTCAACACCAACGGCATCCGTCTGGCCACCGACCGGAACTTCGTCGCCGAACTCGGCAAACGCGACCAGGTGCCGGGCAGGTCAGTGAACGTCTACCTCCAGTTCGACGGCTTCGACGAACGCACCCACCTTCAGATCCGCGGCCGGGACCTGCGCACGTTCAAACAGCGCGCACTGGACAACTGCGCGGAGTCCGGACTGACCGTCACCCTGGTCGCCGCCGTCGAACGCGGCCTGAACGAGCACGAACTCGGCGCGATCATCGAGTACGGCATCGACCACCCCGCCGTCCGCTCGGTGGCGTTCCAGCCCGTCACCCACTCCGGCCGGCACGTGGAGTTCGACCCGCTGAACCGGCTCACCAACCCCGACGTGATCCGGCTGATCAACGAGCAGCGGCCGGACTGGTTCCGGAAGGGCGACTTCTTCCCCGTACCGTGCTGCTTCCCGACCTGTCGCTCGGTCACCTATCTGCTGGTGGACGGCGAGCCGGGCAACCGTACCGTCGTCCCGATCCCGAGGCTGCTGAACGTGGAGGACCACCTCGACTACGTCACCAACCGGGTCCTGCCCGACGACGGAATCCGGGAGGCCCTGGAGAGGCTGTGGTCGGCCTCCGCGTTCATGGGCACGGTCACGACCGAGGAGAAGCTGCGCGCCACGGCACAGGCGCTGGACTGCGCCGACAGCTGCGGAATCGACCTGCCCGAGGCGGTGAGGCAACTGAACGACAAGGCGTTCATGGTCGTCGTGCAGGACTTCCAGGACCCCTACACCCTCAACGTCAAGCAGCTGATGAAGTGCTGCGTCGAGGAGATCACCCCCGACGGGCGTCTCATCCCCTTCTGCGCGTACAACTCCGTCGGCTACCGCGAACAGACGCGCGCCGCGATGTCCGGCGTCCCCGTCGCGCAGGTCGTGCCCAACGCTCTGCCCCTGGCGGACCGGATCACCGACACACCGTACGGCTCCAAGACCGCCCGTACCGGCCCCGCCGAGGAGGCAGCACGATGACCGACCAGGACAGGCCGCCGTCCGGCCCGTCCGGCGACGAGGTGAAAGCCTGCTGCGCCGCCGCGTACTCGTCCGACGTCGTCACCCTGTTGCTCGGTGATTCGTACCACCCTGGCGGCACCACGCTGACCCGGCGCCTCGCCGACGGCCTGGACCTGGGCGAGGGCCGCCGCGTGCTCGATGTGGCCTCCGGCCGCGGCACCACCGCCCTGCTCCTCGCCGACGCCTACCGTGCCCAGGTGGACGGTGTGGACTACTCGCCGGCCAACACCGCCCTCGCCCAGGGCGCAGCGCAGGCCGCGGGGCTCCACGAGCGGGCCGTCTTCACCACCGGTGACGCAGAGGAACTGCGCTATCCGGACGGGATGTTCGACGCGGTGGTGTGCGAGTGCGCCCTGTGCACCTTCCCCGGCAAGGCCCGTGCCGCCGACGAGTTCGCCCGCGTTCTGAAGCCCGGAGGCCGCCTCGGTATCACCGACGTGACCGCCGATCGCGGCCGGCTCCCGCCCGGACTGTCCGGTCTCGCCGCTCGGATCGCCTGCATCGCCGATGCCCGCCCGCTCACCGAGTACGCCGGCATCCTGGCCGCAGCCGGGCTGCGTACCGTCCGCACCGAGCGGCACGACCAGGCCATGACCCGCATGATCGACCAGATCGAGGCCCGGCTGAACCTGCTGCGCATCACCGCGCAGGCCAAGCTCACCGAGGCCGGGATCGACCTGAACGCCTCCCCCGCCGTCCTCGCGGCAGCTCGTACGGCCGTGGCCGAGGGCAGCCTGGGCTATGCCCTGCTGATCGCCGAGAAACCCCGCTGACGGCCACAGCCCGCCTGCCCGCCGCCCCGTAAGCGTCCGCACATCCCGTGCCCCGCTGCCGGGACGGGTCGGCAGCGGGTCGACAGCCGACGTCCGTCGGCGGCCTCCGGGGCCCCTGCGAGCGCGGCGGCGATGCCGTCGCAGTCCATGCAGGGCGTCAGGTCTCCTGCGGCGCTGCCGCCAGCCGCTGTGCGGGGCTGAATTTGCGCCGCCAGGCCAGCGAGACGTACACGAGGGCGACCAGGACCGGCACCTCGATGAGCGGGCCGACGACCCCGGACAGCGCCTGGCCTGAGGTGACGCCGAAGGTGGCGATGGCGACGGCGATGGCCAGCTCGAAGTTGTTGCCCGCCGCGGTGAAGGCGAGGGTGGCGGTGCGGTCGTACGCGAGGCCGAGGCCCTTGCCGAGGGCGAAGGTGCCGAACCACATCACCGCGAAGTACACCAGCAGCGGCAGCGCGATCCGGGCCACGTCCAGCGGCTGCGAGGTGATCGTCTTCCCCTGCAGGGCGAAGAGGACGACGATCGTGAAGAGCAGGCCGTAGAGCGCCCACGGGCCGATCTTCGGCAGGAAACCCGTCTCGTACTTCGCACGGCCCAGCTTCCGCTCACCGACACGGCGGGTGAGGAAGCCCGCCAGCAGCGGGATGCCGAGGAAGATGACGACGTTCAGGGCGATCTTCCACATCGAGATGTCGAGGTGTTCGCCGTTGCTCAGGTTCAGCCAGCCGGGCAGCAGGGCCAGGTAGAACCAGCCGAGCAGGCCGAAGGCCAGGACTTGGAAGATCGAGTTCAGCGCTACGAGCACGGCGGCGGCCTCGCGGTCGCCACAGGCGAGATCGTTCCAGATGATGACCATGGCGATGCAGCGGGCCAGGCCGACGACGATCAGGCCGGTGCGGTACTCCGGCAGGTCCGGCAGGAAGATCCAGGCCAGCGCGAACATGACCGCCGGGCCGAGGACCCAGTTGACGACCAGCGACGAGACCATGAGCTTCTTGTCGCTGGTGACGGCGTCGAGTTTGTCGTAGCGGACCTTGGCCAGCACCGGGTACATCATGATCAGCAGACCGAGGGCGATCGGCAGCGAGATCCCGCCGATCTCGACCTTCGCGAGGGCGTCGTCGAGGCCGGGGACGGCCCTCCCGAGGCCGAGGCCGATGGCCATGGCTGCGAGGATCCAGACGGCGAGAAAGCGGTCGAGCGTCGACAGCTTCGCGACGACCGAGGGCACCTCGGCGGTCGCGGATGCTTCGGTGCGGGTCATGTGCAGGCCCTCTTGTTCTCGGCGGCGGTACGGGCGGATTCGGCCAGGTCGGCGAACTGACCTGCGAGAGAGGCGATGACGTCCGGGCGGAGCTTGTAGTACGTGTAACGGCCGCACGGCTCCGTCTCGACGACGCCGGCCTCGCGCAGCACTCTCAGGTGGTTGGAGAGGTTGGTCTGCCGGGCGCCGGTCTCCTCCACCAGGTGGGTGGTGCACAGCGTCTCTGTGGCCAGCAGGGTCACGATCCGTAGCCTGAGCGGGTCGGCCAGCACCCGGATCAGGTCAGTGTCGACTGACGTCATCATGGACTGATACTCTCATATCAGTGGTGGCTGACACCATCGGGTGCTGAAGTCATTCGCGCCTGACGCCGTCGTGAGACAAGAGGGACCTCCTGATGTCCGACAAGCCCTCCGTGCTGTTCGTCTGTGTCCACAACGCCGGCCGTTCCCAGATGGCCGCGGCGTGGCTGACCCACCTGGCCCGGGACCGCGTCGAGGTCCGTTCCGCCGGCTCCAACCCGGGCGAGCACGTCAATCCGGCCGCCGTCGAGGCCATGCGCGAGGTCGGTATCGACATCTCCGCGGAGGTCCCCAAGGTCCTCACCGTCGACGCGGTCAAGGAGTCGGACGTCTGCATCACCATGGGCTGCGGCGACACCTGCCCGGTCTTCCCCGGCAAACGGTACCTCGACTGGCAGCTGGACGACCCGGCCGGCCAGGGCGTCGAGGCCGTGCGCCCGATCCGGGACGAGATCAGGGCGCTGGTCGAGGGCCTGATCGAGGAGATCGCCCCGGAAAAGCCGGAGACCGCGGCGTGAGCCGGATCCGCGACATCCACGTCCCCCGAGTCGCCGAACTCCCGGTCACGCACGGCTGACACCACGTGGACGATCGCGGCCCGGCGCCGGAGGCTCGGCTCGAAGACCGGACCGCATCGCCGTTGCACAGTGCGGGGCGGTGCCACCCGGTCTGCCATGGAAAGGCGCTCCCGCTCTGCCAGGCCGCGGCACGGCGTTGTCACGGCCGTCACGTGAACTCCCGTACGGCAGTTCCGCAGTCGATGTGTGAACTGCCCGGAGAGCAGGGGGAGTCGAAGTGACGGGAGAGAGCTGATGCGGCAGTATGCCGTCTGTCCGGCCGCCGTCCTGCTGTCCTTCGCGATACTGGATGATCTCCTCGCGGACAGCCGCACACGTGCCGGGACCATATCGACCGGGAGAAGAACCGCTATGACCAATGCACCACGGCCTCGCCGCAGGATAGACACCACGGTCCCGCACTCGGCCCGGATCTGGAACTACTGGACCGGAGGCAAGGACTACTACGAGGTCGACCGCCTCGCCGGTGACCGCTACATCGAGAACTATCCGCCGATGCGCCTCTTTCCCCCGGAGAGCCGGGACTGGCTGCGGCGCGCCGTGACCTTCCTGACCCGGAACGAGGGTGCCAGGCAGTTCCTGGATCTCGGTGCCGGCCTTCCCACTAGCAACAACACTCACGAGATCGCACAGCGGATCGCCCCGGAGAGCCGGGTGGTCTACGTCGACCACGACCCGCTCGTGATCACTCACGTCGAAGCGCTCCTCACCAGCACGGAGGAAGGCGCCACGGCCTACATCGAAGAGGACATGGAGAAGACCGACCTCGTCCTTCAAGGGGCCGGCAAGACGTTGGATCTGTCCAAGCCGGTCGCCGTCGTCATCAGTGACGTGCTGGGGCACATCGTGGACTGGGACGAGGCGCGCGGGCTGGTGCGGCGCCTGATGGACAGCCTCCCGTCGGGCAGTTGGCTGGCCATGAGCCACTCGACCGCAGCCGACGAGAAGCACCGCCAGGTACAGGAGGAGTACAACCGCAGCGGTGCGATCCCTTACATCTTCCGTGAGCCTTCCCAGACCGTGCAGCTCTTCGACGGCCTCGAACTGATCGACCCTCCTGGCTACACCTCTTGGCCTCGCTGGATGCCCGACGCGGACACGGGGACCGCCACCGACCGGGCGGGCTGGGGCGGCGTCGCGCGCAAACCCTGACCAGCACTCCTCGCTCCTCGCCGGGGTACCGGAAAGGCACGTCAGCGGCACGTGAAAAGAAATGGACGAGGTGGTGCTCGGACTTGTAGCTTGCGGTGGACCGTGACACCGCCCGAGGAGGTGAGACCCATGAACGCCGTATGGACGTGGGTGCTCCCTCCTTCCGTCACGGCCGGCGATTGACGTAGGTGTCGCCGGGAGCGCCTCCACAAGAAGGCACTCCCGAAAGGCAACACCTATGGACTCTCCGCAGTTCACCGCCGAGACGTCGCCGATCTCCGGCGCCGGTCGCGCGCCCCTCATGTTCGACGTGATCATTGCCGGGTGCGGCCCCACCGGTGCGATGCTGGCCGCCGAACTGCGGCTGCACGATGTGCGGGTACTCGTTCTGGAGAAGGAAACCGAGCCCGCGTCGTTCGTCCGCATCGTCGGCCTGCACATCCGCAGTCTCGAGCTGATGGCAATGCGCGGACTGCTGGAGCGGATTCGCGAGCACGGAAGACAGCGTCCGGCCGCCGGACTCTTCGCCGCCATCGACAAACCCGCTCCCACGGGCCTGGATTCCGCCCACGCCTATCTGCTGGGCATCCCGCAGCCGGTCATCGTCCGCCTGCTCGAAGAGCATGCGAGCCAACTCGGTGCGCAGGTCCGGCGCGGTTGTGCGGTGGCCGATCTCGAGCAGGACGACGAGGGGGTGACCGTCGAGCTGGCCGACGGCGAACAGGTGCGTTCGCACTATCTCGTCGGCTGTGACGGCGGGCGCAGTACGGTGCGCAAACTGCTCGGCGTCGGCTTCCCCGGTGAGCCCTCGCGGACCGAGACGCTGATGGGCGAGATGGAAGTGGGTGTGCCGCCGGAGGAGATCGCCGCCAAGGTGACCGAAATCGGCAGGACCAACAAGCGATTCTGGCTCAGGCCCTTCGGCGGAGGGGCCTACAGCATCGTCGTTCCAGCGGCGGGAGTCAGCGGTCGCGATGCGGAGCCACCCGGCATCGAGGATTTCAAGCAACAGCTGTGCGCCGTCGCCGGAACCGATTTCGGCGTGCACTCCCCGCGCTGGTTGTCCCGCTTCGGAGATGCCACCCGGCTGGCCGAACGGTACCGGGTCGACCGGGTTCTGCTGGCCGGCGATGCGGCCCACATCCATCCACCCACCGGCGGACAGGGTCTCAACCTGGGCGTTCAGGACGCGTTCAACCTCGGCTGGAAACTGGCCGCACAGATCCGCGGCTGGGCGCCGACAACGCTGTTGGACACCTACCAGGCCGAGCGCCACCCGGTCGCCGAGAGTGTGCTGGACAACACCCGCGCCCAGATGGAACTGCACTCCCCCGAACCGGGCCCGCAGGCCGTGCGCAGGCTTCTCACCGAGCTGATGGACTTCGACGAGGTGAATCGCCATCTCATCGAGAGGATCACCGCGATCGGTATCCGCTACGACTTCGGTGCGGGCCCTGAGCTGCTCGGCCGCCGCCTGGCCGACATCGACGTGAAAGGCGGCCGCCTCTACGGGCTGCTGCACCGCGGCCGCGGCCTGTTGCTGGACCGCACCGAACGTCTGACCGTCGGCGGCTGGTCGGACCGGGTCGATCACGTTGCCGACCCCACCGCGGCACTGGATGTTCCGTGCGTCCTGCTACGCCCGGACGGCCACGTCGCCTGGATCGGCGACGACCAGCAGGATCTGGACGACCACCTCTCCCGCTGGTTCGGCAGGCGTGCGGCGGCACCGTCTCGCGGCGGAGCGCAGACTTGAGCCTCCTGCAGGGGGAGACAGGAAGGTGAGCCCATGGACGGCGGCACCCTCTACTCGATCGGCGAACTGGCCCAGCGCACCGGATTGTCGGTCAAGACGATCCGGTTCTACTCGGATCGGGGCATCGTCGAGCCTGCCGGTCGTACCCACGCCGGTTACCGGCTGTACGCCCCGGACGCCGTAGCTCGCCTTGCTCTCGTGCGGACGCTGCGAGAGCTGGGGCTCGGCCTGGCCATGATCCGGCAGGTCGTGCACCGGGAACTCACGCTCAGCGAAGTCGCCGCGGAACACGCTGCCGCGCTTGACGCGCAGATCAGCATCCTGCGTCTGCGACGGGCGGTACTGACAGCCGCCGCCAACCGCGAGCCCACCTTGGAGGAGATGGAACTCATGCATCAGCTGGCCACACTGACCGCAGCTGAACGCCGACGCCTGATCGACGACTTTCTCGACAGCGTCTTCGAAGGGCTCCACCGCGGCTCCTACTACGCCGCAGCTCGGCGTTCCATGACGCCCGAACTCCCCGACAGCCCCACAGACGAACAGGCCGGCGCATGGGTGGAGCTGGCCGAACTGTCCCTGGACCCGGATTTCCGCGCCGGCGTGCGGCGGCAGGCCGAAGATCATCTGGCCGCCCTGCCCGCTGAAGCGCCCACGCCACCGCGCCCGGACGTGGCCGCCATTGCCCGTGATCTCGTCGGGCCGGCCGTTGCGCGCGGCATCAGCCCCGACTCACCCCAGGCCGACCCTGTCGTCGAGGCGCTCACCGCTCGCTGCGCGCTCGCCCACGGCCACCCCGATGAGGCCGAGTTGCACCGATGGCTGGTGCACCGCCTGGAAGCCGCGAGCGATCCGCGCAGGGATCGATACGTCCGGCTGCTCGCGCTGATCAACGACTGGCCGACACCGGAACCCCTCGCCCCGGTGCTCAACTGGTCCATCACAGCTCTGCGGAAACGTGCAGCCTGGTGACAGCCACCACCTCACAGCCCCGCCCCACAGCTTGACGCCGCACCTTCTGCCCCTGACCTCACACTGCGCCCCTGGGCCAGGCGGACACTGCCGACCTTGTCGAGCTGTACCAGGATGACGCCCTGCGCCGGTGGACGAGCTCAGCTGTGCACGACGGGGCGAGCGCGGCTCAGTGGATTCACGAACAGCAACGGGGATGAGAGACGGGCGACCGCTCCGGATTCGCCATCGCCGAATCACGAACCGCAGACGGCGACGGCAGGGTGCTGGGGCACGTGGTCCTCAAGAGCGTCACACCGGGCACCTCTTCCGCCGAGGTCGGCTACTGGACCCAGCTCACGCCCGCGGCCGGGGAGTGACACCCCGAGCGCTGCGGGCACTGACGGAGTGGGCCTTTGCTGCCTTTCCCGGGGACGAACTGACGCGTCTTGAACTCCTGCACCAAGTGGACAACGCAGCATCGTGCCGCGTCGCGAACGCACCGTGCGAGTAGTCGTTCACGAGCATGACCAGGCGCCAACCGGGAACAGGCCGGCGCAGCTGCCGGGCCCCTTCGACGGTCGTGCGCGGAGGCCGCGATCGGGAGGGGCCGCGGTGTGGGCGGGGTGGCCGGGAATGAAGGTCGCGGCGGCGACTGCCAAGTTCTCCGTCGGAGTTCGGGGCTCAGGGTCTCCGGCTCACAACTGACATGACAATGAAAATGATTATCGTTATGGTAGTCGACGGCTCAGCCCGGCGCCCCTCTCCACGGAGGCGTCCTTCGGGCTGCCCCGACGTCGGAACCGCACACCACGAAACGGGACGAAAAGGAAAGCTGTGGCTCATCTGCTGGTGATCGAGAGCTGGGTCGGATCGATGAGCAGGCTGCTGCCACGGGCGATCCGGGAGTGCGGACACGAGTTCACGTTCCTCACCCGCGACCTGCACCACTACCTGCGCTCGGCACCCGAGGGCACCGCACACCCGCTGCTCGGGGCACACAACGTGGTCACCGCCGAGACCAACGACATCGAGGCCCTGCTGCCGCAGGTCGAGCGACTCCACTCGGTGCTCGGCTTCGACGGGGTGCTCACCTCCTGCGACTACTACCTGTCGACGGTGGCGAGGATCGCCGGACACCTCGGCCTGCCCGGTTCGGGCCCGGTCTCGGTCGAGAACGCCTGCCGCAAGGACGCCACGCGCCGGGTCCTCGCCGAGGCCGGGGTCCCGGGACCGGGCTTCGCCGTACACGAGGAGTGGACCGATATCGCCTCGGGGGCTCGGGAACTCGGCTACCCGCTGGTCGTCAAGCCTGTCGACCTGTGCGCGGGCATGTACGTGCGGCGGGTGGACGATGAAGCCCAACTGATGGCCGCCGTCCGGCACATGGCCGACTTCCCGGTCAACGCCCGTGGGCAGCAGCGAACGCCCGCCGTACTGCTGGAGGAACTGCTGGACGGCCCTGAGGTGAGCGTCGAGACAGTGTCGCAAGCGGGCACCGTCCACGTGGTGGGGGTGACCGACAAGAGCGTCAGCGGGGCACCCGCCTTCATCGAGACCGGGCACATGTTCCCCGCCGCCCTGACCGCCGACGAGGCCGAGGCCGCCGAACAGACCGCGTCGGCGGCGCTCAAGGCGCTCGGCCTGGTGGACGGAGTGGTGGCGCACACCGAGATCAAGCTGACGGCCGGCGGGCCGCGCGTCGTCGAGGTCAACCCACGGCCCGCCGGGAACCGCATCACCGAACTGGTCCGGCACGTCACCGGCATCGATCTGGCTGCCGCCTTCGTCGAAGTGTCCCTCGGTCACGAGCCCGACCTGCGGCACAAGGACACCGGGCTGCGCAGCGCAGCCATCGGTTTCCTCGTACCGGAGACCGCGGGGACTCTCGAGGCGCTGGACGGCGGCGAACTGCAAGCCGCGCAGGACGTACTGGAGCTCCACCTCACCGAGCCCGGCAAGCAGGTGAAGGCGGCGGGCAGCAACAACGAATACCTGGGGCACGTCATGGCGGGCGACCCCGAGGGGCTGGGCGCGCGGGGCCGCGTCGAGACCCTGCTCGGCGAGCTGCGGTCCGGACTGGTGATCCGATGACGGCCGCCGCCGGCACAGCACGCGCGACGACGTACGACCAGCTCGTGGAGCAGGTCCTCGCACGCGAGCTCGGCCCGGACCCCGCCACGCAGCGCATCGCCGTGGCCTTCACGACGCGGCAGGCGGTACGGCACGACGGGCGCGGCACCGGCTACCGCAACGAGGTCCTCAGCCTGCGCCTGGCCGGAGCCGTCGGCTCGTGCGCCGTCGAGCCCGGAACCCTGCCCGACGGCGCGCTCGACGAGTGCGTGGGGGCCGACGTGGGCCGGCTGCTTGACCATCCGCTGCTGCCGGTACGAGTGGCCGCCCTGGACGCCTACCTGATGCACGTCACCCCGCACACCCCGGACAGCGGGGCTCGGACCGTCCAGCTGCCGCCCGGGACATCGCTGGAGAAGTCCAGAGCGCGGGCGAAGGCTGTGGTCGAGCTGCTCGATCTGCAGCCGGGAGCCCAGGTGCTCGTGGTGGGCGTCGTCAACTCCCTGCTGGAAGGGCTGCGTTCACGCGGGCTCCGCTATGTGCCCTGCGATCTCAAGGGCGGGACGACCGAGTGGGGCGAGACGGTGGCCGCCGACGCCCTCGCCGAGGCCGAACGCTGTGACGCGCTGCTGGTGTCCGGCATGACGCTGGGCAACGGCACCTTCGAGTCGCTGCGGCAGCACGCGCTGCGGCACCGCAAGCAGCTGGTGATGTTCGCCCAGACCGGCAGCGCCGTCCTGCCGCGCTTCCTCGGCCAAGGGGTGAGTGCTGTGTGCGCCGAGCCGTACCCCTTCTTCTGGCTCGACGGCGGCCCCGGCGTCCTCCACCGCTACCGCGCCGACGGTCCCGGCACCCGTCCGGGAGGTGACCGGTGACCGCCACCACCGTCGTCCGGCCCGCCGCACGCCCCGAGTTGCTCGCCCTGCTCGGACACACGCCACTGGTCAGGATCACCGCCGGCCTGCCGGGGCCGCACCCCGGCTTCTGGGCCAAGCTCGAAGGGCTCGCTGCAGGCGGCATGAAGGCGCGAGCCGCTGTTTCCATGCTGCTGGGCGCCCGCAGGCGCGGCGAACTGCGCCCCGGCGCCCCGGTGGTGGAATCCACCTCCGGCACCCTCGGCATCGGCCTCGCCTTTGCGGGCCAAGCCCTCGGGCACCCCGTCGTGCTGGTCGGGGACAGCGAACTGGAACTGTCCATGCGGCAGTTGCTCCGTGCCCACGGGGTACGCCTGGAGATCGTGGACCGGCCCGCGGACCGGGGCGGCTGGCAGGCAGCGCGGCTCGCCCGGCTCCAGGAGCTGCTCGCCGTACTGCCCGGCTCGTACTGGCCCGACCAGTACAACAACCCTGACAACAGCGCCGGTTACGCCTCCCTGGCTGACGAACTCATCGCCCAGCTGGACCATCTGGACATCCTGGTGTGCAGCGTCGGCACCGGCGGCCACAGCGCGGGGATCATCGGCCCACTGCGGCGGCACTGGCCCGCGCTGCGGCTGATCGGCGTCGACTCGACCGGTTCCACCATCTTCGGCCAGCCTGCCCGGCCCCGGCTGATGCGCGGCCTGGGCAGCAGCATCCACCCGCGGAATGTCGCCTACGACGCGTTCGACGAGGTGCACTGGGTCGGTCCGGCCGAGGCCGTCTACAGCTGCCGCCAGCTCGCCCGGCACAGCTTCGTCAGCGGCGGCTGGAGCACCGGCGCCGCCGCCCGCGTCGCCGCCTGGGCCGCCCGCGTCCACCCCGGCGCTGTCGTCGCCACCGTCTTCCCCGACGGCCCACACCGCTACCTCGGCAATGTCTACGACGACGACTTCGCCGCGGTTCACGGACTCCGCCCCGAGGCGGCAGCGACCCGCCCCGTGGAAATCTCGCACCCCTGCGCGGCCGAGGCCACCGGCTGGGTGCGCTGCACGCGCGTCACCGATCCGCTCAAGGCCCTCCCCCACCAGGAAGGGAACCCGTGAAGGCCAGCCTGCACACCACCCGCCTCGAACTCACCCAGCCGCTGCGCATCTCACGCTCCACCATGACCGCCCGCGACGCCGTGTGGCTGGGCATCGAGCACGACGGCGTCACCGGTCACGGCGAGGCCGTCACCAGCGTCTACTACGGCCTCGACACCGGCGCCCTGGAGCGGCTCCTGACCGCCGTCGGAACCGACCTCGCGCGCTGCCCCGACCCCGAGAGCGCCCTTGAGGCCCTGCGAGCGGGAGAGCTCGCCGGTGCGGACACTCCCCCGGCCGTGACCGCCGCGGTCGAGGCGGCGCTGCTCGACCTCGTCGGCAAGCGCGCGAGCAGCCCCGTCCATCGGCTTCTCGGCGCCGGGGAACCTCCGGTCGCGGCCACAGCGCGCACCATCGGCATCACCTCTCCCGCACTGGCGGCCTCGCATGCCCGCCGGCTCGCGGCGAGCGGCTTCGAGGTCATCAAGGTCAAGGCAGGAACTCCCGATCCCGAGGACGATGTGGAGCGCGTACGCGCCATCCGCGCCGCGGCGCCCCGGGCACGACTACTGCTCGATCCCAACGGCGCCTGGACCGGACCGCAGGCCGAAGCTCTGCTGCACCGGTTCGCCGAACTCGGCGTCGAGGCCGTCGAACAGCCCCTCGCACCCGGCACCCCGGAGGCGCTGGGCGCTCTCGCCGAGACCTCGCCGCTGCCCGTCATCGCCGACGAGGACGCCGTCGACCTCGATGACGTACGCCGCCTGGCCGGCCGCGTCCAAGGGGTCAACGTCAAGCTCGCCAAGTGCGGCGGGGTGCATGCGGCGCTGCGGATCGCCGAGGCACTCGACGACAGCTGTACGGAGCTGATGCTGGGCTGTCTGACCGCCAGCAGCCTTGGCCTGGCACCCGCCGTCCACCTCGCCGACCGCGCCCGCTGGGCCGATCTGGACGGCCACCTGCTGCTCAGCCACGACCCGTGGACAGGTATCGGCGGCACCGACGGCTTCGTACGGGCGAGCGCCCTGCCCGGTCTCGGTGTCCGGCCGCGTCCGTCGCGGTCAACGGAAGAGGAGGGGAGCCGTGAAGACGTGGCGTGAGATGCGCGGGTTCCCGCTCGCCGTTCAGCTTCTGCTGGTGAACCAGCTCGGTGTCAACATCGGCTTCTACCTCCTCATCCCCTACCTCGCCACCCACCTCGACGAGAACCTGGGCATGTCGGCCGCCGTCGTCGGTGTCGTACTCGGCGTGCGCAACCTCAGCCAGCAGGGCCTGTTCATCATCGGGGGCTCCGCCGCCGACCGGCTCGGGGCCCGGGGTGTCATCATCGCCGGATGCGCACTGCGCACCGCCGGCTTCGGGCTGTTCGCGCTGGGTGACAACCTCGCCGTGCTGCTCGCCGCCTCCGTGCTCAGCGGCTTCGCCGGGGCGCTGTTCAACCCCGCCGTACGCGCCTACATCTCCCAGGAAGCGGCCGAGCGCCAGGTCGAGGCGTTCGCCCTCTTCAATGTGTTCGCCACGACCGGGGCGCTGATCGGCCCGCTGCTGGGCAGCGTGCTGCTGCTGGTGGACTTCCGAACGTCCGCGCTCACCGCCGCCGGGCTCTTCGCGGTCCTCACCCTCGCACAGTCCGTGGTGCTCCCTGCCCGGAAGGTCGAACCGAGCAAGGGCACGGTGCTCGCCGACTGGCGCGAGGTCGTCGCCAACCGCGCGTTCCTGGCCTTCGCACTGGCCATGGTCGGCATGTTCACCCTGGAGAACCAGCTGTACCTGCTGCTGCCGCACGGAGCGCGCGATGCCACCGGCTGGGACGGCGCGGCCGGTCTTGTCTTCCTCACCGGCACTCTGGCCAACCTCGCGCTGCAACTGCGCATCACGCGCGCCCTCAAGAACCGGGGGAACCGGGGGCTTTGGATCTCCGCGGGGCTGGGTCTGATGACGCTGGCGTTCCTGCCGCCTTCCGTGGTGGCGAGCAGCTCCGGGGGCCCGGCGGGCTCGGCGGCCGACGCGGCACTGCGCGCCCTCCCGATCCTGGCCGGCGCCTTGCTGCTCTACCTCGGCGTGATGGTCGCCCAACCGTTCGTGATGGAGCTGATCCCCGGCTTCGGCCGACCCGAGCTGACCGGCACCTACTTCGGGCTCTTCTACATGGTCTCCGGTGTTGCCGCCGCCGTCGGCAACACCGTCGTCGGCTGGGCCATGGACACCGGAGAGCGGGGAGCACTCGGCTGGCTGCCGTGGGCTTGCTGCGCGCTGTTCGGGCTCGCCTCCGCGCTGGGCGTGGTCTGGCTGCACCGGCTGGGGTCGCTGCCGACGCCGTCGAAGCCCGCCGTGCCGGCGGCGGCCTGCGGAGGGAGGACGAAATGCCCCGCACGACGGGCGACATGACCCCCACGACGGTCGGGAGCGCAGCCGCGAGCGTGCGCAACCTGCTCACCGACAACCCCGAGCTGTACGAGACGCGTTTCCCCGACCCGGAACGGCTTGCCGGCCGCTGGGCGGAGGACTGCCTGCGTCGGCATGGCGCAGGCCCGCGTGTCCTGGACATGGGCTGCGGTACCGGCCGCGACGCCGCGTACCTGCACGGCACAGGGCGGGAGGTGACCGGCGCCGACCTCTCCGAGGCGATGCTCGCGCACGCCCGCACGCACCACCCGGGGCCCGCGTACGTCCGCGCCGACCTGCACAGCTTCGCTCTGGGCCGGGGCATCTTCGACGCCGTGGTGTGTCTGGACAGCGCCCTGCTGTACTGCCACACCAACGACCAGCTCGGCGGCTTTCTGGACTCCTGCCGTCAGGCCCTCGCCCCTGGTGGCGTGCTGATCGCCGAGATGCGGAACGGCGCCTACTTCCTGGGTCGTACCGATCTGCTCGACGCCCCCACCCGCAACGCGTTCACCTGGCAGGGCGCCGTCTACCGGTCCACCACCACCCTCACCGTGGACCATACGGCCCAACTTCTGCGCCGTACGCGCGTGTGGACCGTGGACGACGGGTCACCGTCGGTTGAGCAGCACTCCGCATGGCGGCTGCTCTTTCCTCAGGAGCTGCGCCACCTCATGGCCGCGCACGGCTTCGAAGTCCTCGAGCTCCACGACGGGCCCGGCCCGCGCACCGAACCGCCCTGGCGGGAGGGCCTGTCCCCAGGGTCTACGGCCGACGCCGACCGGCTGCATGTCGTGGCCTGCCGCACCGCGCCCTGACGCCGGACACCCAACCCCGTCCCCGTCCCCGTCCCCGCGCCGCAAGGCGTGTCCCAACCCACCGTGAGGAAACCCGCATGCACGACGAATCCCCCCGGCCTCTCCCCTCCTCCGCTCCCTTCGCAGAGAGCTTTCCGGGCCTGCGCCGCCGCGGCTTCCTCGCCGCCACAGCCGTCACAGGCGCCGCCTCGCTCGGCGCCCTCGCCCTCACCGGGTGCGGTGGCGGCGCCCGCGACGGGGGCAGCGGAGGCGACGGGAAACCGAAGAGAGGCGGGCGGCTGCGCGCCGCGTTCGCGGGCGGCGGCGCCGGCGAGACCCTCGACCCGCACCTTTCCAACCTCTTCGCCGACGTCGCCCGCGCCAAAGCGCTCTTCGACAAGCTCGCCGACTACGGCGCCGACCTGTCCGCGCAGCCCCGCCTCGCCGAGAAGTGGGAGGCCAACAAGGCACTGGACCGCTGGCAGGTCACCCTGCGCAAGGCCACCTTCCACGACGGCAGGCCGGTCACCGCGCAGGACGTGCTCTACAGCTACCGGCGGATCGCCGACCCGAAGAAGGCGTTCCGCGCCAAGGCATCCCTCGAACCGATCGACCTCGACGCCAGCCGCCCCACCGGGCGGCGCAGCGTCGAGTTCGTGCTGAAGCGGCCCACGGCCGAATTCCCCAACGTCCTAGCCGCGTTCGGCGCCTACATCGTGCCCGAGAACGCCACCGACTTCGACAAGAAGCCGATCGGCTCCGGCCCCTTCCGCTTCGTCTCCTTCGCCCCCGGCCGCTCGGCCGTGTTCCGCCGCTACGAGGAGTACTGGGACGGCGCCCCCCACCTCGACGAGCTCGAGTTCATCGTCGCCAACGAGGAGTCGGCCCGCGTCAACGCACTCCTCGGCGGGCAGGTGGAGTACGCACACGAGCTCAACCCCACCACGGCCCGCGCCCATGAGGGCAGGGGGCAGATCGGGATCGTGCGCCTGCGCAACAGCGCCATGCAGGCTTTCTGCATGAAGACCGACCGGGCACCCTTCGACGACAAGAGGGTGCGTGAGGCGTTCTTCCTCATCGCCGACCGCGAGGAGCTCGTACGCGGGGCCCTGTCCGGCGCCGGCGAGATCGGCAACGACCTGTTCGGCAAGGGCTACGAGTACTACGCCGACAGCCTCCCCCAACGCGAACAGGATCTCGACCGCGCCCGCGTGCTGCTCAAGAAGGCCGGCGCCGAGAATCTGAAGGTCACCCTCGACACCTCGGCGGTCGCCGCCGGGTTCACCGAGGCCGCCAGCATCTTCCGCGACCAGGCGAAGAAGGCGGGCGTCACCCTCGACGTCAAGATGGGCAGCAAGGACTCGTACTGGAACGACATCCTCGACGGCGGCACCCTGTGCTGTTACCGCTCCGGCGCCATGCCCATCGAGTCCCACGTCTCCCAGCGCCTGCTCACCGACTCCACCACCAACGCCACCAAGTGGAAGCACAAGGATTTCGACGCGCTCTACCAGCAGGTGCAGTCCACCCGCGACAAGAAGGAGCGGGCCGCCGTGTACGAGCGCATGCAGCGCCGCCTGTACACCGAGGGCGGCTTCCTGGTCTGGGGCTTCGCCGACTGGATTCTCGGCACGGCACGCACAGTGAAGGGCGTCGAGCGCAAGGCACCCGCCAACACGCTCGACTGGGCACGCTTCGACAAGGTGTGGCTCGCGTGACCGCACTGCGCTCCTTCGTCGCCCGGCGGCTACTCCTCGGCGTCGTGCAGACCGTGGCCGTCGTGCTGCTGGTCTTCACGCTCACCGAGGCGCTGCCGGGCGACGCCGCGGTCGCCCTGGCCGGTGACGACCCCGACCCGGCCCGGATCGCCGCGATCCGCGAGGCGATGCACCTGGACCGGCCGGCGTGGGAACGGCTGGGTGACTGGGCGATGGGGCTCCTGCACGGCGACCTCGGCACCTCCCTGGCCTCAGGCCGCCCGGTCAGCCAGTACATCGCCGACGGCTTCGGCCCCACCCTGCTGCTGGCCGCGCTCACCGTGGCGGTGCTCGTCCCGGTCGGCTTCGGCCTCGGGGTGCTGGCCGCCCGCCACGAAGGGCGCCTCGTCGACCGGCTGATCAGCTCTGTGACGCTCGCCGTCTACGCGGTGCCCGAGTTCGCCCTCGGAGTGCTGCTGGTGACCGTCTTCGCGCTCCAGCTGGGCTGGCTGCCGCCGACCGCGGTCGGCTTCGGCACCGACCTGCTCGGTCACCCCGCCGCGCTGATGCTGCCCGTACTCGTCCTGCTCTCCCGCCCGGTGTGCTCGCTCGCCCGTCTGATGCGCGCCGGCATGATCGACGCGCTCGCCTCACCGTACGTGTCACAGGCCCGCCGCTACGGCGTCACCGGCGCCCGCATCCGCTACGCCCACGCGCTGCCCAATGCCCTCGCCCCCGCCACTCAGCAGCTCGCCCGCACCATCGACTGGCTGCTGTCCGGCGTCATCGTCGTGGAGGCCCTGTACGTGATCCCCGGACTCGGCACCGTGCTGCTCAACGCCGTCGCCGAACGCGACGTGCCGGTGGTGCAGGGCCTCGCCGTGGTGTTCGGCGTCCTGACCGTCGCACTCAACCTCGGTGCCGACCTTGTCGCCCACCGCCTCGCGCCACGGGCCGGGGTGGCAGCGTGAAAAAGCCGCGCATGGGCCGCTTCGCATTCGGTCTCGCCGTCATCGCCGTACCCCTCGCGCTCGCCCTCCTCGGCCCGGCTCTCGCGGGTGACCCGGGCCCGCGGACCGCGTCCTTCACCGTGGGCGAGGGCCACTGGCTCGGAACCGACTTCGTCGGCCGCGACGTATGGCTGCAGGTGCTCCACGGCGGCCGCCCCGTGGTGCTGACCGCTCTCGCCGCGACCACGCTCGCCTATCTCGTCGCGCTCCCGGTAGGACTGGTCAGCGCGCTCACCCACCGCCGATGGCTGGAAGAGTTGCTGATGCGGCCCCTGGACGTCCTGCTCGCCGTCCCCTCCCTGCTGCTGATCCTGCTGGCCGCAACGGTCTTCTCCCCCGGCGTCGCCGGACTCGCGCTGCTGGTAGCGCTGGTCAACGTGCCCGACGCGGCACGCCTCGTACGCGCAGCCGCCGCCGAGGCCGCCGCCCGTCCCGCGGTCGAGGCGCTGCGCATGCAGGGCGAGACGTGGTGGCGCATGGCCGTCGGCTATGTCGGCCGCTCCATACTGCGCCCCCTGGCCGCCGATGCCGGCACCCGCCTGACCGGCGTGCTGTATCTGGTCGCCACAGCCGCGTTCCTCGGTGTCGGGGTCGCCCCGGACGCCGCCGATTGGGCGGTCATGGTCGACCGCAACCGCACCGGCCTGTTCGTCCAGCCGTGGGCGGTTGTCGTCCCGGCGCTGCTGATCGTGGCCTTGACGATGGGCACCAATCTCCTCTTCGACGCCGCGCTGGCGGGGGACCGCCGCAGCGGCCGGCCCCGGGGCACGGAGCGTCCGGAGACGACCGAGACCCTCCGCAACCGGGCAGGGAGTGAAGCGCGCCCATGAACCACGAGAACGCCACCGCATCCTCACGTGCCGGCGGCACCGCCGACGAGCCCGTGGCCGAGGTCCGCGACCTGCGGGTCGAGGTCGACGGCAGTACGATCGTCGATGGAGTGAGCCTGAAGGCCGTACCCGGCAGGGTCACGGCACTGGTCGGCGCCTCCGGCAGCGGCAAGACCACCACCGGCCTGGCCCTGCTCGGTGAGTACCCGTCCGGCGCCCGCGTCACCGGCGACGTTCGCCTGGCAGCCGACGGCCTGGTGGGCTACATCCCCCAGCACCCGGCGGCCGTCTTGAACCCCGCCCGTCGCATCTCCGCGCTCCTGACCGACATCGCGCGGGCCCAGGTGGGCCACCTGCCCCGCGGCAGACGCCGCTCCGCGATCCGCGGCCGCGTCCTGCAGGCGCTGGCCGATGCTCAACTCCCCGCAGCAGAAGTCCTGTTGCGGCGCTACCCGCACCAGCTCTCCGGCGGCCAGCAGCAGCGCGTCGTCCTCGCCCAGGCTCTGCTGCTCGGTGCCCCCGTCATCGTCGCCGACGAACCCACCACCGGCCAGGACCGGCTCACCAAGAGCCGCGTCGTCGACCAACTGGCAGCCGTCGCGGCACGCGGCATCGCCGTCATCCTGCTCAGCCACGACCTCGACGTCGTACGGGCCCTCGCCGACGACGTGGTCGTGATGCGGCAGGGCCGGGTCGTGGAGTCCGGCCCGGCAGCGCGCCTGTGGGCCGCGCCCCAGCACGCATGGACGCAGGAACTGCTCGTCGAGCGACCCGGGTTCACCGAGCCGGAGACCGCGGTCGGCACCCCCGGCCGTCCCGTTCTCCGGATACGCGGCCTCGCCGCCCACCACCGCGACGGGGCACGCGGCACGACCACGGTGCTGCGTACCCCCGAACTCGACGTGGCCCCGGGCGAATGCCTTGCCGTCGTCGGGCGCTCCGGCAGCGGCAAGACCACCCTCGCCCGCTGCATCGCCGGGCTCCACCGCGATCACGACGGAGAGGTTCTCCTCGACGACGTCGCCCTGCCACGCAGCCTGCGCAACCGCAGCCGCACACAACTGGCCGCCGTGCAGTACGTCTTCCAGGACGCGCGCGCCGCGTTCGACGAGCACCGACCCGTACTCCACCAGGTCGCCCGTACCGCGATCCGGCTGCGCGGCACCGACGCCGACGCAGCCAGGCAGGAGGCTCTTACCACCCTGGCTCGCCTCGGACTGCCGGCGGACCTGTCCGGCAGAAGCGCCGGGCGGCTTTCCGGCGGCGAACTCCAGCGTGCCGCGCTCGCCCGCGCACTGCTCGCCCATCCTCGCGTGCTCGTCTGTGACGAGATCACCTCCGGCCTCGACACGATCAGCCGCCGCGGCATCCTCGACATCCTCACCACTCTGCTCCACGACCGCGACGACCTGTCGCTGATCCTGATCACCCACGACCTGGACACCGCGGCTCTGGCCCACCGCATCGCCGTCCTCGACGCCGGAGAAGTCGTCGAACAGGGCCCGGCCCAGCGCCTCCTCACGGAACCGACCCACCCGTTCACCGCCTCCCTCGTGGTACCCACGGCACGCCTGAAGGCCGGAACGAGCGGCTGACACTGCAGGCTCGGGCGAGCGCAGCCCCCGGCACTGGCCAGGAGCCGCCCCTGCAACGGGGGTGCTGGGCGAGTCAGCGGAAGGCGGCTGCATTCTCCGTTACCCACTGGTGGTAGGGCCTGGCCGGGGAGACGTTAAGGGTTCAACCATGCTTGAAGTCAACAGGTCCACTGCCGGGGCACGCTTGGCCCTCACGGAACGGATACTGGCCACCAGCACAGGCAAAGACTGAGGAGTGCGACCAGTGACCAGCGACAATCGCATAGGGCCGCCCAGATTTGGCACGGAACGCGACATGCTCCGGGCCTTCCTCGAGTATCACCGTGCGACCCTCGCCATGAAGTGCGAAGGGCTTACCGCCGAGGAGCTCCGGCAGCAGTCCGTGCCGCCATCGACGCTTTCGCTGCTCGGTCTGGTGAGGCACATGGCGGAGGTGGAGCGTGCTTGGTTCCGTCGAGCGTTCGAGGACAATGACGCGCCCATGGTCTGGTCCGACGAGATCGACTTCCAGGCGGCGTACGACGCGAGCGCGTCGACCAGGGAGGAGGCGTTCGCGGCCTGGGAGGCCGAGGTGGAGAACTCGCGGCGCATCGAGCGGGAGACCGAGTCCCTGGACCGGGCCGGGTACCAGCCACGATGGGGCGAGGAGGTGTCACTGCGGATGGTGATGGTGCACGTGCTCCTGGAGTACGGCCGCCACAACGGACACGCGGACTTTCTGCGTGAGGCGGTCGACGGGACTGTTGGCGCCTGATGCCCCGGCCGTAGACCGCCGGCGGAAACTCGGGTGGCCTCGGCGCACCGTCCGGGTAAAGTCCGGGCAGTGCCCGAGCTGAAGCAGCTGGATGCTGGTCATGCCCCGGCGGTCCTGGCCTTCGAGCTGGCGAACCGCGCCTACTTCGCTGCCTCGGTCCCGGACCGCGGCGACGACTTCTTCGACCGGTTCACCGACCGGTTCAGCGCCTTGCTGGCTGAGCAGGAAGCCGGCATCTGCGCTTTCCACGTGCTCGTCGCCGAGGACGGTTCGGTGCTGGGCCGGTTCAATCTGTACGACTTCGAGGACGGTACTGCCGTACTCGGCTACCGGGTCGCGCAGCACGTGGCCGGCTGCGGCGTAACGACCGCGACTGTTCTGAAGCTGTGCCGCCTGGCGGCAGTGCGCTACCGGCTGAGCACACTGCGGGCGGCTACCGCCCACGGGAATGTCGCGTCCCAGAAGGTGCTGATCAAGGCCGGGTTCGTCGCGGCCGGTCCGGCCGATCCAGCCGAACTCGGCGGGAAGCCAGGCACTTGGTACCAGCGCGACCTGGCACCCGCCGCGCGGGTTTGAACGGTTGAAGACGAGCGACAGTGGCGGGGACGCTGCTCATGCCCCCGGGGCGGAGCCGCACCTGGCTGTTCCACCGCTGGGGACCAGTGGGACGCCGTTGGCACGCAGGACCTTGCGGACGTCCAGGATCAGCGGGAAGACCTCGTGGTTGCGGTCCTCGCCCTGTTCCTCCCACGCCCGTTGCTCGGCCTCGACGGCCATCCGGTCCTCGGCGAACACGCGCTCGGTGAAGCGCCTGATGAGCGGCCAGGCCAGGTGAAGAGCGCCGGGGACCCGGGGCTTGGCGATCATGAGGAGGCCGTAGGCGTGACAGGTGCGCTGCTCGGCATCTTCGGGCACGTATGCGGCCCACAGACGGAAGGCCGGGCGTTCGGCATTCTGCGGAACGAGGTCGAGCGTCTGGTACGGGTAGTCCGTGCGGATGGTCAAGACGTCGGCGGAACCTCTGCGTCCGGTGCCCTCGGTGGCCAGCAACTCGGCGCCACGGTTCCGCTTTCCGCCGACGTGCTTGAACAAGTAACTGGCCTCCACCGATCGCGCTTGCGTCCGGGAATCCAGCAGCTGGGGGTGGAGCTTGCCGACCACGCCTCGATGAAGGAACTGGTGGTTCATGTCCAGCAGGTTCTCGTGCATGAACGAGTAGTGGCAGTGCACCGTCCGGGAGAAGGACATCGTCTTGTACGCCGGCGAGCCGAACGCCGGCAGCTCGGGCAACGCGGTGAGCGCCGCCTTCTCCGGGTCCCCCGGAAAGACGAACACCAGCCCGTATGCCTCACGAACGGGGTAGCCGCGCACGCCGCGCGGCGGCCGGCCGTCCCCCTTCGACAGATACGGGATCTGTGAGATGCGACCGTCGCCACGGTAGGCCCAGGCGTGATAGCAGCAACGGAGTGTCTCGCCTTCCACGACGCCCATGCTCAGCGGCACCTGCCGGTGGGCGCAGCGGTCCTCCAGCGCGTGGACGGTGCCGCTCTCCGTGCGGTAGAGCGCGATGCGCTCTCCGGCGAACGCGGTTGCGACCGCCCGGCCGGTACGTACCTTCCGGGACAGCGCGACGGGGTACCAGAAGTCCGGATGGGCGCCGACACGTCTCAGGTCGAGGAGGCCGGATCCCGGACTGAGGCCGGAATCCGGGCTGTGGTGTACCGGCTGCCGACCACTGCCGGCCCGCTCGGAGTCGGTCTCGGTCATACCTCTCCCTTACAGCGGGGGTACCGCTCTGCGGTCACGGGCCACGGCAGGTGCCAACAATCCATTGATGCGACCGAGGGCCCGCTGTCTGCCATCCTCGCGGGCTCCCGCTCCCCTGTCGTCCCGGCACCGCCCAGAGGGGTGAGTCGCGCGGCTGGCCGGGCCGGACGCCCGCGCGGCGAGCGGTATCCGCATATCGCGTATACGCACGTCACACGCGTGCACGGCGCCGCGATCAGCAGGGACCGCGCGTATATGGCGCGGCTGTGTATCCGGGCTGTGCAGCGGCTGGTCCAGCTGGCGGGAACCGCCGCGCACCACGACGCGAGCCCTGTCGTACCTGCGAGCAGGACCCAGGACGTGCCCGAGAGCAGGCCCCGAACGCCGGTCGCCGGTGGCTTCGCCCGTGGGGACCACGACCGAGACCGTGTGCGATTCGCTGCGCAGGGCCTTCCGAGCGGCTGCGCACCTGTGCTCCTTCGCGCCAAACGCACCTGGCGCAGGCGTTGAATTCCACATCTTTCGACGGGGGGCGACCGAGCAGCCGTGATCAGCTGGACTGGCTGGCGGCACCTCAGGCCACGCTCTGCATGGTCCGGCTCGGCGGGGGCGCCGAGGAGGGGAGCAGCGGTGGTGCATGCAGCCTCGGTAGCTACTCTCGTCTCTCCATCGATCTCGACCGAGGAGAGCAGACCATGCGCAGCGTCGCCGTAACACCCAAGGGTGATCGCATCCGCTGGGTCGAACTGCCCGGGGTGCCCGGACAGGAGCCGCCGCGCGTGTACGTGCACGGCCTGGGCGCTACATCGCCCGCCTACTTCACGGAGGTCGCGGTTCATCCTCTGCTGGCCGGCCGCCGGTCACTGCTGATCGACTTGTTGGGTCACGGCATCAGCGACCGCCCGACGGACTTCGACTACGCCCTGGAATCACATGCCGACGCACTCGCTACTGCTCTGACCAGCGCGGGTGTCATGGGTGCCGAGCTGATCGCGCACAGCATGGGCGGCTCAGTGGCCATCGTCCTGGCCGACCGTCACCCTTCCTTGGTCTCCCGGTTGGTCCTGGTCGACGCCAACCTCGACCCGATACCGCCCACGATCGACTCGGCGAGCAGCAGCGGCATCGCCTCGTACCCCGAGCAGGAGTTCCTGGCGGGCGGATGGGAAGAGGTCCGTGACCGCGTCGGTGCGCACTGGTGGTCCACGATGCGCCTGGCCGGCCGGGAAGCCCTGCATCGCAGCGCGGTCCATCTCACCCGCGGAACCGTCCCCACCATGCGCGAACTCTTGCTCGATTTGAAGATACCCCGCACGTACCTGCTGCCCGAGGCCGATGGCCCCCTCCCGGGCGCCGACGCTCTCACCGAGGCGGGTGTGTCCGTCGTCCCGATCCCGGATTGCGGACACAACATCATGCTGGACAACCCGGAAGCCTTCGTGAGCGCCATCGCGGTGGCCCTCACCGACCGGGAGCAGCATGAGAACTGATCTCAATCGGTGAGTGGAGTGCCTGCGGCGGTCCAAGAGCTTCGCGGCGCATGGTTCGTCATATCAACATGCCGTCTTGGGTTTTACGATTCATTGCCTTGCTGCGCGGAGCCCTTCATGATGTCGCAGTTGTTCAGTGCCACATCGGCTTCAGCTGTATTTCTCTCGCCCGGCGGGGAGCACGGGTGACGGGCATCGGTCTCTCCCCCACGGCCTTGAGGACAGGGCGCGCGCTGGCCGAACAATGCGATTTCCCAGTCACTTCGTCGAGGCAGACAGCAGCTGCCTTCCCGACTCACTGCACGGACGGTACGACCTCGCCCACGCGCACCTGGGGGTGATTACTGGGCGCCCTGTGGCGCTTGCAGACCGGCGAAGCGGAAGCGCCGAGCGGGCGGGGCGCGGGCTGAGGCTCGCCTCGTGGCGTTGCGCGGCGAAGGGGCTCCAGGTGCGGTCGGTTCCCGGAGCCCCTTCGTACGCACGGTCCGCGCTCAGCGGGGGCCGGAGGGCGAGTGCGTCTCGGCCGCGGGCCGGGCCGCCAGCAGCGGCCAAGCGGCCGGTTCGGCTGCTGCGTGGGCCCCGTGGCCAGGCGGTTCCTGCCCGGTGCCCAGACCGCGCTGCTCCACCATCGTGAAGCCGGCCTCCTGCAGAGCCGCCCCCACTGGGCGGCATCACGGCAGAGTCCGCCGTAGACGGCCAGCATGTCGATGCCGAGGATCTTCGCGGGGTCCCAGCCGTCGCCGAGGCGACAACGTGGTCGAGAACGACAAGGCGGGCCTTCCGCTTGCCGATGGCCTGCCGCACTCGGCGCAGCACGGCAGCGGCCGCCTCGTCGGAGAAGGTGTGCAGGACCGCTCGCAGCAGGTAGACGTCACAGTCCTGGGGCACGGACGGGGCCGGGGGCATGGCGCTCGGGTGCGCGGGTCCGAGTGGGTCGACAGCCGCCGTCTCCAGACGAGGGTACGTCTCGGAACCCTGCGGGGCGGTGAGCGCGCCGAAGAGCTGCGGGTCCGAGCGGACGAGCTCCTGGCCACGACCAGGGCCCGGGTGGGCCCGCGCCTGCGGGGGCTGATGGAGGACCGACTCGCCACGGTCGCACCTGAGGCCCGCTACCACCTGGGGTGACGGGATGAGCAGGGCCGACCGGCGGCCCGGGGCGAGCGAAGGAGAGCAACCCGTCATCGGCGCGGATGCGTTGAACGTGTTGCAAGCCACACCAATGACCGGCGATACGGAGCCTCGCAGCGCGCTGCCCCGTCCCAGCACGCTACGGCAGCCTGGACGTTTTCAACCGTCCGCCTCTGCCAGCCGGCTGAGGAGCCGGGAGAGGATCGACTCGGCATGTGTCCATAGCAGCGCCCCGCCGATCCCCGGCACGACATGGTGCCGAGCACCGGGGATGCGGGTCGCGAGCAGTGCACCGTTGTCGGGCGAGTGGCTGGTGTCCCGCTCGCCATACCAGACGTCGGCCGGGACTGCGATCCGGTCGAGCGCGAACGGCCACCGTCCCATGGCCAGAACCGTGTCGCGGGCTTAGCCGCCGGCCCCCTGCACGAATGCCTCGTCCAGAGCCTTGCGGTAGGCAGCCGCGAAATCAGGGTCCTGGTACACGGCAAGGTCGCACTCCGGACTCTGGGCCATGACCATGCCCCACATCGCCTCCGCGGTGAAGCCCACGAAGAACGCCTCGGCACCGGCCGGATCGCGGGCAGTCCGCTCAACCAGGCCGCGCAGCTCCGGCTCCAGAACAGCAGCGCACTCCGGCGCAGCGACCTCGTCCGCACCGGAGACGACCGCCAGCGCTGAGGCGACCCCTTCCGCAGCGCAGGCGAGAGCGAACGGCGCGCCTTGCGAGTTCCCGACAACCGCCGGGCGCCCCAGACCTCGCATCGCGCAGAGCTGACGCATGTCCCCGGCGAAGTCGGAGAAACCGCGTCCGGGCGCGGGTGTCGAGACACCGAGTCCCGGGCGATCCACCGAGACGAGACGCGCTCCCAGTACCTCGACGACGCCCGCGCCGAAACCGAGCCACCGGCTCGTCGCCGCGCCCGGACACAGCAGAACGGGCACCCCGTCCGAAGGACCCCACTCGGCCCAGCCGAGCAACCGGCCGTCGGACAGACGGCTCTCCCCCAGCCGGGCTGGCCTATCGGCGTACACAGTCATGATCGACATCATGACTGTGGAGCAGGGCAGCTCGCACCCGACTTTCACCGCAGCCGCCGGAACCGGGCTCACACCGTCTGATGCCGTCTCGCGGTCCGGTGCCACACGGGTAGCAGATCCTCTTCGAACACCTGGGTCCAGCTCGGGTGCCGGAGCCGCGCCGTCGCCGCTGCTCGCTCCCCCATGGCCACCCGCGCCTGTGGGTGCGCGAGCAGATCCTCCAACGCCCTGGCCCAGCCCTGAGGGGTGTCGTGCTCCACTACGATGCCGTCCCGGCCGGGCTCGGCCAGCCACTGTGTGGTGTGGGCGCCCTCCGGCAGGAGTACAGGCAGGCGGCTGGCCATCGCCTCGGCGACGACGTTGCCGACGGTCTCGGTGTGCGACGGGAAGACGAAGACATCACAACCTGCGTACACCCGGTTCAGCAGGTGCTGCGGCTGTGGCCCCAGCCGCGTCACGTCCGGACCCAGCAGTCTGGCGACGCGGTCCTCGTCCGTACCGGAGCCGACCACGACCAGATGGACCGCACGGCCCCGTCGTCTGAGTCGATGAACCGCTTCCGCGGCGAGTACAGCACGCTTGGAGTCGTCCACCCGGCCGACGAAAAGTACCAGCGGCCGGTCCGCGGGGACGCGGTGGCGACGGACCAGTTCTCCCCTTGCCGCCGGGTCGGGCCGGAACCGCTCGTGATCGACACCTCGCCGCAGCATCGAGACCCGGTCGGGGCCGGTCACCGCGCTGATCTCCTCCAGCCCGCCCGGAGAGGCAGCCAACACCCGGTCACACATGCGCAGCAACCTCTCGTGCCGGCGCCGCGCCAGTCTCCGCACCGCATCCGGCAGGCCGCTCCCGGGGCGGTGCGCCCACCGGGACAAACCTGGCACCTTGGCGAGGGCCTGGCGGGCGTAGACGGACGCCAGCAGCGGAACATCGGAGTGCACGGAGCAGATGAGCCCCGGCCGCTGCGGCGGTGCGGTACTGCGAAAGAGGCGAACCGCCGTCGAGGAGAAGGCGAAGGCATGCGTGAGGTGCCAGATGTCGTGCCGTGGCAGCAGTCCGGCGAGACGAGGGTGGAACGGAGAAAGATCCGTGACGTCGACGCCGCTCATCCCGGGCATGAGGGCTCTGGCGCTGAACACCGGCCGCAAGGAGATGAACCGCACCCGTGGCGAGAGCTCCTCGACGCCCTCGCGCCGTCCGAGTACGTAGACGGTCAGGTCGATGTCGTCCGAGCCGACGGCGCGACGTGCCGCCGCCTCCGCGAACCGCTCCCAGCACTTCACGTGCCCGCCCGCCGAGCCGCTCCTGAACAGTTCCACCAGGACAGCGACGGAGGGCACGTCAGGAGGTCGCAGAGCGGGACCCAACGGTGAACACCGGAGGAAGGGCATGGGCCAGGGGTACCCGACTCGGGCCTGTCGTACCCGGGAGTCGATGCATCTGTGCGAGGCGCCAGCGGCTCACCGCTGCCGGCCTGCGCTCCGGGCCTCCTCCGACGGGGAGGACGCTCGTCGTTGCGCCGCCTGCTGCTCGTGCAATGCTGCCACCACTTCAGAGGTGTCCAGGGACACGATGCCGACAACGGTGGCAGCCACCCCCAACAAGGTGAGCGCGGTCACCGGCCAGCCGATGTCGAGTGTTTCGCCGAACAGAGTCGCGCCGACCACCACGGCGACAAGTGGTTCGGCCGTATCGATCACCGTAACCGTGGCAGCCAGTGGACCTTCCTGGAACGCGCTCTGGATGAGCAGCAGTCCCGCGATGCTGGCGACGACAAGCAGGTAGGTCTGCCAGGCTGAGAAAACCGGGCCGAGCCCCTGCTCCATACGGGCGACAGTGGCGGCGAGCAACACCGACTGAAACCCCATCACCGCACCGCCCGCCAGCGCCATGAAGGACGCACGCCAGGCCCGGAACACGAACCGACGGGCCAGCAGAGCACCGGCCACCGTGGCAGCGACCGCGCCGAGGGCCATCGCCCACCGGCCGAGGTCGGCCACCGCCGGATCACCGCCGTGCGGGCGAGCGGTGACCAGGGCCGTCGCCAGGCCCGCCGTCACAGCGAGGGTGCCGAACCACTCCCTGGCCCCCAGTCGTGCCCGGAACAGGCGTGCCGACAGCGGGACGGCGAACACCAGTTCACAGACGATCAGCGGCTGTACGAGACTGAGCGGCCCGAAAGCCAGTGCCAGGGACTGGAAGCCGTAGGCCAGGACAGCGAGTCCGATACCGCACAGCCACATGGGCCGACGCACCAGATGCCACAACAGTTGCCATGACATCCACTCCCGGTCCGGCCGTACGCCGGCCGCACGCTGCTGGAGCACACCGGCCACCGCGAAGCAGGCACCCGCAGCGAGCGCGACGACAACGGCGACGAACATGCGGTACCTGGACTTCCGCGCCCCTTTTCGGCATGGGCAGAGCGTTCTGCGACTTCGGGTCGGGCGCCCGGCTGACCTGGTGCGGCGACCGTGAGCAGTCTATCGGCGGAGTCGCATTGGAGCGGGAGGCACAGCGCAACGTAGCGAGATCAGCGGACGCCCACCTCGCCATCGGTCGCAGCGAACTGGCCCAGGACATCGAAGAGACAGAGGCGGCGGTGCGCCCCTGGGGCCCACACAGTGAATACGCGAGGCGAGACGTGTCGTCTTGCCAAGTCCCCGGCTCTGCCGTACCTTCGTACCCATGGGTTCCCTGTGAGTCAGCTGGCGCCGACCGCGTAGAGCACTGCTCCGCCGTCGTCGCGCCCCGCCGTGCAGTCATCCGCCTCATTCCGGCCTGCCCCGGGCCAGGAGGGACCGACCCATGCGCACCTCACAGCTCACCCTTCGCGGCGTCACCAAGCGCTACACCGGCCGCACCGTCCTCGAACAGGTCTCCTTTGCCCTCAAGCCAGGCGAGAAGGCCGGGCTCATCGGCGACAACGGCTCCGGCAAGTCCACGCTCCTCAAGCTCATCGCGGGCCAGGAGCGCCCGGACGACGGCGAGTTGACCGTGACCGCCGCCGGCGGCATCGGCTACCTGCCGCAGATCCTCCCGCTCCCACCGACCGCCACCGTTCAAGAGGCCATCGACCTGTCGCTCGCGGACCTTCGCGCGCTGGAGGCGGAGCTGTGCCGGGTCGAGCAGACACTGGGCGACGGGGGTGACCTCGACACGTACGCCGCCCTCCTCGAGCGCTACGAGGTCCGGGGCGGCTACGGCGCGGACCACCGTGTGGACACGGCGCTGTACCACCTCGGCCTGCCCGCGCTGCCCCGCGATCGCCGCCTCGGCACGCTCTCCGGCGGCGAGCGCTCCCGCCTCTCCCTGGCCGCGGTCCTGGCAGGCCGCCCGGAACTGCTGCTGCTCGACGAGCCGACGAACGACCTGGACGACGAGGCCGTCGCCTGGCTGGAGGAGCAACTGCGGGCCCACCGCGGGACGGTGCTCGCCGTCACGCACGACCGCGTCTTCCTCCAGCGTCTGACCACCACGATCCTGGAGGCCGACGCGGGAAGGATCACACGCTACGGAGACGGCTACGCCGGGTACCGGGCCGCCAAGGCCGCCGACCGTCGCCGTCGACTGCGGGAGTACGAGGAGTGGCGCGCGGAGTTGGCCCGTAACGAGCGGCTGGCAGCGAGCGGCGCCGCCCGCCTCGATGGCATTCCGCGCAAGATGCCGCTGGCCAACTTCGGCCACGGCGGCTTCCGTGCGCGCGGCCGCGCGCACGGCGCGATGGTCCGCGTCCGCAACGCCCGCGAGCGCGTCGAGCGCCTCACGGCGAACCCGGTGACTCCGCCTGCCGACCCGCTGGCCTTCACAGCCCGCATCCGCACTGCGGCCGAGTCCGGCGAAGCCATCGAGCTCACCGGGGTACGGGTAGGGGGCCGGCTCCGGCTGGACTCGCTCGTCCTCGGCCCAACCGACCGGCTGCTGGTGACCGGCCCGAACGGCGCGGGCAAGACCACCCTGATCCGGCTGCTGGCCGGTGAGCTGCGGCCGGACGAGGGCTCGGTACGCGTGCCGGGCACGGTCGGCCATCTGCGCCAGGGTGAGACGCGGTGGCCGCCGAGGCTGACGGTGGCGGATGCCTTCGCGCTGGGCCGGCCCGGCTCCGCCGACGACCACGCCGAAGCCCTGCTCCGTCTCGGTCTCTTCCGCCCGGCGGAACTGCGCCTGTGCGTCGGTGACCTCTCGTACGGCCAACGCCGACGCATCGACCTCGCCCGCCTGGTCTCGGACCCCGCCGACCTGCTCCTCCTGGACGAGCCGACGAACCATGTCTCCCCCGCCCTGGTCGAGGAACTGGAGGAGGCCCTGGCCGGGTACCCGGGGGCGGTGGTACTGGTTACGCACGACCGGGCGCTGCGGGGGCGGTTCGAGGGGAAGCGGCTCGCGCTGGAGGCGGGTGCGGTCATGGTGTGAGGGTGCCGACGGCTGCGGTTCGTCCGCCCCGGGGCGTCGGGGCATCAGGGTTAGGATTCGTACCCCCAGGTGCGAAGAAGGGCGGGAGAGGGTGGGCGACGACCCCGAGCGGGAACTGGCCGACGTCCAGCGCGAGCACTGGCAGCACACCTACGACGCCCACCCGGACATGTACGGGCAGCAGCCCAGCGCACCCGCTCGCCACGCGTGCGCCGCCTTCCGGGCAGCCGGGGCTGAGCACATCCTCGAGCTCGGTGCCGGGCACGGCCGCGACACCCTGCTCTTCGCCCGCGAAGGCTTCACCGTCCAGGCCACCGACTTCTCCGGCACCGGCCTGGAACAGCTCCAGCAGGCCGCCCGCGACCAGGGGATCGCCGACCGGGTGACCACCGTGGTGCACGACGTGCGGGAGCCGCTGCCGCTCCCGGACGCGTCGGTCGATGGCGTCTTCGCGCACATGCTGCTGTGCATGGCGCTGTCGACCGGGGAGATCCATGCAGTGGTCGATGAGGTCCGCCGCGTGCTACGGCCCGGAGGCACCTTCGTGTACACCGTCCGGCACACCGGTGACGCCCACTACGGCACCGGCACGGCACACGGCGACGACATCTACGAGCACGGCGGCTTCGCGGTGCACTTCTTCCCTCGCCGCTTGGTCGACGCCCTCGCCGAAAGCTGGACCCTCCACGAAGTCCACGCCTTCGAGGAGGGCGAACTGCCCCGCCGTCTGTGGCGTATCACCCAGACGCGCCCCGCTGAGTAATACCCGTCACCGACGTGCTGCGGGCCGCCCACTGGCGCAGCAGCGCGCGACTCGCCGCTGCCTTTCCCACGCCCGGGCGTCGAAGCCCCTGTGGACGGCAGGCGGGACGGCGGCTTCATCAGTTGTTCCAAGGGGGTGTGGGGCTGGGGCGGGTGCGCGGCACCGGGGTGGTCGAGGGGCTGGACGGCGGGGCGGGCGGGCCGGGAGGCCGTACCGGGGTCGCGGGCTCGGGGTCCACTTTCCAGGGGTCCTTGGGCAGAGCGGCGTCGAGGAATGCCTGATTGCGCTGGGACCAGAGGGCCATCGGGTTCTGCGGGTCGAGCTTGCCCCAGTCGTTGCTCGCTCTTCTCCTGGCCAGCGCCGCTTCCCACTGTTCCAGGTCGCTCCCCTGGTACAGCTGGGTGAGCATCGGCACGTCGTAGCGGATGTTGTAGTGACCTTTCGCCTTGTCATCGGTCACCTTGGAGTAGGCGCCCATGATCGCGGCGATGTACCGGATCGATCCCTCGTCGCTCTTGAGTATCTTCTCGCGCTCCCACACGGCTCTGCGGGGCAGATAGCCCCGGTTCTCGATCTGGTTGACGAGCGGGAAGTCGACATGGACCTTGCCGGGTCCGAACGACGCGTTCTTCACCTCGGTGCCGACGCCGGTCCCTGCGAGCATGCCGGTGGGGATCCCCTTCACGTTCTCCATCGCCTCCCAGGCGATCGCGGCGGCAATCGCCTGAGGGGAGATGTTCCACTTCCGGGCTTCCGCGATGATGCTCTCGCGGTGTGCGGCGATCCAGCTGAGGACCGCGTCCTCCTTGGGCGAGAACGGAGTGCCGTCGGGGCGCAGGCGGCCCGCGCGTGGCAGCAGGTTGGCGTCCCACAGCTCGATGGACAGTTCCACCGGATCGGTGGGGGGCGGCTGACCCGGCACCGGAGTGGGAACGGCATCCTCGGGCAGCTTCCAGAAGGTGCCCTCTACCGTGCACAACTGGGCGCCGTCCCCGGTCTTCTGCATGTGGTGCACCCGGGTCTGGCGCGTCTGCAACTCCGTCGTCTGGGTACGCACGCGCTGGGCGAGGGTGCGAACGCGGGGGGCGGGTGAGGTGTCGACGCGCATCCTGTTCAGCTCTTCCCACAGATCCCCGGCGAGCTGTTCGAGCAAGAACGCGGCGCGCGCGTGCCGGCTCACCAGAGTGTCGAAGGCCGGCATCTTGGCACCGGAGAAGTTCGGATTCCCCACCGGATGGGTCATGGCTTCCCCGGCATCGCCGCGAGCTTCTCCTGGGCGTCCCTGACCGCCTTGGCGAGCTGGGTCTGCAACTCGCGCTGGTCGGCCCGTACGGCGTCATGGAACCGCCGCGCGACCGGGCCGACCCAGGCTTCGTCGTCCATGGCACTGACGGAAGCGTCCAACGCGTGCCAGCAGTCGTCCGAAAGACGCTGAATGCGCCGCACGGTGCGCTGTGCCTCTTCATAGGCGCTGTCGGTCATCTGTCCCCTCCCTGCACGAAAAGCTACGGCCGACGCGACCGGCCGTCGTCACCCACCGGTTCGAACCCGCCCTCAACTTCCGCGGTATGCGCTCCGCCGGGAGCGGTATGCGCGCCGTATACGCTCCCGGCCCGGGAGCGGTATGCGCGCCGCCCGGAAGGGTCGGTTGGGCCACGAAGGCGGTACGCCCCACGCGGCGAAGCACCGGCGGCGACCTGCCCGGCCGAGGGCCATGCCTCGCGCCGCCCCCGTTCGGGCAGGTCGTACGCTCGCTCTACGACGTGAGACGTCACGGTGAGGGGGGAGGGCCAGTGAAGGTAGTGCTGCCGGGAGGGACCGGTCAGGTGGGCGGCGTGCTGCGCCGAGCGCTGACCGCGGCGGGCCACGAGGTCGTGGTCCTGACCAGACGCCCGGTGCGGGACTGCGAAGTCCGGTGGGACGGCCGGACGCTGGGCCCATGGGCGGAGGCCGTCGACGGCAGTGACGTCGTGATCAATCTTGCGGGCCGCAGCGTCAGCTGCCGCTACACAGACGAGAACCTCCGCGCCATGATGGACTCGCGCGTGGACTCCGCACGGGTCGTGGGCGAGGCGATCGCCGCCGCCCGCAAACCGCCCGCCGTCTGGCTCCAGATGAGCACCGCCACTGTGTACGCCCACCGCTTCGACGCGCCGAACGACGAAGCCACCGGGGTGATCGGCGGAGACGAGTCCGGCGTCCCCGGCTACTGGGCCTACAGCGTCCAGATCGCGCGGAACTGGGAGCGGGAACAGGAGCGGGCCGTGACGCCGCACACGCGCAAGGTGGCCTTGCGGGCGGCGATGGTGATGAGCCCGGACCGCGGCGGCGTCTTCGACTACCTGCTGTGGCTGACGCGGCTCGGCCTCGGCGGACCGGTCGCGGGCGGCGCGCAGTACGTGTCCTGGATACACGACCGTGACCTCGTCCGCGCCGTGGAGTTCCTGATCGCCCGGGACGACATCACCGGGCCGGTCAACCTCGCGGCTCCCGACCCGCTGCCGCAGCGGGAGTTCATGCGCGCGCTGCGCGGCGCCTGGGGCATGCCGGTCGGCCTGCCCGCCACGCGATGGATGGCCGAGATCGGTGCCTTCGTTCTCCGCACCGACACCGAACTCCTCCTCAAGAGCCGACGCGTAGTGCCCGGACGGCTGACCGACGCCGGGTTCACCTTCGACCACGGCGCCTGGCCGGACGCGGCAGCCGACCTCGTACGGCGAACGCGCCGCGAGCGGTCCCGCTCACGACGCACGGCAGCGCGTCCCTGACGACACCTGAGCCCGCCCCGAGCCGTGGTGCGGCAGCAGCGTGGCCCCCGTCCCCCGGCAGCCGGCCCGGTCGGTGAGCGGGCACTCACCGACCGGGGCCCGACCTTCCGGCTCGCTGAACGGGCTGCACTCGGAACGGCGCCGGAGGGTCAGCGCCAGGCCTGTCGTTCCTCACTGCGGGGGTCGTCGACCTGCGTCCACTCGGCGCCGATCCGCATCGTGGCGCGGCGCTCCTCGTCGTACGGGTCCCAGCCGGGGTTGCCGGTGCTTGCGAACCTGACCCATGTCTGGTGCATCCGGGCGGCGAGATCGGCGGGGGGCTTGTCAGGGCCGAGCAGGGCGTCGATTCCGTGCAGCCGTGGAAGGTGGGCCACGTCGAAGACGAAGGGCAGCTCGACCGCGTGGGTGGCGCCGAGCTCTCCCTCGAGGGCGTGGGAGCGCCAGGCGAACTCGTAGGCGTAGGTGGCGGATCCAACGTGGGAGGCATGCGCGCCGGCCAAGGCCCAGCTGCCGGCGCCGAACAGCGCGTCGCCCATGATGGCGGAGCGCAGCTCGCCGAACGACGCCTCGGGGCGTGCCTTCCGGTACGTCTCGACAAGTCGCACCGGGTCCGAGTGTGAGCGCGCAGCCGCGTCCTCGACGTCAGCCGTGGTCGACGTGGCGTACTTGCCCACCGGGACCAGATAGAGGTTGCCCTCTTCGGTGTTGGTCCCGATGAGCAGGTCGACGTCGCCGCTGAGGCCGACGGCGACGGATTCGGCGGGCTGCGTCTCCAGCACCAGGCTGAAAGGGCTGAGTCCGATCAACGGGTCGTGGTGCGTCTCGGTCCGCAGGTCGATACCCGCGAGCCGGAGGGCGGCCTCGACCAGACGGTCGTCGGAGAGCTCCGCGAAAGCGTCGGCCCGGGGCTCGATGCCGAGGACCTCCGCTGCTGCCCTGGTGACGCGGGCGGCCTGCTCGGCGGTGAACGCTCCCGTGCCGCTGCCGCTCTGGACGATCGCCCGCCGGAAGAGGCCGGCGGCTTCCGGGGTGGCGAGGACGCCGCCGACGATGGTCGCCCCGGCCGACTGGCCGAAGAGGGTGACGTTGTGCGGGTCACCGCCGAAGGCGGCGATGTTCTCCCGCACCCATCGCAGCGCGGCGACAACGTCGAGCAGCCCGCGGTTGGCGGGCACGCCGGGGAGGTCGAGGAACCCCGCGATGCCGAGCCGGTAGTTGAGGGTGACGAGGACGACACCGTCGCGGGCGAAGGCGGAACCGTCGTACAGCTCGGACCGCGTCGAACCGGCGACGAATCCGCCGCCGTGGACGAACACCATGACCGGCAGGCCGCCGCCCGCGGCCGCGCCGGCGGGCGTCCAGACGTTCACGGTGAGGTAGTCCTCGCCACGGCTCCAACCGGTACCGAAGTACGGGGACATGTCGATGCTGCCGAGCTTGCGCTCGGACTGCGGTGCGTTGGGACCCGGTGCGGTGGCGTCCCGTATGCCGTCCCACCGCTCGTGCGGCTGGGGCAGCGCGAATCGGCCGGCGCCGCGGGGCGGGGCGGCGTAAGGGATGTTGCGGAAGACGGCTGTGTCGCCCTGACGCAGTCCGCGGACGGCTCCCTGCTCCGTGGTCACGACGGGTCGGGGTCGGTTGCTCATATCTCGTGTCTCTCCGTGGAACTCGGCTTTCCCGGTCGGACTCAAACCTGCTCGGGGTACGGGGCGAAGGGAGCCCAGCCCTTGATGGCGAACCGCTCTCCCTCGCGGGCCACTTCGGCTGCGCCGTGACCGCCCAGATGCGCCGGGACCACGAGTGCGTTGTTGTCGGCCGCCCAGCCCAGCACCTTGCGGCGGGTGGCGCGGGCGGCTGCGGGGTCCTCGCAGAAGCAGCTGTTGGAGTCGGGCTCGAGGATCTGCACGGGACTGTGCAGCATGTCCCCGACGAACACGGCGCGGTCCGTCCCAGAGGTGAGGGTCAGCACGGAGGAGCCGGGGGTGTGCCCGGGAGCCGCGTCGAGGCGAAGGTCGGCGTCTATCTGGTGGCTGTCTTCCCACAGCAATGTCTGGCCGGCCTGGTGCACCGGGGCCACGCTGTCCTCGAAGACGTTCTGGTTGCCCCGACCGAGCAGCGGTTTGTACTCGTTCTCCGGGTTCCAGAAGTCGAAGTCTTCCTTCGGCATCAGATAGGTCGCGTTGGGGAAAGTGGGTACCCATTCCCGGCCGTCCAGATACGTGTTCCAGCCAACGTGATCGATGTGGAGGTGTGTGTTGATCACGAGGTCCACGTCTTCGGGCTCCACGCCGGCGCGTGCGAGATTGGCCAGGAAACCTGTTTCGAGGCGGTTCCAGACCGGCGCGTACGGGCGATCCTTGTAGTTGCCCACGCCGGTGTCGACCAGGACGGTCTTGCCTCCGCTGCGCAGCAGCCAGGTCTGGACAGCGGAATTGACGATATTGGTCTCGGAATCGAGGAAATGCGGAGCCAGCCATGAGGCGCCGCCGCTCCACACCTCCTGAGGGCTATCGGGGAAGAAGGCGTCGGGAGTCATTTCGACGGGGCCGAAGTATTCCCATACCCGAGTAATGGTTACGTTGCCGAGCGTGATTTGGTCCATGTGAGGTCCTCGGAAAGGCGGTGATTTTCCTGGAACCGTACGAGCGGGCTCGGCGCACGCGGTATCCGTAACGTGACTGCACCTGTGCGCAGGGCCGGGCGCCGGGGCCCTGCGCTGGATCCAGGCAGCGGACACGGGCACCGGACCCGGGCGCTTGTAGCCTGTACGTGGCCAGGGCGAAGCGACTCCGGTCTCGAAAGGCACAATTCCGGGAGACCCCGTGGGCGAGCACACATGCGACCGCGGTGCGGTTGTGGAGTCCGAGCCGGATTCCCGGGAGCTGCTCGTCGGCCGGGGCGCGGAATTGGCACGCCTCTTCCGTGCGGTGGACTCGGTGGCGGCCGAACCGGTGCTGATGCTGGTCGGTGAGGTGGGGGCGGGCAAGAGCGCGCTGCTGGATCAAGCGGCGCTGCGGGCTGAGGCCGGCGGCGCTCGCGTCCTGCGTGCCACAGGGAGCGAGTCGGAGTCGAGCCTCGCCTTCTCCGCGCTGCATCAGTTGCTGCGGCCGGTCCTGGCCGGGGTGGACGGACTGCCAGGGAGGCAGCGCGCTGCGCTGCGGGACGCCTTCGGCGAGGGGTCGGCCACGTCGGGACCCGATCTCATGCTGACCGGGGTCGCCGTCCTGAGCCTGTTGTCAGGCTTGGGCGACCACCATCCCGTGCTCGTGGTGCTGGACGATGCGCAGTGGTTCGACCGTGCTTCCCTGGATGCGCTGTCCTTCGCCGCCAGACGACTGGAAGGTGAACCGGTCACGATGCTGATCGGGGCCCGTGACAGCGATCGCGTTCCCGGATTCGACCGTCATACGCCGACGCTCACCCTGGAACCGCTCGACGACGCCGCGGCCAATCAACTGCTGGACCTGCGGCCGAAGAGCCCCACCGGCCGTATCAGAGCGCGGATTCTCGAGCAGGCAGGCGGCAACCCGCTGGCACTGGTGGAACTGACGAGGACGGCCTCAACACAGGAGAGGGCTGCGGGACCGCCGTCCACGGGTCCGCTTCCGCTCCCCGACCGCCTGGAGCGGGTCTTCGCCGCCCGCCTGGACAGCCTCCCCGCCTCCACCGCGCGGGCTCTGCTGCTCCTGGCCGCCATGGACAGCGCCGACTGGACGGTCGCCGTCTCGGCGAGGCTGCCGTGTGCCGAGGACGCGGCCTGGATTCCGGCCGAGCAGGCCGGGCTGGTACGGCGGACCAGCCGGGACGTCCAGTTCCGCCACCCGCTGGTCCGGTCAGCCGTGTATCACGCAGCCTCCTCGGGCGCCCGGCGCGAGGCTCACCTCTCGCTCGCCACGATGCTGCGGGACGAGCCGGACCGGAGTGCCTGGCATCGTGCAGCCGCCTGCCCGCACCCGGACGCGGCCGTGTCGGCGGAGCTGGAGCGGACCGCCGGACGGGCCCGCCGCCGCGGCGGCCACGCGGCGGCGGCCCGTGCCCTGCAGCGCGCGGCGGAACTCGCCCCCCAGCGCGAGGAGAGTGCCCGGCTGCTGGTCGAAGCCGCCGCAGCGGCGGTGTTCACCGGGGACCTCGCCTGGGTCGAGGAACTGGTCGCCGCGGTACGAACGCGCACGGATGACGCAGCTCTGCTGGCCTCCGCCACCGTGCGGGCCGGACGGCTGGCGGTCCTGGCCGGGCGCCACCTCAGGGTCTTCTCCCGGCTGGCCGACGCGGCCGAGGAACTGGCGGTCTCCCAGCCCGCGGCCGGGCTGGAACTCCTGGCCGGTGCCGCCGTGGTCCGCTTCTACTCCGGAGAGGACGCCCAGCGCCACCGCATCCGGGACATCCTGCGCCGCCTTCAAGCGAACGCTTCGCACGCAGGCTTGCGCACCTGGGTGCGGGCCGTGTCGGAGCCCTTCGACGACTGGGCCCAACTCGTCTCCCTGCTGCCGCAGCTGGCTGCCGAGGCGGAAGGCCGGCCGGAGCGGCTCACCGCCGTCGGGATCATGGCGTGGCTCCTGGACGAGACCCCACAGGCCGTCCGTGCCTTCGACGAGGCATTCGACCGCTGGGAACTGCAGGGCGCGCTGCCCGAGGGGCTGGGCGGCGCGGTCGCCTGGGCCTACGTGGAGCGAGGACGGTGGGAACAGGCCCGCGAGGCCTGCGCCCGCATCACCGCGGTCGGCCGGGCGACCGGCCTCGACCACGCCGTGGCCTGTGCGGCAACCGTGGAGGCCACCCTGCTGGCCTTCCAGGGCGAGGTGTCCTCGGCCCGCACCCGGGCCGAGGAAGCGCTCGCTCTGGTCGATCCGCTGGAAAGCCGCTCGGTCGCCGTCTACGCCCACCGAGCGCTCGGTGCCGCTGCGGCCGCGGAAGGGGCGTACGGGACCGCGTACGGCCGGCTCCGCATGATCTTCACGGCAGACGGCGCGCCCGTGCATTACCACGCCTCCTACCCGGCACTCGCGGATCTGGCCGCCGCCGCTGTGCGCTGCGGCCGCCACGAGGAGGCTGCCGCGATCGTGGAGCGCTCGGCAACAGCGCTTGCGGACAACACCTCACCTCGTCTGCGTGCGCTGATCAGCCGAGCCCGTGGCCTTCTCGCGGACCCCGAGGACGCCGAACCGCACTTCCGGGCGGCTCTGGCTGATCCGGGCCTGGAGTACTGGCCCTTCGAACGTGCACAGACCCTGCTCGACCTCGCCGAGTGGCTGCGGCGCCGTCGGCGCATCGCGGAGGCGCGTGGGCCGCTCACCGAGGCCCTGGAGGTCTTCCGTCGCTTGGACGCACACCCGTGGATCGAACGTGCCCGGGCCGAATCGCGCGCCGCCGGCCTCGACGTCACGGACGCGGCCCCCGACGCGCTCGCCGGCCTCTCCCCGCAGCAGCAGCAGATCGTCCGGCTCGCCGCCCGCGGGCTGACCAACCGTGAGATCGGCGAGAAGCTCTTTCTCTCCCCGCGCACGGTCAGTTCGCACCTCTACCGCTGCTTTCCCAAACTGGGCGTCACCGCCCGTTCCCAGCTGCGCGACCTCATCGAGGGGACCCTCGCGACGGCGGCCCACCAGCAATAGGTACACCTCCGGCCACCTCCGGCGGTGCCACTGTCAGCCGGGCACAAACCGCGCGGTGTCAGCAGCGCTGGGACGCCCCGGTCCGGGTAGCGCTGTGAGCGGCTGACTCCCCCGTGAACCGGGAGGAGACGCGAGGGCAGAATGTGAAGGAACAGCGACGGCTGCGGGGCCGGCGCCGACAGCAGGAGGGGGCGGTGGGGATGGCGGGGCGGGCTGCGAGAGAGCCGGGCGCGGGCGAGCAGGGAAGGCGTGGCGGGTTGGGGAGTGCGGCGCAGCCGGCGAAGCGGGGGAAGTCCACGAAGGCCCTGCCCCCTGTCCTCGTCGGTCTGCTCCTTGCGTTGGTCGGAGCGGGACTGCTCGCGGCCGTGCCGGTCGCGCTGGCGAAGAACAGCGAGTACGTTTCCGCGCCGTCCTGCTCGGCCGACCGCCGGTCGGACTCCTGCAGGACGACTGTCCCCGCCACCATCGAGGGCACGCAGAAGGAGTCGAGCGGCAGGAGCGTCCACTACTGGCTGCTGCTCACCGAGAAGGGCTCAGGCCACGTGCAGCGGGTGCGGATGACCGGGTCGGCTCCGGTGTACGACGCCGTGCGTGCCGGGGACGAGGTCGAGGTGACGCGCTGGCGGGGTGAGATCCGCACTGTGCGGTTCGGGGCCGCGGCCCAGGAGACCAAGGCGTCGCCGGCTGACGACTGGCGGCTTCCGCTGGCCTTCGGTCTGCTGACGCTGCCCTTCGGACTCGGCCTGCTCATGATCGGCTGGTGGCTGCGCTACCGTCACCCCACCGCGGCCTTCGCCGACGCCTGGCCGGTCACCGTGGGGATGGTGACGGCCACCGTCACCAGCTGTGTCGGCATGGCCAGTGCCATGGTCACCGACAGCGTGCAGACGGCCTGCCTGGTCACCGCCGCCGGTATCCCGCCCGCCACGGGACTCGGAGCCCTGTGCGCTTGGGGCCTGCGGCGGCGCGAGCGACGTGCCGCGGACACCAGTGACATCGCCCCCCTCGTTCCCGGGGAGAGGCGTTGCGTGGATGCGACCGTGCTGGGGGACGTCCCCTACAGCGTGGAGGGATTCGCGTATCTGGTGATAGGCGACGGGCGCCCGGCGACCACGCCTGACCCCGCCGGTCGTGTGGCCCGCAGGGAGTTGCCCGAGACGCTGACCGTTCAGCGCCTGAGAGCTGTGCGGCCCGACGACGTCGACGCCTGGTACCGCTCCTACAAGCACGACTATTCCTACAAGCTCGACCACGTCGTCATCGAGTGCCTGGACGGCGACCAGCCGGTTCTCATCATCCTCAGCCGCCGCGATGCCCCGATGACGCTCGGCGCGCTGACCGCCTCCCCCACCACCGCGTAGCACCTTCCCACCCTGCTGGAAGGCGCGCAGCCACAAACCGCGGTTACGGCCGGACCTGGTAGCTCTGTGCCCGGGGTCCGGTCGTAGTCTGCTTCCTATGATCGACAGAGAGACACTCACGCCCGCGGAAGCCTTCGAGATGCTGCTGGCCGGCAACCAGCGGTTCGTCGCCGGGGCGCCTGAGCACCCGAACCAGGACGCCACTCGCCGTACCGAGCTCGTCCCGGCGCAGAACCCGTTCGCGGTGCTTTTCGGCTGCTCCGACTCCCGCCTCGCCGCCGAGATCATCTTCGACCGGGGGCTGGGAGACCTGTTCGTCGTCCGCACCGCAGGCCACGTCGCGGGGCCGGAGGTGCTGGGCAGCGTCGAGTACGGGGTGAGCGTGCTCGGCGCCCCGCTGGTGGTGGTGCTCGGCCACGATGCGTGCGGCGCGGTCGCCGCGACCCGCGCCGCTGTGGAGGACGGCACACCGGCGGGCGGATACGTGCAGGATGTGATCGAGCGGGTCACCCCCAGCGTGCTGGCCACCCGCGCCGCCGGACACACCGAAGGCGCCGACTTCATCGCCGAGCACGTCCGGCACACCGTCGGCATGCTGCTGGAGCGCTCCCGGGCACTGGCCGAAGCGGTCGACGCCGGCCGGGTGGGAGTTGTGGGGCTGTCCTACCGCCTGGCCGACGGAACGGCTCACGTCGTCACAACCCGCGGACTGGAGGTGCCCGCCGACACGGCTTCGTGACGCCGGGCGGTCGGCGCTGGGTCACACGGCGAGCCGGGGTCCCGCGGCACGCCGGAGCCGGTTGGCGATCGCCAGCCCCAGCCCCTCCTCCGCCGGCAGGGAGGCGACAATGAGGTCGCATCCCCGCTGGTCGAGCTCGCGCAGGAAGCCGTACAGCCCGCGCGCGTAGGCAGCCGTCGAAGCGGGAACGTCCACCACGGCGTGCGCCTTCACGGGGGCGTCGGCGCAGGAGGGGGGAAGCAGGACGCCCACCCGGTGGCCCAGCTCTTGCTCGCGCCCGGCTTCGGCGACGACCTTCTCCGGCTCCACGAGGATGACCCGCGCCCGCGGCGCGTAGTGCGACGGATGCTGCCCCGGCACGCGCACGCGGCTCGTCGAGGGGACAGTGAGCGGGCGCCCCAGCACCGCCTCGAGGTCTTCGCGTGTCACCCCGCCGGGCCGGAGGATGCTCGGGGTGTCACCGGTGGCGTCGACGATGGTCGACTCGACGCCGACCTCGCAGGGGCCGCCGTCCAGCACGAAATCGACGGCGTCACCGAGCTCCGCACGGACGTGGTCCGCCGTGGTGGGGCTGACCGAGCCGAAGCGGTTGGCGGACGGGGCCGTCACACCACCGCCGAACGCCGACAGCAGTTCGAGTGCCACGGGGTGGGCGGGCACGCGCACGGCCACCGTCTCCAGGCCACCCGTCGCCTCAAGGGGCACTCGGCGCCCACGCCGCAGGACCAGCGTCAGCGGCCCGGGCCAGAAGTGTTCAGCCAACGTGCGCACAGCCGCCGGCACCTCCTCGACCCAGTCCCCCAGCTGCTCCCCGCCGCCGAGGTGGACGATCAGCGGGTGGGAGGGCGGGCGGCCCTTGGCCTGGAAGATCCGGCTGACCGCGGCGGGATCCTCGGCATTGGCGCCCAGCCCGTAGACGGTCTCGGTCGGCAGGGCTACGAGGCCTCCGGCGCGCAGCACCCCGGCTGCCTTCTCGATGTCGCTGCTTGTTGCCAACACGCTCGCATCCTCTCACTGGCATCGCTCTCCCCCGTTCCGTGGCCCCGTCCACGCATAACGACGCGGGAGACGGTGGGAGTCGATGAGGTATGCCACCGCCCTGCGCAAGCTGCTGGAGTCGTACCGGGGACACGACGCTGATGTGACCCAGGCGACGGGCGGCAACCTGGCGGGAGCCGGTTTCGCTGACGCGAGGTTGGCCCGCTCCCCCTCCCACAGCAGCCATCTCCCCCAACCAGAGGACGCCCGGCCGCGATTGGCCTAGATTTGACCTGTACACGCCATTTCGCTTTCGCATGCGCACGCGCACGCGCACGCAGGACGGAGGGAATGCCATGTCTCATACGCCGCTGACACGCCGGGGGATGCTGCAGACCGGAGGCGGTCTCGCCCTGGCCGCACTCGGCCTGGGGGCCGGTTCCGGCAACGCCTCGGCCGCCGTGCCGGCCACTCGGCGCTTCGACCTGACCAAGCCGTCGTACGACCTCTACCGGCACAAGCCGCTGCACGACGACACGGTGCAGCAGAGCTTCGCCTTCGACAGCGTCAACAAGCGGCTGTTCGTCGCGCAGCGCCGGAACGGCTCCCCCTCGTCGGCCGGTGACCTGTGCATGACCCAGCTGGACTTCGCGGGCGGCTACACCACCTTCATGCACCTCAAGGGGTTCGGCCACGGTGTCGCGTTCGGCGTCGAACCAGTGGGCGGGTCCAGCTATCTGTGGACCGAGGTCGACGCCAACGCCAACGGCTACGGGAGACGGCTGGCCCGCTTCAAGTTCAGCGGCGGCACCACGCTCGACCACTCCGCGGCGATCACCAAGTTCGCACCGGTGCCCGGCGCGGTGGAGTACACCTGCTCCATCGATCCCGTCCACAACAACCTGACAGTCCGGTACCACAGCGACGGTGCCAAGCACATCATCGTCTACAGCCTGGCCGACGCGCGCTCCGGTGACTTCAGCAAGCCCAAGGCCCACTTCAAGCAGCCGTCGATCTCCGGCACCATGCAGGGCTACACCAGCTACGGCTCGTACGCGTACTTCATGACGGGCAACGCCTACTCCTCGTCGAACCCTTACCCCGGGAACACCTACCTCAGCAGCGTCGACCTCAACACCGGCACCGTGAAGCAAGGCCCCACCCTCACCAAGGCCGGCAGCACCCTCTCCTTCCGCGAGCCCGAAGGACTGGCGATCTACCGAACGGACGCCGGACAGTCGCGCCTCTTCCTGGGTTTCGCGTCAGGAGACGCAGGCGACCGCCGCTCCAACCTCTTCTACAAGAACGTCCTCGTCTGAGCACCCATCGGGTGAACTGCGCTGCATTCCCAGGAGCGTTGTCGTCGTCGTACGGCTCGCCCTCCCCCGGTGGTCGGGTCTCGTCGGCAGGGTCCGGAAGAGATTCGACGATCACGTGAAGATTTCGAGTGAGGCAACTGGACCTTCCCCACCATAGGGGTCGTATTCGGAGCGAGAGCACGGCAATTGGTGGTGCAGCATTGCCGGACTGCCCGTCAACGAGTCGCCAGGTGAAGCATGAAACTGTTCAGGCGTGGAATGCCCACCCAGCCCCCGAATCACACTGCCGCGTACGGAGACCCCCGGCCGGACGTCGCGGTGCTCGACCCGGCTCTGCAGGAGCTCACCGGGGAATGGATCATCGATCCGGCCCACAGCCGGATCGGTTTCTCCGTACGCCATGCCATGGTGACCACGGTGCGGGGGTCTTTCACCGAGTACCAGAGCCGGCTCTTCTTCGACGGCCGCGAACCGTCCCGTTCCCGCGCCGAGGTTGTCATTTCCACGGCCAGCGTCGACACAGGGGTGGGCCAGCGTGACGCCCACCTGGTCGGCCGTGACTTCTTCGACGCCGACAACTATCCGCAGATGAGGTTCGTCAGCACACAGGTGCAGCCGATCAGCAGCGACACCTACCGTATGGCAGGAAACCTCACGATCAAGGACGTGACCCGGCCCGTCGTGCTGGAGATGACCTACATAGGCCACGTGCTGGACCCCTTCGGCTACCAACGCGCGGGCTTCGACGGTACGACCACCATAGATCGCTCCGACTGGGGCCTGACGTACAACAGCAAGCTGGCCGAAGGCGGCTCGATGGTCAGCGAGAAGGTACGCCTGCAGTTCGACATCGCCGCGATCCGGAACGCACCTCCCAACTGAGAGCCTGCTCCGGCAGCGCCGTTCCATACGTGCGGACGGCCCCCGGCCGCTCCTGTGCCCCGCTCCTTCCGGTGAGCGGCATGGACCCTCACGGCGTCTCGTCGCGTCCGTCCCGTGGGGCGAAGGCGTCGAGCGCTTCCGCGTCGGTGGCGCGGGCGTGCAGGAAGTAGTCGGCCCACTCGGCGATGTCGGGGTAGGAGCAGTCCCGGGTGATCCGGCGGATGGCGGCCTCGATGTCGAAGTCGGTTGTGCGAAGGTCGACGCCCGGCCCCAGGAGGGCCCAGTGGGCTCCGGCTCTTCCGTAGGGCATACCGACACTGCCGGGGTTGATCACCAGTCGGCCGTGCGCCAGGCGCACGAACGGCATATGGGTGTGACCGCAGACCACCGTGCGGATGTCGGCGTCGAGCCCGCCCAAGACCTCCTCCCAACGGTCGAGGCGGGAGTCGACCAGAACGACCTCTTCATCGTTCCGCGGGGTGGCATGGCAGAACAGCACCGTTCCCAGGCCGCGCACGGGGACGGAGAGCGACTGCGGCAAGGAACCGAGAAGGCTCAACTGGTCCTCGCTCAGCTGTTCGGCGGCCCAGGGAGCGATCGGGTCAGGGATGGTGTCCCGGTCTCCCCGGCGGTACCCGAGGAGCTCGCGGTCGGCGTTTCCGCTGATCCAGATCACCCGTTCGCCGAGGCCGGCCAGCAGGTCGAGAACCTGGCACGGCTGCGGGCCGGCGGTGATGTCGCCGGTGAGAACGATGCGATCGGCCGCGCTCACCTCCGGTTCTGCTAGCACAGCCTCCAGGGCCGGCAGGACTCCATGGATGTCGGACAGGACGGCTACTCGGTTCAGCATGGTCACCACTTTGGGGCGACGCGGCCAAGGGCAGACCTGGTTCGCCCGAAGCGTAGCTGTCCAGCAGTGGTGTTCTGATCGCTCCCGCCCGCGTTCGTCTCTCGGAAGCGGCTAGTGCACCCCTTGGGCGAGGTCCGCGGCGAGGAGGTCGGCTACTCGCCCGGTCTGCTCGGTCAGGTAGAAGTGGCCGCCCTCGTACTCGTGGAAGTGGCACTCGCCCGTGGTGTGCCGCCTCCAGTCCGCCACCACGTGCGGCGGGGTGCGGGTGTCGTGGCTGCCGGTGAGGACCCGTACCGGACAGCGGGGTTCGGAGCCCGGCTGCCACTGGTAGGTCCGTACGGCGTGGTAGTCGGCCCGGAGCGCCGGAAGGATCAGTTCCAGCATCTCGGGGTCGGCGAGCAGCCCGGCGTCCGTTCCGTTCAGCCTGCGCAGGTCAGCGAGCAGCCCGGCGTCGTCCTTGATCCCCTTCGTGGCCTCGACGCCCCGCGAGGGAGCCGGGCAGCCGGACACGTACAGCCGCGCCGGTGCCAGCCGGCGGGCCACCTCGTAGGCCACCAGGGCGCCCATGCTGTGTCCGAACAGCGCCAGCGGACCGCCGTTCCGGGCCGGCCGGAGTGCCGCGACGATCTGCTCGGCGAGCTCGTCGAGGTTGTCGACCGCAGGCTCCCGCCAGCGGTCCTGGCGGCCCGGATACTGCACCGCCAGGACCTGTGACACGCCGCTGAGCTGCGCTGAGAGGGGTACGAAGTAGCCCGCTGAGCCACCCGCGTGGGGAAAGCAGACCAGCTGGACCGGGCGGCTCGCCGGCTCGGGCGCGGTGTGGAAGCCGCGCAGCCAGGACTTGGGACTCACTGCTCGGCCGACGCCACCCAGCGCAGGCCGTCCGCCGAGGGGACCAGCCCGCCGGGGTACAGCGCCTCCTCCGGGTCGAGGTCGCCGCCGAGCGCGGCCTGGACCTGGATCTGGGTGCCCTGCTCCATGACGCTGCCCATGATCTCCGACTGGTAGAGCGGAGTGGCGTCGTCCCCGCCGGTACGGTCGACCTGGGACACCGACCGTTCGAGTTCACCGGCGGTGTGCTTGAACCGCGTGCGTACCGATTCGGCGTCCACGAAGGCACCGTCGAGGGAGGCCACCCCGCCCACCAGCTCGACGAACGCCTCGACCTCGGAGTCCCCGAAACCCGCGACCTTCTTCGCCTGCCAGAAGTACGACTCGTGGTCGCTGTTCATGTCGTAGAAGGAGACCAGGAACTCGTAGAAGAGGCCGAACTCGTGGCGGTACCGGGCGTCGAACTCGGTGAAAGCCGCCTCCTCGGTCACCTCGCCCGCCAGTGCTGAGTTGATGGACCGCGCGGCGAGCAGCGCGCTGTAGGTCGCCAGGTGCACTCCCGAGGAGAAGACCGGGTCCAGGAAGCAGGCGGCGTCCCCGACGAGCACCATCCCCGGGCGCCAGTAGCTGTTGTTGCTGTAGGAATAGTCCTTCCGCACGCGCACCTGGCCATAGGTGCCCTCGGTGACGCGCTTCGCGTCGGACAGCAGATCGTCGATCCGGGGGCACTTGGCGATGAGCTGCGCGAGCGCCTCGGCGGGGTCGCCCTGCACCGACTCGGCGAACTCGCGGTGCACCACCGCGCCCACGCTGGTGAGGGTGTCGCTCAGCGGGATGTACCAGAACCAGCCCTCGTCGAAGGCGGCGCAGAAGATGTTGCCCTGCTTCGGCGCGGGCATCCGCTTGCCGCCCTCGTAGTAGCCGAAGATCGCGATGTTGCGGAAGAAGTCCGAGTAGGTACGCTCGCCGCCCGCCTGGCGGTGGATGCGGCTCTTGTTCCCGGACGCGTCGACGACGTACCGCGCGCTGACGGTGTGCCGGGCGCCGGACGCGTCGGTGTAGGCGACCCCGGTGACCCGGTCACCGGCCTCGATCACCTCGGTCACGGCGCAGTTCTCACGCACGTCCACCCCCAGCTTGCGGGAGTGCTTGAGCAGGATGTCGTCGAACTTCATCCGCTCGACCTGGTACGCGTGGGAGGTCGGACCGGCCATCCGCGGCGAGATGGCGAAGGCGAACGACCACGGCTCGGGGCTGGTCCCCCACCGGAAGGTGCCGCCGAGCTTGCGTACGAAACCGGCCCGCTCGATCTCCTCGGAGACGCCCAGCAGTCCGCAGATGCCGTGCACGGTCGCCGGCAGCAGCGACTCACCGATCTGGTACCGCGGGAAGGACTCCTTCTCCAGCAGCAGCACCCGGTGTCCCTGCTTGGCGACGAAGGACGCGACGGTCGAGCCGCTCGGGCCGCCGCCGACCACGACGACGTCGAACTCTTCCGCAGATGACGCAGATGACACGGACAGTCTCCTTAACTTGTCGGGCGCGGACGCGGTCGCAGCTTCGGCCGCTCGCGCTTGCGCGCCACGGCCAGCCGGCCCGAGAGCTTCTCGACCGTCGTCGCGTTGAACAGATCCGGGATGGCCAGCTCGACGCCCAGCGTCGAGCGGATCCGGGACACCAGCCGGGTCGCCAGCAGCGAGTGGCCGCCCAGCTCGAAGAAGTCGTCGTCGATGCCGACCTTCGGCACGCCGAGCAGCTCGGCGAACAGCCTGCACAGCACTTCCTCGCGCTCGTTCCGCGGCCCCCGGCCGGTCCCGGCGCCGGTGCGGCCCGGCGCGGGCAGTGCGCGCCGGTCCACCTTGCCGTTCGGCGTCAACGGCAGCTCGTCCAGTACGACCAGGGCCGAGGGGACCATGTGGCCGGGCAGGGAGTCCTGCAGGTGGGCTTTGGCCGCGGCGCCCAGCGAGACTGCTTCCGCCGACCGGGACGGGTCGTTGGTCAGCGGGCCGGCTCCGGGGAGCTGCGGCCGGTACCCGGTTGTGGGTATCCCTGCGGCGGCCTGCTCCACGAACAGGACGTCGAGCGTTCCGTCCTCGCCCGGCGGCTGCACCAGTGCGCGATATCCGACCCGGCCGGCCGGCTCCGCGAATCCTCCCGGGTCCGGGAGAGTGTCGTCGCGCTCCGCCAGCTTGTCGCGGGCGGCCACCGGCGTGCCGCCGTCGGCCAGCACCCGTACCGCCGCCAACTCGTGCGCGACCCGCGCGTCGGGGACGCCGCGCAGCCGGACGGGCGCGGGGTGCGCCGCGGACAGCCGGTCGGCGAGCGCGTCCAGACCGGTGACGTCGGCGCCCCAGGTGAGCTCACGGGTGACGTCGGTGTCGATACGTTCGTACGGCTGTTTGTGGAGGACGACGTCGAATCGGTGCGCGGTCAGCTCGTTGCGGAAGTCCGCTCGCTTGACGCGGAGGTCGGCTGCCGCGCCCAGCCCGGTGAAGAAGGCCGGGTCGATCAGCAGCTCCTTCTCCAAGGACACGGACTGCGCGACCGCAGCGCGCACCACGCCACCGTCCGCCGCGCCGGCCGGGCGGCCCAGCTCGACGGCCGTGCGCAGCGCCTGCAGCAGGTGCAGGTTGCGTACGTCGCCGACGAACACCCTGCCGCCGGGGGCCAGCACTTCGAGCAGGCCCCGCAGCACCTTCTCCAGATAGTCCGCGTTGGGGAAGTACTGCACGACGGAGTTCAGCACCACCGTGTCGAAGTGGCCCTGAGGCAGCCCGTCGAGTTCGTGGGCGGGCTGGACCCGTACCTCGACGTGGTCCGCCAGCCGCTCGTCGCCGGCCACCTGGCTGCGGACTCCCTCGACGATCCGGGGCGAGATGTCGGTACCCAGGTAGTACTCGCACTCGGGCGCGATCTTCGAGAGGAGCAGCCCGGTGCCCATGCCGATTTCGAGTACGCGCCTGGGCCGCAGTTCGCGGATCCGGTCGACGGTCGCGTCGCGCCAGGCGCGCATCTGCTCGACGGGGAGGGGCTTGCCGTCGTAGCTGCTGTTCCAGCCGGAGAAGTCCTCGCCGAACTCGGCGGCCTCCTCGCCCCCGTACAGCGAGTCGTAGGTGAGCTGCCACTCCTCGACCTGGCGCTCGTCCCGGTCCTTCGCCACGGCGGGGTCGTCTCCGCTGGGGACCAGATAGCCGACGAGCCGCTTGTCGCCCGGCTGGTCCTCGCGGGGCACCACGACGGCCTGCGCCACTCCGGGGTGGGCGGTCAGCGCGGCCTCCACCTCGCCGAGTTCGATCCGGAAGCCCCGGACCTTGACCTGGTCGTCGGACCGGCCGACGAACTCCAGCTGTCCGTCGCCGCGCCACCGGACCACGTCCCCGGTCCGGTACATCCGCTCCCCCCGAGCGCCGAACGGGCAGGCCACGAACCGGCCGGCGGTCAACCCCGGGCGTCGCAGATAGCCGCGCGCCAGGGCTTCGCCCGCGATGTAGAGCTCGCCGGCCACGCCTGGAGGCGTGGGCCGCAGCCGGTCGTCGAGGACGTAGAGCCGGGTGTTGTCCAGCGGCCGTCCGATGGGCGGCAGGGTGCCGTCGGGCTCCAGCGGGTCGCTGATGGTGGCGCAGACAGTGGCCTCGGTGGGGCCGTAGGCGTTGACCATCCGGCGGCCGGGCGCCCAGCGGGCGACGAGGTCGGCGGAGCAGGCGTCACCTGCCATGATCAGCGTCATCGGCGCCGGAAGGCCGTCGTCCGGCAGGGCCGCGAGCACCGGCGGCGGCAGGGTCACATGGGTGATGCCCTGCTCGTGCATCAGCGCGCTCAGCGCGGGCCCCGGCAGCGTCTTCTCCCTCGGAGCCACGACCAGCGTCGCCCCGGCCAGCAGCGCCATGCACATGTCGGAAAAAGCGCCGTCGAAGCTGGGCGACGCGAACTGCAGCACGACGCTGTCCGGCTCCACCTCCAGGCGCGCGATCTCGCAGCCCATCCGGCCGGCGATGCCCGCGTGGGAGACCACGACGCCCTTAGGGACGCCGGTGGAGCCGGAGGTGTAGATGACGTAGGCGGCATGGCCCGGCCGCAAGGGCGCCGTGCGGTCGCGGTCCGTCAGGTCGTGGCCCGGCAGCCGGGAGACGGCCGAGCGGGTCGCGTCGTCCAGTGCTGTCCGCTCCAGCCCGGCGGGCAGCGCGACCGTACTGTCCGCCGTGGTCAGCACGCACCGCGGCGCGGCGTCCTCGAGCATGAACGCGACGCGCTCCGGTGGGTAGTCCGGGTCCACCGGCAGATAGGCGGCGCCGGCTTTGAGGACCGCCAGCATCGCCGTCGTCATCTCGATCGAGCGGGGCAGCGCCAGCGCGACGTAGTCGCCGGGCCCCACCCCGCGTTCGGCCAGGTACCGGGCCAGCCGGTTGGCGTTCTCGTTCAGCTCCCGGTAGGTGAGCACGGTGTCCTCGAAGCGGACCGCTACCGAGTCGGGAGTCGCGGCCACCTGGGCCTGGAACAGCTCCGGGAAAACGGCCGGGGCCACATCGCGGGCGGTGTCGTTCCACTCGCGCAGCACCAGTTGCCGCTCGGCCGCGTCGAGGACATCGACGTCGCCGAGGCGGGTCCCGGGTTCGGCCGTCATCACCTCGAAGACCTGGACCAGCCGGTCCAGCATCCGCTCGACGGTGGCCTGGTCGAACAGCTCGACCGCGAACTCCACTACGCCGTTCAGCCCGTTCGGCGCACCCTCCTCGTCGAACTGCTCGAACACACTGAAGGCGAGGTCGAACTTGGCCGTGTCGGTGTAGCGCTGCTCGGCCTCGACCTCCAGGCCGGGCAGCCGGAAGCTGACGTCGGCCAGGTTCTGGAACGCAAGCATCACCTGGAACAGCGGGTGCCGTGAGGTGGACCGGCTCGGGTTGAGGATCTCCACCAGGCGCTCGAACGGAAGGTCCTGATTGGCGTAGGCGCTCAGGTCCGTCTCCCGTACCCGCGCGATGAGTTCGCGCAGGGTCGGGTCGCCGCCGAGGTCGGTGCGCAGCACGAGGGTGTTGACGAAGAATCCGACCAGCCCGTCCAGGCTCTCGTCGGTCCGGCCCGCGATGGCGGTGCCGATGGGGATGTCCGTCCCCGCACCCAGTCGGCTGAGCAGTGCGGACAGGCCCGCCTGGACCACCATGAACAGGCTCGCGTCGCTCTGCCTGGCCAGCTCGGTGAGCCGGGCGTGGAGGTCGGCGCCGACCTCGAACCGGGCGGTCGAGCCCCGGTAGCTGGCGACCGCGGGGCGCTGCCTGTCCACCGGCAGCGGCAGCTCCTCCGGCACGCCTTCCAGCGCCTTCGACCAGTACCGGATCTGCTCGTTGATCAGGCTGTCCGGGTCGTCCTCGGTGCCCAGCAGCCGCTCCTGCCACAGCGTGTAGTCCGCGTACTGGACAGGCAGTTCGGGCGCGCCGTCGTCGAGCCCGGCGGCCCGGGCCTGGTAGGCGGCTGCCAGGTCGTCCGCCAGCGGGGCCATCGACCAGCCGTCGCCCGCGATGTGGTGGATCACCAGCGCGAGTACATGCTCGGTCGGGGACAGTGCGAACAGCTGCGCCCGCAGCGGCGGATCGGCGGCCAGGTCGAACTCCCGGGCGCAGAACCTAGCGACCTCGGCGTCCAGCTCCCGCTCGGTGGTGTCGGCGCACGGCAGTCCGGGCCGGACGTCGAGGACCCGCTGGAACGGCACCCCGTCGACCTCCCCGAACACCGTACGCAGCGCCTCGTGCCGGTCGGTCAGGTCCCCGAGCGCTGCTGCCAGGGCTACGCGGTCGAGCTCGCCGGTCATCCGGAGTACGACCGGCATGTTGTAGGTCGCGCTGCGGCCCTCCATCTGGCCGAGGAACCACAGCCGGCGCTGCGCGAAGGACAGGGGGAGCCGTTCGGGCCGCTGCGCGCGGGTCACGGCGGGCCGCAGCGAGCCGCCGACCTCGTCCAGCCGCCGCGCGAGCTGAGCCACCGTGGGAGCGCCGAAGACGTCACGGACGGTGAGTTCCACGCCGAAGGCAGGTCTGATCCTGGCCACCAGCCTGGTCGCGAGCAGCGAGTGCCCGCCCAGGTCGAAGAAGTGGTCGTCGATGTGCACCTTGGGTGCGCCGGTGACATCCGCGAACAGCCCGCAGAGGATCTCCTCGCGCGGGCTGCGCGGGGCCCGGCCGCCCTCGGCGCCGGTGAACCGGGGCGCGGGCAGCGCCCGGCGGTCCAGCTTTCCGTTGGGGGTCAGCGGGAGGCGGTCGAGTACGACGACCGCCGCGGGCACCATGTGCCGCGGCAGGACCTCGCCGGCCGCCCTCCGGACCGCCGCAGGATCGATGATCCGCTCCTTGTGCGGCACGACGTAGGCGACCAGACGCTGCTCGCCGGGGATGTCCTCGCGGGCGACGACGGCGACCTCGCGTACGGCGCCGTCGCGGGCCAGCACGGATTCGATCTCGCCGGGTTCGACGCGGAAGCCGCGGATCTTGACCTGGTCGTCGGCGCGACCGAGGAACTCCAGCTGCCCGTCGGTGCGCCAGCGGACGAGGTCGCCCGTCCGGTACATCCGCTCACCCGGCGCCTGCGCGATCTCGGCCGGGCAGGCGAGGAACCGCTGCGCGGTCAGCCCCGCACGTCCCTGGTAGCCGCGTGCCAGCCCCTGCCCGGCCAGGTAGAGCTCGCCCGCGACGCCCGCCGGAACCGGGCGGAGCGCGCCGTCCAGGACGAGCGTCCGCATGTTGTCGACCGGGCGGCCGATCGGCGGGGTGCCGCTGCCGGAGAGGGGGTCCGACATGGTCGCGCAGACCGTGCCCTCGGTCGGACCGTACGCATTGAGCACACGGCGGCCCGGTGACCAGGCGGCGACGACCTCGGCCGGGCACGCCTCGCCGGCCAGGTTGAGGGTCAGGTCCGCCGGCAGCTCGTCGGGCCGCATCGCGGAGAGGACGGCGGGTGGCAGGGTGACATGGGTCAGGGCGTGCTTGGCCGCGAGCTCGGTCAGGGTGATGCCCGGGACGAGCTGTTCGGCGCGCGCGAGCACCAGTGCGGCTCCGGACAGGAGGGCCATCGACACCTCGGAGAACGCCGCGTCGAAGCTGGGGGACGCGAACTGCAGCACCCGGCTGCGCTCGTCCACTCCCAGCCGGGCGATCTGCCCGAAGGCGAGCGAGGCCACACCGGCGTGGGTGACGACGACGCCCTTCGGCCGCCCGGTGGAGCCGGACGTGTAGATGACATACGCCGGGTGGTCAGGGTGCAGCGGCGCGAGCCGGTCGGCGTCGGTCAGGTCGGTGGCCGTCAGGTCACCTGCGGCCAGGCCGGTGTCCGGGCTGGGCAGACCGCCTGCGGCCGGGCCGGTGTCCGGGGCGGAGCCGGTACGGCCGTCGAGCACGATCCGGGGAAGGCCGTCGGGCAGGCCCGCCGGGCTCTGCTCGCCGGTGATGACGCCGGCGGGCGCGGCGTCGGCGCACATGAACGCGAGCCGCTCCGCCGGGTGTTCAGGATCGAGCGGGAGGTAGGCACCGCCCGCCTTGGACACCGCGAGCATGGCGGTGACCAGCTCGATCGAGCGCGGCAGCGCCAGGGCAACCACGCTCTCGGGGCCGATGCCGGAGGCGACCAGCGTGCGAGCGAGCCGGTTGGCGCGGCCGTTCAGCTGGGCGTAGTTCAGCTCGGTGTCCTCGGAGACGACCGCGACCGCGTCCGGGGTCCTGGCGGCCTGTGCCTCGAAGAGCGCCGGCCAGGTCTCCGCCGGGTGCTCGCGGGCCGTGTCGTTCCACTCGTGCAGGACCCGCCGGCGCTCGGCCTCGTCGAGCAGGTCGATCCGGCCGACCTCCACCGCCGGGTCGTCCGCCATCGCCTCCAGCACGCGCAGCAGGCCGCGCTGGTGGGTGAGGAGGTCTTCCTGCCGGTAGAGAGCACTCGCGTCGAAGTCGACGCGCAGCCCTTGCCCTTCACCCCGGTCGTAGACCGTGACCGACAGATCCTCGACCAGCCCGCCCGCGAGGTTGTGGGAGGTCATCGGGTGACCGCCGAACCCGCGGTCGTAGCTGAACGGCAGGACGTTGACCACCGGGCCGACCAGCGACTCGTCCTCCAGGGACAGCCGCTGGTCGCGGCGCATGTCCTCGTAGCGGTAGCGCTGGTGGCGCAGCGCTTCACGGGCACGGGAGAGCACGTGCCGGGCGAGCTCCGCGCAGCTGAGTCCGCTGGTCACGGTCAGGCGGAGCGGCAGCAGATTGGACACCATTCCGGACGTCTTGTCGCCCGGGCCCGGACGGGCGGTCACCGGCAGTCCGAGCACGAGGTCCTGTGCTCCGGACACCCGGTGCAGGTAGGCGGCCATGGCGGTGAGCACGACGGTGGGCAGCGCCCGCCCGGTGGACTCGGTCAGCCGCCGCTGGAGGTCAGCGCCGAACTGTGCCGAGCAGCGTGCCGGCTCCCCGGCCGCGCCGGACGACCGTTTTGCCAGAGTCGCCGGGGCCGGCCGGTCGGCCATTCGGGCGCGCCAGAACTCCCGGTCGGCGGCGAAGGCGTCGGAGGAACGGTAGTCGGCTTCCTCGTCGAGCAGACCGCGCAGCGGGAGCGGCTCCCGCGGACCGGAGTCGGCTGGATCGCCGGTGAACAGGGCGGAGTACACCTCGGCGACGCGGCGGACCACCAGTGCCCCGCTGTAACCGTCCAACGCCGCGTGGTGGAACTGGAAGTACCACTGCCAGCGGTCCGCGGCCAGCTTGAACAGCAGTACGGTGTGCAGCGGTCCACGGCACAGGTCCACCGGCCGGTCCAGATCGGCGCGCATCCGCTCCAGCGCGGCGCCCGCGGGGTCGGGACGCGCGGAGACGTCCACCACGTCCACGGGGGCGTCCACGGTGGCGTCGACGAACTGCCGTGGTCCGTCCGCTGTTTCGGTGAAGCGGACGCGCAGCGCCTCGGTCTCCTCGACGACTTGGCGCCAGCTCGCACGGAAGCCCTCGGGGTCGACGGGGCCGCAGATGTCGAAGTACTCCGCGATCCGATAGCGCAGGCCGCTGGGATCGAGTTGATGTCCGTACCAGATCCCGCGCTGCGCTGCGGAAAGCGGCAGCAGGTCACCGCCGACGTTGCTCATTTTCATTCCCGGGGTAGTGGCCGGTGGTCCAGGGCTGCAGACGTCAGGAGGCTTCGCGCAGACTCTTCGGCCGCATATCCGTCCAGTTCTCTTCGATGTAGGCCAGGCATGCCTCGCGGCTACTCTCGGAGAGTTCCGCGGTCCAGCCGTCCGGAACGTCGGCGAATACCGGCCAGAGCGAATACTGCCCTTCGCTGTTCACCAGGACAGAGAAAACCGCCTCGTTGTCGTCGAACGGATTCGTCATTGCACAACCCCTATCGCATCGGCGCGCTCGCCTCGAAGATTTGCCCGCGCGACGGTGTCCAGCAAGTGGAAGGACAGTACGGGACGGAACGAGACACCGGCGGTTCTGTACCGGCCGCGCGGGCGGCTTGTAGCCTGCCGGACGGACTGGATCACTTCTTCCCTGCTGATCTCCTCTCTGACTCTCTGCTGAATCAGATCTCTGCTGAATTGGGGCCAGTACATTGCGCACTGGGAACAGGACTTCGCTCATTTCCGGGGCCGGACACACCGGCGCCGCGACCATCTCCTTTTCGCGAATGGACGCCGCGCGAATGGACGCCGCGCGAATGGACGTCGCGCGAATGGGCGCCGTGTGACTGGAGGCCCCATGACGAAACCCGGCAGGCGGGTCGTGATCACCGGCGTCGGCGCGGTGTCCAGCATCGGCACTTCGGTCGACGAGTTCCTCACGGGGCTGCGGGCAGGGCGCAGCGAGGTCCACCCCATCTCCGCGTTCGAGACCACCGGCTTCGAGTACGCCAACGGCTGCGAGGTGACCGGTTTCGAACCGGAGCGCTGGATCGAACGGCTCGACCCCGCAGAGCTCGGCAGGGCGGCCCGGTTCGCCGTCGCCGCCGCCAGGATGGCCGCGGGCCACGCCGGGCTGACCCCGCAGGACCTGGCCGCGGGCCGGGTCCTGGTGGCCATCGGCACCACCGACGGGGAGACCCGCGACCTCGACCGGCTGGTGGCGCAGGACGCCGCTGAACCGGGTGCGATGGACCCGCGGATCGCCCGCCGGGCCTCACCCTCCCGGCTGGCGGCCTCCGTCGCCCGCGAGTTCGCGCTCGCCGACGCCGAGGCTGTGACCATCCCCACGGCGTGCGCCGCCGGCAACTACGCGATCGGCCACGGGCTCGACGCCATCCGTGCGGGCGACGCGGACCTGGCCTTCTGCGGCGGTGCGGACGCGATCTGCCGCAAGACCTTCGCCGGGTTCTACCGGCTGGGCACCATAGCGCCCGACCGCTGCCGCCCCTTCGACCTCGGCCGCCAGGGCATCCTCACCGGCGAGGGGTCGGGGATGCTGGTGCTGGAGAGCCTGGAGTCGGCACTCGCACGGGGTGCCCGGATCCACGCCGAGGTGCTCGGATACGGCCTCAACTGCGACGCGTACCACCAGGTCGCGCCGCTCGAGGAGAGCGTCGCCGACTGCATGCGGCTGGCGGTCGCCGACGCGGGCGTCAAGCCGGACGAGGTGGATCTCATCTCGGCGCACGGCACCGGCACGAAGGCCAACGACAGCACCGAGGCGAAGGCGATCCACGCGGTCTTCGGCGACCGGCCGCCCCGCACGGTTTCGATGAAGTCGATGCTCGGGCACACCATGGGCGCGGCCAGCGCGCTGGCCGCTATCGGCTGCACACTCGCCCTGGAACACGCCTTCATCCCACCGACCGTCAACCACACCACGACCGACCCCGAGTGCGGTCTCGACTGCGTACCCAACGAGTCGGTGGCGGCGGACCTGCGGATCGTGCAGAACAACGGGCTCGCCTTCGGCGGCAACAACGCGGTGGTCGTCTTCGGCCGCTACGACGAAGGAGCAGCGTGACAGGCATGGGACCCGTCATCACGGCATGGTCGGCGATCTCCCCGTTCGGGTTCGGAGCCGACGCCTTCCGGGCCGGACTGCGGGCCGGCGTTCCGGCCCCCGCCTCGGCCACCGGGCCGGTCCCGGACGCTCCCGCCCGGCCCGTCCCGGACTTCGCACCGCGTGCCGTACTCGGCAAGAAGGGCACCCGCTCGATGGACCGGGTGACCGCGCTGTCGGTGGCGGCGATCGGCGCACTGATGGACCGGGGGGACGCGCCCGGCGCCTCTGCCGACGGCCCGGCCCCGGGCCTGGTGCTCGGCACCACCGGGAGTGTGCAGTCCACGATGGACTTCACCCGCAGCTCGCTCGACGGCGCCCGGCCGTTCCACGTAGACCCGGCCCGGTTTCCCAACACGGTGATGAACTGCGCGGCGGGCCAGTGCGCGATCTGGCACGGGCTCAAGGGCCCGAACGCGACGATCGCCGGCGGTCGTGCGGCGGGTCTGCTGGCGCTCAACTACGCGCGCCGGCTGCAGGCCGGAGGCCGCGCGGGGACACTGTTCTGCGGCGGCGCCGAGGAGTTCTCCGAGGCGCGGGCACGGCTGCACCACCACAGCCCAGGCGCCCCGGACGGCACGGTCCTCGGTGAGGGAGCCGCGGTGCTGCGCCTGGAGCCGGCCGGCTCCGTGGCCGCCGAGCGGGACGGCCTGGCCGAGGTCGTCGCGCTGGAGTTCGGCATGTACGAGGAAGCAGAGGAGATCCCGGCGACCTTGCTGCGCTGTCTGCGGCGGGCGCTGGAGCGGGCCGGAGCGCGGCCCATGGACGTCGCGCTCGTCGCCCCGGGCGCGGGCACGGGCGCGGGGGGCGACAGCCCCGAACGGGCCGCGCTCTGCGAGCTGTTCGGCGGGCGGCAGCCCGCGGAGGTCGACTGCACCGGACTGGTCGGCGACACGGCGGCCGCATCGGCCGCCTTCCAGGTGCTCGCCGTGCTCGTCAGGGCCGAGCAGGACCCGGCGCTCGCCGACCGGCCGGCGCTGGTGACCGCGGTCGATCACGACGGCACCCTCGGCTGCGCGCTGCTGCGGCCGTACCCCGCACGCTGACCACGACCACGGCCCCCGACCGGACCCCGACCACAGCCACGACCACGGCGAGGACCCCTTGACCAGCACCAGCACCAGCACCGGAGAGCAGTGGGACGCCATCATCGTGGGGGGCGGCCTCGGCGGGCTGACCTGCGCCGCGTATCTCGCCACCGCGGGGCGGCGGGTGCTCGTACTCGAACAGCACGACTGGGCGGGCGGCAACAGCCACGTCTTCCGCCGCCGACGTGCCTACGAGTTCGACGTCGGAGTGCACTATCTGGGCGACTGCGGACCCGACGGCGTCATCCCGGCCATCCTCTCCGGCCTCGGCGCCGGGGACCGGATACGCTTCCGCGAGCTGGACCGGAACTGCTTCGACCAGATCCGCATCCCCGGGCTGACCCTCGACGTTCCCGCCGACTGGGACGCGTACCTGGCCCGGCTGGAGCGGGCGCTGCCCGAGGACGTGGCGGGCCTGCGCACATTCACCCGGATCTGCCGGGCCGTCGGCGGCGAACAGCGCTGGGCGCTGCTCACCGACGCCGAGCTGCCCGAGATCGCCGCCGGGACCGAACACGTACGGGCCTGGGGACGGCGGCCGCTGTCCGAGCTGTTCGACCACTGCGGGCTCTCGGCGCGGGCCCGTACGGTGCTCGCGGCGCAGTCGCCGAACTACGGCATGGGTCCGGACGTGGCGACGGTGGCGACCCACGCCATGGTGACCGACCACTACCTCCGGGGCGCCTATGTCCCGGTCGGCGGGGGCCAGTTGCTGGCGGCGACACTGATCGAGGTCCTGGAGGCGCACGGCGGCCGGCTGCGCACCCGCAGCCGGGTCGCCTCGATCGATGTCGCGGACCGCACGGCCACCGGGGTGCGCCTGACGGACGGGACGGCGCTCGCCGCGCCGCTGGTGGTCTCGGGCGCCGACTACCGGCGCACGGTCCTCGACCTGGCCGGCGCCGAGCACTTCAGCCCGCGGATCGTCCGCGCCACCCGGGAAGCGACGGTGGGGCTGCCCTTCGCGACCGTCTACGTCGCCCTCGACCGGCCGCCGGCCCGGCAGGCCGAGGCCAACATCTGGTGGTACGACCACGAGGACATCGACGAGCTCTACCGGGGGCTGCACGCGGGCGAGCAGCCGGACGAGGTGCGCTTCCTCTTCATCTCGTTCGCCTCGCTCAAGGAACCGGGAGCACGGCATCTGTGCCCGCCCGGACACGCCAACTTTCAGCTCATGACGATGTGTCCGCCCGGCTACCGGCACTGGGGCGTCGAGCGAGGGCCGGCCGAGGGTGGCCGGTACCGGCGCGAGCCCGCCTACCTGGCGGAGAAGCAGCGCTTCACCGACGCGGTGCTGCGGGCCGGTGAGCGGGTGCTGGGTCCCTTCCGGGACCACATCACGCACCTGGAACTGGCCACCCCGCTGACCCAGGAGCGGTACACGCTCTCCACCGGCGGCTCCCCGTTCGGCCTGGCCACCTGGGGCGCCACCGGCGCCCGCCCTGACACCGCCACCGGCGTCAGGGGCCTGCACGTCGTGGGTCAGAGCACGCGTTACGGCAGCGGGATCACGGGGGTGATGGTCAGCGGTGTCTCCTGCGCGGCGCGGATTCTCGGACGCCCGCTGCTGACGGAGGCGCATGCCGGGGCCGTGTTCGGCGACCCGTCCCTGTTGCCGGCTCGTGGCACGGACTGGGACCCGCTCGCTGTTTCGCGGGGGGTGGCGAGGCGCGATGCGCGGGGCCTGGCCAAGGTGGACGTCCGCTAGGACGCCGTCCCGGCCGGTGTCGTCGGCGTGGGGCTGTCGGCGAGCGTGGCGTCGTCGGTGTGCTGTGGCGCCTTCAGCAGGCACGCGATGCTCAGCGCGCACATGGCGACCAGCAGCACGATGACGGGGACGATACTGCCGGTCTTCTGGAACATCAGCGTCGAGACGATCGGCGAGAGGCCCCCGAACAGGGCCCCCGCCACCTGGTACGTCACCGAGATGCTGGTGTAGCGCGCCTGAGGGCGGAACATCTGGGCCAGCACGGCGGCCACGGGGCCGTAGGTCGCGGCCATGACCAGTCGCATCGCCGCGAAGACCAGGAAGATCAGCACGGTGGAGTCCGAGGAGAGGACCAGGAACTGCGGTGCGGCCAGCACGGCTACCGCGGCCAAGCCCCAGATGACGACGCGGATGCGCCCGACCTTGTCGCCCAGCCACGCGACGCCCAGCGTGGCGACGAGTTCGACGACGGCAGCGACGCTGAGCGCGTTGAGCACCACCGTCTCCGAGAGGCCCACGGCGGGGTCGGTGGCGTAGGCGGTGATGAACGTGGTCACCAGGTAGTAGCCGCCCACCGCGATCGGGAGCGTGCCGATGCCCAGAAGGATGGGCTTCCAGTTCGTCTTGAGCGCGTAGGTCAGCGGCAGGCCCTCGTCCGGCTCGGGCTCCGCGTCGAACACCGGGGATTCCTCGACCTTGAGCCGGATGAGGACGCCGATGACGATGAGCAGCGCCGACAGCAGGAACGGCACGCGCCACGCCCACTCCGTTAGGGCGTCGTCGCCGAGCGTGGACAGCAGACTGAACAGGCCGGTGGACAGGAGGGCTCCGGCCGGGTTGCCGAGTTGGGCGAAGCCGCCGTAGAAGGTCTTCTTCCCCTCCGGCGCGTGCTCGACGGCCATCAGGACCGCGCCGCCCCATTCGCCGCCGACCGCGATGCCCTGCACGAAGCGGAGCAGGACGAGCAGGGCGGGGGCGAGCGCGCCGATACTGGCGTACGTGGGCAGCAGACCGACGAGGAACGTCGCGGCGCCCATCATGGTCAGCGTGATCACGAGCGCGCTGCGCCTGCCGAACCGGTCGCCGATGTGGCCGAAGACGATGCCGCCGAGCGGCCGGGCGAAGAACCCGACCGCATACGTGGCGAAGGCCGCGGCGATGCCGGTGAGCCGGTCGGTGCCTTCGGGGAAGAAGACACTTCCGAAGACGAGTGAGGCGGCCGTGGCGTAGACGTAGAAGTCGTACCACTCGATGGTGGTACCGACGAACGCGGCGATGCCTGCCTTGCGTGCCTTGGCGGCTCGGGCGCGGGATTGGGCGTGTTCCGTCACGGCTGCCCCTTGGTCGACGTGGCTGTGGTGGAGTGCTGCAGTGCGCCGTCGATCCACGTCTGGAGAACGTCGATCGCGGCGATGGACCCGGGGTCGACGGCGAGCGGGTCGGCGTCCAGGACGGTGAAGTCGGCCAGCTTGCCCGGGGTGATGCTGCCGAGTTCGTGTTCGCGGCCCAGGGTGCGGGCCCCGCCGAGCGTGTGCGCGGCGAGCGCGTCGGCCGCCGGGATGCGCAGGGCCCCGTCGCCCAGCCGGTGCCCGCGCCGGGTGACACGGGTGACGGCCGCCTGGATCGCCTCCAGCGGTTTCGGTTCGGCGACGGGCGCGTCGGAACTGAGTGTGACCGGCACCCCGGCCTCCAGGAACTCGCCGAGCGGGTTGAACCGCTCGCCGGGGGTGCCGATCGCCTCGGTGACGCCTTCGCCCCAGTTGTAGTAGTGCTGGGTCTGGTTGACCGGGTGGATACCCAGCTGGTGCATGCGTGTGATCTGTTCAGGGGTCGGCAGACCGCAGTGTTCGATCCGGTGCCGCGCATCGGGCCTGGGGTTGTGCTTCTGTGCGGATTCGACGGCGTCGAGCACCATTTCTATCGCGTCGGGCGACTGGGCATGGGTGGCCGTCTGGAGCCCCACGGCGTGCGCCCTGGCGATGAGTTCCCGGTACGCCTCCGGCTCGTGGTAGAGCTGACCGGTGCGGCAGGGGTCGCCGACGTAGCCGTCCGGGAAGTAGGCCGTCCAGCCACCCAGGGTGCCGTCGGCGTAGAACTTGATGCCCGAGAAGGAGAGCCGGGCGTTGCCGAAGGCACCGTGCATCCCGGTGTCGATCACGTGGTCCAGCAGATGGCTCAGCAGATACATGCCGACACGGGTGCGCAGTTCCCCGCTGTCGGCCAGGCGGAGGTACGTGTCGAACTCGCGGCGGGTCACCTGGCAGTCGCCGATCGTCGTCACGCCGCCGGCGAGAAACCGCTCCTGGGCGGCGCGCAATTGCCGCAGGTGCTCCTCGGGCTCGTCCCCGAGGTGGAAGTTCGGCCCGTGTCGACCGATCTTGACGCCGCCGACACCGGTGAGGATGTTGCAGGCGGCGTCGGAAACCTCGCCGGTCAGCTCGCCGTCGGCGTCGCGGAAGAACGTGCCCCCCTCCGGGTCGGGCGTACTCCGGGTGACGCCGTGCCGGGCCAGGGTGGCGCTGTTGACGACGCCTCCGTGGCCGCTTGCGTTCATCAGGTACACCTCGCGGTCGGTGCTGACCCGGTCGAGCTCCTCCTTGGTGGGATGGCGGCGCTCGGCGAGGTTGCGGTGCTCGTAGCCGTAACCCCGCACCGGCCGCCCGGGCGGCAGGGAGTCGGCAGCCGCGCGCAGCAGGGCGACGACGCCGGGAATGTCGGCCGCCTTGCCGGGCCCGCAGTCGACCCAGCTCATCATCTGGCCGTACATCAGGGGGTGGGCGTGCGGGTCGACGAAGCCCGGCACCACCACGGTGCCACCGAGGTCCACTTCCTCGGCCCGGCGGCCGAGCTGTGCCGCTGCGGCCCGGCACTCCTCGACCGTGCCGACGGCGGCGAACCGGTTGCCGTGCACGAGGAACGCCTCGGCCCCGTCGGTGTGCGCGTCCACGGTACGCAGGGCGGCTTTGGTGAAGAGGGTGGTGGTCGAGTCCAGGACCGATGTCTCCTGGTGGCGCAGTGCGCGCATGTGAGTCCTAGCGGGTGTCGGCGGTGTGCTGGTGACCGGCACCGTAGGACGGCCCACCCTTCGCGACAACGCCATGGACGCTGCATAGCGCCGGTGTATCCGCGTTTCTGTCGTCTGATGACTCCGATCTGCGGCTGATCAGCTCACAGAGTCCTTGATCACCGTAGAATTGCATCACTGGAAGCACGGAATCACTCTGTAAAGATTGGGTCTCGGGCACGCATGAGCGACGATCTGGACGCAAAACTCATCGCCGCACTCCAGCAGGACGGCAGGGCCAGCTACAGCGAGCTGGCCGCCCGGGTGGGTGCGCCGAGGACGGCGGTCTCGGCGCGGGTGCAGGCGCTGCTCGACTCGGGCACCGTGGAGATCGCGGCCGTGGCGCATCCCCAGCTCCTGGGACTCACCTCGCTCGCCCACGTCTCCGTCGCCGTGTCGGGGCCGGCCGACGACGTGGTGGACGCGCTGTGCGCGACGGACGCGTCAGTCTTCGTCTCCGCGGTCAGCGGCGCATACGACCTCGTCGCGGAGCTGCGGGTCTCCAGCGACCGCGAGCTGTACGAGGCCCTCGCCCACCTCCGTGCACAGCCCCGGGTGCGGGCGGTCAACACACTCCTGTACACCGACATCGTCACGTCGGTCTTCATGCCGCAGGGACCGCTCCGCGGGGACGTGCACGTCAACGACACCGACCGGCGGCTCATCGAGCTGCTGGAGCGCGACGGCCGCATGTCGTTCGTCGAGCTGGCCCGCCGCGTCGGTATGTCGCCGAGCGCCGCCCGGGCCCGGGTCAGCCGGCTCCTCACCAACCGTGCCCTGCACGTCGCGGCCGTGGTGCGGCGCGGCTCGGGCAGCGGCAGGCCGGCGCTCGGCGCGGGGCTGAACCTCGGCGGGGACGACGAGCGCGTCACGGGATTCCTCGCGGCGCTGCCCGGGGTGGAGTTCGTCGCCCGTACGGTGGGCCGCTACGACCTGGTCGTCACCCTCGGCGCCCGGTCGACAACGCGCCTGCACCGCATCACGGAACAGCTCAAGGCGCTCGACGCAGTACGCGGCCTGACCACGTGGGCGCACCTGGAGGTGTTCAAGGAGCACTACGCGCGGGGCATCGCGAGGACCTCGATGTGAGGCCGTCTCCTGCCGCCAGGTGCCGGGCGTCGGGCCTCGGGCATCGGGCATCGGGCGTCGGGGGCGCCGGGCGCGAGGCGACGAGTTCGCTCAGGGTTCCGCAGCCGTACGTGCGTACTCCTCCTGGTGACGCCTGGCAGGGGCTGGCTGCCCGCCCCTGCCCCTGCCGGTGGGCCGCAGACCGCCGCTGTGTCGTGGCTGCTCGCGCAGTTCCCCGTACCCCTTCGGGGGCGCGGGGAACCGCGCGGCGCCGCGGAACCGGTCAGCGCTTGACGGCGAGCGTCAGCCCGTCGGCAAAGGGCAACATGCACAGGTCGACCCGGTCGTCGTCGCGCAGCTTCGTGTTGAACGCGCGCAGCGCCCGCGTCTCCTCGTCCTGCACCGACTCGTCGATGACCCGCCCGGACCACAGCACGTTGTCCGCGGCCAGCAGGCCGCCAGGGCGCAGCAGGGTGATGCCGTACTCGTAGTAGGTCTCGTAGCCTTCCTTGTCCGCGTCCAGGAACATGAAGTCGTAGCCACCGGCTGCGCCCTCCTCCTCGACGAGCGCTGCCAGGCTGTCCCGGGCGTCGCCGACACGGAGGTCCACCTTGTCCGCGACTCCCGCACGCTCGCAGTGGCCGAGTGCGGTCTTCGCCCACTCCTCGCTGATGTCCAGGGCGGTGACGCGGCCGTCCGCCGGCAGGGCCAGTGCCGTGCGGAGCAGGCTGTAGCCGGTGAAGACCCCGACCTCCAGGGTCCGCTTCGCGCCGATGGCGCGCAGCAGTACGGACAGGAACTGGCCCTGCTCGGGCGAGACCTGCATATTGCGCTCGTCGAGCCGCGAGGTCTCCTCACGTACCTCGCGCAGCGGCGCAGGTTCGGACAGGGAGACGCCCGCGATGTAGTCCTGGAGTTCCTCGGTGATGCTGACCTGAATTCTCATGTCGTCTCGTCGCTCTCAGTGTGATGTCGGCCGGCCGGGAACCGTCACAGCCGGGTCAGGAACCGCCGCACCTCGGTGACCAGATGGTCGACCGACTCGGCGGCGAAAAGCACGGGCATGCAGTCGGAGTCGTCGAAGTCCTGCGCCACGATGTCGGCGGTGTCGAAGGCCCGCAACTGCACCTTGTCGAGGGATTCCATCTCCGCGACCGAGGACAGCAGGGCGGCGCCGCACACGCGGGGGCGGCCGTTCTCGTAGACGACGCCGGTCTCCATGGCGAACCAGAAGACGTGGACCAGTTCCCGCATGGCGTCCGGGGTGGAGATCCGTCGCGCTGCCCGGCCGAAGGCCCGGTACAGGTCGGCGAAGACGGGGTCGCCCAGCATCACGGCGTGGCCGACGAGTTCGTGCAGGACGTCCGGTTCGGGTGAGTGGTAGGGCGATGCTGCCGGGCGCAGGTACTGCGTGGCGTAGAACCCGCTGTCGGCGAAGGTGCCGAGGAATCGCTTCGCGGGGACGGTGCCCTCGGCGGGCCGCAGATGGAATCCGGTCAGTTCGGTCAGCACCGGGGAGACCTCGGCCAGTTGCGGAACCCGCTGCCGGTTCAGGACGACTGCATCGGCGGCCCGCCGGTAGTTCGCGCACGCCACTTCGTGGTGCAGAGAACTCAGTTTGGCGGTAACCGTCTCCCAGAGTGCGTCCTCCTCCTCCGTATACGCAATCGTGGGCAACGGTTCACCGGGCTGCCATTCCCTTGCCAATTGCTGACGGTCGGCCTTCCGCCGCTCGTATTCACCCGTCATCGCTTCTTGTTTCCCCCGTTCCCTCTCAGCTGCGGCACAAGTCCCCCTCATAACCAGTTGTGCACGCTAGCCCAGGCCCCCGAGGGCGGGATACGGGGAACGGCTGTCTCGTTCCGTCCCGTGCCGTCCACGACCTTGCGGGACAGCAACCGCACGCATGAGATCTGACTACTGAACCGATGCTCGACTCGCATGGCGGGAAACCCGCGTGCCGGAGAAAGAGGTCACGAACGTGACAATGACCACCGACGAGAATTTCGCCAAGATCAAAGAAATCGTCTGCGACATTCTTGAGCTCGAAGAGGAAGAGGTCACGACCGAGGGCCTGTTCAACGAGGAGTACGGTGCCGACTCGCTGCGCGCCATCGAGATCCTCAGCTCACTGGAGCGCGAGTTCGGTGTGGTCATCGACCAGACCGAACTCGTCCGGATGACGAATCTCCAGGGCGTCTACGACGTGCTCGCCGAAACAGCGGGCTGGGCGAAGCAGTAATCCTCCGGGCAGGAATGTCCCCCGCACAGGAATGAGGAGCTGATGGCGTCACCTGACAGGCGGGTGGTCCTGACCGGGCTCGGAGTGCTGTCGAGCATCGGGACCGGTGTCGGGGAGTTCACCGACGGCCTGCGGTCCGGGCGCAGCGGTGCGGGGCCGATCACGGTGTTCGACACCGCCGGTTTCGAGCGCTCCACCGGCTGCGAGCTCGGCGAGTTCGACGCGGAGACCTGGATCGAGAACCTTCCCGTCGACTCCCTGGGGCCGGCGAGCCGGTTCTCGGTGTCGGCGGCGCGGATGGCCGTCGCTGACGCCGGTCTCGACCTCGGGGCGCTGCGCAAGCGGCCCGGCGTGATCTCCATCGGCACCACCGACGGCGAGTCGCGCGACCTCGACGAGCTGGTGGAGACCGAGTTGGCACACGGCCCCGAAGCCATGGACGCCCGGGTGGCGGGCCGGCTCCGGGCCGCCCGGCTGTCGTCGGCCGTGGCGCTGGAGCTCGGCCTCACGGACGTGGAGGCGGTGACCATCCCGACGGCTTGCGCCGCGGGCAACTACGCCATCGGCTACGGCTATGACGCGGTCCGATCCGGGGACGCCGACTTCGCCCTGTGCGGGGGCGCGGACGCGATGTGCCGCAAGACTTTCGCCGGGTTCTACCGGCTGGGCACCATAGCGCCCGACGTCTGCCGCCCGTTCGACGCCGACCGCCAGGGCATCCTCACCGGCGAGGGCGCCGGCGTCCTGGTGCTGGAGGAACTGGAGTCGGCGCTCGCCCGGGGAGCCCGGATCTACGCCGAGGTGCTCGGCTACGGCCTCAACTGCGACGCCTATCACCAGGTCGCGCCGGACCGCTCCAGCGTGGCCCGCGTGATGGAGCTGGCGCTGGAGAACGCGGGCGTGAAGCCGCACGAGGTCGACCTCATCTCGGCGCACGGCACCGGCACCCAGGCCAACGACGTCACCGAGTCCCGGGCGATCCGGGAGATCTACGGCGACGCGCCGCCGCGCACCGTGTCGGTCAAGTCGATGCTCGGGCACACCATGGGCGCGGCGAGCGCGCTGGCCGCGATCGCCTGCGCGCTGGCGATCACACACCGGTTCATCCCGCCGACCATCAACCACAACCGCACCGACCCGGAGTGCCGGATCGACTGCGTGCCCAACCACGCCGTCGAGGCGGATCTGCGGATAGTGCAGAACAACGGTCTCGGCTTCGGGGGCAACAACGCGGTCGCGGTGCTGGGCCGGTACGAGGAGTCCCGTTGAGCGAGCACACAGGCTGGCCGATCGCCGGAACCGGCGCCGTGGCCGCCATCGGCCGGTCCCCCGACGAGATCTTCGATTCCCTGTGCGCGGGCACCTCCGGGCTGCATCCGATGCGGGGCTTCGAGCGCGCGTACTACACCGGCGACCGGCTCTACGAGATCGACGACCGCGGCGGCGCCGGTGACGTACCGGGCCGGGCAACGGGCTTCCTCCTGGCGGCGATCGCGCAGGCGCTCGGCGAGGCCGGGCTGGACGAGCGGCTGGGAGACATCCCGGTTCTGGTCGGCACCGGGCTGCGGGAGCTGCGCTCCGTCGAGCTGTGGGCCCGGGGCGATGCACCGTACTCGGCCGGGCGGCTGCACTTCGGCACCGCGCTGCGCGAGCGCTTCGGCGCGACGATGACCCACACCCTCTCCAATGCCTGCTCGGCGTCGCTCTACGCGCTGTCGATGGGCACCGATCTGCTGGCCGCCGGTGCCGAGACCGTGGTCGTGGCCGGGGTCGACGCCGTCACCGAGAGCATGGTGGGGATCGCCGACCGGCTGCAGTCGGTGGCGCCGGACACCGTGCGCCCCTTCGACCGCAACCGGATGGGCACGATCCTCGGCGAAGGCGCCTCGGCCCTGGTGCTGCGCCGCACCGACGACCCGGACCGCCCGGCCCTCGGCCGGGTGCGCGGCGTCGCCGTCAACTGCGACGCCCACCACACCACAGCGCCCGACGCCGGGAGCATCGCCGCCGCGATCCGCGAAGCGCACCGCCGGGCGGGCGCCACGCCACAGGACATCGGTCTGGTGATGCTGCACGGCACCGGGACCCACGCCAACGACGACGCCGAAGCCCGGGCCATCCGCGCCGTGTTCGGCGCCGCCCCGGAGAAGACACTGATGACGGCGATGAAGTCGATGACCGGCCACACCTCCGGAGCCTCCGGACTGCACAGTCTGATCGTCGCGCTGCGCGCCATGGCGGACGGGCTGGTCCCGCCGACGCTCGGCCTGGACGAACCGATCGAGGAGGCCGAGGAGTTCCGGATCGTCCGGGAGGCGGCCGTACCGGCGGACCTGGCCCTGGCACAGGTCAACGCCTTCGGCTTCGGCGGCGTCAACGCGGTCGCACTCGTGGCCGGCCGGCGATGAGCGCGGTCGCCACCGGCGTGGGCCTGGCCGTGCCCGGCGCGCCGTCCGCCACGGATCTCACCACGCGTTCCGCCGAGGGCGCCGCGCCTTTCGACCCGGCGGCCCGGATCGGCAAGAAGGGGCTGCGCTATCTGGACCAGGCGACCCGGCTCGCGCTCTGCGCTGGGCGGGACGCACTGAACGCGGCCGGGCTGCTGACCGGTGACGCGCGGCTGACCGCCACCGGCGGCGGCGCCCCGGTCGTGGACGCCGAACTGCTGGTGCCCGCCGAGTCGGTCGCGGTCGTCGTCAGCTCGAACTTCGGCAATCTGGACTCGGTGTGCGAGGTCGCCACCACCATCGGGTCCGACGGCGGCACCCGGCTCCTCAGCCCGGTCTACGCGCCCCGGCTGTCGAGCAATGTCACCGCTTCCGAGGTCGCGATCAGGTTCGGGCTGCGTGGCCCGAACCTGATGATGTGCAACGGCCCGACCTCCGGTCTCGACGCGGTGCACTGGGCGATGGTGCTGCTGTCGGGCGACCGTGCCCGGCACGTCCTGGTGGTCGGTGCCGAGCCGGCCAACGACATCGTCGGCCGCCTCACGGGGCACGAGTATCCGTTCGACGGTGCCGCGGCGCTGGTGCTGGAGTCCCCCGGGACGGCGGGCGAGCGGGGCGCTCCGGTGCTCGCCGGTCTCGGCGGGTACGTCCGCACCGGCGGGCTGGCCGACTGCGTGTCCGCGCTCGGCGGCGCACCCCGCGCCTGGTTCGCGCCGCACCAGGCATCCGCTGAAGTGCTCCCCGGCGTGCTCCGGCACCGTCTCGAGGACCGCTGGGGCCCGGCCTCCGGCGCGCTGGGGGTCCTCCAGTGCGCGGCCGCGGCGGGCCACTTCGCCGACGGCGGTGAGGGTCCGGTGCACGCGGTGGCGGGCACGGACGCCGACGACGCCGTCGCCGGGCTCGTGCTCACCTCGCCGGACGGTGCCACCCCGCGGGACGGTGTCACCGTGCCGGACGCCGCGGTGACCGGGGACGAGGTGAGCCGCGCGTGAATCCGCCGTCCGCGCCCCACGGCGTCGGGCCCGTGCTGTTCCGGCAGCGCACGGTCGGTGACGGCGCCGGGCCCCGGGTGCTGCTGCTGCACGGCATGGCGGACAGCAGCAGCGTCTGGGACCGGCTGTGCACCCTGGTCCCGCAGCGCGCTCAGCTGCGCCGGGCCGAGATCCATACGGCCGAACTGCCCTGGCGCGGCACCGGGCCGCCCCAGTGGGCGCACCGCCTCGACCCCGCCTCGTGGCTCGCCGAGACGCTGGACGAGCTGGCCGGGACCGTGGGCCCGGCCGACGTCGTGGTGGCGCACTCCTTCTCCGCCTTGCTCCTGCTCGACCTGGTCTGCGGCACGTCAGCGCCCACCGGGACCGCCGGGTCCCCCGGGCCCCGGCTCCCGGGGATGGTGCTGGTGTCCCCCTTCTTCCGGCCACGGCCCGAGGACTTCGACTGGGGCACCATGACGGGCCTGCCGGAACAGTTCGTCCGCACCCTGGAGGAGGGCATCAGGGTGGCGGCCGGGCCGCGGTCGAAGCCGGAGCTGCACCGCGCCCTGGCCGAGCGGCTGTGCGAGACCATCGGCCCCTACGGCTGGTCCCGCTTCTTCGAGCTGTACCTGCGCACCCCGTGGCTGCGTACCGGTGAGGTACGTACGCCTGCGCTGGTCGTCTCCGGTACCGAGGACCGCATCGCGGTGACCGGGGAGGCACGGGACCTGGTTGCCCGGATGCCCGCGGCAAAGCTGCGCACATTTGAGGAGACCGGGCACTTCCCGATGGCCGAGCAGCCCGAGCGGTTCGCCGACGCGCTCGACGATTTCCTGCGCCGAGTCCCCGCCGCCCCCGAGGCGGTCGGGGAGCGGCCCTGTTCAACGCTAGTGGAGCGAATCTGATGGCTGACATCGACACCGCGGTCAAGAACGTGGTCACGGAGACCACCACGGTCACCCTCACGCCCGGGTACGAGGGCGCCAACATCGGCACGTACATCGGCTTCAAGCACGTCAACTACCTCGTCGAGAAGGCCGTGATCGAGCACTTCCGGCGCCAGGGGCTGCCGGTCGGCGCGCTCTACGAGCAGTACGGCCTGGGCTTCGACCTGGTCGAGCTGGAGGCCCGGCTGCGCGGCGGGGTGTTCGTCGACGACGAGGCCGTGCTCGAGGTCAGGCCGGTGACGGGCGGCGACGGCACCGCGTTCCGGTTCAAGGTGACGATCACCGTGCTCCGCGACGGCGAGCCGAAGAAGATCGTCACCGCCTCGGCGGCGGCCGTGCTGCGCCGGGACGAGGACGACCGGCGGCTGCCGGGCCGGGTGCCAGCCCCCGCCGTGCTCGACCGCTTCACCGTGGCCTCGCTCGGCACCCCGGAACCCGGGGAGGCAGTCGCCGGGACGGGCGCACAGCTGCCGTCCGGCGGCTCGACCGACCAGGACCCGGTGCTCGACCAGCTCCTGGCCGGCCGCAACGGCTACGGCTGGAAGCTCCGCGTCCCCTATCCGTATGTGCACTTCTTCGACCGGATGCACATGTCGGCGTATCTGCGGCAGATGGAGGAGGCCAAGCACCGCTTCGTCGACGCGCGCGGCATCTCCATCGGAGCGCAGCTCGCCGAGCGCAACTGGATTCCGGCTGTCACCCACTCACGGATCGAGATCCTCGGCGAGGCACTGCTGGAGGAGGATCTCTACACCGTCTACACGGTCGAGAGCATCTTCAAGACCCTGCTCTACACCGCGCGCATGGACTGCTACGTGGTGCGGGAGGGCCGGCTGGTCCGGATGGCGACGGGTGTGATCACGCACGGCTACGGCGTCGTGGAGAACGGCAACCAGGCGCGGGTCGTCTCCTGGGACGACAGGATCGACCGCGCCCTCAAGGGCCTGCCAGGTGAGGAGTCGTGACGGCGCCCGTCATCACCGCCTGGTCGGCTGTCTCGCCGTTCGGCCTCGGCCGGAAGACCTTCGCGGACGGCGTCGCGGCGGGCGCCTCCGCTGTGACACGGTCCGAGGAGTGGCCGGTCCCGCGGCAGCGGGTAGCGCCGGTGCCGGGCTTCGTCACCGCCGAGGTGCTGGGGCGCAAGGGCACCCGGTCGATGGACCGGGTCTCGGCCCTGACCGCTGCGGCGGCCGACGAACTGCTCGGCGCCGACAGCCGGCACCGCGACGTCGCGGCCGGTGAGCGGGCGGCGCTCGTGCTCGGCACCACCGCCGGCAGCAGCACCAGCATGATGGACATCACCCGGGACACGCACACCCGGGCGATGCCGTTCCACATCGACACGCCGCGGATCCCCAACGCCATCATGAACAGCTCCGCGGCGCAGTGCGCCATCCGGCACAACCTCAAGGGCCCCAACACCACCGTCGCGGGCGGCAGGGCAGCCGGGCTGTTCGCGCTGCGCTACGCCCTCCGGCTGCTCTCCTTCGGCCACGCGCGCTCGGTGCTCTGCGGCGGTGTGGAGGAACTCACCCACGACCGCGGCTGGCTGGAGCACCAGGCCGACCACCCGGAGCGGCCCACCGCGCTCGGTGAGGGCTGCTCGCTGCTGCTGCTGGAACCCGCAGCGCCCCCGGACGGGCCGGTGCTCGCCGAGGTTCTCGGAGTCACCCTCGGGGTGTTCCGCGACGGTGAGCGGGACGCCGCGCTGTCGGACTGCCTCTCCCGCGCCCTGTCCCGGGCCGGGGTCGAGGCGGCCGACCTGTGGGCCCTCTCCCCCGCTGTCGGACAGGGCGAGGTCCACATCGACGGGCGCTCTCCGTTGAGGCTGCCGGGCGAGGAGGCATGGGGGGACGCGGGCGCCGCCGCGGCGCCGTTCCAGATCGCGTCCGTGCTGGCGGCGGCCGAACAGGACCCGGCGGCGCCCGGACGCGTCGCGGCGGTGCTCGCGGCCGACCGCGACAACGTCCACGGCTGCGCCCTCTTCCGTATCGCAGGACAGCCGGCTCGTATCGCGAAGCAACCGAAGTAACCAGGAGTACCCATGCCTGACAACACGTCACCGATCGCGCTGGTGAGCGGCGGCTCCCGCGGCATCGGCCGGGCGGTCGTGCGCCGCCTGGCCGAGGACGGTTACGACGTCGCGTTCTGCTACGTCAGCAGCGAGGAGCCCGCCCTGCAGCTGGAGAAGGAGGTCACCGAACTGGGCAGGCGCGCGATCGCCACCCGGGTCGATGTGGCCGACGCCGACGCCGTACGCGCCTGGGTGCACGGCACGGAGGAGGAGCTGGGCACGATCGACGCCGTGGTGACCTCCGCGGGTGTCACCCGGGACGGCGCGCTGGCGCTGATGGCGGACGAGGACTGGCGTACCGTCCTCGACATCAACCTCGACGGCATGTACAACGTCTGCCGTTCCGCGATCTTCGAAATGATGAAGAGCCGCTCCGGGGTGATCGTCAACCTGTCCTCGGTCGCCGGCGTGCAGGGCCACGCCCGGCAGACCAACTACGCGGCCGCCAAGGCCGGGATCATCGGGTTCACCCGGTCGCTGGCCAAGGAGGCAGGGCCGTACGGCATCCGCGCGAACGTGGTCGCCCCCGGGTTCATCGAGACCGACATGACCGCCGGCCTGCCCGAAGCAGTCGCGAAGGAGGCCGTCGAGCGGTCGGCGCTGCGCCGGATGGGCCGAGCCGAGGAGGTGGCGGACCTGGTGTCGTTCCTGGTCTCCCCCCGCGCGGCCTTCATCACCGGGACGGTGCTGGAGATCGACGGCGGCATCTCGCTCTGAGCACGCCCCACCGGAAAAGCCCGAGCGTTCCCGCCGGAAAGGAAGTCACCCGACATGGCCCGGAAGCCGCCCCGCTGGTACTTCTCCCTGCGCAGCCCGTACTCCTGGTTCGCCTACCACGACCTGATGGACCGGTACCCCGACGTGGCGGACGCCGTCGAGTGGGTCCCGTTCTGGGAACCGGACGAGGAGACCCAGGCGCTGCTGGACAAGGACGGTGTCCAGCTGCCCATTGTGGAGATGTCCCGCGCGAAGAACTTCTACATCCTCCAGGACGCCCGCCGCCTGGCCGAGGCCCGCGGGCTGACCGTCACCTGGCCGGTGGACCGCGACCCCAACTGGGAGGTCGCCCACCTCGGCTATCTGGTGGCCGAGGACGCCGGTCTGGGCCGGGAGTACGTGGCGCTGGCCTATCGCGCCCGCTGGCAGCAGAACCGGGACATCACCGACCGGGCCGTCATCGCCGAGCTGGCCGCCGAACTCGGCCTGGACCCGGCCCTGGTCGCCGATGCCTCGGACGATCCCCAGCTGCGGCGCCGGGGTGCCGAGGTGCTGACCCGCTCGTACAAGGACGGTCTGTTCGGCGTCCCGTTCTTCATCCACGGGCACGACAAGTTCTTCGGCGCCGACCGGCTGCGCGCCTACGTCGCGAAGGTCCGGGGGCAGGAGGCGGGCCCGGACGCCGAGCTGACCTGGCTCGATGAAGCGGGCCTGCTGCCCGAGCCGATTCCCGCCGGCGGGGACGCCGGCCACGCGGGCGGCTGCGGCTGACGCCGCGACCGCACCGCCACGCAACCGTCGCCGCGAGACGAACAACGGAAGGGATTCCCATGACTGCTGCCGAAGCCGCCCTCGACACCGAAGAGCTGCGCGAGATGATCGCCGATGTGCTGGAGGTCGACGGAGCGTCGATCACCCCGGAGATCGACTTCGTCCGCGACCTCGGCGTCGACTCTCTCCTGGCCATGGAGCTGGCCGTCACCCTGGAACGGCACTACCGGGTCAAGATCGAGTCGCATGAGATCGGACAAGTGCGGACCATGTCCGACATCTCCGCGCTGCTGCTGGGGAAGCTCCGGAAGCCCGCGGCATGACCCAGGACCACCCGGCCGAGCGGTATCTGCTCGTGGAGACCCAGTCCGGTGGCACCGCGGAGCGATTCCTGGCCGACGCCGCAACGCTCGCGGGTGCCGGTGAACGGGTGCGCCTGTTCCTGGCCGGGGACGGTGTCGCGCTGGGGATCCGCGGGGCGAGCGCGGGGCTGCCGCGGTTCCTCGGCGCCGGCGGGCAGGCGTGGGCCGACGAGTTCACCCTCGCCCACCGTGCGCTGCACGCCGCACCGCTGACGCCGGGGGTGCGGACCACCGGCATGGGCGAGGTCGCGGACTGGCTGCTGGAGCCCGGCACCCGGGTGGTGTGGCACTGACCATGGCCGCGACCGTCGAACGCCGCAGCTGGGACGTGCTGATCGTCCTCACCGCACCGCCGCACACGACCGACGCCCTGACCACCGTGCTCCGGCTGACCCAGGCCGTACTGGAGCGGGAGCAGACCCTCAGGGTGTGGGCGTGCGGCTACAACACCATGCTGACCCAGTCCTCGCTGGGCGAGACCAAACCCGCCGACCTGCGCGACCCGGCGACTCCTGCACCGACGGCAGGGGCGCTGATCCGGGGCCTGCTGACCGCGTACAAGGGCCGGTTCAGCTGGATCGTCTGCACGGCGTGCAGCGCGGAGCGGGGCGCCCACGACCACATCCCCGAAGTCCGGCTGCGCTCCGACGCCCGGCTGGCGGCCACGATCGCCGCGGCCCGCAGGACCCTCTACATCGGAGGTGCGTAGGTGGCCTACCTGGTCATCATCGACCGCGGCTACCGCGGCAGCGCGGAGGCACAGTTCTTCGACGCGCTCTACGGCGTCGAGATGCTCGGCGACCAGCTCGGCGGCATGGATGTGGTGCTGCGGGGGTCGAGCGTGACCGCGGCGCTGGCCGGTGCCGGTCCGCCGCCCGCGCTCCAGGTGGGGCCGACGGCGGTGAACACCCTCGCGGACCCGCGCCGCTCTGTCGGCGCGCTGGTGGACAAGGGAGCGGCGGTGTACGTCGACGAGCCCGGTCTCACGGCCCTCGGCCTGGACGACGCCCCCCTGCTCCCCGGCGTCACCAGGATCGACACCGCTCACCTCGCCGCCCGCTGGGGGGACTACGCCGGTGTGTGGTTCCTGTGAGCGGACATCGGAGCTACGCCCGGCCGCTGGAGGGCGCCGACCGGATCACGGCCCGCGCCGAGGCGGACGAGCTGCTGATCGAGGCGGACAAGGTGGTGCGGTCCACCGATCCCTATCTCGCCGGGCACTTCCCACAGGTCACCCTCTATCCGGCGATCTTCCTGCTCGACGGCATCCGGCAGGCGGTCGGCGCCGAGCTCCATCGCGCACCGTCGCTCGCCGCGCACCTCGGTCCGGGCAGCCCGGACGAGCCTGACACCCGGGAGGGACCCGACAGGCGACCGGACGGCCCTGGAGACGACTGGCTCGAACTGGGGACGCTCGACTCAGCGCGCGTGCTCAACCCGATGCTGGAGGGCGACGAACTCCGGCTGCTGATCCGGGTTTCGGCCGACCGACCGGGCGCGCTGCGGGCCGCGCTCGACTGCCGCCGCGCCGACGGTGCCCAGGTCGCGAAGATGACCGTCGAACTCGTACGGGGAGGGAGCTCATGAGACCCGGGTACGCGCAGCTTCTCGCACTCCTCCCGGTACGGCACCCGATGGTGCTGGTCGACCGGGTCACGGACTTCGCCCATGGCGACACCATCGAGACCGCCAAGGCCGTGACCGGCAGCGAGCCCTGCTATCAGGACATCGCCGACGACCTCCCGGCCGAGCGGTACGCCTACCCCCGGTCCATGATCCTGGAATCGTTCGGGCAGTCGGCGGCGCTGCTCTGGCTCAGCAGCCAGGGCCCGGAGGGCGCCGGGGACCGCCTGCCGATGGTCGGCCGGCTGCGGCACTGCGCGTTCACCGGTTCCGCGTTCCCCGGCGACGTGATCCGGCACCGCGTCACGGTCGAACGGCTTGTGGAGGACAACGCGTTCATGACGGGCGAGAGCCGGGTCGGCGATCAGGTGATCCTCACCGTCGGATCGCTGATCGCCGTGGCACGTCCGGCCGCCCGGGTCACCGGCGGCGCTGAGGCGTCCGCCGGTGACCTACCCGCTGCACACCAGCGTTAGCGTGCGAGGCTCGTCGGGCCTGCCGTCGATGCCCCGGGCGAAGACCTGCAGCACCCGGGGCATGGCGAACCGGTGCCCGTCGATCTCCGTCACCAGGTGCTCGGACTCCAGCTGCTCGGTCAGCCGGTCGGCCTCGGCGAGGGGTATCCCGGCGACCGCGGCGCCGGTCTCCAGCGTGAACCCGGTGGGATCGACGAGGCCGATCTTGCGGAAGTAGCGCTTCGCGTCGAGGCCGAGCCTGCGATAGGAGAACTCCAGTTCGGCTCTGATGGAGTTGCCGCTGTCACCGTCGAGCGCCAGGGCGAGCAGCCGGCTTCCGTCGCGCATGGTGCGGACGAATGTCTTGAACCCCTGCCCTGGCCGGTCGGTGAACTTCACGGCGGCCAGCCGCAGCACGAGTGGCAGATGTCCGCACAGTTCGGCCAGCTCCTCCAACTCGGCACGCGCGTCGGCCACGTACGCCTCGTCGATGATGGCGCTGAGCACCGAGCACGCCGCCTGCGAGCTGAGCACGTCCAGGACCAGGCGCTGTGCGGCCTCCCTGGCCACCAGCCCCGACATCCGGTTGCGGCTGGTGACGATGGTCCGGCAGTGCTCGCCGGTCGCCAGCAGCGGGCGCACCTGCTCGGCGTCGCAGGCGTTGTCGAGGACGACGAGCATCCTGCGACTGGCGATCAGCGACCGGTACCGCTGCATCCGCCACCACGGATCAGCCGGGAGGTCCTCCTCGTGTACACCGAGGCTGGCGAGCAGCACGCCCAGGGCCTGCTCGCTGTTCAACGGCCCGGCCGGGCCCCGGAGATCGACGTACAGTTGTCCTTCGGGAAAGTCCCCGGCCAAGCGGTGCGCCCAGCGGACGGCGAAGGCGGACTTACCGACGCCGACCGGGCCCGTCACGAGGAAGACGCTCCCTCCGGGCTGCCGCCGGAACCTCTCCTCGGCGACCCTGAGTTCGCCTTCGCGGTCGGCCAGGAGCCGTACGTCGGGCGGGAGATGCCGGGGCACGCTCCGCTCCTTCGGCCCCTCTCCGGTCAGGTCGTCCCGGGCGTCGCTCCCCTGGGCACCTTCCCTCACCCCCGCCGCGTAGAGCGCCCGCCAGCAGCTGAGCCAGTGTTCGGTCAGGTCCGCCACCTTTTCCGGCGGCTGCCCGCCGTACTCCAGGCAGGCCGTGACGAATGCCGAGACGAATTCCGACCGCGGCAGCTTGTCGCCGCGCAGGATCGTCGAGACCGTACTCCGCGGCAGCGCGTCGACCTCATCGCCATTGGCCGCCCTGGTTTTCCCTCCCAACTGCTGCAGACGCCGCATAGAAGGCTGTCCAACGCTCAGTCGGAGTTCTCGCAGTTGCTGGACAAATTCCGATGCATTGGCAGGCGCCATCCGGGCAATCACCCCCCGAAATTGCCAAACACTTACCTGAAGTTTATTTGTACGTTCAACCACTTATGACGTGGTCACGGCATCCGCTCCCACGCGGGCCGCCATGCCCCTGCTGAAGCTTCTCGCCGCAAGGCCGAACAGCACTCCGCCGAGAATGAACCAAGGGTTCCAGACCACGAGCGTCCAGAACTTCTGCGCCGCGCTGACCTCACCGACAGCCGGGACACCGAAGACGAGCAGCGCCTCGATGAGAACCCCCCGGAAGAGCAGCAGCGCGCAGATCGCCAGGCCCAGCAGCCGGAGCAGGCGCCATCGGCGCCCGCGGACCCCGCGCCGCCGCAGCCCCAGCGCCACCGCGGCGCCGATCAGACACAGGAAGCCCACTCCCCAGAGCCCTCCGGCCACGAACCAGGCCGGCCGTTCGTTCGCGAGTCGCTCACCGGAGGAGACCTCCAGTCCCACTTCCCCGCCGAGGGCCCAGAAGAAATGCAAACCAGCGAAAATTACGGCCCAGCCGGCGGCAAAATACCCGTGCCAACGTGACACACGGATGCGCACACTCTTACCCCCGTTTTGCGTCGCCCCGAAATGCTCTCGGTCCCGCCGATGTTCCCCCATCAGCAGTGGACGATACAAGCATAGCAGCGCACAAACACCCGCGGTGTCACGACTTCGGCACCAAACGGAGATAGTCCGATCCGTACTACTTCACAAGTTCAAGGTCGTCACCAATCAGCCCTGGGTCACCAATCGACCGCCGAGAGTTTCTCCCGCAGCGCGGGAGTGATGTGCTCCAGCACCCTGGGTTCCGTCATCCGATTGTGTTCGCAGTCGACCTCGATCTCCGTGATCCGGCCCGTGACCAGCGGCTGCCAGCCGAGAGCGAAGTCCGGCTCGTCCGGGTGGCTGCGCCGCGCGGTGAAGAACAGCAGGTCGGTGTCGACCGCGCGGGCGAACGGTTCCCTCAGCATCGCGGTCTGCCGCGCGAGGATCTCCGGCAGCGCGGCCAGGCTGCTCACGCCCAGGCCGGCCAGCGGGTGGTCGATCTCGCGCAGGAACGCGTGCACCCGGCCGAAGTCCAGCTCCTCCCCCGCCGCTTGCGGCAGGTCCAGGCCGACGTAACGCAGAGCCTGGAACATCACATCGGTGTCCGGGTCGGTGTAGTCGGGCCCTGGGACCGTGGTGTCGAGCATGGCCAGCAGGGGCACCTCTTCGCCCTGGTCACGCAGGAGCCCGGCGATGGCGTGGGCCACCGCGCCGCCGGAGGACCAGCCCAGGAGCTGGTACGGCCCGTGCGGCTGGACCTCGCGGATCCGCGCCAGGTAGTCGGCAGCCATCTCGTCGACCGAAGCGGCGTACCCGCCCTTCCCGTCCAGGCCCCGGGCCTGGAGCGTGTAGACCGGCTGTTCCTTCTCCAACTGCCCCACCAGTCCCGCGTACACCCAGCCGAGCCCGGTCGCCGGGTGCAGGCAGAACAGCGGGGGGCGGTTGCCTTCGGCGCGCAGCGGCAGCAGGACGTCGAGCGAGTCCGCGCCGGAGCCCTCAGTCCCACTGGCCTCGAGGCGGTCGGCGAGCGCCGCCACGGTCGGGGCCTCGAACAGGGTGCGCACGGCGAGTTCGACGCCGAGCAGCTCCCGTGTCCTGGCCACGAGCCGGGTGGCGAGCAGGGAGTGACCGCCCAACTCGAAGAAGCTGTCGTCGATCCCGACCGACGGCACCCCGATCACCTCGGCGAACAGGTCGCACAGCGCCTGCTCCCTGGCGTCGCGCGGCCCGCGCCCCCCGGTGGTCTGCTCGTTCCCGGGCGCGGGCAGCATCCGGCGGTCCAGCTTTCCGCTGGCCGTCAGCGGCAGCCGCTCCAGCGGCACGACCGCCGAGGGGACCAGATGGCCGGGCAGTTCGCGGCGCGCGAACTCGACCAGTTCGGCGGGCTGCGCCTCGTGGCCGTCGGCGGCCACGGTGTACGCGACCAGTGTGGTGTCCCCCTGCTGGTCCTTCCGGGGGATCACCGCGACCTGCGCGACGGAGTCGTGCCGGGCGAGCACGGCCTCGGTCTCTCCGGGTTCGGCGCGCTGGCCGCGGACCTTGACCTGGTCGTCGACGCGGCCGACGAACTCCAGTTGCCCGTCGGTGCGCCAGCGCACCAGATCGCCGGTGCGGTACATGCGTTCCCCGGCACCACCGAACGGGCAGGCGACGAAGCGTTCGGCGGTCATCCCGGGCCGCCCGAAGTAGCCCCGGGCGAGACCCGCCCCGGCGAGGTACAGCTCACCGGTGACACCGGGGGGCACCGGATTCAGGCCGTCATCCAGCACATATGTGCGGTAGTTGGTGAGCGCCCGGCCGATCGGTGCCACGCCCTCGGCGTTGCCGTCGTCGTACCACTCGGTGGCGTAGACGGTGGCCTCCGTCGGGCCGTACAGGTTCGCGATCCGCACTCCGGGGGCCGCGGCTCGCAGATCCCGCATCAGCCGCGGTGTGACCGCCTCGCCCACCAGGATGACGGTGCCGATCCTCAGCCGTCCCCCGGTGGCGAGCGCGGCCGACATCGCGGACGGCGCCGTGCAGACCAGGCTCACCTCGGGACGGTCCTCGTCGGCCAGCGCGAGCACGTCGGGCACCACCTCGATGCTGCCGCCGTGCAGCAGCGGCAGAATCATGTCCGACACCGAGACGTCGAAGGTCACCGAGGTGGAGGCCAGCGCATCGGCGAACACGTCGGCGGAGAAGGCGTGGCCGGCCCAAGCCGACAGATTCGCCACCGCGCGGTGCTCGACCAGCACGCCCTTGGGCCGCCCGGTCGATCCCGAGGTGTAGATCACGTAGGCCGCGTCGTCGGGACGCAGCGGCGCCGTCCGGTCCGCGTCGGTGAGGTCCCCATCGTCGAACCCGGCGAGTGCCGCCCGGGTCTCCGGATCGTCGAGCACGATACGGGGCAGGCCGTCGGGCAGTACGGCCGCACCGTCGCGATCCGTCACCGCCAGCACCGGGCGGGCGTCCTCGACCAGATACCGCACCCGCTCGGCCGGGTGGCCGGGGTCGATCGGCACGTACGCTGCACCGGAGTTGAGCACAGCCCACATCGCGACCGGCAGCCGTTCGTCCCTCGGCAGGGCCAGCGCGACCCGCTGCTGTGGTCCGCAGCCGTTCGCCACCAGCAGCCGTGCCAGCCGGTTCGCGGACGCCCGCAACTCGTCGTAGCTGAGCCGCACCTCCCCCGCGCGCACCGCGGTGGCGGCGCCGTCGCGCGCTGCGGAGGCGGCGAACAGCTCGGGCAGGGTGGCAGAAGGGACCGGTGCGGTGCCGCCGTTCCACTCCCCCAGAATCCGCTGCCGCTCGGCAGCGCCGAGCAGCTCCACCTGGCTGATCCGCTGCCCGGGGTCGCTGGTGATCGCCTCCAGCATCAGCAGCAGGCGCTCGGCGATCGCCTCCACGGTCCCCCGGTCGAAGAGATCGCTGCTGTAGACCAGCGCGCCGCGGGCGCCGCCCTCCCGGCCGTCCTCGTGGTAGCGGGCCGTCAGGTTGACCGAAAGGTCGAACATGGTCGCGTTGGTGCCGGTCTCCAGCGCCTCCGCGGTCAGCTCGGGCAGTCGCAGCTCGGTGTCGCGGGTGTTCTGGAAGGCGAACATCACCTGGAACAGCGGGTGCCGGGCCGGGGACCGGTCCGGGTTGACCGCCTCGACCAGGTACTCGAACGGGAGGTCCTGGTGGGCGTAGGCGTTGACGTTGGCTTCCCGCACCCGGTCGATGACCTCGCGGAACGTCGGGTCGCCACTGGTGTCGGTACGCAGCACCAGCGTGTTGACGAAGAACCCGACGAGGTCGTCGAGGGCCCTGTCGGTGCGCCCGGCGATGGGCGAGCCGACGGGGACGTCGGTGCCGGCTCCCAGGCGGGTCAGCAGGGCCGCGAGCGCCGTCTGGACGACCATGAACGCCGTCGCGTTGCAGTCGACGGCCAGCTTGTTGATCCGGGCGTGCAGTTCCGGCCCGTACCCGAAGTCGACGCTGCCACCGGCGTAGGTCGGCCTCTTCGGGCGCGGCCGGTCCGTGGGCAGCGGCAGCTCGTCCGGTATCCGGGCCAGCGCCCGCCGCCAGTAGGCGACCTGCTCGCTCACGACGCTGTCCGGGTCGTCCGTACGGCCCAGCAGGTCGCGCTGCCACAGCGCGTAGTCCACGTACTGCACGGGCAGTTCGGTCCACTCCGGGGCCCGGCCCGCGCAGCGCTGCGCGTACGCATCGCTCAGGTCGCGGGCGAGCGGTACCAGCGACCAGCCGTCGCCCGCCACGTGGTGGAGGACCAGCACCAGCACGTGCTCGGTCGGGGAGACGGTGAGCACCCTGACCCGCAGCGGCAGGTCGGTGCGCAGGTCGAAGTCCCGCTCGGCGGTCCGGGCGATCGCCGCGGCCACCGCTTCCTGCCCGGCGGCCTGGCCGATCTCGCTGACCGCGAAGTCGGGGCTCGCCTGGTCCGGGGCGAGGATCTGCTGGTGGGGAACGCCGTCGGTCTCAGGGAAGATTGTGCGCAGCGTCTCGTGCCGGACGGTGATGTCGGCGACGGCGGCGGCCAGCGCCGCCAGGTCCAGGGAGCCCGTCAGCCGCGCCGCCATCGGCAGGTTGTAGGCGGCGTTCGAGCCTTCGAGCCGGTTGAGGAACCACAGCCGCTGCTGCGCGTGGGACAGCGGCACCAGTTCCGGGCGCGGCCCCCGCACGATCGGCGGCCGCCGACTGTCGCCGGAGGCGTCGAGGATGCGCACGAGCCCGGCCACGGTCTGCGTGGTGAACAGGTCGCGGATCGCCAGGTCGACACCGAAGGTGACCCGTACCAGAGAGATCAGCCGGGTCGCCATCAGGGAGTGGCCGCCCAGGTCGAAGAACCCCTCGGCGATGCCCACGCTGGGCAGGCCGAGGATGTCGGCGAAGATCCGGCAGAGCGTCTCCTCGCGCTTGTTGCGCGGCCCGCGCCCGGCCTTCCGGTCCTCATGGCCGGGCGCCGGGAGCGCCCGCCGGTCCAGCTTCCCGTTCGGGGTCACCGGCAGCTCGTCCACTACGACGAAGGCTGCGGGGACCAGATGCTCCGGCAGCAGGCCGCCGAGGAACTCGCGCAGCGCCGCGGGCTGGGGCCGGTCCGCACCGGCCGGGACGACGTAGGCGATCAGGCGGGTGTCGCCGGACGCGTCCGCGCGCGGTACGACGACGGCGTGCCCGACGCCTCCGTGCCGGGCCAGGGCCGCCTCGATCTCGGCGGGCTCGACCCGGAAGCCGCGCACCTTGACCTGGTCGTCGGCACGGCCGAGGAACTCCAGCCGCCCGTCGGGCCGCCAGGCCGCCACGTCGCCGGTGCGGTACATCCGCTCCCCGGGAGCGCCGAACGGGCAGGCCACGAACCGTTCGGCGGTCAGAGCCGGGCGGTGCAGATAGCCGCGGGCGAGCTGGGCGCCGGCGAGGTACAGCTCGCCGGCGACACCCGGCGGCACCGGGCGCAGCGCGGAGTCGAGCACGTACAGGGCGGTGTTCCACACCGGGCTGCCGATCGGCACCGAGACAGCGCCCGGCTCGCTCCGGTACTCCTCGGCGGTGACGTCGACCGCCGCCTCGGTCGGCCCGTACAGGTTGTGCAGGGGCGCGCCGACCACCCCGGTGGCCCGCCCGGCCAGCTCGGCCGGCAGCGCCTCGCCGCTGCTGATCAGGCGGCGCAGGTCGGGAAGGTGTGCCGCTGCGGGCTCGGCGGCGAACACGGCCAGCATCGACGGCACGAAGTGGGCCGTGGTGATCCGCTGTTCGCGCATCAGCCGGACCAGGTAGGCGGGGTCCTGGTGTCCGCCGGGTTCGGCGACCACCAGCGTGGCGCCGCTCAGCAGCGGCCAGAAGAACTCCCACACCGACACGTCGAACCCGGCGGGGGTCTTCTGCAGCACCCGGTCGGTGGCGTCGAGCCCGAACCTGTCCTGCATCCACAGCAGCCGGTTGACGATGCTCGCGTGGGACACCACCACGCCCTTGGGCGCTCCGGTGGACCCGGAGGTGTAGATGACGTATGCGGGATGCTCAGGGAGGCAGATACCCGGCCCCGCCGGGAGCGCGGGTCCCGTCGGCTCGGCGGCGAGGAGCGGATGGTCCTCGGTGAGGGTGAGCACCGGGCGTGCGTCGTCGAGCAGGTACTGGATGCGCTCGGCGGGGTATCCGGGGTCGACCGGCAGGTAGGCGGCACCGGTTCTGAGGACGGCCAGGAGCGCGACGACGAGGGTTTCGGAGCGCGGCAGCAACACGGCGACACAGGTCTCCGGTCCGGCGCCGTGCTCGGCGAGCACCCGGGCCAGCCGGCTCGCGCGCAGGTCGAGCTCGGCGTAGGTGAGTTCGGTGTCCTCGAAGACCACCGCCGTACGGTCGGGCGTGCGGGCAGCCTGCGCTGTCAGCAGCTGAGGCAGGGTGGTGTGCGGCACCGCGTGCGCGGTGTCGTTCCAGCCGTGGACGACCTGCGCGCGCTCGGCCTCGTCGAGCAGTTCGGCCGTGCCGATCCGCTGTCCGGGGTCCGCGGCCAGGGCGGCGAGAATCCGAGCCAGACGGACCGTCAGCCGCTCGACGTCGGCAGCGTCGAACAGGTCGGTCGAGTACTCGACCATGCCTTCCAGACCGCCAGGGGCACCGTCCTCGGTGACGGTCTCCCGGAGGTGGACGGCGAGGTCGAACTTGTTCTGCACGATCCGCTCGACCGGCTCGGCCCGGGCGGCCAGACCCGGGAGCTGGGGTTCCGGCGGGGCGGCGTGCAGCGACAGCAAGACCTGGAACAGCGGCATCCTGCCCGCCGAGCGGTCCGGGTTGAGGAGTTCGACCAGCCGCTCGATCGGCACGTCCTGGTGGGCGTAGGCGCTGAGATTCGTCTCGCTGATCCGGTCGAGCAGCTCGTGCCAGGTGGGGTTGCCGCTGGTGTCGGTGCGCAGCACCAGCGTGTTGAGGAAGTCGCCGATGAGGTCGTCGAGCGCGGTGTCGGTACGGCCGGCGACCGGCGTGCCGACCGGGATGTCGGTGCCGCAGCCGAGCCGGGTGAGCAGGGCCGCGAGCCCCGCCTGGCCGACCATGTACAGGCTGGTGCCGGTGGCTGCGGCCAGGTCGGCCAGCCGGCGGTGGGTCGGCTGGTCGATACGGAACGACAGGGTGGCCCCGTGGTAGTCGCTGCTCGTGCCGCGCGGGCGGCTGCCGGGCAGCCGCAGGTCCTCGGGCAGGTCGGCCAGTGTCCTGCGCCAGAACGCGATCTGTTCGCTGACCAAGCTGTCCGCGTCGTCCTCGCGGCCCAGCAGCTCCCGCTGCCACAGTGCGTAGTCCGCGTACTGCACGGGCAGCGGCGCCCATCGCGGCCGCCGGCCGTCGAGGCGCGCTGCGTAGGCGTCCGTGAGGTCCCGGGTCAGCGGCCCCATCGACCACCCGTCCCCGGCGATGTGGTGCAGCACCAGCGCCAGCACGTGCTCGTGCGGCGAGAGGGCGAACAGGTGGGCTCGCAGGGGGAGTTCCCGGGCCAGGTCGAAGACGTGACCGCAGACCCCGGCCAGGTGCGCGGCCAGTTCCCCTTCGGTGGTCCCGGTGGCCTTCAGCTCGATACGGGCCTGCTCCGGGGGCACGATGTCCTGGTAGGGAGTGCCGTCGAGGTCCGGGTACCGGGTGCGCAGCACCTCGTGACGGGCGATCACGTCCTGGACGGCCGCCGCCAGGGCGTCGCGGTCGAGGTCGCCGGTGAGCCGTACCGCGATCGGCATGTTGTAGGTGGCGCTCCCGCCCTCCAGCCGGCTGAGGAACCACAGCCGCTGCTGCGCGTGCGACAGCGGGGTGCGCTCGGGGCGCCGCTGCCGCACCACCGGCTGCCGCCGGGTGCTCTCGGCCGCGTCGAGCACGTCGCTGAGCCCGGCCACGGTCGGCGTCAGGAACAGGTCCCGGATGGCCAGGTCGACGCCCAGCGCTTCCCGGACCCTCGCGACCAGCCGGGTTGCCAGCAGCGAGTGGCCGCCCAGTTCGAAGAAGCCGTCGTCGATGCAGACCCGGGGCAGCCCGAGGACCTCGGCGAAGATCCGGCACAGCGTGGCCTCGCGGTCGTTGCGCGGGCCCCGCCCCGAGGTCTTGCCCAGGACCGCGGGGGCGGGCAGCGCCCGCCTGTCCACCTTGCCGTTCGTGGTCAGCGGCATCCGGTCCAGCACGACGAACGCGGTCGGCACCAGGTGGTCGGGCACCGCGCGCCGCAGGTGCTCGCGCACCGACTCGACGAGCGCGTCCGATGCCAGCACGGCGGCCGGCGCGTTGGTGTACGCACCGCCTCCGGAGGCCGGGCGCGTGCCAGGGCGGTAGGCGGTCACCGCGACCGCCCCGGGCGCTGTGAACAGTACGTCCAGGGTGCGGCCGTCGCGGTCGGCTCCGGCCCAGGTGACGGTGGTCCGGTAACCGGCCTCCTCGCCCAGCGCCGCGAACTCCTCCGGCTCCGGCAGCCCGGCCGCTTCCGCCGCCAGGGCGGCCAGCGCGGCAGGCAGGTCGTCGGCTTCGAGCGCCCGCGCGGCAGCCAGCTCTCCGGCGATCCGACGGTTGGGGACTCCGGTGACCCGCAGTCCGTCCGGGCGGGCCGCCAGCGCGGCGCGCAGCGCGTCCAGGCCCGTGGCCTCCCGCCCCCAGAGCAGCTCCCGCACGGCGTCCGGCTCCGGCTGCGGCTCCGGCGCGGTGCGCAGCAGCACGTCGTAGCGGTGGCCGGTCAGCTCGTTGCGGTCCGTGCCGGGCTTGACCGCGATGTCCGTGGCCGGGGCCAGTGCGGCGAAGTAGTCGGGGTCGACGAGCAGTTCCGTCTCCCGTGCCACGGCCAGCTCGACCGTCCGGCGCACTTCCGCGGCATCGCGGACGGCGGTGTCGGTGGTGAGCAGTTCGACGGAGGTGCGCAGGGCCCGGTGCAGCCGGAGGTTGCGCACGTCCCCGACGAACACGCTGCCGCCAGGGGCGACCAGTTCGAGCGCCTGGGTGAGCACATCGGTCAGGTAGTCGGCGCTGGGGAAGTACTGGATGACGGAGTTGAGGACGACGGTGTCGAACCAGCCGGTCGGCAGACCGTCGAAGACGTGCGCCGGCTGGGCCCGCAGCTCGACCTTGTCGTTCAGCTCGGGCCGGTCGGCGAGCTGGGCGCGGACCCGGTCGATGACGACTTCGGAGATGTCGGTGCCCCAGTAGGACTCGCACTCCGGCGCCAGCGGCGCGAGGAGCAGCCCGCTGCCCACGCCGATCTCCAGCACCCGGCGCGGGCGCAGCTCCCGCACCCGGGCCACGGTGGCGTCCCGCCAGCGGCGCATCTGCGCGAGGGGGATCGGCTGCCCGGTGTAGCTGCTGTTCCAGCCGGAGAAGTCCTCGCCCAGACCGGCCGACCGGCCCTCCTGGTGGGCGTCGTAGGTGGCGTCATAGGTGGCCTGCCAGTTGCCGAGCTGCTGCCTCTCCGCGGCCTCGTCCCGGTCGGCGTCGTCCCCGGCCGGGACGAGGTACGCGGCCAGCTGCCGGTCCCCGGGCCGGTCCTCGCGCGCCAGCACGGCGGCCTGCTGCACCCCGGGGTGGCGGGCCAGTACGGACTCCACCTCGCCGGGCTCGATCCGGAAGCCGCGGATCTTCACCTGCGCGTCGGCGCGGCCGACGTAGTCGACCTGTCCGTCGGCCCGCAGCCGGGCGAGGTCCCCGGTGCGGTACATCCGCTCGCCGGGTTCGCCGAACGGGCAGGCGACGAAACGCTCGGCGGTCAGCCCCGGGCGGCGCAGATACCCGGCGGCCAGGCTGGCGCCCGCGACGTACAGGTCTCCCACCACGCCGGGCGGCACCGGGCGCAGGGCCTCGTCGAGGACGTGGACCCGGGTGTTGTCCACCGGCCTGCCGATGGGGGGACCGTCCGGGCCGGACAGCCGCTCGCTGATGGTCGCGATGACGGTCGTCTCGGTCGGGCCGTAGGCGTTGAACATCCGGTTGCCCGGCGCCCAGCGCTCCACCAGCGCACCGGGGCAGGTCTCGCCGGCCACCGAAACGGTCAGGCCGGGCGGCAGCACACCCGAGGGCATCGCCGCGAGGACGGACGGCGGCATGGTGAAGTGCGTGAGGCGCTGGTCCCTGATGAACTCGGCCAGCTCCTGACCGGGCATCAGCTGCTCGGCCGACCGCAGGAACAGTGTGCCGCCGTTCAGCAGCGCCATGCAGATGTCCCAGAACGCGACGTCGAAGCTCGGCGAGGAGAACTGCAGCACCCGGCTGTCGGGGCCTGCGCCCAGGCGCTCGCGCTGGCTGCGAGCCATACTGGCCACGCCGCCGTCCGTCACCACCACGCCCTTCGGCTTCCCGGTGGAGCCCGAGGTGTAGATGACGTAGAGCGGGCTGCTGAGCGTCCGGTCCGACGGCACGTCGTCGGCGCTGCACCTGTCCAGCTCGGCGCGAGTGTGCTCGTCGTCCAGGGCGAGGACCGGGCTGCCGTCCGGCAGTCCGGTCACCTCGCCGGCCGTCACGGTCAGCACCGGGCGGGCGTCCTCGATCAGGAACGCGATGCGTTCGGCCGGGTAGCCGGTGTCGACCGGGAGGTAGGCGGCCCCGGCCTTGGCGACCGCGAGCATCGCCGTCACCAGCTCGATCGAGCGGGGCAGCGCCAGCGCCACCAGCCGCCCAGGGCTCGCGCCGCGCTCGATGAGCAGCCGGGCCAGCCGGTTGGCGGCGGCGTCGAGTTCGCCGTAGGTCAGTGTGGCCGTCCCGGACACCAGCGCGGTGGCGTCCGGGGCCTCGGCGGCGCGGGCCTGGAAGAGCTCGGCGAAACCGGCCTCGGGGACCTCGCGGTCGGTCCGGTTCCAGGTCTCCAGCACCTGCTGCCGCTCGCCCGGCAGCAGCACGTCCACGGCGCCGACCCGCTGGTCGGGGTCGGCGGTCATCGACTCGAAGACCTGGATCAGGCGGGCGCCGAGCCGCTCCACGCTCTCCCGGTCGAACAGGTCGGTGGCGTATTCGATCGTGCCGCCCAGTCCCAGCGGGCGGCCGTCGGCGTCGAACTGCTCGCCCATGCTGAACGCCAGGTCGAACTTGGAGGTGTCGGTGTAGAGCTGTTCGCCCTCCACGACGAGCCCGGGCAGCCGCAGTTGCGGCAGCGTGTTGTTCTGGAAGGCCAGCATCACCTGGAACAGCGGGTGCCTGCCCAGGGTCCGGTCCGGGCGGAGGATGTCGACCAGCCGCTCGAACGGCAGGTCCTGGTTCGCGTAGGCGCCCAGCGCCGTCTCCCTGGACCTGTCGACGAGTTCGCGGAACGAGGGGTCGCCGTCGGTGTCGAGGCGCATCACCAGGGTGTTGACGAAGAAGCCGACCAGCTCGTCCAGCCCCTCGTCGGTGCGTCCGGCGATCGGCGAGCCGAGGGGGATGTCCGTACCGGCTCCCAGCCGGCTCAGCAGCGCGGCGAGCCCCGCCTGCACCACCATGTACAGGCTGGCGTCGGACCGCGCGGCCAGTTCGGACAGCTTCCGGTGCAGCTCGGGGCCGACCTGGAAGGGGACGTTGCCGCCCTGGTTGCCCGGCTCGGCGGGGCGCTGCCGGTCCACTGGCAGCCGCAGTTCGTCGGGCAGCCCGGCCAGCGCCTTGCGCCAGTACTCGATCTGCTCGCTGATGAGGGATTCCGGGTCGTCCTCGCCGCCGAGCAGCTCCTGCTGCCAGAGGGTGTAGTCCGCGTACTGGATCGGCAGCTCCGGCCAGTTCGGTGCCCGCCCGGCGCGGCGCGCCTCGTACGCGGCGGTGAGGTCACGGGCCAGCGGGGCCATCGACCAGCCGTCCGCGGCGATGTGGTGGATCACCAGCGCGAGCACGTGCTCGCGCTCGGACAGCGCGAACAGCCGTGCCCGGATCGGTATCTCCGCCTCCAGGTCGAAGGCTTCGGCGGCCAGCGCGGCGAGTTCGCCGTCCAGCTCCTCGGGTGCGACCTCGGTGACGGCGGCCTCCAGGCGGGCCGCGCCCGGGGCGAGGATCTGCTGGCCGGGCACGTCGTCCCGGCTGACGAACACCGTGCGCAGCGGCTCGTGCCGGTCGATGAGGTCCTGCAGCGCCGCGACGAGCGCGGTCCGGTCGAGTTCACCCGTCAGCCGGAGGACCGCCGGCATGTTGTAGGTGGCGTTGGGCCCTTCCAACCGGTTGAGGAACCACAGTCGCTGCTGTGCGTGCGAGAGCGGGATCATCGATTCTCCTCGGGCTGCGCAGGCGCTGAACTCCACTGGAGACTCCGCTGTGCCGTTGTGCCGTGCAAGGTTCGAGACGGCACTGGACGGAACGGGACACCTGATCCCCGAGGAGCGGACCCCGGTCGGCGGATAGCCTCGGCACGTCAGCAGGAGGCTTATCCGATGTCATTTGTGTGGAGCGAGGCCGTCATCCCCGGGCTCGCGTTGTTGCTGTTCATCTGCTGCGGGACGGAACTGGTCCTGCGCCGCTTCTTCAAGGGGCGCAGCATCCTCTTCCGGCAGGGCAGTTCACGGCGCCCCTTGACCGGCCACGCGTTCGACGAGTTCAACCTGATCTTCAACGGCAACAAGCTGGTCGAGCTCAAGCAGCAGCAACAGCAGGAAGTGCTCCGCGACGAGGAGGGCGACGGCGCCCCGCCGCGGACACGCATCGACCTGAACAAGGGAACCGCCAGCGTCGTCCTGCCCAGCGAGGACGGGCCCCCGGCCCTCGGCCCCCTGGCCCCCGGCAACCGGCCGTCCGCCGACGGCTCGCGGGGCGCCGAGGAAGACCCCACCCGGTGACGCAGCCGCAGACGCTCTGTCTTCTCCGGATTCTGCCCCCGGCGAGGATCGACGCGACGGCCGATGCGGCAACGGTGGGCAAGCCCTCCCCGCCGCCCCTTCGCGCAGTGGACGAACCGGCCCGCGAAGCCGTCCCGGCGGCCGAGGAAGTGATCACGTGAAGAACCTCGCGCGGCACGCACTCCGTACACAGCACTTACCCCCTGCAGTGCTCACCCCCTACACCGGAGGACCCCATGGACCACGCACCGTCGACGCGTTCCCCCCACGACGCGGCACACGCCGTCGAACTGGTGACACGACCTGACGACAGCCGTACGGGCTGTCCCTTCGACCCGCCCGCCGAGCTGACGCGGCACCGCCAGGAGCAGCCGCTGCGCCGACTGCGCTTCCCCGACGGGCACCTCGGCTGGCTGGCGACCGGGTACTCCGTGTGCCGCGCGATCCTGGCCGACGCACGGCTCAGCTCCCGCAAAGAGCTCATGCACAACCCGTCCATGGACCTGGGCGGCATGGAGATTCCTCCGGCGGCACCGGGCGAGTTCATCAACATGGACGAGCCACAGCACGGCCGCTACCGGAAGCTGCTGGCGGGCAAGTTCACCGTCCGGCGGATGAAGTTGCTCACCGAACGAGTCGAGCAGATCACCGCCGAGCATCTGGACGCCATGGAGAAGGCCGGGCCGACGGTGGATCTGGTGACCGCGTTCGCCCAGCCCATCCCCGCCATCATGATCTGCGAGCTGCTCGGGGTGCCGTACCAGGACCGGGACTCCTTCCAGGAGCAGGCCGCGGCGGTCTTCAGCGGGGACATGGAAGAGAAGATGGCTGCGTTCACGGCCATCCAGACCTACCTCGCAGAGCTGGTGGCCGCCAAACGCGCCGACCCCACCGACGACATACTCAGCGACCTCACCGACAGCGACCTCACGGACGAGGAGCTGCTGGGCATCGGCTTTCTTCTGCTGGCGGCCGGGATCGACACCACCGCCAACATGCTCGGGCTCGGCGCCTTCGCGCTGCTGAGCGACCCTGAGCAGGCCGCTGTCCTGCGCGGCGATCCGAGTCTCGCCGGCCAGGCGGTCGAGGAGCTGTTGCGCTATCTCACCATTGCCGAGCTGGGGTTGCGGACCGCGCTGGAGGACGTCGAGATCGGCGGCCGGACGATCAAGGCCGGTGAGACGGTCGTCGTCTCCTTCCCGGCCGCCAACCGCGACCCGGAGAAGTACCCCGAGCCCGACCGGCTCGACCTGCGCCGCCAGGCCCTCGGGCATCTGGCCTTCGGTCACGGCGCCCACCAGTGCGTGGCCCAGCAGCTGGCACGCGTCGAGATGAGCGTCGCCTTCCCCGCACTGCTCGCCCGCTTTCCGACGTTGCGGCCGGCCATCCCGCGCGAGGAGGTACCGCTGCGCGTCAACACGAACGTCTACGGCGTGGAGAGCCTGCCCGTCACCTGGGACGTCACGGGGGGACGAAGGGTAGTCGGATGACAATTTTCCTGAGCCTCTCCGTCGACCGTGACCGATGTGTCGGCGCCGGAATGTGCGCGCTGACGGCCCCCCAGTTGTTCGACCAGCGCGACGCGGACGGGCGGGTGGTCCTCCTCGACCCGGAGCCCGCGCCTGCCCACCACGCCGCGGCTCACCAGGCCGCCGAGCTCTGCCCGGCCGCAGCCATCACCGCACTGCGGACGGGCGCGTTCGACGGCTGACAAGTCTTAAAAGATGCTCAATCCTGCACGGAGCGCGTGTCCGCGGGGTAACGTGCGGTAGCCATGCCGAGGGGTGCCGCCGCGGGCTGGAGGACGCCCGCGGCAGGTCCCTGTGTACGGCGCTCGTCCGCTGCCGTGAACGTCAAGGAGCTGAACGCCAATGCCGAACCCGCAAGACCCGACGATCCGTAGCGACATCCCGCACTCGGCGCGGATCTGGAACTACTGGATGGGCGGCAAGGACAACTACGAGGTCGACCGCACCGTCGGGGAGGCGTGTCTGGAAATCGACCCGGACATCTCCACCATGGCCGTTCAGTCACGCCAGTTCCTCATCCGCGCGGTGCGCCATCTGGCGAACGAGGTCGGCATCCGGCAGTTCCTCGACATCGGTACCGGCCTGCCCACCATGCAGAACACACACGAGGTCGCGCAGGGTGCGGCACCGGAGTCCAGGGTCGTCTACGTCGACAACGACCCGCTGGTACTCGCCCACGCTCGGGCGCTGTTGATCAATACCTCCGACGAGGGAGTCACGAGCTACATCAACTCCGACTTCCACGACCCGGAGCAGATCGTCGCCGACGCCCGGAACGTACTGAACTTCACCCGGCCCATCACGGTCATGTTCATGGGCGTGCTCGGCCATGCCGACTCCCACCAGGACATGCTGCGCATCGTGCGCACCGTCATGGGCTCGGTGCCCTCGGGCAGCCACCTGGTCCTCTGGGACGGCACCACCGACAGCCAGGCGTATGTGACCCTCTGCGAGGAATACGCCAAGACCGGCGGAGCCCCCTACTACCCCCGCCCCCAGGAGCAGATCCGCGCCGCCTTCGACGGCTTCGAACTCCTCGACCCCGGCTTCGTCCCCATCGTCGAATGGCGGCCCCAGTCAGCCGAGCTCGGAGAGCGGCCGAAGATCGCCGCCTATGGCGGAGTCGCACGCAAGCCCTGAGTCGGCGCCCCGAACGAAGTTCAACGCTCCCTCGAACAGCACCGGGAGCGCCGGCTGGCGCTGGTGAGAGCCTCCACCATGACGCTCGTAGGGGTGACAGGCCGCGGGGGCCCTGCGGGTTTCCGCCTCGCCGGGGCCCCGCCGCGTACCAGCTTCGCGATCACACAGCCCCGGCAACCGCCCGGCCGGGGCTCTCCGCCCACTTGACCGCGGCCATCGCACTGGCCAGGGGGGAGAGTTCCCGGACCCGGAAGTTGTCATTGTCCGAGGTGTCGCCAGACCACCCGCCGCTTTCCGTGAACGTGTGCGCCGTCCTCGTCTCGGGCGTCGGCGCGTCGGCGGACGCCAGGCCCGCGCCGCCGAACAACAGGCCGGCCGTGCACACCGCGCCCACCCCTGCCAGCCGTCCGAAATTCCTGGTGAAAGTGTCCATCATGTCTCCTGACTGGTCGCCACTCGGGCCGGATGGTAAGTGCGATGTTCCGCCCGAACGCCCCATGGCACTCGGCGGACTCACCCGGGCCCGCAGGACATTCACCCGCACGGCGCCGCGCCGACCACCCCGGCGAGGCGGAGGACCCGACGACCTGGCCACGGTCGGCGTCGGGTCACCACTCGGCGATGAGCGGCGCATCCGGTTCGTGCTGCCGCCAGGCTTCGGTGAGGCGGACCAGGCGGACGGGGGCCGCGATGCCGCGCACGGTTGCGATCTTGCCGTTGACGAGGTCGAACGTCACGGAACCGAAGACCTGGTCGCCGACCACGGCCAGGATGGCGGGCGTGTCGTTGACCACCGCGTAGTGGATGGCGGGCGTGCCACCGACGAACCGCCGTTTCGCGGCGGTGGGTTTGAAGCCGGCACGTGCGACGGCGGCGATGCGCTGCGGGGTGTCGTACCGCAGCAGCTTCTCGGTCAGACCGGCGCCGTCGGAGATGGCGGTCGCGTCGTCGGTGAGCAGCGCCACCAGCCGTTCGGTGCGGCCCGAAGTGGCAGCGGCGAGGAATTCCGCGACGATCCTGCGGGCGGACGCGGGATCGACCTCCCCGCCGCGGCCGCGTGCGGCGGTGATGCGGCGCCTGGCCCGGTGCAGATGCTGCTGGCTTGCGGACTCGGTGACGTCGAGGATCTCCGCGATCTCGGCGTGGCTGTAGGAGAACGCTTCCCGCAGGACGTAGACGCCCCGCTCGAGGGGTGACAAGCGTTCCATGAGAGTCAGCACGGCCAGGGAGACCGATTCGCGCTGCTCGAAGGTGTCGGCCGGGCCGAGCATCGGGTCGCCGTCCAGAAGCGGTTCGGGCATCCAGGCGCCGACGGTGCGTTCGCGGCGGGCCTGTGCCGAGCGGAGCCGGTCGAGGCACAGATTGGTGACGACCTTGGTCAGCCAGGCTTCCGGCACCTTGATCCGCTGCCGGTCGGCTCCCTGCCAGTGCAGGAACGCATCCTGCACGGCGTCTTCGGCATCGGCGGCGGAGCCGAGCAGTCGGTACGCCAGCGAGGCCAGCCGGTTCCGGCTGGCCTCGAACCGACTGATGTCGAAGCGATCAGTGGCGGTGCTGTCCACGCGGATCACCCTAAGCGGCTACGCGACCGCTGTCCCGGCGGACGAATCCGGCCTCGCCGCGGAGGGGACTGACCTCTCGGCGGGTGTGTCCGACCTGTGGGCGGGTGTGTCCGACCTGTGGGCGGGTGAGTCCTGCCGCTGCCCGGGGGAGTCCGCCCTCTCGGCGAACGCCTCCGACCTCCCCACGGACGTGTCCGGCGTGGCGGCCGGGCGGCGCCTGCGCTTGGGCAGGCCGAAGGTCGGGTGCGAGGTGGCCCACAGCGCGCCCTTGAGGATGCCGGACTTGATCCGCGCGGCCTTCCGGCCGCCCACATACTTCGGCTTGGCCCGCGCTTCCTCGTCGACCAGCTGCAGGATCCCGTCCCGCCGCCCGAGGCTGATGTGGTTGCCCACGTAGGCCAGTTTGATGTGGGGGACCTTGTGGCCGGTCAGCTGTCCGACGACCGCGGCGATGACCTGCTTGCCGGTGTAGCCCGCCGAAGCGCAGGACATCGGCAGCGGCCGGCCGTTGTCACCGATCACGTGGACGGCGTCCCCGGCGGCGTAGACGTTCGGGTGCGAGACCGACCGCATGGTGCGGTCGACAACGATTCGACCGTCCTCGGTGACCTCCAGCCCGCCGGCGGCGGCGATGGGTGCCACCGCGAACCCGGCCGCCCAGACGGTCGCGTCGGACGCCAGGGCGGTGCCGTCGGCACACAGCACCCGCGCAGCTTCGACGGCTTCGACACTGGTGTGCTCCACGACGGTGATGCCCAGACGGTCGCAGGCCCGGCGCAGATGGCCGCGGGCTCCGGCGGAGAGCCGGGCGCCCAGCTCGCCGCGGGCGACCAGTGTCACGGACAGGCCGGGCCGGGATTCGGCGATCTCGGTGGCGGTCTCGACGCCGGTCAGCCCGTCGCCGACGACCAGAACGCTCCCGCCTTCGCCCCCGCTGTCCAAGCTGTCCAGGCGCTCGCGCAGGCGCAGCGCCGCTGCCCGGCCGGTGACGTCGAAGGCGTACTCGGACACGCCGGGGATACCGCCGTCGGCGACGTGGCTGCCGAGCGCGTAGCAAAGCGTGTCGTAGCCGAGCTCGCCGCCACCGTGGACATCGGCCACGGTGACGATCTGGCGCTCGGGATCGACGGCGGTGACACGGGCCACGCGCAGCCGAATCCCCGTGCCCCCGAAGACTTCGGCCAGCTTCGGGGTCTCGATCTCCTGACCTGCCGCGAACTGGTGCAGCCGCAGCCGCTGGACGAAGTCCGGGTCGGCGTTGACCACGGTGATCTCGGTGTCCTCCGGGGACAGCCGACGGGCCAGGTTCCCGGCCACGTAGGCCCCGGCATAACCGGCGCCGAGGACGACGATGCGGTGCTTCATGTTCTGCTCCTGTCGGTTCGCTTGCTCCCGCTGAGTTGAGCGGGACAGCGCCCCGATTGCTGACAGGAATCACATGTGGCGTGGGTCACATCGCGACGGGAGAACAACCGGCGCTGCCCGTCTCGTCGACCGCACTCGTGATCGATACGCCTAGCGCGTTGGTTGGGTGAACGGGAGGGACGACCTGGTCACGTACAGACAGCTCGTGTACCGGTGGGCGGGGCGGATGGTCTTGGTGTCGCTGTTCCGGCGGGGGCTGATGGCCGAGGACCCGGTCGAGCTCTTCCGCTTGTACAGGAAGTGGTACTCACCCGGGGGAAGCCGCAGCGTTGTGCTCGGATACGTCACCGAGGAGCGCTTGCATGCCTTCGCCCGGCCCTCGGACCTGCTGGAGAACGTGCGGCACTCCGGGCACTCCTTCAGGGTGAGGCTCCCGGTGACCGGGCCGGTGTAGAGCATCTCCACCTCGCCCGGGCCGCCGTTGCTGACCCTCATCGTCTGCCGGGCTCCTCCCGGAGCCTTCGCCCTGGGCAGCCGCTTGCCTGCCGCGGACCGCTGCTGGGCGATCTCCGCGGCGATGGCGATGTCCTTGGCACGGTCGGCCAGCGGGCTGTCCGCGTAGAGAGTGGAGAAGCGCGACAGCCGCAGCTTTGCCAGGAGGAATCTCTTGTCCTTGAACCGGTCGACTCCGCACGCGTAGTCGCCCTTCTCGACCGCCTTCTGGGCATCCGAACGGAGCGCCGACGCGGTGTCGGACGGCAGTGCCCGGACCGTGCTGCGGATACGGCTGAGCTCCGTGGCAACGCTGCAGGGCGCTTCCCCGTCGAGTTTCTTGACCCCCTTGGAGATCCGCGAATCCAGCTCGGGCTTCACCTTGGTGGCGTACCGCGAGTCGGGAAAGGTCTTCATCAGGTCGTTCAGATGGCGGGCGCTCGCGTTGGCACCTTTCAGCTTCGAGGAGCTGCTGGAGCCGGAGGAGGCCGATCCCTCCAGCTTCCGCATGCCGCACTCGTACCAGGAGTGGGCGAGCCGCTCGTCGGGCCACGATGCGAGCTTGCCCAGCACCTTGTCGTCCACGGTGCGCCGCAGACCTCGGAGGTACTTCAGCGGCCGCACCGCGTCGCAGAACTCCGCCTGCTCGTAGGGGGCTCCCACCCTCGTGTAGAAGTCGCGGAGGCGGTCGGGAACGCGCCCGGCCGCGCGTGTTCCGCCATGCTCGGTACGGAGGTTCACATAGACGCGCAGAGCCTCGCGGTATGCGCCCTGGGCCGAGGTGAAGCTCCCGCTCGACGCCTTTCTCACGCCGGAATCCGCCCGGTCGAGACGCTTGAGCAGTTCCTTCTCGACGGCTTCGTCCTGTGCAGCGTCATAGCCGACCGCTCCGGTGACCGGCACGGCGACCAGCACGACAGCCAAGGGAAGGGCCAGCCGCGAGCGCGGCACCCTCGGTGCCAGTCCGTTACGCAGTCCGCGGCGGGCGCCGTCCGCCGCTGCCGCGAGCAGGACGAGGGCGTATCCGGCCGTGATCCAGCCGGGTATGCCGTCGCTGTCGACCGGCAGGGCAAGCACCAGCAGCCCGGCCGTCACCGCCCAGCAGACCGCCGCGGACCACCAGTGACGCAGTGCCGCGTATCCCAGACCGAGCCCGCACAGATTCAACAGCCCCACGAGGGCGGCACGCCCTCTGTCGGGCGGCAGTCCGATGGTCGGCGGCCTGTTCGGCGGCGGTGGTACCGCAAATCCACCCTGTGCTGTGTTCCCCGCCTCGTCCACCATGCCCCCCCTGTCCGTCACGCCTCTCACCGAGGCCGTTTTCTCATCACTCTTTGCCCACCGAACGTCCGAGTCAACGCCACTCCAGGCGCACGATGATTACCATCCGGTCACACACGAGGACCCGCCGCAACGGGCTGCCCGAACACCTGGACGTGTGGCGGGAGTGCCGACGGCGCCGCACAACGACGTCTGATTGCCGCCAGCAAGATCACTCCACGAGGAACATGCTGGCGGCATGACGATGTCTTCCGCTACGGACTCAATGACAGTCCTCACCGGCATGTATGCGGCTGAGGCGGAGTACTTGGCCGCAGGAGGCCCTGGCAAGGCTTCATTCGACTTGCTCGCCCCCTTCTTCGCACCGGACGTCGAGCTGCATCAAGCAGCTGCTCTGCCCTATGGCGGTACTTGGCGTGGGCACCGCGGCATGGAGCAGTTCTTCCTCACGATGGGAGGGGTGTGGGAGTCGTTCGACATGGTGGAACAGGAGTTTCTCGCCACCGGTGAGACTGCGGTCGTGCTCACACAGGTTCGCGCTCGCGCTCGTGCGACCGGCCGCGAACTCGGCTTCCCGATTCTGCAAACGATCACGATCAAGGACGGGCTGATCCGCGAGGTTCGTCCGTTCTACTGGGACACACAGGCTATTGCCGAGGCATGCGCCGTGCCGGCGTCTACGACGTGAGATCCACGGCAGCCCGCCAGACTGCGACCGGAATGGTCGCCCTCGTAGCGGATGCTCAGCTCTTCACATCCCGGGAGCCACGGCCCGGTGACACTCCAGCCGACTGATCCGCACCCGACCGCACCGGCGACGCAGGAGTGGTCGGTCCGATGGTTGGCCCACTCGTCCGCTCAGTCGGCCGACCAGCGTGCTGTCCGACCGCAAACCGGCGATCAGCTGTCACCCGGCGACAGGACCGGCTCGCCGCGGTCGTGGACCGGATAACGGCGCGGAACGGCTCTGCCGTCGGGGTCGTCGTCGATGTCACCCGCCGCGAAGACCTCAAGCGCCTGATCGACACGGCACTCGACCGCTTCGGCCGGCTCGACGTCCTGGTCTCCAACGCGGGCACCATGGCGATCTCGCCGTTCGACGAGTTGCGTCAGGACGACTGGGACGCCATGGTCGCCACCCACATCACCGGCCTGCTGAACGGCATCGCGGCGGCATCCCTTCGATGTCAGTGCGGCCCGGCGCCGAGCCGCTGGAGACCGTCGATCCGCTCAGCAACCCACCGGCGGTGTGGCGCCCGGATCAAGCATGCCCTTTGTCATCGTCGGCGACGCCCGGTGGGGTGATCCCGATGGCCTCGAGGTTCCGCGCCGCCTGACTCGCCGGGTCAAAGGGCTTCGCCGCGGTGAAGACGATCCGTGCGTTCTCGGGGGTGATCACCGTCGTATCGCGGGTGTTCCAGGGGGTGTCCCGTGGGCCGTCGACCGAATCCGGGCGCAGCGCACGACATGCCTCGACGAGTGAGTCGACCTGGCTCAGCACGCACGCGAAACTGAAGCTCATCGCCGGTGCCTGCTCCGGAACGCTTCCCTGCGGAACGAGGAGTACGTCCTGGAACGCCCAACGGCGCAGATGCACGAGCCTGCCCGGGACGCCGAACAGCTCGAAGAATCCGAGCCCACGAATCCAGAAGTCCACCGACGCCGCCAGATCGTTCGTCGGAATCGTCGCGAACGCGGGCATTCCATAGATGCCACGAAACGGAGCCGGCGGAACCGCGTCCGGACCGGGGGTGGGCACAGGGCTGATGTCGAACGCGTTGAAGTTGTCGCTCATGCACCCACCCTTCAGCCTGACGCGACGTGAGGGGCAAGCTGATTCCCGTCCGTCTTCATCACCCGGACACGGCCTGAGGCGGCCGGGCCCGGTCGGTGCGCACATGAGCGCGCACCCCTTGCAAGCCGAACAGGATGAGAAGCTCGGCCGGCGGTGCCCGCTCTCCAGCCGGGACAGGGTGCTCTCCGAGACGCCCGTCGTCGCCGCCAGTTCAAGGAGGGTGATGCCACGGTCACGACGCAGCGCACGAAGCCGCGGCCCCACCGCGTCGAGCACGGTGTCGTCCGTGGAGCGGTCCATGAGGCCACCTTGCCATTACCGCAAGATTCCGTGCCAGGTCTTGGCGGTCCTGACAAGACTGCGCGCATTACGACCGACATCCATGTCAGAAGGAGTCTTGATGCACACCAGCGATGCAGTCGCGTTCTGGGACAGCGTCTACGCGGCCCGCCCCGCAACAGCCGACAAGCCGAACCCGAACGTCCTGCTCACCGAGACGGTGCCGGACTTGCCGCCCGGTGACGCGTTGGACCTCGGATGCGGCAACGGCGGAGACGCGCTGTGGCTCGCCGGCCAGGGGTGGCACGTCACCGCCACCGACATCTCGGCCGTCGCGGTGGAGCGGCTCGCCGCCCTCGCTCGCGCGCACGGGCTGAGCGAACACATCACCGCCGTGCGGCACGACTTGCACCGGTCCTTCCCCGCTTCCCCGGCGGGCGGATTCGGCCTCGTCTCGGCCCACTACCTGCACACCCCTTTCCACCTGGACCGCGCGACCGTGCTGCGCTCGGCCGCGTACGCGCTGCGTCCGGGCGGACGGCTGCTGGTGGTCGACCACGGCTCGACGGCGCCGTGGTCCTGGAACCAGGACCCCGACATCCGGTACCCGAGCCCGCGGGAAGTCGCCGCCGGTATCGCTCTGGATCCGGAGACATGGACCGTCGAACGGGCCGACGCACCCCGCCGGATCGCTACCGGACCCGGCGGGCGCACCGCCGAGGTCACCGACCACGTCCTGCTCATCCGCCGTACCGCGTGACCCGGTGTCCGACGCCGTCCCCGACGAAGAAAGGCGATTCCTCTTGTCCAGTACCGCGCGCCGCGGGCGCCGCAGCGACAGCCCGCCGCCCCGGACCGGAAACAGCGAGGCCGAGGTCCTGCGCGGATTCCTCGACTACCTGCGTACCTCGGTCGCCGCGAAGCTCGACGGTGTGCCGGAACAGCAGGCACGCACCGCCGCGGTCCCCTCGGGTACGAATCTGCTCGGTCTCCTCAACCACCTGACATCCGTCGAGCGTTCGATGTTTCTGGGCGACGAGGTCGCCGACTGGCAGGCGACGTTCCAGGCCGCGCCGGAGGACAGCGTGGCCGATGTCGTGGCCCGCTACCGGGAGACGGTCGAGCGGGCGAACGAGATTCTGGACGGGTGCACCGACCCGGGTGCGCCGGTGCCCCGGCTGCGGCCGCAGCCGGGGCGCTCAGGACCTAGCGTCCGTTGGGCGCTCACCCACATGATCGAGGAAACCGGCCGCCACGCGGGCCACGCGGACATCCTCCGGGAACTGATCGACGGCTCAACCGGCCGCTGATCCGCCGAGTGCCGGAACTTTCAGGATGAAGCACCGGTGGCAGGGTGCCGGGGTGTCCGGGCCGGGCATGCTACGAACTGGCGTCCGGTGGCCATTTCGGTGATTCGGTGAGGAGTTCGGCGGGATGACGAGGATCCGCGGGGTGTTCACACCGCAGCCGCGCTGTGCACAGCAGCGCCGTGCACAGCAGCGCCGAGTTGCCCACCGTGTCGCCCGCAGGGCCCTGGGCGTTGCTGTGACGGCTGCAAGTCTGTTGCTCGGCCAGGCCGTAGGGCCGTTGCCGGACGCGAACGCGGTCGCGGCTGCGGCCGACGGTGCCGCACCGCACGTGCGGAACCGGGCCCACAACGACGTGCTGTTCGTCGGGGCCCATCCGGATGACGAGTTCCAGTCGTTGTCCACGTTCGGACAGTGGAACGAGAAGCGGAGATTGAGCGTCGGCGTCGCGACCATTACGCGCGGCGAGGGCGGCGGCAACGCGGTCGGCCAGGAGGAAGGCGCGGCTCTCGGGCTGATCCGGGAGCGCGAGGAGCGGCAGGCGGTCGCCGTCGCCCGCATCAAGAACGTGTACTACCTTGACAAGCCGGACTTCTGGTACACGCTGTCGGCGCCCCTGACCAGGAAGGTCTGGGACGGTCCGCCTCGGCAGGCGGACACATTGGAGCGGCTGGTGCGCCTCATCCGGGCGACCACTCCCCGAACCGTGGTCACCATGGACCCGCGTCCCTTCAACCAGCACGGCGCCCACCAGCTGTCGGCCCGTATGACCATCGAAGCCTTCCACCTTGCCGGCGATCCGCGGGCCTTCCCCGAGCAGGTCAGCGACGAGGGCTACCGGCCCTGGCGCCCCGCGCGGCTGCTGACCCGGAACTGGTCGTTCGAAGGCCCGAAGGGGCCCGGCTGCGCCACCGCGAAGCTGCGCGATCCGGTTACCGGGCTGCCACAGCTGGGAGCGTGGCAGGGGGCCTGGTCCCGACGGAACGGCACCACTTGGGCACAGCTGGAACGCAACGCCGCACGTCTGTACCGCACACAGGGATTCGCTTCCCTGCCCGCCACTGTCACGACTCCGCGCAAGGAGATGGGCTGTGACTGGTTCTCCGTACTCGCCGAGCGCGGCAAGCCGCAGACCGCGCCGGTGCACCGGCAGCAGAGACTGCGGCCGGTGTATGCGGAGTTCGCGGCCTGGGCCGACCGCGTGGGCATGCCCTGGCTGGCCAACCGGGCACAGCCCGACTACCCCACCAGCCCGTCCACCACCGTCCCGGCCACCTCCCGTCCACCCCGTCTGGACGGCCGTGACAGCGCCGGGGAATACCCGGGCCAGGCCGTTGCCCTGACGCACTGGCAGGGCGACAAGTGCGCGTCCGAGCAGGACTGCTCGGCCATAGCGCGGATGTCCCGCCACGGCGATGACCTCTACGTCCTGGTCGAGGTGGCGGACGAGGCCAAGGGCAGCGCCCTGAGCCGGGACGACTGCAAGCGTCACTGGCGCACCGACTCCGTCGAGATCGCCCTCGATCCGCGTGGCAACGCGCAGGACACCTCCACGACGTTCAAGGCGGCCGTGCTGCCCTTCACCTCCGACGGCGGGTCCTGCGCGAGTCGCGACGCCGACCATCATCAGGGTCCGGCCACCCGGACCGCTCCCGGGATGCGCTGGGCCGCCGCCGTACAGGCGCCGTACACCGGCTATACCGTCGAGGTGAAGATCGCGCTCGCCGACCTGCCGGCCGCGGCCGATCCCGCAGCCATGACCGGCAACATCATGGTCTACGACTCCGACACCCAGGACCGCACCAGTCAGTCCCGACTGGGCTGGTCCACCTTCGGCAGCGCCCAGGCCGATCCCTACACCTGGGGCACCCTCCACCTGCCCGGCTACAGCCCTCCGACCGGGCGCCCCACCACTCCTGGCCCGCCGACCATCCCCATGGAAGCGGCCCGTAGCAGCGACTCGCCCGCATCCGTCGCCCAGAGCCGGCGCACCGGCGTCCCGTTGGCCGTCGGACCACGCCACCCGCACTGAGACGGCACGTCGTTGTTCACGAAGAGCACGCCGAAGCGCCGACAGCCGGTTGCAGCCGATGCGGGTGGCAGCCGGTGCGGTCAGTCGGCGGGTGGGGCCACCGCATAGTCGGCGAGGGCGGGTTCGAGCATCGCGAAGACCTGGTCCGCGTCCTGGACGACCGACTCGGCGACGGCGTCGACAGGGTGACCGGCGAGGGTGAGTTCCTGGATACGGCCGAACAGCAGCCGGTGGGCGGCGGCGAGTTGGGCAGCGGCCGCGGCCGGGGTGATGTCCTCGGGTGCTGCTGCGGTGGCCTCGGCGAGCGCTCGGGCCAGCTCTTCCTCCCGCCGGTCGTGCAGATCACGCAGGCGTGCGGTGAGGGTGGGGCTGTCGGCGACCATCCTGGCGAACGGCAACCCCGAGAAGCCCGCCACCGGGCTGCGTCGGCCGACGTCCTCGCCGAAGGCCCGTCGCAGCGCCCCCAGCGCGGACTCGCCGGGTGCCCGGTCCGCGACCGTACGGGCCAACGCGCCTGCGAACGCCTCCTGGTGGTCGAGCGCCATGTCCTCCTTGCGTGCGAAGTAGTTGGTCACCGTCTTCTTGGCCACCCGGGCCGCGTCGGCGATCTCGGCGATCGTCGTGTCCTCGAAGCCCTGCTCCAGGAACAGCCGGGTCGCGTGGTCGGAGATGAGCTGCCTGGTCTCCTGCTTCTTGGCCTCACGGAGGCCCGCCGTCTCGGTACCCATACAGGAAAACTTATCACGGGCATAAAAATACCCTTGACACGCTGATGCGCCGAAGGTAATTTTACGTCCGACGCAATTCTTTCGCCGGGCGGTTCAGCTCCGCCTTGCCCCAACATCTCGAACACCCCAGGAGTCCCGTGCACATCTCCACGACCACCGTTTCCCTCACCGTCGAGGACGTGGCCGCCAGCCGCGACTTCTTCGTGGCCCACTTCGGCTACCAGGTCACCGCGGAAGCCGACGGATTCGCCGCGCTCTCCCGCACGGACGCGGCCGCCGACCTCGTCCTCCTCGCCCGGGGGATCGAGGTCCTCCCTCCCGAACAGCGCGACCAGCGCGCCCAGGGGCTGATCCTCGCCTTCACCGTCACCGGCATCGAGGCCGAGGAGAAGCGCCTGCGCGGCGAAGGGGCGCCCATCACCATGCCGCTGCGCGAGGAACCCTGGGGCGAGCGGCTCTTCCAGACGACCGACCCCAACGGCGTCGTCGTCCAGCTCGTCGAGTGGACGTCCCCGAACGCCGACTGACGCACCGGACCGCGAATGCAAACCGGACCGGTGCGCCGACCGGTCGGGAAACTCAGTTCATGCGGCGCAGCGCGGTCTCCACGGCATCGATCAGCGGGTCGCCTTCGCTGCGCGGGTGCCGTGCGAGGCCGAGTTCGACGTCCGGCAGCGAGGGCAGGGCGTCCGTGTCGTGGCAGGTCATGGCCGGTTCCAGGTTCGTGGGCAGGAGTGCGGCGACGCCGAGCCCGGCCCTTACCGCGGCGAGCACACCCACCAGGCTGTTGCTTTCGAACGCCACGCGCCATCGGCGATCGGCGGACTCCAGCGATTCCAGCACGGACGTACGCCAGGAGCACGCGCCCGAGAACAGCACCACCGGCAACGGATCGGCAGCGACGTCCACACCCTGGCCGATCGCCCAGGCAAGCGGGCGGCGTACCGTCCAGCGCGGCGGCCCGGGGAGATCCGGCACCTCGTCGAGCACGAGTTGGACGCGGCCCTCGTCGTACGCCTCACGCATCGCGGCGTTGGAGCAGCTGAGCACCTCCAGTCTCGCTCCGGGGTGCAGCCGGGCGAGGTCGGCGAGGGCCTGCGGAAGCTGCGAGGCGGCGAGGTCCTCGAGCAGTCCGACGCCGCAGCGGCCCGTCAGCGCGCGCCCGGCTTCGGTGAGTGCCTGCGCGGAGAGCGAGAGTATCCGTTGGGCGTACGGAAGGAGCTCCTCGCCCGCCCGGGTCAGCGTGACGCCGGACGGCGAACGGTGGAGCAGCGGGCGGCCGACGGCGCTCTCGAGCTTGCGCACCTGCTGGCTGAGCGCGGGCTGGGTGTGCCCGAGCGCGGTGGCGGCGCGGCTGATGCTGCCCTCACGTACGACGGTGACGAAGGACCGCAGCAGGGCGGTCTCGAGATCCCTGGCCATAACTATTCATTATGTCAGCTCCAGTAAATAAATCACTTCCTATGGGAAGTCGGCTGATCTAGCGTCACGGGGTGACCCGATACCGACAGGTGCTCGCCGTGCCGGGGATGGCATCGCTGCTGGGTGTCTCGCTGCTCGCCCGTACCGCGATCACGGCCGACGTGATGGCGCTGACGATGTACGTCGTGCTGGGCCTGGACATGAGTTACGCGGCAGCCGGCGGTGTCGCGGCGACTCTGACCGCCGGGCTGGCGCTGGGCGGGCCACTGGTCGGCCGCATGATCGACCGGCGGGGCCTGCGTGCGGTGCTGCTGGCAACTGTCGCGGTGCAGGTCGTTTTCTGGCTGAGCGTCCCGGCCCTGCCGTACGGAGCCCTGCTGTGCGCCGCCTTCGTGGCGGGCCTGCTGATGGTGCCGTCCCAGCCGGTGACCAGGCAGGCGATCGCCGCGATGACGACGGCGGCACAGCGCCGGGCCGCTTTCGCGCTGGAGTCGGTGCAGGGGGAACTGTCGTACATGGTGGGCCCGGCAGTGGTGATCCTGTGTTCCGCGCAGATGTCCCCCGGTGTGGTGGCGTGGGGAGTGGGCACCGCAATCGTGATCGGCGGGCTCGGGATCGCCCTTCTCAACCCGCCGCTGCGGGCACCGGGCGAGGCGGATGCCGGCGGGGCGACCGAACGGCCACCGCGCCGGGAGTGGCTGGGACCCCCCATGATCGCCGTGCTGACGATGGGATTCGGGACCACGACGCTGCTCAGCGGCGTGGACCTCGCCATCGTCGCCACGCTCGAGGAAGCGGATCAGGTGTCCTGGGCCGCTGTGGTCGTGGCCGTGTTCGGCGTGGCCTCCGTTGCCGGCGGGCTGATGTACGGCGCGCTGCCCCGGCCGCTGCCCACGTGGCTGCTGCTCGGCTCGCTCGGGATCGTGACGATTCCCGCCGGGCTCGCCCCCGACTGGCCGTGGCTGTGCGTGGCCGTTGTCGTCACCGGGCTGCTCACCGCGCCGACCCTCTCCGCAGTGGCCGACGCGGTCAGCCGGCTGGCGCCGGCCGGGGTGCGGGGTGAGGTGACGGGTCTGCAATCCTCTGCGCTGAGCGGGGGCTTCGCGCTCGGGTCCCCGCTCGTCGGGGTGGCGATCGACGTCTCCGTGCCGGCGGGCGGCTTCGCGGCAGCCGGCCTGGCCGGTCTCGCCGCCGCGCTGACCGGGTACCTGCTGTCCGGCCGCCGACGGCCCGCCCGAGGACGGTCTCCGCTCAGCGGACTCGACCCCGCCAGGACATCGGGCGCTGAGCCGTGCGGTGCGGCCCCACGCGGAGCTGCCCCGGGGAAAGGATTGCCCGGGACGGAGCCGTCGACCAGCTCAGCCTCGAACGCCATCCAGGGCTGATCGGTGGACCGAGAGCGTGGAGGCGGCGGGTCAGGACGGGGCGAGGACGCAGAACTCGTGGCCCTCCGGGTCGGACAGGCACGTCCACGGGACGTCGCCCTGGCCGAGATCGAGGTCGGTCGCGCCGAGGGAGCGCAGCCGGGCCACCTCCGCTGCTTTGTCGTCACCGGGGTACGGCAACAGGTCGAGATGGACACGGTCCGGCACGGTCTTCGCCCCGGGTGTGCGGAGGAACTCGAGATACGGGCCCACGCCCTTGGCGGAGCGCAGCACCGCAAGATCGTCGGTCACCTCGTGCAGGGCCCAGTCCATGGCCTCGCCCCAGAACCGGGCCATGACCCGAGGGTCCGCGCAGTCGACCACCACCGCGGCGATCGGCCCGGTGTCCCGGTAACTCTCCCTGGGTTCCAGCACGCAGAACTCGTTGCCCTCGGGGTCGGCGAGGACCTTCCACGGCACTTCGCCCTGACCCACATCGACGGGTGTCGCACCGAGCTCCTGGAGGCGCGCCACCAACTCCTCCTGATGGGCAGCGGAGGTGGTGGCGAGATCGAGGTGCACGCGGTTCTTCGTCGGCGTCTTGGGCTCCGGGACGGGAACGACGTCGATACCGACGGCGACCGGGTGCGGCCACACGAGACCACCGGCGGGTCCGACGTAGGTCGTCACGCCGGGGCTGTAAGCGTTCCAGCCGAGCGCCTCCGCCCAGAACCGGCCGACCGCCGAGGCATCAAGGGCCTTTACGTTCACCATCACAGGTCGCAGTGGCATGGCGGCGATCCTATGCATCTGCTCCGCGAAGATCGTTCACGGCCCGGCACACACCTCTGGTCGGCATCGCATGGCTCATATCTGGCCGATTCGTTCAAGAGGGCGGTGGTGGTGATCCACTACCGTCACCACCATGCACAGCACCGACAAGGAATCCCGCCATCTGAGCGTCTTCATCGACCGCCCCGTCGCTGACGTATACGCCTACGCGTCGGACCCGTCCAACCTTCCCGCGTGGGCCCGTGGCCTCGGCGGCTCCATCGAGAAGATCGGCGATCAGTGGGTCGCGGAATCCTCGCCCATGGGCCGGGTCACCGTGGCCTTCGCGCCCGGTAACGACCTGGGCGTGCTCGACCACGACGTCACGCTGCCCTCAGGGGAGACCGTCTACAACCCGGTCCGGGTCATCGCCGACGGAACGACGAGCGAGGTGGTTTTCACCCTTCGCCGACGGCCAGGGATGAGCGATGCCGAATTCCAGCGTGACGCCGACATGGTCACTGCCGACCTCGCCCGGCTCAAGAAGCTGATGGAGCCGGCCGCCTGAAGACGGGCGGACAGCCAGGCGGAGGGCCCGGCGAAGGCCCGGCGGTCACTTCGGCGGCGGGTTCAGCTTGCGGAAGTATGTCCAGCTGGTTTCGTTGGGCTCGCTCCACTTCTCCGGGGCATGGGCGAACTCCGGGTGACGGTCGGCAATGTAGGCGCGGGTGCGCTCGGGGGCCTCGGCGTACGAGGCGAGTTTGCGGCCCCGGCAGTGGAAGGTGAGACCGCCGGGCCGCTGCCCTCGGGCCATCCACGGGAGCCATGGGGACATCCTGGTCCACGTCATCGTGGCAGGGACGCTGGGCGCGGGGCCGTCCAGGTCGGCATGGTCGGCGAAGAACTGGAAGCACTCCAGCGCCTTGTACGTGTCGCCTGCCGAATGGACGGGGTACTCGGCGACCGGCAGCGGCGACGGGTAGGAAAGCGGGATCTCCAGGCTGAAGCAGACTTCCCCGCCGAGCTCGGTCGTCGGGATCGGGAAGGGGCGCCACTTCTGGTTCGCCGGGTCGTTCCAGATGTGCACGACCGGCAGGTCCTGCCAGGTCTGAAGAATCTCGCGACTGACGGGGTCCAGGAAGAAGGCGGCCTCGCGGGTGAGCAGTTGGTACGCGTCAGGGCCGACTTCGGCGTCCTGGACCAGACGGGCGACGTTGAGCCCTTCGAAGCCGAAGACGCGCTGGTAGGGCTCGTCGGGGGCCCAGGAGTAGACGTCTCCGGACCACCAGTACGTCACCTCCTCGCCGTCGAGCGAAGCGCGGGTGCGGGCGAAGGAGCGGAGCAGCTCTGCCGGTGTCGTCATACGCACCACTCTGCACGCTCCGCCACCCGTCCGGGCACGATCCACTCGGAGAGCACGGCGACCTTGCCGTCGAACGGCGAACCCGGGGTCCTGCTACGACCTTCACGCTCGGGCAGCTTCAGTTCAGCAACTCGCGGACCAGCGCCCGCGCCCACCACTGCTCAACTCGATCGGGTGACCAGCCGCGTTCGGTCGTCAGCTCGGTATAGACGTCGATGTTGCACAGGGCCGCGTAGACATCAACGGCGGACGGCACATCCAGGCCGTCCCGGAGAACGCCGCCGGACCAGGACGAAAAGACCTGGACCCGGGTCTCGTCACCGCGCCTGCGACCGTCGCGGTAGAAGGCGGCGAGCTCCGGTTCGCTGAGCCCCGCCTCACGCACCAGCATGATGATGTCGCCGGCACGCTCGAACAGCCGCCGGTCGTAGGCGACCATCGCCGCGAGCTGGCCGACGGGGTCGGCGGCCGGGGCCTCCAGCTCCGCGAGCAGCTGGGTCACGTCGGCCGACAGGTCGGCTGCGTCGGCCAGCGCCCGGGTCAGTCCTGTCTTGTTCCCGTACGCCGCGTACACGGTCGGCACGGAGACGCCGGCCTCGCGCGCCACGTCCCTGACGGTCGTCGCCACCCACCCGTGGGAGACGAACAGCCGCCGGGCGGCGCGGGCGATGTCCGCGCGTGTCTGCTGTGCCTGTGCGGTCCGGCGCAGCGAGTCGTACCTGCGCCGGCCCGGCTCTTCACTCACGGGGTGCTCCTCTTTGACTTTACGGTGCTTATAGTGAATACATGCTACGTCAACCAGCTCAGCCGACTCAGCCGGCTCGCCCCAACGGCTTCCTCCGGCTCGGTGGGATCGGCGCCCTCGGTTTCGCCTTCCTGATCGTCATAGGCAATGTGCTCCTCGTCCCCGCCGGGATGCCACGTACCGGGGCGGCGCCCGGGGAAGTCGGCGCGTTCTTCCGTACGAACGGCGACCTGGTCGGCATCGGCTCCGCGCCGACGCCCGCCGCCTGGGCTTGCGCCACTCTGTTCGGCGCGGGCGCCGTCTGCGCGCTACGGCAGTCCGAACGCGGTAGGAACGAGGCTTGGTCACTGCTCGGGTTCGCCGGTCTCATCCTGCAGAACGCCGCCTTCGCCGGAGTCATCGCCATCCGCCTGGCGCTCTCGTCGACGGCGGCGGACAGCACCGACGCCACTGCGGGGCTGTGGGCGCTGCACGACGCCCTGTTCACCCTCAACGGCACTTTCCTGGCCCTCGCCCTCCTGGGTCTCTCCGTCGCCGGCCGACGCGCCGGGCTCATCCGGCCATGGCAGCAGACCTGGGGGCTGGTCTCGGCCACCCTGCTGTTCAGCTCGGCCACCCTCACCCCCCTCGTGATCGAACGTCCCGACCCCTGGGGTCTCCTGGGTCTCACCGGCTGGCTCATGTGGGTCGTCTGGCTCGTCGCATACGGCATCGCCCTGCTCCGCCTGTCACAGAACCCGCGAACCCACGAGACGGGTCGGCCGGCGTATGGAGACGCCCGTTGACACCGGCCGCACCGCGCGCCGCCATACGTGACGCCTTCCCCACCGGCGGGGCCACCGCGCCGAGCGGCCGTCCCGGAGACGGCCGCCGTCCGTCAGTTCTTCTGCAGGGTGCGGGTGACACCCGCGATGACGGCGGTCGTGAGCACCCAGCCGAAGGCGATCAGTAGGTAGGACAGCCATTGAAGGCTGTCGGCCGACCAGTACCAGGCCGTGCGCTGGCCCAGACCGCCGATAGGGATCAAGAGGTCGAGTGTGTAGACGAGGGGCTGGAACGGTGCGCCTTCGCCTTGCTTGACCGGGTGGGGTGAGGCCGTGCTGAAGGACAGCGTGCCCACCAGGATCAGCACAAGGAGCCAGACGCCGGCCAGCCACGGACGGTAGCCATAGCCGACCGTCACATCGAGGAGCCGGCCCCATACGCGGGCCGCCGGGGGCAGCGCACGGCGCCGGTGGCGTTGCTTGGCGAGGAGGACACGGCGGGCATCGTCGTCGTGGCCGGCCTTCCGGTACCAGGCCGCCAACTGCTCGTAGGGCTGCGGGCTGTAGCCCGGGCTGCGTCGTATCCAAGCCACGCGGCGGACCACGGAATCCCGCCGCCCCGCTGCCTCCCGTCGCTCGCCCGCCTCGTCCTCCTTGATGGAGCCGTAGACGAAGCCGTCCAGCTCCACGACAGCCGGCCAGCTGTGGTGGTTGTCGTGGAGGTAGGACACCTGCGCGCCGCGCAGGTCCACGATGCCGGACGGTGGCCGGGCGAGTGTGAGGTCGAAGTCGACGGCCTGCATCAGGACCGCTTCCAATGCCGGGCCGTGCCCGTCGGGCGGCCCGTTGAGTACAGCTCCCGCAAGGGTCAGGCTGCCCGAGATCCGGGCGCCACGCAGCCGCACGGTCCCGCTCGCACTGAACCCACCGGAGAAGTCGAGCGTCGACGCGACGGCGTTGTCCATACGGAGGGCCGTCCCACTGCAACCAGGGCGTTCCAGCCGCGCGCCCTGCATGTGCAGTCCGCCGGGCAGCTGTGCGCCCATGAGACGGACTTCACCGCGCGCGACGAATCCGTCCTTGCAATAGACGCCGCCCTCCGCGACCAGTCCCCCGGCGGACACCGCCCACTCCTCCGGTGCGGTGATCTCGGCGCCGTTGAGGACGACGGCCCCGCTCACATGGGCGTTGATGAGTGACAAGGCGGTGACCCTGCGGTGGAGGGGCGAGGCGGCGCCGCTTTCCAGGCGGGAGCGCCGCAGGACGAGGCGTCCCTCGACATGGCTCAAGCCTGCTTCCACGCCTGGCACTCGGCTGCCCACGATCGCAATCGACTTGGTCGACGCTTCGGAGAGGTCCACGCCCTCGTCGAACCAGCAGTCCTCGAGCCGGAGAGCGTGAGCGATCTGCGCGCCGGCCAGGTTGAGACGCCCGGATATCCGCGCGCCGACGACGCGCAGACAGGCGACGGCGCCCGACTCGGCGGCGTTCGCGCCCTGGAGGAGCGCCACGAGCACCGAGGCCCGAACCGTCCGCTCGGGGCCCCATTGCCCGCCCTCCTGGACATGATCCTCCCCGAGTACGCCCGTGCGCAGGTCCACGCGGCGTCCCTCCGGGAACGCGTCCCACAGCGCACGCTCCGGTGAAGTCAACTCGTCGTATGAGAGCACTCAGGCAGCGTAGTGATCTCCCTTCGTGCTCGCCTTGCCCCAGCGCACAGGAACGGGAGGGGTGGCGGACCATTCCGGGCGGGAGTCAGTGCTCGGGCGTGCTCGGGCTTTCGCTCTCCAGTCGGCTCAGCGCCTGCATGGCCTCCCGCTCCATGCGCGAGAGATCGTTGAGAACTGCTCCTGCCTGTACGAGGCACTCTGCATCGCCTGATTCACCGGCTTTGCTGATCAGTGCTGCGACTTCCGTCCAGAGGGTGGCCGCCTCGCTGTAGAGCGTGTGGCCGGTGCGAAGGTGACGGCTGTCGAGCTGTTGGCTGCACTCGGCGAGGAAGTCGCGGTAGAGGTTGCGGAACAGGGCGCCGCCGGTGCCGGCTCTCTCCATCAAGAGGGCAGCCTGCGGCAGGTCCCGCTGCGGGTCGTCGGTCCGCTGGAGCCAGGTGCGCACCAGCTTCCCGGCCTTCTCGATGCCCCGGTGGCCGAGGTTGGCGATGGGCGGGTTGAGGAAGGCGTGGGCGCAGGCTGTGACGGCAGGAATGATCCGGCGCTGCGGGGCCGGCAGCTCTCCCGCAGCCGTGAGAGTGAAGGACCGGTGCTTGGCGGCCATCGGGCCCCGCGCGGCCCGGGCCTGGGCGAGGCCGGTCAGACTGGTGGACACCGCGCCGCCCTGCTGGGCCGTGTCCACCAGGTATGCGTCGCGGTCGTCATAGCCGTACATGGCGACGACATGCCCACCGAAGTGCACCTTCGACCCGAAGTAGTCGAGGTGGTAGCTGTCCAGTTGCAGTCCGACCGGGCGGCCTGCGTCGATCTGGGCAGCCACGTTCCCCCACCCCCTGCGGGGCGAGGTGGTCTCCTGGACGAGGAGCTCCAGCCCGAGTGCGGAGGCCAGGTTCCTGGTGAGTTCGAAGGGCTTGACCCGACCGCCGAGGAAGGGAAAGCCCATTTGTTTGCTGTCCCAGTAGACGAAGGACAGGCCGGAACCGAGGCCGAAAAGCATGGGCTCGGACAGATCGATTCCCTGGTGCCGCAGCAGCACCCCAAGAGCCGCCGTCTCGCAGTGCTGCGCATCGCGGATGTCGATTCCGGTTACCGTGGCCATCCCATGCTTCCCTTGCTTCTCTCGGAGACCTCTGCCGAGGCTTCTGCCGACGACCCGACGGGCTGAGTCTCACATGCGGGCTGCTTCGTCCTGCGCACGAGAAGGATGGACTCTCCCACGGTGGGAGAGTCCAACGGCAGGCTCAGGGGCAGGCCGGAGAGGCGGAGGGACCGATCCGGGGCGGTTGCGGCCGGTATCAGTCGCTGAGCGCGAGCCGGATGCCGAACGCGCCGATCACCGTCCCGGTGACGCGGTCGAGCACGCGGCGGGCAGACTCGCGCCGTAGTACATCCCGCAACATCCGGGCGCAGCCGGTCAGCAGGGAGGACCAGAGCACGCCGAGTACGACGTGCACCCCGGCGAGCAGCACGCCCGTCTCGACGAGCAGATGGCGGTGCTGCGCCGCCTGAGGATCCCTCGGCGCCCGTCGTCGTCACCCGTTTCTCGGATCGGCCTGGTCCGCGGGGTCCGGCCGCTCAGCCGCTGAGGCCCCACCGGGCACTCCCCTACGGCAGGTCGTCATCCACAGGAGCAGGGCTGCGAGGCTGAACGACGCGCCGAGGGCTGTCACGGCCGGCCAGCCCGCCGTCGCGTAGGCGAGTGCGGAGCCGAGGGCACCGAGGCTGCTGCCCGCCGAGTAGAAGACCATGTAGCCGCCGATGATCCTGCTGCCCGCGTCGGGCCGGACAGCGTGGATGAGGGTCTGGTTGGTGACGTGGACGGCCTGCACGGCGAAGTCCAGCAGCACGGCGCCGACCGCCAGTGCCCACAGCGATTGCCGGGTCAGGGCGATCGGGAGCCAGGACAGCGTCAGCAGGACGAGGCCGACGCCGGTCGTGCGCTGGGCGAGCCCCCGGTCGTTCCAGCGCCCGGCCGCTCCGGCGGCGACGGCTCCAGCCGCACCGGCGAGCCCGAACGCGCCGATCGCGGTGTGCGAAAGCGACCACGGCGGTTCGCTCAGGGGCTGCGCCACGCCGCTCCACAGCGTGCTGAAGGCCGCGAAGACCAACAGGGCGAGCGCTCCCCGGGCCCGTAGCAGCGGATGGCGGGCGAAAAGAGTGACGGTCGAGGCCACGAGTCGCCCGTACGGCACCTCACGCACCCCGGCGGACGTCGTACCCAGCGGCAGAGCGCGACGCAGCAGCAAGGCGAGGACGGCGGTGACGCCCGCGGACGCCAGGTAGACCGCCCGCCAGCCGGCGAGGTCGGCGAGGAGACCGGCGGCGGTACGGGCCAGCAATATCCCGGTCACGATGCCGCCGGTGACGGTTCCGACGGCGCGGCCGCGCCGACCCGACGGGCTCAGGGCGGCCGCTGCCGCGACCATCGTCTGGGCGACGACGGCGAGCAGCCCCACCACGGCGAGGGCTCCGAGCAGCGCCCACACGCCCGGCGCCAGCCCGGCGGCCAGCAGTGCGAGGGCCAGCAGCCCGAGCTGACCGGTGATCAGCCGCCGGTGGCCGAACAGATCCCCGAGCGGCACCAGCGTCAGCAGGCCCACGGCGTAGCCGAGTTGGGTGACGGCGACGATCGCGCCGAGCAGCCCCGATCCGAGCGCGAACCGCTCACCGAGGGTCACCAGCAGCGGCTGAGAGAAGTAGACGGTGGCGACGGAGCTGCCGCAGGCGAGCGCGAGGAGGGGCACGAGCCGGGCAGGCGGCGACAGGTCCGACACCGACGGCGCGCTACGCGCCTCGCGGCTGTCGGTTCCACCGCCCTCGCCGACCGTGCCGGAGCACTGGATCGCCATACCGCCACACCTTCCATTTGGTTGCATCTTGCTACCTGTAGGACGGTAGCCATCCGAGGTAGTATGTTGCAACCAGCCCAGAGAGCTCAGAGATCCGCAGAAAAGGAGCCATGGATGGTCGCCCGCACCCGTTTCGATGACGACCCCTGTCCGGTCGCGCGGTCGGTGAACGCCATCGGCGACTGGTGGTCGCTGCTGATCGTGCGGGACGCCTTCGACGGCAGCCGACGCTTCGGCGAGTTCCAACGCAGCCTCGGCATCGCCAAGAACATCCTGGCGGCGCGGCTGCGCGCGCTGGAGAACGCCGGGGTACTGCACTGCGCGCCCGCCCCGGACGGCGGGTCACACCGCGAATACCTCCTCACGGACAAGGGCCGCGCCTTGTTCCCGGTGATCGTCGCCCTGCGCCAGTGGGGCGAGGACCAGTGCTTCACCCCTGGCGAGGAGCACTCCCGCCTGCTGGACCGCCGGACCAGCAGCCCGTTGCGCCGTTTGCAGATCCAGGCGACGGACGGCCGCCCGGTTGAACCGGAGGACACGGTCGTGGAGAAGGTCCGGGCGTGACCGAAACGATCGGGAATCGAGAAGCGGGGGAGAAGGGCGGCAATTAGCCTGACCAGCATGGATATCACCATTCACACGAGCTTCCTGCCGCACGACGACCCGGACGAGTCGCTCGCCTTCTACCGCGATGTCCTCGGCTTCGAGGTCCGCAGCGACGTCGGGCAGGGCAAGATGCGCTGGATCACGGTCGGCCCGGTCGGCCAGCCGGACACCTCCATCCTCCTGGCCCCGCCGGCTGCCGACCCCGGAATCACCGATGACGAGCGGCGCACCATCACCGAGATGATGGCCAAGGGCACCTACGGCTGGATCCTGCTGGCCACCCGGGACCTCGACGCCACCTTTGAGAAGGTCCAGACAGGCGATACGGAGGTGGTCCAGGAGCCGACCGAGCAGCCGTACGGCATCCGGGACTGCGCCTTCCGCGACCCCGCAGGCAACCTCGTACGTATCCAGGAGCTGCGCTGAGTCGTACGGGGACCGGGGGCGTGTCCGCCCGCATCGCGGCCACGCCCCCGCCGACTTGGGCGGACCGGTCTCGGCGGGCCGCTTCTCACTCGGTCTCCGTATGCACCGGACGCGAGACGGAAGAGCGGAGGAGACGGAACAACGAAAGAAGGGAAAGAGCTGATGTGCCGGCCCGAGTGGGGGCGCGCACGCGCCGAGGCGCAGCGCCTTGCCGACCTCGCGCGGCTGCGCCGCGTCCGTGACCGTATCGACAGGGAGTACGCGCAGCCGCTGAACGTGGAGGCGCTCGCCCGTGGCGTGAACATGTCCGCCGGGCACCTCAGCCGACAGTTCCGGGCCGCCTACGGCGAGTCGCCGTACGCGTACCTGATGACCCGCCGCATCGAGCGCGCCACGGCGTTGCTCCGGCGGGGCGACCTCAGCGTCACGGAGGTCTGCTTCGAGGTCGGATGCGCGTCACTGGGCACGTTCACCACCCGCTTCACCGAACTCGTCGGCATGCCACCGGGTGCGTTCCGGCGCCGGGCGGCGGACGCGACGTCCGACGGTGCTGCTCCGGCAGGCACGGGCGACGAGGCGGGCTCCCCGGTCACGGTGCGGGGCATGCCGGCGTGCGTGGCGAAGCAGGTGACAAGACCGGTCAGGAATCGAGAAGCCCCGGCCACCGGCCGCGGCCTAGCGTGAGGGACATGGCAACCACCGCTTCCCACACCTCCCTCACCTCCGTCACTCTCGAAGTGGCAGACCCCGAGGCCGCCCACCGCTTTCACGCCGCCCTCGGAGTGGACTCGCACATACGGCAGCACCGGGCGTCCGAGGAACCCTCCACCGGATTCCGCGGCTTCGCCCTGGCACTCACGGTGTCCCGGACGGCCACAGTCGACAGCCTCATCGGCACCGCCGTGGACGCCGGCGCGACGGTACTGAAGCCCGCCGCGAAGTCGTTCTGGGGCTACGGCGGCGTCGTCCGGGCCCCGGACGGGACGATCTGGAAGGTCGCGACCTCCGCCAAGAAGGACACCGGCCCGGCCACCCGTGAGATCGACGAGATGGTCCTGCTGCTCGGCGTCGAGGACGTGAAGGCCAGCAAGCAGTTCTACATCGACCGCGGCCTGACCGTGGCCAGGAGCTTCGGCAGCAAGTACGTGGAGTTCGCCTCCGACGAGTCCGGCTCCGTCAAGCTGGCACTGTACAAGCGCCGCGGCCTGGCCAAGGACCTCGGCGTCGCCGCCGACGGCACAGGCTCGCACCGCATCGTCCTCGGCGGCACCGCAGGACCCTCCGCAGGCCCCTTCACCGACCCGGACGGGTTCATCTGGGAGGCCGCCACGCCCCTCCCCCACGGTCCGGCCACCGCTTCGGCGGCGTCCTGACCCCGGACACGGTCCCGGGTCTGGTTCCACGGGTACTTCCACCGGAGAACGCGAAGGCGACCGTCAGGGTTCGATGCCCGCTGGTCGCAGCCCGTCGGCCGAACGAACACGGGTGTCGGTACGCCGGGTTCGGCCGCGATCTCGTACGCGACCGCCTTGTAGCCCTCAGGGCCGAGGGTCCTTCTGGCTCCACGTGGGGTTGCGCGACTCGTCCTTGCGGTGGTGGTCACGGTCCGGAGCCTGTCGGGGCGGACACCCTGCCCTCAGTCCTGCCTGTAGGCGTGGCCTTCTTCGTTGAGAAGTACGTAGGCGGGATCGAGCGCTGCTGCGGCGCGGGCGCGCTCCAGCAGCCAGGTCAGTGCGGGGAGCGGGGCCAGGCCGAGGCGCTCGAGGAGTTCCGCACGCATCCCGGGCAGGTCTTCGAGCCCGGCAGCCTCGATGTACTCCGCGTCGTCCGCGTCACGGAGAGCTTCGAGCGCCTGTTCGTTCATCTCCCGGCCCTCCCGTTCCCCGTACACGGCTTCGTCGGCGCACGGCAGTCCGATCAGCACAAGCAGCGCGTCGCGGAGCGTGGTTCCGATGAGCCCGGCGGAACCTTCGGAATCGGCGAAGAGCACCGGGCGGTCTTCGCCGTCCCCCTCGCCGCAGAGGAAGTACGTGCCGCCGCTGTGGTCCTTCGCGATCGCCTCCAACGGCTCACCGGAGGCCAATCGCACCGGTTCGACGTGGGTGATGGGCCCATAGGCTCCGACAAGGGTGTCGAACTCGAAGGGGAAGTCGGCCAGCAGCGCGGCCTCTCGGTCGGCCTTCAGCCGGTCGAGCAGAGATCCGGATGTCGTCACGGCGGGACTCTACAGCGGGATCGACGGTGCCGGTCGGGCCGCGCGTGGACCCGCTCGCGGTCGTAGCGGCTGATCCAGCGTTCGGCGATGGCGTTGATCGGTTCGGCGTCGAGGTGGTGGAGCTTCTCCCGGCCCTGCCGGCCCCCGGCGACAACCAATGGTTGGGGAGCCAGGGGACGAAAGCCGGGCAGTCGCGTCGTCCGCACAACCAGCCCTCTCTCAGCCACAACGTTCAGTTGGGCACTCATAAGCTGAACCGGTGGACACCGATGCATTGCGATCGTTCGTCCGGGTAGCCGAGCTCGGACAGTTCCAGCAAGCGGCAGACGAGCTGGGCGTGACACAGCAGGCCGTCTCCAAGCGGATCGCCGCCCTGGAGCGCGAGCTGGAAGCACGTCTGTTCTCACGTACTGCCCGAGGGATCGAGCTGACACTCGACGGGCAGGCGTTTCTCCCCCATGCGCGGAGCATCGTCGCGGGTGTGGAACGTGCCATCACGGCGGTCAGGCCGGGGGCCCGGGCTCTTCGGATCGACGTTCTCGGGCTGCGGTGCGCGCAGGCTGTCGTCCTGCACGATTACTGGCGGTCACACCCCGAAATCAATCTCGACGTGGTGACCCTCAGAGCCCATGACCCGCGCGTGGCGGTCGCCGCCGTCGAGGCGGGCGACGTCGACGCCTCGTTCCGTACCGTCACCGACCCGTCCACGCTGCCGCCCGACCTGCAGATGATCCACGCGTTCGACTCGCCGCTTGAACTCCTCGTCGGCCCGAGACATCCGCTCGCCTCCGCGCGAAGACTGACACCGCAGCAGTTGCGCAAGCACCGGATCTGGGTGCCGGGTATCGCGCCCCGAAGCGAATGGGCGGAGTTCTACGACCAGCTCGCCACCCGTTTCGACCTCCGCATCGACGCGGCAGGCCCGCACTTCGGAGACGAGGTGCTCCTGGACACCCTCGCGGACTCAGCGGACGTGGCCACCCTCGTGGGGGCACGCGACCGGTACATCTGGCCGACGAACCACGACCTGCGCCGTATCCCCGTCGTGAATCCGACGCTCGCCTACCCGCTCTCGCTCATCCTTCCCAGAACGAATCCGCACCCGGGACTCCGCGGAATCATCGCGCACCTCGAAAGCCTGCCAAGGCCCCCCGAGGCGGCCTGGCGCCCGCCTTGGGCGACGTCATCACGCCCCGGCACCAACGCCCCGTAGATCCTGCCCAGTTACCGGAAACAGCAGTAGTTCCGGTCCTCCAGAAAGAGCCGTGCCATGTCCAGCGACCGCCTTATGCGCATACACAGTGCCGAGTTCCAGGCCATGGCCGAGAGGGTTCTGCAAGTCACCGGACTCACCTCCCGCCTCAATGCCCTGCCCTTCGACGACGAAGCGGGCAAGGCTGCGCTGTTCGAACAGATCCTGGGCAAGCCGTTGCCGCCGAAAGTCACCATCTACCCGCCCTTCTACACGGACCACGGCCTCCGCCTCGACCTTGCCGAACGCGTATTCATCAACCAGAACTGCACATTCCTGGACTACGCCGGCATCCGCCTCGGTGAGCGGGTGATGATCGGCCCCAAGGCCACGTTCATCACCGGCGGCCATCCGGTCGACCCCGAGGAGCGGCGGCTGTATCTCACCGGCGCGCCCATCGACGTGGCGGAGAACGTGTGGATCGGCGCCGGTGCCACGATCCTGCCCGGGGTCAGCATCGGACGTGACGCCGTGGTCGCCGCCGGCGCGGTCGTGGCCGATGACGTCCCGCCGGCAACCCTGGTGACCGGAGCCAAAGCCTCTGTGTACCGACAGTGGTGACGCGCCTCAAGCGGAATGCTCGCCGGTCACAACAGGGCAACGATGACCCGCCGGACATGCCCGCGTGAAGCAGACTTCACACACGCCACCTGCTCCCACCAGAGGAACCATGCGCTACGTCATCCGAGCGTCCACACTCGCAGCAGCATGCTTTCTGAACCTCGCTGCTTGTACCGGCAGCGACAGCAGGAAAAGCGATCCGCACCCGAGTCCGCGCACTGCTTCCGAACTGGGGCAGAGCGCCCGAACTGCCGGAGCAGACGGGAAAGGGACCGTGCACATCACCCCGGACACCGTTGTCTACGTCGACAAGACGCGCACGCGCTCCCCGGAGCACGATCTCTTCGCCGTCGTCGCCGTCGAGGCCGCGAACAAGACGAAGACTCCGGTGAAGGCCACCGGCGACAATGGCGGGTCCCGCTGGAAGACCCCCGACGGGCACACCGTCGAGGCGGGAAACAGCAAGGGGGCGGCACAGATCGCTCCCACTGGCTTCACGGACGGCGGCCCAACGGTCAAGCCCCACGCCTACAGGGTCAACACCGTTGCTTTCGACATCACCACCGCGGAAAGGGGTGGCACCCTCACCTATCGCGACGGCGACGGTACCGAATTCCGGTGGAAGATCCCCGCCAGGAATTCAGGAACCGCTGTCCCTGCGCTGAAGTCCGCGTTGCAGTGAAGCGTCACCGTCGGGAAGCCCCCTCATTCCGGCACGCAGAAGCGCAACCGGCGGAGTAGTTCGAGCGCTGCAGGACTGTCTCCTTCGAAAGTCTGGCCCCGCAGACCGGCCGGCACATGGGGGCCGAAGAGGCGAGCGCCGTGGCAGCGGAAACACAAAGATCTCGAAGAGCTGCTCACCGGCCCCGTGACACCTCATCCTCCAGTGGGCCCGAGGCCGGAGCCGAGCGAGGTGGTTGGGAAGCGTCGAGGGCGGCGAGAGTGGTGGCGGTGTTGACCAGGGCGATGTGAGAGAGGGCCTGCGGAAAGTTCCCGACGAGTCGTTCGGCGCGGGTGTCGTACTCCTCGGAGAGCAGCCCGAGATCGTTGCGAAGGCTCAGCAGCCGCTCGAACAGGGCCCGGCCGTTGGCGATGTCCCCCTGCTGGATGTAGCAGTCCGCGAGCCAGAACGTGCAGGCCAAGAAAGTGCCTTCGCCCTCGGGGAGCCCGTCGATGTCCGGGGTCCGAGGGTTCATGGCGTAGCGCTGCACGAAACCCCCGTTGAGGAGTTCTTCCTCCACCGCGCGGACGGTGCCCAGCATGCGCTTGTCGCGAGCGGGCAGAAAGCCGATGCCGGGGAGGGTCAGCAACGCGGCGTCCACCGTGCTGGAGCCGTAGTGCTGGGTGAACGTGTTGCGCCGGGGGTCGTACCCTTTCTCGCAGATTTCGGAAAAGATGTCCGCGCGCAGGCGCTTCCACCGGTCGGCCGGTCCATGGAGGCCGAAGTCCTCCACTGCTTTGACGGCTCGGTCGGCTGCTGCCCAGGCCATCACTTTCGAGTGCGTGAAGTGCCGTTGTGGTCCGCGCATTTCCCATATGCCGCTGTCCGGTTCACGCCAGTGTCCCTCCAGGAAGTCCATCAGCTTCCGCTGCACCTGCCAGGCGTCCTCGGCGGGCGGAATACCCGCGTGGCGCGCCTGGTGCAGGGCGTCCATCAGTTCCCCGTAGACGTCCCACTGGCGCTGTCGTGCGGCGTCGTTGCCGATGCGTACCGGCCGGGAGCCCTCATAGCCGGGCAGCCAGTCCAGGGTCAGTTCAGGCAGCCGCCGGGTGCCGTCGACGCCGTAGAGGATCTGCATCTGTTCGGGTTCCCCGGCCACCGCCCGCAGCAGCCACTCCCGCCAGGCGCGGGCTTCGTCGTCGTAGCCGGAATCGAGCAGGGCCAGAAGGGTCAGGGTGGCGTCCCTGATCCAGCAGTGGCGGTAGTCCCAGTTGCGGACGCCGCCGAGACGTTCCGGCAGCGAGGTGGTGGGTGCGGCGATGATGCCGCCGGTGGGCGCGTAGGTGAGCGCCTTCAAGGTGATCAGCGAGCGCACCACCGCTTCCCGGTACCGGCCACGGTAACGGCAGTGTCCCGCCCACTCCTGCCACCACCGCTCGGTGGCCGGGACCACGTCTCGGGCGGGCCGTGGCGGGCTGCCGTACTCGCGGGAGGTCCAGCCCAGATGGAACTCCACTCCCTCCCCCGGGCCGATGTGGAAATCCGTGACGGCCCGGCCGTCCTCCGTCACATCGAGGTGGAAGTCGCAGTCCAGCGTGAGGTGGTCCGGCCCGGCCACCGCGTGCAGCCGCCTGCCGTCCGGCCGGAACCACGGAACGATGCTCCCGTAGTCGAACCGGGGCACGAAGGTCATACGCATCGGCACCCGCCCGCTCACCCCCTCGACGCGGCGGGTCACATCCGGTCGGTCATTGCGGACAGGCATGCAGTCGAGCACCCGTACTTCGTCCCCGGCCTGGTGGAACGTCGTCTCCAGCACCAGGCTGTCAGGGCGGTAGCGCCGCGCCACCGACCATCCGTCACCGCGCGGCGCCAGGGACCAGTATCCGTGCCGCGCCTCGCCCAGCAGCCGCGCGAAACAGGCCCCCGAGTCGAACCGTGGCAGGCACAGCCAGTCCAGCGAGCCGTCCCGGCTGACGAGGCCGGCCGTGTAGGTGTCCCCGATCAGTCCGTAGTCCTCCAACGGCGCGGACAGAGTCGATCTCCTTACTGATGGCAATGGGTTGCTTGCGATGCGTGGTGAGAAACTCAGCACACGGGTACCTTCAGGCGCCCACCGGAAACGCGGGACCCGCGCGCGGCTGTTCGCGGTGAACCCACCCCTCTGCGGGCTTCCCTGTTCCGGGGATTCATCGGCTGAGGACGCACGCACCGAGGTGAACACGTCCGCAGGCCCACGGTTCAACCGGCAGCGCGCAGCGCTTCGGCGATCTCGCTGTCCGCCACGGCCATGGCAGCGTCGGCGCGGACATACCAGACCTCGCGTCGGGCCGGGGCCAGCCCCGCCCAAGGGTGCCGTTCGGCGCTGTACCCCAGCGTCCTGTACAGCACCATGGCATAGCGCTCGCGCCGCTCGTCCTCGCTCATACGGTCCTCTTCTTCCGTGGTGCTGAATCATCGGGCCTGGTCGCACCGTCCCGCCCTCGCCCCGCCGCAACGACGCCTCCGGGCCCCGCGCCTCCGAAGAACCTTAAGCGCACGGGTTGCGGGGTGCGTGAGTGTGCTCTTCTGCCCGAGCGCGCCGCGCTTTCCCGCGCGGACAATCCGCCCGCTCCCACGTCTGCCCGCGATCGACGTGCGCCAGCTGCCGTCCGACAATGGAAATGGCGTAGCCAGGCGAGGAGAGAGTCATGACACACACCTTGGAGTGGAACGTCCATCTCGACCTCTTCGAGGACGACCAGGGAGAGACGCAGGCACACGTGGTGCTGGACAACGGAACCACGGCGCTCACCGGCCGCGGCGCGGCGCACTGCCACCCTGCGGACATGAACGTGCCGGAGATCGGTGACGAGCTGGCAGCGGGCAGAGCCATGCGCGACCTCGCCCAGCAGCTGCTGAGCATCGCCGAACGCGACGTCCAGCGGGCCAGCACGACCCGGCCGAGGAACCGCCAGGTCACCGGATGGCCCACGTAACCGGCCTGCGGGAAATGGCGGAAGGGGGACGAACAGCCGTCGGAATCATCGACTGAGCCGGGACGCCGTCGGCCGCCTGAGGGTGGCTGGACGATGGCTATTCGTACGGGACGACGGCGACCGGACAGGCAGCATGGTGCAGCGCCGCATGGGTGACAGGGCCGATACGGGTGGGGAACGGGTGACCCCGCAGCCGACGGCCCACCACGAGCAGTCCCGCTTCCTTGCTGCTCTCGACGAGAAACGGGGCTCCGGGGCCCATCGCCAGCTCGGCTTCGACCTCGACGTGCGGAAAGCGGCGCCGCCAGGGCATCAGGGCCCGGTCCAGCTCCGCCTCGACCCGGTCCCCGGCGCGTATCACGACAGCCGGATCCGGCAGCGCGGACGGATACGAGTACAGAGCCCGCACACTCCACGCGTGCGCGGCCCGGAGCACCGCACCGCGACGGTCAGCGGTCTCGAAGGCGAAGTCCAGAAGAGGACCGCAGGACTGCTTCAGATCCACTCCCACGACCACTGGTGCTGCGGTGCTCCGGCTCCCGGCATCGGGATGCCGCACCGAGACGACCGGCATGGTGGCGTGGGCGGTGACCGACAGTCCGACGGAGCCGAGGAAGAACCCCGCCACCGGACCGAGCGCGCGGGAGCCGAGAGCGAGTACCGGTGCACCCTCGGCCGCGCCCAGGAGCGCCCGTACCGGACCGTCGCCGAGCGCCTCCTCGTGTACGTCGAGGCGTGCAGAGACCTCCCGCGCGGCCTGGGCGGCTGTCCGGAGGGTCTGGTGCGGCCCTGGTGGTCCCCCGCCGCTCTCAGCGGCCGCCTGGGAATCACGTACGTGCCGTCGGCCCACGGCTGTCACGATACGGAGAGCGACGCCGCGCCAGGCCGCCTCCGCCGCCGCCCATCGGACGGCGTGCAAGCTCTCGTCGGAGCCGTCGACCCCGACCACCACCGCGTTCACCCGGGCACTGTCTCCCTGCTTCCCGTAGCTTCCCGTACACACCTGGGATCGGCTCTTCTCGGCCGCCTTCTCCCAGGGGAGCACTGATGGCTTCGGCCGGCCACCGGGAGTGCGGTCGCCGCGCCCAGCCGCCTCGCCTTCACTCGCCCCCACTCCCCGCCCGCCCCGGAAATCGTGCAGGTGACACCGACAGCGGGTTCACTTCTGAGGAGGGGCGGAGCGAGACAGGCCGAACCGGCGAGACGGAGGCTGAGGCGCGTGACGGGCACCATCACCGTGGGTTTCGACGGCTCGGCGGCGAGCCAGGCAGCCGTCGACTGGGCTGCACAGGAGGCGGATCGGCAGGGCCTGCCTCTCCGGCTCGTCCATGTCTGGCGCTGGCACCCCCATCGGTTCGGCATGGATCCGGAAAAGGAGTACGACTGGATCGAGCACGTCCCCAAGCGGGCAGCGCAGCGAGTGGCGGAGCACCATCCGGAGCTTCAGGTCGAACGGCTGAGCGTGCCCGGCGTGGCCGCTGACGTGCTGGTCGATCTGACGGACGAGTCACCCGTCCTGGTACTCGGCTCCCGGGCCCTCAGCCGGACGAGCGGGTTCCTGCTGGGCTCCGTCGGGCAAGAAGTCACCGCGCGGGCCCAGGGGCCGATCGTCCTGGTGCGGGCCGCCTACGCGGACGAAGAGGTGCGTCAGGACCTGGAACCGCCGGAGCGGCCGTCCGGAGGACCGGTGGTCGTGGGGGTCGATCTACGGCAGCCGAGTCAGGCGGTTCTGCAGTTCGCGTTCGAGACCGCGGCGCTGCACGGGGCGAGCCTGCGCGCGGTCCACGTGTGGAAGCTGCCGCCTGTCTTCACCTACGACCCGCGAATGATCGATCGGCGCGAACAGATCGAGATCGGGCAACGGGAGCACCATGTGCTCTCGACAGCTCTGCGGCCGTGGCGCGAGAAGTTTCCCCAGGTGGCTCTGGAGGAGCGGGCGGGGCCGGGGAACGCGGCGCGGAGCTTGATCGAGTGGTCCGATGACGCGTCGCTGCTGGTGGTGGGCCGTCGTGTGCGCCGTCCGATGCTGGGGGCACGGCTGGGGCCCGTCACCCATGCGGCCTTGCACCACGCCATGCCTCCGGTGGCCGTTGTCCCGCATGCTTGAGCGAGCTCCTCGCGTGGGCGAGGCGGGCCGCCACGGAGAGCTCGCCTGGTGCCCGTTTTGCGGAAATCCGGCTGCGGCCGGCCCTGCCCGGCCGTTAAGCTCCGCTGCGCCGGGGCGGGCTCAGGGGGCGCGCCGGCGCCAGCAGTCGGTCGGTCAGCGGATCGGAGATGCACGGGGGATGACTTCTCAACTGTTCGCGGTCTGCATCGGTACGAGCCGGCCGCTGCGCCTGGCCCGGTTCTGGTCCGGGCTCCTGGGCTGGGAGACGGCCGACGATCCGGGAGCCGGGGTCACGCTCCTGCCCTGCGATGACACCGGTTTCCGCATCCGTTGCCTTCCTTCCGAGGAGCCGAGGACCGGCCAGAACCGGATGCACTTCGATCTCACGAGCACCTCCCTGGATGACCAGCGGCAGACGGTGGCCAAGGCGCTGGACCTCGGCGCACAACACATCGACATCGGGCAGAGCCCGGAGGAAGGCCATGTGGTCCTGGCCGATCCCGACGGCAACGAGTTCTGCGTCATCCAGCCGGGCAACCGGTTCCTCGCCGAGTGCGGCTTCATCGGTGCGCTGGCCTGCGACGGCTCGCAGGAAGTCGGATACTTCTGGAGCGCAGCCCTGGGGTGGCCGCTGGTCTGGGACCAGAACGAGGAGACCGCGATCCGCTCCCCGCACGGCGGCCCGAAAATCACCTGGGGTGGCCCACCCCTGATGCCGAAGCCCGGCAGGAACCGGCTGCACTTCGACATCGCTCCTCCCGCCAACGGCGATCGAGAGGCAGAGATCGACCGACTGATCTCCCTCGGAGCAACACGAGCCGACACATCCCAGGACGACGCCGACGGGATACCGATGACCGACCCCGACGGCAACGAGTTCTGCGTACTGACACCCAGGTAGCACTCCCCCTCCCGCACCCTCTGCACGCCCTCCCTGCGTCGATCCTGCCCGGCTGCGACGGCCGTGCAAGAGCGGTGCGACGGGCGTAATATCCCACACATGTCTGCTTTGGGCGGCGATGCGAAGAATGTCTTCGTACTGGGGCTCGATGAGCGGAATCGTGAGCTCCTGAATGACATCCCGCAGCTTGCGGGGTGTCGGTTTCATGCGCTGCTCGGGCGGGAGGAGCTGATGCACGGCGCGCCGGTGCCGCTGCGCGGCCTGCTGGAGAAGGCGGAGAGCAGGCTGGACGCCTTCGAGGGGTCGATCGACGCGATCGTCGGCTACTGGGACTTCCCGGTCAGCTCGATGGTGCCGATCCTGTGCGCGCGGCACGGCCTGCCGTCCGCTTCGCTGGAGGCGGTCGTCAAGTGCGAGGACAAGTTCTGGAGCCGGCTGGAACAGCAGAAGGTCTGCAACGCGCACCCGCCGTTCGGCCTGGTGGATCTCGACGACCCGAAGCCACCGCCCGAGGTGAACTTCCCGATGTGGCTCAAGCCGGTGAAGTCCTACTCCTCCGAACTGGCGTTCAAAGCGGCAGATCTCGAACAGTTCACCGTCGCTGCCGGGCGGATCAGGGAGGGCATCAGCCGGGTCGGGGAGGCGTTCGACTCCGTGCTGTCGATGCTGGACCTCCCGCCCGAGGTGGAGAAGGCAGGCGGCCAGGCGTGCCTGGCCGAGGAGGAGATCTGCGGCCACGAGATCACGGTGGAGGGCTACTCCCGGAACGGCAGGGTCCACGCCTACGGGGTGATCGACTCCATCCTGTATCCTGACGCGTCGAGCTTTCTGCGGTACCAGTACCCGTCGTCGGCCCCGGCCCAGGTCATCGAGCGGCTGATCGACATCGCCGGCCGGGTCGTACGGCAGATCGGCCTGAACAATTCGACGTTCAACATCGAATACTTCTGGGACCGGAAGCGGGACCGGATCAACATCGTCGAGGTCAACCCGCGACTGTCCCAGTCGCACGCGCCCCTCTTCGAGTACGTCGACGGCCTGCCCAACCACGAGTGCATGGTCAGTCTCGCGCTGGGCAACGAGCCTCTGCTGCCGTTCCGCCAGGGCCACTACAGGGTCGCCGCGAAGTGGTTCCTGCGGCGGTTCTCCGACGCGCGGGTGCGGCGGTGTCCGAGCCAGGACGAGATCTCCCGGGTGCGGCGCGAGATGCCCGACACGATCGTCGACATCATCCCGAAGGAGGGCCAGCGGCTGTCCGAGCTGCACTCGCAGGACAGCTACAGCTATGAGCTTGCCGCCCTCTACCTGGGGGCCGACGACGACACCGAGCTCGAAGAGAAGTACCGGCGCTGCCTGGAACTGCTGCCGTTCGAATTCGACGAGTAGGAGAGCCGCATGCGGGCTGCGGGATTGAAGCAGGTCAGCTCCTCGCCTCACGCCATCAAGGAGGAGGAGCACGTCTGGATCACGGCCCGCGACGGTACCCGGCTGGCCGCGCGCATCTGGCGGCCCCTCTCCTCCGACACCGAGCCGGTCCCGGGAATCCTGGAGTTCATCCCCTACCGCAAGCGCGACCTGACCGCCCTGCGGGACTCGATCAACCACCCCTACATCGCCGGACACGGTTACGCCTGCGTACGAGCGGATCTGCGGGGCAGCGGAGACTCCGAGGGTCTGCTCACCGACGAATACCTCGAACAGGAGTTCAGGGACGGCGAGGACGTCCTCGCCTGGATGGCCAAACAGCCCTGGTGCAACGGCCGCACCGGAATGATGGGCATCTCCTGGGGCGGCTTCAACGCCCTCCAGCTCGCCGCGCGCCGCCCCCCGGGGCTGGGTGCGGTCGCCGCGCTCTGCTACAGCGACGACCGCTACGCCGACGACGTCCACTACATGGGCGGCTGCCTGCTCAGCGACAACCTCTCCTGGGCCTCGACCATGTTCGCCTACACCTCGTGCCCGCCCGACCCCCAGGTGGTCGGCTCCCAGTGGCGCGAGATGTGGTACGAGCGGCTCGACGGGATGAACCCGTGGCTGGCCGAGTGGCTGGACCACCAGCGGCGCGACGCCTACTGGCAGCACGGCTCCGTCTGCGAGGACTACTCCGACATCGCCTGCCCGGTACTCGCCGTCAGCGGCTGGGCCGACGGCTACTCCAACGCCGTCTTCCGGCTGATGGAGCGGCTCACGGTCCCCCGCAGGGGCCTGATCGGACCGTGGTCGCACAAGTACCCGCACCTCGGCGTGCCCGGCCCCGCCATCGGCTTCCTGCAGGAACTCGTGCGCTGGTGGGACCACTGGCTCAAGGACGAGGAGAACGGGATCATGGACGGGCCGATGCTGTGCACCTGGATGCAGGAGAGTGTGCCGCCGTCCACCTCCTACGACGAGCGTCCCGGGCGCTGGGTCGGGGAGCCCAAGTGGCTCTCGCCGCACGTGCAGCGGATTCGATATCCACTGGGCGACCACCGGATCGGCCGGCCCGGCGAGCCGCTCGAATCGCCGCCGCTGAGCCTGGAGTCGCCGCTGTCGGTGGGCCAGTTCGCCGGAAAGTGGTGCTCCTACAACGCGCCTCCCGACCTGCCCTACGACCAGCGTGAGGAGGACGGCGGTTCGCTGGTCTTCGAGAGCGAGCCACTGGCCGAGCGCCTGGAGATACTCGGCGGGCCGGTCCTGTACGCGACGCTGGAAGTCGACCGCCCGGTGGCGATGGTCGCGGTCCGGCTCTCGGACGTCGCACCGGACGGCAGGGCGACGCGGGCGACGTACGGGCTGCTCAACCTCACCCATCGGAACGGGCACGCCGAGCCCGAGGCCCTCGAACCGGGTGAGCGCTACCGCGTGGGCGTCCAGCTCAACGGTGTGGCGCAGGCGTTCCCGGCGGGCCACCGGCTCCGGATCGCCCTGTCGACCTCGTACTGGCCGCTGGCCTGGCCGCCACCTCGGCCGGTACGGCTGACCGTGCATCCGTCCGAAAGCGAGCTGGAGCTGCCCATCCGTTCGCTGGACGAGCCCGACGAGCTGCCCACACCGCTGTTCGGAGACCCCGAAGGCACGCCGCCGCTGTCGAGCACGGTGATCAGGCCGGGTGAGCACCGCTGGACGGTCTCACGTGACCTGGTCGACTACCGGTCGGCGCTGGAAGTCGTCAAGGATCTCGGCGTCGTCCACATGGAGGACATCGACCTGACGGTGACCCGCCGCGCGTACGAGCGCTACAGCTGGACCAAAGACGACTTCGGGTCCGTACGCGGCGATATCGAGTGGGTCATGGGCTTCGCCCGCGACGGCTGGGACGTGCACACCAGAACCCGCACCATCCTGACGTCCGACGACTCGAATTTCTATCTGCACGCCACCATGGACGCCTACGAGGACAACCACCGGGTACGCTCCCGCAACTGGGCGTGGACCATCCCGCGGGACCACGTCTGACGCATCGCGGGGATGCGCTGCCGCAGGGGCGGGATTCCTGGACGCGGGGCTTGTTGACCCTCACACCGTGTCAGGCGGTCTGCTCGGAGACGTCATGTTCACCATCGGAGACTTCGCCCGGCACGGCCGCGTCTCGGTACGGATGCTGCGGCACTACGACGCGACCGGCCTGCTGCGTCCGGCCCACGTCGACCCCGCCAGCGGCTACCGCTACTACACCGCCGCCCAACTCGCCCGCCTCAACCGGATCATCGCGCTCAAGGACCTCGGATTCACCCTCCAGCAGGTCCGCGACATCGTCGATGAGAAGGTCGGCGCCGCTGAACTGCGCGGCATGCTGCGGTTGCGGCAAGCCGAGCTGGAGGCCGCCATGGCTGCCGCGCGGGCACGGCTGGTCCAGGTCGAGGCGAGGCTCCGAGCGATCGAGAACGAGGGACACATGCCAACGAACGAGGTAGTCGTCAAAAGCGTTCCCGCCGTCCGGGTGGCGGAGCTGACCGCGACCGCGGCGAGTTTCGAACCCGAGGACATCGGCCCCGTCATCGGGCCGCTGTACGAGGAGCTGTTCCGGCGTCTGGACTCGGCCGGCATCACCGCCACCGGTCCCGGCATCGCCTACTACGAGGACGCCTCTGAGGGCGGCGGCCGGATCAGCGTCCACGCGGCCGTACAGGTCTCCGCGCCGCCCCGGGACGGCGCCTCGCCCCAGGACGGTGCCTTCCGCGTCCGCGACCTGCCGCGCCTCGACCAGGCGGCGACCATCGTGCACCGAGGCTCGATGGACGCCGTCCTCCCGACCGCGCAGACCCTGGCCCACTGGATCGACGCCAACGGCTACCGGTCGACCGGCTATCCGCGCGAGATCAACCTGGAGTGCCCGGAGAACCGCGACGACTGGGTGACGGAACTGCAGGCACCCGTCACCCGGGCGTGATCACGCGCGCCGCCGGCACGGGCGTTCGACCTGGCGTGTGAGGGCGCTCGCCCGGGCGCGGGACCGCTGGGCCGGAATCAGAGCACGGACGTCCCGGAACTGCCGGCACTCCCTGCTCGGCCCGGGGCTCAGAGCGTGGCGCTGGTGTCGCTGATGGCCTGGTCGAGGATGGTCAGGCCGAGGGACAGCTCCTCCTCGGTGGAGGTGAGCGGCGGAGCGATGCGCAGGGTCCCGCCCATGCCGGGGAGCTGGACGATGTTCATGTGCAGCCCGAGTTCCAGGCAGCGCCGGGTGACCCGTGCACCCAGTTCGCTGGAGCTCCCCCGGGCCTCGGGGCCGGTGACGAATTCGAGCCCGGCCAGCAGACCTCGGCCCCGGACGTCGCCCACCACCGGGTGACGTCCGGCGATGTCCGTCAGGCCGGCATGGAGGAATGCCCCGAGCGATCGGGCCCGCTCGTCCAGTTTGTCGTCGGTCAGGACGTCGAGGACGGTGTTGCCGACCGCGGCCACCAGCGGGTCCGCGACGTGCGTGGTGAAGAACAGGAACCCTCGCTCGTACGCCTCCTGCTCGATCTCGGCGTTGGTGATCACAGCCGCGAGGGGCAGTCCCGCACCGAGGGTCTTGGAGAGGGTGAGGATGTCGGGTACCACACCGTCGCGTTCGAACGCGTACCAGGTCCCGGTACGGCACAGGCCGGTCTGCGCCTCGTCGAGGATCAGCAGCATGCCGCGTTCCCGGCACTTCTCCAGGAGGGCGGCGAAATAGCCGGGCGGTGGCTCGATGATGCCGCCCGAGCTGAGGATCGGTTCGACGAGGCACGCCGCCAGGCTTCCGGTCGACTGGGCGTCGATCAGGTCGAAGCCGAAGTCGAGCTGGCGCTGCCAGTCCAGCGTGCCCTCCTCCGTCGTGAAATCGGGCCGGTACGTGTTCGGTACGGGGAGGGCGAAGTTACCGGGCGCGCCGGGGCCGTATCCCTTGCGGCCGGCGCTGTAGGTGGCGGAGGCCGCGGCCTGCGTCATGCCGTGCCAGGACCGTGCGAACGACACGATCTCGTGCTTGCCGGTGACGAGCTTGGCCATCCGGAGGGCGGCTTCGTTCGACTCCGCTCCGGTCGTCAGCAGCAGCGCCTTCTCCAGCGGCGCAGGCAGGGTGTCGGCCAGCCGCCGGGCGAGGTCGACCACCGGGCGGCTGAGCATGCCGCTGAAGAGGTGGTCGAGAGTGGCGACCTGCTGCTGGACCGTGGCGACGATCTGAGGGTGCGAGTGGCCGAGGATCGCGCTCATCTGGCCGGACGTGAAGTCGAGGAGCTTACGGCCGTCAGCGGTGAACAGGAAGCTCCCCTCGGCGCGGTCGATGATCTCGCGGGTGAACGCGCCGCCGTAGCGCACGAGGTGCCTCTCGGCGTCGGCCCAGAAAGCCGCGGTGGACGACGCGGTGGACGGCGGGGTGGACGGCGGGGTGGTCGAAGCAGCCATGTCCCGACGGTAGGTGGCGCCCGAGCGACACGTCCATCTCACGATTCCTGCTTTCCTGTTCGGCAGAACCGCACAACAATGTGCCCCGTGATGAACCCCTGGAGGCTGCGGCTGCTGAGCCAGCTGGACACGCTGGGCACCATCCGAGCCGTCGCCCAAGCCGCCAGCATGAGCCCGTCGAGCGTCTCCCAGCAGCTCGCCGTACTGGAGGCCGAGACGCGCACCCAGCTGCTGGAGCGCACCGGCCGCCGCGTACGGCTGACCTCGGCAGGGCTGATCCTCGCGCGGCGTGCCCGGGCGATCCTCGATCACATGGAAAGCGTCGAGGCGGAGCTGCGGGGGTTCGGCGAGGAGCCGGCCGGGCTGGTGCGGCTGGGGGCGTTCCAGAGCGCGATCCACACCATGGCCGTGCCGGCGGTGACCCGCCTGGCGAACGAGTACCCGCACCTCGACGTGGAGCTCGTGCAGTTGGAGCCGCACGAGAGCATGCCCGCGCTGCGCAGCGGTGACGCGGACATCATCATCACGACCACTGACTTCGACGAGCTGCCGCTGGGCCCCGATCTCGATCTCGTACCGCTGGCAACTGATCCGATCCTGCTGGTCGTCCCGCCCGGGCAACCCGCGGCCGGACGGGGCCCGGTGGACCTGGCGGCGTACGCGGACGAGCCGTGGGCGTTCGACATGCCGCAGTCCTATATGGCCAACCTCGCGCTGCGCCTGTGCCGGCAGGCGAGGTTCGAGCCGCGGGTGGTGTGCCGCTTCAGCAACTACATGATGACCTTGCAGCACGTCGAGGCCGGGCTGTCGATCGCGCTGCTGCCCGGGCTGGCCGTCGACCGCCGCCGCTACCGCGTCGCCACCAGGGAGCTGGCGACCCCCGTGACACGTACGATCACGGCCGCGATCCGCCGTGGTTCCCCGCCGCGCGCGGCGGTACGGGCCGTATTGCACGTGCTGCGCGGCAACCCGGACCTTCCGCTGCTGGGGCAGTGAGTGAGCGTCGTCAAAAGGGCACAGTCGGCCATCTGCCCCGTGGAGCCTCCGCACACTCGGAAAGCTGGGTCCCCCGGTGGCGTTCATCGCCCTGTGGTCCACCAACCTGATCGTCTACTGGACCGGTTGGGACACCAACTGGAAGCTGTTCGTCGCCATCGTGCTCGGCTACCTCCTGATGGCCGTGCACGACGCCACTTCCAAGCGTGAGATGCCCGCGCTCGACTTCCAGCACGGCTGGTGGGTGCTGGTCTGGTTCGCCGGTCTGGCTTTCATCAGCTACCTCGGCGACTATCCGAAGAAGGCGGAGAACGCCGGCAACCTCGGCGTACTCGGCCTCGGTGCCGGGGCCGTGGCCACCCTCGTCCTCAGCGCACTGGTGATCTGGCTGGCGCTGCGGTCGACGCTGCCGACAGCGCGGGTCCGCGAGATCCTCGCAGAACAAGGCCCGCGGGAAGCCTGAGACTCCTCCCCTCCCCGGCGGGCGAGGAACCTGCGACCCGCAGGGTTCTCGCCCGCGCCGGGTTGCTTCTGCGCGCGGTGTCCGTCGCCCACGCGGGCGTCATTCCGTCGTGTGCGCGAGGACGGCTGAGGCCAGTTCCTCGTGTACCTCGGGCGGCAGCGTGTGTCCCATACCCCTCACGGTCGTCAGCCGCGCTCCCGGGATCTGCTCGGCGATGAGCGCGCCGTGGCCCGGTTTGGCCGGCTCGTGGGTGCCCTCGATGACCAGCGTGGGGGCTTTGACCTGGTGCAGGACGCCCACCGGCTCGAAGTCCGGTTTCGCCGCTGCGGCCAGCCGGTGGTTGGCCGCGGCCGACAGGTCGCGGGCCCGGTCGTAGATCCTCTCCTGCAGCCGGCGCGCCGCGTCCTCGTCGAACGGCAGCCCGGTGCCGTGCAGTACGCGCTGCTCGGCGATCATGCTGTCGACCCGCGCGCGACGGCCCTCCGGCTGTGGAGCGGCTATCAGCGCGCGGTAGAAGTCCACGAACTCCGGCTCGGGCTCGGGCAGGCTCCCCTCGGGTTGCGGCTGCCCCAGCAGAGCCCGCATGATCACCTGGCCTTCGCCGCCGCCGAGTGGCGAGGAGCCGATGACGGTCAGCGAGCGCACCCGTTCCGGCTGCTCCACCGCGATGTACTGGCCGAGCAGTCCGCCCGCCGAGTGGCAGACCAGGTGGGCGCTTCGCAGACCATGGGCGTCCAGCACCCGGTACACGTCGTCCTTGATGTCGTCCCAGGTGTACGGGGACTCCGCGAAGTCGACAGTGTCCGACATACCGGTGTCACGGTGGTCGTACCGGATCACCCGGCGGCCTCCGGCGACAAGGCGGCCGATGAACTCCTCCGGCCACAGGACGCCCTGCGACATCGAGCCCATGATCAACAGAATCGGCGCGTCCGTGGTGGCGCCGAACTCTTCGCTCCAGATGTTCTTCGTCTCATTCATGTCTCAGAGCATGTCCTCCCCCGCTGCGGATGCCATCCGTAGAACTACTGGTGCTGCGGAACTACTGGTTCTGCGGCACCACCAGTCGCGCCAGTTCCGTACGGGAGCCGATGCCCAGCTTCGGATAGATCTTGTACAGGTGGTACTCGACCGTGCGCGGGCTCAGGAAGAGCTGGGCTGCGATCTGCTTGCTCGACAACCCGTCGGCGACCAGTCCCGCGATGCGCAGTTCCTGTGGAGTCAGCGCGTCGAGTACGGTCGAGGGCGAGGGCTGTCTGCTCTCGCCCGCTGCGCGCAGCTCGCTCCGGGCGCGTCCAGCCCACGGCCGCGCACCTGCCCGTTCGAACGTCTCCCACGCCGTCCGCAGATGCGCCCGCGCCTCTCCCGGCCGCTGAGCACGGCGCAGGCGCTCCCCCAGCAGCAGAGCCGTCCTGGCCGCCTCGAACGGGTTGGTGTGCAGCCGCAATGCCTCGCGCAGGGAGTCGTCGGATGACGCGGCCAGCCCTCGGCAGCGTGCCAGCAGGGCACGTGACTCGGGTGTCGCGGCGTGCGCGGCCCCTCGCTCGTACGCCTCCAGCGCCGTCCACGCGCCCGCCTCGTCGCCCGTTCCCACGGCGGCCTCGACCCGGTCCGGCGCTGTCCGCCACACCACGATGGGGTGCCCGGCGCCCGGTCCCGCTCCGGCGATGGCCGTGAAGCGGTCGTGCGCCGCCGCGTAGCGTCCCAGGCACAGGTCGAGCAGTGCCAGCGCGTACGCGGCGACACCCACCCGCAAACCCACCCGATGGGGTACGGCGATGGCGAGCGCCTCGCGGGCCTGCCGTCCGCAGCTCTCCTCCTCGCCTCGCAGCGCCGCCAGCACCGCCAGGTTGGCCAGGTGCGCGGCCACCGTGTTCACGTATCCGGCCTCGCGGGCCAGCCCCAGGCCCTCCTCGGATACAGCCTGGCTGCTCGCCAACCGCCCGGCGAGGCGATCGGCCGTCGCCACGAACTCCAGCACCACGGGCAGCTGCCCCGTCATCCCCGACACCCTGGCGACCCGTCCGGCCCGGTCGGCCATGTCGTTCGCCAGGTCCGGCTCGCCCAGCTGGCCGGCCGCGGCCGCCGCCCACAGATACTCCGCCGCCTCCGTCAGTTCGCCGGCCCGCGCCAGCGCCCGCCGTAGGAGACCCGGCCCGGCAGCGTCGCCGTTCAGCGTCAGACCGATCCCGGCCACCGCGTCCCGCAAGAACCCCTCGGGGTGAGCTGCCGCCCGCTGTCCGAGCTCGACGACGGCAGCCGTGTCACCGACATACGAGGCAGCCTCGACGGCGTCCGCCAGCATCTCCAGGCTGTCGCCCGCCGCCAGGAGCCGCACGGCCTCGGCGACGTTCCCCGAGTTCAGCTCGAACCGGCCCCGGAGCTGGGCGATCTCCAGGGCCAGGCCGGCGTCGGCACCGGCCTGGTCGCGCGCGTCGGCCAGCAGCGATTCGGCCTGCCCCGGGCGGCCGCCGAGCCAGGCAGCGACGGCGGCGTCCTTCAGGCGGACGGTACGGGCGTACGGCGCGGGGGTCAGCTCGGCCGCTCTGGCGAGGGCGGTGGCGGCGGTGCCGTAACCTCCGCGGTCGCGCGCCCGCTCGGCGGCGGCCACCAGCTCGGCGGCGACCCGCTCGTCCTGGCCCAGGGCGGCTCCGGCCAGGTGCCAGGCGCGACGGTCGCCCCCGGTCAGCTCAGCCAGTACGGCGTGCACCCGGCGGACGTCGGCGGGCCCGGCGGCCTCGTGCACCGCCGACCGGACGAGCGGGTGGCGGAAGTGGACACGCGCACCGCGGAGTTCGGCCAGCCCGGACTCCTCCAGCTCGGCCAGCGCCACAGGCCCGTCCCGGTCCCCCGCGTTCCGACCGGGAACCTCGCCGGCGGTGTGCTGACCGGGCCCCTCGGTACGCTCGGCGGACAGCCGGTCGGCTGCACGCAGTACCAGGTCCAGATCGGCCTCGACGGCGGCGACCAGCGCGAGCAGCCGAGCGGGGGCCGAGAGCGCGGCCACCTGGTCGCCGAAGAGCCGGGCGCCCCCGGGGAGCGGGTCGGGCAGCGGTTCGCGTCCGGTGCGCTGCGCCGGCGTCAGCCGTGCGGCGATCTCGTCCAGGGCGAGGGGATTGGCGTGGGTCAGCGTGGTGAGTTCCCGTGCCGCCCCGGGCGGCACACCGTGGCGGGAGCCCAGCATCTCGGCCGCCGCGTACTCGGGCAGGCCAGGTACGTCCACCGTCAGCGGCACGCCCTTGACCGGAGCGTCGCCGCGCACGGCGAACAGCATCGCGACGCGTTCCGTCTCCAACCGCCTGGCGGCGAACAGCAGTGCGTCGGCCGAGGCCCTGTCGACCCATTGGAAGTCGTCCACGACACAGATCAGTCCGTCCGGTGCACCGGCTTCCGCCAACAGCGAGAGGACACCGGCGCCCAGTAGATACCGGTCGCCGGACTGGCCGGCGGCAAGCCCCAGGGCCGCGCGGACAGCGTCGCGCTGGGGTTCGGGCAGCGCTCCGAGCGAGCCGGTCACCGGTCGCAGCACCTGGTGCAGCGCCGCGAAGGCGAGATCGGACTCTGGTTCGATGCCGGTGGCCCGCAGGACGCGCATCGCGCCACGGTCGCGCACCGCGCCGGGCACACGTGCCTCGCCGGGCACGCGCGCCTCGCCGAGTACACGCGCCTCGTCGCCTTGTCCGATCGCCGCGTCCAGCAGGGCGGTCTTGCCCGCGCCCGCCTCGCCCCGCAACACCACCGCGCCGCCGCAGCCGTCGCGAGCACGCGCGATCACCTTTTCGAGGGCGCTGACTTCCGCAGCTCTGCCGTAAAGCACGAGCACCCACTTTAGAGACCATTTCAGGAGACCTTCCCGCGCCCCCGCACACGCCCATGACCGGCTCCAACCGTCGCGGTGTGCGGGGAGCCGAAGGCGGGCGATAGCCTCCCCGAGTGAACGCGATCTTCGACGAAGCCGTGCGCGCCCGGCTGCAAGCCCCCAGCATCTGGTACGTCGGCACTGTGTTCGCCGACGGAGCACCGCAGGTCAGCCCGATGTGGGTGGACCTGGAAGGAGAGGGAGAGCTGTCCTTCAACACCTCGGTGGGCCGGGTCAAGGAGGAGAACCTCCGCCGCGACCCCCGCGTCTATCTCTCGCACGCCGACGCCGCCGACCCCTTCGACCGGGTGCAGATCAGCGGTGAGGTGGCCCGCTTCATCGAGGGCGAGGAGGCGCACGAGCGGATGGACCGGCTGGCCCGGAAGTACCTGGGCAGCGAGCGGTTCGAGTGGCTCATGCCAGGAGAGCAGCGAGTCGCGGTGATCGTGCGCCCGGTCAAGGTGCGGCACATCGTAGGAGTCGAACGATTCCGACCCGGCGGCCCGGTCCCCGCCCCCTGACACCACGCCTGAACCGCACAGCCGGGCCGGCCACGGACATCACCCGCCCTGGTGGCCGCCTGGCGTGATCCGGCGGAGGACCGCTCACAGGTCCTCCTCGTCGACCGGGCGCAGAATGCGAGCGGCCGACACGACGAAGAGCGCCCGTTGGCCTGGGTACGACTTCCGGCTTGGGCGCCCTTCTGACGGCACTGTATGTGTTCACCGACGACCAGGAGCCCCGCGCCACCTGATCGGGCGAATCCGAACTCGCCGAACCCGGAACTCACCGACGAGCACGAAGGGGTCGGTCCACTCCACCGTGCACTTCCCGTCGGGCTCCTCATGGATCACCGAGAGGTCCACCACCTTCAGCTCCGGCGTGTCCGGAACCGTCATGGACAAGCCCATGGAGCGGCCGAGGACCGCCAGGCCGAGTGCCGAGCGGGCCGGATGCCTTCCTGCTTCCGGCAGCAGCTCTCCGGCGGGGGCCACCCTCAGCCCGTCTAGACTGCGGGGGTGCGCAGCAGACCTCTCCCCGACCTGCCCGGACCGCAGGCGCCCGCGCGGGAGTGGGTGGCGTACGACCTGGCCGCACGCGGGGAACGGGCTTCGGATCTCGCGGTGGCGCTCTGCCACGGTGACGGCCGCGTGCGCGAGGCGGTGTTGTGCGCCGGGGTGCCCGATGAACTGCTGCCCCTGGTGGTGCTGCGCTGCGCCGACTGGGCAGGGCCGGTACGGGAGGCGGCTCGGCGAGTGCTTACCGGGGCCCGGCCGGAGGCCCTGGTGCGCGCGGCGCCCGTCGTGCTCCACGCCGCCGGCCGCAAGCGCGGTGAAGCCGCGCTGCGCCTGCTGGAGGCGCGGTTGGCCGAAGGTGACACGGAGCTGCGGGAGTGCGCGTTCGGTCACCCGAGACACGAGGTGCGGCGCTGGGCGTACGGACGGGCTGTGGAACACGGTTGGCTGCCGCCCGAACAGCTCGCTCACCGGGCTGTGCGCGATCCGGATGTCGTCGTCCAGGCGCGCTGCGCAAAAGCGGCACTCCGCACCCCTCCGGCTCCGGAGGGGGCCGAGGTCCTCGATGTGCTGCTGGGCGCGCGCAGCGCGAGTGTCCGGGCCATCGCCGTCACCGCGCTGCGACGGCTGGGGCAGCCACTGCGGGCTGTCGACTGGCTGACCGACCGGTCATCGAGCGTACGAGCATGTGCGCAGTGGGCCGTACGCCAGGGAGGCGGCGATCCCCTCGCGCACTACCGCGGGGCCGCCGCCGAAGCCACTGGCCGCGCGGGGCCCTCGGTTGTCGCGGGGCTCGGCGAGTGCGGCGGACCCGGAGAGGTCGCGCTGGTGCTGCCGTATCTGTCCGACGCGCGGCCGGGCGTGCGTGCGGCGGCGGTCGGTGCGCTGCGGATGCTCGGGGCCGCCTCGCCTGAGCGCGTCGCACCTCTGCTGGACGACCCGTCACCGCGCGTCGTACGACGCGTCTGCGATGCGCTCCTCTCCGACGCCGAAACCCTGTCCCCGGAGGCGCTGCGGGCCCGGCTGGCCCCGGACCGCCCCCGCCACATCCGCCTGGCCGCCATTCGCCTGCTCGCGATCCACCGTGGCCTGGCCCCGCTCCGGGCCGGGCTCACCTTGGTGGGCGACCGGGACCAGGACGTACGTACACGGGCCCGCGCCCTGGTGACCCGCTGGGCGCCACCGGACTCCGCGGCCCTCGCCGCCGCTCTGCCCGCCGGTGAACGCGCCCGTCTCACTGCCGAGATCGACCATGCGGCCCCTGTCCTCGGCCCTTCGCTGGCGCGCTTTCTCCACTGGATCCTGCAGTAGGCCGGGCCCGGGTGCGCGGGTGTCGAGTGCGAGGGTCTTCCGGTCCCCTCTCGCCCGAGTCGTTTCGGCGTGCGCCGAAACGAGCGGATTCTAGGCTGCCCGCCATGAACCCAGCACCGCCCAGCCACCTGCCTGCGCGAACAGCCGTCGCCCACACCCATGTGGAGATCGAGCCCAGCATCCTGTACTTCGGTACGCCAGTGGTGCTTCTCTCGACGGAGAACGAGGACGGCTCGTTCAACCTCGCCCCGATATCCTCCGCGTGGGCTCTCGGGCAGACGGTCGTCCTCGGACTGGGCCGGGAGGGGCAGACCGCGTACAACCTCGGCACCCGGCCCGAGCTGGTGATCAATCTGCCGGCCCCCGCCCAGTGGCCGGCGGTGGAGCGGCTGGCACCGCTGACCGGACGGCACCCGGTGCCCGCGACCAAGCCCGAGGGCTGCCGCTTCGAGCCGGACAAGTTCGCCGCGGCCGGGCTGACCGGCGAACCGTCTCAGCTGGTCCGGCCACCGCGCGTCGCGGAGTGCCCACTCCAGCTGGAGGCCCGCGCCGAGCGAGTGCGGCCGGACGTCGCCGGCGGATTCGTCATCGTCGAGGCCGTGGTGTGCAAGGTCCACGCCGACCCCGGCATTGTCGTTCCCGGCACCGACCATATCGACCCGGCCGCCTGGAGTCCCCTCGTCTACAACTTCCGCCACTATTTCGGACTCGGCCCGGAACTCGGCCACTCGTACCGCACCCGGACACCTCGCAGCCGGGAAGGTTTCGCAGCAGAGCCGGCAGTCGGTGCTCTCGATCCCGGAAACCGATGAGGGCTGTGGGCGCGGCCCCGTCGCCGGGCTGTGCGACGACGCCGGGCCCGGGCCTGCCGCCACCCGGCGGTCTTCGGCGGGACGTCACCGCTCCTCGTAGGATGCGGGCGGACCGACACGGCAAGACGGGGGGTGGCGGTGCTGCCGAAGGTGGTGCTGCGGCACCGGGCGAGGTGTGCGTTGTGGTCCCTGGCGTCGACGGGGATCGCGGTGACGGCGGGGGTCAGCGGCTGGGCCGAGCTGACCATGGACCGGCCGGGGCCCTGGAAACTGGCGGGCGACCTTGCGGTGTGGGTCGTCCTGTTGACGGTGTGCTGGCGCTTCACGGGGCGCCGGGTCGTACTGGGCCCGGAAGGCGTGGTGCTGGTCGGCGTTGTACGCGTACGCCGGGTGGAGTGGCCGCAGGTGGCGGAGGTGGAGCTGGCGCACCGCATGACCGGCGCCGGGCCGCAGGGGCGCTGGCGGATCGCCCTGCTGCTCCACGACGGCACGCGCCGGTGGGCGCCGGGCTTCCTCACCGGCAGCATGTACCGGGGCGAGCCCGAGTTCGGCCCCGGTGACCGCAGCCGGTACGGCAGGGTGCACACCGACTCCGCGAACCCTCCCGACGACGCCCCGGCCGAAATGGTGCGGCTGCATCGGGAGTTGCGCGGATACTGGCTGTCAACCGGCTTCGGCAACGGCCCGGTCGAGGGGGCTGCGACGGCAGGGGACGGGCCTTGAACGCGGCCCGGCTCCCCCTTGGCGCCCCCTCAGCCCCCTCAGCCCCGCACCAGCGTGACCCCGGCGGCCTCGCAGCGTTCGGCCAGCTCCGCAGGTGCGTCCCCGTCCGTCACCAGGGTCCAGCCGTCGGACAGCCGGGCCCAGGCAGGCGCGTCATGGACCTCCAGTTTGGTCGCGTCCGCGAGCACCACGACGCGGTGGGCCCGCGCCGCGACCCGCTCCTTGACGGCCGTCTCCGCAAGGGTCGGCTCCCCCACGCCACGGCGCGGATCGACCGCGTCGGCTCCCAGGAAGGCCACCTCGAACGACAGCCGTTCCAGCGCGAGGTCGGCCAGCGGTCCGACGAGGCCGTGACTCAGTGGCCGGACACTGCCGCCCAGCATCACCACCTCGACGCCGGGCGCGTCAGCGAGAACCTGTGCGGTCTCCAGGCCGCGGGTGACCACCAGCGCCTGGTGGTCGCTCGGGTCGGACCACTCCTCGGCCAGACGCCGGGCCAGCGCGGCGCAGGTCGTCCCCGCGTCCACGAAGACCGCGCCGGTCGCGGGCACCAGCGGCCCGGCCGCGTCCGCGATCGCCGCCTTGGCGCGTAGCCGGAGTCGGGCGCTCTCGGCGACCGGACGCTCGTGGAAAGCCTCCGGTACGACCGCGCCGCCGTAGGTCCGGGCCACCTGCTGGTCCACGGTGAGCCGTCGCAGGTCGCGGCGGACGGTCGAGGCGGACACCTCCAGCGCGGCGGCGAGGTCTTCCACGTGCGTGGTTCCCTCGCGCAGCAGTTCCAGCAGCGCCTTGTGCCGGGCGCGGGTGCCGCTGCGCGCGGCGGACGGCTCAGCCATAGGTGGCTCGGATGGCCGGGGCGTACGGGCTGTAGTCCACCGCGGCGCGGTAGGCGGAGAGCATGGTGGCGTGGTCGGCCCGTCCCGAACCCGCGATGTCGAAGGCGGTGCCGTGGTCGACGGAGGTCCGCAGGATCGGCAGCCCCACGGTGACGGAGATGGTGCCGTCGAAGTCGTAGGTCTTGGCCGGGATATGACCCTGGTCGTGGAAGTGGGAGAGCACTCCGTCGTAGCGGCCGGTGAGGCCCTGGTGGAAGACGGAGTCGGCGGGTACCGGACCTGTCACGTCCAGTCCGTCGGCGCGGGCGGCCTCGCAGGCGGGTGCGATGTGCTCGATCTCCTCGTCGCCGAAGGCACCGTTCTCACCACCGTGCGGGTTGACGGCGGCCACGGCGAGGCGGGGCCGGTCGGTGCCGAAGACCCGCAGCGCCGTCAGAGCCTCGTCGATGGAGTTGCGTACCCGCTCCGCGGTCAGTTGGTCGAGGGCCTTGCGCAGCGCCACGTGCCGGGTGGTGAAGAAGATACGCAGATGGTGCCCGGCGACTGCCGTGTTGCGGACGACGAACATGGTGTCCTGGCGGGTGACGCCGGTCAGCTCGCCCAGCATCTCGGTGTGCCCGAGGTGCTTCGACCCTGCTTCCCAGATCGCCTCCTTGTTGATCGGCCCGGTGACGACACCGGCGACCTCACCCGCCATGGCCGCACGGGTGGCGGTCTCGATCGCGGTGACGGCGGCACGTCCCGCACGGCCGTCGACGGTTCCCCAGGCCGGCAGGTCGGTGCCGAGCACTCCGGTGTCGAGTACGTCGATGACGCCGGGCCCGGCGGGCTCGACCGAGAAGTCGGTGACCTCCCGGACCTCGGCGTCCACACCGGCGGCGCGCGCGCCACGACGGAGCGCCTCCGTGTCGCCCACGGCCACCCCGTGGTGGCCGTCCTCTCCTGCGACGGCCGCGAGGGTGCGGGCGGTGATCTCCGGTCCGATACCGACGGGGTCGCCGAGGGTCACGGCGAGGACGGGACGGGCCACTGGTTTCCTCCAGGTGTCTGGCTGGTCACGGGTGCTGTGGTGGGCTGTCTGTCTGTCAGGGTCTTGTCGCGGACTGCTCAGGAGCTCTGCGGCTTCGGCGCTCCGGTACTCCGCGGCTCCGGTGTTCCGCGGCTCCGGTGTTCGAGTGCTCGGCTCACGGCGGAGGCGGCGGGTCCGTCGCGTCGGCGGCGGCCGGCACCTGACGGCGGGCCGCCGCAGCCGCCCGGCGCAGGTATGTGACGCAGTGGGACGTCGTACCGGCGTCGCCGACGAGCCCGCCCTTGGTCACAACCGGCAGCCCGGCCCACGGCCCGCCGACGAATGTACCGGCCACCGCCAGCGGAACCAGCTCTTCCGCGACGTCCAGGCCGTGCGTCCGCAACTCGGCGAAGAGCGCAGCCGAGACGTCACCGCCGGTGGAGAAGAGCCCCTCCACTCCCGGCACGTCGTGGCGTTCCAGTGCCCGGCGCACGGCCCGGGCCAGGGCTCCGGGAAGCCGTTCGGCGTCCTCGGCACCGCAGTCCGCGGCGATGTCCGCCTCGTCCAGCACCGTCGCGAGCAGCACCACCTCCGCGGGACCGGCTGTGGCGAGTGCCTGGCCGAGGGCCTCGGCCGTGGCGGTCACGTCGGGCACGCTCGACTCCCGCTCGAGGCACGGGCGTACGACGACGACCGGGTGCTCGGCGCGCAGCCGGGAGAGCTGAGTGCGGGTGAGACGGGTGGTCGAGCCGGAGACGGCGAGGACCGGGGCGCCACCGGTGCTGCCGGTCAGGCCCATCGCGGTGGCCAGCGCGAGCGAGGAGGGCCCGGGGTCGATGCCCACCCATACCACCTCGCCGGCCCCCACCGGGGCCGCGCGCACGGCGGCGTCCGCGACCCTGTCCAGGTGGGAGGTGGTCAGAGCGTCGGCAACCAGGACGTCCACACCGTCCGCCAGCCGCTTCTCGACCAGCGCACGGAGGGCAGGCTCCGAACCGGTGACCGCTGACAGCGGCAGTTGGGCGACCTGCAGGCCGGGGGCCTGCAGATGCAGGAGATCCGCCACCTGTGAGGTGGGCAACGGAGAGCGCGGGTCCCGCGCCACCTCGGTGTCCTCCAGCCGTGCGCCGTCCCACAGTTGGGTGCCCTGCACCGTCTGCCGGCCCGCCTCGGGGTGGGCGGGCGCGCACAGGGCGACGGCGCGGCGGCCGGTCTGCTCGCCCACGGCCCGCAGCGCTGCCTGCGTGGAGGCTCCGAGGTTGCCGCGCAGGGTGGAGTCGACGCGGTGGGAGACCAGCGCGGCACCGCCCGTTTGCCGGATGACCGCCCGGACCCGCTCGGCGGCCTCCTCAGGCGGGCAGTGTCGGCTGTCGGTACTGACCACCACCGCATCGAAGCGGGCGCCGAACCTGGCCGCCGTGGCCGGGTCCTGGTGCGCGCCGACAGTCACCGCGCGCATGCCCGTACGGGCGAACCCGGCCGCGGTCGCGTTGGCGCCGGTGAGGTCGTCGGCGACGATCAGCACGGCGGGTCCGACGACGGGGGCCCTGCCGCGGACGGCCTCGGGGGTGTTGGCTCGGGCGCTCACAGCACCACGCCCGCGAGCAAGAGCAGCGGCAGCGAGCCGAGCCAGACGGCGGTGGTGATGCCGGACCAGCCGCGCAGCGCGGCCGTGCCGTCGAGGCCGGCGAAGCGGGTGACGACCCAGAAATAGGAGTCGTTGAAGTAGCTGAAGACCATCGACCCGGCACAGCAGCCGAGCGCGGCGAGCAACGGGGAGATGCCGAGCCCGTGGACCAGCGGCGCCGAAACGGACGCGGCGGTGATCATCGCGACGGTGCCGGAGCCCTGCGCGATCCGCACCAGGCTGGCGATCAGGAACGGCACCAGCACTCCGGGCAGGCTCCAGGAGGCGATGGTCTTCGCCATCTCGTCGCCGACTCCGGTGGCGCGCAGCACCTCACCGAGCGCACCGCCGGCGCCGGTGATCAGGATGATCAGCCCGGCGGACGCGGCGGCCTGGGCCAGCCAGCCGCCGACCTGACTGCGGGGCGTCCAACGCGGCAGCAGGCCGTACACGGCCAGAACCAGGCCGACCAGCAGCGCCACGACGGGGTTGCCGACGAAGGCCAGGGCCGCGGGTATCGGCGAGGGGTCGTAGCCCTCGCCGTCGAGCGTGCCCTGGGCGTTCTGATCGATGGCGGTGGCCACGGTGTTGGCGATGATGAGTACGAGGGGAACCAGCAACGGGAGCAGGGCCCGCAGCGCGCCCACGCGGTGCGGCTTCGCGCCGTCCGGCGGGGTGCCCAGCTCGCGGGCCGGGTCGTCCTCCGGCTCGTCCGCTGCCGTTGCACCGGCAGCACCTTCAGCCACGCCGCCACCGGCTGTCGTCCCATCGGCAGTCGGCCCCGCGAGCGCCGCGCCCGGTCCCGCGGCCACGGCGCGGCCGTAGACGGCCTCGCGCACCTCCGGCAGCAGCGAGTCCTCCAGCCGGGGACCGATCCAGCGCGCGTACAGCACCACAACGGGCAGCAGGAGAACCGCGAAGGCGAGCCCGGACAGCACCAGCCCGCCGAGGTCGGCGCCCAGGATGCCCGCGACGCCCAGCGGGCCCGGCGTCGGCGGGACGAGATGGTGGGTCAGCGTCATGCCACAGCCGAGGGCAAGGGCGAGCGTGACGTAACCGGCGCGCTTACGGCGTGCGATGGACCGGGCGAGCGGGTTCATGATGACGTACCCGGAGTCGCAGAAGACCGGGATGGACACCAGTGCGCCGGTCGCGCCCATCGCCCAGGGCTCACGGCCGATACCGAGGGCCCGTACGAAGGCCCGGGCCAGAGCGTCGGCGGCTCCGGAGACCTCCAGGATCTTCCCGAGTCCGACGCCGAGTCCGATGACGATGCCGATGGAGCCCAGGGTGTTCCCGAAGCCTTTGGTGATCGAATCGATCACCTTCGACGCGGGGGCTCCGGCGACGAATCCCGTCACCAGCGCCGCGACAAGCAGGGCGAAGAAGGCGTCGAGCCTGGTCCGCAGCACGATGACGACGATCGTGGCGATCCCCAGGACGAGCGCCGCCAAGAGCTGAAGATCCACGCTGATCCCCTCCGACGACTGCTGCGCGAGAACGGGCCCATGCGAGCGATGACGGCCCTCGCGATGAACGATTGCCGCATCATGCACGCCACAACCTGACCGAAACAAGCAGTTGGAGTCAAGAAATTGCGCGGACTGATCAGTTTCATCGACGGGGGCGCCCGGCAGCGGTTCAGCCCCGCTACGCGAACGTCCGGCTGGAGTACCGTCACGACGATCCGCCGACCATGGGATGGCCGTTATGCCCCCGCTGTGGCGTCATAGGGTTGGAAGGCCGCCCGTATGGTGTCGGGCATCGGCTTCTTCGTACCGGTCCCGCTGTCGGTGAAGACGTGCCGCACTTCGCCCTCGGCCATGAGCCGTTCACCCACCTTGAACCTCGGGGCCACGATCATGCTCGTCGTTCCGAGACGGGTGAGGGGCATCTCGATGTCGAGCAGCTCGTCGAAGCGCGCTCCCTGGCGGTAGACGATCCGTGCTTCCGCCACGACCAGTTCGGTGCCGCCTTCGACCAGGGACGCGTAGCCGCCCGCGACTTCCCGCCACAGCTCTGTCAACGCCACGTCGTAGTAGAAGAGATAGTGGCCGTTGAACACCACACCCTGCTGGTCACACTCGCTGTAGCGCACCCGCAGTCGGTGCGTGAAGAGTCGCGTCATGAGCGGGATCATAGGCGCGTGCAGGCGGCTTCCTCCCGGGAGACGCCGTAGGGGGTCTGGACGGCCTACAGGCGCAGGACTTCGCCTGCCCGGATCTCGCCCGGGGCCATCGACTCACCGATCCGGTCGACGACCTGGCCGTGCAGCCCCGGCAGTTCCACGCTTGCTCTCTCCCCGCCTCGGCCCGGTGCTCTGACCCAGCGGTCAGCGTGCGTCGGCGAGGCGCTTGAGCAGGGCGGTGATCCGCTCACCTGCCTCCGTGGCGCCGCCCGAGGTCAGCGCCGATCCCATGCCGCAGGCCACAGCCCCGGCCGCGATCCACTCCGGTGCATTGTCGAGTGTCACACCTCCGGTGGGTATCAGGGGCGCCTGTGGAAGGGCGGCGCACACATCGCCCAGCCAGGACGGGGAGAGGGCGGAGGCGGGGAACAGCTTGAGTGCGTCGGCGCCGTGCTCCAGGGCGCGGACCATCTCCGTCGGTGTCGCGACACCCGGGAAGACGGGGACACCGTGGCGGTGCCCGGTGTGGATCACCTCCGGATCGAGGTCGGGCGAGACGAGGAAGCGCGCGCCCGCCGCCACCGCCGCGCGGGCCGCGGCCCCGTCGAGGACCGTGCCTGCGCCGATGAGAGCGCCGGGCCGGGACTCCGCCAAGCGCTCGACAGCGGTCAGGGCGCGGGGGGTGGTCAGGGCCACCTCGACGGCGTGGAGGCCGGCGTCGAGTACGGCTTCGCCCGCGCTCACGGCGTCTTCAGGGGTGGAGCTGCGGACGATGCCGAACGCGCGCTGAGCGGTGACGGCCTGGACGGTTTCCCATCGGTACGGGGACATGGGGGGCTCCTGCGAGGGGTGGGACGGGGATGACGGGAGGGCGGGGAGGGACGGGACGGGGGAAGTGGATGGTAAGGGACAGCAGGTGGACCCACGGCGTTGGTGGAGCCGCCGGGGAGCGTCGTGCCGTCACCGCGATCCCGTACATCTTCGTCGCGGCCGGGCCGTACGTGGTGCCCAGGCTCGCCGACCGCAGCGGCTCCCGCTACCCGTGGATCGCCGGCATGGCGGTGGCGGTCGTCGTCACCTTCGGCATCAAACATCTGATCGAACGCGGACCGGTGGTCGGGCCCGCACCTGCCGCGCCGGACGCGGTGCGCTGAGCAGGCCGCTCGATCCGAGATGCGCCACGCGGAACAGGGAAATAAGCTGTTATCAGCCAGGGGCTGATACTGCCCCGGCGATCACTCCTGCCCTGCTCGGCCGATAGTCGGACGGAGACCAGAGGCAACGATTTCTGCGTCACCGAGGAGGAAGCCGTATGCGCACCTTCGCCCGTGGAACGATGCGAATGATCCGCGAAGTGCTGTACGGAATCGACACGGGGAACCGGATCAAGCACGGTATCGCTCCCGCGTCGAACGGCCAAAGCGGTGCGTCGGCCCGGTGAACCGAGGAGAACGGGAGGGGAGTTCTCCCTGGTAGGGCGGGCTCCCCGGCCGAGTGACCGCTGGGTGCGGCCAGGTTCGACGGGCCTGGCCGCACCCGGATTCCGCCTCGATTCCGCCGAGCGGTAACTCGCGGACCGGGTGCGAAGCACGCGGCTGGGGCGACCGGTTGCCCACGGAGCACCCGGGCCGGTCCGTGTGCGGGATTCAGGGCCGCCGGTAGCGGGCTCTTATATGGAGCCGCTCGCCCTGGGGATCGAGGATGCTCAGGTATTCGGCCGGTCGTTTGTCGGCGTTCCCGAACCAGTAGGGTAAGCGGGCATCGAATTCGGCGACCTCAACGAAATGCCGGTGCGCTCCGAGAGGGCGGTCAGGGTCACCCCGCTGCGGTGACGCGACTGGCGAAGCCGCGGCGACCGCGCTGAGCACGGCATCGAGTTCGTCGTCCGTCTCGGAACTGCAGTTCCGGCAAAGAATCTTGTCAGACCCGCCCCCGAGCAGCTCCGGCACCAGCCGGAACCCACCACACCCACGACGTCGTCCTGCGAGCGCAGCGCGTGCGATGACCCGCGCCAACGGTGCCGGGCGCACCGACGGAGTCAGCCGAGTGCCGGTCCCGGATCGGGCCACACCAGCAGGCAGAACTCGTTGCCCTCGGGGTCGGCGAGCACCGTGGTCAGCACCCCGTTGTCGTCGAACGGGCCGGTGAGGAGTGTGGCGCCGCGCGCGCGGAGGCGGGACAGCTCCGGCTCCAGCGTGGACACACGCAGGTCGAGATGCATCCGGTTCTTGCCCCGCTTGGGCTCGGGAACCTGCTGGAGCAGCAGCTCAGGACCGCCGCCGTCCGCCGGCGCGAGACTCACGTACGGCGGCACGGCGCGGACCCTCCGGTACCCGAGCACGGCGCACCAGAACTCGGCCAGCCGGTCGTTGTCGGCGCAGTCCAGCACGAACGCGATGTCCCGGCGAACGGTCCGCTCCTCCTCAGCCATGCACCTTCCCTTCCCACCCGCCACCTCCCGCACGCGGCGGCTGCGCCTGCGGAACGCCGTCAGGAGGTGGCCTTGAGCAGGAGACCGGCGAGTTCCGCGGGCATGGTGATCATGCAGTCGTGGCCGGTCGGCAGTTCCCACACCTGAGCCGGAGAACCGTTGGGCTGTACTGGTGGGACGGGGCGCCGGGTGATGCCTTCCGGCCGGGCGCCGACGCAGTGGATGTGCGTGCGCGGTATTCCGTTCACGGCCGGGTTGTCCAGCCGGACCGGTTGCTGGAGGCAACGCACCGGTTGGTCCGAGAGCATCGATCGCAGCCAGGCGGCGTCGACGGGATCTGTGACTCCGAACAGGCCGAAGGGTGCCGGTTGCTCCGGCAGCGGGGGAATCCGCCAGCCGCTGTCGCTTCGCGCCGCGAGGTCGATCAGGTTCTGGGTCACCGGTTGGACATCGACCGCGGTCTCGCCGTCTTCGGGAACCATCGCATCGAGGTAGACCAAGTGCGCGATCCGTTCCGGGACCTGGTTGGCCGCGGAGGAGATGACCAGCCCCGCGTAGCTGTGTCCGACGAGCACCACGTCGCTGAGTTGCTGATCGCCGATCAGCTCGACGATGTCCGCGACGTGGGTGTCGAGTCCGACCTCGGGGCTCAACAGGTGCGCCTTGTCGCCGTAGCCGGTCAGCGACGGCGCGAGCACCCGGTGCCCGGCCGACTCCAGCAGCGGTACCACCCGCTCCCAACACCGGCCGCTGTGCCAGGCGCCGTGGACCAGCAGAAATGTCGACATGAGTGAACCCAACTTCCTCGGGGCGTGGAGGCGCGCGGAGACAGGCCGTTTCCGCGCAGTTCCCTTTTGCGCCTCGGTACTCTTTGAGAACCACAACCATCGTGATGCGGCTCAACGTATGGGGCAATAAGGCACATTTCGGTGCCCCGGTTCTCTGGAGGTAACCATGACCGCGAGGGACGACGAAGCGGCGCCGACCCGGCAGCACGACCCGTGCCGGACCCGCGAAGTGCTCGACATCGTCGGGGACAAGTGGTCGCTGCTGGTCGTCCGCACCCTCCAGGAGGGGCCGCGCCGCTTCACCGAGCTCAAGCGGGCCATCGACGGCATCAGCCAGCGCATGCTCACCGTAACCCTGCGCAGCCTCGAACGGGACGGAATCCTGACGCGCACCGTGCGCAACGTCATGCCGCCCCACGTCAGCTACGAGCTCACCCCGATGGGCAGGACCCTCCAGGAGGCCACCGCGCCGCTGCTCGAATGGAGCCATGCGTACCTGCCGCACATCGACGCCGCCCGCGCGGAATACGACACCCGCACCGGCTCTCCGACCGGGCGGTCCTGACCCGCACACGGTGGGCGCCGGAGCTGCTGCGCGACGCGTGCGGCAGGGCGTTCGGTGGGCCACCCTGGGCAGTGCCGGTCCCCGGGTGGCGAGCCCGGCACCGCACGGGCTGGGGCTACCAGCGCGGGAGGCGCGGGGTGGTCCAGTCAGGGTCGGCAACGCGCATGGCGGATGCGTCGTCCCGGTCGCGCAGCGTGCCGTCGTCGTCCAGCCAGCGCTGGTGGAACACCGCGAGCTTCTCCCGGTCGAGTTCGACTCCGAGCCCTGGCGCTTCGCTGACATCCAGGGCACCTTCGCGGAAGGTGAGCCGTTCGGTGATGACGTCCTCGGTCTGCCAGGGGTAGTGGCTGTCGCAGGCGTGGTCGAGGTTCGGCACAGTCGCTGCGACCTGGGTCATGGCGGCGAGGCTGATGCCCAGATGGGTGTTGGAGTGCATGGACAGGCCGACACCGAAGGTGCGGCAGATGGCCGCCAGTTCACGGGTGTTGCGCAACCCGCCCCAGTAGTGGTGGTCGGAGAGGACAACCTGCACGGCGTCCTTGACGAATGCCTCACGGATCTCGCCGAAGGTGGTGACGCACATATTGGTCGCCAGCGGGACCGGGGTCTTGGCGGCGACCTCGGCCATCCCGCTGGTGCCGCTCGTCGGGTCCTCCAGATACTCCAGGACGTCGCGCAGTTCCTCCGCCACATGGAGCGAGGTGGGCACGGACCAGGCGCCGTTGGGGTCCAGCCGCAGCGGCCGGCCCGGGAAGCGCCCGGCCAGCGCCCGGACCGCGGCGATCTCCTGGTCCGGCGGGAAGACACCGCCCTTGAGCTTGAACGAGGTGAATCCGAACGTCTCGGCGAAGCGTTCGGCCTGGGCCACCACACCGGCCGGATCGACTGCCGCGCCCCAGTCGTCAATCTCGCCGCCCGTGCCTTGCGGATGCCGGCCCCAGCGGTAGAAGAGGTAGGCGCTGTACTCGACGCGGTCGCGCACCTTGCCGCCCAGCAGGGCGTGCACCGGGAGGCCCGCCGCCTTGCCCCAGGCGTCCAGGCAGGCGACCTCGAAGCCGGAGATCACCGAGAGGCGCAGCTTGTCGGCGGTCTGCACGCCGCGCAGACCGCCGACGTCCACGGAGCTCTCGACCCGCGAGGCGTGCACGGTGATCCCATCGGCCAAGGTGAAGAGTCCGTTCAGATCCGTGACGCTGTGCCCGACGAGTTTGTCCGCCAGCGGGCGAGCGAGTTCGAGGTACTTGCTGTCGCCGTACGTCTCGCCGACGCCGGTCACACCGTCGGCCGTGACCACCTCCACGATCAGGCGTGGGGTGTACGGCTGGTGGACGCCCTGGGTGTTCAACAGCGGCGGATCCGCGACCAGGAGTGGAGTGAGCCGCACCTGGCTGATCACGAGCGACTGGGGCGCCGGCGATGTGCGGGACTCCTGCGGGTTCTGCGGCATGATGCGGCCCTCACGAGGTCGAATCCGATGGTCAGTGGTGCCTGGTGCCTGGTGCCTGAAGCCGGCGAGCCCGTCCGGCCCGGAGCGAGTCGCCCGGCCCAGGTCGACGAGAGCGGAGCACGCAAGGGTCCGACCCGCCGCCGAGGCGGCAGCGACCGTTTCGCGCACCACCGGCTGTCGTCCCCCATAGAGATCCCGTCCATGTATACGAATGGACGTTAAGTAGGTGAACGACTGACGTCAATAGGCCCGCGGCAGACGAAGGGAACGGCAGAATCGGCCCATGGTGCGAGTCGGATCCGTGGTGCTGGGCGTCTCGGATGTGCCGCGTGCGGCCGCTTTCTGGCTGTAGGCCCTGTATCCGGACGACGCCGACTTCGTCGTGCTCGCCGATCCGGAGGGCAACCGCTTCGCGTCATCGACACCGGGCGCAACTGACGCAGGTGTCTGTCCCCCACCAGCCGCAGCCGGTTGAGGGCGTCCGCGCCGAAGCCGATCCGCAGCATGTCCCGCACTTCCCCCGGTCATACACGACGTCCGAAAGTCGCGGTCGTCGCCCTCGGCTGTGCGGAGCCGCGCGGGTGTAGCACTCACCCAGCCCCGTCGGCCGGTGTGCCCCTCATCCGTGCCCGTCGGCCGTGGCCGAAGCTCGTCTGCGCGCCCGGTAGGCAGCGGCCTTGACGCGGTTGCCGCACTCGTCCATCCCGCACCAGGTGCGCCGGGCGCCGCGTGAGCGGTCGAGGTAGAGGCGCGTGCAGTCGGGGCGACCGCACTCCTTGAGGCAGGCAGCGGGGTCGGCGAGTGCGGCGATACCGCTTCTGGCCAGGTGTGACAGGACCGACGGCAGGTCGCCCGAGATACGCAGCCCCGCGTGGCCGAGCTCGACCTTGGGCACCGGCCCGGCCGCCGCAGCGTTGACGATCTCGAGGTCGCCCGGGGCGAAGGAGCGGCCGAGCAGGCGGTCGAGGGCGAGCCGGTAGACCGCCTCCCGCAGCGCCAGCGCCGCTTCGAAGCCCGCGGTCTCGACAGTCACATGAGCGGGGAGCTCGTCGCACTGGGCCACCCACCGCTCCAAGTCGGCGGGCACGCTCAGGAGATCGACGGGCTCCCCTCGGCGAGAACCCACGGTACCGGCCAGATCGAGGGCGGGGTTGCCGCTCACAAAAGCGAATTCCACGTCACCATCTTGACCAGTGACGCGCCCGGAGGCAAGACTCGTCACCTGTTGAACCGGTGACGCCGGCGAAAGACGGGAGAGAGCATGGCCGAGATCCAGGACGCCGACACCAGCAGTGACACCGCCACCGACACCGAGGCCGGTACTGACGCCAGTGCCACCATCGGCACGGACGTCGGCCTCGACGTCGTCGTCTTCGACGTGCTCGGGACCCTGGTCGACGAACCGGGCGGGCTCCGAACGGAAATCCGCGACGCGGTGCCAGGGTCCGACGACGCACTTGTCGAGGAACTGCTCACCATCTGGCAGCAGCACTGCGAGCGCGAGCAGCAGCGGATCACGGAAGGCCACCGCGCCTACGCCGACACCGAGACCATCGACCGAGAGGCGGCCCGGCGAGTGACCGACCGTGCCGGGGTCACCGACCCGGCGACCATCGCCCGCCTTGCCACAGCCGGCCGTCGTCTGCCCCCTTGGGACGACTCCGTCGCCGGTCTCGCACACCTCGCCCGGCACTTCCCCGTCATCGGACTGTCCAACGCCGCCCGCACCGCGCTCCTGCAGCTCAACGCATATGCCGGGCTGCGCTGGCACCAAGCCCTGTCCGCCGAAGCCGTATCGGCCTACAAGCCGGCGCCGGAGGTCTACCAACTCGCCCTCGACACCGCCGGATGCCCGCCGGAACGCGTCCTCATGGTCGCCGCCCACGCCTGGGACCTGCGCGGAGCCCAGGCGCTGGGGATGCGGACCGCCTACGTCCGGCGACCGGTCGGTGACCCGCCGACGGACTCCGACACCTTCGACTGGCGATTCGACGGGCTGCAAGAGTTGGTCAGCACCCTGACAGCGAAGTAGCCGGTCCTACGCGAACGAGCCCGTCCGGATTCAGCGAACGGCGTCCGCTCCCGCCGCGAGATCGGCTTCCACGTTCGCCGCCATGACGGAGAGGTTCCGCACCGTCTGCTGGTACTGCTCAGGCGTGAGCTCCCCGAGAACCACGGCGCGGGAGCGGGCGATCCGGTCCGCGGCCTGAGCATGCACCGCACGCCCGGAGGCGGTGAGCTCCACGGTGTGCCCGTCGGCGCGCGTCCACCCCCGGGCGGTGAGGCCGTCAGGACCGTCCAGCAACTCCGCCAGCCCCGGCTCGCCCTCGCACAGGAACGGAGCGACTGCGTCGGCCAGTTCCCCGCGGGGCGCGGCGCCCCGGCTGAGCGTGTGAAGAACCTGCCAGTGCCGCCGGGCGAGTCCGAGGTCTCCGAGCGTGACGTCGAACTGCCGCTCCAGCAGGTGGTGCAGGTGCATGAGCCAGTAGCCGATGGGCTTGGGCGCGTCCATCCCGAGTCTCCCGCCGTCCGGTATTGCATGTACTTTAACATGTACTTGCTGTTCCTTATGGAGATTGGGAGACCCGGTGGACACCCCGGATACGGATGTCGCGGCGCTGGAGGCCGCGGTCGTCGCGCTGCGCCGGAGCCAGAAGCGCCGAGCGCTGGCCCGGCTGTCGGAGCGACGCGGTGAGCGCATCAGCCCCTACGCCGACCTGCCGGACGCGGTCGTGGAGTTGCTCGACACGATCGCCGCAGAGGCGGCGCGGGGTGATGCGCTCACCGTCACGCGAGCGGCCGCGGCCCTCGGCGTCGACCAGCCGCGCGCCAGCAGACTCACCGCGCAGGCCCTGGACGCCGGGCTGCTGTGCCGCCGGGCGGATCAGCGGGACGGACGGCGCTCGCTCCTGGCCCTCACCCCGGAGGGGCAGGCGGTGCTCGACCGCGTACGCGACTTCCGACGCCGCGTCATCGCCGAGGCCGTGGGCGACTGGCCCGACGAGGAGCGCGGTGAACTCGCCCGCCTCCTCGCCCGTTTCGTCCGGGACTTCTGCGCGGTGACGGGCTCTTGAGCCACCAGTTCGGAGCCGGCTCCGCGTGGGCGGGCCGGCGTCACGCCACGGCGGTCCCCTCCAGCTCGACCAGCTGGCCCGGCAGCGCCAGCCGTGTCACCCCGAGCATCGTGGTGGTAGGCGCCACCCCGGCGGCGCCCAACCGCGACGCCAGCACGCCGTAGTGCGGGAACAGCAGATCGACGTCGGTGGTGTAGACGTTGAGCCGGACGAGGTTCGCGAGGGTCATTCCGGCCTCGCCGAGCACGCCCTCCAGATTGTCGAGGCTCAGCGCCAACTGTGCGGCCATGTCACCCTCGTGCTGGGGCTTGCCGTCGCCGCTCATCGCGGTCTGACCCGAGCAGTACAGGGTCCGGGTGTGCCCGGAGACGATCTCGCCCTGGTTGAACCCCATCTCCACCGACCACGTCACCGGGTTGACTGCCGTTCGTTCCACTGCCATATCAGCTCCGTTGGATTCATCGAGTACGTACGTCCAGCTGTGCGGTAGCCGCCCTGCCGACGTCGGTGCTCATGAGCCTCGCAACAAAGCACGACATCCTTGGTCATGTATTCGATAAGGTCCCCCCATGCGCGCCGATCGGCTGGTCTCGCTGGTGCTGCTGCTGCGTCAGCGCGGTCGGCTGACCGCTGACACGCTGGCCCGCGAACTCGAGGTGTCCACCCGCACCGTGCTGCGCGACATCGAGGCGCTCTCCGCAGCCGGCGTCCCGGTATACGCCGAACGCGGCCGACACGGCGGGTTCGCGCTGTTGCCCGGCTTCCGAACCGAACTCACCGGGCTGAACCACGAAGAGGCCCTCGCCTTGCTGACCGCCGGATCAGGCCGCGGCGAGCAGGTGTTCGGCCTCGGGTCGGCACTCGCCTCGGCCATGCGCAAGGTGGTCGACGCGCTGCCGGAAGACCACCGGACCACCGCGAGCGACGCGGCCCAGCGGTTCCTCGTCGAGCCGGAGACCGACCTGCTCTCCCGTCGGCTGGTCACCGAGGAGGTGCCCGGCACGACGATGATCGAGGTCCGGCGCGCGGTGCTCGCCGGGCACAAACTGCGCATCCACTACGCGGCCACGGACCAGCCGGCGCAGTGGCGCACGGTGGACCCGATCGGACTGGTCACCGTGCGCGACCGGAGCTACTTGCTGGCCACGAGAGCCGGCGCGGACCGCACCTACCGGCTGTCGCGGGTGCTGGCCGCCGAGGCACTGACCGAGCCGGCACAGCGACCGAACCGGGTCGACCTGAACCGGATCTGGCGAGAACGCTGCGCGCGGTTTCTGTCCAGCGGCCATATCGCCGCGCTGGTACGGGTGGACCCGAAGCGGCGGGAGGAGCTGCTGAGCACCGCGGTGGCCGTCCGCGCCGTGGAACCCGACGCGGACGGCTGGGTGCGGCTGGAGGTGACGTTCCAGGATCTGCGCCACGCCGAGTGGGCACTGTGGCAGCTCGGCACGGACGCGGAAGCCCTGGCCCCGGAGCCGCTGCGCACCTCCCTGCGCGACCGTGCCGCCGCGCTCGCCGCCCGCTACGGAGACCGGCCCTGAGGTAGGGCCGAGGTCTGCTCGCCGGAGAGCAGGAGCTCCGCCACGGGCGCCGCCGCGCTCTTCACTGTCATCGGTCCGCTGATCCACCCGCAGCTACCCGAGACCGGGGTCGACTGGGATGCCGGCCTCACTCACGCCCGCACCGGAGCCCCGCGTCTGCCCGGCCGCCGCCCCGTCCTGCTCTACAGCCCGGCGGCGGTGACGCCCGGATGATGGGCAGCGCCCGCGCGGTGGAACTGGCCTCGCACGGCTGGACGGTGGTCACAGTCGACCACCCGGGGGACGCGAGCGAGGTGGAGTCCCCCGACGAGCGGCCGGGATCGGCGACCGGTCGCCGTGAACTTTTCCACCCGGTGCTTCATCGAACTCCGGTGTCCGACCCGATCACGCGGTGGACCCGGGCCGGCGCCGATGCGCCGTGGTCCACCGACACCGACCGCAGACGCGGAGCTTCCTCTTCATGACCACCAGGTTCCTGACAGCACGCAAGATCACCATCATCGCCGTCTCCGGCGCGCTGATCGCCGCCTTCCCTCTGGTCGCCCGGTCCGGCACGGCCGGGGAACCGGCACCGCCGACCGTCGGGGCCGAGGGAGCCACGCTGGTGGACGGCGAGAGCGGGAAGTCGCTCTACGGCAAGAGAGCCGACACTCCGCTTCCCATGGCCAGCACCGCGAAGATCATGGCTGCCTACACCGTCCTCGACCAGCGGAACCTCGACCTGGAGCGCGAGGTCACCGTGCGGGAGCAGTACCGCGACTACGTCGCCGCGCACCACGCCAGCACGGCGGATCTGCAGACCGGCGACAAGGTCACCGTCCGCCAGCTTCTCTACGCCTCCTTGCTGCCCTCCGGTGCTGACGCCGCCAAGGCCCTGGCCGACACCTTCGGCACCGGGGACAGCGTCGCGGAGCGGACCAGGTCGTTCGTCGGCAAGATGAACGCGAAGGCGCGTCAGCTCCACCTGAGCAGCACCCGGTTCCACACCTTCGACGGCACGGGCGACGACACCAGCACACCGGCCGAGCTGGTCGAGCTGACCCGGCACGCTCTGCAGAACCAGGTGTTCAGGAAGGTCGTCGAGACCAAGAAGTACAAGGGCGAGGCGCCCGCTGCCAACGGCCGCACCCGTTACTACACCTGGACCAACACCAACCTGCTGCTCGGTGCCTACGACGGGGTCATCGGCGTCAAGACCGGGACCACACAGAAGGCCGGCGCATGCCTGGTCTTCGCGGCGAGCCGCGGCGGCAGGACGCTGGTCGGCAGCGTGCTCGACAGCGAGGACCGGTACACCGACGCGGCGAAGCTGCTCGACCACGGCTTCGGCTCGGACGACGCGAAGGACCTGAAGCTCCCCGAGCCGCCGCCCGACACCCAGCGCGACTGAAGGCGTCTGGCCGTGTCTGAACCCGAAGGCGCCTGAGCGCGCCTGGCCACGCCCGAACACGCCGGCCGCGTGACGCGGCCGGGCAGGGGCGTCCGCGTACACCCGCTCCCGCTCGACGGCCGTTGACAAAACGAAACAACGTTCCGCATACTAAACGGAACAGCGCTCCGCTTCAGTACGACCGAAGCCGGAGGCTTCCGACCGCCTCACCGCCGCCACCGAACACGACCGACGGCGCAGGCCCTTGAAGGGACGTACGCACATGAGTGAACCGACCTACCCGGCAGACACCTTCGACTCGCCGGCCCCGGTGCTGTCGGTCAGCCCGGTGGTGCTGCCGGCCCCCGGGCGGGCCGTGGACCTCGAGGTCCGCGTGTCCGCGCCCGTCACCGGGAGCGACCTGCCGGTGGTGCTGCTCTCGCACGGCCAGGGCTACTCGAACCACCTCTCCTCACTGAACGGCTACGCGCCGCTCGCCAACTTCTGGGCGGCGCACGGCTTCGTCGTCATCCAGCCGACCCACTTGAGCTCCGCGTCGCTGAGCCTGGACCCCGACACCCCCGGGGCTCCCTTGTTCTGGCGGTCACGGGCCGAGGACATGACCCGCGTCCTCGACCAGCTCGACGTCATCGAGGCCGCCGTACCGCAGCTGCTCGGGCGGCTGGACCGGAGCAAGGTCGCCGTGGCCGGACACTCGATGGGCGGTCACACCGCCGGACTGCTGCTGGGCGCCCGGCTCACCGACCCGGACGACGGAACGGAGGTGAACCTGGCCGACCCCCGGATCACGGCGGGGATACTGCTGGCCGCGCCCGGCCGGGGCGGCGAAGCCCTCACCGAGTTCGTGGCCGAGAACTGGCCCTTCTTCCGGACCACGGACTTCTCCAAGATGACGACTCCCACGCTCGTCGTCGCGGGCGACCGGGACGACTCCGCCCATCTGACGGTCCGTGGGCCGGACTGGCACGCCGATCCGTACTTCCTCTCCCCCGGCCCCAAGTCCCTGCTCACTCTGTTCGGCGCCGAACACGGGCTCGGCGGAGTGTCCGGATACGACGTCGCCGAGACCACGGACGAGAATCCCGGCCGGGTATCCGCGGTCCAGCGGCTCACCAGCGCCTATCTGCGCACCGCGTTCAACCCCGGGAATTCCGCCTGGAAGGCGGCGTGTGACGCGCTGCTGTCCGGCCCCGAACCGCTCGGACGCGTCGAGTCGAAGTAGGAGCCCTTCCGCCCGATCGACGCAGGAACCCGTCCGGCCACCTCACCCCTCCTCGTCCGCTTCTTCCTGGGAGCGGCCGACGGAGGTGTGCCGCGCCAGGAACTGCGCGACGACCACATCCAACCCTCCCGTCAGGTCGACACTCCTCTTCAGCCCGAGCATCTGCTGGCTCTCGCTCAGCCGACCGCGTGCGAACCGGCCGAGAAAGCTCAGGTTGACCAGCAAGAAGGCCCCAGTGGCACCGACGGCGAAGACCACGGTTTCCAGCCGGGCCCACCTTCCTCGTCTTTGTCCGGAATGACGCCGGTCTCCCACGCAGGCCCCGTCGCGCTGTACGAGTCCGTCCCGTGTCGGCTCAGCGCCACTCCAGGACGAAGCCGGAGCGCAGCGCCTGGTCCGCACCCGCCGGCTCGATCTTCTTCGGGGTCGAACCCGGCTCGGTGGCGACGCGGAAGTGCTCTTCCCGGGGGCCCTGCCGGGAGGTGATGATCATTTGCCGGCCGTCGGGGGACAGCGCGCGCAGGGTGTTCTTCCGGCTGGTCGTTGGGAGGATCGGTTTGCCCATCACGCCTTCGGACGCGGTCTCTTCCTTGCGGAGGCGGGTGGTGTCCACGGTCCAGAAGTTGTTCTTCCTGGCCGGGTCGTCCTCCGTCAGCTCACGCGGGCCGCACAGGACGGTGCTGTTGTCCGTCCAGGCCCACGGTCGGCAGGCGCCGGGGAGGGGGTAGAGCGGCGCGTCGTCGTCGCGCTGGGTGGTGGCGCGGCGGGGCACGTCCACCACGTTCATGCCCTGGAGTTCGTGAAAGCCCGCTGCCTTACGGCCGTTGGGGCTGACCCGCAGAACGCTCGCCGTGATGGCACTCGCCGGGCGGCCGGCCAGGGTGAAGCCCGGCCGCTGCCATGTGAGGCGATCACCCGAACCGCGCGCTGTGGGTGTTCCCGCCTTGCCTCCGGACAGCTTGGTACTGAAGATGCGCGGGGTCTCGTCCTCCTTGCCCTTGGTCATGTACCAGACCTCGGTCCCGCCGCTGCCCGGTGCGAACACCGGGTGCTGTTCGGTCGGGGCGTCCGCGAAGTCCGATTCGCCGCCCTTGGTGAGCATCGTCTTCCGGCCGTCGGGGGTCACCACCGCGGCGCGCGTCCCGCCCGTCCCGGAGTCCCTGAGGACGACGGCCAACTTGGAGAAGTCGTCGTTGAACAGCTGTCGCAGACGCGGCTCGGCGAGGCCGTTGGGGCCGTCTTCCTCGTCGTCCGTCTCGCCCGGTTCGATCATGCCGTCGTCACACAGTTCACTCAACGGTGTCTTGGCGTCGTCGTCCGTCAGGACCGTCTGTGCGGGGAGCGTGAACGTCGTGCTGCCGACCTGCTTCCAGGATGTCGGATTCCATGCCTCGACAGTCACCTCGGCCGGGTTGTTCGCCGGGACGGTGCACCAGGCTTTGACGAGGACTCCCTTGGCCGGGATCGCACCGTCGCCGCGCGACGGGCCGCTCTGCCGGGACCGCTTGCCCTTCTCACCGCCGCCGTCCGGGCTCTCCCCGTTCCGCGGCGCCCCGCCCTCGCCGCCGCAGCCGGCGAGCGGAACTGTGACGGCGAGGACGAGGGCCGCAAGGTGTAGATGACGCCGCTGTTCACGCATGGTGGGCGAGTGTATACGGCAAGACGCCCGCGCCCTCGGGGAGTTGCCCACGGCCGAGCCGTAGCCTGCTGGAGATCAATGCCCCTGGCTCTGCGGGATGTCCTTGACGAAGACCAGCCCGTCGTATCCGTCCAGATGGGCCGGGTCGAGTGCGGCGTATCCGTAGTACGGGGACACGCGACGCGTGGGCGGTGTGCCGGTGAAACCGGCGGTCAGCCGGGCGGTGTCGACAACGCAACGGTCCTCCGGCAGCGCGTACAGGAGCCCTTCGACGGTGTCCGGCGGCGGCGCGTCCACCCCCTGGTGGCGGAGCGTGCCCAGGGCCGTGGCCACGACGGCGTACTCCTCGCCCAGCTGCGCGCTCAGCAGCGCCCCGGCGCTCCACCACTCCAGCGGCAGCTCACCCAGCCGCATCGAGCTCTTGTCCCGCTGGAGATGGGCGTTGTGGGCGTGGACGAGTGCCGGGCCCCGTTCGGCGGCGGCGAGGAGGTTCTCGGCCATCATGCGGTCCCGCAGCCCCAACAGCCGGGCCATGCGGGACGGCGAGGTGCCGGCCATCCAGTAGTGGTAGCCCAGCAGGCCGGTGGCGGTGCGCCCGTACAAGCGGGCCCGGTGCCAGTCGTCCCGCGAGGTCTCGGCGATCAGGTACGGCGTCTGCGTGTCGAGCAGCGCCGCCAGATCGTCGGCGAGCAGCCGCAGTTCCGCGGCCTCGGCCGACCGCCCTATGGACCGGTCCGGGTCCATCATCGCGGCCGGATCGGTCCACCGGCGGTCGTCGCCGAGCAGGCGGTCGAGGGTCTCCCGGGTACATGGCAGCAGTTCTGCTTCCACCTGGGCTGCGAGGTAGTCGTGGAGTGCGGTGAGGGAGTGCCGGGGGCTTTCGGCGTGGGTGATCTCCAACGGGCCGTCGAACCCGGCGAAGCGGAGTTGCCCGGACGCGGGCCTGCCGTCGTTGTAGGCGCGCATCCAGCGCACGAGTTCGCGGTTGGCCGCGGAGGTGCCGAACCCGTGGCTGAACCCGTGTTCCATGACGTGGTCGAGCGAGCCCTTGCCCGAGGTGACGTACTCGTCCACGAGCAGGCCCTTCAGGCAGTCGCTCTCGATGGTGATCGTCCGGTAGCCCTCCTGCTCGACGAGCTGCCGGAAGAGCTCGTTGCGCAGGTCGAGCAGAGGGTCCTCGCCGTGGGTGGGCTCGCCCAGGGCGAGCAGCCGGGGCCGGGTCGGGAGCAGCCCCATGACGGCGGCGGCGTCGACGGCATGGACGGCGTCCTTCGTGTCAATAGCCATGGATTCAACCGTATCGTTGAACCTTCGGTGGAAACTTTTCATCGCTCTACCGCGATAGCCTCTGCCTCATGCCACGAAAGCTTCAAACCGGGGAGCGGCTGAGGCCGGTCGACCTGGCACGCGAGCACGGGCTGTCCACGCAGGCGGTCAGGAACTACGAGGAGGCCGGCATCCTTCCGGCCGCCGGTCGCACGGCCCATGGCTACCGCACCTACACCGCACTGCACGCCGGAGCCCTGCGCGCGTTCCTCGCCCTGGTGCCCGGCCACGGCCACCAGGCGGCGGCGTCGATCATGCGCGCCGTGAACCGGGGCGCGTACGAGGAGGCGTTCCGCCTCATCGACGAGAGCCACGCCCAACTCCTCGACGACCGCCGGACCCTGCAGGCGGTGGAGAGCGCCCTCCGCGACCTGGAGCACACCACAGCGGCCGCGCCCGCCACGGAGTCCGAGCCTGCTGCGGGGTCCGCGCCCGCCGCGCGGTCCCAGCCGGCCGGGACGTCCGGGCCCGGCGGCACATTCATCGGGCCGCTGGCGGGCAAGCTCGGCATCCGGCCCGCGACGTTGCGCAAATGGGAGCGCGCCGGGCTGGTGCGCCCGCGCCGCGACCCGCTGACCGGGTACCGCGTCTACGACGACGCCGATGTACGGGACGCCCGACTGGCCCACCAGCTCAGGCGGGGCGGCTACCCACTGGAGCGGATCGCCCCGCTGATCGCCCAGGTACGGGCGGCCGGCGGGCTGGAGCCGCTGGAGGGCGCACTGCGGGACTGGCGCGGCCGGCTGTCGGCACGCGGGCGCGCCCTGCTGGCCGGGGCCGCGGAGCTGGAGGCGTACCTCCGTGATCGGCGGCGGGTCGACGGATCAGGGTACGCGTAGCTCGACATCGGCCAGCGCCGGCGGCCCCGGCACCAGGAACAGCAGGGGTGGCAGCGCCCAGCCGCAGATGCCTGCCGTACACGGGGCGAGCAGCACCAGGGCGCTGCCGGCGCGCTGAGCGGGCCCGGCGGGCTTTCCCAGCGAGCCGGTTTCGGACGTGCCTACAGCTTTCCCCGCGTCGTTCGGCCCGTGCGCACCGCCCCCGCGCTGGCCCCCACCACCAGTGCGATCGCCAGGCACTGCAGGGGCGAGAGCTCCTGTCCCAGGACCAGGAATCCGGCCAGTGCCGCGATCGCCGGTGCCAGGCTCATCAGCACGGCGAAGGTCGGCGCGGGGAGGCGGCGCAGGGCCAGCAGTTCCAGGGTGTACGGCAGCCCGGAGGACAGCAGTGCCACGGCCAGGCCCAGGCCGAGCACGCCCGGCTGGAGCAGCGTGGCGCCGGCGGAGCCGATGCCCAGCGGCAGGCTCATCAGCGCGGCCACGGCCATCGCCAGGGCGAGTCCGTCCAGCCGCGGAAAGCGGGCGCCGGTCCGGGAGTTGAAGACGATGTACGCCGCCCACATGGCTCCCGCGCCCAGCGCGAAGGCGGCGCCCGCGAGGTCGAGCCGGCCGAAGCCGTCCTGTCCCAGGAGGAAGACGCCCACGAGCGCGGCGCCGGCCCATACCAGGCTCACAGCGCGGCGTGCTGCCGCGATGGACAGCACGAGCGGCCCGAGAACTTCCAAGGTCACCGCGGGGCCGAGCGGTATTCGGTCGATCGCCTGGTAGAAGAGGATGTTCATACCGCCGAGCGCCAGACCGAAGGCGCCGACGACGGCCCAGTCGGCGCGGCTGTACCCGCGCAGCCGGGGGCGGCAGACGGCCAGCAGCAGCACGGCCGCGATCGTCACCCGCAAAGCCACCACACCGAGAGCACCTGCACGGGGGAAGAGCAGGGCGGCGACGGCGGAGCCGAACTGCACCGAGACGGCGCCGGCCAGCACCAGTCCGATGCCGCCGAGGCTGCCGACGCCGGCGGGGGCCGTCACCGTACGGACGCGGCCGGCCGGTGTCGTGCCCGCTCCCGGGGACGCCGGGGGCGTCTCACCAGCGGGGTCTGTTCGCGCGCTCGTCTGTGTCATGCCATCACGCTACGGAGCCGCGCACGCGCTGGGAAATGCCTATTGAGCCGTGGTTATGCTTGCTGGGTATGACCATCGAGCTGCGCCATCTGCGGGCCTTCCTCGCCATCGCCGAGGAGGGCACCATCACCCGTGCCGCAGCCCGGCTGCACATCGGGCAGCCCGCCCTGTCGCGCACGCTGCGCCAGCTCGAGAGCCATCTGGGCGTGCGCCTGGTCGACCGCTCCACGCACCATCTGGAGCTCACAACGGCGGGCCGCAGGTTCCGCGAGAAGGCCACCGCCGCACTGGCCGCCGTGGACGCGGCCCTCGACCCGCGCCCGCTGACGGCCCTGCCGCTCCGCCTCGGGCACCCCTGGGCCGCCCTGGGCGGCCGTACCATCCCGCTGCTGCGCCGCTGGGACGAGGAACACCCCGAGGTTCCACTGGAGTTGCGCCGCATCGACGACCGTACGGCGGGGCTCGCCCAAGGGAAGGTGGATGTCGCGCTGCTGCGCGGCGAGGTCCGGGCGCCGGGGCTGGTCACGGAGCTGCTGCGGCACGAGGAGCGGATCGCGGTGGTGCCCGCGGACAGCGAGCTGGCCAGCCGGAGCGCCCTGGCTCTGGCAGATCTCGCCGCGTGGCCGGTCGCCTTGAACACGGTGGCCGGCACCACCACTCCGGAGCTGTGGCCCGCCTCGGCGCGCCCCAGGGAGACGATCGAGGTCACCAACACCGACGAGTGGCTGACGGCCATCGCCGTCGGCCGGGCCGTGGGCGTCTCGACGTCGGCGACCCCCGGCCTGCACTCACACCCGTCGATCGCCTACCGTCCGCTGACCGACGCGCCACCGGTCCCGCTGCTCCTCGCCTGGCGCAGCGGCACCCCGACCCACCCCGCGATCCCGGCCCTGGTGGCGCTGGCCCGACAGCTGGTGGCGGAAGACTGACGGGGCGCTCAGGGGGGCTCACGGCGCTCAGGCCACTCAGGCACTCAGCACGCGCCGGTCCGGCGCAGGGTGGCGGCACCGAGCTGTACCGGTGGTCCTGGCCGGACGGTGCGGCCCCGGCGGACTCGGGAGAGCGGGCGGTACGCCGACCGCCGGACTCCGCCGGGGCGGGGCAGAGCCGCCGCACACCGTGGCGCCGGAGTGGGGGCTGAAGGGGCGTCAGCCCTCCGTGGGTCGGACGGTGCTCATGATCTTCTTGATCTCGGCCTTTGTCAGCGCCTTCGGAACTCCCTGGTCCGCGTAGATCACCCAGCCGTGCATGGTGCCGTCCGGGAGTTTCTGCGCGATGCTGTGCACCACGGCCTTGGGCGGGACGCACGGGCTCGGCCGGTGGGTGACGGTGACCTCGGCGGTCGCGGTGTAACCGTTGATACCGCCCTGCTTCCACGGCTTGGCCTCGCTCACCTTGATCTTGGGCTTGTGGTCCTCACCGCCGTACGCGGCGAAGCCCCAGTTGCCCGCCCAGTTGCGAGCGTTCTCCTGGAGGCTGCCCTGCTTGCCGCCGCCGGTGGTGCCGACGGTGGCGAGCTGGCCCTTGCCCGCCTGGCCGAAAGCCTTGGGGTTGGGGCTCGACGAGCAGCCGCCCTCACGGTAGTTGGCGGCCGCGGTCATGACGACGATCGGCTTGCCGTTCTTGTCGGTGTAGGAGAGCGCCACGTCCTCCTTGAGGACCTTCCACTTCTTGGCCTTGCCGGGCACGTCGTAGCGGAACTGGTGCTTCTGCGAGGTCTGCGTCTGCCAGCCGGCGATCGACGGCTTGTCACCCGAGGGGCCCGCCGGCGCCGCGGAGTCGGACGACTCCGCGGATGGCTTCTCCGACTTCGCGGCATCGGCGTCCTTGTCCTTGGACTTGCCCACGTCCTCGTTGCATCCGCTCAGAGCGACGACCAGGCCGATACCGACGGCCGCGACGGCGGCCTTCTTCGTTCGGCGAGGTGGCACCGCGGGGGAACTTGGGTGGTGAGCAATACGCTGGGCGATCTTTGACTGGAACATGATCGGTACCCTATGTGAACTGGGCTTCTCCCCCTTGACCAGGTGCAGGTCCCCTACGAGACGGATACCTGCCTGTGACAGAACACCCGGAGTTCCTGCACGCGGCGCGCGAAATGCCACCGCGTGGACCGTGGCACGCCACCCCTCGACCCTTTGCACCTGTTTGCGGTCCTTCTCGCTTCCCAGGTCTGGAGGACGATCCGGACGGAGCCCGGCCCGGAGCGGAAATATGAGCTTTTGAGCTGACGCCCACAAGCCGCCCGACCGTATACAGCACCGCCAACACCGCACCTTCTCGGGGTAGTTGCCCCCCGGATCACGAATGTGCAACAGAACCGGCCACGGGGTGCGGTGGCTTGATCGGTAGTGCCACCATCGACGCTCAACGCGGCCGGGACGATCATTGGCGACCGCACATTTCCTGACGTCCGCCGGTCCCGGAGCACTGCGTGACTCCCCTCCCCAACCTCTTGGGACTATTCAATGCTGGACAAGTTGCAACAACGACTGGGACTCCGTACCGACTCGGTCATCTTCTTCGCTTCCGCGGCGCTGACGTTCCTCTTCGTCGTGACCACCATCGCGCTGACCGACCAGGTCGACAGCGTCTTCACCACGGCTTCGGACTGGATTCTCAAGAACCTGGGCTGGTTCTACATCCTCGGTGTCACCTCGTTCGTCCTCTTTCTGGTCTGGATCGCGCTCAGCCGCTACGGGCATGTCCGGCTGGGCGGCCAGGACACCCGCCCGGAATACAGCAACGGCGCGTGGTTCGCGATGCTCTTCGCGGCCGGGATCGGCACCATCCTGATGTTCTGGGGGGTCGCCGAGCCGATCAGCCACTTCGCCGACCCACCCGAGCAGGGCGTCAAGCCGGGGTCGGCGCACGCCGCCGAGCGGGCGATGGCCTTCGCGCTCTACCACTTCGGACTGCACACCTGGGCGATCTTCTGCCTTCCGGCGCTGGCCTTCGCCTACTTCGTCTACCAGCGCAAGCTGCCGTTCCGGCTGAGCTCGGTCCTGCACCCGCTGCTGGGTGACCGCATCAACGGCCCGATCGGCAAGACCGTCGACGTCACGGCCGTGGTGGGCACGCTCTTCGGTGTCTCCGTCTCCGTCGGGCTGGGCACCCTGCAGATCAACAGCGGTCTGAACGAGCTCTTCGGCGTCCCGGAGAACAAGCTCGTCCAGGTGGTCCTGATCGCCGTGGTCACGACCATCGCCACCATCTCGGTGGTGAGCGGCCTGGACAAGGGCATCAAGATCCTGTCCAACGTCAACATCCTGATGGCCGTCGGACTGCTGATCTTCGTCCTGCTCGCCGGGCCCACGCTCTTCATGGCCAAGGGCATCGTCGAGACGACCGGGACCTATCTGAGCTCTGTGGTGCCGCTGTCGTTCTGGAACGACACCTTCGCCGACACCGGCTGGCAGGGCAATTGGACGGTCTTCTACTGGGCCTGGACCATCACCTGGTCGCCGTTTGTCGGGATCTTCATCGCCCGGATCTCCAAGGGGCGGACGATCCGCGAGTTCGTGCTGGGTGTGCTGGCGCTGCCCACCGCCTTCACGGTGATCTGGTTCAGCATCTTCGGCATGGGCTCGTTCGACATCGAGATGAACGGCTCGGGCGGGCTGGTCAAGGCGGTCGTCGACGAGGGGGATGTCCCCGGAGCGCTCTTCACCTTCCTGGAGAACTACCCGGCGGCCACCCTTGTCTCGGCGCTCTCCGTGCTGATCGTGGTCATCTTCTTCACCACCTCGGCCGACTCCGCTTCCATGGTGGTCGACATGCTCTGTGAGCGGGTGGACGAGACGCTGGCCAGCCCGACCCGGCAGCGGGTCTTCTGGGCCATCACCCAAGGGGTGGTCGGTGGCACCCTGCTGGCTGCCACCGGAAAGAGCGGCCTGGACGCCTTGCAGCAGGTCATCACCGTCATCGGACTGCCGTTCTTCGTGATCGCCTTCGTGATGATGTTCTCGCTGCTCCGGGCGCTGAAGACGGACTTCCCCGATCTGGGCCGCGACCCGCTGGCCAAGCAGCCGGCGGAGGCGAAGGCCAAACCGGCCGAGCCCGCGGACGAGGTCCCGGGGTCGGTGGTGGACCCGGTCGGTTGAAGGCACGTTCCGGGTGCCGATGCCGGTGCCGGTGCCGGTGCCGGGCCGGAAGCCTGCGGCCATCCGAACCCCGCGCGCGTCGGGCGGCGTTCAGCTCCGGCATCCAGCACGCGGCTGTGCGCCGACGTAAGACCTGAAGCAACGCGCGGAGTCAGTGGGGCCGGCCGTACCGAGGCCGGCCCCACTCGACGGAGTACAAGATCAACCTTCTCGCACCGGCCGTCGGTGACCGCCTGGAGGCCGAAGGGACGGTTCTGAAGTCCGGGCGGACGCTGACCGTGTGCCGTCTTGAGGTGTTCGGTGTCCAGGACGGCCGGCGGAAACTCGTCGCCACAGGTCAGCAGACCCTGATCTGCCTGGGAGACCGTGCGTCCCAGTAGGGTGCGGCCCCATGTCCGGACTCTTCGAGCGCCTCCGCCGTCAGCGCCCCGCCCCACCGCCGTACGAGCCGCCGCTGTCCACCCACCAGCTGTGGCTGGTCTCCCTGGCCGCTCCCGTGAATCGCAGCCCCGAAGCCTCACGCACCACGCTGTACCCCTTCCGCTCCCGCGACGACGCGGCGGCCGAGCGGTGGCTGCGCGAGCAGTGGGAGATTCCCGACCGCGACGAACTACTGCACAGGCTGGCAGGTCTGCTGGAGGACGGCTACCGGGCGCCGCTGCGCGAGCAGACCGGGAGAGATCCGTTGGCGTGGGACATCGCCCTCTATACCGACGTCGTCCGCAAGGGCTACGCCGCCGGTCACTTGGACGCGCCGACCGCCTGGAACCTGCTGCGCGCCACCGTCATGCCCACGGTCGCCGCGTACGACTCGTGGCACGAGTTCGCGACTGACTACCTGCTGGTGCGCAAGGTGTGGATGGAGGGCCTGCGCGGGAGGGCGGACGAGGACTTCCCGGCGCCGCAGGCCGTCTCGGACGCCCACCTCCGTGCCCTGCTGGACCCCGCGCAGCACGCCAGCCCCTGGAACCGCGCGCCTTGGCATGTGATCAGCCTGCCCGACCGGCCCCTGTGAGCCGGTGACCTGTGCGGTCGGCTGGTCGGGAACCGTCCCGGCAGGTCGTCGTACGCCGCGAGGGTGATCCGGCCGGCAGTGGTCCAGGGACATGGCGGCTTGGTCGACAGACCTCCGCTCTGGCATCATAAGCAACCGGAACAACGTTCCGGAGGTGTCCCGGCCCACGTTCCGCCGGGCGGTTCGGTGGCGGAGGGAGCGGCCAGGTGAGCGGCAGCGGCGAGGGCGCGGCACGCGCGGCCCGGTCCAAACGGGCAGACGCGCGGCGCAACGAGAAGAGCCTGCTCGACGCGGCCGCAGCGGTGTTCGTCACCTCGGGCGTAGAAGCGCCGGTACGCGACATCGCCGCCGAGGCCGGCGTCGGTACGGGCACGATCTACCGCCACTTCCCGACCCGCGCCGACCTGATCATCGCCGTCTACCGGCACCAGATCGAGGCGTGCGCCGAGGCCGGTCCCGCGCTGCTCGAAAGCTGCGCGACGCCGTACGAGGCACTGGGCCGCTGGATCGACCTGTTCATCGATTTCCTGGTCACCAAGCATGGGCTCGCCGCCGTACTGCAGTCCGACAACACCGGATTCGACGCGCTGCACGCCTACTTCCTCGACCGTCTCCTGCCCGTGTGCGCCCAACTGCTCGACGCCGCGGCCGACTCCGGTGAGATCCGGTCGGACCTGGATGCCTACGAGTTCATGCGCGGCGTCGGCAACCTCTGCGTGGGCGCCGAGCACGACCCCCGCTACGACGCACGGCGGCTGGTCGAGGTCCTCGTCGCTGGACTGCGCCGAACACAGTGACAGCGACAGGCGCGCCTTTGTTGGCACCAAGCTGGGGCGGCTCGCTTCGTACGGCGCCGGCGGCGATTTCCAAGCCGCCGCCCCCGTCCATCCATCGCCTGATGGCCGACGCGCGGGGCGGGGCGGGGTGCCGGAGTGCGAAGGTGTGTACATGATCGAAGCGCACAATCCGCTGCCCCGCATCACCGAGCGGGTACCGCCGCCCGCTGAGGCAGTCGACGGGAACGGCAACTGGGCCGTCGTGGAGCAGGAGTTGGGCACCCGGCTGCCTGACGACTACCAGCGGCTGGTGGAGACCTACGGCCGTGGCGACTTCTGGGGGGCGCTGTGCCTGCGCACCCCGTTCGGCGACGACAACCCGGTCCGGCTGGAAGGGAATCTCCTGGAGGACTTCGGTCCCTCGCGCGAGCTGTTCCCCGAGCAGCACCCCTACCCGCTCTTCCCGGAACCGGGCGGGCTGCTGACCTGGGCGGTGACCGAGAGCGCGGCGCAGTTGTGCTGGCTGACCGAGGGGGCTCCCGAGTCCTGGCCGGTGGTGATCTGGTCGCGCGACAACGACTACGAACGGTACGACTGCTCAGCCGCCGCGTTCCTGGACCGGTGGGTCAGCGGCCGTATCACCTCGGAGCTCCTGCCTCGCGAGGACGGTCTCGCCCCCTGGTTCGACGCGGCGATCGACCGCGACCACGTCTACGTCCGCCTCGGCGAGGGCCCCCTCCCCTACCCCGAGCGCCTGCGAATCCTGCGTGACGCCCTCGCGCCGACCTCGGACCGCGGCAGCTACGCGTACCAGGGCAACCGCCAAGACCACTTCGCCGTCACCGGAACCGGCTGGCAACTGACGTATGAGACGGCTTACGGGCATCAACTCCGCGTGGCTTTCCCGCCCGCCGACAGCGAGGCGGCCCGTGAGGCGGTCATGGCCGCCGTCGGCCTCATGGGGTGCCCGGTGGAGTCCGTCTCCACCGTCCACGGCACCTCGTCCTGGGAGCCGGGCTCGGAAGTCCGGCCCTGACCCGGGCCGCGCGCGCCGTCACCCGAGCCGCCTGGCCAGCACCTGCCCGGGCCAGGACCCGACCATGAAGCGGTCGGTGGGCGCGAAGCCGTTGCGCTCGTAGAAGGCGACCAACTCTCCTCCGCCACCCGCCCAGCAGTCCACTCGCAGCAGCTCCACGCCTGCCCGCCGGGTCTCCTCGGCGGCATGGACCAGCAGCGCGGCGCCGACGCCCCGCCCCGCGTAGCGCCGGTGGGAAACCAGCAGCCTGACGTACCGCTCGGGTTCCGCGGCCGGCGGGATCGGCATCCGCGGGCTGGGGCCGCTGTCGAGTACGAGCGCTCCGACAGCGGTGCCGCTCAACTCCGCGATGTACGGCGAGAGTTCGGTGGTGTATCGCTGGACCCGTGCCACTCCGCCGGACTTGTGCGAATACGGTGTCGTGCCCCACTGCTCGGTGTTGCCGCGCTCGTTCATCCAGGCGACAGCGGAGTCGAGCATGTCCAGGATGGCCGGTGCGTCGGCCGGACTGCCGGGTCTGATCCGTATGCCGGCCGGCGTCCCGGCTGTCTCGTTCGTCTCGTCCCTCTCGTCCACGGAGGCAGCTTAGGCACCCGGTACCCGGCTGACGACGACGCGCCAGCACCGGACTCCCCCACCCGGCCCGGCCCGTGCATGGAAGCCTTGGGCCGCGGGCCGGGTTTTCCGGCACACGCGGCACATCGGGCACACAAGGACGGAGGGCCGCAGGATGGCGCAGGACGTCGATGTGGTGGTGATCGGCATGGGCGTGGGAGGTGAGCACGTCGCCGGCCGACTGGCGGAAGCGGGCCTGGAGGTGGTCGCCGCCGAGGCGGAGCTGGTCGGCGGCGAGTGCCCGTACTGGGCGTGCATCCCCAGCAAAATGATGATCAGGGCCGGAGATCTGCTGGCCGAGGCCCGGCGCGTGCCCGGTATGGCCGGGGACACACAGGTCGCCCCGGACTTCGCGCCGGTGGCCGACCGGATCAGGGACGAGGCCACCTCGGACTGGGACGACAAGATCGCCGTGGACCGCTACACCGGTAAGGGCGGCCGCTTCGTGCGCGGCCGCGCCCGGCTGGCCGGGCCGGGGAAGGTCGAGGTGGACGGGCAGGGATTCACCGCCCGGCGTGGCGTGGTACTGGCCACCGGAAGCCGTCCGCAGGCCGCGCCGGTGCCGGGTCTTGACCAGGTGCCGTACTGGACCAACCGCGACGCGATCTCCGCGACCCGGCCGCCCGCCTCGCTGCTGGTGCTGGGCGGCGGCGCCGTCGGGCTGGAGCTGGCCCAGGTCTTCACCCGGTTCGGCAGCCGGGTGACCGTCGTCGAAGCGTCGGACCGGCTGCTGTCGAAGGAAGAGCCGGAAGCCGGAGCGCTGCTCGCCGACGTGCTCGGCCGTGCCGGCGTCACCGTGCGCACAGGGGCGCGGGCCACCGAAGCCCGCCACGGCCCGGACGGCTTCGCGCTGACTCTCGACGGCGGCGAGACACTCCATGCCGAACAGCTGCTGATGGCCACCGGCCGACGGGCCAACCTGTCGGGTCTCGGCCTGGAGACGGTAGGGGTCGACCCGGAGGCCCGGACGCTGGAGGTGGACGAGCAACTGCGGGCCGGCCCCGGGCTCTGGGGAGTCGGGGATGTCACCGGCCGGGCGCTGTTCACGCATGTCGCCATGTACCAGGCCGAGATCGCCGCGCGGGCGATCCTGGGGGAGCCCGGGCCGGGCGCCGACTACCGGGCCGTTCCCCGGGTCACGTTCACCGACCCGGAGGTCGGCGGGGTGGGGATGACCGAGGCGCAGGCCCGGGAGAGCGGCCTACGGGTCCGTACCGGCACCGCGCAGGTGCCCTCCTCCTCGCGGGGCTGGATCCACAAGACGGGCAACGAGGGGCTGATCAAACTGGTCGAGGACGTCGACCGCGGGGTCCTGGTCGGGGCCACCTCCGTCGGTCCCGCCGGTGGCGAGGTGCTCTACGGCCTCCAGGTCGCGGTCCAAGCGGAGGTCCCCGTCGACCGGCTGCGCCACATGATGTACGCCTATCCCACCTTCCACCGCGCGGTGGAGAGCGCCCTCGCCGACATCCGGGAGTGAGGACGGTCCCCTGAGCCGCACCGGTGCCGCTCAGGGGCGCCCCTCCGCGACTCCGCTCAGGGGTGCATCCGCGCTCCCTTGACGACCTTGTCCACCGCGTTGCGAGGGCCGTGGACGGCCACGCCCACCAGGTCGAGCTGGTCGGTGCCCACCGCCCGTACGGCCGCCCGGTTGTCCCGGTCGTTGCCCGTGCCGAACAGATCGGAGGTGAAGACGGCTCTCGGCAGCGCCCGGGACAGCGCACGGCCGTGTGCCGTGGTGAGCATCTCCTTCGTGGCCTCGAAGACCAGCACGGGCTGGCGGAACATCGGCAGATAGGCGACGCCGTCGGCGTCCTCGTACGGCTCGCCGATCACCTCGGGCGACACCGTGCCGAACCCGCTGACGAGAAAGGAGGCCACATTCAGCCGCTGCCAGGGCTCGAGGTCGTCGCGCAGCAGTACGGCGATCTTCGTGTCGAAACGGACTGGCGCGTTCCCGGCTCCCGCGACGGGACCGGCCGTAACTCCGACCCCGGTCTCATTGCTCGTTCTCATGCTGTGAGACTGCAGGCCGTACCCGGGCGCCGTCTTGTACGTTCTTTGCATGGCGCACCGGCAGGAGATCTCCGCCTGGCGCCCGACGGTCCCGGGCGTCAGTGAGGTCTTCCACGCCCACTACACCGAGCACTCCTACCCCATGCACGTCCACGACGCCTGGACACTGCTGATCGTCGACGACGGTGCGGTCCGCTACAACCTGGACCGCCATGAGCGAGGCACCCCGAACGACACCGTCAGCCTGTTGCCTCCGCAGGTTCCGCACAACGGCTCGCCTGCCACTTCCCAAGGCTTCCGCAAGCGTGTGCTGTACCTGGACACCTCGCAGCTTGACGAGAGTCTCATCGGCCCGGCCGTCGACGGTCCCGACTTCACCGACCCCGTCCTGCGCAGACGTATCGGACAGCTGCACACCGCCCTCGCCGGCCCGGGCGACGAACTCGAGGCGGAGAGCCGACTGGCCCTCATCAGCCGGCGCCTGCACGAGCTCCTGCGTCCCAGGCTGGCCGTTACCGGCAGCCCGGTGCCCGACCGTGGCGTCGCCCAGGGGCTGCGCGACCTCCTCGACGAGCGGCTCCGCGAGGGCACCACGCTGGAAGAGGCCGCACGCGTGCTCCACGCCCACCCCGCCCACCTCGTACGGGCCTTCAGCGCCACGTTCGGCATCGCGCCCCACCAGTATGTGACCTCACGCCGCGTCGATCTGGCCCGTCGGCTGCTCCTCGAAGGACAGCCGCCGAGCGAGGTGGCGACCGCGGCCGGCTTCTACGACCAGTCCCATCTCACCAGGCATTTCAAGCGCGTCCTGGGTGTCGCGCCCGGCCGCTACGCCCGTACGGGAGCGCCTCGGCCGGGCGGCGCGCGCCGACACTGACGCCTCTTCTTCCCGGCGTCTCTCCCACTTCCCTGCGGCGGCTGCCGGTGAGCGCGTCCGAAAACCGGCCTTTCCAGCGGCGGACCTGCCAGGTACATACCAAATGGGTCCCAGGAGCGGCATCAGCGCGCCGGGCACCAGCGCTCGGGCCGCGGCCCCCTGGCCCTCGTACGCGGACTGGACACCCCCGCTCGAAGGAGACAGTCATGGCTCGAAGATCCCTCAAGGCCACGGTGGTGACGGCAACGCTGTTCGCCGCCGCGTTCTCCGCCCAACCCGCTCAGGGCGCGCCCAGCATGATCACGGACCCGCCGCCGGACAAGATCGTCATCGATGTCGCCACGGTCAACGGCTCCGGCTGCCCCGAGGGAACCGCCAAGGTCGCTGTCGCCGAGGACAACACGGCCTTCACGGTCACCTACAGCGACTACCTGGCCCAAGTGGGGCCGAACTCGAAGCCCACCGACCGCCGGAAGAACTGCCAGCTCAACCTCATCGTGCACGTACCGCAGGGGTTCACGTACGCGATCGTCAGCGCGGACTACCGCGGCTACGCATACCTGCAGCCCGGGGCCAGCGGCCTGCAGAAAGCCTCGTACTACTTCCAGGGGTCCTCGGACACCGCGGCGACGAGCCACCCGTTCAACGGACCGCGGGACGGCAACTGGCAGGCCACCGACTCCACGGACTGGGGTCAGCTGGTGTGGAAGCCGTGCGGCGAGCAGCGCAACTTCAACGTCAACACGGAGATCCGGGTCGACTCCGGCACCTCGGACCCGGCCAAGACGAGCTTCATGACCATGGACTCCACCGACGGGGACATCAAGACGACCTACCACTTCGCCTGGAAGACCTGCCCGACTTCCTGACGTCCGAGTGGCGATGCTGCCTGCTCCGCGGCTGACCGCGGAGCAGGCCCGCGGCAGGGCCCATGCGAGCGCGGTTGGCCGAACGTACCCGTGAGGTCGGGTCCCTGGACCGTCTTGAGGCGCACCCGTCGACGCGATCGCTCACCGAGGGGCGAGCGCAACGGCCCCGGCCGGGCGTTGGACGAACAGGGCGGAAGGCTGCTGGAAATCGGGAGGCGCGGCGAATCGGAAGATCGTATTCTGACGCGATCAGCGGTGCCGGCGGCCGGACCCACAGCGCCGGGGAGCGGAGGATACCGATGCTGGGAGTGGCGAACCTGCCCGCCTACGCACTGGGGACTCTGCTGATTATTGTGCTGCCGGGGCCGAGCTCGCTCTACACCCTGTCGGTGGCGGCACGGCGCGGGGTGCGTACGGGCTACCGCGCCGGGGCGGGCGTCTTCCTCGGTGAGATGGTTCTGATGCTGCTGGCGGCGGCGGGCGTGGCCTCGCTGCTGCAGGCCAATCCGGTGGCGTTCGCCGTGGTGCGGTACGCGGGAGCCGGTTACCTCGGGTGGATCGCCCTCGGTATGCTCCGCGCGGCCTGGAAGACGTGGCGCACCAGGAAGGAGCCCGCCGACGGCCCGCAGACCCCGGAGGAGCCGGCGGTCGAGCGCCCGTTCCGCCGGTCCGTACTGATCACGTTGCTCAACCCGAAGGCGATTCTCTTCTTCATCTCCTTCTTCGTGCAGTTCGTGGACCCTGCCTACCCGTATCCGGCGTTGTCCTTCGCGGTGCTGGCGGTGGTCTACCAGTCGATCAGCGTCTGCTACATCACGGCCCTGATCCTCGGTGGTACCTACTTGTCCGCGCAGTTCAGGCGGCGCAAGCGACTGTCGGCCGGCCTCACCACCGGTGCGGGCGCCCTGTTCTTCGGCTTCGCGGCGAAGCTCGCCACGGCCGGGGGCTGAGACAGCGCGGGACCGCGCGCCGAAGGCCGAGGTGGTCTGCCCACGCGAGCCGGCTCCCGCGGCCTGCTCATGCGGTTTGCTCACGCGTCGGGGAGGCCGTGGTGGTGGTACCGGACGCGGCCTCGGCGCAGCGGCGGGCCAACCGCGCGAAGGCGTCCTTGAGTTCGGGCGGCCCGACGACCTCGATGCCGGCGTCGAACCTGGCGATGGTGGCGGCCAGTCCGGGCCACGACCACGAACCCAGGACGAGCCGGCAGCGGCCGGGGGCGAGCTCCTCGACGAGTCCGTCACGGGCGTAGCGGGACACATCGGCCGCTGGCAGGTCGAGGATCACCTCGCCTCGGCAGGGCCAGTCCCCGGGGCCGTCCGCACCCCGGAACCTTCCGGCGACGAAGGCGGCCACCTCACCTCCTCCTGGGAGTTCGCGCGGCGTGAAGCGGGGCCCCGTGGGGGTGCGTGGCGCGATCCGGTCCGCACGGAAGGTGCGCCAGTCCTGGCGGTCGAGGTCCCAGGCGAGGAGATACCAGCGCCCGCCCGAGGTGACGAGGTGATGGGGCTCCGCCCGCCGCAGCGTGGTCTCAGCGCCGCTCCCGTCCGGCCCTGTCCCTCCCGGATGTGCGGAGGTGTAGTCGAAGCGCAGCACTTCGCGGGCGTGGACAGCGGCGCTGAGGGCGATGAGCACACTGCTGTGGACCTGTGGGTCCCGCCCGGCCGCGGGGCGCTCGACGGCGGTCACCCGAAAGGTGTCGATCCGGCGGCGCAACCGGGCGGGCATGACCTGCCGGACGGTCGTCAACGCGCGCGCCGCGGCCTCCTCGACGCCGGCCCCCGTCGCGGCCGCGGCGCTCTGCAGTGCGAGTGCGAGGGCCACGGCCTATTCGTCGTCGAACAGCAACGGGGGCAGTTCGCGCCCGGCGTCGAGCCGGTAGCCGCCGTCGGGGCCCTTGGTCGCCACGATGGGGTAGCCCAACTCGCGCAGGCGGTCGACGTCACGCCGGACGGTGCGCGGACTGACCCGGAGCCGCTCGGCCAGCAGCGCACCGGGCCAGTCCCGGCGTGCCTGCAGCAGCGAGAGCAACGACAGCAGGCGCGCTGAGGTCTTCTGCATGTGCCTCATCCTGCCCCGGGAAGCGGTCAGAAGCTGACCGCTTCTCCTGCCACCGTGCTCACCGAGCGGGGCGAAACCCGGCGCCCCGGCATCCGACCGACGAACGGAAACCCGACACTGTGCGAGAACTCATCCCCCACCCCGGACGAGGAGAGGGCGAGCTGCCGACCAGGTACGTACCGATCGGCACACCCGGAGCGGACACCGGTTACGGCGGTCGGTCGTCCGCACCGCCCCTCCGGCCGGTCGACGAGCACGTGGCGGTGAGGTGGTGACTGTGCTGGACAACCGGGCGCTCAACCGCGCGACTCTCGCCCGGCAACTGCTCCTCGACCGCGCCGACATGCCTGTAGCCGACGCCGTCGCACACCTCGGCGGGCTGCAGGCGCAGGAACCCCAGGAGCCGTTCACCGGACTCTGGTCGCGACTGCGCGGCTTCGACCCGTCGGTCCTCTCGGACTCGCTCGTCCGGCGGCGCGTGGTGCGCACCCATATGATGCGCCGCACCGTTCACCTCCTCACCGCCGACGACGCGCTGGCCTGGCGCGCCCGTCACGACGCCATGCTGCGTCAGCGGGTGCTCGGGGTGTACCGCCGCGACTTCGAAGGAGTGGATCTCGACGAGCTCGCCGCGGCGGGGCGGCAGGTGATGGCGGACGGCGAGCCTCGTACGACGTCGGAGCTCGTGCGCGTACTGGCCGAACGCTGGCCGGCTCCCAGGAAACGGGCACTGGGCGAAATGCTGATCCCCGCTCTGCTTCCGGCGGTGCAGACGCCGCCGCGCGGCCTGTGGCGCGCCAAGGGCGGAGTGCGCAACGCCCTGCTCACCTCCTGGCTGGGGCGGGAGATCGACCCACCGGCCCGCGACGGCTCCGATCCGGCCGGTGCGGCCCTGGTACGCCGCTACCTGGCTGCTTTCGGCCCCGCCGCATCGGCCGACCTGCGCGCCTGGTGCGGACTCGCCGGGCTCCCGGCCGCGGTCGCGGCGGTACGCGAGGAGTTGGTCGCCTTCCGCGACGAGCGGGGCAGGGAGCTGCTGGACCTTCCTGACGCGCCCCGGCCCGACCCCGGCACACCCGCGCCTGTGCGGTTCCTCCCGGCGTTCGACAACGCGCTCCTCGGCTACCACGACCGCGGCCGGATCATCGATGACGCCGACCGCGGCCTCTCGGTCGCCGGCGCATGTGTCGTCCTGGTCGACGGACGGGTCTCCGCCACCTGGACCGACGAGGCCGGCACCGTGGTGGTCACCCCGCTGCGCGGCCTGTCCCGAGCCGACCGCGCCGCCGTCGCCGAGGAAGGGGAGGCGCTGGCGCTGTTCCTCTCCGACAACACCGCCCATCGGGTGCGGATCGCCGCAGAACCCCACTGACCGGCGCAGGCCGCCCGGCAGGCGCCACGTGCTGTGGCCGGTCAGTGGCGCACCGGAACGCCGGGCGGCATGTGACACAACGCGCAGAGTGCGGGCGGAGTGTCGTGGCATACTCCAAAAAAGCGCCCTTTCCGCCCGGGAGTCACCAGCTCGGGACCGGAAGCCGGCGCACAGGTGCAGCGTCGGCCCGGTGGGCGCGGCGCTCCGGCACCCCGCCGGGCACGCCGCAGGCTCGCCCGGCGACGGTTTCCGCCCATGACGCCGGATGCCGACACCGACGCCGAAGTCGGTCCGTCAAGTTGATCTCCCGCTCCGTCGACTTCCGCGCCCATCCGCACGACCGCCGCGGTCCTGCCCCGACCGGGCCGATGCCCTGACGCCATGGCCCGGCGCCCCCTCCCCCATGGAGTACCACCCGATGAACACCCGCCGTACCGTCCTCGTCTCCACCTCCGCGCTCGCTGCCGTCGTCGCGGCCGGTGGTGGCGCCAACGCCCTGATCGAGCACAAGGCCGAGGCACGCGCGGCCGAGGAGGTCCAGTGCCGCCTGGGCTCGGCCGACGGAGTCGAGGCGGAGCTCACGGACCCGCTGGCCGGGTTGAAGACCCTCACCGGCCGGGTCGGCACACTGCACCTCAGCGCGGACAAGGTCGAGCACGAGGGAACGACTTTCGCCGTCGACGCCGCCCTGCACGGGGTGTCCACCGACGGCACCGCCGACTCGGGCTCGGCCACCGTCACGGTGGGCTACGACGAGATCGCCAAGCGGCTTCCCAAGCAGGTGCGGGGGATGAAGCCGGGTACGGACGGTGAGCATCTGACGCTGTCCGGCCCCGTGGCCGGCACCGGCATCCCCGTGACCGTACTGAACACGGTCTCGGCGAACCCCGACGGGCTGACCATCGCCCCCGACAGCGTCCGCGTCCTGGGCCAGCAGGTGAAGCTCAGCACACTGACATCGCTGCCCGGCATGGACCGCTTCGCCGACCAGCTCGGTCCCCGCAACGTCGGCCTCGGACAGCTCCCCGAGGGGGTACGGACCACCGGCGCCAAGGCCACGGACAAGGGGCTCGCCCTCAGCTTCCAGTTCTCCCCCGACCTCCTGAGCTCGTCCGACTCCGACACCTCGGACACCTCCTCCGGCTGTGAGAACGGGGAGGCCGAGAGCGGCAACGCCTGAGGCGTTCGCGTCCGCTGAGGACCTCGGTGCGTGGTGTGAACGCGCTGCGGTGGCGGAGAGCGGAAGGGCCTGACGCCGTTCGGGTGAGCAATCCGGGCGACAAGAAGGGAATCAAGGCGTCCGGCCGGGCGACCCGCATGTCGGAGTTCGTCGTGCTTGCATGCTGAGAGGCGTGCGAGCGGTAGGGAGGCGCCGGGTGCAGTGGCTTGTCACGTCTGCGGGGGCATTGATGGTGCTCGTCACCCTGCGGGATGTCTTCCACACCTTGTGGCATCCCACCCGGCACGCGGGCCTGAGCAGATACGTCATGAGGGGGCTGTGGGAGCTCTCCGCGCGGCTCGGATCGCATCGGCGGGCGGCCGGGATCGTGGGGCCGCTGGCCATGGTGACAGTGGTGGGCACCTGGGCCTTCACCATCATCCTGGGGTGGGCGCTGATCTACTGGCCCCATTTGCCGGAGGCGTTCTCGTTCGCGGCCGGGCTGAAGCCCGAGAAGCATTCCGGGCTGCTGGACGCCCTCTACGTTTCGATGGTCACCGTGGCCACGCTCGGCCTCGGTGACATCGCGCCGAGCGCCGGCTGGCTCCGCATCGTCGGTCCCGCCGAGTCGCTGGTGGGTTTCGCTCTTCTGACAGCGACCGTCTCCTGGATTCTCGGCATCTACCCGGCGCTCACCCGCCGACGCGCCTTGGCGCTGCGGCTCTCGCAGCTGAGGAGGTCCGGCATCTCCGCGCAGCAGTTCGAAGGCGCCGCCGGTGCGGCCCTGCTGGAGAGCCTGGCCGCCGATGTGTCACGGGTCTCCGTGGACTTCGCGCAGTACGCCGAGTCCTACTACTTCCACGACGGCAACGACCGCACCTCACTCGCCGTCAACATTCACCACGCGGCCGAACTCGCCGACCAGGGAAGGCGCGCCCGGCACCCCGACGTCAGAATGACGGCCGCGGTGCTCTCCAGAGCCCTTGAAGATCTTGCGGACATCCTCGACCGCCGCTTTCTCCGCACCGGCCGGACGGAGCCGGATGTCTTCCGCGCTTTCCTGGACGATCATGGCCCCAGCGGGCCCGGCCTCGGGTGACGCCACGGGGAGCGCCGCTTTGGCCAGTCGGAGGTCACGTTCCCTCTTGATGGGGTCTGATCGTCAAGTCCTCTCTTCTTCGGCGACGTCGGCACCGCCGGATTCGCCAAGGGCCGATTCTTGCTCCTCCGCAGCCAGTGGAGCGAGGGGCCGATGGTGCACCTGGTGCCCGCACGGCGGGGCCGACCCCTCCGGAAGACAGCGCACCAGCGGCCCCGACCAGACCGCGCCCGTCCCCACCGGCACCAGGTACAGCCAGTCGGGGCCCGGCTCCCAGGATGGCGTACTGGGTGAGGCCGCCGTCGGCCTGCTCGGTGACCAGATCCTCGATGAGGCGGGCGCGGGCCACGATGGCCGCCCGGAACAATGCGGTGGCGTGCGGGTCCATGGTCGCCGGAACTGTCCTTCGAGCAGTGGCCGGCGAGTCCGTGTCCGTGACGCGGCAGAGCGAACGGAGGAGGGCCGCGTTATCCGGCCAAAGACCGCGCTGTTCGGCTAGCCCGTCCTTCCCACCGTGAGTAGCGTTCCGGGTACCAGGCGTCAGAAGCCGTGCGGTGCCGTGTAGTTCTCACCGGGTGGGATGCGCGCGGAGCGGTCGGCGGCGGCAGCCTGGGGCCGCCACGTGGCTGGGGATTCGGGGGATCCCAGCGCCGGGCGGCGAGGCCCCGAGCCGACACTCCGGCTCGGGGCCCTGCTTGTACGTGTCCGCTCCGTGCCCTGTGCCGCACGCAAGGAGGATCAGTGCCCTACGCGACCGTCAACGGGATCGAGTTGTACTACGAGGATCACGGGGCCGGGCAGCCGCTGATCCTGCTGCACGGCTGGGGCACATGCGGTCAGGTCTGGAGCGCGCAGCAGGCGGAGTTCACCCGCGACCACCGGGTCGTCACGCCGGACTGGCGGGGGTGCGGCCGCTCAGCACGGCCGACGGGCGGCACCACGATCGCCGAGAACGCGGAGGACGTCCTGGCACTCGCGAAGACACTCGGGCTGGAGGGGCCGGTGCTCGTCGGATGCTCGGCCGGGGCCGCGATCGTCCTGGAAGCGGCCAAGCGGGCACCCGAGTCCGTCCGAGCGGTGGTCGCCGTGGACGGGCCCGGCTACTGGCCCGCCGAGCGGAAGGCGGAGCGGCTCGTCGAGCTGCGGCAGGCGCTGCGCACCGACCGCGCTGTGACGGTCCGGCAGTGGGTCGTGGACTGGTACGGGCCGCTGGCCGACCCGTCACTGCCGGAGTGGACGGCCCAGCAGATCCTGGAGTCCTCGGACTGCATCGACGAGATACTCACCGACGCGGTGCGCAACAACCCGCGCGAGACCATCGGGGAACTCGCCGTCCCCGCTGTCTTCGTGCACGGGAAGCTCGACGCCGAGATCCCCGCCGAGGTGTCCGAGACGCTGGCGGGGCTCGCCCCCCACGGCGAGGCGCACATCATGCGGGAGTCGGGCCACATGCCGCATGTGGAACAGCCCGCCGAGTTCAACGCGCTGCTGCGGTCCATACTCCGGCGTCTGGCCGCATCCCGTCCGTCCTCACCCGCCACAGCCGACAGCGCCGACACCGCCGACACCGCCGACAGCGACTGACGCCCCGAACGGGTACAGGCCCGAACGTGTACAGCAGCAACGGTCACAAGAGCGATACAGCAGCAGGGCCCCGAGCCGGAGATCCGGCTCGGGGCCCTGCCGTACAGCGCTGGGGTCCCCCGACCCCCGAGCGCGGTACGGCTCCAGGACTTGGCCGATACTGGCCCATGTGAACTCCGTGGCGCCGAACGGCATTTGACTCCTGGGATTCAGAACGTTACTCACTGTGGAAAAAGCAGGCTAGCCGCGGAACGCGGTCCCTGGCCGCATAACGCGACGGTGAGTGAGGAAGCTTCGATGGACGCGTCCGCTGCCGATGAGAGCCGGATGCGGACGCTGGTCCGCAGCGACGATCTGGATGAGACGCGAGAGCTGATCAGTACCGCCTACAGCCCCTACGAGTTGCGTGCGCTGAGCAGACCCCAGGACTTCTCCGCGTGGTACGCCGAGGGCGGCTTCCCCGGAGTCACCCTCTCCGCGCTGAGCTACGGCACGGAGACACTGGTGGCGCCCCAGCCGCTGACCACGTATCTACTGGTCTGCCAGGTCCACCGGGGACGGGTGCGGGTCGAGTCGCCCGGGCGCGAGGAACAGTTCGTCGACACCGGGGACACCTATGTGCTCGATCCGCACCGGCGGTTCAAGGTCTTCTGGAGCGCCGGGGCCCGGATGACGACGCTGCGGCTCTCCCGTGAGGTGGTGGACCGGGCGGCGGGCGAGGCGCTGGGGCGCGAGGAGCCGGTGCGGGCGCGGTTCGCCCTGGGCGGTGCGGTCTCGGCGGCAGCGGCGGAGAGCTGGTCGGGGATCTCAGCGGCGATTCACCGGGAGGTGATGGTCGGCGGCGTCGCCCACACCAGCCCCCTGGTCGCAGCGCAGCTGACCCAGACGGCCGCCGCGGCGCTGATGGCCACCCACCGGCTGCTGCCGGACTCGGAGCCGGTGCGGCGCATCGGCGGTGTGGCGCACCCCGCCGTCCGCAGGGCCATCCAGCTCATCGAGGAAAGCAGCGACCAGCCCCTGACCCTCTCCGACCTCGCCGCGGCAGCGAGGCTCAGCCCCCGGGCGCTGCAGGAGGCGTTCAAGCGGTACTGCGGCCGAACGCCGCTGGCCTATCTCCGCGAGGTGCGGCTGGAGCGGGCCCACCACGACCTGGTCGCGGCCGACGCCGACGGGCCGGTCACCGTCGCAGAGATCGCTTTCCGCTGGGGGTTCTCCAACCTGGGCCGCTTCGCGACCTGGTACCGCCGGCGCTACGGGCACGCGCCCTCCCTCACCCTGCGGATGTGAACGATGACCGGGCAGCCGGTATGCGCCGGAATGGAGAACCCGCGCGATACTTGCCGTTCCAATTCAGCCGAATATAACCTGAGGCGCATCGAAGCAACGCCGAGCACGCGTAAGCGCGCGTAAGCACTCCGAAGCACGCCGAAACCGAAAGGATGCGGTTCGTGGGTAGTGGTGCGCACTCCGATGCCCCTCTGGTCGGCACCGTCGTCGCCGAGGAATTCGCTCGCTGGAGCCCCGAACTGCGGAAGGAGTTCGAGAGCAACGAGCACAACGGCCGGATCGGCCAGCAGCTGCTGAAAGAGACCGACTCGCTGCGGATCTGGGAGACCCGACTCCAGCCGGGCGAGCGCGTTCCGGTACACCGCCATGTGCTGGACTACTTCTGGATAGCCCGCACCGGTGGCCGGGTCCGCCAGCATTTCGGCGACGGCACCACCCGGGAAATCTCCTACACTCGCGGACAGACCCAGCATTTCCACATCTCCGAGGGCCGCCACCACCTGCACGACATGAGAAACATCGGCGACGAGGTCCTGTCATTTCTCGTCGTCGAGACCAAGGACGGAGAAAACGAACCCGTCCGGCTCGGGTAACGGAATTCACGTCGGTCTCCGGCCGGGCAGAACCCCGGCCGGAGACGCCGTCGCGAAAATCGAAGAGCGCACAGAGCAGCGCTCACGAAGCAGCGCTCACGAAGCAGCGGAGAGTGCTTCGAGCAGCGCAGCGTTCGCGCGCCGGTTCCCGATGGAGATACGGCAGGTCGCGGGAACCAGGTGCCCGGTGTCGGCGACGAGGATGCCCGCACCGCGAAGTCGCTCGACGACGCGCTGGTGCTCGCGCAGGCGGACCAGCAGGAAGTTGGCGTCCGAGGGGAACACCCGCTCCACCGCGGGGTGAGCGGCCAGAGCCGCGGCCATCCGGTCCCGTTCGGCCCGGATGAGCCGAATACTGGCGAGCGGCCGACGCGTGTTGGTCAGCCGGTCCCGCACGGCGTGCTGTGACGCGTTGGTGAAGCCGAAGGGCACCTGGACCCGCCGCAGCGCGTCGATGAGGCCGGGGTCGGCCAGCGCGATCCCGCAGCGTGCACCGGCGAGCCCCCACGCCTTGGAAAGCGTCCTGAGGACGATGAGGTTGTCGTGCCGGGCCACCAAGGGTGCGTACGAGGGCTTCTCACTGAACTCGACGTAAGCCTCGTCGATCACCACCAGCCCGCTGCTGCGCGCCACCAGGTCGCGCACCCGCTCGGGGTCGAGTCTCGTCCCGACGGGGTTGTTCGGGTCGCACAGCACCGTGACCCGCGCGTCGGCGGCCAGTATCCGTTCCGCGTCGAGCTCGTTCAGGTCGTCACCGCGCAGCGGCACCTCGACGACCGGCAGGCGCAGGACGCGTGCGAAGTGCGCGTAGAGCTCGAAGGTGGGCGGGGTGACACAGACCCGCTCGCCGGGCGAGGCCAGGGCTGCCAGCAGCAGCATGACGCCGTCGACCGCCCCGCTGGTGAACAGCAGATGGTCCGGACTGAGCGCATCGAGACCGTCGTGTCCGGGCAGCGCGGAGAGGGTGGCGAGACAGGTCCTGGCGAGCTCTGCCGTGTCGAGTTCGGGATAGTGGCTCTCAGGGGCGAGGAACGGGTTGGTGTTGCCCGACAGGTCGACAAGGTCGAACCGCGGCCGGTGGCGGAAGCGGGCCGGTCCGGGAATCGGCACCGTCGCCACGGAAGGCGCCGCGAATGGCGAGAGTTCGCGCTCCTCATCTCCCTCTTCCGCCGGATGCGCGAGGCCGGGTGCGCGCAGCCAGTGGTCGAGGGGGACGAACAGATCGGCTCCGAGGCGCCGCGCGCGCGGGGCGTCCCCGCTGCCGAGGTGGACCCATTCCAGCCCCGAGCGCCGGGCGTGGAGGTAGAGCTGGTACAGGGACGCCAGGTGCAGATTGCGCCGGGCGGCCGGGTCGTTGTGATCGGTCGCCTGAGTGAGGTGGTAGATCCCCCGCCCGTTGTGGGACGTGGTGAGGAGCCCGGCCTGCACCACGGTGTTCTCTCTGCGGCGTACGAACATCTCGGTGCGCCGCCCCGGCACGCTGTGTGCCAGCGCGTCGAGGGCTTCGGCGTTGTACGGGCTGTGAGAGCCACCTTGGCGCTCGACGTGGCTCTGGTGGAGCTTGACGAAGGCGTCTCGCGCCCACGCCTTCCCAGCGAGCTCGCCGAGCGGTATCCGCTCCCAGGTGAGGTCGCGGGAGACCGCACGATGGCGGCGGCGCAGGTCGCGCAGCTGCCCCGCGCCGACACGGTTCCGCAGGACGTCGTCGACCTCTCCGGGAAGCCGGACGACGCATTCGCTGCCGGCCGCGACGGATACGAAGCCGGCTGCCCGCAGCGCGCCGGTGTCGTCGCTGCGGCGTACGCGAGGCACCAGGATCTGCGGCACGTCCAGCGCTTCGGCACGGCGGACCAGCTCGTCCACGGCGTCCGGGCTGGGGGCCGGGCTGGTCGGCGCGTACGGGGCCCCACCGCCGATCAGAGTGGGACGCTCAAGTGCTGCCGGTTCCAGGGCTTCCCACGCCTCGGCGCCCCGGACCGGTCCTGCGCCGTCGCCCCGGTCCAGCCGGATTCCCACGCTGTGGCCCAGCCGGGCCATGGAGCACACCGGCGCGCGGGACCGGAGGGCAGCGCACAGCACGTGCTGAAGTGCGTCGACATCTGCGGACCTGCGCATGCTCGATCTCCACTTCTCGTCGTCACTTGGGTGTCCCAGCCGGGTGCGCGTCGAGGTACGCGTCGATGCGGTCGCGGTACTCCTCGAACAGTTCGGCCAGAGTGCGGGCGATGCCGGCCTTCCAGCCGACGGAGCAGTCGCCGATGAGACGGCGGCGGCTGCTGTGGTCGAAGATCGCCGTCTCCCTGCTGTGGTCGCCTCGGTCGAGGTGGACCGGAACCCCGGTGAGCGCGGACATGTACTCCAGCAGGTCGGTGATCCCGACCTCTTCGTCACCGCCCCAGTTCACGACCCGGGCGGGCGACTGCGCCGCCTGCCACAGCAACGGCACCTGGCGCACGACATCGTCGGTGTGCAGCAGGTTGCAGTAGTTCTGCCCTTCGCGCGGCACCGCGCAGGGCTCTCCGGCGCGCAGCTGGTTGAACAGGATCACCGGTACGCCGCCATGACCGTACGGTCCGTAGGCGATGTTGAGCCGCGCGATCACCGCGGGCAGCGCGAGGGCTTCGGACAGGCCACGCACCACCCCTTCCGCGGTGATCTTGGCGACGGGGTAGGTGGGCAGCCAGGGCGCGGCCCCGCCCAGCGGGTCGCTCTCCCGGTAGCGGTGGGTGCTGTCGGCCCTGTTGTAGACCACCCCTGACGAGACGTACAGGAACGATTCGGCTCTGGCGCAGTGCGTCATCAGCCGCGCCGTGCCCACGGCGTTGCCGCGCGCGGTCTCCTCGAAGTCCGTCCCGTCGCCCCGGTGCACCGCGGAGTGCAGTACGTGCGTGAAGTCGTCGGGCACGCCGTCGAGTTCGTCGGTCGCCATGTCCCAGGTGACGGTGTGGGCACCCAGTTCATCAAGGGCCTTGCGGGCTGGCAGGTCGCCGAACCGGCCCAGGCACCACACCTCGTTTCCAGCGGTGAGCGCCTCGGCCACGGGCCTGGCGACCTGCCCGGTTCCCCCCGTGATGAGAATCTTCTTGCCTCGCATGTCAGCGGCTCCTGATCAGGTCGGCGGGTTTCCGGTCAGCCGAGTGCGCGGGCCAGCTCGCGCCGCAGTGTCGCCTGGAAGGTCTGTACGTGCTGCGGGCTCATCAGGGTGTAGTGCTCGCCGTCGACTTCGATATAGGCGTTGGGGTGCCGGGTGAACTCGTCCCAGTGGCGCAGTTGGTTGTCGAGCCACTCCTGTTTCGAACCGCGCAGCGGGGTGCAGTAGAAGACCCGGACCTGTCCGACCGATCCGGAAGGTTCATAGGTCCGGCCCAGATGCACCATGTTCTGCGCCAGGTGCACCCAGTTGGTGAACCGCTCGAGGGTGAGGTCCAGCTCGGTCAGTCGCCGTTCGGGGGCGTGGTCGATCAGGTACGCCAGCTGGTCGGCCTCGGGCAGCGGGCGGAGCGTGCCGGTGAGTTCCTCGATGTCGGCGTGGTTGATCAGCTCCAGGAACAGCGCGAGGTTGATCGCGCCGTCGGTGAAGGTGATCTCGTTCATACGGTCGGAGATGCGCGGCGGCAGATTGAAGACGCCGACGAAATCGACCCTGTCGCCCTCGGCCTCCAGCCGCTTGGCGATCTCGAACGCGACCGCACCGCCGTAGGAGTATCCGGCCACCGCGTACGGCCCCTCCGGCTGTGCCCGCCGGATCGCAGCCACATAGGTGGAGACCATGTCGGCGAACGACTCGAAGTGGGTCTCGCCCTGTCCGAAGCCTCGTGCCCGCAGCGCGTAGAACGGCCGCTCGCCGGTGAAGTATTTGGCGAGGTTGACGAAGACCAGCACCTCCCCCAGGCCCGGGTGGACGCAGAACAGCGGCGTTCCCTCCCCGGTCACCTGGAGCGGCACCAGCGGGTCGTAGGCGCTGTCCCCCTCGGCGCGCCCGGCGGTCAGCCGAACGGCCAGCGCCCGCACGGTGGGGGCCTGCAGAAGCGTGGACATGGGCACGTCGTCCATGCCGAACCCGGCCTGGATCTGCGACTTGAGCCGCAGCACGTCCAGCGACGTTCCGCCCAGGTCGAAGAAGCTGGCCGTCGCGGGAACCCTGCTGACGTTCAGTACGCGGGCGTAGATGGCGGCCAGCGTCGTCTCGGCGTCCCCCTCCGGCGCCACATGGGCTCCGAGGAACCGGGCGCTGACCTCGTCGGCCCTGCGCGCGGCGGCGCCCAGGCCGCCGTCCTCGACGGCCGCGCGCAGCCGGGAGCGCTGGACCTTGCCGAGGTTGCCGCGCGGGATCTCTTCCGCGGCAAGCGGGAGAATCAGCTGGGGACGGAAGCCCCAGTGCATCACCGTCGAGCTGCGGATCGCCACGATCGCCCGGTAGACGGTCACGTCGTCGGCCAGGTCTCCCGCCGGGGTGAAGGCGATGGCGAGCTGCTCCGAATCGGCCCCGTCCGGCCGGATCGGGAAGGCCGCGACCTGCCCGCGCCGCACCTCGTCCAGCCCGTCCAGGACCGCTTCCAGATCGTGGCTGTAGTAGTTGACCCCGTTGACGATGATGGAGTCCTTGGTGCGGCCTACCAGCGACAGCCGCCCTTCGCTGTCGAGACGGCCCAGATCGCCGGTTCGGAACCACCCGTCGGAGGTGAACGCCTCGGCGGTGGCCCGGTCGTTGCCGAAGTACCCGTCGGTGACCATCGTGCCGCGCAGCTGCACCTCCCCCGGGTCGGTCGCACCGGGCTCGTCGGTGGAGGAGAGCACCTTGCCGCCGCCGTCGACGATCCGGATGCGCAGGCCCCGCACCGGGCGGCCGAGCGGGGGGAACTCGGTGTCCATGTCGCGGGCGGCGAACTCGCGGTTGAAGACGCTTCCCGCGCACGTCTCGGTCATCCCGAACGCGGGCACGATCACGTCGGCGCGCAGCCCGTAGCGGGCGAGCGCGTCCAGGAAGACCCACACGGTTGCGGTCACCGTGGCCTCGCCGCCGGAGATGATGTACCGCACCTGGGAGAGGTCCACCTCCCGGTGCGGCGCCGGTGCCTTGGCGAGGGTTTGGTTGATCTGCCCGAAGAGGAAGTTGGGGGTGAAGGTCAGCCTCACCCGATGTGCCGTCAGCAGGCGGAGGAATTCCAGCGGGTCGGCCAGCACCGTCGCCGGCGTTGCCACCACCTGGTCCGCGCCGTTGACCATCGGCAGCAGGTGCGCCTCGATCGCGGCGATGTGATCGGCCGAGATCCAGTTCATCGTCGTGTCGTCCGGCCCCAAATCCAGCGCTCCCGCTTTCCCCGCCTGGGCGGCCAGCAGGTTGGCATGGGTGAGCCTGACCGCCTTGCTCGACCCGGTGGACCCGGAGGTGAGCATCAGCAGGGCCAGATCGTCCGGCGCGGGCCTGTGGTGCTGCTCGTGCTCGGCCGCGGTCTGGGACAGTTCTTCCGTGGTCACGGTCCGCAGCCCGACATCGGGCAGCTCTCCCCCGACCGCCTTCGGGGCGACCACCAGCGGCTCCCCCAGCAGGGTGCGCAAATGGTCCAGCTGTTCGTAGGCCCGGGAAGAGTCGGCCGGCGGTGTGAACGGGCACGGCACGACACCGCTCAGCACACAGCCCCAGAAGGCACGGACGAAGCTCTCCGGATCGTTGGCGGCGAGCAGCGCCCGGTCGCCCGGAGCGGCGCCGTAGCCGCGCAGTCCTTGCGCGATCCGGCACGCGGATTCCCACAGATCCGCGTACGACAGAAAGGAACCGCCGACGAATGTGACGCCACGAGATCTGTCATGGGCCACGCTCTCCAGAAGCTGCGGGAGTGTCGGAGCGGAATTTTTGTCCTGCATAAGTCGAATACCTCCGATCGGAGCACGACGGATAGCAGTGGCGGACAGCTGTCCGGTCGGACAGCGCGCACGCCGGTGAAGAGCGCAGAAGGGTTGGAACTCCACAGGGCTGCCCCTGGGCATGGATGGTTCGGAGGGAAAGCGAACGCCTTCCGGATTCCTGTGGGCGGCCGGATGTGCTGAGTGTGACCCTGGACTTTGCCGCCCCGGTTCCCCCGGTCGCCCTCAGCCGTCCTCGTTGAAGCGCACGATTTCTTCGATGGTCTTCTGGAGCTTGAGATCGTCCTGGTCGGAGACGAGCGCATGACCGACGCTGCCGTACGGCCCGGGATGCGCGCCGGGCGATCCGTCGTATTTGATGTCGTCGAGCGAGAAGCGCTGTTCGAAGTCCTCTTGCGTCAGTCTCCCGCTACTCGACGGGCGCAGCAGCGCATACCCGTAGTAGCGGTCCGGGGAGGCCGTACCCAGCGGGCCGACCGGTTTCTCACCGAGCGCAAGGCCGATTTCGACATCGAAGAGGTCCACCCCGTAGGTCAGCTCATTGGCCTGCGGGGAGAGCCCGCCGGGAAGACGGATCGCGCACTCGCCGAAAGTCAGGCCGGTTTCCTCCCTGAAGGCTTCCAGGTGGAACACGCAATCGGGCGCTTCCAGATGTCCCAGTACCTGCCCGGCGAGGGTCTCCAGCTGCTGGGAGAGTGCGGCATGCCGCTTCTTGTCCACGAGGTGCGCTGCCAGAATGCCGCCCTGTGCGGCGCTGACCGGTGAGGCGTGGTAGCGGGACACGGAAGACCACTGAAGGCCGCCGTCGGCCCAGATGCCGTCCAGGTAGACCTCAGGCGCTGCCACGAAGGACTCGGCGACGATTGCGACATCCGACTGCCCGGGGAGCTGGTCCAGGGCCTTTGCGTACGCTTCGGGTGAGCGGACGATATTGGTGCGCAGGGAGCCTGCCCCGGCCGCCGGCTTGACGACGAAGACGTCGCCCAGATCGTCGACGAGGTCCGCGTAGACGGTGTCCTTCGTCGCATAGCGGCAGCGTGCTCGCTCTACCTGCGGCGGAAGGCCGCTCTTTTGGAGGTACTTGTCCCGGAAGGAGAGGACCCTTCTTGGGTCTGCATGCCCGGGAAGGTTCAGCTGCTGCCGCAGAAAGGCAGCCCCGAAAACGCCCATCTCGTGAACGGAGAGCGCCCCTGCCACGTCTTTCAGTTCTGCGGCCAGCACTGCCCGTAACACTTCCTGAGCGTTCTCCATATCACCGACGCAGCTGAAGCTCCGCTTTTCCAGCGCGCTCACAGGCGTCGGCACGATGTAGTACGGATCCAGGTCTCTGCGCCGGATTGCCCGGTCGAGATCAGGCCGGTATCCGATGACGATCATTGTCGGCATTCCGTCTCCCCGTATTGCAGCCGGTCACAGCTTTCAGGAAGTCACTTGGCGCACTGCCACCCGGATCGCAGACGTGCGCCCCGCACACTGGACAAGTGACTCCCTGAGAGATTGTTTCCGCACACCCAGAACCCCCGTCGAATGTCTGGCGACCAGTAATCCCCGTTCAAGGCCGACACCGTCACATCGTGTCACACGGCATCCCAGGATGTGGATATGCGTGTACATGATCTTTTGGCGAATTCGACGTGACATAGATCACAGAGAATGTTTGCAGTAAAGGTGCATGGATTTGCGCGCAAGGTATCGCTCGGAGCAACGTCCACCACGCCGACCATAAGCGGATAACCGATCGTGAAGCGCGGAGCACAAATAGTCACAGCAGATGCGTGTACTGCAAATGCACCGGTGCGGCAAACCCATGGAGGCCGTCGGAGGCCCCCGGGGGAACGGGGAAGCGGGACAGTGAGCTCTTTCCATCCTCACCCTGAGCTGGCCAGATGAAGGGTGAGGACGGCCTGGACGGGGCTGGTGACCCGGGTGGTCGAGCATCGCAGTTGAGGAGGAGTCGCCAGGATTTGAGGGTGGCGACGGCCTTCTCGACGAGGGCCCGGATCTTCGCGTGGGATCGGTTGACCGCTTGTTGGCGGAGAGGGTCTCCCACCGTCCCCGGCACGGGATGAGCACGTGAAGCCTCTGGTGGAGACGGTTCTCTTGGTCGAAAACCCATCTACCAGGGGCTTCACCACGTTCTCAGTCCAACTGCCCGACGTCGGAACCAGGTTGGAAAAGACTCACTGGAGGACTAAGCGACGCCGCCCCGACCGGGCACGGCGAGCCCCCGGAACGCCGGTCACCGCCGCCCCGCCGGAAACGACCCCCAGGCGGCAGCAGACGGAGAAACGGCGACCGGGCAACGCGCTGCCGACCGCCGCACGGCTCGATGTGCCGACCGTCCGCCGCCCCAGTCGGGACCTCGCCGCTCTCAGGGAGGTGTGGGCCCGTGGTGCCACTGTACGGGGGAATCTGGCCTGTCAACCCGGGCGGCGAGTCGGCGCCCGGGTAGACACCCGTACATGTGACCTGTCCATTCACCGGGAGCACGAGTGCGACGCATTCTTGTCATCGACGGCCATCCAGACGCCGGAAGTTACTGCGCCGCGCTGGCGCTCGCCTACGGGGACGGCGCCACGGCGGGCGGCCACGAGGTCCGCCGTCTGACCGTGAGAGAGATGCGGTTCGATCCGATTCTCCACGGCGGTTTCACCGACCCCCAGCCGTTGGAACCGGATCTCGTCGAGGCGCGGGCCGCCGTCCGCTGGTGCGAGCATCTCGTGATCGTGACCCCCTGCTGGTGGTGGCACGTTCCGGCGCTGCTGAAGGGATTCATCGATCGGCTCTTCCTGCCAGGCGTCGGGGTGGACTACCTGAAGTGGCCGCCCTACATCCGCAAACTCCTGAAAGGACGCTCGGCGCGGGTGATCTACACGCAGAACTCCCCACAGCTGGTGGCGTTCCTGGCACGGGAGGATCTGTTCTGGCGGAACATGCGCAGGGCCTTTCTCCGCCACTGCGGGTTCCGTCCGGTCCGGCGCACCCTGCTCGCCAATATGCGGTCGGCGACGCAGGAGCAACGTGAACGGTGGCTGCGAGAGGTCCGCTGCTTGGGGCTCGAAGGGGCGTAGCCGGCGGCCCGGTTCCCCGTGCCGGCACCCGGCCGCCCGACCGGGCGGACAGGTGTACCGGGGCGGCCGTGCAGCGCCCGTCGACCCGCCTTTGTCCTCATTGCAGTTGCACGGCCCGCGCCGCGGGCGAACCCTGGCGGTATGGCAGAGGTTCTCGCATATGTCGCCGCCGGACTGGTCCTGCTGTGGGGTGTCTCGCACGCGATCCCGACCAGGGGCGTCGTCGCGGGCTACGGGGAGTTGACCGCCGACAACCGCCGGATCCTGGTCCAGGAGTGGCTGGCCGAGGCGGTGACCATGTTCTCTCTCGCTACGCTGGTCATCGTGGTGACGGCCGTGGGTGCCGGGACAAGCGCCACCGAGTGGGCATACCGCGTCGTTGCGGGAGCGCTGGTGGTCCTGGCGGTGCTGACGGCTCTTACCGGCGCCCGCACGAGAATCGTGTGGTTCAAGATCTGTCCGGTGCTGCTGTCCGCCTCCGCGGCTCTGCTGCTGGTTGCCAGCGTCATCTGAATCGCGGTCCGTACGGTCTCCTCACTCCCTGGTGTGTTCGCTCACCGAACAGTGAAGCGCCGGGGCGGGTGGCTCCCCTCGCTCGAAATACGCGACTGGCAGGTCGGCAGGCGGTCAACCGATCCCACGCGAAGATCCAGGCCCTCGTCGAGAAGGCCGTCGCCACCCTGAAGTCCTGGCGGCTCCTCCGCAAACTGCGCTGCTCGACCACCCGGATCACCAGCCTTGTCCAAGCCTTCCTCACCCTTCATCTGGCCAGACCAGGGTGAGGATGGAACAAGCTCAGTGATCACCGGTCAGGACCCAGGTGCGCGTCCAGGGCCGCCCCGACGAGTCCGGCGAGGCGGTCCGTGTTCGACGGATCGGTGCCCAGCATCAGGGGCAGGCTGCGCCACGCCCAAAGTTGGGCGATGCCGTGCACATTCCCCCACAGCGCTGCCGTCGCCGTCGCGGGGTCGTCGACCGGGCCGGCGCTGTCGGCCACCTTGCCGGAACGGTTCGCGGCCCCGCCGGCGCTGTCGGCCGCCCGCTGCGCGTCGGCGGTCCGCTGTTCCCGGTGCTCGGCGACCAGTGCGACCATCTCCCGGAACAGCGGGAGTGTCGTATCGCGCAGCCGGGGCCCGTCGACGCCCTGTTCCTCGCTGTTGAGCAGATCGTGGCGGAACATCAGCTCGAACATGGCGCGGTTCTCGACAGCGAACCGCGCATAGGCCATGGCGAGGGCCGCCAACCGCTCGCGAGGCCCTGCGGCAGACCCGGCGGAGCTGTCCGCTGCGGCGAACCGCTCCCTGAGATCGGCATAACCCCGGTGGGCGATGGCGCTGAGCAGGGCCTGGTGGGTCGGGAAGTGACGGCGCGGCGCTCCGTGCGAGACGCCTGCCCTGCGGGCGATCTCCCGCAGCCCCAGCGCGGCGGTCCCTTCGGTGGTGACCAGTTCCACTCCGACGTCGACCAGCCGCTCCCGGAGCGAGTTCTCGGTTTCCATGCGCACTGCCTACCACCCGGCAGTAGACAGCGCCTACTTGGAGGCGGCACGCATCGTCGTGACGAATTCGTCACCCTCGGTGACAGAATGGGCTGTACGCTCCCGCCCGTGACCGTCGCTCGCATGCTCACGGCTGCCCGATTTAGTCTGGTATTACCTTCTTGGGATGGATTGGTGGCGTCATGCAAGCTGCGATAACTGTCATCGTCCTCGTGGGCCTGCTGGCAGTGATGGGTGCCCTGTCAGCGATTCGCGTCGTCAAACAGTACGAACGCGGTGTCGTGCTGCGCCTCGGACGTCTGCACCGGGACATACGCGGTCCCGGACTGACTCTGATCGTTCCTGTGATCGACCGACTCCGCAAAGTGAACATGCAGATCGTCACCATGCCTGTCCCGGCCCAGGAGGGCATCACCAGGGACAACGTGACGGTACGCGTGGACGCGGTCGTCTACTTCAAGGTGGTGAAACCGGCCGACGCGGTGATCCGGGTCGAGAACTACCAGTTCGCCGTCTCCCAGATGGCCCAGACCTCCCTGCGGTCGATCATCGGGAAGAGCGACCTGGACGACCTGCTCTCCAACCGCGAGAAGCTCAACCAGGGCCTGGAGCTGATGATCGACAGCCCAGCGGTCGACTGGGGAGTGCAGATCGACCGGGTGGAGATCAAGGACGTGTCGCTGCCGGACACCATGAAGCGGTCCATGGCCCGCCAGGCCGAGGCCCATCGTGAGCGCCGTGCGCGGGTGATCAACGCCGACGCGGAGCTCCAGGCGTCCAAGCGGCTCGCGGAAGCGGCTCAGCAGATGTCCGTCCAGCCGGCGGCCCTGCAACTGCGGCTGCTCCAGACCATCACGGCCGTCGCCGCCGAGAAGAACTCGACCCTCGTACTCCCCTTCCCGGTCGAACTGCTGCGCTTCCTGGAGCGTGCGCAACAGCCCGAAGAGGACGCGGAGACGGACGCGGAGGCAGGCACCGAGCCGGCGGCCCTGGGAGAGACCGACCGCGAGGCCGAGGAGGACACGCGGCGCGGCAGCGAGGAACGCCTCGGGCTCAGGAGCGAGCTCGGGAAGGAAGAGGAAGAGATAGCGGCAACGTTCCGGCCCGCCGAACGGGAGCGACGTACGGAGAGGGCCCGGGCGGCGGAGGCTGCGGCCAAGGCCGAGGCCGGCGCCCGGTTCACCGGCCCGCTGCCGCCTGACCCGGCCGCGCCGCTGCGCGATCCGGCCATGGTGCTTCCGGAATTGCAGGTGACCGGCCTTCCCACAGCCGAGGACCTCGCCCAGGAACGCTACGAGCCCTCCGACGAGAGCCGCTCCGAGGAGGACTCCTCACACCGGGGCCGCGGCGGCAAGCGCAGGCACCACGGCAAGGCGGCCTGACCGGCGGCGGGTAACCTCACACGGCTCCCCCTGTCCACCGCAGCAGTCGGTCTGCCGAGAATGTGTTGACGATCCGCTCGGCCGGGATTCCGCACTCGGCCGCACGCAGACAGCCGCCAGGCTGCCAGTCGAGCTGGCCGGGGGCGTGCGCGTCGGTGTTGACGGCGAAGCGGACGCCCGCATCGAGAGCCTGCCGCAGCAGACGGCGAGGCGGATCGCTGCGTTCGGGACGGCAGTTGATCTCCACTGCCGCTCCGGACTCCGCGCACGCGGCGAAGACCTCCCCCGCGTCGAACTCCGACTCCGGCCGTCCTCGCCCCGACAGCAGCCGTCCCGTGCAGTGCCCCAGGATGTCGACGAGAGGGCTGCCCGCTGCCCGGACCATGCGCCGGGTCATCTCTTCCCTGGGCATCCGCAGTTTCGAGTGCACCGAGGCCACCACCACATCGAGGCGGCCAAGCAACTCCTCATCCTGGTCGAGGCTGCCGTCCTCCAGGATGTCGCACTCGATACCCGTCAGGAGCCGGAAAGGCGCCAACCGCTCGCTGACCTGAGCGACCACATCCAACTGCGCGCGCAGCCGGTCGGCCGACAGGCCCCGCGCGATGGTCAGCCGCGGCGAATGATCCGTGAGCACGGCCCACTCGTGGCCGATCGCCTTCGCCGTCGCAGCCATCTCCTCGATGGAGCTGCCGCCGTCGGACCAGTCCGAATGCAGATGGCAGTCCCCCCGCAGCGCGGCCCGCAACGTCCGGGCCGCCTCGGGCAGCGGGGTCTCCCGCTCCGCTTCGGCCTCCAGCTTCGCCAGGTAGCTCGGTACGTTGCCTTCCAGTGCCTCAGCGGCCACCTGCGCGGTCTTGGGCCCCACGCCCTTCAGCGATTCCAGTGAGCCTGCCGCCACCCGCGCGGCGATCTCACCCTCGGGCAGCCCGGCCAGCACCTGCGCGGCGGTACGGAAGGCCCGCACCCGGTACGTCGGCGCCTGAGTGCGCTCCAGCAGAAAGGCGATCCGCTCCAACGCCGCGCGCGGCTCCACAACCCGCTCCTCTCCGCCGTTCTCGCGACCGGCCCCTGCGGTCGGCCCCCATGGCTGACCCGCACGACCGGCCCGCACGACCGGCGCACACCGGCCCACGGGACCGACCGAAGCAGAGGCTACGCGGCGACCTCGCGCCCGGGCTCCGGTGGCGAGGGCGTGTTGAGCGGCTCTCCCGATCGGCCTCAGCGGACCGGCGCGCCGCCCGCGGTGGTGAGCGTGTGCGCGCCCAGGCCCAGGGTCCTCTCCGTCGGGTCGGCGGCAGCCGAAGCCGGTGCCCGTATCTGCCCGTATCTGCCCGTTCACACACAAGCCTTGACGATGGTCCAGACCTTCGGCACGGTGCTGTGCCGTGAGAGCGCTCACCCACCCCCCACTCCAAAGGAGCGCATCGTCATGTTCCGTACGGGCATCTTCCGTACCGGCAGAGGACACCACAGGCTCGGCATCCTTCCGGCGGCCGCCGCGATGATGACGGCGCTGGGTGTGCTGGCGCTGCCGACGGCCCAGGCCGACGAAGCCCCGGCGCAACAGCACACCCAGTCCGCCGAGGACACGCAGGTCGCGCAGGAGGTGTGGCGGACCGACTTCGACGGCGCCGCCGGTTCCCTCCCCTCCGGGGACGACTGGATCATCGACACCGGCCACGGCTACCCCGGCGGCCCGCCCAACTGGGGCACCGGCGAAGTGCAGTCGTACACCGACAGCCCCGAGAACCTGCAACTCGACGGCGAGGGCCATCTCAAGATCACCGCTCTCAAGAAGGGCGACTCGTGGACCTCGGCCCGTATCGAGACCCGGCGCACGGACTTCGCGGCGCCCGAAGGCGGCAAGCTGCGCATCTCCGCGAGCCTGAGACTGCCCCAGGTCTCCGGTGACGGGGCGCTGGGCTACTGGCCGGCCTTCTGGACGCTGGGTGCCGACTACCGCGGCAACTACCAGAACTGGCCCGGCATAGGCGAGTTCGACATCATGGAGAACGTCAACGGCCAGAGCGCCGCGCACGGCGTTCTGCACTGCGGCGTCAACCCGGGCGGGCCCTGCAACGAGACCCAGGGCCTCGGCAACAGCGCCACATGCGGCGACTCCTGCCAGGGCGGCTTCCACGAGTACGCCCTCGAACTCGACCGCACCGGTGCTACCGAGGAACTGCGCTGGTACCAGGACGGCCGGCTCTTCCACACCGTGCGGGAATCCGACATGGACGCCGCCACCTGGCAGAAGGCCACAGATCACGGCCACTTCATCCTGCTGAACCTGGCGATGGGGGGCGCGTTCCCCGACGGCGCGGCCGGCCACGCGACGCCCACCGCGGCCACCGCCTCCGGGGGCTCGCTCCTCGTCGACCACGTCGCCGTCGAGGTCACCCCGCCCGCCGCACGCTAGGCACCGGCGCGGCAGGGCCCGGTACGGCTCCCGTCCCCAACTCCCGCCCGGCCGGGCGCGGGAGCCGTCCGGGCACGAGAGCCGTCCGGGCGCGCCGGAGAGAGCGTCACCCGGCCGCCCCCGTCCCGGGCGCGATCTCTATGCTGGCGACATGGTGGACATACCTCTTTCGGCGCTGGAAGTCGCGGTGGTCCAGACGGACACCGCGGCGGTGGAGACGCTGCGGGACACCGCGGCCTTCGCCCAGGACCTCGAACGCCTGGGCTACCACCGGATCTGGTACGCCGAGCACCACCACTCGCCCGCGATCGGCGCGTTTCCACCAGTCGTGCTGATCGCACACACGGCCGCCTCGACGCGTTCCGTCCGTCTCGGTTCAGGCGGGGTCCTGGCCCCCCACCACGCGCCGCTGCTGCTGGCCGAACAGTTCGCGACGCTGGCCGCCCTGCACCCCGGCCGGGTCGACCTGGGCATCGGCCGCGGCCCCGGCACCTTCGACGAGGCCATCGCACGGGCGCTGCGCCGTGGAGCCGATCCGGTGACGGATACGGAGTACCGGGACGATATCGCCGAGACTCTCGCCCATCTGAGGGACGACCAGGTCGCGCTCGGCCCCCTGCCGGAGCCCTGGCTGCTGGCCTCCAGCACCGCAGGTGCCGCTCTCGCCGCTGAGCTGGGCCTGCCGGTCGCCGTCGCGCACCACATCCGCCCCGACAACACCCAGGCGGTCCTGGAACGTTACCGAGCGGCATTCACCCCCTCACGCTGGTGCGAACACCCCCGGGTGCTGGTGTGCGTGGAGACCGTGTGCGCCGGAACGGAGGAGGAAGCCGCCCGGCTGGCCGGGCCGATGGACGTCGTCAAGGCAGGGCTTCTCAAAGGAGCGAGTGAGGAGCCCTTCCCGACGCCCGCGCAGGCAGCCGCCCACCGCTTCACACCGCAGGAGGAACAGGCGCTGGCCGGCTTCCGGGCCCAGCAGGCACGGGGCACAGCCGCGACCGTCGTGCGCCGGCTGAGGGAACTGGCCGCAGCGACCGGAGCGGACGAACTGATGCTGACCACGCCGGTCTACGACCTCCAGCACCGCCTCGCCTCCTACGAACTGGTCAAGAAGCAGTACGAGGCCACGGCAGCGGCGTAAGGCGTCTCGGGTCCGCGCCCGCGACAGCGCGGACATGTACGGCAACGTCTCGTGCCGCAACGGGTGACGGGTCGAACGCCAAGGTCGTCGGCAACACCGACAGCTCCAACCCGTTCTGGCCCGGCTCGAACGGGTCCCCCGAAGGCCCGCTCCGGCCCGGTCTTCTCCACGTCTTCCCCCTGTCTTCCCCTCCGGTCCGGCCGGAGGGGAAGACAGGGCCCGGCGATGTGACCTCAGGAGCCCTTGAGTGTGTACTTGCAGCCGTGTGAGCTCTTGCCGCCCGCGTTCTTGTCCACCGTCTTGCCGTCCACCTCGATGGCACACGGCGGAAAGACGAAGGTCCCGCTGGTCCCCTTCACCGCCTGCGGAGTGACATACAACTGCACGCCCTTCTTCAGTTCGGCCCCTTCGAGAGTCACCTTGGCCGTCTTCTTCCAGGGCAGTGTCGCCGAATCGAATTCGCTGCTGCCCGCCGCCCATCCGATCTGCGAGGAGCCCGTGCCCTGAACCTTCAGGGTCACCTCATGGGTCTCGGGCGGCCCCCACTTCGGTTTCTCCGCCGAGTCCGGCTTGTCAGCGCTCTGCGCCTTTGCGCCGGAGTCACCGCCGCTTCCGGAGTCGCCGCCACAGCCGCTCACCAGAACACCGATCATGACCAAGGCCGCTGCCGAGACTGTCCTGCGCACGTTCTTCTCCTCTGCGTCGACGGGCAAGTACTCCCAGGGCTCGTTCCATGAGCCTAGTGGGGCGGAAGGTTGTCAGTGGGCATAATGAGCCGGGAGAGAGGGACCCGACCACTCCATTCTCGAAACGGCATATGCCCGGTGTCCGGCGGCCTTCCCCAACCGGCGCCTTCAGGGCCCGCTGCCCCGCTCTTCCCCGCCGCTCACCGAGCCGATGAGTCACCGCTGTCGGACGAACGTACGGTACCCGTCAGCCAATTCCGCACATGGTGACCGAACAGCGGGCCACCAAAAACAACGAAACCCACCCCGATGAGCCAGGACTGCACAATGAGCAGCGTTCCGGCAGCACCGTAGGAGTTCCTGCTGCTGATGATCAGGGGCGAGAAGACGAAGTAGGAGAAGATTCTGAGCCCCGTCAGCCCGAGCATGGTGGCCACCGCTCCCGGAAGCAGACACCGCCAGGAAACCCGACCGGTGAGCAGGAAGTGCTGACTCCACCAGAAGAAGAGCATTCCCGTCAGAAGCGTCAGTACCACCCTTGCCACACTTCTGGCCACACCGGGCTGCAGCGCGTCCTCGCTCTCGACCTCCGCGAAGAGATATCCCGTCAGAACGGCGAGCCACACCACTTGGCGCCATACCTTGTGCGGCGTACGGCTCGGCGGAAGGCCCCAGATCTTCTCGTAACCGGTCTGGACACTCGCGGCGAAAGTCACCCCGAAGAGCGCGAGGAGGACGGCGCTCAGCACGCTGGTGGTATTGATCACCTGGCGCGGCGGAGAGAACAGATCGCGCACATTGTCCGCCGCCGAGGGATTTTCCAGGCCCATTCCGTTGACGATCCACTCGTCGAAACCGGCGCGTTTGACCGGATCCAGCGCAGCGACCACGATCAGCAGCGGCACCAGGGCCACAAAGGCGAGTACCGCGAAACTCATGGCTCTGCGCAGGAGCTCGAACTCGGCACCGTGCTGCCACACCCGCCCGCCCGGGGACTTCGCCACACGGTGCCCGAGGCTCGCCCAACGACGATGCACCCCACGTCCTCCCAGCGGACCGAGCGGCGGAGACCGGCCGCCCCGCGTTCCGGTCCGGATTCCGATCCGCGTATTCCGGCGTGCGCATTCCGGCTTCCCCGGCCCCGGCCCGCTCTCCTGAATACCCGCCCCATTTCAGGCCGGGTCCGCGTTTCCTGCCCCGAGTACGCGGGCCCGGCCTCTTCGCTCAGTATCACAATAGAAACAGCGGTAAATCCGCAGCCGCACCGAGGCAAACAGGTGACTGCTCATACCGCGTGAGCCCGCGATCCGGAGCCGGCCTCTCGGGCGACGCCCCCCGCAGCGGTGTTTCGAGCGGCCTGGATCGCCGCGGCGTCGGAGCCCTTGCCCTCGTCGTTGGGGATCTCGGTGCTGGACCCGTCGGACTCGCCGGGCGGCTTCATCCACACATCGCGGGTCCGGCCACCCCGGCCGGTCCGGCCCCCCCTCCCGCCCCGCCGCCATCTGCAGGCGCCCTTCAGCCAGCAAGTCCGCCGGCTCATAGTCGAGTCATGAGCGTCTCATCGGATCACTCCCAGGGCCGGGGCAACGAGCCGGCCGCCTCCCGCACCCGTGCCCCGTTCGGGACACGCGAGGCAGCGGCCGCCGTGCTGACCGCCACCGTCGCGCTGTACATCGCACTTGTCGCGTTCGGCAACATCACGGACTTCGACACCAACCGGCAGTTCGTACGCCATGTGCTGGCGATGGACACCACCTTCCGGGACGAGGACCTGATGTGGCGCGCGATCACCTCGCGGGCGTGGCAGGACGCGGCCTACGTCGCGATCATCGTCTGGGAGACCGCGGCAGCTCTCGTGCTGATCGCCGCGACCTGGCTGTGGCTGCGCCGCGACTCGCGGCGAGCGCGCACCGTCTCGAGCGCCGGCCTGCTGATGCTTCTGCTGCTGTTCGGCGCGGGGTTCATCGCCATCGGTGGCGAGTGGTTCGCCATGTGGCAGTCGGAGAAGTGGAACGGCCTGGAGGCCGCCACCCGCGTCGTCCTGCTGAGCGGGGTGGCACTCCTGACGGTGCACACCACGGACCGCCGCTAGGGTGTTTCCGGCCTGGTTCCGCGGAGGGGGCACCCCCAGGCGCCCTTGGAGTGCCCCAGCGCCCCCAGGCTGCTCGCGCAGTTCCCCGCGCCCCTGTCCGGGGTGTGCGCGGGCACGGGCTTTGTGCAGGTTAGAGTCTCCGACCGGGCCTGATGTGCGAACCTGTGCTGCCCTCGGCGGCGGCTCGCGCCGGGTCGGCGTAGATGCACAGGAAGCTCAGGAGAAGCGCGGACGATGGACTACCAGGCAGTGCTCGAGGAGGTCGCGGCGACCGTGGCGCCCCAGGTCGGCCGCGGGCAGGCGGCCGGGTACATTCCCGCGCTGGCCGCGGTGGACCTGGGCGGGTTCGGCATGGCGGTCGCGGATGTGGACGGCTCGGTCACCGGAGTCGGCGACTGGGAGGTGCCGTTCTCGATACAGAGCATCTCCAAGACGTTCAGCCTGGCGCTGGTGCTGTCCCAGGACGGCGAGAGCCTGTGGGGGCGTGTGGGACGGGAGCCGTCCGGCACGCCCTTCAATTCCCTGGTGCAGCTGGAGTACGAGAACGGCATCCCGCGCAACCCCTTCATCAACGCGGGCGCGCTGGTGGTCACCGACCGGCTGCAGTCGCTCACCGGGGACGCCAGCACCTCTATGCTGGACTTCCTGCGCGTGCAGAGCGGCAACCCGGCGGTCGCCTTCGACCCGGCCGTGGCCTCCTCCGAGTCCGACCACGGCAGCCGCAACGCGGCACTGGCGCACTTCATGGCCAGCTACGGGAATCTCGACAACCCGGTACCGACCGTGCTGGACCACTACTTCTGGCAGTGCTCCGTCGCCATGAGCTGCCGCGATCTGGCACTGGCCGGCTCCTTCCTGGCGCGGCACGGGCTGGGTACGGACGGCTCCCGGCTGCTGGCGGCACGCGAGGCCAAGCGGATCAACGCGGTCATGCTCACCTGCGGAACCTACGACGCCGCGGGGGACTTCGCCTACCGGGTGGGGCTGCCGGGGAAGAGCGGGGTCGGCGGGGGCATCCTCGCCGTGGTGCCGGGCCGGTGCACGCTGTGCGTGTGGAGCCCCGGTCTCGACGTACGCGGCAACTCGGTGGCCGGAGTCGCAGCGCTGGACGCCTTCACCTCGCTGACCGGCTGGTCGGTTTTCTGAGCATCAGACTTCGCGGGGCGGGCCGCTGGTGTCGCGGATCACCAGCTTCGGGTCGATCACGGCCTCCTGCGGTTCCAGCGTCTTGTTCTCCAGGCGCCGCACCGCGAATCCGACCGCGTGCTCGGCCATGAGCCCGGCGTCCTGGCGGACCGTCGTGAGGCCGACCGGCATCAGATGCGAGAGGTGGCTGTCGTCGTAGCCGATGACCGACACCTCTTTGGGGACCTCGACGCCGCTCCGCGCGAGGGCCATCATCAGGCCCATGGCGCACCGGTCGTTGGCCGCCAGGACGGCGGTCGGCAGCGGTTCGCCGGCGTCGCGTTCGGCCACCAGGAGACGGCCGGCCTCGATGCCCGACTCCTCGGTGTGGTTGCCGGGGATCACCCGGATCTCGGCCTCCAGACCGTGGCGGCGCATCGCGGCGCGGTAGGCGCGGCGGCGCTCGGCCGATCCGGGGCCGCGGCCACCGTCGATGTGGACGATGCGGCGGTGCCCTTCCCCGACGAGGTGGTCCATGGCCTGCCGGACGCCCTTGCCTTCGGCACTGTGGACGAAGTCGATCAGGGAGCCGGGCATCCGGCGCGAGACCGAGACGGCGACCGTGCGCTGGCCCAGCACGTCGAGGTCCGCTGTGGTCGCGTCGGCACCGAGCAGGATGACCGCCTCGCAGCGGTGGCTGAGCAGCGCCTCGACGGCCTTCGCCTCGCTCCGGCCCTGAGCTGTCGCGGAGAGCAGGACGTCGTAGCCGTGGTGCTCGGCCTGAGCGTAGATGCCCTCGACGAGGTCGGCGTGGAAGGTCTGGTGCACGGTGAACAGCACACCGAGGGCCCGGCTGCGCCCCCGGGCCAGCAGCCGGGCCGCGCTGTCGGGGCGGTAGCCGATTTCGTCGGCCACTTGCAGCACCCGGTCGCGGGTCTCCTGGCTGGCGCCGGGCTGGTTGCGGAAGACGATCGAGACCAGCGCGCGGGAGACGCCTGCTCTCGCGGCGACGTCCGCCATCGTGGGGCGCTGCCTGCCCGTCGCATCCACCTGTCGTCTCACTCTCCCGTGGTCTTCCCCGCGCTGCCGCGTTCCTCGGTTCGACCGCGTCCGGTTCGGCCCTGTTCCTTCCCGTCCGCCCGCACGGTATCGCGCGGCTGTGGTGCGCCCCTCGGGGCGGCTGGCTGAACGCTCGGGGAATCCCCTGCCAACAACCTATTGACATGACATTTGTACAGGGGCCATCGTACTCGAACTAGAGCGCGCTAGTAGAGCGCGCCAGTCCAGCCGCCGCCCCGTGATCCCGGGGTCTTCCGGTGCGAAGGGAATCCAGCGTGATGTCGTTCGAAGTGCTGACCATGGGCCGTGTGGGAGTGGATGTGTATCCGCTCCAGACGGGCGTCGGGCTGCCGGAGGTCACCTCGTTCGGCAAGTACCTGGGTGGCAGCCCGACCAATGTGGCGGTGGCCGCCGCGCGCCACGGGCGCAGCGCCGCCGTGGTCACGAAGACCGGCCGGGACCCGTTCGGCGACTTCGTCAGGTCGGCCCTCGCCGGTTACGGCGTCAGCGACCGCTTCGTCGGCACCTCGGACATCGCGCCCACGCCGGTGACCTTCTGCGAGATCTTTCCGCCGGACGACTTCCCGCTCTACTTCTACCGGCTGCCGAAGGCGCCCGACCTGGACATACGTCCGGCGGAGCTGGACTTGGACGCAGTTCGGGGCGCGGGCATCTTCTGGATGACGGGGACCGGGCTGGCCGAGGAGCCCAGCCGCTCGGCCACCCTGGCGGCGCTGGAGGAGCGGGCGAAGGCGGGTGTGACGGTCTTCGATCTGGATTGGCGTCCGATGTTCTGGCCCGACGGGAACGCGGCGGCCGCTCGTGCGCACTACGCCGAGGCGCTGCGTGGCACCACCGTCGCTGTCGGCAACTCGGACGAGTGCGCGGTGGCCACCGGGGAGCGCGAACCGTACGCCGCCGCCAAGGCGCTGCTGGCCGCCGGGGTGGAGCTGGCCGTCGTCAAGCAAGGGCCGAAGGGCGTGCTGGCCATGGACCGGGACGGCACGGCTGTGGAGATCCCGCCGGTGCCGGTGGACGTGGTCAACGGCCTGGGTGCCGGTGACGCGTTCGGCGGGGCGCTGTGTCACGGGCTGCTGTCCGGCTGGGACACCGCGCGCACGGTGGCGTTCGCCAACGCGGCCGGTGCGCTCGTCGCGGGCCGGCTGGCCTGCTCGGACGCCATGCCCACCGAGGCCGAGGTCGAGGAGAAGCTGCGCGCGGTGAGCGGCCGAACGAGCCACGAGGTGAACAGTGCTGTCTGACGACGTGAGCCGCATCGTGGCGGCCCGGGTCAACGACCCCGGCGCCATCGCCGCGGCGGCCGACCGACGGGTAAGGGCGACCTCCCTGTTCGGCGGGCACGGCAAGGCGATGATCATCGCCGCCGACCATCCAGCGCGCGGCGCCAACGCGGTCGGCTCCGACCCGTTCGCCATGGCCGACCGCTTCGAACTCCTGGAGCGGATGTGCCTGGCGCTGGAGCGGCCGGGCGTGACCGGGGTGCTGGCCACGGCCGACATCCTGGAGGACCTGCTGCTGCTGGGTGTGCTGGACGGCAAGAGTGTCTTCGGGTCGATGAACCGGGCCGGGCTGGCCGGTTCGGTCTTCGAGATCGACGACCGGTTCACCGGCTACGACGCGGAGACGATCGCCGCGATGGGCTTCGACGGCGGCAAGATGCTCGCCCGTATCGCCCTCGACGACCCGGCGACCCCCGCCGCGCTGGCGAACACCGCGCGGGCGGTCGACGAGCTGAACGACCGCCGGCTGATCGCCATGGTGGAGCCGTTCTGGTCGTTCTGGCAGGACGGGCGCATCCGCAACGACCTCTCCCCCGAGGCCGTCATCAAGTCCGTCACCACCGCTTCGGGCCTGGGCCGCCGCAGCGCCTACACCTGGCTGAAGCTGCCGGTCGTGCCCGACCCCGAGGCGATGGAACGCGTCCTGTCCTCCGCCACGCTGCCCGCGCTGCTGCTGGGCGGCGAGGTCGAGGACCCGGAGGCCGCCTTGGCCTCGTGGAGCCGTGCGCTGAAGCTGCCCACCGCACAGGGGCTGGTCGTGGGGCGTTCCCTGCTCTACCCCGCGGACGGCGATGTCGCCGGCGCCGTGGACCGGGCGGTGAGCCTGCTGTGAGCGAGACGAGCACGTACCACCTGCCCGCGGGCACCGCGGCCGAGGGCCCGTACGACCTCCTGGTCACGCCCGAGTCGGCGGGCTGGGGACACTCAGGGCTCAGGACCCTGGCCCTGGGTCCTGGCCGGGCCCACACGCTGGCCACCGGGGACTCGGAGTTCCTCGTCCTCCCGCTGACGGGCGGCTGCACGGTCACCGTCGACGGCCGGACCTTCGAACTGGAGGGCCGGAGGGACGTCTTCGACTCGGTCACCGACTTCGTGTACCTCCCCCCGGAGTCGGAGGCCGTCCTCAACAGCGCGTCAGGCGGCAGGTTCGCGCTGCGCCCGTCGGCCGCCGCGCCGGGCTACGACCTCTACTGCCTGAACGTGATGGCGGGTCCCGGACAGGACCGCGCCTGGCTGATCTGCGACGACCCGGCACACGGCTGGGTGCGCTCGACGTGGGGGACCCAGGACGTCGATGCGCGGCTGCCCTTCGGAGGGGACCAGGATCGATGAACACCGTACGACTGACCACGGCCCAGGCTCTCGTCCGCTTCCTGGCCGCCCAGTACAGCGAGCGCGACGGGCACGAGCAGCGGCTGATCCCCGGTGTGTGGGGGATCTTCGGTCACGGCAACGTGGCCGGCGTCGGGCAGGCGCTGCTGCAGGCGGCGGTCGCCGAGGAGGCCGAGCTGCCCTACTACCTGGCGCGGAACGAGCAGGGCATGGTGCACGCGGCCACCGCGTTCGCGAAGATGCGCGACCGGCTTGCGGCCTACGCCTGTACGGCCTCGACCGGGCCCGGCTCGACCAACATGCTCACGGGTGCCGCGCTGGCGACGACCAACCGGCTGCCGGTGCTGCTGCTGCCCAGCGACATGTTCGCCACTCGCACGCCCGACCCGGTGCTCCAGCAGCTGGAGGACACCAGGGGCGGGGACGTGACGGTCAACGACGCCTTCCGTCCGGTGTCCAAGTTCTTCGACCGCGTCTCGCGGCCCGAGCAGTTGATCCCGGCCGCGCTGGCGGCGATGCGGGTGCTGACCGATCCGGTCGAGACGGGGGCCGTTACGCTGGCCCTGCCGCAGGATGTGCAGGCCGAGGCCATCGACTGGCCGGAGTCCTTCTTCCGGCGCCGGGTGTGGCATGTGGGCCGCCCGGCGCCGGAACCCGCGGCGGTCGAGCGGGCCGCCCGGCTGCTGCGCGCGGCGAAGAAGCCGCTGATCGTGGCGGGCGGCGGCGTCGTCTACTCCGGCGCCCACACCCAGCTGCGGGCGTTCGCGGAGGCGACCGGTATCCCGGTCGCGGACACCCACGCGGGCAAGGGTGCGGTGGCCTGGGATCACCCCTGCGCGGTGGGCGGCATCGGCTCCACCGGCGCGTACGCGGCCAACGAGCTGGCGCGCGAGGCGGATGTGGTGCTGGGCATCGGGACGCGCTACAGCGACTTCACCACTGCTTCCCACACCGTCTTCGGCAACCCGGACGTGACCTTCGTCAACCTCAACGTGGCCCGCCTGGACGCCGTCAAGCACTCGGCCGAGCCGGTGGTGGCCGACGCCAGGCTCGGTATCGAGGCCCTCGCGGGCGCGCTGACCGGCTGGCAGGTCGGTCCGGAGTACAGGACCCGCACCCGTGAACTGATCGCCCGCACCCGGCAGATCGAGGACGAGTGCTTCGCCCCCGACCGCGATACCGGCGGCCTGCCGGCCCAGACCCAGATCCTCGGCGCGCTCAACGAAGCCCTCGGCGACCGCGACGTGGTCATCAACGCGGCCGGGTCCATGCCCGGCGACCTGCAACAGCTGTGGCGGGCCCGCGACCCCAAGGCGTACCACGTCGAATACGCCTACTCCTGCATGGGCTACGAGGTAGCCGCGGGCGTCGGCGCCAAGATGGCCGACCCCACGCGTGAGGTCGTCGTCCTGGTCGGAGACGGTTCGTATCTGATGATGGCTCAGGAGATCGTCACCATGGTCTCGGAAGGGCTGAAGGTCGTCATCGTCCTGGTCCAGAACCACGGCTTCGCCTCCATCGGCTCCCTCTCCCAGGGCCTGGGCTCGCAGCGGTTCGGCACCAAGTACCGCTACCGCAGCGCCGACTCCGGGCTGCTCGACGGCGACGTGCTCCCCGTCGACCTGGCCGCCAACGCCGCCTCCCTCGGCGCCGACGTCCTCCACGCCACCACCGTCGAGGAGTTCCGCACCGCCATGGAGAAGGCCAAGGCAGCCGGCCGCACCACCGTCGTCCACGTCGAGACGGATCTGTACGGACCCAACCCGCCCGGCCACGGCTGGTGGGACGTGCCGGTCAGCCAGACGTCGGCCCTGGAATCCACCCGCAGCGCGTACGAGACCTACGCCGCGCACAAGGCCACCCAGCGCCATTACCTCTGAGCCCCGCTCGCACACCTGTGAGGAAAACCGCACCGTGAAGACCATCCCGCACTGGATCAACGGCAGCCCGATCGAGGGCTCCAGCACGCACACCCAACCGGTGTTCAACCCGGCCACCGGCGAGCAGCAGTCCCATGTGGTGCTGGGCAGCGCCGCCGACGTGGACACCGCCGTCGAAGCGGCGTCCGCCGCCTTCGAATCCTGGTCCGAGTCGTCCCTCAGCCGGCGCGTCCAGGTCATGTTCGCCTTCCGGCAGCTCCTCCTGGACAACGAGGAGGAGCTGGGCCGGATCATCTCGGCCGAGCACGGCAAGACCGTCGAGGACGCGCGCGGCGAGATCACGCGCGGCCGGGAAGTGGTCGAGTTCGCCTGCGGCCTCGGAGACGTTCTCAAGGGCAGCTACTCCGACCAGGTCTCCCGCGGCGTGGACGTGCACAACTTCCGGCAGCCCCTCGGCGTCGTCGCCGGGATCACCCCGTTCAACTTCCCCGCGATGGTGCCGCTGTGGATGCACCCCGTCGCCATCGCCACCGGCAACACCTTCGTCCTCAAGCCCAGTGAACGCGACCCGTCGGCTGCCAACTTCGTCGGCGAGCTCTACCGGAAGGCAGGGCTGCCCGACGGCGTCTTCAACGTCGTGCACGGGGGCAAGGACGCCGTGGACGCCCTCCTCGGCCACCCCGGCATCGAAGCCGTCTCCTTCGTCGGCTCCACGCCCATCGCCAAGTACGTGCACCAGACCGCCACGGCCGCCGGCAAGCGTGTCCAGGCACTCGGCGGCGCCAAGAACCACGCCGTCGTACTGCCCGACGCCGACCTGGAATTCGCCGCCGGCCACATCACGGCCGGCGCCTACGGGTCGGCCGGTGAGCGCTGCATGGCCGTCTCCGTGGCCGTGGCGGTGGGCGAGGCGGCCGATGCTCTGGTCGAGGTCCTGGAGCGCAAGGCCCGCGAGGTCACGGTCGGCCCCGGCGACGCACCCGGTACCGACATGGGTCCACTGGTCACCAAGGCCGCACAGGAACGCGTCGAGAACGCCGTCGGCACGGCGGCCACCCAGGGCGCGACCGTCGTGGTGGACGGCCGCGGTCTGAAGGTCGACGGCCACGAGAACGGCTTCTTCACCGGCCCCTCCCTCCTCGACCACGTCACCGCCGAGATGGACGCCTACCAGCAGGAGCTGTTCGGCCCCGTACTGGCCGTCGTCCGGGTCGGCACCCTCGACGAGGCGATCGAACTGATCAACGCCAACCCCTACGGCAACGGCACCGCGCTGTTCACCGCCTCCGGAGAAGCCGCCCGCCGCTTCCAGCGCAAGATCAAGGTCGGCATGATCGGCGTCAACGTCCCCGTGCCCGTCCCGATGTCGTACTACTCCTTCGGCGGCTGGAAGGACTCCCTCATCGGCGACTCCCCCGTCCACGGCCCCGAAGGCGTGCGCTTCTACACCCGCCCCAAGGTCGTCACCACCCGCTGGCCCCGGCCCGCGGTACAGCAGGCGGCTGCCGGGTTCTCCTTCCCCACCTCCAGCTGAGCACCTCGCTGGAGCCCGTCCCCTCTGCCTGTACCACCCCCGTCCCCTTCCCTCCCTTCCCCTCCCCTCCCGTAAGGACTGATCCATGGCTACGGCGCCATCCCCGCTCCGTACCGTCGCGGGCAATCTCTGCCTCGGCTCAGCGCCCGATTCCTGGGGCGTCTGGTTCCCCGAGGACGAGCACCAGGTCCCCTGCACCCGTTTCCTCGACGAGCTGGCGCAGGCCGGATACACCTGGCTGGAGCTCGGCCCGTACGGATACCTGCCCACCGACCCCGCGGTCCTCGCCGAGGAGCTCGCCGTGCGCGGACTGCAGGTCTCCGGCGGCACCGCCTTCGGCGCGCTGCACCGTCCCGAGGTGTGGGACGAGATGCTGGCCCACGTCCGGAAGGTGGCAGAGCTCACTTCCGCGGCCGGTGCCCACCACCTCGTCCTGATTCCGCCCATGTACCGGGACGAGAAGACCGGCGACTTCACCGAGCCCCCCGAGCTGACGTCCGAGCAGTGGGCCGGCTTCGGCCGGAACGCCGACCGGCTCGGTAAGCTGTTGCTCGACGAGTACGACATCCGGCTGGTCCTCCACCCGCACGCGGACAGCCACATCCAGACGCAGTCCGAGATCGAGCGGCTGCTCAACGAGTCCGACAGCCGCTACACCAATCTCTGCCTGGACACCGGGCACGTCGCATACGGCGGCGGTGACAATCTCGACCTCGTGCGCCGCTTCGGCGAGCGCGTGGGATATGTGCACATCAAGCAGATGGATCCGGCGGTGCTGGCGCAGGTGGCCGCCGAGAACCTCTCCTTCGGGGAGGCCGTCAAGCGAGGCGTATGTGTGTCACCCCCCGAGGGGGTGCCCGACCCCGCCGACGTGGTGGACGCGCTCTCCCGGCTCGACGCCGAGCTCTTCGTGATCGTCGAGCAGGACCTGTACCCATGCGCTCCTGAGGTGCCGCTCCCCATCGCGGTGCGTACCCGGGAGCACCTGGCCGGCTGCGGCCTGACCGGAACCCGGCGCCCGAACAACAACCGGTAGGAGGCGGCCATGGATGTCAGAGACGACGCGACAAGCAACGAGGCAGCCCCGAACCCGACGCCTCCGGTGCCCTCCACCGCCCTCGACGACGCGCCGCCCGCCGTCCGGCGCCGACTGCGGCTGATCACCTGGATCGCCACCTTCGGCGGCCTTCTGTTCGGCTACGACACCGGCGTCATCAACGGCGCACTGCCGTACATGACCGACGATCTGGGACTGACCCCGGTCACCGAGGGCATGGTCACCAGCTCGCTGCTGCTCGGTGCGGCGCTCGGCGCGGTCACCGGCGGGCGGCTGTCGGACGCGCGGGGGCGGCGGAAGAACATCCTGCTGCTGGCCGTGGTGTTCTTCATCGGTGCGCTGGGCTGCTCGCTGGCCCCCAGCACCGAGGTCATGATCGTGGCCCGGTTCGGGCTCGGCCTCGCGGTCGGCGGCGCCTCTGTGACGGTGCCCGTCTACCTGGCCGAGGTCTCCCCGGCCGAACGCCGCGGTGCGCTGGTCACCCGGAACGAGCTGATGATCGTCACCGGTCAGCTGCTGGCCTTCTCCTGCAACGCGGCCCTCGCCCAGGTCGGTGGCGAGTCCGGCGGCGTATGGCGGTGGATGCTGGTGCTGGCGACCTTGCCGGCCGTGGTGCTCTGGTTCGGCATGCTGGTCATGCCGGAGAGCCCCCGCTGGCTGGCCTCCAAGGGCCGCTTCCCCGACGCGCTCAAGGTGCTCCAGCAGGTCAGGTCGCAGGCGCGGGCCGAGGCCGAGTTGAGCGAGGTCACCGCGCTGGCCGTCAAGGACGAGCAGGAGAAGCTCGGCGGCTGGAAGGACATGAAGGCCACTCCGTGGGTGCGCAAGCTGATGTTCGTCGGCTTCGGTATCGCGATCGTGCAGCAGATCACGGGCGTGAACACGATCATGTACTACGGCACCCAGATCCTCACCGAGGCCGGTTTCGAGTCGAACAACGCGCTGGTCGCGAACATCGCCAACGGTGTGATCTCGGTGCTGGCCACCTTCGTCGGCATCTGGCTGCTGGGCCGCGTCAACCGTCGCCCGATGCTGATGTCCGGGCAGCTGGGGACCATCGCCGCGCTGCTGCTGATCGGCGTCTTCTCGCTGACCATGGACTCCGGTACGGGACGCGCCTTCGCGGTGCTGGCGATGACCATCACCTTCCTCGCCTTCCAGCAGGGCGCGATATCCCCGGTGACCTGGCTGATGCTCTCGGAGATCTTCCCGACGCGGATGCGCGGCTTCGGGATGGGTGTGGCGGCCGTTGTGCTGTGGCTGACCAACTTCGTGATCGGGCTGGTCTTCCCGTCCCTGGTCTCCGAGATCGGGGTCTCCAACACCTTCTTCCTGTTCGTCGTGGCGGGCCTGTTCTCCTTCGCCTTCGTGAAGCTGTTCGTCCCCGAGACCAAGGGGCGCACCCTGGAACAGCTCGAGGACGACCTGCGCGCCCGCTTCTCCTGATCCCCTCCGTCCCGTTTCCGGGAGCGCCGTCGGCCGACACCGGCCGGCGGCGCCCCGGGGACCGTAGAAAGGAATCCCCATGACTGTGCGTGTAGGGGTCATCGGCGCCGGAATGATCGGCCAGGATCACATCCGCCGGCTCACCGACGTCATCGCGGGGGCCCGGGTCACCGCGGTCACCGACATCGACGGCGGCCGCGCCGGTGAGGCAGCGGCCCGGGTCGGCGCCCGTACGCTGCCCGACGGCCCGGCCCTCGTAGCCGCGGACGACGTCGACGCCGTGCTCGTCACCTCCTGGGGCCCCACCCACGCCGAGCACGTGCTGAACGCCGTCGCGGCCAAAAAGCCCGTCTTCTGTGAGAAGCCGCTGGCCACCACCGCCGAGGACTGTCTGCGCATCGTGGAGGCGGAACGCGCGCACGGCCGCCGGCTGGTCCAGGTCGGCTTCATGCGCCGGTACGACGCCGGATACCGGCAGCTGAAGAAGGTGCTGGACGGCGGCTCCATCGGTACCCCGCTGATGGTCCACTGCGCCCACCGCAACCCCAGCGTGCCGGACTCCTACCACTCCGCCATGGCGGCCCAGGACACGGCCGTGCACGAGATCGACGTACTGCGCTGGCTGCTGGACGACGAGATCGTCTCGGCCCAGGTGATCACCCCGCGCCCCACGAGCAAGCGGTTCGAGCACCTCAAGGACCCGCAGATCATGCTCTTCGAGACCGCGCAGGGCGTACGCATCGATCTGGAGGTCTTCGTCAACTGCCAGTACGGCTACGACATCCAGTGCGAGACCGTCGGCGAGAGCGGGCTGGCCCGGCTGCCCGACCCGGCGGCCGTCGGCGTCCGCACCGCAGGGCAGCACGGCACGGCGGTGCCGCAGGACTGGAAGGGCCGGTTCGGCGACGCCTTCGACACCGAGTTCCGCGAGTGGATCGCCTCCGTCGAGGCGGGCGGCGTGCCGACCGGTCCGTCCGCCTGGGACGGCTACGCCGCCACCGTCATCACCGACGCCACGGTCCGCTCCCTCGAATCGGACCAGCAGCCCGTCACCGTCGACATGAAGCCCCGGCCCGCTCTCTACGGAGGCCCCGCGTGAAGATCGCCCTCGACCCCTATATGCTCCGCTCGCTGCCGCTGGACGAGATGGTGCGTACGGTGGCCGAACTCGGCTACGAGTACATCGAGTTGTCGCCGCGCGACGACTTCATGCCGTTCTTCCTGCACCCGCGGGCGGACGACCAGCGCGTCACCGAGCTGAAGGACTCGCTGCGGCGGCACGGCGTCAAACTCTCCTCGGTGCTGCCGCTGTACAAGTGGTCCTCGCCGGAGGAGACCGAGCGGCAGACCGCCGTACGGTACTGGAAGCGGATGATCGAGATCACGGCGGAGCTCGAATGCCCGCTGATGAACTCCGAGTTCAACGGCCGGCCGGAGCGGGCCGCAGAGAGCGAGGCGGCGTTCTGGCGCTCGATGGAGGAGCTGCTGCCCGTCTTCGAAGGCGAGGGCATCGCGCTGAACCTGGAGGCGCACCCGGACGACTTCTGCGAGGAGAACGCTCCGGCGGTCGATCTGGTCCGCGCCATCAACAAGCCCTGGGTCGGCTACCTCTACTGCGCCCCGCACACCTTCCACCTCTCCGGGCCCGGCCAGACCGGCTCGGATATCGCGGCGATGCTGCGCTACGCCGGTGACAAGCTGCGGCACGTGCACATCGCCGACACCTTCAACCACAAGGGCTCGTCCGGGCTGCGCTACATCCTCAACCCTCCGGGCACGCCGGCGCGTATCCACCAGCACCTCGACATCGGCCAGGGCGAGGTGGACTGGGACACCTTCTTCGGCACCTTGCGGGAGCTGGAGTTCGACGGTGTGGCCACCGCCTGCGTCTTCGCCTGGGAGGAGCGGGCCCGCGAGTCCTCGGCGCTGATGCGGGAGCGCATCGCCAAGGAGCTCGCCCGCTGAGGCACCCCGTCAAGGCGGCCCCGCAGCACGGCAGACCGGCCCGTCCGCGTTCCGACGCGGGCGGGCCGTCCCGTGACGGGGCGGGGTCAGGCGTAGACCTGCTCGACGAACTCGGCGAGCTGGTCGTCACTGAGGTGGTGGGCGAGATCGGTCTCGCTGATGACGCCGACCAGCCGCTTGTTCTCGTCGATGACCGGCAGGCGCCGTATCTGGTGGGTCTCCATCTCGCGCAGGACCTCGCTCACATCCGCATTGGCGCTGATCCAGCGCGGGGTGCCCTCGCACAGGTCTCCCGCGGTGACGCGGGAGGGGTCGCGGCCCTCGGCGACGCAGTTGATGACGATGTCGCGGTCGGTGATGATGCCGCACATGCGCTCGTTGGGGTCGTTGGGGTCGCTGACGGGCAGAGCACCCACTTCGAGCTCGCGCATGAGCTGCGCTGCGCGGTCGAGGGTCTCGGTTGCGGGCACCCACCGGGCGCCGGGGTGCATGATGTCGGCTGCGGTGGTCATGGCGTCCTCCTGTCGACGCAGTTCAGCCCTTCACTTCGGCCCCTTGTCCATCGTGGCCGCTGTCGCCGGATTACGCCATTCGGGCCGCTCGGGCACCGTCGTATCGGCGCTCAGCCGCGCGCGTCCGGGGGGCCGGGGGCTCCCGCTCGCAGGCCGTCCATCACCAGATCGAGCAGGCGGTCGGCGCGCGTCTGCCAGTCGTCGTGCGAGCTGATCTGCCACAGCCCGGCGATGGCGAGGAAGAAGTCCTCCGGGGTCACCCCGGGGCGGATGGTTCCGGCCCGTTCGTTCGCGTCCAGCAGGCTGGTGACGGCCTGGGTCAGGGGCCCGCGCCCCAGCCCGGCCAGTGTGCCGCACGCGCTGGTGGCCGCGCGCAGCGCGTCGGCGAGGCCCGCCTTGGCCAGGGCGTACCGGGCGAGCCGGTCCATCCACTCGCGCAGCGCCCGGTCCGGCGGCCGGGTGCACAGCAACTGCTCAGCCGCCTCGGCCACTTGCTGCACCTCGTACTGGTACACCTCCAGAACCAGGGCTTCGCGGCTGGGGAAGTTGCGGTAGAAGGTGCCCTGGCCCACGCCGGCCTTCTTGGCGATGGCGCTCAGCGGTGCGTCCGCCGCGCGGGTCAGCTCCGCGAGCGCCACTTCAAGGATGCGCTCGCGGTTGCGCTGCGCGTCCGAGCGCAGCGGTGCGTCGCGGTTCGGGTGCCGCACTCGTCCTCCTCCCTCCGCCCCGGCGCGGAATGCGGTGCGCAGTGGCGTCCTGTGCTGCTCTTGCGAACCGGACAACTGTCCGTTACGTTCATGACGGACTGAGTGGACTGTTGTCCGGTTCCTGTACTCACCATAGCGTCGGACGCCCGGCAACGGCTGCCGCCGCTCGCCCCGTCTTGTTCCACAGCGCCGATTCGCCCCGCACCGCACTCGCGAAAGAAGCTGCCCATGGCCCCAGCCACCCCAGCCACCGCCAGCGCGATCACTCTGACCGTCAACGGGGAGAAGCACACACTGACCGTCGACCACCGCACCACCCTCCTGGACGCACTGCGCGAGCGTCTCGATCTGACCGGCCCGAAGAAGGGCTGTGACCAGGGCCAGTGCGGGGCCTGCACGGTCCTGGTCGACGGGCGCCGCATCGTCTCCTGCCTGGAACTCGCCGTCGCCACCGAGGGGCGCGCGGTCACCACCATCGAGGGCGTCGCGGACGGCGACGCGCTGCACCCGGTCCAGCAGGCGTTCCTCGACCTGGACGGGTTCCAGTGCGGCTACTGCACTCCGGGCCAGATCTGCTCAGCGCTCGCCGTGCTCGACGAGCACGCGGCGGGCTGGCCGAGCGCCGCCACGCCGGACGTACGGCCCGAGGCAGGACCGCCGCCGCTGACCCCGGAGGAGATCCGGGAGCGGATGAGCGGCAACCTGTGCCGCTGCGGCGCGTATGTGTCCATCGTCCAGGCGGTCGCCCGGGCCGCCGAGCACCGGGCGGGACACCCCGGGCACGGAGCGGAAGCCACCACGGAGAGCACCACGAAGGAGTCTGCCGCGTGAGGGAGTTCGTCTATCAGCGCGCCACCGACATCAGCGGCGCCGTCGCCCTGCTCGACGGTGACCCTCAGGCGCGCTTCCTGGGCGGCGGGACCAACCTCGTCGACCTGATGAAGGCGGGGGTGGAACGCCCCGACCGCCTCGTGGACGTACGGGAACTGCCGCTCGGCCGCATCGAGACCACCCAGGACGGCGGACTGCGGATCGGCGCCACGGTCACCAACAGCGAACTGGCCGCACACCCCGAGGTGCGGCGGCGCTACCCGGCGCTGGCGCAGGCCGTGCTGGCCGGAGCCTCCGGGCAGCTGCGGAACATGGCCACCGTCGGCGGCAACCTGCTCCAGCGCACCCGCTGCGCCTACTTCACCGACACCTCGCTGCCCTGCAACAAGCGCTCCCCGGGCAGTGGCTGCCCGGCCGTCACCGGCGAGCACCACAACCACGCGATCCTCGGCGCCTCCGAGCACTGCGTGGCCGTCCACCCGTCGGACATGGGCGTCGCGCTGGCCGCGTTCGACGCCGTCGTCTCCTACGAGACCACCGAGGGCGGCGGTGAGGTGGCGCTGGCCGACTTCTATCTGCCGGTGGGCGACACCCCGCACCTGGAGACCGCGCTGCCGCCCGGTGCGCTGATCACGGCCGTCACGCTGCCGCCTGCCCAGGTCGCCTCGCACTCGCGCTACCGCAAGGTGCGCGAGCGGGCCTCCTACGCCTTCGCGATCGGGTCGGCGGCCGCCGCACTCGATGTGGCCGACGGCATGGTCCGCGAGGTCCGGCTGGCCTTCGGCGCCGTGGCGTCCCGCCCGTGGCGGGCCCGGGAAGCCGAGCGGGTGCTGACCGGACGGCCGCCCGAGGGCGCCGCCTTCGCGGAGGCCGCCGACGCCGAACTCGCCGCGGCCAGGGTGCTCGATCAGAACGCCTACAAACTGCCCCTGATGCGCAACCTCGTCGTCGCCCTGCTCACCGAACTGGCCGAGGAGACCGACCGATGACCACCACGGCTGGACCCCGTACCGTCGGGGTCGCCCACACCCGCGTCGAGGGCCGGGACAAGGTGACCGGCGCTGCGCGGTACGCCAGCGAGCAGCCCTTCGACCACCTCGCACACGGCTGGCTGGTGCTGTCGGCCATCGCCCGGGGCCGCGTCCGCGCGGTCGGCGATGCGGCGGTGCGCGCCATGCCCGGCGTCCTGGCGGTGTTCCACTCCGGAAACGCGCCGCGCCTGATGACCGACTACACCTCGATACTCGGCCCGCCCGACCCCACCCTCGCACTCTTCCAGCACGACCGGGTGCCGCACCAGGGCTGGCCGGTTGCCCTGGTCGTGGCCGAGACCCCCGAACAGGCGCGCGAGGCGGCCGAAGCGCTGGTGGTCGAGTACGACGAGGAGCCGCACGACGTCGCCTTCCACGCCGGCCGACCCGACACCTACATACCCGAGGACGCCAACGCGGTGGCGAGCAAGGGCGACCTGGAGGCCGAACTCGCCGCCTCGGCCGTGGTGGTGGACGCCTCCTACACCACACCTGAGGAGCACCACAGCGCCATGGAGCCGCACGCGGTCACGGCGCGGTGGGACGGCGGACGCCTGGAGGTGATCGACACCAACCAGGGCGCCATGTGGGTGGCCGGCGAGCTCGCCCAGCTGTTCTCGCTCGACCCGTCATCGGTACGGGTCCGCTCGGAGCACATCGGCGGCGCCTTCGGTTCCAAGGGCGTACGGCCGCACCAGGTGGCCGCTGTGATGGCGGCGACGGAGCTGCAGCGCCCCGTGCGCCTGGCGCTGACCCGGCGTCAGACGTTCGCGATCACCGGCTACCGCAGCCCCACCGCGCAGCGCGTGCGGCTCGGCGCCGACCCGGACGGGCGGCTGCGCGCGCTGGAGCACGAGGCCCTGAGCCTCACCTCGACGCTGCGGCCCTTCGTCGAGACGAGCGCCGTGCTCGGCCGCGTCCTCTACGACGCGCGGGCACACCACACGGCACACCGGCTGGTCGACCTCGACATGCCGACCCCGACCTGGATGCGGGCCCCCGGCGAGGCGCCGGGTTCGTTCGCGCTGGAGTCGGCCCTCGACGAGCTGGCCGACCGGCTCGGCATGGACCCGATCGAGCTGCGCGCCCGCAACGAGCCGACCGTCGGGCCGCTGTCCGGGCTGCCCTTCAGCAGCCGCGACCTGCTCGGCTGCTTCCGGGAAGGCGCCCGCAGGTTCGGCTGGGCCGAGCGCGATCCGCGGCCGCGCAGCCGCCGCGAGGGCCGGTGGCTGCTCGGCACCGGCACGGCAGCCGCCACCTACCCGTCCGGCGCCGCACCGTCCACGGCGTCCGTGACCGCCGAGGCGGACGGCACCTTCACCGTGCGGATCACCGCGGCGGACGTGGGCACCGGCGCCCGCACCGCGCTGACCCTGATCGCCGCCGAGGCCCTCGATGTGGAGCCGGACCGCGTCACCGTGCGGATCGGCGACAGCGACTTCGGCCCCGCCTGGGTCGCCGGCGGCTCGATGGGCACCCGCTCCTGGTCGCTGGCCGTCAGCTCCGCGGCGCGTGAGCTGCGCGGCCGGCTTGCCCTGGCCGACGGGGACATCCCGCCGGAGGGCATCACGGCGCGCACGGACACCGCCGGGCTGCTCGCCGAGCTCGCCAAGAAGGAGCGCCACTCCTTCGGGGCCCAGTTCGCGGAGGTCGCCGTCGACGTGACCACCGGCGAGATCCGGGTACGCCGGATGCTGGGCATCTTCGCCGCCGGCCGTATCGTCAACCCGCTCACCGCACGCAGCCAGCTCGTCGGCGGCATGATCTGGGGCCTGTCCATGGCGCTCCACGAGGAAGCGGTCCGTGATCCGGCGTCGGGCGGCCAGCTCGGTGCGGACTTCGCGAACTACCACGTGGCCGCACACGCCGATGTGCCCGCGATCGAGGCGGACTTCATCGACGACCCGGTCCCCGACGACCCCGTGGGGGTCAAGGGCATCGGGGAGATCGGCATCGTGGGTGCCGCCGCGGCGATCTCCAACGCGGTCCGGCACGCGACCGGAGTGCGCCACCGGGACCTGCCCCTGCGACCGGATCGCGTACTGCGCGCCGAGGAGGAGGCGGCCGCGCAGCACGGCTGAACCGGCCGAACGCGGCACGCCTGGTCACCCCACCCCGGTCGGTGCTCCGTGGCCGGCGGGCCGCTGCCGACGACGGAACGGGGTGGGGGCCGGCGGGGTGGGCTGCGTCTACCCGCCCCGCACTCGTGTAACCGCTACTTGGCCAGCGTCTTGCAGAGGTCTTCGTAGCGGCCCTCCAGCGCGAGCAGTTGACGGCTGGTACCGTGCGGACCTTCCGTGATCCGGACGGCCATGAACCCACGGGAGATCAGCCACTTGTTGTGCGCGGGCCGGTCCGTGGTGTGCAGCCCCACGCCCCAGTCGCCCCCGCTGAGGACGTGGGTGTCGCTGCCCGGCTCCGGGTACGTCAGGGTCCCGGTGCCGGACAGGTCACGGCGCACGGTCTTCCCGGTGTCCTCGTTGGTCACCTTCATCACCAACGGGCCGCTGATGACTGCGTAGACGGGGTCGCCCGCGTCGTTCGTCCACGTCTTCTGCACCATGTCCACCACCGGGAAGGTGGCGTGCGTGGGGAACGGGCACACCTCACCACGCGGGTAGTCGATCTCGGGCTGCCCGGGCCGGGTGACGACGGGACCGTGCCAGCCGCCCGTCGCCCGGCCGGAGTCGCCGGCCGGGCTCTCGGACGCGGCCCGGGCGGCGACCGACGCGCACAGCAGCGCCATCACCGCGCACCCGGCCACCACCGTCGCCCTGCCCCGGGTGCGGCGGACCGGCGCACACCCCCGTTGTGCGCCGTACGCGCGCCGGCCTCGCCCGCCCGCAACCGAACCCGGCGTCCCCTCGTCCGCTGTGCGCTCGTCCCGCATACCTGCCTCCTCCGCTCCATCCGCCCGCCCGTCCCGTCCGTCCCGCCCCGCTCCTCCTCCCCGACGGCCATCCTTGCGACCCCGCTCCCTTACCGGTAGATGATTCGGTTCTCGCCGAAGCAACAATCGGCTCCGAGGCCGTTGTCCCCGGCGGACCGGGAGAGATGGGGGCGGCAACTGCCCTGCGACGCGGCTGATCCGCAGCCCGCTTTCTTCTACCAGGTGGTCGCCCAACCCGGCCCGGGCACTCCCCCGCGTCGGCCAGCGAGCACGCCGCGGTGCCGCGCCGTGCCGGGGCTGGTCGCCACCCGCCGCACCGGGCGGACGGCCCACCACACCCTCACCCCGCTGGGCGCTCAGCTCCTGCTGTCCGCCTCGGCCGACGGGTCCGCGGCGGACCGGGACGGCAGCGGCTGAGGCGGGGCGGCCGTTCGGTCAAAGGCCGTCGAGCGGAGCACGTCCACCAGCGCGGCCACCGTGGGCCGGTGCTCCGCGAACGAGCGGAACACCACCACGATGTGCCGCTCCACGGTCTCGCGCAGCGCGACGACATCGAGCCGCGAGGCGCGCAGGCGCAGCATCAGGTCCGTCACCAGGCTGACCCCCACACCGGTCTCCACCAGTGCCAGGGTGGCGGCCGTGTCGGTCACCTCGTGCAGCACCCGTGGCTCGAAGCCGGCCCTGCGGCAGACGGTGAGCACGGCGCGCCCGTAGTAGCTGTCGGCGGACGGCAGAATCCAGCCCTCTTCCCGTACCTGTGCCAGGGAGGCGGTCCTGCGGCCGGGCATCGCGCCGGCCGGCACCGCGAGGGAGAACCGCTCCCGGGCCAGCGGCAGCACGCACAGGGACGGGTCCCGCGGGATGGGCACGTCCGGATAGTCCAGCCCCAGCGCCAGGTCGACCGTGCCGCCGGCCACCGCGTCGTACACGTCGTCCACGTCCATGTCCCGGCTGCGCACGGTCAGGCCGGGGTGCACCTCCCTGGCGCGTCGCAGCGCCGGCGGCAGGATCTCGGCGGCGGCCGTGGTGAAGAGCCCGACTCGCAGCGTCCCCGAGACCTCGGTGCGGGTGCGCTCCAGTGCCTCGACGGCCTCGGCCTCGGTGGCCAGAATCCGCTCGGCGTGCGAGGCGAGGGTCATCCCGGCGTCGGTCAGCTCGACCCGGCGTCCCACCCGTCGCAGCAGCACCATGCCGGTGGACTTCTCCAGCGCGGCGATCTGCTGCGACACCCCGCCGGGGGTGTATCCCAGGGCCTTCGCCACCGCGGTGACGGTTCCGCGCCGGGTCAGCTCCACCAGGGAGCGCAGCTGCGCGCTCGTCCACTCCATATAGGGAGCCTAAACGAATGGGAGCAGTAACTGTTCATAGACGTCAACGGTTGGGCTGCTGCACGATGTGGGACAGACAGCTGATCAGCTACGCCACGCACTGACAGCCCCGCCGCTCCCTGGCCGGTCCGCCCTTCCGCCGCCGGGGACCGGCCGTTGGAAGGGATCGGCCTCATGCCCTCCTCCGCTTTCCGCTCCGTGCCGCACTCCGCCGATGTAGTGATCATCGGCGGCGGGGTGATGGGTGCCAGCACCGCCTTCCACCTCGCCGAGGCCGGGGTGCGCGACATCGTCGTACTCGAACGCGGCGACCTGGGCCGCGGCAGCTCGGGCAAGCCGATCGGCGGCGTACGCGCCCAGTTCTCCGACCCGCTCAACATCGAGCTGGGCCACCGCAGCCTGCACGCCTACCGGAACTTCCCCACCCGCCCCGGAACCGACATCGGGCTCGAGTCCGTCGGCTATCTGTTCCTGCTCACCAGCGAGGAACAGTTGCGGGACTTCGAGACCAGCGTCGCCGTGCAGAACAGTCTGGGTGTGCCCACCCGCATGACCGGCCCCGAGGAGGCACAGCGGTTGTGCCCCTACGTCAGCACCGACGGCCTCCTGGCCGCCGCGTACTCCCCCACCGACGGCCACGCCCGCCCGGGACTGGTCGTCCAGGGATACGCGAGGGCCGCCGCCGATGCCGGGGTCACCATCGCCACCCACACGGAGGTCACCGGCCTCGAGACGGCGGGCGGCCGCGTGACCCGGGTGCACACCGAGCACGGTGCCCTCTCCTGCCGCACCGTCGTCTGTACGGCGGGAGCCTGGTCCCAGCAGATCGGCGAGATGGCCGGAATCAGCCTGCCCGTCCGGCCCGTACGCCGCCAACTGGCCTTCACCGCACCGCTCGACCCGCCCGCGCCACGCATACCCTTCACCATCGACTTCGCCTCCAGCGCCTACTTCCACAACAGCGACGACGGCCTGCTGCTCGGGCTGGCCGACCCCGACCAGCCCGACGGCTTCGACACCACCTGGACCCCCGAATGGCTGGAGCTGTTCCGCGCCGTGGCGCGCCGCCGCGCACCCGAACTCGCCGACATGACCACGGTCGGCGGATGGGCGGGCCTGTACGAGAACACCCCGGACCACAACGCGCTGATCGGCCGTTCCGGCGAGCTCGACAACTTCCTCTACGCCACGGGCTTCTCCGGCCACGGCTTCCTCCAGGCACCCGCGGTGGGCGAGGTCATGCGCGACCTGTTTCTGGGACGCCGGCCGTTCGCCGACATCTCCCCGCTGAGCGCGGACCGGTTCCGTACCGGCGCCGAGGTCCGCCCGGAAGCCCATGTGGTGTGAACCGAGCGCGCGGTTGAACCCGAAGCGAGGCGCAGTCGCCCCCCGGCAAGGCGTCGTTGAACCCCGAAGCGAAAGGCCGAACCATGTCAACGCTCAGCCAGTGGCAGCTGCGGGCCGCCTTCGCCGCGCGGCTCTCCAAGATGTACGGGCGGGAAGTGCCCGCCTACACCACGCTGGTGGACGTCTCGCAAGAGGTCAACGAGGACGTCCTGCGCGCCCAGGGTGCCGACGCAGAACGGCTGGGGTCGATCAGCCGGGTGACCGCCGAGCGGCACGGTGCCATCCGCGTCGGCACGCCGCGGGAGCTGGGGCAGGTCGCGCGCGTCTTCGCGGCCCTGGGTATGCATCCGGTCGGCTTCTACGATCTGCGCGAGGCGGCCGCCAGCGCCGTGCCCGTCGTCTCGACCGCCTTCCGGCCGGTCGACGGCGACGAGCTGGCCCGCAACCCGTTCCGGGTCTTCACCTCCATGCTCACCCCGGCCGACCCCCGCTTCTTCGACCCCGGACTGCGGGCGCGCCTGGAGAACTTCCTCGCCTCCCGTGAGCTCTTCCCCCCTGAGCTGCTCACGCTGGCCGACCGCGCCACAGCCGACCGGGGACTCCCGCACCACGAAGCCGAGCGCTTCCTCGAACTCGCCGTAGGCGCCTTCGAACTGTCCCCGGAACCGGTCGACAGGACCTGGTACGAGACGCTGGAGCGCGTCTCGGCGGTCGCCGCCGACATCGGCGGGGTGCGCAGTACGCACATCAACCACCTCACGCCGCGCGTGCTGGACATCGACGAACTGTACCGGCGGATGACCGAACGCGGCATCGAGATGATCGACACCATCCAGGGCCCGCCCGCGTGGCGGGGGCCGGACGTCCTGCTGCGTCAGACCTCCTTCCGGGCACTGGCCGAACCCCGCGCGATGCGCACCCCGGACGGCGACGTCGTCAGCGGTGCGCTGCGGGTGCGCTTCGGCGAGGTGGAGGCGCGCGGCATCGCCCTCACCCGCGCGGGCCGCGCCCTGTACGACAAGCTGCTCGCCCTGGTGGACGAGGAGAGCACCCGCGCTGAGTCCGGCGCGTCCCGTGCCGAGATCGCCCGCTCCGTCTGGGAACGGCACATGCCCGCCACCGAAGAAGAACTCGCCGCCCAGGGACTGGCGTACTTCACCTATCAGGTGGCCGCCGGCCGGCCCCGCGACGACGGCCCCGTACCGGAGAGCGTCAGCGAGCTGGTACGGCGGGGGTGGGTGCGGGCCGCGCCCGTGGTCTACGAGGACTTCCTGCCCCGCTCGGCCGCCGGCATCTTCCAGTCCAACCTCAGCTCCGAGGGCACCCGCCACAGCGAGCAGCAGGGGACGGCCTACGACGCCGGTTGGCTCTCCGACGCCATCGGACGCGAGGTGCTCGACCCCTTCGCGCTCTACGAGCAGGAGCAGAAACGCTCCCTCGCCCGGGTGGCGCGCGAGCTGGGTGTCGACGGCTCCCTCAGCTGAGTTCACCGCCTCCGGAACCCGACCTCCGTCCGCCCCTCCTCTTCCTAAGGAAATCCCATGACCGGTACCGCCCTGCCCACCACGGACGAGCTGCGTGCCCGCGCGCTTTCAGCCCTCGGCACGCTCGGTGTCACCGTTCCCGAAGGCGGCGACTTCTCCGCGCGCTCCCCGATCACCGGTGACGACCTCTTCGGTCTGCGGGCCGCCACAGCCGCCGAGGCCGAGGCCGCCGTCGCCGAGGCCCGCACCGCCTTCCTCACCTGGCGCACGACTCCGGCCCCACGCCGCGGGGAACTCGTACGCCGCCTGGGGGAGCTGCTGCGCGAGCACAAGAGCGACCTGGCCGACCTCGTCACCATCGAGGCCGGCAAGATCCGCTCCGAGGCCCTCGGCGAGGTCCAGGAGATGATCGACATCTGCGATTTCGCCGTCGGTCTGTCCCGGCAGCTGTACGGCCGCACCATCGCCTCCGAACGCCCGGGCCACCGGCTCGCCGAGACCTGGCACCCGCTCGGCGTGGTCGGTGTCATCTCCGCCTTCAACTTCCCCGCGGCCGTCTGGTCGTGGAACACCGCCGTCGCTCTCGCATGCGGCGACACGGTCGTGTGGAAGCCCTCCGAGCGCACTCCGCTGATCTCGCTGGCCTGCGACCGGCTGCTGGCCCGCGCTGCCGAGGACGTCGGTGCGCCCCGCGAGGTGCACCGGCTGCTGCTCGGCGACCGGGCCGTCGGCGAAAGGCTGGTGGACGACCCCCGCGTCGCCCTCGTCAGCGCCACCGGCTCGACCCGTATGGGCCGCGAGGTCGGCCCCCGGGTGGCGGCCCGCTTCGGCCGCAGCCTGCTGGAACTCGGCGGCAACAACGCCGCCATCGTCGCCCCCTCGGCCGACCTCGACCTCGCCGTCCAGGGCATCGTGTTCGCCGCCGCCGGCACCGCCGGGCAGCGCTGTACGACGCTGCGCCGTCTCATCGTCCACCGCGACATCGCCGAGACGCTGACCGAACGGCTGACCGCCGCCTACCGCAAGCTCCCCATCGGCGACCCGTTCGACGAGAACACGCTGGTCGGCCCGCTCATCTCCGCCGTGGCGCTGGAGGCGATGAACAGCGCGCTGGCACGGGTGCAGGCGCAGGGCGGCAAGGTCCTGGCAGGCGGCAACCGGCGGCTGTCCGAGGCCGCCCCGCAGGCCGCCTACGCCGAGCCGGTGCTCGTCCGCGTCGACGAACAGACCGACGTCGTCAAGGAGGAAACCTTCGCGCCGATCCTCTACGTACTCACCTACGACACCCTGGAGGAGGCGATCGCGCTGCACAACGACGTACCTCAGGGGCTGTCGTCCAGCATCTTCACCCGTGACCAGCAGGAAGCCGAGATCTTCCTCTCCGCCGCCGGCTCCGACTGCGGCATCGCCAACGTCAACATCGGCACCTCAGGTGCCGAGATCGGCGGCGCCTTCGGTGGGGAGAAGGACACCGGAGGCGGGCGCGAGTCGGGCTCCGACGCCTGGAAGGCGTACATGCGCTCGGCCACCAACACCATCAACTACTCCAGCGAACTCTCCCTCGCCCAGAACGTCAGCTTCCTGTGACCTGTCGGCCGGACCGTCGCGCGCGGGCCCCGCGTCTCAGGTCCGCCGACCGGGACCGCGCCCCCTGGGCCAGGGGGCGCGGTCTGTACAGTCCCCCGCATGGCGACACCGGAACTGCGCGCGATCGAGTGGGACGGCACCCAATGGGACGATCCCTCGGAGGACAAGCTGTACGACCTGCTGGCGGACATGAATCTGCGGTTCCGGTTCGTCATCGTTGAGCGGCCCCGCCAACAGCCCGTGGGCCAGCACTACATGCAGGTTTACCTCAACGACGACTTCAGCTACCAGGTGGAGTACCGCGAGGGCAGCGCCGAGCGGCACTTCCAGGCCCACGTCCCCGCGCAGCCACCGATCATCGGCTGTGAACCGGTGGCCAGGGTGCTCCAGGCATGGGCCTTCGACCGGCCCGGCTGGCGCGAGGCCCTGCCCTGGTCCCACTGGCAGGAGCCCTCGTCGGCGCCCTAGCCCTCTTCGGGGTTGCTGTCCGGCGGGTGCCTGCCCGGCCTTTCCCGCAGCCTTTCCCCCGGAGTTTCCCGCCCGGGCGGGAACTAGCGGAAAGCCGACACGTTGCGTCCGGCCCATGCGCCGAACGAGCCCGCGGGGCGGCCGAGCACGCGCTCGATGTCGGGGCTGATCTCCTGCTCGGCCGGGAGCGGTGCGCCGAGGATGTCCAGGGTGCCGCCGACGGCCTCCTCCGGCATGAACTGCGCCAGGTGCGCATGGGCTTCCTCCCGGGACAGCTCCACGAAGGCGACCTCCTCGCCCAGCGACTCGGCGAGGGCCTCGGCCTGGCGGCGCGGACTGATCGCCTCGGGGCCGGTCAGCTCGTACGTACGACCCGCGTGACCGCCCTCGCACAGTGCGACGGCGGCGACCTCCGCGATGTCCGCCGGATCGACGACCGGCAGCGCCACATCGGCGAACGGAGCGAAGACCGTGCGCTTGACGCGGACCGACTCGGCCCAGGCGAACGCGTTGGAGGCGAAGCCGGCCGGGCGCAGGACGGTGAACTCCGGCCCCGAGTCACGTACGGCAGCCTCGAACTCGCGCAGCCGAGCGTGTGAAGGGGCCGCCGGGCGGGTGCGGTTGATCTGGGACGAGACCAGGACCACCCGCCCGACCCCCGCGCTCCGCGCCACCTCCAGCAGCTCACTCGCCGGTTCCCCGCGCATGTTCAGTTCGCCGCCCAGCAGGAGGAAGAGGGCGTCGGCGCCTTCGAGGACCGGCCGCATGCTCGCGGAGTCCGCGATGTCCGCCTGCGCATACCGGACACCGGCGGGCGTCTCGGCGGGCCCCGGACGGCGGGAGAGGGCCAGTGTCTCCTGACCGGCCGCGGCCAGCCGCTCCACCAGTGTCCGGCCGATGTTGCCGGTGGCTCCTGTCACAACGATCATCGCAACCCCGAAGTGAGTTAGTTGACTGACTAAGTGAGAGGACAGTAGCACGGCCGATGCGGTCCTGCCTATAGTTGGTTGGGTGACCAACTCGACGAAGCCCAGGGCGCGGGCAGCCGACAAGCGCCGCCGGCTCACTGCCGCGGCGGCCCAGGTCCTGCACGAGCAGGGCGTCGAGCGCACCACACTCGCCGACATCGCACGCGCCGCCGACGTCCCCGTGGGCAACCTCTACTACTACTTCAGGACCAAGGACGAGCTGGTCCAGGCGGCACTGTCCGAGCACAGCACACACCTGGCCGAACTCACCCAGCGGCTCGACCAGTTGCCCGACCCCCGGGCCCGTCTCAAGGCCCTGGTCGAGGGCTGGGTCGAACAGCGCGACATCGCCGCACGCCACGGCTGTCCCACCGGCACCCTGGCCGTCGAGCTCGACAAGCGCGCGGACGGAAGCCTCGACATGGAAGCCGGTGCGGTGATCCGGCTGCTGCTGGACTGGGCGGCAACCCAGTTCCGCGCGCTGGGCCTGCCCGACGCGGACGACCACGCGGTCACCCTCGTCGGGGCTTACCAGGGCATGTCGCTGCTGGCCAACGCGCTGCGCGACCCGGAGATCATGACCCGCGAGGGAACCCGCCTCCTGCGCTGGCTCGACTCCCTGTAGTCGGACATCGCCCCGCCCCCTTCGCCACCTCGCCGGGGACCGCGAGGTCGACGGGCTGCCCGTGCACAGCGACTAGGACGGTCCGGGGCAGGACCGCGTCTGCTTCCACGAGAAGCTCGGCCCGCTCGCCCCTACCGGCCCGTGAACCCCAGGGCGCCTGCCTGCCACGTCGCTCCGCACGCATAGCCTTTGCGGGAGCAGACCGCCCATTCACAGCACCAGGAGAGTCGATGAGCACCCCCGCGCGCGCCACTTCGTCCCGCACCGCCGTCGTCACCGGCGCGAGCAGCGGTATCGGTGCCGCCACCGCCCGCCGGCTCGCGGCGTCCGGTTACCGGGTGGTGCTCACGGCGCGGCGTGCGGACCGCATCGCGGAGCTGGCCGCGCAGCTCGGCGACGCGGGGCACGAGGCCGAGGCGTACGGGCTGGATGTGACGGACCGCGCGGCAGTCGACGCGTTCGCCGAGCGGTTCGAGGCGCTGGACGTCCTGGTGAACAACGCGGGCGGCGCGCTGGGCGCCGACCCTGTCGCCTCCGGGAACCCGGAGGAGTGGCGGCAGATGTACGAGACGAACGTGCTGGGCACCCTGCACGTCACCCAGGCCCTGCTGCCCGCGCTGACCGCGAGCGGGGACGGCACGGTCGTGGTGCTCTCCTCCACCGCCGGGCACGCCACGTACGAGGGTGGGGCCGGATATGTCGCGGCGAAGCACGCCCAGCACGTCCTCGCGGAGACACTGCGGCTGGAGATCGTCGGCGAGCCGGTACGGGTGATCGAGATCGCCCCCGGGATGGTCAGGACCGAGGAGTTCGCGCTGACCCGCTTCCACGGCGACGAGGAGAAGGCGGCGAAGGTGTACGCGGGCGTGGCCGAGCCGCTGACCGCCGACGATGTCGCGGACACCATCGCGTGGACCGTCACCCGTCCCAGCCACGTCAACGTCGACCTGCTGGTCGTCCGGCCCCGTGCGCAGGCGTCCAACACCAAGGTGCACCGGGAGCCGTGACGAGCGGCCCCGGCGGACGAGCCCTCGCCGGGTGCTCCCCGGGCCTCAGCAGTGCTCGGCCGCCTCGCAGACCTCCGGCGGGATGCGGCGGGTCTCGATGGAGACACCCCCGCGCGGGCGGCCGCCGGCGAGCGCCGCGGCGCCGAGGGCGAAGTGGACCCACATGTTGAACTGGATCTCCTTGGCCACCCGCAGCCGGCTGTAGAGCAGGTCGACCCACCGGTCACCGGCACGGGCCCATGCCTCGACCGAGAACCGCAGTCCCTCCCCGTCGTCGTGGGCCGCGAACTGGATCTGACCCGCCTCCAGGTGGCCGTGCAGCGTGCCCAGCCGGATCGTGACCGGGTCGCGGTGGAGCACCCGGACGGGACCGTCCCAGGGGCCGGGCATCTGGACGCGGTACTCGTCGCCCACCCGCGCGGGCGCGCCGTCGCCCAGCGTCTTGTGGAAGACGGCGACGGTCGAGGGCGCGGGCCGGTTCAGGTCGGCTGCCATGGCGTCGATCAGCGCCTCGGGGGTCGCCCGCGCGCCTTGGACCAGGACGCTGAAGCGGCGGTGGAACATCGGCCCCACCCCGTCGGCGAGCCGCTTGGTGAGCTCGTCGACGAGCTCGGCGGGCAGCGGCGGCGGCAGATCACCGTCGCCCCCCTCCACCTCACTGCGGTGCAGCGCCGTCACCCGCCACATGTACTCCCAGGAGACCAGTACGACGCCCGCCGGGAAGCGCAGCAGCGTACCGATCCGCCGCCTCGGCGACGGCTTGCCTGGCTGCCGCGCGGGCGAGTCGTCAGAGCCGATCCGGGCCAGGGCGTACGCTCCGAGCCACATCTGACGATGTAGGAACATAACACCTATGACACCATGAATAGGACATGAGCGCGTATCGAGGTTCGTCTGCGCCCATCCACAGTCCCCAGGAGGTCGGCGTGCTGTTCGAAAAGCTGATGTACCGGTTCGGGCTTCGTGGGACACATCTGCAACTGGCGTCCATGGGCTCCGTCGGACTCTGCATCGTCTTCTGGATGCGTGCCGCCAGCTTCGACCAGGACGAACGCGGCAACGCCGAGCGCCGCGCCCTGTTCGTCGGCCTGTGGGCGCCCACGCTGTGGATGATGGGTCAGACGCTGGGGGAATACGAACAGACCCGGCGCTGCCGGCCGGGAATCAATCGGCTCCGGCCGGGTGGCAAGCGGCGCCTCGGGCGGGGCGGCACGCGCTCCCGCCCCGGCAGCGCCCATGCTGCGTGACCGGCGGCTGTACCGTGCACCGGCCGTGGCCGCGCTGCACTCCCTGTCCGACCGCGAGGTCAACTACGACCCTCCGACCGGGAACCGCCTGCCCAGTTGGAACTGCGGCTGGCACGTCGACTCGCTCCGCCAGCCGCTGGCCCACGAGCCGGCCGGTGACCCGGTGCGGGGCGGGGCCTGGGACATCGCCTGCCGCCTGGTACGCGACTACCAGTTCGCCGAGCCGGGAATCCTGCGCGCGCTCTACCGCAGCGACGCCGCACTGCTGGGCCGGGACATGCTTCTGGAGGGCAGGTTCGCCGGACTCCGCTTCGACATGGGCGTACGGGTGACCTCCGTGATCGACGAGACGGCCGGCAGCGGCGAGACCGCTTCGCGCGTGTGGGGGTGGGCCTACCGGACCCTGCAGGGCCATCTCGAACAGGGTGAACTCACCTACCGGGTCGTCAAGCGGCTGCGGACCGGAGCCGTGGAGTTCCGCATCACCGGCTACTCGCGGCGGGCGCCGATGTCCAATCCCGTCATCCGGACCGGGTTCGCACTGTTCGGCCGCTGGACGCAGCACCGCTTCTACCGGGAGAGCGCACACCGGCTGCGGCAGCTGCTGCACGCGGAGCTCCAGGGCGCTCCCCCGCTGACCGCGGTGACGCTCCCGGGCCACGACGACATCACGCTCGCCCCTTCTCCACCGGCGCTCCTTACTGGAGGGTAGGCACGGCATTTCCCTTGTTATACAGTCCGTCTAACAAGAGGCCCCGAGGCGCCTCCTGGGGCGCCTCAGCACGCCGACGGCCAGCAGGGAACGGCCCGCTATCCGAACCGAGGAGTCGCAGCATGGCAAGCAGCACCACCCGGCCGGAGATTCCGCACAGCACCGAGGAAGACGGTGTCGCCCGGCGTCTGTTGGACTCCTCCGCGACGCTGTCGTACGACCCGCAGACCGAAGTCGACTGGGACACCCCGCTGGACAAGGACTTCCACGGCACCAGCCCGGAGTGGAGCACCCTGTTCGGCACCGCGTACTGGGCCGAGCTGACCGACGCGCAGCGCAAGGAGCTCACCCGCCAGGAGGCCGCCTCGGTGGCCGGCACGGGCATCTGGTTCGAGTTGATCCTGCAGCAGATGATCCTGCGCGACGTCTACGCGAAGGACCCGTCGCAGGAGACCGTCCAGTGGGCGCTCACGGAGATCGCCGACGAGTGCCGGCACTCGATCATGTTCGCCCGCGGCGCCAAGAAGCTGGGGGCGCCCGCCTACCAGCCGCGCCGGGTCGCCCGGGAACTGGGCAGGGCCTTCAAGACGCTCGCGTTCGGCGAGGCCGCCTACGCCGCGATCCTGGTCGCCGAGGAGGTCCTCGATGTGATGCAGCGGGACTGGATGCGGGACCAGCGGGTCGTGCCGTTCGTCCGTACGATCAACAACATCCATGTCGTGGAGGAGTCGCGGCACATGAAGTTCGCCCGCGACGAGACCCGCAAACGGCTGGCCAAGGCGGGATGGCTGCGCCGTCAGATCAACGCCTTCGTGATCGCCGTCGCCTCCTACGTCATCGTCACCAGCATGGTGCACAGGAAGGTGTACGCCAACGCCGGGCTGGACGAACAGCGCGCGATCGCCGAAGCGCGGGCCAACGAGCACCACAAGTCGATGCTGCGTTCGAGCTGCGCGGGCCTGATGGAGTTCCTCGCCTCGGCCCGGCTGCTGACCAGGCCGGCGCTCGCCTTCTACAAGCGGGCCCACCTGATCTGACCCGCCCGCCCCCGGGCACTCCGTCCCCCGACCCCGCCTTCTGCGTCCCGCCGCCCGCCGCTCACGGAACTGGTCCCATGACGTACGCCATCAGCCAGAACTGCTGCAACGACGCCACCTGTGTGTCCGTCTGCCCGGTCAACTGCATCCATCCCGCCCCCGGCGAGCGGGACTTCGGCAGCACCGAGATGCTCTACATCGACCCCGAGACCTGCATCGACTGCGGCGCCTGCGCCGACGCCTGCCCGGTCGACGCCGTCTTCCCCGTCGACAGCCTCACCGGCCCGCAGCGCGCTTACGCCGAGATCAACGCCGCCTACTACGCGGACTTCCCCAGGCCGCGCCCCGACACCGGCAGCCCGGTCTTCCACGCCTGGAGCGCGCCGGCCTTCACCCGTACCCTGCCCGCCGACTTCACCGCGCCCCGGGTGGCCGTCGTCGGCACCGGGCCTGCCGGTATGTACGCGGCGGAGGACCTGCTGCTGCACACCGCCGCCGAGGTGACCTTGCTGGACCGGCTCCCGGTGGCGGGCGGGCTCATCCGGTACGGCGTGGCACCGGACCACCCGGCGACCAAGAAGATCGGCGACGCCTTCGCGCGGTTCCACGACCACCCGCGCGTGCGGATGCTGCTGGGCGTGCACGTGGGCGAGGACATCACAGCCGAGGAATTGGCCGCCCACCACGACGCCGTCATCTACGCGGTGGGCGCCCCCGGCGACCGGCGGCTGGACGTCCCCGGCGAGGAGTCGGCGGGCGCCATCGCCGCAACCACCTTCGTGGCCTGGTACAACGCCCACCCGGATGTCCCGGCGGACGCCGTCGACCTGTCAGCATCGCGGGTCGTGGTGGTCGGAACCGGCAACGTCGCCCTCGATGTGGCCCGCATCCTGCTGACGGACCCCGAGGAGCTGGCCGGGACGGACATCGCGGACCACGCGCTCGCCGCCCTGCGGACGAGCGCCGTCCGGGAAGTCGTGCTGCTGGGACGCAGAGGGCCCCAGGACGCCGCCTGCACCCGACCCGAACTCCTCGCCCTGACACAGCTGCCCGGCGTGGAACAGGTCATCGACGACCACGACCCGCGTACCGGCGCGGCGCTCGACGCCGCGGGTCAGCAGGACAAGGCAGCGCTGCTGCGGAACCTCCCGCGCGCACAAGTCGACTACTCCCGGCCGCCGACGGCGGCGGCCCGGCGGCTGGTCTTCCGCTTCCACTCCGCTCCCGTGCGGATGCGCGGCGGCACGGGCGGGACGGCTTCCGCCCTCGAGACCGTACGCGTCACCGGGAGCACCGGGGAGCTCGACATCCGGGCCGGGTTGCTGCTGAGGGCCATCGGCTACCGCGGCGCACCCGTTCCCGGACTGCCGTTCGACGAGGAGAGCGGCACCGTCCCGCACCTGGGCGGCCGGGTGACCGGCCACCCGGGCACCTATGTGGTGGGCTGGATCAAGCGCGGCCCCTCCGGTGGCATCGGCGCCAACCGGGCCTGCGCCGCGGAGACCGTCGCCGCGCTGCTGAGCGACGCCGCCGAGGGCTCGCTCCCGGAGCCGGCCCACTCGGGGAAGGCGTTCCGGCGCCTGGCGCGCCGCCGCAGCCGACACCTGGTCGACGCACGCGGAATGGCCGCGATCGACCGCGCCGAGCAGTCCCGCGGCAGCCGGACCGGCCGGCCGCGGGCCAAGCTGGCCACCGTCCCCGAACTGGTGGCCGCCTCCAAGTCCCGCCTGCCCCTCCCCCGCTGACCCGCCGAACGCGCGTGCGGCTGGCGGCCGCCCGAGCCGTAAACTCATGCGCCATGACCTTCGAACCGGATCTCGACGCACTGCCGCGGGAGGAGTTCGCCTTCCCCGGACCGCTCCGCGACCGGCTGGTGGCGGCGATCCTCGACGGCAGGAAGACCGCCACCACAGGACTGCTGCGGGCGTACGAGGCCGAGGGCGAGCCGCTGCCCGAGGTGGGCCGACGCGCCGTCGTGGTGGACTCCGAGGAACGGCCGGTCGCCGTCGTCGAGGTGGTCGCGGTACGCGTCGTACCGCTCGGCGAGGTCGACACCGCGCACGCGGTGGACGAGGGCGAGGGTCACACCACGCTGGCGGAGTGGCGTGCGGCACACGAGCGGTTCTGGCACGGCGATGAGCTGCGCCGCCTGCTGGGCGACCCCTCCTTCACCGTGGACGACTCCACCCCGGTGGTCCTGGAACGGTTCCGGCTGGAGCGGGCTCTCAGGCCATAGGCCGCACGCTGGGCAGCTGACAGGGTCGGCCCGCTCGTGTGCCGTTGTCGCTCATCCGTCACCCACAGGTCTGACCACCCGGGAAGCTCCGGCGCGCCACGCCGGAGAGTTGGCCGGCAACGGCACCGCCGCGGCCCTGAAGCTCAGTCATGCCCGCCGCGCCCCTCACCCCGCCGGCGGAGACCGCCGAACTGCTGCTCAGCGAGCTGGCGACCAACGCGGTACTGCACGCACGTACCGAGTTCTGCGACGAACTCCTCATCGGGCTGGGCGCCGACAGCGACGACGACATCGCGATCCTCGCCGTCCGCCCCACGCCGTCGTCCTGAACGGCCGGCAGGCGCCCGGCGGTGCAGTCGGCGCCGGAGGTGTCAGCCGGTGGCCCGCCAACCGGTCCAGCGCGCCACGGCGATCTCCACAACGGGCCCCGCGGGCGGGTGATCGCCGTACTGCTGCCGGTATTTCTCCCTCAGGAGGCGCACATGCCCGGCGGAGGCGGCCGACGCGTCAGCGGGTGGCAGCACCGCGGCCGTGCCGTCGGCACGAGCCCACCACAGCAGGTCCCAGTCCTCGTCGTAGTGGTCGGCCAGGAGGCTGACCCGGGGGTCGGCTCCGATGTTGGCGAGCCGTTTCAGCCGGGAGGTGCGCTTCGGCTTGTGGTCGACGGCGAACGCCACGGTGTCGCCACGCACCGCGAACACCACCGGAACCAGGTGCGGGCGGCCGGAGCCGTCGACCGTCGCGAGGTGGGCGAGGCGGGCCCCGGCGAATCGCCGGCGCGCCTCCTCCCCCGTCATTCCCGGCACAGCCGCTCCCGGCCGCTCAGCTGAAGCGCCCGGCCACGTCGGCGAGCCGGTCGAGGTATGCGAGGGTGTCGGCCTCCGGCCTGGTCGGCAGGTGGAACAGCAGCCGCTCCACGTCGAGCCGGGTGTACTCCTCGATGACCTCCGGCTTCTTCGAGACCGCGTAGACGGTCACGGGGACGTCCCGGCCCGCGACGGCGCGCATCCTCTCGATCTGCGGGCCCAGTTCCCCGGGCGGGACGCTGTTGGCGAGCCAGGCGTCGCCGAGCGCCGCCACACGGTGGAAGGCGCCCTCGCCGCCTCCCACGTACACGGGCGGGTGCGGCCGCTGGACCGGCTTCGGCCACGAGTAGACGGGATCGAAGTCCACGAACTCCCCGTGGAACTCGGCCTTGTCCGCCGTCCACAGCTCACGGATGGCCCGCAGCCGCTCGTCCACCAGGCGCCCCCTGCTGCGCGGGTCGGTGCCGTGGTTCTCCATCTCCTCCCGGTTCCAGCCGACGCCGACCCCGAAGACGGCCCGTCCGCCGGAGACCAGGTCGAGGGAGGCCACCGCCTTGGCCGTGGTGATCGGATCGCGCTGGGCCACCAGTGCGACGCCGGTGCCCAGCAGCAGCCGTTCGGTGACCGAGGCGGCCGCGCTGAGCGCGACGAACGGGTCGAGGGTGCGGTAGTAGACGTCCGGCAGGTCCCCGCCGCCCGGGTAGGGCGTGCGCCGGGCCACCGGGATGTGGGTGTGCTCGGCGATCAGCAGGGAGTCCAGGCCGCGCTCCTCGACGGCGCGCCCCAGCGCGGCGGGCCCGATGCCCTGGTCGGTGACGAAGGTCGAGACACCGAATCTCACTGCTGCTCCTTCATTGTGGGGTGGGTGCGGGGCTCTTCCCGGATCGTCCGGCCCCTGCCGGGGTACCCGGCTGCGGCCCGGTACAACACTCCCCGTGCCCGTTCGGCGTACCTACGCGAAGCGCGCGGTGTCCCCGGCCCCGGTGCGGACGATCTCGGCGGTGCCCGAGGAGAAGTCCACCACCGTGGTCGGCTCGGTGCCGCAGTCGCCCGAGTCGACCACGGCGTCCACCACGTGGTCGAGCCGCTCCTTGATCTCCCAGCCCTGCGTCATCGGCTCCTCCTCGTCCGGCAGGAGAAGAGTGCTGGAGAGCAGCGGCTCACCGAGTTCCGTCAGCAGTGCCTGCGCGACGACGTGGTCGGGGATGCGCACACCGACCGTCTTCTTCTTCGGGTGCAGCAGCTTGCGGGGCACCTCCTTGGTCGCGGGCAGGATGAAGGTGTAGCGGCCGGGGGTGGCCGCCTTGATCGCGCGGAACACATCGTTGTCGACGTGCACGAACTGTCCGAGCTGCGCGAAGTTCTGACAGACGAGGGTGAAGTGGTGCCGCTCATCGAGGTTGCGGATGGAGCGGATGCGGGACATGCCGTCCCGGCTGCCCAGTCGGCACCCCAGAGCGAAACAGGAGTCGGTCGGATACGCGATCAGGGCATCTGCGCGGATGCTCTCGACCACGGTGCTGATGGTGCGGCGCTGCGGGTTCTCGGGGTGCACGTCGAAGTACTTGGCCATCCGCCGAGCCTAAACCGCTCGCTGCCGGCCGCGGGAACGGGCCGGTTCGCCGGGTCGGCACAACAGCCTCCGGAGCCCCCCGACTCCCTGGTAACCTCACCGCCGCACGGGGGTGTGCGGAATAGCGGTAGGTGACCGGTATATCGAACGGGAGGGGCTCCGTGCATTCCCCGACGAGCGAGTTCCATGCCTTCTTCGAGCGGTGCCACGCCGAACTCGCCCGACTGGCCCATCTGTTGCTGGGCGACTCCGACGAGGCGGACGACCTCGCCGCGGACGCCTTCGTGGTGATCTGGAACCAGTGGGACCGCGTCCGCACGGCCGAGCACCCCCTGGCCTACGCACGCGGAGTCGTCACCAACCTCGCGCGCAGCCACGTCCGCAGCCGCGTCCGCGAACGCCGCAGGATCGCGCTGTTCTGGACGCGGCATCAGGAGCCCGCCGACGGCCCCGACGTCCCCGCGGTCCTGGACGTACGCGAGGCGCTCGCCCGGCTGCCGTTCCGCAGGCGCGCCTGCGTGGTGCTGCGGCACGCCTTCGACGTCTCGGAACGGGAGACAGCACGGGTGCTGGGGATATCGACCGGCACGGTGAAGAGCCAGACCTCACGGGGCATGGCGGAGTTAGCCAGGCTGCTGACACCCACCGAGCAGGACGCGGCCCGTAGCGTGGAGACCGTTCTGGCGCTGCGCGGAGGGAAGACAGGACGGTACACCTGATGAACGTGCGCCAAGAGCCTGAGGAGCCCGGCACCCAGCAGCCGCTCGACGCCCGGTTGCGTGCCGCGGCCGCCGCACACCAGCCGGACCGCGCGCGGATGCTCGCCCGGATCGCGCGTGCCGTCGAGGAGCCCGGCGCCTCCCGGCAGCCGCACCGCGGCCCGCGACGTGGGCCCCGACCCACGCACCGGCAGCGGCCCCGTACCCGTACCTGGCCACGGGTGGCGGCCGCGGCCGGCGCCCTCGTGGTGGTGCTGGCGCTCGGCGGCACCACGGCGCTGTGGGCACAGCACCCGGACCGGTCCGCCGCCGGGGACGGCCGCCCTCCGACCGTCCGTACCTCCACGGAGCCGGCGCCGAGCGCCGGGCAGCCCAGGACCGGCCGGCCCCCGGCGGTCGCGGGGCCGCTGCGGTCCAGCGGCGCGCTCGACCCGGGCGGCAACGACTACTGGTCCCAGACCGAGGTCACCGTCCGCACCGAGGAACCGCTCTCCGCGCTGACGGTGGAACTGCGCCTCGCGGAGCGGACTCCGCTGACGTCCACCGGCTCCTGGCGCACCCGGCCGCCAGGCGACTTCGAGGAGGACGTACGGCACGAGAACGGCGCTCTCATTTACCGGTGGACGCTCAAGAAGGGCCGCACCGTGCCGCCGGGACGGCATGTCTTCGCCGGGCAGTACGACCACGGCTCGGGGAAGCGGAGCAGCGCGGACGACGGGTACACCGTCTCGGCCACCGCCGGGGGCCGCGGGTACACGGTCGGCGGGGGCATCACAGCCGGGTAGCGCGCCGGCCGGGCGGCCCCGCGTACGAAGAGCCGCCCGGCCCCCGTCAGCTCCCCAGCAGGGTGCGCAGCCCCGGCTGGAGGCGGTCCCCGTGGGCCTCGACCATGGCGTCGCACAGCTCCCAGATGCACTCCGGCGAGAGGGTGGCGGCCGTGGCGGGGTCGGTCATGGCGGCCTGCCGGATGGCGGTCGGCTCGTCCTTCAGGGCAGCGCGTACGACCAGCTCGGTGGTGCTCAGATAGGTGCGGTTGAGGGCGGCCAACTGGGCGGGCAGCGGACCGTTCCTGGTCGGCTGGACGCCCGAGCCGTCCACCAGGCAGGGCACTTCGACGGTGCCCTCGGAGGGCAGGTTGCCGATCAGTCCACGGTTGGGCACATTGCCGTAGACGGTCCGGGGTGTGCCGGTCACCACGGAGTGGATGATCTGCGGCGCGTACTCCATCGTTCCCTCGGCATCCAGGCGACGCCCGGCGGCGAGGGTGTCGCGGGTGCGCTCGTACTCGGCCACGTTCTCAGCGACGATGTCCAGATAGGCGCCGACCGGCAGCCTGAGACGCTCGATCTCGCTGTCGTGGTGCAGATACCAGGGGACGTACTCGGCGGAGTGCTCGCTGGTCTCGGTCGGGTAATAGCCGAGCCTGCGGTACATGTCGACGCGGGTGCGGCGGCGAAGCTGCGGGTCCTGGTCGATCAGGGCGTCCAGCTCGGGGTACAGGTCGATGCCGCTGTGCTCGAACTGCAGGACCCATGCCTGGTGGTTGACGCCCGCGGCGCGGTAGGTCACCTCGTCGAACGGCACCCCCACCAGTTCGGCCAGGCCGTGCATCGTCCAGTGCACCGAGTGGCACAGCCCCACAACCCGGGTCAGCCCGGTGGCCTGGGCGAGATACTGGACGTTCATGGCCATCGGGTTGGTGTAGTTGAGCAGCCACGCCTCCGGGCAGACCTCGGCGATGTCCTTCCCGAGCGCTTTGAGGAACGGGAACGTCCGCAGCCCACGGAAGATGCCGCCGACGCCGAGGGTGTCGCCGATGGTCTGGCGCACCCCGAAGCGGGCCGGCACCTCGAAGTCGGTGCGGGTGGCCTCGCCCATGCCGATCTGGACGCTGTTGATGACGAAGTCGGCACCGGTGAGGGCCGCGCGGCGGTCGGCGTGCGCGGTGATGTGGGGGGCGGCGCCACACACCTGGGCGATCTGCCGCGCCGCGGCCTCCGCGGTCCGAAGCCGCTCGGGGTCGATGTCGTGCAGGGCGATACGGGCGCCCCGCAACTCGGGGAAGGCGAACAGGTCGGCGAGCAGGCCCTGGGTGAAGACGACGCTGCCGGCCCCGATGAAACTGATCTTGGGGGTGGTGCTGGTGGTCATGACGCTCTCTCAGTCGGTGGTGGCGAGAAGGGCTGTGTGGGCGCGGGCTTCCTCCCAGGTGGGCTGCGCGGGCGTGCCGCCGTGCGCGCGGGTGGAGAGCGCACCGCAGGCGGCGGCCGTCTCCAGCGCCCCGGAGAGCGGAAGTCCGGCGAGGATGGCGGCGACGAAACCGGCGTCGAAGCTGTCTCCGGCGCCGACGGTGTCGCGCGGGGTGACGGTGATACCGCGGGTGTGCACCAGGGTGCGGCCGTCGTGGGCGAAGGCGCCGTCCGCACCGTTCTTGACGACGGTAACCGGCCCCCGCGCGGCCAGCCGTGCCGCGGCCTCGGCGAGCGAGCTCCCGGCGCCGGGTCGCGCTCCCGTGCCCGCGCCGGCCAGGGCGACGGCCTCGGCGGCGTTGGGCAGCAGGAAGTCCGTGACGGGAAGCACGGCGGCCAGCCCCTCCGGGTCCCAGCGGCCCGCGGGGTCGTCGTTGGTGTCCAGCGATGTGGTGGCGCCGTGGCGGCGTGCCGTACGCAGCAGCGCGGGCAGGGCGCGCGCCAGCCGGGGCATCAGGAAGTAGGAGGCGGCGTGGACGTGCCGCGCCGAGCTGAGCAGCCCGGGCGGTACGTCGTCTCTGTCGGTGGCGGCCAGGGCGCCGGGGCTGGTGAGGATGGCCCGGTCACCGGCCGGGCCCTTGCCCCGGGTGACCACGACCGTGAGGGGTGTGGGCAGTTCGGGGTCCACCCGGAGCGCCGAGATGTCGACGCCGCGTGCGGCGAGCGCGTCGCGTACGAAGTGCCCCGCCCCGTCGTCGCCCACGCGGCCCACGAGCGCGACCGACAGCCCCAGCCGCGCGGCGCCGCAGGCCATGATCGCGGCAGAGCCGCCGAGGGTGAGCGCACCGGAGTCGACGAGCTGTTCGCGCTGCCCGAAGGCGAGCGGTTCGTCCACTGGTCCGACGACGACATCCGGGTTGGCGTCGCCGAGAACGACCAGATCGTGGCTGTGCGGCATGGTTGCTGTTACCCCTTGAGGCCGGTTGAGGTGAGGGAGCGGATGAACGACTTCTGCGCACCGAGGAAGGCCAGCAGCACGGGCAGCACGGTGAGCACGTTCCCGGCCATGACGGCCGACCACCGCGTGTGGTGCTGCCCCTGGAAGGTGGTCAGGCCGAGCTGGAGCGTGTACTGCGTGTCGTGGTTGATGGCGATCAGCGGCCAGGTCAGGTCGTTCCACGTGGTCAGGAACGTCAGCACGGCCACGGTGCTCAACGCGGGCCGGGACAGCGGGAGCACGATCGTGAAGAGCACCCGCAGCCGGGAGCAGCCGTCCATCCAGGCCGCCTCCTCCAGCTCCCGGGGCAGGGAGAGGAAGAACTGCCGCAGCAGGAAGACCGCGAACGGGGTGACGAGGGACGGCACGATCAGCGCACCGAGGGTGTCGATGAGCCCGAGCCGCTTCATCACCAGGAACGTGGGGATCATGGTGAGCTGGAACGGCACGGCCATCGTCGCCAGCATCAGGACCAGCAGCACCTTGGAGCCGGCGAACCGCATCCGGGCGAAGGCGTAACCGCCCAGCGAGCCGAACAGCAGATTGGCGGCGACGGCGACGGCCGAGACGATCAGCGAGTTGAGGAACCAGCGCGGGAACAGCGCATTGCCCAGTACGTACCGGTACCCGCCCAGGTCGATACCCGAGGGCCACAGCGCAGGGGGGAACCGGTTGATCTCCGCGTCGCTCATCACCGAGCTGAGCAGCAGCCACACCAGCGGCAGCGCGAACACCAGGGCCAGCGGCGCCAGCAGGAGATGCCAGGCGTTGAAGGGCAGCCGTATCCGCCGCCGTGCGCTGCCGGGCCGGGGCTCGTCCGCCGTGGCGGGGTGCGTGGTGCCGGCTCTCGGCGCCGTGAGGGTCATCGTACGGCTCCTTCGGTGTGCGTACGGCCCCGGACGATCCGCGCCACGACGCCGACCAGACCCAGCGCCACGGCCAGCACATACGCGGCGGCGGCCCCGTATCCGGCGGTGAAACTCTTGAACGCCTGCTCCCAGATGAAGTAGACGATCACCGTGGTGGAGCCGAGCGGGCCGCCCTTGGTGGTGACGTAGACCAGGTCGAACACCTGGAGGGACTGGATGGTCTGCCACAGCACCAGGAAGACGGTCACCGGGGCGAGCGCGGGAAGGGTGACGTGCCGCAGCACATGCCGGCGGCCCGCACCGTCCAGCCGCGCCGCCTCGATCAGCGACTGGGGGACGTCCTGGAGGGCTGCGAGGTAGACGACGACGCAGAAGCCGGTGCCGCTCCACAGCGTGATGGCCACGAGCACGGCGAGAGCCTGTCCCGGGTCGGTGAGGAAGCCCTGCGCGGACAGCCCCATCCGCGACAGCATCGAGTTGGCGACGCCGAACTCGGGGTCGAGGATGAAGGAGAAGAGCACCCCCTGGGCCGTCGCCGACACCACGAACGGCACGAAGATCAGCGTGCGGTAGGCCCCGACCAGGCGGATCCGCCGGTTCAGCGCGAGAGCCAGCGCCAGGCCGCCGACCAGGCTGAGCGGTACGAACAGCGCCGTGTACAGCAGGGTGTTGCGAATCGCCTGGCTGAAGTGCGGGTCGGCGGCGAGCGCCCGGTAGTTGTCCAGACCGACCCAACGGCTCGGGGTGACCAGGTCGTTGGCCTGGAAGGACAGCAGCAGCGACCAGACCACGGGCAGCACGCTCAGGCCCAGGATGATCAGCACAGCGGGTGAGACGAAGGCCCACGCCGTGGACGCTTCCCTGCGGTGCGCCTGCCGCAGACTGGCCGCACGCCACCTGCGGCGGCCGGTCTCCGGCTCCTGCGCGGTGCCGCCCGGCGTGGTCACGGGCCGGCCGGGTGGGTCCGCCACTGTCAACGGCGCGGGATGGTGTGGCATCGGGGCTCCTCAGCGGGGTATCAGCAGGGCGGCGTCGGCCTCGTCGGCGCAGGCGCGCATCGCGGCACGCGGGCTGCTCCGGCCGAGCAGTACGGAGATGAGGGCCTGCCCCAGCGCCTGCGAGACCTCGGGGTAGGCGGGGTGCGTGGGGCGCACCCTGGCTCCCTCCAGCGCCTGGGTGAAGGTGGCCAGTCCCTCGGTGCGGCGTGCCTCGCGCCGCCAGCTCGGCAGTCCCTGCGCCTGCCTGCTCAGCGGCAGGCTGCCGGCCTCGGCGCCCCAGCGCACGTCCTGCGCCGGGCGCATCAGCCAGTCGACGAAGGTGCGGGCTGCGCGCACCCGCGCCGAGCCGTTGTCGAAGACGGTCCAGGTGTCGGGGCCCGAGATGGTCACGGGGCGGCCCGAGAAGCTGGGCAGCGGGGCCACGTGGTAGTCGATCCCGGCCTTCCGGATGTCCGGGAGCTGCCACGGCCCGGTGACGGCCATGGCCATCCGGCCGCCCTGGAACACCTGGTACATCTGCTCGCCGCCGGGCTTCGGATCGACGTAGACGCTCTTGTCCCGTACGAGTTGCTCGACGACCTGGAGGGCTCGCACCCCCTCCTTGGCAAAGCCGATGCTGCGGCCGTCCTCCCCGATCACGTCCCCGCCCAGGTCCCAGACCATGGGCCACAGCCGCCAGACGGTGTCCTCGTCGCCCGCGCCGGGCCAGCCGGTGCCGAAGCGGCCGCCGCCCCTGTCGGTCAGCTTGCGGGCGACGTCCACGAAGTCGTGCCACCGCCAGCCGGCCTTGGGCAGCGGTACGCCCGCCCGCGCGAACAGCTTCTTGTTGCAGACGACGGCGAGCGCGTCCAGCAGCGCGGGCGCCGCCCTGACCCGGCCGTTGAGGGTGACCGCCTCCCGGGCCGGGGACCAGTAGTTCCGCCAGGGCGTGTGCGCGGAGCCGACCGTGTCCGTCAGGTCGACGACCTGGGGGCTGCGGGCGACGTTGGCCAGGTCGGAGCCGAAGACATAGGCGATGTCCGGGTAGGCGCCCGAGGCGAGGGAGGCGGTGATCTTCTGGAGCATCGAGTCGGCCAGCACGCCGCCGCCCATGTCCACCCGGATGTGCGGATGGCTGCGGTGGAAGTCGGCGACCAGGCGCCGCAGCGCCGCCCGCGCGGTGTCGGCCTGGCCGTGCCACAGCTCGATGGTGACCCGGCCGTCGGCACCGACGCCGTCGTCCTTGCCGGTGGCGCAGCCGGACACGGCGGACCCGGTCAGCGCCGTGAGCGCCAACGCGCCGCCGCGGCGCAGTACCCGGCGACGTGAGGGAGCCGTCAGGGGGACGCTCTGGGGTACGGCCATCTGTACCTCCGGTGAAGGGGTGCGGGCGACATCGCGGCCGCGGATGTGCTGGATGAACGGGGCCGGGACCCCGCGGAGCGGGGTGTGCGGGGTGCGCCGGGAACGCAAGGGGAGTGCGTTCCCGACGCGGGGCCGGGGCGTCACGGTGCGGAGCGCGGGCCCCGGGGATCAGTGCGGAGAGAGCTGCACGGGCGCGCCGCGCACAGCACGGTGGCCGGGCCGGGAACAGGTGGTGGAAAGAGGCTTCGACCGCTGCGGGGCGTGCCGACGGACGGCCGTCAGCAGGTCTCCCGTACGTAGGCGTCGTCGGCCGGGGTGACGACGTTCCGGTCGCGGCGGACGATGCTGAGCTGGTCGCCCCAGCCCTTGCACGCCGTGGCCATCCCGTCCCTGGTGTACTCGATCACCACGACCTTGTCGCCGAACGCCTCGGTGTAGGTGTCGCACTCGTTCCACTCGCCGCACTGTTCGGCGACGGCGAAGTCCAGCCCGTTGGCCTTGCGGGAGTCGGCCAGCTCGGCGGCGTTCTTCTGGCCGATGGCCAGTCCCTTGCTGTGCGCGTGGTCGGCCAGACGGCGGATCATGTCCTGGGCCTGATCGGCCGTCAGCAGGCCCTCGGAGCGGTCGTAGCTGTCGAAGTTGTCCGGCTCGACGGCCTGGAAGCCCTTCGCCGCGCAGGAGTCGATCCAGGTGTTGACCTTCGCGGCGATCCGCTCGCGCTTGTCCTCGGTCCGGATGTCGAGGAGGGCCTCGCCGTCCCACTCGCCGTCGTAGACGACCTCGCCGGACCTGTCGCGCAGCAGCAGGTCGGAATCCCAGCTGCCCGCGGCGCCGGGCTGGGTCTGGAAGGCGTTGACGTAGCAGATGTTGTACAGGCCCTCGGCGGGCTGTACGGAGTGGTCACGGCTGACCACCTCGACGCCGTCTGGGGGCGGGTAAGGGCCGCCGATCTGGTAGTCGAACCCGGCGTGTGCCGGAGGGAGGGTCACGTCCGCCGCGCGGGGTCCGGCCGCGGTATCGGTCTCGGCTGAGGCCGGGGAGTTGCTCGCCTGGGCGGCCGCCAGCAGGAAGGTCGCCGCCGCGGCAGCTGCGCCGAGAGCCCGGTACGGACGTCGACGGTCGGGATACATCGTCGAACTCCAGGGGTGGAGGGCACGTCCCCGCCTCGGACACACAGGGTCCTGGCGACTCAGTCCGGGCTCGCGGCGCACCGCATACCGGCTGGGCGTACCTCTGACGTCGAGTGCTCGCCTACGACGTGCAACGGAGTAAACCGACCTCCAACACCCGGTGTCAAGAGCTCGAAAGTGCTCGAAACAGCGACTGCGCGCGCAACTTCACGCAGAATCCCCCCCGGCGTCACCCCGGAGTCGGGCCGGAATCGGGCCGGAATCGGCCTTGCTGGTGGCTCGGCTCAGCCGTCGGCAGCTCGGCTCAGCCGTTCCTGAGGTGGTCCCGCAGCTCCCTGGCGACCTGGGCCATCAGCGCCTCAGCTCCGGGCTGCGCCGCCGCGGGTACCTGCGACTCGGTGAGCGCGGCGACGGCGAAGAGCGCACCGTCGGAATGGTGGACGACGCCTACCTCGTGGCGGAGATTGAGGAGCGTTCCCGTCTTGGACGCCCAAGTGGCCGCATCGGAGCTGAAGTCCGGGGCGAGCCGCTGGCGCAGCACGTTGTCGGCCATCAGGGAGCGCATTCGCGCGGCCACGTCCGGGTCGACGGCCGAGGGGGTCCACAGCGCCTCCAGCAGATCGACGAAGGCCCGCGCCGTGCCGGAGTTGGCGCGGGTCACATCGAGCTGCGGCAGCCGGTGGCCGTGGCCGCTGGTTCCGGCGCCGATGGCGAGCGAGTGCGCCAGATAGGCGGAGCTTGCCGACAGGTGCTCGGCGGGGGTGTCGGTCAGCTCGCCGAGAGCGTGCCGGACGGCCATGCCCTGAATCCCGATCCGGCACAGCATGGCGTCCACCTCGCCCGGCGGGGTGAGGGCGAACAGGGCGTTGGCGGCGGCGTTGTCGCTGAGGGACGTGCTCAGATAGAGCAGGTCGTCCAGGGCGACCCTGGCCGGGTGCCGGAACCGGGTGATCCCGGTGGGCCCCGGGGTCGTGACGCGGCCCGGCCGCACCTCCAGTTGCTGAGCGCCGTCGAGTTCGCCCCGCCGGACGCGGTCGAGCGTGGCGATCCCGAGCGGCACCTTCACCAGCGAGGCCACCGGCAGCTCCAGGTCCGGATCGATGCCCAGTTCCTCGCCCGTGCGCAGATCGCGGACGAGGAACGAGCCGGACAGTCCGCCGTCCCGCAGGGCCCGGCGCAGCTCGCGCGGCAGATCGTCGGCCCTCATCATCGGGTTGCCTCCTCCTCGGTCCCGGCGGTGCCGGTGTGCGCCGCATCGTCCTCGGCGTTCTCGGCGTCCTCGGCGTCCTCGGCGTCCTCGGCGTTCTCGGCGTGCTCGGCGTTCTCGTGCTCGGCTTCGGCTCCCGCGCCCAGGCAGTCGGCGAGCACTTCGCCCAGGCGGGTCCCGAGGCGTTCGGCGTCGCTCTCCTCGGCTGCCATGAGGCCGAACGTGCGCTCCAGCCGCAGCTCCCCGACCGGACGCCAGTGCAGGCCGAACTCCTGAGCCTGCACCGGCGAGCACAGCAGCAGGTCGGCAGAGGAGAACACCTCGGCGGCCGCCTGGGCGAGGCCGGTGGCGACGGAGAGCTGCGCGGGACGCAGCCCGACGGCGTCCCGCAGCCGTGCCATCCGGTCCCGGACGTGCGGTACGTCGTCCTCGGGCTGGAGCCACACCCGGCGCAGCGGGCCCTGGTCGGTGCGGCGGGGGCGCAGCGTCTCCAGGTAGAGGCGGCGGGCGTGCGGCCGGGCGACCGAGGCGAGCCCGAGCGGTACGCGCCAGCGGGCCTGGTCGGGCGGCACCGCGACGAGTGCGGCCCGCACCTGCTGGGAGCGGACCAGGTGGGGGCGTACCGCGGGCGCTGCGGTGCGCAGTTCCAGGGTGATGCCCTCTCCGCGGGCCGCCGCCGCGAGCCGGGCGAGCGTGGGAGCGGGGCAGGTGTCGGGCACTGCGAGCCGGAAGGGCCTGCGCTGGGCCGTCGCCGCCTCATGTGCCAGCTCCTCGGCTGCGAGTACGAGCCGCCGCGCGGCGGGGAGGAGCTCCCGCCCGAAGGGGGTCAGCCGGACATGGCGTGAGCCGCGCTCGAAGAGCCGCTCGCCCAGGTGCTGCTCCAGCGCGGCGACGCGGCGGCTGGCGACCGACTGCGACATCCCGGCGGCCGCCGCGCCCACCGTGAAGCTGCCGCGCTCGCCGACGTGGACGAAGGCGCGGCAGGCACCGACAAGATCCACGCCCGCCACTCTATGTGGCCGTCGGCGGGCCCGGCCATGCGGCTTCCGCATCGATCGGCGCGATCCGGTCTTGGACGGCATGACGCACCACCCGGCAGCCTGGCGGGGCCCCCGGGGGCCCGGGGCCACCGCACCCGCACAGCAGGAGGTATCGACCACCCATGCGTACGACCAGATTCCGGCGCACCACGATGGGCGCACTCGGCACGCTCGCACTCGTCCTGCCGCTGACGGCCTGCGGCGCCGACGGGTCGGCCGACGCCTCCGCCAAGTCGTCCGGCTCGGCAACCACCGCCCTGGACAGCGCCAGGGACAAAGCCCCGGACAAGGCCACGGACAAGAAGGTGGCGGCGGCGTTCAAGAAGCTGGAGCGGAAGTACGACGCGCGGCTCGGCGTCCGGGCCGTCGACACCGGCAGCGGCCGGAAGGTCTCCTACCACGCGGACCAGCGGTTCGCCTACGCTTCGACCCACAAGGCGTTCACGGCCGCCGCCGTTCTGGACAAGCACCGGATCGACGGCCTCGACAAGACGATCGAGGTCAACAAGGACGACCTGCTCCCGCACTCCCCCGTGACCAGTGAGCACGTGGGTGAGGAGATGACGCTGCGCGCCCTGTGCGCGGCCGCTGTCCGGCAGAGCGACAACGCCGCGGACAATCTGCTGCTCCGCGACCTGGGCGGCCCGAAGGCGCTGGACGCCTTCCTGGAGAAGCTCGGCGACGACGTCACCAACGTCAACCGCTACGAGCGCGAGCTGAACGATGCCGAGCCGGGCGACGACAGGGACACCACCACCCCCCGCGCCTTCGCCGACGACCTGCGAGCCGTCGCGCTCGGTGACGGCCTCGGCAAGAGAGAACGCAAGCAGCTCAACGCCTGGATGCACGACAACCCGACCGGCAAGACGCTGATCAGGGCCGGGTTCCCGGAGGGCTGGAGCGTCGGCGACAAGAGCGGTGCGGGCCGCTACGCCAGCCGCGGCGACATCGCCGTGGTCCGCCCGCCCGGCAAGGCGCCGCTCGTGGTGACGGTGTTCTCCAGGCGGGCGGAGCGGGACGCCGAGTACGACGACAAGCTGGTGGCTGACGCCGCCGCCGTTGTGGCAGCAGAGCTGAAGTAGGTCCCCGCGCCCCGAAGGGGCGCGGGGACCTCCGCGGCCGCCGGCTGCTACACCTTGTCGGCGGCCTTCACATCCGTGGGAGCGGACCAGCACTCGATCTCGCCGGGAAGATCCGGCAGCCGGTCCCGGACGAACGTCGGATCGAGGCCCTGGCGGCGCTGGGTGAGATAGTCGTCCAGCAGCTTCCAGGCGATGGCCGACAGCGGCACGATCGCCACCAGGTTGACCAGAGCCATGCTGCCCATGAAGACGTCGGCGAGGTTCCAGACCACGTCCACCGAGCCGAGCGCCCCGGCGAAGACGGCGACCAGCACCAGCACGCGGTAGCCGGGCAGCACCCAGCGGCTCGACGTGCCGGTCATGAACTGGATGTTGGACTCGCCGTAGTAGTAGTTGCCGATCAGAGTGGAGAAGGCGAGCAGGAAGACCACCAGCGTCAGCGCGTGGCCGGCCCAGCCGCCGAGGGTCTCCTCCAGCGCCGACTGGGTGAGGTCGGCACCGCCCCGCTCGGAGAGCGACGGGTTGGTGGTGAGGATGACGAACGCGGTCATCGAGCAGATCAGCAGCGTGTCGAAGAAGACGCCGAGGGTCTGCACCAGCCCCTGCTTGACGGGGTGCGTGACCTCGGCCGTTGCCGCCGCGTTCGGCGCCGAGCCCAGACCGGCCTCGTTGGAGAACATCCCGCGCCTGATGCCCTGCTGGATAGCCGCGCCGACGGCGCCGCCCGCGACCTCGCGGAACCCGAAGGCACCGCCCACGATGTCCGCGAAGACCCGCGGCACATCGGAGATGTTCAGGACGACGACCGTGAGGCCGAGCAGCAGATAGATGACGGCCATCACCGGCACGACGAGCTGGGTGACCGTGGCGATGCGCCGGACTCCGCCGAAGATCACCAGGGCCAGCAGCACCGCGACGGCCACACCCGCACCGGCGGCGGGGAAGTCGTCACCGAAGGAGCCCTTGGTGACGGAGGCGATGGTGTTGGACTGCACGGCGTTGAAGACGAAGCCGAAGGTCAGGGTGATGACCACGGCGAAGATCAGGCCCAGCCAGCGCTTCCGCAGGCCGCGCTGCATGTAGTAGGCGGGCCCGCCCCGGTAGGTACCGGACTCGTTGCCCTCGCTGTCCCGGTTGCGCACCTTGTACAGCTGCGCCAGGGATGCCTCCACGAACGCGGACGAGGCGCCCAGCAGCGCCATCACCCACATCCAGAAGACCGCACCTGCACCGCCGGCGGTGATGGCGGCGGCCACGCCCGCGACGTTGCCGGTGCCCACTCGCGCGGCGGCGGAGATGGTGAAGGCTCCGAAGGAGGAGACCTGCTTGCGCCCGTCGGGACCTGGCTTGGTCTTGTCGCCGAGCACCCGCACCATCTCGGGCAGCAGCCGCAGCTGCACCCCTTTGGAACGGAGCGTGAAGTACAGCGCGGCACCCACCACCAGCGGAATGAGGAGGTAGGTCCAGAAGACGTCGTTGACGTCGAGGATGAACGAGTTGAGCGAATCCACGCGGCGTCCTCGGGAAGATCACAGTCGGTGACGAGACACCAACCGGGGGACAAGGTTCCGTAAATCTTCCGTAGCGTACTCGGCTATCCGGACAGGTCGCACCGCTGAGCGGTATGCCCTATCTCACAGAGAGCACAGAGGCCGCATCGGCCACACAGGGCTCAACTCTCACACGACGCCACTGCTTTCACTTTCTGCAATCCGTTGTGTTCGAAGCGTTGATGCGCCCTTGACCCCCTTCTCCCTTCGGACCGTCGTACTTCGTACGTCATATGTGAGACGCGATATGGAGATCCGAGGGTCCATGACGACCATCCCGACCCCCATCCCTTCGCGGACCCAGTATGTACTTGAGGGATCAAGCACCGCATTCTCACCGGCCAGTTGTCGCCGGGCCAGACGCTGGTCGAGACCGAACTCGCCGCGCAGTTCGGCGTCTCCAAGACCCCCGTGCGCGAGGCGCTCAAGACGCTGGCCGGGACCGGGCTGGTGGTGGACGGCGCGGTACTGATGGGCGGCTGCGACAAGACCACTCCGGCGCTGCTGATGGGCGCTGCGAGTGTCGGGCTGCCGACCGTGTTCATGCCCGCGGGGCCGATGTTGCCCGGGCACTGGCGGGGCAAGGTGCTGGGCTCCGGCACCGACATGTGGAAGTACTGGGACGACAAGCGGGCCGGGCTGGTCGGGGACTGCGAGCTGGGCCTCCGGGATCAGGAACCGGCTCACCGGCCACCGGATGCGGCCCGAGGGCACCGGGCTGCTCAACGACGGCAAGGTGATCGTGGACGGCAACCGCATCCCCGGCTGGTTCACCCTGGAAGGCCCCAAGTCCACTGGCACCACGTCTGGTTCCAGTGCCGACGGGTCGATCCCCCGCACACGGTCCCTCGCCTCGTGGACCCAAGCGCGGGTGCCGGAATCCGACGCTGAGGCACGCGCCCATGAGGAGCGCGGGGAATGCGCGACAAGCCACGGTGCACTCGCAGCCCGCAACGGACAGGAATGGGCAGTCTCTCCTCAGTCAGGTGGTGGCGTCAGCATCCGGCGCCACCACCGGTTTCCATTCCCTGGCACTCACGACGCGGACACCCGCCGTGCGGTAATACGGATCGGCGGCCATGATCGCGTCCAGCTCGGTGCGGGAGGCATCGAAGATCAGTGCCGCACCACTGTCGTCGGCCCACGGTCCGGCAGCGACGAGTCGCCCTTCGGCGTGCAGTTCCACCAGGCGCTGCCGGTGTGCGGGGCGGGCGGCCAGCCGCTCCGGGCTGTCGGCGAAGGCGAGTTCGAGAATCAGCATGCCGCTGACGGTACGGTCGCGGTGTGACCAGGTCTGTATCGACTGATACATCGCAGCCGTGGCTTTCGCTCAGCCGCGTCCCCTTGCTGGCTGCCCTCTCCGACGCCGCACTGCGGCAGGCGTGGGACGACTCCGTACCGCTCGCGGTGCCGACGGGCGCGACGCTGCGCCGGGCGGACGACCCGGCCACGCATCTCCTCCTGCTGCTGCGTGGCCGGATGGCGGCAACCGCCACCACGAGCGCCGGACGCGTGCTCCGCTTCGGGGAATGGGCCGCACCCCGCGCGCTGGACAAGGTCGCCGTGATCGACGGCGCGGGGCACACCGCCACCTTCAGCGCGCTCACCCCGTGCGCCGTACGGAGCCTGCCGCGCGACTGTTTCCTCACTCTGGTCGAGGACGTCCCCTCGGTACGGAGCCATGTACTGCGGGTGCTGGCCGGCCACGCGAGGCGGCAACAGCAACGGCTGATGGCGACGGCCACCCTGTCGGCCGAGGCCCGGCTGTCGTCCTGGCTGCTGGAGGAGGCCGCGACGGTGCCCGGCCACCGTGTGACACTGCCCGGCACCCAGCAGACCCTCGCGGATCTGCTGGGGGTCACCCGCGTCACCGTCAACCGCGCGCTGGCCCGCCTGCGTCGTGACCGGCTGATCGAGGTCAGGGGCCGCACCATCACTCTGCTCGCCCCGGAGCTCCTCGAACTCCGCGCTCAGGGCTGACGAGAGCCCTCAGGCGGGATGTTCCACGCCGGAGGCGTCCAGGGCCCCGGCCAGCCCGTCCGGCAGCGGCGCCTCGTGCAGGATGCCCAGCGACTGGGTGGCCCGGGTGAGGGCGACATAGAGGTCGCTCGTGCCGAACTCGGCGGGCTCGACGACCAGGACCCGGTCGAACTCGAGGCCCTTGGCCTGACGCGGGTCGAGCAGGACCAGATGCCGGGTGAGGTCGGGCTCGGCGCCCGGGACGACATCGGGCAGCCGGGCGGCCAGCGCCTCGTGCAGGCGGCGCGGCGCGATGACAGCGAGGCGGCCCTCGTCGGGCGTCTGCGCTGCCGCCACCTCGGCGACAGCGCCCGGCAGGTCGCCCGGCGCCTGTCGGGCCCAGGGACGGGTGCCCGTCGAGCGGACCGAGGAAGGCGGCTCGAAGCCCGGGTGCCGGGCGCGTACGACGGCGGCGGCCAGGTCCATGATCTCGGCCGGGGTGCGGTAGTTGACCGCGAGCCGGGTGTGTTCCCAGCGGTCCTCGACATACGGCGCCAGGATGTCCTCCCAGGAGCCGACGCCGGCTTCCTCGGCGGTCTGCACCGGATCGCCGACCAGAGTCATGGAGCGGGACGGGCAGCGCCGCATCAGCAGCCGCCAGGCCATCGAGGACAGCTCCTGCGCCTCGTCGACGATGATGTGGCCGAAGGCCCAGGTGCGGTCGGCCGCCGCGCGTTCGGCCGCCGTCCGGTGGTCGGCCTCCTCGTGCCGCTCGGCCATCCGCTCGGCGTCGATGACGTCGTGCGCTGCCAGGATCTCGGACTCGGTGTCCTCGAACTCGAACGACTCCGACCCCCGGGCGACCTCGAGAACGCCCTGCGCGTACTGGATACGCTCCTGGCGTTCCGCCTCGGCAGCGGCCCGCTGCGCGCTGTCGTCCTCGCCCAGCAGCTCGGCCGCCTCGTCGAGCAGCGGCACATCCGCCGGGGTCCAGTCGGCGGGCGAAGTGACCGTACGGCGGATCGCGGCGGCGTCCTCCTCGGGCAGCCAGGTGGGTTCGGCCAGGTAGTCGGCCACGAACTCCTCGGGCGACAGCTCGGGCCACAGCTGCGAGATCGCCGCGTGCACCTCGGGGTTGGCCGCGACGGCCTTGCCGAGCTGCGCGACGTCGTCCGGGCCCAGCAGGTTGGGGCCGCCGTAGGGGTCGGCACCGAGGCGTTCGACGAGCTGCGCGGTGAGCGCGTCGATGACGCGGAACGCGAAGTGCGGGCGGGCGAGGTTGTGCTGGAGCCGGGTGGCTCGGGCCGCCTCGCGTGCCTCGTCGGCGAGGTGCCAGTCCAGTACCAGGTCGCCGTCGTCGTGCGGCACGATCAGCGGCTCGCCCGGCTCCGGCACCTGCTGCCGGTCGCGGACGGCCAGCCGCAGGGCCTCGGCCATCTCGGCGCGGCCCTTGACGGCGGCGGCGCGCGGGCTGTCGGTGCCGCGCGCCTCGATTCCCGGGTACAGCTCGCCCAGCGTGGACAGCAGCACGCCGGTCTCACCGAGCGAGGGCAGCACCTCCCCGATGTAGGAGAGGAAGGCGGGGTTCGGGCCGACGATCAGCACGGCCCGCTTGGCGAGCAACTCGCGGTGCTCGTAGAGCAGGAACGCGGCCCGGTGCAGGGCTACGGCGGTCTTGCCGGTGCCGGGGCCGCCCTCCACGACCAGGACACCCCGGTGCGGAGCGCGGATGATGCGGTCCTGTTCGGCCTGGATGGTGCGCACGATGTCGTTCATGCGGCCGGTGCGGGCGGCGTTCAGCGAGGCGAGGAGGACGGCGTCCCCTGTGGGGTCCTCGTGCCCGGTGCGCTCCTCGTCGCCGAGGTCGAGCAGTTCGTCGTGCAGCTCGGTGACGGTACGGCCCTGGGTGGTGAGGTGGCGTCGGCGGCGCAGGCCCATCGGGGTGTGTCCGGTGGCGAGGTAGAAGGGGCGCGCCACCGGGGCACGCCAGTCGATGAGGACCGGGGTGCGCTCGGCGTCGTCCTCGCGGATACCGATGCGGCCGATGTGGTGCGAGGTGCCGTCGGTGAAGTCGATACGGCCGAAGCACAGCGAACCGTCGACGGCGTTCAGCGCGGCCAGCAGTCCGGAGCGCTCAGCGACGCGCACATCCCTTTCGACGCGCGCCTGCCGCGTGTTGCCGTCCGGCTTCTGCGCCTCCTCGACGGCCGAGGCGGCCTGCCCTCGCAATACATCGACGCGGGCGTAGAGATGATCGAGGTATTTCTGCTCGTGCTGCAGCTCAGCGCTTCCCCGGTTTGACAAAACGGCTCCCTGCCCGGTACGTTACTTCTATCGACCGCCCCCTTACGGGGGCTTTTCTGTGTAGGCACACAGAAACACCGAGCATAGCCAAGGAAATCCCCGGCCCGCAATTCTCGGAGCCGGGGATTTCTGTGCGCGGAAGCGGTCGGCGCGGGAGAGTCAGTCCGCCGGCCGCAGCAGGCCGCGCTCATACGCCTTGACCAGCCGCTGAGGCACCCGGTGGACCTTCCCCTCGATCGTGACGGGAACGAGCTGCGGCGTACCGGCCTTCCACAGGGACCTGCGGTGCCGGGTGTTGCTGCGGGACATCTTCCGCTTGGGCACAGCCACGAGAAACCTCCTGGGACATCGACAACCCTGGGAGTTTATTGAAAACGACTTTCATGAGCAACAGCGGCCCGTACCCCGCGCTTGAATCTTGAATGAGTTCGGGGCGCGCGTGGTAGGCGCCGAGTGCGGGCCGCCGTACGGCGGATGCCGCCCGGTGGATGTCACACGGCGGATGCCGCACCACACACAGAGCGGAGAAAGCTGAATGGAGTACAGGCAGTTGGGCCGTTCCGGCCTGCGGGTGTCGGTCCTGACGATGGGGACGATGACGTTCGGCGGTCGGGACATGTTCGGGAACGTCGGCTCGACGGACGTCGCCGGGGCGCGGCGTCAGGTCGACATGTGCCTGGACGCGGGCGTCAACCTGTTCGACACGGCGAACATGTACTCCGCCGGGCTGAGCGAGGAGATCCTCGGCGAGGTGATCACGGGGCGCCGCGATCGCCTTCTGCTCTCCTCGAAGGTGCGGATGGCCGTGGGCGACGGACCCAACGACCAGGGGCTCTCCCGGCACCACATCCTCGGCCAGGTCGAGGGCAGCCTGCGCCGGCTGGGCACCGACCACCTGGACATCTACCACGTCCACGAGTGGGACGGGCTCACCCCGCTGGAAGAGACCATGGAGGCGCTCGACTCCCTGGTCCGCGCGGGGAAGGTCCGCTATCTGGGGGTGTCGAACTACTCCGGGTGGCAGCTGATGAAGGCGCTCGGTGTCGCCGACGCACACGGCTACCAGCGTTTCGTCAGCAACCAGATCTACTACTCGCTGGAGTCCCGCGACGCCGAGTACGAGCTGGTGCCGCTCTCCCTCGACCAGGGGCTCGGGGTCATGGTGTGGAGCCCGCTCGCCGGCGGCCTGCTGTCCGGCAAGTACCGGCGCGGACAGCAGGCCGAAAGCGGCAGGCATCTGACCGAGTGGTCCGAGCCGCCGGTGCGCGACGAGGAGAAGCTGTACGACACCATCGAGACGGTCGTCGACATCGCCGACGCGCACGGCGTCTCCCACGCCCAGGTCTCCCTCGCGTATCTGCTGGCACAGCCCGGGGTGACCACCCTGGTCATCGGTGCCCGCAAGGACGAGCAGCTGCGGGACAACCTCGGTGCCGTCGACGTCCGGCTCGACGCCGCCGACCTGGACCGGCTGGACAAGGTCAGCGCGCCCGAACTGATCTACCCGCACTGGCACCAGGCGGCCCTCGCCGCCGACAGGTTCGGCGCCCCGGACCGCGCCCTCCACCGCCGAAACCGCTGAGCCGGTTTCCCCGGCCGCCGCTGCGACGCCCTCGGGCAGCCGCAAGGGCAGGCCGGCGTGGTTTCCTGCGGCAAGAGCGTCCGGCCGTCAGGGCGTCACCACGATCTTTCCGTGCACGTGGCCCGACTGGCTCAGCGCGAACGCGTCGGCCAGCCGGGTGAGCGGGAACGCCTCCGCCACCCGTACCGACAGCTTGCCCTCGTCGGCCAGCCGGGCCAGCTCGGTCAGGTCGCTCGCGCTGGGGCGTACCCACAGCCACTGGCCGCCCGCCTCCGTCACGGAGTTGTCCGCGATGGAGGCGTGCCGTCCACCCTCGGCCAGGACGCCCAGCGTGGCGTCCAGGACGCCGCCGACGAAGTCGGCCACCACATCGACTCCCTTGGGAGCCAGCTCCCGCACCCGGTCGGTGAGCCCGTCGCCGTAGGCGACGGGCTCGGCTCCGAGCTCGCGCAGCCGGTCGTGGTTGGCGGGTGAGGCCGTGCCGATGACGCGCGCGCCGAGGGCGCGGGCGATCTGCACGCCGAGCGATCCGACGCCCCCGGCCGCGTTGTGGATCAGCACCGTCTCGCCCTCGCGGGTGCCGAGCCGGGTGAGCGTCTGGTACGCCGTGAGACCGGCCAACGGCAGGCCCGCCGCCTCTTCCCAGCTGAGCGAGGACGGGCGGCGGGCCAGGCACCGCACCGGCACGGTGACGAACTCGGCGAACGTCCCGCCGTGCACATAGTCCTTGCGGGCGTAGGCCATCACCTCGTCCCCGGCGGAGAACTCGGGCACATCGATACCGGCCCGTTCGACGACACCCGCGACATCCCAGCCGGGCACGACGGGGAAGACGGTGTCCATCAGAGCCTCGAGACCGCCCGCCATGATCTTCCAGTCGACCGGGTTGACCGCCGCGTGCCGCACCCGGACCAGGACCTCGCCCGGCCCCACCTTGGGCAGCGGCTGCCGGGTCGCGGACAGCACCTCCGTGCCGCCGAACCGGTCGTAGGTCATCGCCTGCATCGTCTCGCCGGTGGAGTTCCCGTCGGCCATGGTCGTCGCTCCCTTTCGGTCATCGGATCTCTTCGGTGTGCGGACGCTGTCGATCAGTCTCCGTCAGCAGTCACAGGAGTACGCATCCGCCTCGTACTCCACGCGTAACCCACTGCGGTGATCAGTAACGCGGTCGCCTCGCTGCGGGAGCCGGCTCCGCCGGTGGCGTGCTCACCGGCCGGCTCAGCGAGGCATCCCGGAGACCGGACACCGAAAGGCGGAAGGCGGAAGGCGGAAGGCGGCGGGGGATAATCGTGCGTATGAGCACTCGGCGCACCCCCGCGGCAGCCCCTGACCTGGCCTCTGTCGCCAAGCTCCTGGCCGACGGCACGCGTGCGGGGTTCTGCCTGGCCCTGCTCGACGGCCGGGCGTGGACGGCGACCGAGCTGGCCCGGCACACCGGGGTGGCTGCCTCCACCGCGACCGAGCATCTGAACGCCCTGGTACGCGGCAACCTCCTCGTCGAGGAGCGGCAGGGGCGGCACCGCTATGTGCGGCTCGCCGATCCGCACATCGCCGAACTGGTGGAGAGCCTCGCGGCGCTGGCCCCCGACCGGGCCGCGCCGCCCCGCTCGCTGTCGGCGGCCGGCCGGCGGCAGGCGTTGGCACACGCTCGCACCTGCTACGACCATCTGGCGGGCACCGTCGGTGTCGCGATCACCGAAGCGCTGACCGAACGGGGGCTGCTCGACTGGGAGAACGGGCTCCGGCTCACCGGCGAGGGAGATGCCTGGCTCCGGGAGACGGGGATCACCGTACCGGTCGGGACGCGGCGCCCTTCGGTGCGGTCGTGCCTGGACTGGACCGAACGCCGCCCCCATCTGGCGGGCGCCGTCGGCGCGGCGCTGTGCGGGCACGCGTTCGACGCGGGGTGGATCGCGCGGATCGGCACCACCCGCGCCGTGACCGTCACCCCGGTGGGGCGGCGCGCCCTCCACGACCACCTCGGCCTGCCGGACGGGCTGCTTCAGCCGAAGTGAGCCCTCACGGCTCGGGGGTCCGCAGCGGGAGCAGGTCGGGGCGTTTGGCCTGGACATGGTCGCCGGAGGACTCACCACGCAGCCGTCGCCCGATCCACGGCAGCAGGTACTGGCGGGCCCAGTACAGATCGTCCCGGCGCGAGGTGGCAGCGGCGCCCGGCGCGGCGGGCCAGGGCTCGTCCGGGCTCGTGGGCGGCTCGATGCCCAGCACTTCGGCGGCCCGCATCGCCACGCGGCGGTGGCCCTCGGGCGACAGGTGGAGGCGGTCCTCGTCCCACGCCCTGCGGTCCTGCACGGCGCGCAGCGACCAAAGGTCGAGCACCGGACAGCCGTGGCGGTCGGCGACCGCGCGCAAATGACCGTTGTAGGTGGCGATCCTGCCCCGCAGGTGGCGCAGCAGGGGGAAGTTGCGGGTGTCGAAGCCCGTACACACCACCACGGTGCCCACCGTGGTGAGGAGTTCGGTGAGCGCGGCCTCGTAGCGGTCCGCGAGAGCGTCCGGGTCGGAGCCGGGACGCAGGATGTCGTTGCCTCCGGCGCAGAACGTCACCAGCTCGGGGGCGAGTTCCTTGGCGCGAGGGACCTGCTCGGCGACGATCTGGTCCAGCAGCCGCCCCCGCACGGCCAGGTTCGCGTACCGGAAGCCGTCCGCAGCCCGCTCCGCCAGCAGCAGCGCGAGCCGGTCGGCCCACCCGGCGAACACTCCGTCGGGCCCCGGATCCCCGACGCCTTCGGTGAAGCTGTCCCCGATCGCCGTGTAGGAGGCGATAGGGGTTGGCGTATCCGATGACCACTTACCTGTCGCACCTGTCACGATACGCATTTCATCAGGGCAGCGGGGGCGGCGCGAAGGCGGGGGTCGGACCCCCGCCGGTGCACGGAGGTCCGTACCGGCCGGTGGACGGGGGCCGGCGCCGCCGGTGTGCGGGTGGCCCCGGACGGCTCTTGATCACGATAGGTTCGCAGTGTGAGCGCACGATTCGAAGAGCTCGACTGGCGGCCCACCGAGATGGGAGCCATCAGTCTGCGGCGCCGCCGGGACCCTTCCTCCGGCACGCACGTGTACGAGGTCAAGCTCGATGACGACTTCCTGATGACCAGCCTCTTCACCGAGGGGGAAGTCGCACTCGCCCGCCTCGGGCTTGCTGCGGCACGCGCCGGGGGCGAGCTGGACGTCGTCGTGGGCGGTCTCGGCCTCGGCTACACAGCGGAGGCGGCACTGCGGGACGAGCGGGTGCGCTCACTGCTGGTGGTCGAGGCGCTCGACGCCGTACTCGACTGGCACGAGCGGCACCTGGTGCCGGTGGGCGCCCGGCTGTCCGGCGACGCCCGATGCCGTCTGACGCACGGGGACTTCTTCTCCCTGGCAGCGGACAGCAACGGCTTCGACCCACGGACACCGCACCGGCGCTTCCACGCGATCCTGCTGGACATCGACCACTCGCCACGGCACGTGCTGCGGCCGAGCAACGCGGCGCTCTACGAGCCGGCCGGGCTGCGGCGCCTGGCCCAACATCTGCACCCGGGCGGGGCCTTCGCCCTGTGGTCCGACGATCCGCCGGACGAGGACTTCACCGGCGCGCTGTCCGAGGTGTTCGAGGGGGCAGAAGCACACACCGTCACCTTCGCCAACCCCGTGCAAGGCGGTACGTCGGCCAACACCGTCTACACGGCCCGCGCTCCGGTCGGGTAGCGCGCAGCGCTGTGGACCGGTCTCGGCGTTTGCCCGGCCGGGGTGCCCGCGCGATCCTGAAAAAGGAGGTACCTGCAAGCCAGAGGGGAAGAAGGTGCCCTTGATGCGCAAGGTTGCGGACTGCAGGGATTACCCGAGCGAGTCGAACTGCACACTCACCATCGCCGGTGAAGAGGACGAGGTCGTACAGGCCGCCGCCGAACACGCGGCTTCCGTCCACGGTCACACGGACACACCGGAACTGCGCGAAGAGCTGCGCAAGATGCTGAAGGACGAGAAGGCACCGCAGACCGCCTGAGCGTCCTCCCGCGCTCCCCCTGAAGGGATTCCGAGCGGCCCGGGCCACCGGGCCGCCGCTCTGTCAGCGCCTTTTCACTCCTCGCGGTCGCCCGGCCTCCCGATCCCCCGGGACGGTGGACAGCGGACGGCGAGGCGGGTGGAGGCTCAGAGCTTCCTGGTCATGAAAACGCTGTTCGGGTCGTGCGTGTAGTCGGCGAACGGCTCGCAGAACTCGAATCCGAACTTCTCGTACAGCCCGCGCGCCGGCCGGAAGAAATCGGCCGAGCCCGTCTCCAGGCTCACACGGGCGAAGCCCATGCCCGTGGCTTCGCCCAGGACGTGCTCCAGCAGCCGCGAAGCGACGCCGCTTCTGCGCCGTACCGGCCTGGTGCGCATCGACTTCAGCTCCGCGTGAAGCGGGTCGAGCTGCTTGAGGGCGCAGCAGCCGACCAGCACATCGCCGTCGAAGGCGGACCAGAACGTGGTCCCGGGCTTCCGCAGGCTGTCGAGATCCAGCGCGTGCTTGCTCTCCGGTGGTGTGAGGGACCGCATCTGACTCACGTGTTCCTCGAGGAACTCGGCTGTCTCGGGACCGGAGAGATCGTCCACCACGATCCGCAACTGGCTCAACTGCGCTCTCCTCCCCGCGCCGGAGACATCCCGTCACCGGTCCGCTGCTCTCTTCCGAAGCCGAGGCTACGCTCCGCCGGTGTCCGGGACAGCCCCCGGTCACGCCTTCGACCTGCACGGACAGCCCGTGACCGTCCCGGACAGCGGATTCCCCTTCTCCTGGCCCGCGTCCCGCCCCAGGATCTGTGCTGTGCGGCGCGACCGGTCGACCCTCAACCACGGGGGGTGAGGGACGACCGGTCCGGGCGGTGGCGGACGTCAGTCGGGGCGGACTCGATGCGGAACATCTGGTTACGGGCCGCGGTGCAGCGCTGCTCGACGGCCTCCGTGCCCTCGGCGGTGACGGGCCGCGCGATGCCGACACAGCGGCCCGCGTCCGTTCGCAGCGCGTACGTGTTCCGTCCCCGTACGGGTACGAGACGGAAGAGCTCGGCCTGGTCGCACGCGTCCCAGGGCTCCAGGAGGCCCTTGCCCGCTCCCGTGCCCAGGACCTTGAGGCAGCCGGTGCCGAACTCGGGGTGGTGCCACTGGATGCGGTACCGGCCGCTACCGGGCTCCGCGCGCAGTTCGGTCGTCTGGGGCCGGGTCCGGGTGCAGGGGCGCTGCACGGCGACCAAGGGAGCGTAGCGACGGTCGCGGACCAGGCCGTCGGTCAGACACAGGCGTGGTGCGGAGAGGGGGCGCAGCCGGACCGCGCCGCGCGGCACGTCGGCTGCGGTGCTCGCAGCTCCCGTCCCGGAGTCGTCGGCGGCCTTCCCGCTGGCGTCCGTGGCGGCGGCCGCGCCGGGAGGAGGCTTGCCACCGCCCGGCTCGTCACGGGTGCCGGCCACCGCGGCCGCTGCGGCGAGCAGCACCGCGACCGCGAGCGGCACCAGCAGGCGAGCACGCAGAAAGCGCCGCGCGGCCCCCCGACGGGGAGCGTCGGCCGAAACGGCGGTGGAATCGACGGAAGCGGAATCGGCCGCGGCGGAACCGGCGGTGTCGGCACGGGCGGCGTCGGCACGGGTGTCGCGCTGGGCGAGTTGGTCGCGCAGCCGGAGCCAGTCCGTCAGCCGCCGCTCGTGCCCGCAGGCCCGGACGAACGCGGCCAGCAGCTCGGGGCGGGGAAGTCGCCTGCCGCTGAGCATGGAGGAGAGTGTGCTGCGGGGAAGGTAGTCGCCAGCAGCGGCGGCACGCTCTTCCAGCTGCCGCAGCGTGAGGCCCGACGCCTCCTTGAGGGCCCGCAGACTCTCCAGGAACTCGGAGACGTCCTGAGCGTGCCGTAACCCGGTCTTCTCCTGGGAATCCATGCCGTACCCCTACCAGACGGGCGCCTGCCTTACCACTGGTTCTCTACCGGCTCCCCGCGGTCGCGCAGCAGGACAGGGCGGTCCGCCGGCGTACAGCCGTCCCACTTTTACGATCTTCAACAGCCGGGAACCGGCCGCTCGGTCATCCGTCCCCCGTGCAATTGGGCGAAGTGCGGCGGCCGGGATGCCGGGAACCGTGGCCGCGCGCGTACGAAGATTCGCGACGCGTAGGCTGGACCCATGGCTGACCCGAAACAATCCGAGCTCGACGCCCTGTACGAGGACGCGAACGCGGGCGTGATGGAAGCACGGCAGCGCGTGCGCGACGCGGCCGCCGGAAAGGACAGCGCCAGGCTCGACACCGCGCTGGACGAACTGGAGGCGGCGCTGGCCCATCGCGAGGCGGCGCGGCTCCGGACTCGGGAAGACGCCTGGATTCTCACCGCGCTGGGTGCGGCCAACGCGATCGATCCGGAGTTCCACGGCGGCGACCCGACGCAGGCGTCCGACGCCGACGACGCCGACGACGACACTCCGCTCGCCAGCTGAACGCCGCTCCCCCGCTCTCGTCGGCCGTCGGCCGACGGGTCAGCTTCCCCGGGGCGCGTACATGATGACGGCCATCCCGGCGAGGCAGATCAGCGCGCCGACGATGTCGAAGCGGTCCGGCCGGTAGCCGTCGGCGATCACGCCCCAGAGGATCGATCCCGCGACGAAGATCCCGCCGTAGGCGGCCAGGATCCGCCCGAAGTTGTCGTCGGTCTGCCAGGTCGCCACCACTCCGTACAGGCCGAGCGCGACCACGCCCGCACCGGTCCACAGCAGGCCCCGTTGTTCCCGGAGCCCCTGCCATACCAGCCAGGCTCCCCCGATCTCGAAGAGGGCGGCGACGGCGAACAAGGCGAGGGAGCGGGCGACGAGCACGGCGGGGTCTTTCCGGAAGGCGGCGGAGTGAGGCTTCCAGGATGCCTGTCTTCAGCGCGCGGCGACGAGATCGCCGGTCAGTGGGACGGCCGGAGCCCGGGTGTTGGAGACGAGGGTGAGCCGGAGCCCGAGTTGTTTCCACACGTCGGCGAAGACGGTCGCGATGTCATCCAGCCCCCAGGCGAAGTGTGGTAGGTCCACCGGAAGCTGCGCAGCGGGTCGCCGCCGCGCCAGCGTGCGTACGGCGAATGACAGAGGCTCGCCCAGCGGAGCGAGCCTTCCGGTCTGCGGAGCCACCACCCCGACGCACACCCGCGTTGCCGTCCCGGCCATCGTCATCACCGCTTCCGTGCCGCGTTGGCGATCCTGTGGTCCGGCGTCGCCCCAGTACGCCGGGCCCGCAGGGAACAACGCGCCGCAGTACGCCAAGTGCGGCCTCCATGGGGTGAATCCCAGCAAACCGTACCGTCGGTGCGTAGTGCGGAGCACCTGCCTGGTGTGCGGCATATGTTGTGAGAAGGCCCCGGCGGGGACATACTTCCTGGTCCGACGAGTGTGCGGAGAATCCGCGGGGGAACGGGGGACGGCCATGGTCGCGTGGCTGGTTTTCGGAGTGCTGCTGGTGCTGGTCATCGCGTGCATCACCTACTGGACGTCGAAGCCGTCCAGCCGCAACGCCCGCTCTTTCGGGCGGGGAGCCGGGTACGGCTACACGGGGCAGGCGTGGACGGCCGGTGACGGCGTGGACCACGAGAGCGGAGGCGGCGAGGGCGGAGGCGGCGACAGCGGCGGAAGCGGCGCCTCGTGCGGCGGCGGAGCCTCGTGCGGAGGCGGCGGGGGCGGCGGGTTCTGACCCGTGGGCGCCCGGCCGCGAGGCGGCGCGGCCGCGATCGGGACGAGCGCGGGGCCGCCAACGCAGTGAGCGGCTCCGCACCGTCACGACGAGCGGCGCCGGATCAGCTCCGTGGGCAGGAGCAGGCGCGGCTGGTCCTGCGTACTGTTCCCGCCCCCGGTCCCGGCCCGCCCTGGGGCGTCGTCCTGGGCGCGCGCCATCAGGTCGAGCAGCATCCGGACCATGGCCCGCCCCATCTCCTCGATCGGCTGCCGTACGGTCGTCAGCGGCGGGTCCATGTGCCGGGCGACGGCCGAGTCGTCGAAGCCGACGAGCGCCACGTCCTCGGGCACGTCCCGTCCGGTTTCGCGCAGCGCCAGCCGGGCGCCGGCCGCCATCACGTCCGAGGCGCAGAAGACCGCATCGACCTCCGGGTCCCTGCGCAGCAGTTCGAGCATGCCGCGGCGACCGCCTTCCTCGGTGAAGTCTCCCTCCACGACCAGGTGTTCGTCCGTCGGCGCTGTCGACCGGCCGGCGGCGCGGAGTGCCTCGTGGTAGCCCTCCAGACGGCAGCGGGCCACGTACATGTCCAGGGGCCCGGTGACGGTGGCGACCTTCCGCCGGCCGCGCCCGATCAGGTGCTCGACGGCCATCTGGGCGCCGAGCAGGTTGTCGGAGTCGACATAGGGCAGGTGCTCGGCGTGTGAGCGGCGGCCGCTGAGGACCGCCGGCATACCGACGTCGCGCAGCAGGTCGGGCAGTGGGTCGTCGCCGTGTACGGACACCAGCAGCACACCGTCGACGCGGTGTGCCGCGGCGTACTGGGCGAAGCGTTCGCGTCCGCGCTCGTCGCGGATGAGGGTCAGCAGGAGCTGCATGTCCGTGTCGCCGAGTTCGGTGCTGACGCCGCGCAGGATCTCGGAGAAGTAGGGCTCGGCGAACAGCCGGTTCTCCTGTTCGGGGACGACGAGTGCGATGGCGTCCATGCTTCCGGCCGCCAGTGCCCGCGCGGCGCGGTTGGGGACGTAGCCCAGCTCGGCGACGGCTGCCTGGACCGCGGCCCGGGTGCGTTCGCTGACCCGCGGCGAGCCGTTGATCACCCGGGAGGCCGTACCCCGGCCGACGCCCGCACGCGCGGCGACCTGCTCCAGGGTCGGTCCGGACTTCCCGGCGCCTTCCGCGCGGGCTGCTGGCATGGACGCGTCCTCCTTGCTCCAGTGCCCTGGCGGGCGCTCTTCCGGCCGCCCTGTCGGGCGCTTGGTTCTCCTGCCCTGGTGGGGCGGTTGCTCGTCGCTCCGGTGGGCGCGTTCGGGGCGGCCGGTGTGGTGTGTCGGGCCCATTGAACTACATCCCGGGCCGCTCGACCCCGGGAGCGCTCCCTTGACACAGACCTTGACGGGAGCGGCTGCCTCACGCATGCTGCAACGCATCGTTGGGAGCGCTCCCACGCTGCACATGCACGGAGCGGCTCCCTGCTCTTCGCGGGTCCGGGAGGGACGGCACAGCCATGCGTACGACCAGAAAGAGAACGATGCGGCACCCACTGAGCAGCCGACCCGTCGCCTACGGTCTCGCGGCCGTGCTGGGGGCGGGCCTACTGGCCGGGTGCGCCGAGGACGGCGGCGGCTCGGGAAGCGGTGACGGCAAGAAGACCATCTCCGTCGGAGTGTTCGGCGTCTTCGGCTACAAGCAGGCCGGCCTCTACGACGAGTACGAGAAGCTCCACCCCGGCATCCGGATCAAGGAGAACTCCACAGAGCGCAACGAGGACTACTACCCGGCCCTGCTCAACCACCTGACCGCCAACAGCGGGCTCAGCGACATCCAGGCCGTCGAAGTCGACAACATCAACGAGATCGCCGGCCGGCACGCGGACAAGCTCGTCGACTTCTCGAAGGCCGACGGGGTGGACAAGTCCGACTGGCTCGACTGGAAGTGGAACCAGGCCAGGTCCCGGAAAGGCCAGGTCGTCGGGCTGGGCACGGACATCGGCCCGATGGGTGTGTGCTACCGCAAGGACCTGTTCGAGAAGGCCGGGCTGCCCACCGACAGGGAAGAGGTCGGCGAGCTGTGGCAGGGCGACTGGGAGAAGTACGTCCAGGCCGGTGAGAAGTACATGAAGTCGGCGCCCAAGGGCACCGCGTTCATGGACGGTGCCGCCGGTCTCTACAACGGCGCCGTCTCCAGCTACCCGGTCAAGTACTACAACGCCGACGGCAAGCTGGTCTACAAGAAGAGCAAGGGCGTCCGGGAGTCCTGGGACCTGGCCATGCGTGCCGTCAAGGGCGAGATGACCGGCAAGCTCAAGCAGTTCGACAAGGAGTGGGACCAGGCGTACGCCAACGGCGACTTCGCCACCGTCGTCTGCCCGCCCTGGATGCTCGGCTACATCAAGGAGAAGGCCGGCGACAAGGGCGCGGGCAAGTGGGACGTGGCTGCTGCGCCCAAGCCCGCCAACTGGGGCGGCTCGTTCCTGACCGTGCCCAAGGGCGGCAAGAACGAGAAGGAGGCCGTCAAGCTCGCCAAGTGGCTGACCGCACCCGAGCAGCAAGCCAAGCTGTTCAAGAAGCAGGCCAGCTTCCCCAGCTCGAAGACGGCCTACGCGCTGCCCGAGGTGAAGGACGCCAAGCACGAGTACTTCGGCAACGCGCCCATCGGAAAAATCTTCTCCAGGGCCGCCGAGGGCATTCCCACCACCCCGCTCGGCCCCAATGACCAGGTCATCAAGACGACCATCTCCGACATCGGCATCCTCCAGGTGGAGCAGCAGGGCAAGAAGCCCGAGGAGGGCTGGAACGCAGCGGTGAAGAAGATCGATGACGTCGTCGAGGACTGAGCCGCTCCCCCGCGTCCAGGAGGACGGGCTCACCGCTGGGGCGGACGGCGACCGCGAGCGCTCCCAGGAGCGCCGCGGCCGCCGGCGCCACCGGTGGGACGCCCGGTGGAGCCCCTACGCCTTCATCGCACCGTTCTTCGTCTTCTTCGCCGCCTTCGGCCTCTTCCCGCTGCTGTACACGGGCTGGGCGTCGCTGCACCGGGTCTCGCTGCACGATCCCTCGCACATGGAGTGGGTCGGGATGCGCAACTTCTCCCGGCTGCTGGAGGACGACTTCTTCTGGAACGCGCTGCAGAACACCTTCACCATCGGCGTGCTCTCGACGGTGCCGCAACTGCTGATGGCCCTGGGCCTGGCGCATCTGCTCAACTACAAGCTGCGCGGGTCGATGTTCTTCCGTGTCGCCATGCTCACTCCGTACGCCACCTCGGTCGCCGCGGCGACGCTGGTGTTCACGATGCTCTACGGCCGCGACTACGGGATGATCAACTGGGGCCTGGAGCTGGTCGGCATCGACCACATCGACTGGGAGAACGGCACCTGGACCTCGCAACTGGCCGTCTCCTCCATCGTCATCTGGCGGTGGACCGGCTACAACGCGCTGATCTACCTCGCCGCCATGCAGGCCGTCCCCGACGATCTGTACGAGTCGGCGGCGCTGGACGGCGCCAACCGCTGGCAGCAGTTCCTGCACGTCACCATCCCCTCGCTGCGGCCGACGATCCTGTTCACCGTGGTCGTCTCCACCATCGGCGCGACGCAGCTCTTCGGTGAACCGCTGCTGTTCGGCGGCTCCCAGACCGGTGGCGGCTCGCACCAGTACCAGACGCTGGGCCTGTACCTGTACGAGCAGGGCTGGTTCGACTTCCAGCTCGGCCGGGCCTCCGCCATCGCCTGGACGATGTTCCTGATCCTCATCGTGATCGGCCTGCTCAACTGGCTGATCGCCAAACGACTCAACAAGACCCACTGAAGGGGGCGGGACATGCTGCCGACCACGGCTCAGCGCCGCGCCCGTGCGGCCGCCACACCGGCTGTCGGAACGAGCACCACCACAGCGGCGGAATCCCCGGCGGGAACACCTCCCCGCAAGGCCACCCGGAGGGCGGGCAGTGCCGGGAAACACCTGCACGCGGGGCGGATCACCTACGGCATCCTGCTGCTGTTCACGGCCGGCTCGCTCTTTCCGCTGCTCTGGACCGCCATCGCCGCCTCCCGGGACAACCAGCGGCTGGCCGAGACGCCGCCGCCGTTCTGGTTCGGCGGCAACCTGCTGACCAATATGACCACCGCGTGGCAGGACGCGAACATGGGCAAGGCGCTGCTCAACACGACGTTCGTGGCGGGCACCATCGCGCTGAGCACCGTCCTGTTCGCCACGCTCGCCGGGTACGCCTTCGCCAAGCTCCGCTTCCGCGCGAAGAACGCACTGCTGCTGATGGTGATCGGCACGATGATGGTGCCTCCGCAGCTCAGCGTCGTACCGCTGTTCATGGCGATAGCCGAGCTGGAGTGGACCAATCAGCTCCAGGCGGTCATCCTGCCGATGATGGTCAACGCCTTCGGCGTGTTCTTCATGCGGCAGTACCTGGTCAACGCGCTGCCGACCGAGCTGATCGAGGCCGCGCGCGTGGACGGCGCGCACAGCCTGCGCATCGTCTGGCACGTCGTCTTCCCCGTCGCCCGGCCCGCGATGGCGGTGCTGGGGATGCTGACGTTCGTGCTGGCCTGGAACGAGTTCTTCTGGCCGATCATCGCGCTCACCCAGGACAACCCCACCGTCCAGGTTGCGCTGACCGGGCTCGGCCAGGGCTACGTGCCCGACGAGTCGGTCATCATGGCGGGCGCTCTGCTGGGCACCCTGCCGCTGCTGGTCGCCTTCGCGCTGTTCGGCAAGCAGATCGTCGGCGGCGTCATGCAGGGGGCCGTCAAGGGCTGACCCGATCCCGGACGGCACCGGAGCCGTGGGACCCGGTGCCGTGCGGCCGGAGCCGTGAGGGAGGCCGTGTGGGGCGGCTTTCCTCACGGCTCCACCTCCGGCTCTCCGCCCGTCTCCCCTTCCCTCCCCTCCACTCCCCTCACTCCACACTCCGGTACTCCACTCCCGCTCTCCACTCCCCGCTTTCCCTCCCCCTCCGGCACATCCGCACCATGACGAACCAGGGCACCGCTGTGCCCGCACCAACTATGGGAGCGCTCCTATGACATCCGTGCAGGCTGATACCGCGGTGGACACCACCGCGCCCCTCCGCTTCCCCGCCGGCTTCCTGTGGGGCGCTTCCACCGCCGCCTACCAGATCGAAGGCGCGGTACGGGAGGACGGACGCACCCCGTCCATCTGGGACACCTTCTCCCACACCCCGGGCAAGGTGGCCGGCGGCGACACCGGAGACGTGGCCTGCGAGCACTACCGCCGCTACCGGGACGACGTCGCGCTGATGGCCGAACTGGGCCTGGGCGCCTACCGCTTCTCCGTATCCTGGTCGCGCGTCCAGCCGACCGGACGCGGCCCCGCCTCGCAGCGGGGGCTCGACTTCTACAGGGCGCTGACCGACGAGCTGCTCGCCGCCGGGATCACGCCTGCTGTGACCCTCTACCACTGGGATCTGCCCCAGGAGCTGGAGGATGCCGGGGGCTGGCCGGCGCGGCAGACCGCGTACCGCTTCGCGGAGTACGCGCAGCTCGTCGCCGAGGCCCTCGGTGACCGCGTCGAGCTGTGGACGACTCTCAACGAGCCATGGTGCAGCGCCTTTCTGGGCTACGGCTCAGGTGTGCACGCGCCCGGCCGTACCGACCCCGTCGCGGCGCTGCGTGCCGCGCACCACCTCAACCTCGGCCACGGACTGGCCGTACAGGCGCTGCGCACGGCGCTTCCGGAAGGCGCCCGGATCAGCGTGAGCCTCAACCCGGCCGCCGTACGGCCCCGTACCGAATCCCCGGCCGACCGGGACGCCGCCCGGCGCATCGACGCCCTGGCCAACCGGGTCTTCACCGGCCCCATGCTGCACGGCAGGTACGACGAGGACCTGCTGGCGGACACCGCCCACCTCACCGACTGGGCCTTCGTCCAGGACGGCGACGCGGCACTCGCCCGTCAGCCACTCGACGGGATCGGAGTGAACTACTACACACCCAGCGTGGTCTCCGCCGTACCGGAGGGCACCGTGCCCGAGCGCAACGACGGACACGGCGGCGGCGAGCACTCGCCCTGGCCGGGAGCCGACCGGGTCGCCTTCCACCAGCCGCCGGGCAACCGGACGGCCATGGGCTGGAGCATCGACCCCAGTGGCCTGACCGAGCTGCTGCTGCGCTTCCACCGCGAGGCCCCCGCGACGCCGCTGTACGTGACCGAGAACGGTGCTTCCTACCCCGACGCGCCCGACGCCGACGGCCGGTTCCACGATCCCCAGCGCATCGACTACGTCCACCGCCATCTGCGGGCCGTGCACCGGGCCATCCGGCAGGGCGCCGACGTACGGGGCTACTTCATGTGGTCGCTGATGGACAACTTCGAGTGGGCCTGGGGATACGACAAGCGCTTCGGACTGGTGCACGTCGACTACGAGACCCAGCGCCGCACACCCAAGTCCAGCGCTCACTGGTACTCCAGCATCGCCCGCACGGGAGAGCTGCCCCCGGAGTGAGCCAGGGGTCACTGCCGTGCTACGGCTCCCCGTCGTAGACCAGCAGCCCGTCCTCGCGCAGCCGGGCGCCGGGGGTGGGCGGATGCTCGGTGAGGCGGCCGTCGTGGGCGAGATGCAGCACGGGCCGCCCCCGGGCCAGCACCGCGAAGTCGGCGATCAGCCGCCGGTGGCAGCGCCACCACACCGACTCGCCGCACAGCACGGCCGTGGGCTGCTGTGCGGCGTCGCGCAGCAACTCGTCCATGGCGGCGAGGAACTCGGGGCTGCGGGTGTGACCGGCGTAGCCGCGGAAGGAGGCGTTGCGCCAGAAGGTGTCCGGCGCGTCGGGCGCGGCCCGGCGGAAGCCGCCGAGCCGCCGCTCCCACCGGTAGCCGACGCCCTCGGCCGGCAGCCACTCGCGCAGCGCCTCCCGGTGCACATCGGGGTTGCGCCGGCTGCCGGGCGCGGTGCGTACGTCCACCACCGATCGCACCCCGGCGCCGTGCAGCAGCCGGGCCAGCTCTTCCCGCCCGGCGGTGCCGTGGCCCAGGGTCAGCAGCGGCTGGACGCTCTCCACCCGCCCAGGATGACACGCGGCCCCAGCGCTCGCGCAGGCCCGGCACCTGGGGCAGCTTGTCCACGAGTCCGGTGGCCACCAGCTGGCGGCGCGCCCTGCTCAGTCCGGCGCCGCCGCCGCCGATCACCACCACGTCGTAGCCTCCTGCCGGCTGCTGGATCGTCTCGACCACCTCCGCCACCGACCTTGCGACCACCCGAGGGCGAGCAGCAAATTCCGTTGCCGATCTGGCAAACTGGAGACATGGACGACGATCTGGACCAGGCCCTCGACGCGGTAGGCCCCCGGCTCCGGGCGCTGCGGAGACAGCGCGAGACCACGCTGGCCGAGCTGTCGGCGACCACGGGCATCTCGGTGAGCACGCTCTCCCGGCTGGAGTCCGGCGCCCGGCGCCCGACCCTCGAACTGCTGCTGCCGCTGGCCAGGGCCCACGGGGTCACGCTCGACGAACTCGTCGACGCGCCGCCCACCGGTGACCCGCGCATCCACCTGCGTCCGGTCTCCGCGCACGGGATGACCCTGCTGCCCCTGACCCGCCGGGCCGGTGGCATCCAGGCGTACAAGCTCGTCATCCCGGCCGGCACCGCCGGCAAGGAGCCAGAGTTGAAGACCCACGACGGCTACGACTGGGTCTATGTCCTCAACGGGCGGCTGCGGCTGGTACTGGGCGAGCACGATCTGCAGCTCGGCCCGGGCGAGGCGGCCGAGTTCGACACCCGGGTCCCGCACTGGTTCGGCGCCGCCACCGCGGAGCCGGTCGAGATCCTCAGCCTGTTCGGCAGACAGGGTGAACGCGCCCACCTCCGCGCCCGCCCCAGCTCGGCGGGCGCGGCAGGCTCGGCGGGCGCGGCGGGTGCGGCCGGCACGTCGGCCTCGGCCGACGAGGGCTGAGCGCGGTGCCGGGCTGCGCGGTTGGTCAGCTCGCGGGATTGTGTGCGAGCACTGCTTCGATGAGCCCCGGCTCCCCCTGCGGGAAGTCCATGGGAACGATGCCCAGCCCCGTACGCCCGGCCATCTCGGACCCGTTGAGGAAGTCCTTCACCTGGGGGTTGAGCCGGTCCGCGTTCCACTCCGGCGGGAGTCCTGCCGCGGTGCTCACGAAGTTGACGTAGAAGGGGCCGGGGTGCGCCGCGGCCTCACGGAACTGCTCCGTGATCCTGCGGTACTTGGCGAACGGCTCGGCCTGGTAGTCGTCCTGGACGTCGAAGATCCCGGAGTCGGCCCAACGCACCCCGGGCAGCCCGCCGTTGTCGGCGAGCAGCACGACCTTGCCGCGCGCCTCGCCCAGCGTCGGCAGGGTGTCGGCCAGCCGGAAGAGGGAGCGCCAGCCCTTCTGGTCGAGGTACACATCGAAGATCCGGCGGAACTCCTCGTCGCTGACCGTCGAATACTCCTGCTTGACCCGCATCAGCACCGTCTCGCCCGGGTGCGCGGCGAGGAAGTCACGGCAGGCGATCAGCACGTCCCCGAACATCAGCTGCTGGAAGAAGGCGCCGTGATGGATGGCGAACACCCCGTCGATGGCCCGACAGCGGACGTCCAGAAACCGGATTCCTGCCGCCAGTTGGTCGGCGATCGACGTGTCCTGGCACTCGACCCAGGCTCCGCCGTGCCGCGCACCCGAGTCGTGGCTGCCGGGTATGGTCAGCGAGCGCAGCGCGGTCGACGCCGCCAGCGGCTTCATCCAGTCCTGCGGTGCCTGGCGGGTGCGGGTGCGGGTCCCGCTCCGCGCCGTGGCGACACCGCTGCCGCCCGCGTACGCCAGCATCCCCGCCGCCGGCAGCACGGCCGCGCCTCTCAGGAATCCCCGCCTGTCCATGTCCGAACTCCCCCCATGTGTTCCGGCCGACGTCGGTGGACATCTTGGTTCACGCCGCGACGCGGGGGAAGGGTGCGTCGGGAGGGGTGACCGTTCGACCGCACGCCCGTGACGGGACCACGACATGTGCCGCCCGCCACCGCCCCGGTCGGGCGCCGGGGAGCCTGAGTGGCCGTCAGCTGCGCGCGCCGTACGATCGGCGGGAAGGCAGTGCGCGGGGAGGCGGGAGAGGGCGGAGAGACACCATGGACGCGCAGCAGGACGCGGAGCCCGGCGCCGGTACCGTGGCCTTCCGGTCACCCACCGGACGCTGGGTGCTCCTGGCGACCGTCCTGGGCTCGGCCATGGGTTTCCTCGACGCGACTGTCGTCAATGTGGCGCTGCCGGTGATCGGACGGGACGTCGGCGCCGGGGTGTCCGAACTGCAGTGGGTGCTCGACGGCTATCTGCTCACCCTCGCCGCGCTGATCCTGCTGGGCGGCTCGCTGGCGGACCGCTACGGGCGCAGGCGGGTCTTCACCCTCGGGGTCGTCTGCTTCACGCTCCCCTCCGTCCTGTGCGCCGTGGCGCCTACCGCGGAAGTCCTCATCCTCGCCAGAGCCCTTCAGGGCATCGGTGCCGCGCTGCTCACCCCCGGGAGCCTGGCCATCATCCAGGCGACCTACCGCACCGGCGACCGGCCCGCGGCCATCGGCGCCTGGTCGGCGCTCACCGGGGTGGCCTCGGCACTCGGTCCGATCGTCGGCGGCTATCTCATCGACGCCTTCTCCTGGCGGTGGATCTTCCTCATCAACGTCCCGATCGGCGTCTTCGTCATCGCGGCCACCGCCCGCCGGGTCCCCGAGAGCAGCGACCCGGCCGCCACCGGCCGACTGGACCTACGGGGCGCCGGGCTGGCCACCGTCGGGCTGGCCGGAGTCACCTACGCGCTGATCGAGGGGCCGCGCGGCGAGTCCCCCGGCTGGCTGACCGTGGCCGCGCTCGTCGTCGGCATCGCCGCGCTCACGGGCTTCGCCCGGACGGAGAGCCGTGCGGCCCACCCGATGCTGCCCCCCGGCGTCTTCACGGCCCGTCAGTTCCTCAGCGCGAACGCCGTCACGTTCGTGGTGTACGCGGCGCTGGGCGGTGTCTTCTTCCTGCTCGTCGTCTTCCTGCAGACCTCACTCGGCTACAGCCCGCTGGAGGCCGGGGCTGCCTCGCTGCCGGTGACGCTGCTGATGCTGGCCCTCTCCTCGCGGGCCGGGACGCTGGCCCAGCGGATCGGCCCGCGTGTTCCGCTGACGGTCGGACCGCTGCTGCTGGCCTCGGGCATGCTGCTGATGCTCCGTATCCCGGTGGGCGAGAGCGGTGCGGGTGGCTACGCCGCCTCCGTGCTGCCCGCTGTCCTCGTCTTCGGGCTCGGCCTGGCCACCACCGTGGCGCCGGTCACCGCGACGGCACTGGCCGCGGCACCTTCCGAGCACTCCGGCGTGGCCTCAGGGGTCAACAACGCCGTCTCCCGCGTGGCCCAACTCGCGGCCGTCGCCGCCCTTCCGGTACTCGCCGGGATCAGCGGCGGCGACTTCCAGGACCCCCGTGCCTTCGCCGACGGCTTCCGTTCCGCCATGCTCATCACCGCGGGGCTCGCGGTGGCCGGAGCGGTTCTCGCCTTCGCGACGATCCGCAGCGATGTACTGGCGCCCGCGCCGGAACCGGTGACGGAGCCGGGTTCCCCGTACGAGTGCCCGATGGCGGGCGCCCCGTTGCGGCCCGCGCCCCCTCACGAGCCGGACCGCGGCATCCCCTCATCGGAACAGGACCCGCAGGACGGGCCCTAGTCGAGGCTGTCGTCGTCCCAGTCGACGGCGGGCTGGAGGACGGGCCAGGTCGTACGGCCCATGCCGTGCGGGCACGTCCAGGTCGCGACGCCGTTCAGCTCGGCGGCGACGGCGGGGTGGCCGTGGCCGGGGCACGGAGGGCCGGCCACGCCGCCGGTCTCCTCCAGCACCGCGTCCTGGAACCGGTCGGCCAGCAGCACCACCGCGTCGGTCTCGCTCGTCCCCGCGTCCAGTTCCACGGAGACGGCCGAGCCGTCGGCGAAGCTCAGCGTGGCCTCGATACGGGCCCGCCCCGGCCCGGCCATGGTCTCTTCGGCTGCTTCGGCCCCGCCGGCAGGGAGCGCGCCGCCCTCCTCGTCCCAGACCAGTTCGAGGGAGGATTCGAAGGCGGATTCCACGCCCGCGCCCCCGCCCCTGTCCTCGGGAGGCTCCACGTTCCCGTCGCCGGGGCGCTCGCTCACGGCGAGTGTGGCCCCGGACGGTGCCCCCACCTGCCGGAGGACCGATTCCGCCCAGCGGCGGACGAGCTCGCGCGTCGCCTGCCGCCCCGTCTGCCGCCCGCTCATCGCCACTTCTTCCCGCATCCGTCGCTGGTCCAGGGCAAGTTACCGGTGCCGGTCCGGCCGCCGCGGACCAGGGCGACGGCCACCGTACGGCAGCTCCGCGTCGACATCCCTGGTTCTCCCTCGGGCGCTGTGGTCGGTCGTCACCGTGGGCGGCCGCGACGAGCGCGATCGTACAGCCGCGGCAGCGCTGAGCCGCTGTCACACACCGTACGCCGCCGGGGTGTCGTCCTCCGGCCGCCGGTGCCCCGTACAGCGCGCGAGCCACACCCGGGCGACCCGCGGGTGCCGCGCGTGCCGGTGCGGCGCGCGTAAGTTCGTCGTCGCGGAACCGTCTCGGACAGCGATGGGGTCGATGGGGGCCGGATGCGCGTTTCTGCGTACGTCATCGTGCCGGCGAGCGTGCTCGTCGTACTGGCCGCGCTGCTGGGGTCCGTCCCGCTCTCGCACGCCCGCGACGGAAGCACCGCCGGGTCACGGGCCGCGCCGGCGGACGAGGCGGTGGGCGGGCCGGTGACCGCGCCGGGGGTCAGCCGGGGATTCGACCAGCCCGCACGGGGCTTCGCACCGGCCGACACCGTGCTGCTGCGCAGGACACCCCGAGAAGTGGGGCTGAATCCCGCACCCATCGACGCCTTCCTCCGCCGGCTCGCAGACTGGACCGACCCGGCGCGCGGTGCCGGGTATCTCTTTTCCGGGGCCACCGCGCTGCTGGCGCACGACGGTGCCGTCGTCGCCCGGCACGCGAGCGGTGACGCCGTGCGCTACGCACGCCCGGGGGTCGAGCTGCCCCCGGGTGAGCGCGTACCGGCCCGCCCCGACACCATCTACGACCTGGCGTCGCTCTCGAAGCTGTTCACCGCCCTCGTCGCCATGCAGCAGGTCGAGGCCGGGCGGCTGCGCCTGCACGTGCCGGTCGCCCGCTACCTCCCCGCGTTCACCGCCGACGGGAAGGGCGGCATCACCGTCGAGCAGCTCCTCACCCACACCTCTGGACTGCCCGCCACCCCCCGGACCCCGCTGTGGGAGGTGAGCGGCGGGCTGTCCGCGCGGAAACAGACGATCCTCCGCGCCCGGCCCTTCGCCCGGCCCGGCACCCGGTACCGCTACTCCGACCTCAATCTGCTCAGCCTGCAGCTGGTGCTGGAGAAGGTGACCGGCGACCGTCTCGACACCCTCGTACGGGAGGGCATCACGGAGCCGCTGCGGATGCGCGACACGGCCTACAACCCGCCCGCCGCCTGGCGCCCCCGCATCGCCGCGACCGCGTACGCGCCACGCCCAGGGACGGGCATGCTGCGCGGCTCGGTGCACGACGACAACGCCTGGGCCATGGGCGGCGTCGCCGGTCATGCCGGGCTCTTCTCCACCGTCGATGATCTGGCGGTGCTCGCGCAGACCCTGCTCAACGGCGGTACGTACCGGGGCCGGCGGATTCTCGGCCCGCACTCCGTCGAGCTGCTTGGGCACAACTACACCGCCCGCTTCCCGGGGGACGCGCACGGCCTCGGCTTCGAACTCGACCAGCCCTGGTACATGGGCGGACTCTCGTCCCCGCAGACGCTCGGGCACACCGGCTTCACCGGCACCTCGCTGGTGATCGACCGGCAGTCGCGCTCGTTCGCGATCCTGCTGGCCAACCGGGTGCACCCCAAGGACGAGACACCGTCCACCAACCCCGCGCGCCGCGCCGCGGGCCAGGCACTCGCCCGGTCCATCCCGGTGCGGGCGCCCGGCGGCGGGCGCTCGTGGTTCGACGGGCCGACGGACGGCGAAGGGAGCGGGGGCGAAACAGGCGGGCAGGGCGGCACACTGACGTCCGGGCAGCTCATGGGGGTCGCTCCGGGCCGCACCACCCGGCCGCGTGACAGGGCCGGACAGCTCGATACGCGCGGTCCGCTGCACATCCGCTACGACGCCTTCGTCGACACCGACACGAGTGACCTGTTCGTGCTGGAACGGAGCACCGACGGCGGCCACACCTGGCAGCCGGTGCCCCGGACCGCGCGGTCGGGATACCACCGCCGCACCTGGCAGCGGGTGCGGGCCACCCTGCCGGCCGGCCCGTATCCGCAGGGCCTGCGGCTGCGCTGGCGCTACGCCGGTACCGCACTCTCCGGGGGCCGGGGCGTGAACCTCTCTGGTGTGCTGGTGACGGAAGGGACGCGGGTGCTGTTCAACAGCGACTGTCCCGACGCCCCGCTGACCGCGCGCGGCTGGCAGCCGTTGCCCCGGCCCTGGCCGCTGGCGGCCGCGGCCGGACTCCCCTACGGCGGGGCCCCTTTCGGCTGCCGGTAGGCCATCGGCTCGCGCCTGAGCATCTCGTAGGCGGCCGCGGTCACCGCACCGTAGACCAGGTGCGGCACCAGGTCCGCCAGCCAGTCGGCCGGTCGCCAGGTACGCGGCTGTGAGACCTTCAGCAGCGCAACCGGCAGGTCGGAGCCCGCCATCGCGGCCAGGCCCGTGGCGAGCCCGGCCAGCGGCAGCGCCGGGCGCCATGGGAGCGCGCGAGAGGCGCCGTACAGCGCGCCGACGCCGACGCCGGTGAGGATGCCCAACAGCGCGCCCGCCGCCGAGGCGCGGTTCTCCCGCGCCTCGGCCCCGCCCGGTACGGGCACGTGTGTGCGAGCGCTGAGCCGGTGGACGACGTCCTCGGGTGTGGAGCTGGCGCCCCGGCCGCGCACCGCCATGTCCAGGTACGTGACGGTGTTGAGTGCGGTCGTACCGACCGCACCGGCGACGATCCCAGCCCATGTCCGGCGCATCATGTGCCCGCCGTTCCCGGGACGACCGCGTTCTCAAACCCCGCCTACGCCGTTGCCGGTTGCCCCACCGGGAGAGCTCGCGACGGGTGTCACTCGAAGGGCGTCATCGTGAGCGTCAGCTCCGTCGCCGCGCCGTCCTCGATGTACGAGGCGAAACCGGCCACGTCGTCGAAGGCGAAGCCGTACGCCTTCCCGTCCTCCGTCGCGGCGTGCATCGCCTTGGCGTAGTGGTGGGTGACCTCGCCCTGGTAGAAGGTGGCGGGGTCGGTGGTGGGCTGGGCAGCCGAGGAGAGCAGCGTGGTGCGGTTGAAGGCGGCGCCCAGGACGGCGGCCACCGGGCCGGTGGTCCCGTCGTTGGGTGCCGCCAGAGCACCGTCGCAGAAGAGGACGTCCTTGGTGCTCGGCTTGGCGAAGGAGACCTCGGCCGGTCCTGTGAAGGCCAGCCTGTCGCCGCTGACGCGGCCGGTGAAGGTGCCCGCGTTGGTGGTGACCTTCAGGTCCTTGCTCCCGTAGGCGTCCCACACCTGGTCGATGTACGAAGCGAAGTAGTCCTCGGCGAACAGTCCTGAGCCCATGCCGTGGCCGGGCGCGATGACGCGCTTGTCGTCGATGACGAGCTTGGAGAATGCCTCGACCGAGCGGACGGAGTCGAATATCCGGCCGCGCGCCCCGGGCTTGAGCGTGCCGGTGGTCTGGCTCTTGCCGCCCTTCAGCTCGATGGACAACGGGACGCTGAACATGTCGACCATGGTGGTGTTGCAGTACATCGCGCCGCCCTTGTACGTGAACTCCGCACAGTCGTGCACGACCGGGTAGTTGGGGTCCGACTCCACCCATCCGGCGGGATAGGCGAGCGCCGCGCCGTTGTCGGTCTCGACGGCCTTGAACTTCAGCTTCTCGCCGCAGGCGACATAGATCCGGCCGGACATCTCGGGCAGCGAGATCGTGGTCTCGGTGCCGGTCAGCGGGATGGCGTAGTCGGTGAAGCCGTCCGGACCGTTGTCGGACATCTGAACCGGCTTCAGCTTGCCTTCGGGGGTGACACGGCACTGGTTCTTGCCGTCGTTGCCCACGATGTAGAGGTGGACCGAGGCGTTGTCGTAGGCGCCGCTGTTGTTGACGATCTTCAGCGCGAGGCCGGCGGCCTGCCCGCCGAAGAGGCTGCCCGCACTCGCCTGGCGGGTGACGAGCCCGGCAGCGGGGACGGCGACGGCTGCAGCTGCGGCTGAGCGGATCAAGGCGCGGCGGCTGACGGGACTCATCGGACGGTACCTCCGGAGACGGCGGAGACGGATGGACGGACAGGGTTGACATCGTTGTCGGCAACGGCACGCGCGGGGAAGGAGCCGCCAGGGAAGGCGGCGGATGGCGCACCCGGGACACCGGATTCGGCCGCGCGGGGTTTTCGCGCAGGCGTGGTCAACGCAGTCATGACATGCGCTCCTCTGAAGTGGGGGGTGGGTGAGCGCTCTCACGTCACGGCACAGCACGGTGCCGAAGGTATGGACCTTCGTCAAGGGCTTCGCCGGAACCGGCCGCCTCAGGCCAGGGGTGGCTCCTGATGAACGGTCGTCAGCGGCAGTTCGGCCCAGATGGTCTTGCCCTCCGGGGAGTACCGGGTGCCCCAGTGCTGGGCCAGCTGAGCGATCAGGAAGAGACCGCGGCCGCCCTCGTCCACCGTGGTGGCCCGGCGCAGGTGCGGAGCCGTGCTGCTCCGGTCGGAGACCTCGCAGGTCAGATACCGGTCGCACAGGAGCCGTACAGTGACCGGGGGTTCGCCGTAGCGAATGGCGTTGGTGATCAGTTCGCTGAGGACGAGCTCCGCTGTGAAGGCGGTCTCCTCCAGGCCCCACTCGGTCAGTTGGGACATGCATGCGGCGCGGACGGGGGCGACGGCTTCGGGGTCGCTGGGGACATCCCACCGGGCGATCCGGGAGGACGGCAGCATGCGGGTCTCGGCGACGAGCAGCGCGATGTCGTCCCGGTCCTCGTTCGTGCGGTCGGGCAGCAGGGCCTCCAGCACGGCGGCACAGGTCTCCTCGGGTCCGCGCTCGACACGGGTGAGGGCCGTACGCAGCATGTCCAGGCGGTCGTCCAGGTCGCGGCTGCGCACCTGCACCAGACCGTTGGTGTAGAGCACCAGGCGGCTGCCTTCCGGCAGGGTGAGGGAGAAGGTCTCGAACGGTGAGGTACCCAGCCCCAGCGGCAGGTTCTCCGGAGGGTTCAGCACAGTGGTGGTGCCGTCGGGGCGCGCCAGCGCGGGCGGCGGGTGTCCGGCCATGGCCAGGTGGCACTGGCCGGATGTGGGGTCGTAGATGGCATACAGCACGGTGGCGCCGGTGACCGGCTCGGTCTCCGGGCCGAGGGTGGGGTCCTGGTCGATGCGCGCGACCAGTTCGTCCAGGTGCGCCAGCAGTTCGTCCGGTGGCAGGTCGAGCGAGGAGAAGTTGTGCACCGCGGTGCGCAGCCGCCCCATGGTGGCGGCCGCGTGCAGCCCGTGTCCGACCACGTCACCGACGACGAGCGCCACCCGGGCGCCCGGCAGCGGGATGACGTCGAACCAGTCGCCGCCGACCCCGGCCTGCGCGGGCAGATAGCGGTAGGCGGCGCCGACCGCGTTCTGTTCGGGCAGGCCGCCGGGGAGCAGGCTGCGCTGGAGCGTGACGGCGAGGCCGTGTTCCCGTGCGTAGCGGCGGGCGTTGTCGACACACACCGCGGTGCGCGCGACCAGTTCCTCGGCCGAGGCCAGGTCCTCCGGCTGGAACGGCCGCTGGTCCCTGCGCCAGAAGCTGGCGAGCCCGAACACGGTGCCCCTGGCCCGCATCGGCACGGTGATCAGGGAGTGGAAGCCGGCGGCCAGGAGGCGCTCGGCCTGCTCGGGGTCGACGGCTCGCCACTCGGTCGCGGCGGCCAGGTCGCCTTCCAGCACGGGCTCGACCGCCTCACCGCCCGCCTCCCCTGCCACGGCGTGTCCGGCCGCTGTCCCGGCGTGCGTGGCCGCGCCGGCCGCTCCGGCTTCCTCACCTCTCACGCCCTCCACGCCCTCCTGACGACCCGTCACGGGCGGGATGGACGGCCTGCTGCCGACGGGCTGGAGCGGGTGGGCCGCGCCGACGGCCGAGCGCAGCGCGACACGGCGTACCGGGGCCGAAGCGGGGTCGGGCAACGGCTCCTTGCCGCTGATCACGTGGTCGAACAGGTCGACGGTGACCACGTCGGCAAATCTGGGGACCGCCACCTCGGCGAGCTCCTCCGCGGTCCGAACCACATCGAGTGTCGTACCGATGCGCAGGCCCGCCGTGTAGAGCAGTTCCAGGCGCTGGGCCGCGACCTGGGCCTGGCCGGCCACTTCCCGCAGCTCGGTGGTGTCCCGCAGGGTGGCCACACTGCCGGCGGGCCCGTCGCCCCGGCCGGTGGTGCGCTGGTTGACGGCCAGCATCCGGTCGCCGACCACGTGCACTTCGTCGCTGGCGGTGCGGCCCGAGGACAGCAGCTGGGCCAAGTCCGACTCCAGCCGCAGTTCGTCGACGTGCTGTCCCTGGGCCTGGTCCGGCAGCCCGAGCAGCCGGTGCGCCTCGTCGTTGGCGAGCACCAGCCGCCGTTCGCCGTCGAGTACGAGCACCCCTTCGCGTACCGAGTGCAGCACCGCGTCATGGTGCTCGTACATCCGGGTGACCTCGGCCGGACCGAGGCCGCGGGTCTGCCGGTTCAGCCGCCTGCTCACCAGTGCGGCGCCCGCCGTGGCGAGGAGCAGCGCGCCGGCCGCGCCGACCCCGACCCACGGCAGCTCGCGGTTGAGCCGGGCGGCGACGGTCGTGAGGTCGACCCCCGCCGTGACCAGCCCGAGGTTCTCTCCGTCCGCGTCGCGTACGGGTGCCACGGCGCGCACCGAGTCCTTGGGCTCGCCCTCGAACTGCTCGCTGTAGGACTCTCCGGCCAGCGCCCGGCCGAAGTCCCCGGAGGCCCGCTTGCCGATCAGGTCAGGGATGGGGTCGCTGAGCCTGACGCCTTTCGTGTCGAGAATCGCAACGAAGTCGATCCCGCACACTCGGGTCGCCCGCACACTCAACGGCTGCAGTCCGCGGGTCGGCTCGGAGGACTGCAGGAACGCTGCCACGGAGGGGGCGAGGGCCAGCGTTCTGGCGCAGGTCAGTGAGCGCTCCCGGGCACTGCGGACGTCCGCGGCGCGAGCCTGCCAGGCCAGAATCGCGGCTCCCGCGATCACCAGCAGCAGCACGATCGCCAATTGCAGTACGAAAACCTGCCCGGCGACGCTCCGCCTAGCGAACCTCGGGCCGCGCTCCCCCGCCCCTGGACGCTTTAGAGTCATGCAGCATGGTTTACCGTTATTTGCCGTGAATTACGCGGATGTGCAGTTCACCCATGTCCAGGCGCGGACAGCGCGCGGCGCGCCCGGCTGCCGGGTCAGGCGGAACGGTCGTCGACGTCCTTGAGGGCACTCAGCCGGTGTGCCGGTGCGGTTGCCTCCGCCGCGTCGCGGAACGCCTTGAGTCCTTCGTAGAGCACGCTGCGCGCTCGCGGTGGCATCGACGCCAGGGTCGCGGTCAGCGCTTCCTCGCGCTTGAGCCGGAGGTCGCTGAGGTACTTCCTGCCCTGGTGCGTCAGGTGCAGTTCCAGTTCACGGCGGCTGACCTGGCTGGGGAGCCGTTCGAGGAAACCCAGCGCCTGGAGGCGGTCGCACAGCCGGCTGACCGAGGAGGGGGCCGAGCCCAGCATCTCCCCCAGCGTGCGCAGGTTCATGCCTTCGTCCCGGTCGAGGCAGTAGAGCACCCGCAGTTGCGAGGCTGAGACCGGCGAGGAGGAGACCGCGTCACGGCCGTGCTCCCAGAGGACCTCCAGCAGTTCGATGACCTCACCGGCCGTCTCGGCCGCCTGCTGCGCACCGCAGCGCCCAGGCTGGCCCCTACGGGGGTTCTCGCCCGTCACAGCGCCGCTCCGAGCCGGTGCGACCGGTCGATGGCGGGGGTCGACGTCACGTTTCTCTCCACAACTTCGGCACTCTTGCCGCCCGGCTCCGCGAGGCTCCCTCGCCGCTGTCAGGGGCCAGGAAGAGCCTATCTCTCCGCACGGCCGTCGGACAGGCCCGCACCGGCGGCCGGCACCGACCCGTGGCGCTGACCACGGCCGGAGCGCCGCCGAGACGATCTGTTGTCATACGGCGAATGTTTCCGTGCGACGATAATGTCTGTCCGGTCCGCGGCGGAAGCAGTGCTTCAGCGCCCGGCCGCTGCACGTATGGCAGACAGAGAAGCAGGAGACGTGGACAGATTCGCCGTGGTCGAGCGCGCCCTGCGCACCGCCGCCCCGCCCGCGTTGACGGACGTCGTGAAAAAGGCGCTGCGAGAGCACTACGGCGCCGTCCACGCCGAGTTGCGGCTGGCCGACTACGGTATGCGAACCCTGCAGGTGGTGGAGGACGTACCGCTGACCACGGAGCCGCTGCTCATTCAGGACAGCCCCCAGGGCCGGGCACTGCGGGCACCGGAACCCGTGGTGCTGACCGACCGGGCGACGGACACCGTGGCGGTACATCTGCCGGTGAGCGTCCGGGGTGACCGGCTGGGGGTGCTCTCGGTGACGCTGCCGCGCCAGGACCACGCCAGGGGCCTGCTGCCCGAACTCGAAGACCTGTGCGAGGCGCTCGGGCACGCCATCACCGTCGCCGAGCGGGACACCGACCTGTACGAGCGGTCCCGCCGGGCCACCCGGCTGACCGTCGCCGCCGAAATGCAGTGGCAGCTGCTGCCAGGACACTCCTTCCGGCGCCGGGAGTTCGCCCTGGGCGCCCATCTGGAGCCGGCGTACTCCATCTCCGGCGACAACTTCGACTGGTCGGTCTCGGCCGAGCACCTGACCGTGGCCGTCACCAACGGCATGGGCGAGGGGGTCGAGGCGGCGCTGCTGACCAACCTCGCCGTCAGCGCGATGCGCAACGCGCGCCGCGCCGGCCTCGGCCTAGCCGACCAGGCGGCCCTCACCGACCAGGCCGTCTACGCCCACTACCGGGGCTCGGCCTACGTCTCGATGGTGCTGTTCCGCTTCGAACTCGGCACCGGCGAGGTGGAGATAGTCGAGGCGGGCTCACCCCGCGCGTGGCTGTGCAGGGACGCCAAGGCCGAGAACCTGCTCTTCGACGCGCGACTCCCGCTGGGCATGTTCGAGGACACCCATTACGTCACCGAGCACTTCCGGGTCCAGCCCGGCGACCGGCTGCTGCTGGCGACCGACGGCGTGTACGAGCCGCTGTCCCGCGCGGGTGAGCCGTTCGGTGACCACGCGCTGGCCCGCTCCCTGGCCGCGAACCGGCTGCTGCCGCCGACGCAGGTACCGCGCGCGGTCTTCCACGACCTGGCGAGTCACCGGGGCGCCGGTCCGCTCGAGGACGACGCGCTTGTCGTGTGCGTCGACTGGTACGGACGCGAGGAGCACGGCGGCGCCGGAGGCTGACGGGTCGGACGGGTCGGACCAGGGACCGGGGCCGGCAGCTCGCGGTCACGGCTGGCGGACCGGGGAGTCGCGGGCCAGGGACTCACAGTCGCCGCACAGGTTCGGCACAGGTGGATGACAGCGCGGTTCGCGATGTTCGGGGCACTACGGACCTGACAGAGAGCGGACCACCGAATGACCACCCTCACCTCTTCCGGCAGTGCGGCGGACGCACCCGGCACCGGCGACGGTTCCGCCGCCGGACACCGGCAACCACTCGGCGACCGGCTACGGGCCCGGTCACGGCAGCGACGTGCCTCACGACCACGCTGGGAGACGCCCGCCTTCTGGACGCTGCTGGCGGCCACCGCGGTGCTGTACCTGTACGGCCTCGGCTCCTCGGGCTACGCCAACTCCTTCTACTCCGCCGCGGCGCAGGCGGGCAGCGTCAGCTGGAAGGCGTTCCTGTTCGGCTCGCTGGACGCGGGCAACGCCATCACCGTCGACAAACCGCCGGCCGCGCTGTGGCCGATGGCCCTGTCCGTACGGCTCTTCGGCCTCGGCTCCTGGCAGATCCTGGTGCCGCAGGCGCTGCTGGGCGTGGCTTCGGTCGGCGTGCTGTACTCCGCCGTGCGGCGCCGTACCGGACCGGCCTCCGCGCTGCTCGCCGGAGCGCTGCTGGCACTGACCCCGGTGGCGGCGCTGATGTTCCGCTTCAACAATCCGGACGCGCTGCTGTGCCTGCTGATGGTGGCCGCGCTGTGGTGCGTGAGCAGGGCCGTGGAGGACGCCCGCACCAAGTGGCTGGTGCTGGCGGGCGCTTGTTTCGGCGCCGGATTCCTGGCCAAGGCGCTGCAGGCGTGGCTGATCCTGCCGGTGGCCGCGCTGGTCTACCTGGTATGCGGGCCGACCCGGCTGCGCCGCCGGATCGGGCAGCTGCTGCTCGGCGGGCTCACCCTCCTCGTCACGGCCGGCTGGTGGGTCGCGCTCGTCGAACTGTGGCCCGCCTCCTCGCGGCCGTACATCGGCGGCTCGCAGGAGAACAGCTTCCTGGAGCTGACCTTCGGCTACAACGGCTTCGGCCGGCTCACCGGGGGCGAGACCGGCAGCGTCGGCGGCGGAGGCGGCCGCCGGGGCCCCGGCGGCGGTGGCGGCATGTGGGGACAGACCGGGCCGGGACGGCTGTTCGGCGACACGGTCGGCGGCCAGATCGCCTGGCTGCTGCCCGGCGCGCTGCTGCTGCTCGTCGTGGGCCTGGTGCTGACGCGCAAGGCGGCGCGCACCGACGCGCTGCGGGCCGCGTTCCTGCTGTGGGGCGGCTCGCTGCTGATCACCGGGCTGACCTTCAGCTTCATGTCCGGGATCTTCCACGAGTACTACACCGTCGCGCTCGCGCCCTACCTCGCCGCCGTGGTGGCGATGGGAGTCACAGTAGTGTGGCGCGAGCGGAACCGGCTCCTGTGCGCCGCGGTGCTGGCGGCGGCGGTCGCCGGGACGGCCGGATGGGCGTTCGTGCTGCTGGGCCGGGCGACGGACTGGCTGCCGTGGCTGCGCTGGGCCGTACTGGTGGCGGGCGTCGTGGCGGCCTGCGGGCTGCTGGCGGCCACCGTACTGCCGCGCACCGTCGGCGTGGCCCTCGCCGGGCTGGGGCTGCTCGCCGCGGTCGCCGGGCCGGTGGCGTTCACCCTGAGCACGGTCGGTACGCCGCACACCGGCTCGATCGTCACCGCGGGGCCGGCCGTGAGCCGGGGCGGCCCACCCGGTGTGCCGGGCGGCGGCAAGGGCATGCCGCGCCCGGGGCAGGGCACCGGGCAAGGCCAGGGCCAGGGTGCCGGACAAGGCCAGAGCGCGGGACAAGGACAAGGCCCCGGACAAGGGCCGGGTGCCGGTCAGGGTCCGCCAGGGCAGGCGGCGGGGAACCGTCCGGGCGGCGGCCAACAGGGCATGCAGCGCCCTCCGGGAGGCAACGCGCAGCAGCCGGGCACGCCGGAAGCAGCGGGCGGCCGCCAGGATCCCGGCGGAGGGATGGGCGGGCTGCTCAACGGCAGCGAGGTCTCCGCGGAGGCCGAAGCGCTGCTGCGCAAGAACTCCGCCGGTCACACCTGGGCAGCGGCGGCCGTCGGCTCGCAGAACGCGGCCGGCTACCAACTGGCCACCGGCCTGCCGGTGATGGCCATCGGCGGCTTCAACGGAACCGACCCTTCCCCGACCCTGGCCCAGTTCAAGACGTACGTGGAGCAAGGCAGCATCCACTACTTCATCACCGGTTCGCGGGGCGGCCCCGGAGGCGGGCAGGGCACGGCTTCGGAGATCACCTCCTGGGTCACGAAGAACTACACCAAGGTGACGGCGGACAACACCACCTTCTACGACCTGACCCGGCCCAAGTAAGGGCCCACGGAGTTACGGACACGAGCGGGGCGGCGCGACCGGTAAGGGCGCGCCGCCCCGCCGTGCGCTCGGAGCCGTTTTCCGTCCGGGCTGTTGACGGCTCTGTGGGCTGAGTTCTAGGTTCCCGGCATTGATAGGAAAGTTTCCTAACGATCGCCGCCCACGCGCCGTACACGCCCGGGCGGCCCGACGGACAGGGCACCAGCCCGGACAGAGGGCACCACCATGGCCACACCCCCAGGCCCGAGCGGCACACCGGCGCCCCCCGGCACCCCGCGTGTGCTGCGCGCGATGAACGACCGCGCCGCACTCGATCTCCTCGTGGCCCATGGGCCGCTCACCCGCACCAAGATCAGTGAGCTGACCGGTCTGTCGAAGCCCACCGCCTCCCAACTCCTCGGCAGGCTGGAGGAGATGGGGCTGGTCCGCACACGCAGCAAGGAGCGCGGCAGGCCGGGACCGAACGCTCTGCTGTACGAGATCGAGCCGGCGGCCGCCCATGTGGCGGCGCTGTCCGCCGATCCGCACGGCATCTCGGCCGTCGTAGCCGACATCACCGGAACCGTCGTCGGCCGCGCCCGTGTGGAGGCCGACTCCGTCGCCGCGGACGCCCGCCACCGCACCGCGCAGCTGGTCAAGGAGGCCGTCGACGGAGCGCTGCGGGAGGCCGGGCCGGGGCCGGCCGAGCCGCATACCACGGTCATCGGCACCCCCGGCGCGCTCGACCCGCACACGGGTGAACTGCGCTACGCGCCGCACCTGCCCGGCTGGCACTCCCGCACGCTCCGCGCCGAGCTGGCCGAGGTGCTCGGCACGCCCGTGACCATCGAGAACGACGTCAACCTCGCAGCCGTCGCGGAGCAGCACGCGGGCGCGGCCCAGGACCACGACGACTTCGTCCTGGTCTGGGTGGACAGCGGCACCGGCGCCGCCATCGTCGTGAACGGAACCCTGCTGCGCGGGGCCACCGGAGGGGCCGGCGAGATCGGCTACATGCCGCTGCCCGGTGCCCCGCCGGCACGCGGCGGTCCCGGCGCCTACGCCGCCTCGAACGCGGGCGGCGGCTTCCAGAGCCTGGTCTCGGCACCGGCCGTGTGCCGTCTCGCGGGCGGCAAGCCGCTCGCCGACGCGCTGGCCGACCCGTCCGTGCGGGAGGAGACCGCGCGCCGGCTGGCGGACGGGATCGCCGCCGTCGTGGCGGTCGTCGATCCGCAACTCGTCGTCCTGTCCGGTGCGGTGCCGCGTTCCGGGGGTGAGGAGTTGCGCACGCTGGTGGAGCGGGAGCTGACCGGGCTCGCGCTGCCCAGGCCGCTGCTGCGGCTGAGTGAGCTGGAGGACGATCCGATCCTCAGCGGAGCCCTGCTGTCCGCGCTTGCGCAGGCGCGTGACGACGTGTTCGACACCGCCTGAGAAAGCCCGCCCCTGCGGGCTTCGCACGGCACCCCTGAGCCCTGCCCCCGCGCCGTTCGCCTCCGGCTGTTCCCGTGTCCCCTTCCCCCCTCCCGTTCCCGTCTGCCGTCTGCCGTCTGCCGTCTGCCGTCTGCCGTCTGCCGTCTGCCAACCCCGGTGCCTGGAGGCTCAGTTACGGGCTGGAGTCCTTCAAGTCGGCGCACAGTGTGGACTGGAACCTCACCATGGCGGCCACCTTGCTGGTCATGGCGCCGGTCATCATCGTCTTCTTCTTCGCACAGAAAGCCTTCGTCGAAGGCGTCACCCTCACCGGAGTAAAGGGCTAAGACATGAAGCTCGCAGTGGTCGGCGGAGGATCGACCTACACCCCCGAACTCGTCGACGGCTTCGCACGGCTGCGCGAAGTGCTGCCGATCGACGAACTGGCGCTGATCGACCCCGCCACCGAACGGCTGGAGCTCGTCGGCGGCCTGGCCCGGCGCATCTTCGCAAGACAGGGCCACCCCGGCACCGTCACCACAACCGCCGACCTGGACGCCGGCGTGGACGGCGCCGACGCCGTGCTGCTCCAGCTGCGGGTCGGCGGGCAGGCGGCGCGCGAGCAGGACGAGACCTGGCCGCTGGAGTGCGGCTGCGTAGGACAGGAAACCACCGGCGCCGGCGGGCTGGCCAAGGCGCTGCGCACCGTACCGGTCGTCCTGGACATCGCCGAGCGGGTCCGGCGCGCCAATCCGGGGGCCTGGATCATCGACTTCACCAATCCGGTCGGCATCGTCACCCGTGCGCTGCTCGACGCCGGACACAAGGCGGTGGGCCTGTGCAACGTGGCGATCGGCTTCCAGCGGAAGTTCGCCGCGCTGCTGGACGTCGCCCCTCATGAGGTGCACCTGGAGCACGTCGGCCTCAACCACCTCACCTGGGAGCTGGGCGTCCGGCTCGGCGGCCCGGAGGGCACCGACGTGCTGCCGAAGCTGCTGGCCGAACACGGCGAGGCCGTCGCCGGGGACCTGCGTCTGCCCCGTGCCCTGGTCGATCGCCTCGGTGTCGTCCCGTCCTACTATCTGCGCTACTACTACGCGCACGACGAAGTGGTGTCAGCGCAGCGCGGCAAGCCCACGCGCGCACGGGAAGTCGCGGCGCTGGAGAGGCGGTTGCTCGAGATGTACGCCGACCCGAGCCTGGACACCAAGCCCGAGCTGCTGGCCCGGCGCGGCGGCGCCTACTACTCGGAGGCCGCCGTGGACCTGGCCGCCTCGCTGCTGCGCGAGGGCGGCAGCACCCATCAGGCGGTCAACACCCTCAACCGGGGAACCCTGCCCTTCCTGCCCGACGAAGCGGTGATCGAGACCCAGGCCCGTATCGGCCGGGACGGCGCACATCCGCTGCCGGTGCCAGCCCTCGACCCGCAGTTCACCGGGCTGATCGCCCATGTGACCGCCTATGAGGAGCTGGCCCTGCGGGCCGCGCTGCACGGCGGCAGGGACCGCGTCTTCCGGGCGCTGCTCGCCCATCCCCTCGTCGGCCAGTTCGGCTACGCCGAAGAGCTGACCGACCAACTCCTCGCACACAACGAGGAGCACCTGGCGTGGGCCTGAGCAGACCCCGTTCCGGCCCGGACCCCGTACCGGCCCTCCTCGCCCTCGACGCGGGCAACAGCAAGACCGACGTCGCGCTGCTCGGCGCGGACGGCACCGTGCTGGGCACCGCGCGGGGCGGTGGCTTCCGCCCTCCGGCGGTGGGGATCGACGCCGCCGTCGACGTCCTGGCCGAGGCCGTGGCGCGAGCCCGGGCTGCAGCCGGCGCCGACCGGGCAGGCGGCACAGGGCAGGGCCCGGCGCCCGTCCACCAGGTGATGGCCTGCCTGGCCAACGCCGACCTGCCCGTGGAGGAGGAACAGCTGGCCGCCGCACTGGCCGGGCGCGGCTGGGGCCGGCTGGTCACCGTGCACAACGACACCTTCGCCGTCCTGCGCACCGGGCTGACCCGGCAGGACGGTGACGCGGCGCCCTGTGGGGTGGCGGTCGTGTGCGGGGCCGGCATCAACTGCGTCGGCCTGCGGCCGGACGGGCGCACCGCGCGCTTCCCCGCCATCGGCCGGCTCTCCGGTGACTGGGGCGGCGGCGGGGGGCTGGGCGAGGAGGCGCTGTGGCACGCGGCCCGCGCCGAGGACGGCCGCGGCGAGCCCACCGTGCTGCGTACTGCGCTGCCGGCGCACTTCGGGCTGGACTCGATGTACGCGCTGATCGAGGCCGTGCATCTGGGCCGTATTCCGCACGCGCGGCGGCTGGAGCTGGTGCCGGTCCTGTTCGAGGCGGCCGACCGGGGCGATGCCGTGGCGGACTCGCTGGTGGCGCGGCTGGCCGAGGAGGTCGTCACCATGGCGGTTGTGGCGCTGCGCAGGCTGGAACTGCTGGAGGAAGAGGTTCCGGTGCTGCTGGGCGGCGGCATCCTCGCGGCGGGCCGTCCGCGCCTCGACGACCGCGTCACCCGGCTCCTCGCGCAGCGCGCCCCCCGCGCCGTGCCGCGCGTCGTCCGTGCCCGTCCGGTGCTGGGCGCGGCGCTGCTGGGACTCGACGCGCTCGGCACCCCGGTGACCGCACACGAGCGGGCGCGCCGCTACTTCGAGACCCGGACGGAGCCGCGGAGCCGGGCGGACACCGGAAACCCGGCGGACGCCCGGAACCCGGCGGACGCCGGGAGTCCCCGGGGCGGCTCTCCCGGACCCGTCGATGGGCACTCCGGGGCTCCGCGAGGGAGGATGGGAGGGTACGGCCCCGGCCAGGAAGGTAGCCGCCGTCGTGAGGAACAGCGAGGAGCCGCCCCAGGGTGATGCCGACGGGACGCCGGGCGTCAGCCTCTCCCCGCCCGGCGGGCTTCTGGATGTGCTGACAGTCGGCGCGGTGGTGCTGGACGATCGGGGACGGATCGTCCTGTGGAGCCCGCAGGCCGAGCAGCTGTTCGGGTACTCGGCGCAGGAGGCGCTGGGCCGGTACGCGGCCCCGCTGCTCGTGCCGGACGAATACATCGAGCTCGTCCTGAGGCTGTTCGACGAGGTGATGCGGGAGGGAAAGAGCTGGGCGGGGACCTTCCCCGTCAAGTGCAGGGACGGCAAGGTCCGCGCCTTCGAGTTCCGCAACATGCGGCTGCGCGACGATCAGAGCGCCGTCTACGCGCTGGGGCTGGTGACGGACCAGGCGGCGCTCCGCCAGGTCGAGCGCGACCTGGCCTTCTCCACGCTGCTGATCCAGCAGTCCCCCATGGGCATCGCGGTCATGGACACCGACCTGCGCTATGTCTCCGTCAACCCCGCCCTGAGCCGCCTCGACGGGGTCGGCGAGGAGGGGCACCTGGGCAGAACCGTCCACGACGTCCTGCCCCCGGGCCACGCCAGGGACTCCGAGGCGGCGCTGCGGCAGGTCCTGGAGACGGGCGAGCCGGTCCTCGACCGGGAGGTGCTGGGCGGCGAGACCCCGATGGGCAGGGGCCACGCCTGGTCGGTGTCCATCTACCGGCTCGACGACGCGGGCGGACGCCCGCTGGGGCTGTCCGTCGCGGTCACCGACGTCACGGCGCGGCACCGCGCGGCGATCCAGGCCGAGCAGGCCCGGCAGCACCTCTCCCACCTGGCCGAGGCATCGGTACGCATCGGCACCACACTCGACCTGGAACAGACGGCGCACGAGCTCGCCGAGATCGCCGTACCCGAGCTGGCCGACGTCGCCGCGGTGGACGTGCTCGACGCCGCCGTACGCGACCACCCCGTCCGCATCCCGCAGGAGGAGACCGCCGCCTTCCGCGCACTGGCACTGGCCACCGCGTACCCCACCGTCGCGGCCGAGGCGGCCGACCCGACGGGCGAGGTCGCGCACTACAGCGCCGAGCGGCTGGTCACCCGCTGTGTTGCCCTGGGGCAACCGGTCGTCGTACCTGCCGTCCAGCCCGAGGACCTGCGCAAGATCGCCCGCGACGAGCACGCCGCAGCGCTCCTGGCACGCGCGGGCGTCCACTCCTATCTGGCGGTCCCGCTGATCGCCCGCGGCGAGGTGCTGGGAGCGCTGGACCTCAAGCGCAGCCGGAACCCCAAGCCCTTCGACCACGACGACACCATCCTGGCCTGCGAACTCGCCGGCCGCGCCGCCGTGTGCATCGACAACGCCCGGCTCTACCGGCAGCAGCACAGCATCGCCCTCACACTGCAGCGCAGCATGCTGCCGACCCCTGCCACCACCTCGGCTCGGCTGCGCATCGCCTCCCGCTACCAGCCGGCCGGGGCACACAGCGAGATCGGCGGCGACTGGTTCGACGTCCTCGAACTGGAAGAGGAGTGCACAGCGCTGGTCGTCGGCGATGTGATGGGCAGCGGCGTCAACGCGGCCGCCACCATGGGCCGGCTGCGCACCGCGACCCAGACGCTCACCCAACTGGCGCTGCCGCCCTCGGACGTGCTCCGCCACCTGGACCAGATCACCACGGGCCTGGACCCCTACTTCGCCACCTGTCTCTACGCCGTCTACGAGCCCCGGAACAACCGGTGCCTGCTCTCGTCCGCCGGCCACCTGCCGCCCGTCCTCGTCCCCACCCGGGGCGAGCCCCGGCTGGTCGAGGTGCCCACCGGGACGCCGCTGGGCATCGGCGGCGGCGAGCACGGCACGGCCGCCGTCGACCTCAACCCGGGCGACCTGCTCGTGCTCTACACCGACGGACTGATCGAGACCCGGCACGACGACATCGAGGACCGGCTCGCCGTCCTGCTGGACCTGCTGCGTCCCGTCGCCGGTTCCGCCCGTTCCCTGGAGGAGACCTGCGACCACCTCCTCGATGCGCTGCGTAACCCCGAGAACCACGACGACGTGGCGCTGCTGCTGATGAGCCCCACGGAGTAGCCCTGCGACAGCCCGATCGGCGCGCACGTAGGGTCGGGCGGTAACGGGGCCGCGGCAGGATGCGGCCCGTCATGGCTGGAAGGCGACCGTGACTGCGAACACCGAGCACCCGTCCCTGCTGGATCTGCCTCCGCTGAGCGCGGAGCACTTCGCCGCCATCGAGGACAAGATCGCCTCGTTGCTGCGGACGCGCTGCGACATCGTGACGATGCAGGGCGAGGCGCTACTGCCCCTTGAGGCGTGCATCCGTTCGGCAGCGCCGCGCGGCAGTACGGCACTGAACATCGTCACCGGCCCCTACGGTGAGACGTTCGGCGGCTGGCTGCGCTCCTGCGGAGCCGAGGTCGTCACGCTGAACGCGCCGTTCAGCGGCGCCGTCGGACCGGACGAGGTCGCCCGGGCCCTGCGGGAGCACCCGGAGACCGGGCTGGTGAGCCTCGTCCACGCCGAGGCGGCGACCGGCAACACCAACCCGGTGGCGCAGATCGGCGCGGTGGTGCGCGAGCACGGGGCGCTGCTGATGCTGGACGCGGTCGCCTCGGTGGGCGCCGAGCCGCTGCTGACCGACGACTGGGGTGTCGACCTGTGCGTCATCGGTGGCCAGAAGGCGCTGGCGGGCCCGGCCGGGGTGTCGGCCGTGTCGGTCAGCGCACGGGCGTGGGAGCGGATCGCCGCGAACGACCTGGCCCCGCGCCGCTCCTACCTCTCGCTGCTCGACTGGAAGGAACGGTGGCTGGACAGCGGCCGGACGGCGTTGCCGCACGCCCCGGCGCAGTTGGAGATGCTGGCACTGGAACAGGCCGTCGACCGGGTACTCGCCGAGGGGCTTGACGCGTCGATCGACCGGCACCGCGCCGCGTCGGCCGCGCTGCGAGCGGGCACCCGTCAGCTGCCTGGGCTCGCGCCGTATGTGGTGCGGGACCAGGACGCCGCCCCGGCTGCGACGACACTGCGTGTTCCGGCGGAGGGCGTGGACGCGCGCGAACTGGTGGCCGCGGCGCTCAAGTCGGAAGCGGGAGTGCCCCTGCAAGCCGCTGGGGGTGCGCTGGCCGCCGAGATGCTGCGCGTCAACCACTACGGGCAGGCGGCCGGCCGCACGGTGGTGCTGGACTCGCTGCGGGCGCTGGCCGCCGGGCTGGAGACGCTGGGCGTGGCCGGCGCCGGAGCCGCCCGCGACCAGGCTCTCGAAGCGGCGAGCGCGGCCTGGGACGCCACAGCGGTGGCCTGATCCTCCACTGTGTTCCTCGCCCGCGCCTCCGGCCCGCGGCCCGTCGTCAGCAGGTCACTCGGGCCACGGGGAGTCCAGGACCATGCGCACGAAGTCGCCGCGCCGGAAGTGCGGGTCGTAGTGGGCGAGCACGTCGGCCTGCGCGGTGCCGAACGTGGTCTGCGGCCTGGGCTCCACGCCGTCCGCGAGCGCCCGCAGGATTCCCTGTTTGAACGCGGGGCGCGGGTGCGCGGCGACCACCGCGTCCCGGTCGGCGGCCGCGATCTCGTCGTACGCGGATCCGAGCACGTCGTAGTCCACCCCGGCCGCCAGCAGCGCCACCTCGGGCTCCATGAACTCCGGGACGTCCGGGGTGGTGTGCAGTGCGACGGCCGTCCACACGCGCCGGACGCGGTCCCGGGCGACCTGGCGGGCCTCGAGGAAGCGGCGGGCCTCCTCGGCACCGTCCACCTCGAAGCGCCGCCCGCTGTCACGGAAGCCCTCCCCCAGCCCCACGTCGTGGAAGAGCGCCGCCACATAGAGCAGTTCCGGGTCGCAGTCGATCCCGCGGGCCCGGCCCAGCAGGCTGCCGAAGAAGTACACCCGGCGCGCGTGGTCGTAGAGCAGGTCGCTGGTGGTGTCGCGCACCAGTTCGGTGGCCTCAGCTGCCAGCTGGGAGTCCGGCACCCGCACCCCCGCGGGACCGTGCGCCTGGCTCATCAGTGCCCGCCCGGGATGGGCTCCAGCACGAGGACCGGGATCCGGCGCTCCGTCATGTCCTGCCGTACTGGGCCGTCCACACCGCCGGAGCGCTCGTACAGCTCGACCTGGTCCCGCACCCACTGCTCGGGGCTCGGCTCGTACTCACCGTCGATCGGCATGCTGGGTACGTCCCCTCGTCGGATCTGCTCGGGCCTTCTCGGCTTACCACGGGGAGCGCGGACGTACACGTACGCGGCGCCGGACCGCACAGGCCCCGGGTCAGGGGCGGCTGCGGCGCGTGCGCGGGGCGAGGATAGCGTGACCGGGAGCGTGCCGACGGGCACGTGACCGGTACATTCACTCGGAGGTAGAGGCTGTCGTGGCCCGTATAGAGGACGCACGCAAGACCTTTGACAAGTTCGATCGGGACGGTGACGGCTACGTCACCCCCACCGAGTTCCAGCAGGCCATGGTGGAGCTGGGCGACCGGCACTACACCGTGGGCCTCGCGGAGGCCATCGTGAAGACCCGGGATGCGAACGGCGACGGTGTCCTGTCCTTCGAGGAGTTCTTCGAGAAGGCCAAGGACCTCTGACGGCGGGCGTCCTGCCCGACGCCTCCCTCTTACGGAGACCAGGCGGCCGCCCGGGCTGGCGGCCGCCTTCGCCGTCCGCTGTCGCCTTGCTCTTCCGCCGTCTCGCGGCACCCGTTCCGCCGTCTCGCGGGCACCGGCCTGGGCCGCCATGTGACCGCCAGGGGCCTGCCGGACGGACACCGCCCCCTTTTCAGTCAATCGGCCGGTCCGGGCGCGGAATGCGGTGGCGGCCGTCCCCGTGCAGTGCCTCGGCGGTGGCCGTGCCGGTGATACCGGCGACGGGGCCCTGGTAGAGGATCCGTCCGCCGTACCGGCCCGGGCCGGGGCCCAGATCGATCATCCAGTCGGCTCGCCGGATGACATCGAGGTTGTGCTCGATCAGTACGACGGTGTGCCCGCGGTCCACCAGGCCGTCGAGGAGGCCGAGCAGGATGTCGACGTCCTGCAGATGCAGCCCGGTGGTGGGCTCGTCGAGGACGTAGAGGGCCGGGCCGACGGAGTCGCGAAGCTCCCTGGCGATCTTCACACGCTGGCACTCACCCCCGGAGAGGGTCGTCAACGGCTGGCCGAGCCTGAGGTATCCCAGACCAACCTCGTCCAGGTGGCGCAGAGCTCTCACGATCGCCCGGTCCCCGAGCCGGTCGATGGCCTCGCTGATGGTGAGGGCGTCGACGTCGGCGATGGACAGCCCGTCGACGGTGTAGCGCAGGACCTCGGGGGTGAACCGGCGTCCCTGGCAGGTTTCGCAGACCGTCTCCTGGTCCTCCATGAAGGCGAGGTCGGTGCGGACGACGCCGAGCCCCTTGCAGTCCGGGCAGCCGCCCTCGGAGTTGGAGCTGAACAGGCTCGCGGAGACCCCGTTGTGCCGGGCGAACAGCTTGCGGACGAGGGCGGCGATACCGGTGTAGGTGACGGGGGTGGAGCGGCGGTTGGTGCTGACCGGTTTCTGGTCGATCACCACGGCGCCGTGCTGGTCGATGAGTTCGCCCGCGAGACTGGTCTTCCCCGACCCGGCCACCCCGGTGAGCACCGTCATCACGCCCGTAGGGATGTCAGCGGTGACGTGTGCGAGGTTGTTCCGCGTGGCGTCGGCGAGGGTGATGTGCCCCAGCGGCGTCCGCGGCCGGTCCTTGACGGGCCGGTGCCGGGCGAGTGCGGCCGCCGTGGCGGTGCCGGCCCGGCCCAGTCCCTCGAAGGTGCCCTGGTAGACCAGCCTGCCCCCCTGTTCACCGGCGCCGGGCCCGATCTCGATGACCTGGTCGGCGATGGCCATGACGGCGGGGTCGTGCTCGACGACCAGGACGCAGTTGCCCTTGTCCCGCAGCTGTTCGAGCAGCTCGGTCATGGCGGAGACGTCGTGCGGGTGCAGTCCGACGGTCGGCTCGTCGAAGAGGTAGATCATCTCGGTCAGGCTGCTGCCCAGGTGCCGGAGGGTCTTGATCCGCTGGGACTCGCCGCCGGAGAGCGTCGCGGTGCTGCGGCCGAGGTGGAGGTAGCCGAGTCCGATGCCGACCATCGCCCGGAGCCGGTCGGTCAGCGCCGAGACGACCGGTACCACGCTGGGGTCGGTCACCCCTGACACCAGCTCCACGAGTTCGCCGGCCTCCATCCGCGCCATCTCACCGATGGTGCGGCCGAGCACCGTCGCGGTGCGGCTCGCTTCGTTCAGCCGGTCCCCTCGGCAGTCCGGGCACACCTGGGAGCGGGTGAACCTGGTGACCGTCTCCTTCTTGCGCTCGGACATGGCCTCGGAGCCACGCAGGTAGATGCGCTCGAAGCGCTCGACCACGCCCTCGTAGCCCGTGGGGAGCCTGTCGGCCGGCGTCCCCGCGGCCGCGGTGCCGTACAGCAGCGCGTCCAGCTCGCTCCGGCTCCAGTGGCGCAGCGGCGTATCGAGGCGGAAGATCCCGATGTCGGCGAAGTTGGCGTACCAGTAGCCGCCGGCGGCGAACCCGGGCAGCAGGACGGCGCCCTCGCTCAGCGACTTGTCCATGTCCAGGAACCGGTCGGCGGCGCCGGCCACCACCTCGCCCAGGCCCGAGCAGGTGGGACACATGCCGGCCGGGTCGTTGAAGGAGAAGCAGGTGGACTCGCCGACGTGCGGGGTGCTCAGCCGGGAGAACAGGAGCCTCAGCAAGGTCCAGCTGTCGGTGCTGGTGCCCACGGTCGAGCGGGCGTTCCCGCCCAGCCGTCGCTGGTCGACGACCACGACCGGCGAGAGGCCGTCGATGTGGCCGACGTCCGGACGGCCCCACTTCGGCAGACGGTTGCGGACATAGGGCGGGTACGTCTCGTTGAGCTGGTAGCCGGCCTCGGCGGCGATCGTGTCGAAGACCAACGACGACTTTCCCGAGCCGGACACTCCGACGAACACCACGATGTGCGCCCTGGGCACATCGACATCGAGGTGCTGCAAGTTGTTGGTACGGGCTCCCCGGATTCGGATGCTGTGCTGCGGCATGGTCGGGACCGTAGGGCAGGATGTGGCCGGAAAATGGCCTCGATCCCTGCGAGACTGTGGGCATGGCCGACGTCATGCACCGGATTCTCGCGCTGCTGGCGGTGCTGCAGACGGGCAAGAGGTTCACGGGTGAGGAACTGGCGGCCCGGATGGACGTTCCGCCGCGCACGCTGCGGCGCGACATCAGCCGGCTGCGCGGCCACGGATATCCGGTCGAGACCCAGCCGGGGCCGGGCGGCTACTACCGGCTCGCGGCCGGGCGTGCCATGCCACCGCTGCTGCTCGACGACGACGAGGCGGTCGCGACCCTGCTGGGTCTGGCCGCGCTCGGCGCGACCGGCAGCGCGCGCGAGGGCAGCATCGACGAGGCGGCGCTGCGCGCCTACGGCAAGGTCGACCAGTTCCTGCCCAAGCGGCTGCGTCCCCGGGTGGCCGCGCTGCGCGCCAGCCTGGAGACGATGCCGACGCCGGCGCCGAGCACCAGCGCCGAGACGATGACCGAGCTCGCCGAGGCGATCGCGCACGAGCGTGTCGTCACCTTCGACTACCTCGGTGCGAGCGGGAAGGCCACCACTCGCCAGGTCGAACCGCATCGCCATCTCCACCTGCACCAGCGCTGGTACCTGCTGGGCTGGGACGTCGACAAGGGGGACTGGCGCGTCTTCCGCCTCGACCGCGTCGCCGGACTCCGGGCGCGGAGTCGCAGGTTCTCGCCGCGCCCGCTGCCTGCGGGCACCGGCCTCGACTACCTCAGGGAGGGCCTCAACAAGCACCGGAGGCGCGTGGTGCTCACCATCGAGGCGCCGATGGCGAAGGTGGCCGACGCGTTCACCCGGCAGGACGTCGAACTCACCGCGGCCGCAGACGGCGGGACCCGGGCCGTGCTCGCGCTGGACACCTGGCAGTGGCTGCTGCCGGGGCTCGCCTTTCTCGACGCCGACTTCACCGTCGAGGAGCCCGAGGAGTTCCGCACGGCGCTCGGGCAGTTCGCCGCCCGCCTCGGCCGCGGCTGACCCGGCCACCGGCAGCGCGCGCCCGCCGCCCTCATCCGGCGCGCGGTTCTCCTCGCCGTCCCAGCGTGGCGGTGGCGATCTCGAGGAAGTCGCGCAGCAGCTTCTCGCGCCGGTCCGCGAGGACGGCCAGACACCGCTCGAACGCCGGAGCGTCCACGACGGGGAGGTGGACGAGGTCGGCGCGTGAGTAGGAGCGCGCGACGCTCAGCGGGACGAGCGCGATGCCGTGCCCCGAGGCGACAAGTTCGAACTTCTCTTCGAGGGACGACGTACGCCGGGTCGGTGTGTCGAGCTTCCGCACCCCCTCGAGGTCCGCGAGGGTCAGCTGACCGCGGGCCGCCAGCGGGTGCGTCGTCGGCATACAGGCGACCCTGGGCTCGTGGCCGACGGGTATGGTGCGCAGCCCCGTGTCGTCGAACGGCCGCCGCAGATATCCGACCTGGGCCCGGCCGTCCCGCAGCGGCGCGTCCTGCTCCCACCAGCGCGCCGGGACGACCCCGGTCTCGACCTTTGGATGACGTGAGGTGAACGCCCGCAGGGCGTCCGACACATGCAGCCCGGGCGAGAAGGCGACGGCCAGCCGTTGGACGCCACGGTCGACGTCGTGCACGCGCCGCACCGCCGTGGCGACGGTCGCGAGGATCACCTGCGCCTCCTCGTAGAGCTGCTTCCCGGCGGCGGTCAGCTCCACGCTGCGGGTGGTCCGGTCGAGCAGCGTGCACTCCAGTTCCTGCTCGAAGGCCCTGATCTGGCGGCTGAGAACCGGCCGGGCGATGTAGAGCTGTTCAGCGGCTCGGCCGAAGTGCCGGTGGTCGGCCACCGCGACGAAGTAGCGGAGCTTGCGCAGATCGAGATCCATGTCCTCAAGGTATCGATTGCCCAGGAAGGGTATTGGACGCCGCAGTTGGGCCGCCGCGAGACTCGACACATGATCGTCATCACCGCACCGACCGGCCAGATCGGCGGCCGGCTCCTGGACATCCTGCTCGATGAGGCTGCCGCTCGCGGCGAAGAGCTGCGAGTCATCGCCCGTGACCCCGGGAAGCTCCCCGACCCGGTCCGCGCCCGTGTCGAGGTCGTCACCGGCTCGCACGCCGACGCCGAGGTCGTCGGCCGGGCCTTCGAGGGCGCCGACGCCGTCTTCTGGCTGGTCCCGCCCGCCTCCCGGGCACCGAGCCTGGACGCCGCCTACGCCGGGTTCACCCACGCCGCCGCGAAGGCGTTCACGGCCCACGAGGTGGGGCATGTCGTCGGCGTCTCGGCGCTCGGCCGGGGCACACCCGTCGCCGGCCGCGCCGGACTGGTCACCGCGTCGCTGGCCATGGACGACCTCATAGCGAGCACAGGCGTGGCCTACCGGGCGCTCGCGAACCCGAGCTTCATGGACAACCTCCTGCGGCAGGCCGCTTCGATCCGTGACAACGGCGTGTTCACCGACACCGTCACCGCCGACCGCAGAGCACCTGTGGCCGCCACCCGGGACATCGCCGCAGCCGCCGCCGGACTGCTGCTCGACCGGTCGTGGACGGGGACCGGCGAGGTGCCCGTGCTGGGCCCCGAGGACCTGTCGGCGAACGACATGGCGCACATCATGTCCGAGGTCCTCGGCCGCCCCGTCCGCTACGAGCGGCAGTCGCTCGACGACTTCCGCGCCGCGCTCACCGGACACGGAATGTCAGCGGCGTTCGTCGAAGGCTACGTCGACATGATGCGCGCCAAGGACGACGGACTCGACGACGGTGTGCAGCGCACGCCGCAGACCGCGAGCCCGACGACGTTCCGCTCATGGTGCGAACAGGCCCTGAAGCCGGCGGCCCAGGCGTGAGTGGCGAGACAGCTCTCGTCGTCGGCGCTTCCCGTCGGCCGCGGGACTGTCGCGCACCGCCGTCTCCCGCGTACCGGCGTGGACAGTGGTGTGTCCGTGCGGACGTGACCGAGGGAGGCCAAGGGGCCGCCCCCGGTCGCCGTCCGCGAGTCACCGGTCGGTTCAGGCGGCTGCCCGGACCCGGCGGTCCCGTGCGGAGGCGAAGCCCAGCCAGGTGTGCCGGTTGCCCGCCCAGCACCAGCCGACCTTGGCGGCGTCGCGGCGTTCGCGGCCGTCCCGCCCGGTGCCGTTGCTGATCCAGATCGCCGGAGTGCGGGAGTCCAGGGTGCCGTTGGCCTTGCGCAGCCGGGAGCCGATGGTCATGAAGCAGTGGTTGCGCTCCAGGACGGCCGGCTGCTGCAACACCCAGTGGATGCCCTCGGTGAGCAGCAGTGGGGTGCGGGCTTGTTCGGCAAGAGCGGGCAGCGCTTCGTTCGGGCTCCAATCGGCCATCTCGTCGCCGCGGTCGGGGCCGGCCACGAGGTAGAGCGGCGCGTCGGGCAACGTGACCGTATCCAGCGGGGTGAACAGGTCGACGTCGGGCATGTCGGTGACGACGAAGCCGGGCTTGGCGTCGCGGCGGATCAGCGGCGCGAGGGCGGAGGCAGGCGCCCGGTCCGGGTGAACGGCGAGCAGGGCGGGTTCTCCCTCCCCCGGTGTTCCGGCTTCCGCGGCGAACGTACGCAGCTCCGCGGCCGACAGCCCGGCGATCTCGGGCACACCCAGCTCGACCAGACGCTCGGCCTGCGCGCTCAGGGACGGGAGGGCGGGGAGAGCGGTGGAGGTCACGGACGTCGTTTCGTGCACAATGCTCCCAGGGGCGGTGAGGTGTACAGGGCCCCATGGCAACGCGCCGGCCCCCCGGAAGATTCCCCGGCAGCCGTATCATCCGCAGCCGCGAACCGTGCTCGTTTGTGAGGCGGGAGGGCTTCACCCACGGCCGCATCAGCTTCGTCAGGCGCGCACCGCCTGCGACAGCGCGTCAACGGTCACGCCCACGACAGCCAGGAGCTCCGCCGGGCTCGCTCCGGCCCTGCTCATGACGGCGAGCGACTGGTTCACAGCCGCCGCGTGTACAGCGAAGGCTTCGCCGTCCTGGTCGGTCAGTCGGCCGGCCTTCAGCGCGGCGCGCAGGCGCTCGCGCTGGAAGCCGAGCTTCTGCTCAGCGTGCGCTGCGACGCTCGGACTCAGCGCCGGAATCGCCATGACTGACTGGGCAATCAGGCATCCATCTGGCAGTTCGGGATCGGCGATGCGCTCGAGGGTGACGTCGAAGAACGCACGGACAGCGGCGACGGGTTCCGAGGCCGCACACGACAGTGCGGCCTCGTACTTCTCGCCATAGCGCGCGGCGTAGCGATCCAGGCAGCGCAGGAAGAGCGTGTCCTTGTCGCCGAGGGAGGAGTAGATGGAACTGCGGTTCAGGCCGGTCGCCCGCGACAAATCGTCCAACGAGGTGTCGGCGTAACCGTCGCGCCAGAACTGGATCATCGCGGCGTCGAGCGCCGTGTCCATGTCGAACTGCTTCTTGCCTGCCACGCGGTACTTCCTTGCCGATGCGTCGATGGTTCGGACTGTGCTGCGCACCATTCTATCTTGAACCAGTCAGTTCAAGATTGTGTTAGCCTTCGAGCGTGGCCATGGCCGGGCATACCGCGCACTTCGCACGCGCGAGCGACACGCCACGTGGTTCCAGCCGCCGCCGTCAGCCACACCGTCCCAACCGCACCCCTGACACCGACGGAGGACTCCCGTGGCCGGCCCAGCAACCAGCACTCCGCACATCTCCGAAAGCAACCCCATCCGCGACCTGCCCCTGCAGCACCTGACCGGATTCACTCACCGCTGGGTCGACGCGAACGGCGTCCGCCTTCATGCCGTCGAAGGCGGACAGCCGAGCGGCCCGGCCGTCGTCCTGCTCGCCGGATTCCCGCAAACCTGGTGGGCCTGGCGAAAGGTGATGCCCAGCCTCACCCACCGGTTCCGCGTCATCGCGATCGACCTGCCGGGTCAGGGCCACTCCGAGCATCCGGAGCGCAGCTACGACACGCACGTGGTCGCCGCGCACGTCCACACCGCCGTGCAGGCTCTGGGAGTGTCGACTTACTCCCTGGTCGCCCACGACATCGGCGCCTGGGTCGGTTTCTCCCTCGCCCTCAACTTCGAGAGCCACCTGCGCGGTGTCGCTCTGCTCGACGCCGGGATCCCCGGTATCACCCTCCCGGAGACGATTCCCACCGACCCGGACCGAGCGTGGAAGACCTGGCATTTCGCGTTCCACATCGTGCCCGACCTGCCCGAGACGCTGCTTGCCGGCCGCGAACGCGAGTACGTCGGCTGGTTCCTGAAGGCGAAGACCCTGTCTCCCGACACGTTCGACGACGCCGAGATCGACCACTACGCGGCAGCCATCGCCGTCGACGGCGGCTTGCGCGCCTCTCTCGCGTACTACCGGGACGCCGCGGAATCGGCGCGCAAGAACCGCGAGGCCCTCAAGCGGCGGCACCTGACCGTGCCCATCCTCGGAATCTCCAGCAGCAGCGGCTCCATTCCGGACATGGCCGCCTCCATCAGCCCATGGGCCGAAAACACCACCCGCGTCGTCGTGCCCGACGCTGGACACTTCATCCCCGACGAGCAGCCCGAAGCTGTCGCTGCCGCGATAGCAGACTTCGTCGCCGACGACGACTGACACGGTTCGGACCTGCTCTCCTGCGCCGCCCAAGGCCGCGCGAAACCCGGTCCACGAAGGGCTGACTCGGTGTGCCCCACGGAGGTCCCGGCATCGCTGGACGCCAGACGCGGCGGTGGCTCCCCGGGGGCAACACGACCCCGAGGGCTCACGTGCGTATCAGGTGCGTGACGGCCCACGCCCTACGCGAGAGACTGTCCGAGACGGACGATGGCGATCAGAAGTTCGACTGGCGCGCCGTCAGGCAACTCGGCAACAACTCGGCATCAGCCCCGACAGTCCCTGCCCCGAGGCGCCACGAAGCGCCGAGATCAACACCCCCTCGATCCACCGCCAACCTGTTGCGAGCTGCAAAGATACTGGTCACAGCGGCAGCCGCTACCCTCGCGTGGAGGTACACATGAAGATGCTGATCAACGTTCCCCAATTTGGTGCGGCCGCAGGTCAGGACCAAGATGTGGGCTCGTTACTCAGCATTCTCCCAGCATGAGTCCGGAGACGTGAACTTTGGCGACCAAACTCATACGTGGGATGGGCACCTTCTTCAAGACGTGCGACTGCACCCGCCAGAACCGATGCCCTCATCCATACACCATCCGCTTCCGTGACGCTGCGGGAAGGCAGCGCGAAGAGACGGGGCTGTCAACGCAAGAGGCAGCGCTGGATCGGCTTACCAAGCTGTACGAGGAGAAGCGAAGCACTCCCAGGCACCAGGCCGATCTGAAGCGGGAACTCGGCAAGCAGCGATTCGGGGACTACGCCTCATCCTGGCTGACCAGGCAGCGCCACTACGCAGAGAGCAGCACCAGGACGGTCAACGGCCTTCTCGACCGCCAAGTCCTCCCCGTTGTGGGGTCCCGCCGGATGGAGACCTTCATCTCGGCTGTGGTTGAAGACTTCATCATGGCCATGGAGGAAGAAAAGGTCGGACTGGCAACGCAGCAGAACGCCTTCGACACCCTGAAGAAGATCCTCCTCGACGCAAAGCGTAAGGGAGCGATCCCATGCAACCCTGTCGAAGGCGTCATACCGCCCGAGTACATTCCCCGCCGCGTTACCATCCCGACACTCGAAGAAGTCCTCGCCCTCAAGGACGCAGCCTCTGAAGCCCTGGTCGTGCTGATCGACCTGATGTCCGGCTGCGGGCACCGCAACGGGGAAGCGTACGCTGCGAACGTCCATCGCCTGGTAGCAGACGACGTGTACCGCATCACTGAACAAATCGACGGTGTCAAGCGACGCCCTGCCCGTCTGAAACACCGCAAGCCGAGCGAGTTCCGCGAGACACCGATGCCCGCCATGGTCCGTGACTCGATCTTCCGGTATGAAGCACGCCACGGAACCGACGCGAATGGCTATCTTCTACGCACCGAGCGTCGCCCATACTGGGCGCACACCACACTGGAGTACCAGTGGGAGGCGGCGAAGCGGAGGGCCGGGATCGAACGGAAGCTCACCCCTTACTCCCTTCGTCACTACTTTGCTTCGAACTGTCTTTCCAACGGGATCCCCATCACTGATGTCGCCGAGTGGATGGGGCACAAGAACATTGCTATGACGTTCCGCATCTACCGGCACCTGATGCCGGCATCTATCGGAAGGGCGGCAAAGATTCTGGACGCCGGACTGCACCTCGCTGCCTGATACACGGGCGCTCACGAGGCCTTCTGCTGCCGTGCCCAGCGGTCAAGGTCCTCCAGCCTGAACTTCAGCTTCCCGCCGAAGTAATACCTGGGCACTCCATGACGCCGAGACTCTCGGTACAGCCAGCGCTTGGACACATCGAGGTAGAAGGCAGCTTCGCTGACTCCAACGTAACGACGTTCCACGGGGACCTCCTCTTCTTCGCCGGAAGGAGAGGAGGTTACTTACGGATCCCGGCCGCACCCAGCTGGGCGCTTGGTTGTGGGTAGCTCTTCTCTGGCACCTACACGCGAGCTCAACGACTCGCACTGGTCCGGCGCGTTGGTCCTGATCGGCACTCGCCTCAACCAGATCAAGGCGGCAGAGTTCCCCGAGCCTCCCGCCGACCCGGAAGTGTGATCCCGCGGGTCTAGAGCGCGATTTCGCGGTACGTGGGGCGGCTGGTGGAACAGGCGGTGCGCAGGGCTTCCCACAACCCCTGGAGCCGAGGCGGAATGATCGCAGGATCCTCCGTCTCCAGCGGGAAGAACCGCCAGTCAGAGAGTTCAGTGTCCTGCAGCCGAATGGCCGCTTGCTGCTGGGCGGTCAGCTTTCCGCCTTCGAAGCTGAAATACAGGTGGGGCGGCCCATCGGCGGGCGTCACCCATGCAGTCACCATCGGCTCAGGGGAAACTTCGACGGTGAGGCCGAGTTCTTCGTGCACTTCGCGCACGCATGCCGCATGCGGGGTCTCGCCCTCATCCACGCGTCCGCCAGGCAGGTTCCAGCCTGCCTTGTAGACGGGGTGGACAAGCAGGATGCGGCCGAGCTCGTCGGTGAACACGGCGCCGGAGGAAATCCCGGGGCGGGCGGGGGCGGGATCCATGCGAGCTCCTTCACGATTGTCTGGAAACGGCGACGCCGACATCGTCGAGCAGCCCGAAAACCTCGGAAGGACTGACGCCCTCGTAGGCGGCAGCCACTCGGCGAAGCCAGGTCGTCTCCTGGGACAGCGTCTCCCAGTACTTCTGGGGGAACGGGGCAGGGGTGCCCGCGGGCCGCGCGGAGGTCATCACGATGAGCCGGGCGGCAGCGAACCAGTAGCCCTTGGCGACTGCTTCGGCCTGCGCTCCGGTGTATCCCTGATGTAGGGCCAGGTGCTCTGCACGCTCGTAGAGCTCCTCGGGAGCGTAGCGGCGCAGTTCGTGAAGCAGGTCGTGGCTTTCGGCAACGAATCGCGCCAGCCGCACATGCACCGACGGATCGTGCGTGAAGACGTCGCGCACGGTATTCAGTCCCCGGGCTAGCCGTTGGCCGGCAGACAGGGTACTGGGGCGGTAGAGCGTGAGCCCGGGCGCCGCCAAAGCGAGGTCCCGCCACAGGCCATGTAGAGCAAGAAGGTCCCGGGTGGCTCGGCAACGGGCGATCACGGTGTGCGTGACGGGGGCGATCAAGCCGACGACCCAGACCAGAGAACCGGCGTAGAGCAGGAGATCGGTTGCCTTCTCCTGCCGGTTCGTAGTCGCGAACGAGGGCGGATGGAAGGCAACGAGGACGCTCCAGGCGAGACGCACGAGTGCATACACCATGAGAAGCCCGATACCAACCGCCATCAGCGTGAGGCCGACACGTAGAGCAGTGGTCCTGGCCTGTCGTGCGGCAGCTGCCCACTGGTATCCGCACAGGGAGCAGACGTCGGCCCAGCACCCGTACACGAAGAACATGTAAAGGGCCGTCGCGGGCTCCCCAGCATGCCAGACCAGAAACTGCCGCTGCTCCCGCTCTGCCGGGATCGGCGTCCGATCCAGACCGAAGAAGAAGACCACGGTCAATCCGGCAATAAACAGCGCAGCGGCTGGAACGACCCAACGGTTGGCATAGGCGGTGACTCGCACGCGCCGGTGCGGCACCGCGGGCGAGGCGAGCGATCCGGGGGTGCACCGATCAACCGCGGTCACGTACTTGAGCAAGCCGCACCAGGCCACAAGCGTAGCGATGTGCTTGAGCAGCGTGCCGAAGTCGGCGATTCCTGTCCCGTTCACGAGGTCGCGTCCGACGTCGGTACGCATCAGCCATGCCGCGGTCAGCGCCGCGATAGCAACCCACAAGGACCGCTCGCGGGTACGCCCGCGCACTGCGGAAGGAAGCCGCCAGAGTGCTACCAGGGCCAGTAGTGCCAGAATGACGAAAGAGGCGCTAGGCAAGACCGCTCCTGTGCGAATGGAGAGAAGAAAGCGATTCGTTGAGCTGCCGCAGTGTCGTGTCCTCGATGGGTTCCACGCCGTATGCCTCGTAGTGCAGAAGACCAGCGATCGTCTCGGCGCGGGCTTCCGTCGGGGTGCTGTACCGGTGACGGGTCATCACCCGGCCCGTGCCGCCGGTGAGCCGACGCAAGAGCTCAGGCGGGAAGTCCGGAAGCAGCGTCTCCAACTGCTGGGCCTCACTGCCCTTGTCATCGTTGCACCACATGTGTGCCAGCTCGTGCAAAATGATCCGCTGGCGGTGCCCCACCGGGCGTTCGGCGCTATGCAGAATCAGATCGAGCGGTAGTTCCTCGTGCCACAACCACAGCCCTGACAGCCCAGTGCGGCCCAACAGGCGGTCCGGCAAAGGCACCAGTTTGACACGCCGGCACCGTTCCGCCTCGATGCGCTCGATGAAAGCGTCCATCTGGAAAGGCCGGGGGATGGGCATCGACCGGACGATCTTTTTCGACTCCCGGATCACGGCCCGATGGGCGACTCCACCGGAATTCTCTCCGGGGCCGACGGGCCCCCGACGCAGCAGCCTCTTCACGATGCAATTCCTCCACCGGCATCACCAAAGCCAGCGCAGTGATACCACGGCTAATTCAAAGACTTTGCCCAGCCCGCAGCCACTGAGAGGCGGCCCGCGTCAGCGTGCGAGCGCCGCACCCGAGGGCCGGAATGTTGCCAACCAGTCCCGGGAAATCAAGTCCCGCCGACATTCGGGTCCAGCCTCGATGATCCGGAAAACGATCCTGGCATCGTCACGCTATTTGCAACAGGGTGGGTATACACAAGGACGCTCCGGTGGCTGCCCCCGGTGACGATAGTGCGCAACATGCGACCTACTTTCTTCCGGCGTTCACACGGAGCAACGGATCATCACTCCATGGGGTGACTGTAGGTCAAGGCCGGGGGCTCTCCGCCACCCCGTGGTACGCCGGTGGGAAGTACCAGTTCCCACCCATCCCACCTGCTCCCATTCGATTTCAGGTTCGATGTGACGGTGGAGGCGAACGGGCTCTCCTCATCGGGGATTCCGCGAGTTCGCGCCTCCGATGTCACAGGAAAAGCTGCCTCCCGCACCCCAGGAAAGTGGCATAGGACACATGGCAAAGCGGCGCAGAGGGAAGAGTGGATCATCCCCCTCTGACCGGAATGCCATCACTCGGCTTCTCCGGCAGGCCCGGGCTCGGCGGGATCCACATGACATTCCAGAAGCGGAAGTTCTCCTCAGTTGCCCCCGGAGAGGTAAACCGGGGCTCACACAAGAGGAAACGGCCCGCCTCGCCAGCGTTTCCCGCCGATGGTACGGCAACCTAGAGGCCGGGAAGCCCGGCAATTATTCCACCAGGTTTCTCGATTCCGTGCGGCGCGCATTGGATCTAAGCGATCTGGAATGGCAGACACTGTTGCGCCTGGCGCAGCGCTTGCGCGAAGAAGCTTTGGATGGGCAGCAAGAAGCAGAGCCGAATACCTCGACCGAAGAAATCCCAGAAGCGCTCCGTGCATTCGTGCGGCGCCAGACCTGTGTGGCCTATATCTCCGACTTCCGGTGGGACCTGCTGACCTACAACGAGCAGGCGATCCGTGCCTGCCCCTGGATGCTTCATTGCCCGAACGTGATGGAGTGGGTCCTCACCGACCCAGAGGCACGCACTCAGCTCATCGAATGGGAACATGAATGGGCGCGTCCCATGGTGGCCCAACTTCGCCTGCAGGCCGATCAATGGGGCACTGATACCAGACTGAAGAACGTCATCAGGAGGGTTTGCGCGGACCCCACAGCAGCTGCTCTCTGGCGAGATCCAAACCTTCCTGCGATCTCACATCCGGACGTCACCAGACCACGTCGCCTCTATCTCCCTCGTCACGGAACTCGAATCTTCGACGCGGAGCTGCTGGCAATGGAGCCGCTCGGCAACCCCCGGCTCCGCCTGGTGGCTCTCATGGCCCGAGAAGCTTTCAAGTAAGCCCAACTTCCGCTCGTGAGGCATGGTAAGGGCCTCCGTCGCAGAGCAGAGGCCCTTACCAGGGCGAAGCCCCAGGTGGGGCGGAAGAATCAACCTGTACGCTCCGTACAGCTACCCGCCGATGCCCGGGGACTTCGGTCCCATGACGCTGGTTGTGAGCCACTCGACGTCAACGAGCTGGGCGGTGGAGTCGGAAGCGCGGGGCGGCCGGTCCATGGCTCCTCATTCCCTGTTTCCGCATCACTCTCAGCAGCCGCTCGAACTGTCATATCCTAGGCCGGTGACGCTTCTTGCCGCTGTTACTCAGGAGGCAAATCCCCTTCTCTAGAAGGGGACTCTCACCATGCGGTCCCCCTGCTACACGGTTCAGCGGAGGTAGTGAGGAAGTCTGTTTTCGGCGGCGTCGTGGAACCTTCGCAGTCGATCGTGTTCCTCTTCCATGAGATCCAGGATTTCGTAGGCGTAGGCAGCTGCATCGATGGACCGCCCGGAGGTGATCTCCTCGTAGAGGAGCCACGTGCCGCCGCGGATGACATCCAGACACTTCTCGGCAATGTCCTCCTGTTCGCCGCAGGCGAGGGACTGCAGCACCGCTAGGAGGTTCCGTCGGTGTTCCGTCGGTACATCGGCAGCGAGGGCACTCATCACCATAGAAGCAGTGGGGATGGCAGGCGCCATCAGATTGGACTGGATGTATGCATGATTGTCCGCCCAGTCTTCGCCTGCCCGGTCAGCCGGAGCCTTGGAGAGCGCAGAGAGGAAGTCCCGGGGGATGTGGTCTGCATCCCTGCCGCAACCGCACGTCATGCCGGCCCAGTCGAACCGGGAAATTTCGATCCGGATGATATCCACGTCACCTACTAGTAGCTCTGAGAGTCCCACGGACCCGGGGAATCGTGCTGAACACCGCGCGGGAATTGGAAAGGACTCGGGAAGTCGCTTTGACATTTTGCACATACCGGCTTTGGCTTGACCACGAGTGTTCCGTGGACTTTTTCTACTGTGTACGCGTTGGTGATGCGAACGCTCGCTGCGTCACCCCCGAGCGCGAGGCACACGTTACCTTCCGCGCAGTAGGCCATGCCTGGGAAGCGTCCTCCAGAAGACGCGACCGCAATCTCGCCGGTCCTTACGTTGTATCCGCCTACGTAAGCGCGGGTGCTAGTCCGCCTGGTGTAGTTCTTCAAGGCGAATCCCTCGATCATGTCCTCAGCTCGCTGCATCTGGCTCGCGTGGCTCCAGTTGGGTGGGGCACTGTGAGTTTCGACAACGGCGGGGATCTTCCCGGCGGGACCCCGTGCAGAGGGCAGCTGGGGCATGTCCAGCAGGAGTCCACCAGTGCGTGCCGTGGGCGTCTTGCTCAAGGACGCCTTGAGGCTGTTCCATGCGGGTCCGGTGAGATTGGCGGCACCTCCGCCGGCGGCGCCGATGAGGAGGTCGGTGGGGGTGGTGGGCTGGCATTGGACGGTGTTAACGGCCCAGGTGTATCCGGCGCCGACGCCTGCGTTGACGAGGGTGGAGGTGAGGTAGGCGCGGCCGCCTTGGAGGCCCATGGCGGCGGAGAAGCTGCTGCCTGCGGGGGCGAGGTAGCCGGCGCCCGCGCCGATCAGGGCGCCTTTGCCGCTGGCTTTGGCGAGGTCGCGCCAGTTGAAGTCGTCCCAGTGGTTGAGGGTGTAGCTGGTGCCGCCGATGAGTCCGCCGATGGTGCCGCCGCCGAGGATGCGTACGCACGGTGGGCACAGGCCGGAGGGGTCGGACTGGTTGGCGGGGTCGTTGTCTGCGTAGGCGTAGGGGGACTGGTTGGCGCTGTCCGGGCCGGCGCGGATGGGGTCGGTGGTGGTGAAGCGGTGCTGGGTCGGGTCGTAGCTGCGGGCCCGGAGCAGGAGCCGGTCGGGCAGGACGGGGTCTTTGTACTGGCCGGTGTAGCCGAATGCGCTGGGCTGGCCGCTGCCGCCGCCCTTCTTGCTGTCGGTCTTGCCCCAGGGCCCGTAGGTGTACCGGTGGGTTTCGGTGCCTGTGGTGTCGTAGACGCCGGTGACGGAGTTCTGGCGGTCGTGGGTGAGGTAGGTGTCCTTGCCCGAGCGGTGCGCTGACTGGGGCATGCCGGTGGGGGCGTCCTGGTATTCGGCCAGGAGACTGCCTGCGCCGTCGTACTCGGTGGCGATCTGGGGAAGCGGGCTGTTGATGTCCCAGTGGGTGGTGCGTGCCGGGTTGCCGTTCTTGCGGGTCTGGGTGCGGTTGCCGTCGGCGTCGTAGGTGAAGCTGTAGGTGTCGGCGCCCAGGTCGGCGGTCTTGACGCGCCCGGCCGGGTCGTAGGTGTAGGTGTCGGAGCCGTCCTTGGTCTGGTTGCCGTCGGGGTCGTAGGCGTAGCTGGTGGTGGCCGAGCCGGTCGTGGTTTTGGTGAGCTGGTCGGCGGCGTCGTAGGTGTGGCTGGTGGTCTTCCCGTCGCGGGCCTCGGTCAGCAGGTTGCCGCTCTTGTCGTAGGCGTAGGTGGTACCTGCGCTGGTGGCGTCCAGGCATGAGGTGCCGGAGGTGTCGGTGCAGGTGCGGGTCATGCGGCCCGCGTCGTCGTAGGCGTAGCGGGTTGCGGGACCTTCGGCGGGAGTGTCGGCGGTGATCCGGCCCTCGGCGTCGCGGGTGAAGGTGCGCTTCCCGGCAGGGGTGGTCAGGGAGGCCAGGCGACCTGCCGCGTCGTAGGCGCGCGTCTCGCCCCGCCCGGTGTCGGTGGGCAGGGTGGTGGAGGTGAGGTTGCCCGCGGCGTCGTAGCCATAGGTGACGGTCTTGTAGTTGAACCGTTGGCTGGTCACCCGGCCGTTGTCGTCGAAGCTGCGCCGGTAGTCCTCTCCCTCGGTGTCGTACCGGTATCTGACGCGGCCTGCCTCGTATCGGTATTTGAACGCCTTGGGTGCTCCTGGGGCGGTGATGGAGGCCAGTTGCCCGTCGTCGTAGGTGAGGGTGCGGGTCCCTGTCGCGTCGGTGACCTTTGTGGGGCGGCCGAGTTCGTCGTAGGTCAGGAGAGTGTCGGGGGTGTCGTCGGAGTAGTCCACCTTCGTGGTGCGGCCGAGGGGGTCGAAGGCGGCGCTGATCGTTTGCCCGCGGGCGTTGGTCGCCCGGGTCAGGTTGCCTTCCGCGTCATAGGCGGCCCGCACTGTCCGTTTGAGAGGGTCGGTGGTCGAGGTCCGGCGCCCCTCGGCATCGTGGCCGAAGCTGGTGGTGTGCCCCTCGGCGTCGGTGGTCGTGGCGAGGTAGCCGGCGGAGTCGTATCCGAGTGTGGTGGTGCCGCCGTCGGGGGCGGTGACTTTGTCGACCCGGTGCAGTGCGTCGAAGGCGTAGCGCGTCGTGTGTCCGGTGGCGTCGGTGGCAGCGGTGCGGTTGCCGTAGGCGTCGAAGACCGCTGTGCGCCGGTTGCCCAGGGGGTCGGTGATGCTGACGGGGTTCGCGTCGGCGTCGTAGCCGAACTTCCACGTGAAATCCGCGGGGTCGGCACCCTGCTCACCTCCCCGGGGATCGACCGTGGCCATCAGCAGGCCGTCCTGGTCGTAGGCGTGGGTGGTGCGCTCTGACAGAGGGGATACCTCGGCGGTCAGGTTGCCGTCGGCGTCGTACTCGAACTTGGTGGCCTCACCGTTCTTGGACTCGGCCGAGATGAGTCGCTGGTTCGCGTCGTACTTGAGGTTGCGGACCTTGTAGAAGGCGTTCTGGATACGTGTGACGTTGCCGTTGTCGTCGTAGGTGACCTGGCGGGTCTGTCCGAGGGGGTTGGTGGTGGAGACCGGCCGGTTCTCGGCGTCGTAGGCGATGGCGGTGGTGTGCTTGAGCGGGTCGGTCACCGTGATGAGGTTGCTGACCTTGTCGTAGCCGTACCGCCAGGTGTGCTTTCCCGCATCGGCTCCGTCGATGTGTCCGCGTGCGGTGACGGTGGTGACGCGGCGTCCGCCCTTATCGTAGGTGTGGGTGGTCTTCGCTCCCGTGCGGTCGGTGAACGAGGACAGGTGCCCCAGGGCGTCGTAGGCGTACGTGGCTGTCTTGCCTGACGGATCCTTCCAGGCCACTTTCCGGTTCGCCGCATCGTAGCGGTAGCTGGACACACGCTCCGCCGCGTCTGTGACGGTGGTGAGGTTGCCCGCCTCGTCATACCCGTAGGACGTCGCATCACCGTAGAGCCCGGTGATCTTGGTCAGACGGTCGGCCGCGTCGTATGCGTAGCGCGTGGTGAAGTCTGCGGCATCCGCGCCCTGTTCGTTGCCCCGCGGGCTGGTGACCGTCACCGCTCTGCCCGCCTGGTCGAAGGCGCGGGTGGTCTTACGCCCCTCCGGGCTGGTTACCGAGACCTGGTTACCGGCAGCGTCATAGCCATAGGTGGTAGTGCCGCCTCCGGGCGAGGTCACCGTCTTGGGGAGGCCGGAAGCGGTGTAGGTGAAGCGGGCGGTGTGCCCGCTCGGGTCCTCGACCGAGGTCAGTAGGTGGTTCGCGTTGTAGGCGTAGCTCCACTCGTTGTACTCACCGTCCTCGTAGGAGGAGACATTCCCGTCCGCGTCATAGCTCCAGGACTCATCCCCATCCGCCGTACGGCGCTCGGTCTGCCGCCCCTGCTTGTCGTACTCCCAGGAGGTGTAGCGCAGCAGGGCGTCCATGGCGCTGGTCCGGTTGAAGTGCCGGTCGTAGCCGTACTGAACCTGGTTGCCGAACGGATCGAGCTGCGCGAACAACACGTTGTCGTGGTAGATGTCCGTCCACACCCCGCCGTCGGGCGCCGTGACGTCGACCTGGTCGAAGACTCCTGTCTTCGTGTACGCGAAAGATGTCTTCCCGCCAGAAGCATCGGTCTGCGAGGTGACCCGGTTCTTGTCGTCGTACACGTTGACCGCGCGGACGTTGCCGCGCTCATCGGTGATCTTGCTCAGATGGCGGTCGGCGTCGTATGCGTAGTGCTCGGTTTCGCCGTCCGTGCCCGTCACGCTGCTCAGCAGGTCATCGGTGTAGGCGTACTTGACGCTTCGTCCGTCGGCGAGCGTCAGCTTCGTCAGCCGGTCACCGGAGTAGGAGAGGGCGACCGTGCGTCCCGCGGCATCGCGGATGGTGGAGACTCGCCCGCTGGAGTAGGTGAACTCCAGTCCCTGCCCTGCCTGGCTCTTCAAGGCTGTCAGCCGGCCGGAGGCATCGAACGAGTAGGTGCGATGGTCTCCAGTGGTCAGCCGGTAGCCCGCGTCCGTTGCGGCGAGTCGGGAGCGCGCCCAGTCAGGTGTGGAGTAGTCGCCGTCCTCCTGCTTGGCGTACAGGTGACGTGCGCCGCCCTCGCCGTGCAGGACGATATCCCCGTCCTCCTGCTTGTGCAGGGACACCTCCCAGGGCAGGAGCCATCCGCGACCGAGAGCGCCGCTGGTGGTGACGTCGGACGAGTAGGTGCGCTTCGCCTCGAACGCCACCCCAGGCGCTGGCACGCTCGCATCCGTGAGGCACTCGGTGAACGTTCCGGTCGAGGTGTTGATCGGGTCGGCTCGCAGCACGTCTGCGCGCGGGGCCCCACTCGCATCGCCGCACAGCCCGCCTCGCGCCGGGCCGTTCGCCAAGCTCGGTACCACCTGGAAGCCGACGTAGGCCGCCGCCGCGCTGCCGACCGGACTGTCGGGGTCCTCCAGCACCTCCGCGTGTGCCCAGATGAGCACCTGGTTCTGCGAGCTTGAGCACGGCTCGTCCGGGATGGGGATCTGCGCGGAGACCACCGGCGGCTTCGGCCCGTCCCTGCTGCTGTCGTCTCCCCAGCTCGGAGCGCTGACCACCTGGTCGAAGTCATAGGTGATGTCCTCACCCGTCGTACAGCGCTCCACCTCCCAGGTGACCTTCACATCCCGCCACTCCACCTCGTCGTTCTCCGGCCCGAGGTTCCACACCGAAGCCGACAAAGTGATCGGCTCCCCCGGCACAGCGACACCGTTGCGATGGGACACGTTCAGCGAACCCGCGCCATCCCACGCCGCCTTGGCCCCGAAGGGATCCTGCGCCATCAGCGGCACGATCATGCCCGTGTTCTTGATCTCCCCCGACGCACTCGTGACAGCAGCGCGCCTTCTCTTCCCCGGTCCTGCGGCACGTGAAGACTCCACCCGCTTCACGTCATCCGCAGTGGCCCTCTTCCCCGTGCTGTTCGCCAGAGCATGCGCCTTGGCGTCTCCAGCGCGCAGCCTGGTCTGCTCCCGGCGTTCTTTCAGAGACATCGGCTCCTGATGAGCCGCTGGCTGGGGCGCCGCCCCCACCCGGTCTCCGGCGCCACCGTCCTGCTGATCCGTCGACAGGCGCAACAGCCAGCCCCCGCCTGCCACAACGGACAACACCAGCAGCACAACAAGCAGACGCACCCGCACGGAAGCAGCGGTCAGCACAATCCCCCCATAGGATCGACACAGCAAGCGCGCACCTATGTGCGAACTGTGAACATCAGACTCGGCTCACTGTGCTGCGATCGACAATGCCGCCTATCTGTAAAAGTCGGACACGTCTCAGAGTCGAAGCAGTGATCGTTACCCTGCCGTGATGTCGCTCTCATGTCCGACCCTCACTGAGTCAGGAATTCTTATTGGCTGGCCCCACCTCACTCTTGGCGACCACCCCCGTGGACAGGCCGTCGTCGGGACGGTCGTCGGTTCCGTCATCGCTGAGGCAGCCTCGCCATCCTGCGATGCCCCGATGAAACCGCCATGAAATAGAGAACGCAGCACCCACGCGTCGATAGGGTGCGGTGGTGATGGGTGACGCAGGCAAGCTCGAATCAGCGAGTCTCTCCCCGAACGAGCTGGCGGAGATTGCCGCCGCGTTCGGACTTGGTGAGGTCGATGAGCCCCAGGTCTTCCGCCGAATTGTCCAGGTCCCACAGCCGCAGATGAGCGGAGACGACCTGCTTCGCGCAGCGAACCGCCCTGGGGGTCACGATGAGGTCCATCTCCAGCTGCCCCGGGCGGCTCTGGCTTCGTTCGTGCACGCCAGTTACGTCGAACCCTGCGGTGTCGAGATGGTTCGGCATTGCGAGTTCCATTTCGTTGGTCCGAAACCTCGGCAGAGGTCTCTGGTTGCGGTGTGTACTTGCGTTGCGGCAGTCAGCAACCATTGAGACAGCGCACGGGATCGATGTGCAGAGGTCGATGCGGACGCCTTCAGGCATCCGCATCAGGACGACGAGGACAGCCAATGCCTCAGCCGGAGAAGGCCCTTGATCCGAGCAACTCACCCCAGGAGTGGTTCGGCCATGAGCTGCGACTGCGCCGCAAGGAACGCGGTTTCAGGACAGCTGCGTCCCTTGCGGGAGAAGTGCAGGTCAGCGTTGATGTGATCTTGAAAATCGAGAAGGGGACGTACCGATGTCCGCGCGACCTGGCCCCCAGGCTCGACGAAGCCCTGGGGACCGGAGGGCTCTTCATGCGGGCCTGGGCGATGGTGTACGGCGATGCGGATAAAAGGGCTGCCGAAGCGGATAAGAGGGGCCGACGGCCGGGGAACCGTAACCCGGTGGCCGGGGCAGGCCGCATCCTGGATGCAGATACCTCATCCGTGTCGACCGGGAGTCCTGAGCCTGTGGACCGTCGTTCCTTCTTCGCCGTCGGCAGCCTGGCCGCCCTCGCCCCCCTGGACCTCGCTCATCTGATGGGTGGGACGGGCCAGCTTCCTCTGCCGAAAAAGATCACTTCCCGGGAGATCCAGCAGCTCCTGTCCATCGCTGACGGTCTGCACAGCTGGGACCATGCTCACGGCGGGGGCGGCCTCGTCGGCGAGCTCGCAACAGGGGCCATGCAGTGGGCCGTGCGCCTGCTGTCACTCGACTGCCCCGAATCCCTGCGACAGCAATTTCTCACCGCCATAGCGCGCCTGGGCATCGTTGCGGGCGCCAGCCACTTCGACACGTACGAGCACGATCAAGCACGTGTCTCCTTCAAGGTGGCTGTGGAGTGCGCGGAGGAAGCCAGGGACTGGCACCTGCGCGCCAAGGGCTGCTCCTTCCTTGCTCGCCAGGCCATCTGGGTAGGTGACCCCGACGGTGGACTCACGCACGCGGAAAAGGGCCTGGTGCGCTCCGACCGACTGACCGCAACGGAGCGGGCCATGCTTCACACCGCCCGGGCTCGCGCGTTCGGGAAACTCCGCAACCCACGCGAGACACTGGCCGCTGTCGGAGCCGCCGACGACGCCTTCGCACAGCGCCGCCCCGACCAGGACCCGCCGTGGATGGCCTACTACGACGAAGCCCAGCACAACGGCGACACCGCACACGCTCTCTTCGACCTGGCCGTCGGCGTGGACGGGTACAACCCTCAGCATGCCGGCCAGAGATTCCAGGCAGCCGTCCGAGGACACGATCCGGCCTTCACGCGCTCAAGAGCGATCTCCTGCACGAAGCTGGCCTCACTCGTCATGGCCAAGGGCGACCCGCGGGAGGCAGCCGACATCGGCCACAAGGCCATTGCACTCGCGGGCCCACTGACCTCCCGGCGAGCGGCCGACGACCTTCGCGAGCTGGGCCGCTACGCCTCCCGCCACAAGGAGATCCAAGAAGCCGCTGTTCTGCGGGAACGGATCACCGCTACCTTGCAAACATGACCACCGAGGCAGCCCCCGCCCTTGACGCTCTCGCCCAGGCGTGCGCCCTCGTCGGCCTCAACTCACAGGGCGCCGAACCGGTGCGCATCGCCGAGAACCAGATCTGGCGGCTGCAGGAAGGCGTGGTCGCCCGCATAGCGCGGGCGGGCCAGCTGCACACCGCACAACGCGAGGTGCGCGTCGCCCGATGGCTTACGGACCATGGCGTCCCCGCCGTCCGCGCCGCCAGCGTCCAGCAGCCAGTAGAAACCGACGGACGCCCCGTGACCTTCTGGGAAGAGCTCCCACCCAGCGAGCACGGCACCGTCTCAGACGTAGCGCTTCTCCTGAAGCAGCTGCACTCGCTGCCGGAGCCCGACTTCAACATCGGCACTCTGGACCCCTTCGTGCGCGTCTCCGCCCGGCTGGACGCCGCGACGACGCTCCCGGACCAGGACGTGCGCTGGCTGCGCGGTCTCCACCGGGAGCTCGAAACCGCATGGGCCGAACTGCCTGCCGGCCTGCCGACCTGTGCCGTCCACGGCGACGCCTGGCCCGGAAACATCGTGCGCACCTCTGCGGGACCGCTGATGATGGACCTGGAACGCTTCTCTCTCGGCCCACCCGAATGGGACCTGGTCTCCAGCGCAGTTCGGGCCAGGACAACCGGAGCGGTATCACCGCAGGAATACGAGGAGTTCTGCCACACGTACGGCCACGACGTCACCGACTGGGCGGGATACCCGACCCTGGCAGGAGCACGCGAACTGCGCATGGTCACGTACGCAGCACAGCATGCGGCATCCCACCCGGAATGGCGCACCCAAGCCCAGCACCGCGTCGACTGCCTGCGGGGACGCTGCGGACCACGTCCTTGGCAGTGGGAGGGCATTCCATAAACGACCGCAACGGTTCCGCCGCTGAGCCTCGTCCATCAGAGCATCAACCAACATGCCAGCTGCCATGGAACTGTGGCTGGATACTCAGCTGACGTCCCAGGCCCTATCCTCAACAGACACCTCATACGCCAAACTCGCGGCCGGGGTCGGTATCCGCACCACCGTCGACTACCGCTACATCACCGAAGCCATCGGCCTCCTGGCCGCACTCAGGTTGTTGACGAGCGTCGAATCAAGTGACAAGTAACCCTCGAGTAGTTTTCTCGGCCGAAGGACCGGCCCCTTGTCCGGACGTGGCGAGCGAACCCTCATGCAAGATCGATACCAAGGCCTGAAGCGCGCCCACGAGTGCCGCGCGCTGGATCGTGACCAGGCGTTCTCTCTCGCGTCCCCGCCGACCTCAGCGCGCGGCCATGACGCCCCACACGCTGCAGTGGTGCCGCCTCCAGTAGCGTGAGAGCGAAGTAGACGCCACCCGGTCAGCGCGCACTCCTCCCAGAGGCGCCGGCCGGGCTCAGCAATCCACTGGTCGCCCGAGAGGCAGCACAGCCCCGGCACGTGCGTAACAGATGCGTGACGGCCAACGCTCTACGCGAGAGACTGTCCGAGACGGACGATACCGCTCAGTAGTTCGACTGATTCGCCGTCAGCAAACTCAGCAACAACTCAGCATCAGCCCCGACAGTCCCCGCTCCAAGGCGCCACGAAGCGCCGAGATCAACACCCCCTCGATCCACCGCCAACCTGTTGCGACCTGCAAAAACGCCGTTCACAGCGGCAGCTGCTACCCTCGCGTGGAGGTACACATGAGAATGCTGATCAACGTTCCCGAATCGGTCGTGCCCGATGCGTTGCGCGGGATGGCGGCGGCTCATCCGGAGCTGACGGTGGACGTCGACCGGCGGGTGGTGGTCCGCAGAGACGCGCCCGTGGCCGGGAAGGTGGCGCTGATCTCGGGCGGGGGTTCGGGGCACGAACCGCTGCACGGCGGATTCGTGGGGCCGGGAATGCTGGATGCCGCGTGCCCGGGCGAGATCTTCACCTCCCCCGTCCCCGACCAGATGGTCGCCGCGGCGGCGGCCGTGGACAGCGGCGAGGGCGTGCTGTTCATCGTCAAGAACTACACCGGGGACGTCCTCAACTTCGACATGGCCGCCGAACTGGCCGAGGACGAGGGGATGCGCGTCGCCAAGGTGCTGGTCGAGGACGATGTGGCGGTCACCGACAGTACGCACACGGCCGGGCGCCGCGGTACCGGCGCCACCCTGTTCGTGGAGAAGATCGCGGGCGCGCTCGCCGCCGAGGGAGCCCCGCTGGAGCGGGTGGAGGCCGTCGCGCGCCAGGTGGCCGAGTCCGCACGCAGCTTCGGAGTGGCGCTGAGCGCCTGTACGACGCCCGCGAAGGGCAGCCCGATGTTCGAGCTGCCGCCGGGCGAGCTGGAGTTGGGCGTGGGCATCCATGGCGAGCCGGGCCGTGAGCGGCGGGCGATGATGACCTCCGGCGAGATCGCGGATTTCGCCGTCGACGCCGTGCTTGAGGACCTGCGGCCGGAGGAGCCGGTGCTGGCCCTGGTCAACGGTATGGGTGCGACACCGCTGCTGGAGCTGTACGGCTTCTGCGGCGAGGTCCACCGGGTGCTGGCCGAGCGGCGGATTCCGGTCGCCCGTACGCTCGTCGGCAACTACGTGACCTCGCTGGACATGGCGGGCGCCTCCGTGACGCTGTGCCGGGCCGACGAGGAGCTGCTGCGGCTCTGGGACGCGCCGGTGCGCACCCCGGGGCTGCGGTGGGGCGCCTGAGCCCACACGGGACAGCGGCGCGACATCGCGGCGCGCGGCGCGGCGATGGAGCAGTACCGCGTTACAACAACACAGCATTCGCACCACTACGGCAGCAGGACCGGGACCGGGACAGCGGCGAAGGAGCAGGAGTGAGCGGCAAGGTGACGAACGACGCCGGTGGGTCCGGCGAAGGTGGCGAAGGCACGAGCGAGCTGGACGCCGCCTTCTTCGCGCGCTGGATGACGGCCACCGCCGACGCGGTGGCCCGGGAGGCCGACCGGCTGACCGAGCTGGACTCGGCGATCGGCGATGCGGACCACGGCGAGAACATGCGCCGCGGTTTCGAGGCGGCACGCGCGGAGTTGGGTGAGGAGATTCCCGCGACGCCGGGTGCCGTGCTGATGACGGTGGGCAGGAAGCTCGTCTCCACTGTCGGCGGAGCATCCGGGCCGCTGTACGGAACGCTGCTGCGCCGCACCGGCAAGGCGCTCGGCAGCGGGGAGCGGGTGAGCCGCGAGGAGCTGGCCGGCGCGCTGAGCGCCGGTGTCGAGGCGGTGGCGCAGCTGGGTGGTGCCGCCGCGGGTGACAAGACGATGCTCGACGCGCTGTTCCCCGCCGTCGAGGCGATGACGGACAGCGGCGGCAAGGACTTCGAGGCCGCACGTGCGGCGGCGGAGCGGGGCGCGGAGGAGACCGTGCCGCTCCAGGCGCGCAAGGGCCGGGCCAGCTACCTGGGCGAGCGCAGCGTCGGGCACCAGGACCCCGGGGCGACTTCAGCGGCGCTGCTGATGGCCGCTTTGGCGGCCGCGGACACCGCGCAGGGCGCGGGACCCGGCGACAGCGGCGGGAGTGAGTGAGCGTGGCGGAGGCGAAGGAGACGAAGCAGGTCGGGATCGTCCTGGTCTCGCACAGCAAGGAGGTCGCCGACTCGGTCGCACAGTTGGCCGCCGGTCTCGCCGGGGTGCCGGACGCTCCGGTGGCGGGCGCGGGCGGGCGGCCCGACGGGGGACTGGGCACCAGCGAGGAACTGATCGTCGAGGCTGCTCGACAGGTGGACCAGGGAGCAGGTGTCGCGCTCCTGGTCGATCTGGGCAGCGCGGTACTGACCGTCAAGGCGCTGCTGGCCGACGGCGACGAGCTGCCCGAGCCCGCGCAACTGGTGGACGCCCCGCTGATCGAGGGTTCCGTGGCCGCCGTTGTCACGGCCGCGGGCGGCGGCGATCTGGCTGCGGTGGCCGCGGGGGCGGAGGAGGCGTACACCTACCGCAAGGTGTGAACGGCGGGGCGGCGCCGCAGGGTGTGCACAGCGCGGCGGCTCCGGTGGGGCCGGGTGTACCGGGCCCCACCACCGCTCCCGGTCCCCGTCTCAGTCCCCGGCGGGCGGGGACGCGGCGAACCAGGCGGGGCCTTCCTGGGTGGCCTGCTTGATGCGGAAGTGCGCGTACTCCTTCATCGTCGGCAGTTCGTCCAGGCCGAACCAGCCGACTTCCAGCGACTCGTCGTCGTTGACCCGCACCGCGCCGGCCGCCTCCGCGTCGGCGCGGCAACGGAAGGTGATGTCCATGAACTGGCAGACATCGCCGTTGGGATAGGTGATGGGTTTGTCCAGGCCGTAGACAGAGACGACGCGCTCCGGCACACAGCGCACATTGGTCTCCTCGAAGACCTCACGCACCGCGCAGTCCGCCGGCTGCTCGCCGGGCTCCGGGATACCGCCGATCACCGACCACCGGCCGGTATCGGCGCGCCGCCCGAGGAGCACCCGCCGCTGGTCGTCGAAGACGATGACGCTGACGCCGGGCAGGTAGAGCAACTGGTGCCCTGCGGAACGCCGCAGGTCGCGGATGAATTCGGGTGTGGCCATGCCCAGACCCTACGCCGCGGTCGCATGACCGCTACGGCAGGTCGGTCCGCGTGCCGGTCGCGCAGGAGCCACAGGCCGGTGCGCCGCAGACAATCACCCCACCCCCGTCAGCACACTGAACACTCCGATCTCCCAGGCCGAGCAGATCGACCGAGCCGGCCGGTCCGGTCCCGGTCCCGGTCCGGTCAGGCCGGCTCGGTGGTGCCCAGTGCCTGGAGGCGGGCGCGGATGTGGCGGACGGCTGCCTCGGCATCGTCCACCGTGACGGTGAACAGCCGGCCGTCCCCCAACCGGAGGACGATCCCCTCGCCCCGGCGGATCACGACCGCCGTGCCCTTCTCGGGCCGCCAGCGGTAGCCCCAGCCGCCCCAATGCCGTGGGGTGACGCTGGGGGCGTGGTCGGCCTCGACCACGTCCCGCAGCGGGATCCGGCGACGCGGCACTCCGGCGTGCCCGCACCGCACCTCGACCGTGTCGCCCTCGACCTTGACCTCGACGTGAACGAAGGCGAGGGTGCCGAAGAGGATGAGCAGCCCGGCCGCGACGCAGCCGACGACCGACATGACCAGCGGCACCAGCCCGCCGGACCAGGTCACATCCACCGCCAGGTCGATACCGAGGGCCACACAGCCGGCACCGACGGCGGCCAGCGCCCACTGCAGGCGGCTGGTCGCCCTGCCGGTCCACACCTCGGAGCTCGGCGGCAGGACGGCGTTCTCCACGGGCGCGGGGCGGGCGGTGGTGTGTTCGCTTCCACTGAAAGACGCGGCGCCACCCTCGGCGAGTGGTGCGCCGTCGCGGGGATGGTCACTCATGTTCGGCAGCGTACCCCCGGGGACCGGCACCGGCAGCTCATGCAGGCAGTGACCGCCGAACGCGGCGACGGCACGCTCCGTGAGGAGGAGAAACGCTACGTCAGGCGAGGGAGGCGGGCGCGGCGGCCAGCAGCCTGCCCTCGGCGTAGGTGAGGGCCGCTTCCGGCAGCGCGGCCACCCGGCCGCTGTGCAGGACGGTGAGATCCCCGGTGGGCGCGGCGCCGGGGTCCGGCCGGGTGCCCGCACGGCGCAGCGCCTGGGCGCAGACAGCGGCGGCCGAGCCCTGGAGCGCCGGTCCCTCGGTACGGGTGCCGCGCAGTGCTTCCCTGATGCGGTTGCCGACCAGCTCGTAGTGGGTGCAGCCGAGCACGACGGTCTCCACGTCGGCCGGGGTGCGCTCGGCGGCGGCCTGCACGGCGGCCGTGATGAGGTCCTCGTCGCCGCTCTCGACTGCGTCGGCGAGTCCGTGACAGGGCACTGGGGTGATGTCGGCGCCGTTACCGAACTCGTCGATCAGTCGGCGCTGGTAGGGGCTTCCGGTGGTGGCCGGGGTGGCCCAGATGGCGACGCGGCCGCCGGTGCGGACGGCGGCGGCCGCCGCCGGTTTGACGGCGGGGACGGTCCCGATGACCGGCAGCGCGGGCTCCAGATCGGCGCGGAGGGCGGGCAGCGCGTGCACGGAGGCGGTGTTGCAGGCGACGATCAGCGCGTCGGGCCGACGTGCAGCGGCGGCGCGTGCGCACTGCAGGGCGCGCTCGATGATGCCCTCCGCGTCGCGGGGGCCCCAGGGCAGACCGTCCGGGTCGGAGGAGAGCACGAGGTCGGCGTCGGGGCGTGCGCGGCGTACCGCCGCGGCTGCGGCGAGCAGGCCGATACCGGAGTCCATCAGCGCGATCTTCACGTCAAGCAACTGTACTTCACGTGCAGCGAGGGGCTCCGCTCAGCGCCTCCGGTCGTACGCGCCCAGGACGCACTCGCGGCCCGTCGCAACTGCGGCCGGTCGCACTTCGCAGCCAGTCGCACCCACGGCAGGGCGGCCCCGCAGGAGACTGCGGCAGGCGCGGTCGACGCGCCGAGGGGTGCTGCCGGGCGGTGCGTACGGCAGACTGCGGCACGTGCTCACCTGGACCGCCGTCGTTCCGCTCGCCTCGCTGGCCGCGTGGGTGTGGCTGCTGCTGGGGCAGGGGTTCTTCTGGCGGACCGATGTGCGCCTGCCGCCCGTGCCCGCCGGCGGGGAGCCGGTCGACTGGCCCTCCGTCGCCGTCGTGGTGCCCGCTCGCGACGAGGCCGAGGTGCTTCCGCTGACCCTGCCCACGCTGCTGGCCCAGGACTACCCGGGGCACGCGCACATCCTGCTGGTGGACGACGGCTCCGGCGACGGTACCGGCGCGCTCGCCCGGGAGCTGGCCGACCGCGCGCCCGACGGACCGCCCTTGACCGTCCTGCGCCCCGGCGAGCCCGAGCCCGGCTGGACGGGCAAGCTGTGGGCCGTACGGCACGGCATCGCGCACGCCAGGTCCGGCACGGCCGAGCCGGAGCTCCTGCTGCTGACGGACGCGGATATCGCGCACGAGCCCGACTCGCTGCGCCGACTGGTGCGCGGGGCGCTCGCCCAGCGGCTCGATCTGGTCTCGCAGATGGCGCGGCTGCGGGTGCGGACGGGCTGGGAGCGGCTGATCGTTCCCGCTTTCGTGTACTTCTTCTCGCAGCTCTATCCGTTCCGCTGGGTCAACAGTCCCCGGGCGCGCACCGCTGCCGCGGCGGGCGGCTGTGTGCTGCTGCGGACACAGGCCGCGGTGCGGGCGGGGGTGCCGGACAGCATCCGGGACGCGGTGATCGACGATGTGACGCTGGGCCGGGCCGTCAAGCGGTCCGGCGGCCGGATCTGGCTGGGGCTCGCGGACGGAGTGAGCAGCGTGCGTCCGTACGTGGGGCTGGGCCCGCTGTGGCGGATGGTCTCGCGCAGTGCGTACGCGCAGCTGCTCAACAACCCGGTTCTGCTGGTTGCCACCGTTCTGGGGCTGCTTGTGGTGTATGTGGTGCCGCCGGTGTGGGCGTGTGCCGGCTCGCCGGTGGGCGGGGCGGCCTGGCTGCTGATGGCGCTGTCGTACGTGCCGACGCTGCGCTACTACGGGCAGCCGCTGTGGCGGGCGCCGCTGTTGCCGGTGACGGCGGTGCTGTATCTGGCGATGACGGTCGACTCGGCGGTGCAGCACTACCAGGGCCGGGGTGCGGCCTGGAAAGGCCGCACCTATTCGTGAGCCACGACGGTCACTTGCGGCCGGGGGTCCACTTCATGCCCCAGCCGTACTCCTCGTCGACGGTGCGCTGCGGGCTGATGCCACGCCGGGGCACGAGATAGCGCGATTCGCGGCGCACCATCAGCTCGCCGTTCTGGTTGGTGATCAGCGCCAGGGCGCACACGTTGGAGGGGACCGTGCACTCGTCGAGGGAGAAGTCGACGGGTGCGCCGTGCTGCGGCTGGAGTGTGACAGTGGCGTGCAGTCCGGCGAAGCTGCGCGCCCCTTCGTAGATGGTGACGAAGATGAGGATGCGGCGCAGCTCGGAGGTGTGGTCCAGGTTGACGGTGAGGTTCTCACCGGTGGCGACGGCGCCGGTGCGGTCGTCGCCGTCGAGGTGGATGTAGGGCGGACGGTTCAGCGCCCCGAAGGAGTTGCCGAGCGCCTGGACGACGCCCTTGCGGCCGTCGGCGAGTTCGTAGAGGGCGCACAGGTCCAGGTCGGGTCCGGTGAGTGCGCCCATGGCGCGGGTGAGCCGCCCGGCCAGGCCCTTGGGCGGCTGCGCCTGGGTGGTCCAGTTGAGGTTGACGCGCATGGCGCCGGAGGTGCCGCCCTGCTTGGTGAGCGAGACGGAGGGCGCCTCCTTGGTGAGCGTCACCTTGCTCAACCGTACGGGCGCGGCGGGCGCGCCGGGAGGGGTGGGTGCGGTGGGTGCCGTGGGTGCGGCGGAGGGGGCTGGTGCGGCGGGGGCGGTCGGCGCCGGGGCCGGCGTGGGCGCGGGCGGCGGGGTGGGCGCCTGCGGTACGGGTGGCGCCTGCACACCGGGCGGCGCGGGCACGTTGGGGGGCCCGGCGATGTGCGGCTGCGGCGGTACGGCGGTGCCGGGGGCCGAGGGCGCGGCGGGGGACGGTGCGGGGTCGTCGACACTGATACCGAAGTCGGTCGCCAGGCCCGCCAGTCCGCTGTCGTAGCCCTGTCCGACGGCACGGAACTTCCAGGCGCCCTGGCGGCGGTAGAGCTCACCGAGGAGGTACGCGGTCTCGCCCGCTGCGTCCGCCGGGTCGAAACGGGCGATCTCCTGGCCCGCACCGGGGCCGCCGGCGCTCGCGTCGAGCAGCCGTACGTACAGGCCGGGCACCTGGCCGAAGCTGCCGCCGTCGGCCGAGGCCGCGATGACCACGCGGTCGATGTCCGGTTCGACGCTGCCGAGGTCGACGACCAGCTCGTCGGTGCAGGAGGTGCCCATCGGCTTCTTGCCCTCGTGCCGTACGGCGGCGGAGGAGTGCCGCGGCTGGTTGTAGAAGACGAAGTCGCCGTCGGAGCGGACCTTGCCCCCCTCGGTGAGGAGCAGGGCCGAGGCGTCGACGTCCGGCACTTGTGGGCCGGACGGCCAGCCCAGTTCGACCCGCACAGCCGTGGCGGGTACGGGGACATTTGTCCCCTTGCGCATCGTCATGGCCACTCCCCCTGGGCTCGGTTGCCTGTGTGCCGTCCCCAACCTATTGCACGGTGCCGCCGCTGCCGAAGCCCCCTCACCAGGAGTCACCACGAGTCGTCGGACTCGAACATCCGAGAACGGCACGGGCGTTCTCAGTCCTGGCCGGTGGGCTTATGCTTCTGTCAGCTTCCTCTCCCGCGCGCCCGAAACAGGGACAGGCGGGAACAAGCCAGTTCCCTGTGCCTGACCAGCCGTCACCGTGGTCGGCATGGGGGGTATTCGCCCTGTTCGGGCTCCCGCGCGTGCGCCGTTGGCGCGGCTGCCCCCGGTGGGGCGAAAACCGGCTCCCGCCTGCACTGATGCAGGTGGGGCAGGCGTTCCTTCTGTACCTCTCTAGTGCCGATGCTGATTTTGGGCTTAACTTATGAGCATGACCTCCCCCCGCAGCTCTTATAGCGGCGGCTACTACGCTGCACCGTCCTACCCCGAGACGCCGATCTACGACAGTCTCGTCGCCGAGCGGGGCACGCCGCAGATCGCTCCCATCCGGGTGCCGTCGGCCTATGACACGGGGGGCACGGGCAGCGCGCTCGCGGCGCTGCCTCCCGCGCTGCCTTCGGGCCCTTCCGCGCCGCAGCAGCAGATGCACCCCGCGCCTTTGCAGCACACCCCCGCGCCCTCCTACGGCGGCTACCCGGGACCTGCCGCGCCCCAGCCGCAGATGCCGCAGCCCGCACCGCAGCAGTCGGCACCGATGCGGCAGCAGCCGGTGCGACAGGCGCCTGCGGCGCTGCCGCCCGGCGGTGGCGGAGCCGGTCAGGGTGGTCCGGTACCACTGCAGCACACACCCGCACCGCACATCCCGCAGCAGGCGCCGCCGCGGGGCTACGGCTACCCGGGGCCGGGGGGCCCGGCGCAGCAGCAGCCCGTGCAGCAGCCGCAGCAGCCGCAGGTCCAGGTGCAGCAGTACCAACAGCAGCCGGTGCACAACCAGGCGACGCAGTACATGCGCCCCGTGGCGCCCCGGCCGGCGGCACCCCGGCCGATGCCCAACCAGTACGAGGACCCCTACGACGGCGGCCACCAGTACCCGGGCCGCGGCTACTGAGCGCTGCGCACAGCGGATCTGTCGGCCTCGGCCCCTCCCCCGCCCTCCCCGGCCGCCGGCCCCGAGGCCCCGGGACGGCGCCCCGGGGCCGGGCACGGTGCAGCACTTCAGTTCAGCAGCCGGGATCTGATCAGGAAGCGGACTCCCTCCGGTGCTTCCAGCGAGAAGCCGCTGCCCCGGCCGGGGACGACGTCGACGGTCAGATGGGTGTGGCTCCAGTACGCGAACTGGCTTGCGGACATCCAGAACGGCACCGGCTCCGGCACGCCCTCGATCTCCAGCTCGCCGAGGAGGACATCGCTGTCCCCGGTGCGGAACTCGCCGCGCTGATAGCACATGGGACTGCTGCCGTCGCAGCAGCCGCCGGACTGATGGAACATCAGCGGTCCGTGTTTTCCGGTCAGCTCCCGCAGGAGCCGGGCCGCCGCCTCGGTGACGGCGACCCGCTCCGGCTGCGTTCCGTCCATCAGAACAGGCCGAGTTTCTGTGCGGAGTAGCTCACCAGCAGGTTCTTCGTCTGCTGGTAGTGGTCGAGCATCATGTGGTGGTTCTCGCGGCCGATGCCGGACTGCTTGTAGCCGCCGAATGCAGCGTGAGCTGGATACTGGTGGTAGCAGTTCGTCCACACTCGTCCGGCCTGGATGGCGCGCCCGGCGCGGTAGGCGCGGGAGCCGTCCCTGGTCCACACACCGGCGCCGAGCCCGTAGAGGGTGTCGTTGGCGATCGCGATGGCGTCGTCGAAGTCCTCGAACCCGGTGACGGAGACGACGGGCCCGAAGATCTCCTCCTGGAAGACCCGCATCCGGTTGCCGCCCTCCAGGATGGTCGGCTGTACGTAGTAGCCGCCCTCCAGTTCGCCGCCCAGTTCGGCGCGGGCGCCGCCGGTGAGGACCTTGGCGCCCTCCTGCCTGCCGATGTCGAGGTAAGAGAGGATCTTCTCCAGCTGGTCGTTGGATGCCTGGGCGCCCACCATGGTGTCGGTGTCCAGCGGGTGGCCCTGCACGATGGCCTCGGTGCGCTCGATTCCCGCGTCCAGGAAGGCCCGGTAGTGGCTGCGCTGGATGAGGGCGCGTGAGGGGCAGGTGCACACCTCGCCCTGGTTGAGGGCGAACATGGTGAAGCCTTCGAGGGCCTTGTCGTAGAAGTCGTCCTGGTCGGCCGAGACGTCGTCGAAGAAGATGTTGGGGCTCTTGCCGCCCAGCTCCAGGGTGACGGGCTTGAGGTTCTCCGAGGCGTACTGCATGATCAGCCGCCCTGTTGTGGTCTCGCCGGTGAAGGCGACCTTGGCGACGCGGGCGCTGCTCGCCAGCGGTTTGCCCGCCTCGGCGCCGAAACCGTTGACGATGTTGACGACGCCGGGCGGCAGCAGGTCGGCCACCAGGCTCATCCAGTAGTGGATGGAGGCCGGGGTCTGCTCGGCCGGCTTGAGGACGACGGCGTTGCCCGCGGCGAGCGCGGGAGCCAGCTTCCAGGCAGCCATCAGGATGGGGAAGTTCCAGGGAATGATCTGGGCGACCACGCCCAGCGGCTCATGGAAGTGGTAGGCGACGGTGTCCTCGTCCAGTTGGGAGAGCGAGCCCTCCTGGGCGCGGATCGCGGCGGCGAAGTACCGGAAGTGGTCGATGGCCAGCGGAATGTCGGCGGCGAGCGTCTCGCGGACCGGTTTGCCGTTCTCCCAGCTCTCGGCGACCGCCAGCTCCTCCAGGTGCGCCTCCATGCGCTGCGCGATCTGGTTGAGGACCTGGGCGCGCTCGGCGGGCGGCGTACGGCCCCAGGCGGGTGCCGCCTCGTGGGCCGCGTCGATGGCGCGCTCGACGTCCTCGGCGGTACCGCGGGCGATCTCGGTGAAGGGCCGGCCCGTCACCGGGGTGGGGTTCTCGAAGTAGCCGCCCTGTTTCGGGGCGACATAGCTGCCGCCGATCCAGTGGTCGTAGCGCGGCTGGTAGCTCATCAGCGCGCCATCGGTTCCCGGTGCGGCGTAGCGGCTCATTGCTGTGCCTCCCTGTGCTCGGCGTACCAGGCGTCCTCGCCGGTACTCGGCTGTCCCGGCCGCCCTCGGTCGGCGGCGCGGTTGCCGGGAGGCTAGTTCCGGGAACGTTGCGGATACGTTGCGCGCCGCTCCCCGGTCCGAAGGGACGGCGGCTCGGGCGGCAACAGGCCGTAGGACTTCCGCAGTTCGGCCACGCGTATCGCGGTGTGCGGGGTGGGCCGTACGGCGTGCAGCGCCTCCCACACCTCCAGGTCCTGCTCCCCCTCCGCGGTGCACAGCCAGCTCTCCAGCAGCCGCGCCTCCGGCCTGGCCAGCAGGCGGCGGCGCAGACGCTGCTCCATCAGCCTGCGCAGCCGTACGACGCCCGGCGCCTGGGAGCCGGGCAGCGGAAGGCCGCTGTACGCGTCGAGGGCGGCCGCGGGGTCGTCGGCCGCGAGCGCGTCGGCGACGGTGTCGTAGTCGGTATGCGGGCGGTCTCGCAGCCGGTAGGGGCGGGAGGCCAGCAGCGGTCCGAGAAGGTGCCGCAGCCGGGAGAGTTCGGCACGCAGGGTGACGGGGTTGACGTCGCGCTCGCCGTACAGTTCGCGGGCGAGCTCCTCGCCGCTCAGCCCGTCGGGGTGGGCCGCGAGCAGCAGCAGGATCTCGCTGTGCCGCCGGCCCAGCCGCAGCGGCCCGCCGCCGCCCCGGGCCGCCCGGGTGTGCAGCAGCGCCTCGTCCCTGCCGAGGACGGCGAGCGTGCAGCCGTTCCGCGGCGGCGGTGTGCCGCGCGTGGTGGGCTCCGGTTCGAGTGCGGCCAGCCGTGCCTCGGCCGCGCGCGCCGTGGCCTGGACGAGCGCCAGGCTGTGCGGTGAGGCGAGGTGGTCGCCGCCGGTGAGGTCCACGGCGCCGATGACCCGGCCGGTGTGCGGGTCGTGCACGGGCGCCGCCGCACAGGTCCAGGACTGTACGGGCCGGCAGTAGTGCTCGGCGGCGAAGATCTGGACGGCGTGGTCGACGGCGAGCGCGGTGCCGGGCGCATTGGTGCCGCTGGCGCGCTCGGCCCACTGGGAGCCCGGCACGAAGTTCATCCGCTCGGCGCGGCGCAGCACCTGGCGGTGGCCCTCGACCCACAGCATCGTGCCCCGCTCGTCGCAGACGGACAGCAGGTGGGCTCCGTCGTCGGCGATGGTTCCCAGCAGCTCGCGGAAGACGGGCATCGCGTGGGCCAGCGGGTGGGTGGCGCGGCGCACGGCGAGTCCGGCGTCGTCCACCTCGACTCTGGCCATGCTCTCGGGGCCCAGCCGCGCCCCGGCGCAGCGGCGCCAGGAGTCGGCCACCACCTCGCGGACGGGGGCGGCGATGGGGCCGCCGGTCAGGAACCGTTCGTGGGCGCGGCGCAGCTGCCCGGCCCGCTGGGTCGCGTCCGCGCCCGCCTCGAGCGCCAGCCATGGATTGCGCACCCCGTCATCGTGCAGCGCACGCGGGCGGCAGACAACGGCTCCGGCGCAGTATCGCCCCCACTGACCACGGTTCGGCCACCTGACCCCGTTCCGGCCCGCTGACCGTCGCGGGGTGTCGGAACCGGCGCTCCTTGGTACCCATCGGGCATGCCGGAACCCATGTCCCTCACCGACCGCGAGGCCGAGGCGCTGGACGCACAGTGGCGTGCCCTGAACTACCTCTCGGCCTGCCAGCTGTATCTGCGTGCCAACCCGCTGCTGCGCGAGCCGCTGCGGCCCGAGCACATCAAGCCGAGGCTGCTGGGCCACTGGGGCACCTGCCCCGGTCTCACTCTCGTCCACACCCATCTCAACCGGCTGATCAGCGAGCGAGGGCAGCGCGCCATGGGGGTGTGGGGGCCGGGGCACGGGGCCGCTGCCGTGCTGGCGGGCGCCTGGCTGGACGGCAGCTATCAGGAGCTGCGGCCGGACGTGCAGCGGGACGGCGCCGGCATGGAGCGGCTGTTCGCGGACTTCTCCCAGCCGGGCGGCGTCCCCAGCCATACATCGCCGAGCGTCCCCGGGTCGATCCAGGAGGGCGGCGAGCTGGGCTATGCACTGGCCCACGCCTACGGTGCTGCGTTCGACAACCCGGATCTGCTGGTGTGCGCGGTGGTCGGCGACGGCGAGGCGGAGACGGGACCGCTGGCCACCTCCTGGCACGCGAACAAGTTCCTGGACCCGGTGCACGACGGCGCCGTACTGCCGGTGCTGCATCTGAACGGGTACAAGATCGCGAACCCGACGGTGCTGGCCCGGCTGCCCGAGGACGAGCTGGGCGCGCTGATGCGCGGCTACGGCTACGAGCCGCTGTTCGTCACGGCTGAGCAGGACACCTCGCCGCTGGAGGCGCACCGGGCGCTGGCCGCGGCCTTCGACAGGGCGCTGGAGAGGATCGGCGCCATCCAGCGCGCCGCCCGCTCCGGTGCCGTCGAGGCGGCAGGGCGGCCGCACTGGCCGATGGTGGTGCTGCGTACGCCCAAGGGCTGGTCGGGCCCCCGGGAGCTGGACGGGGAGCCGGTCGAGGGCACCTGGCGCTCCCACCAGGTGCCGCTCCCGGGGGTGCGGGACGATCCGGAGCGGCTGCGGCAGCTGGAGGAGTGGCTGCGTTCGTACCGGCCCGAGGAGCTGTTCGACCAGGACGGCAGGCCGCGGCCCGAGGTGCTGGAGTGCGTACCGGAGGGGGATCTGAGGCTGGGCGCCGTTCCCGAGGCGAACGGCGGTCGGCTGCTGCGGGAGCTGCCGCTTCCCCCGCTGGAGTCGTGCGCGGTGCCGGTGGAGCGGCCCGGGGCCGGGGCGCACGAGCCGACACGGGCGCTCGGTGAGCTGCTGAGGGGACTGCTCGCGGCCACCGAGGACCGCCGTGACTTCCGGCTGTTCGGTCCCGACGAGACGGACTCCAACCATCTCTCCGCGGTCTACGCCGCCTCCGACCGCGGCTGGCAGGCCGGGCTGCTGGGCACCGACGAGCATCTGGGCCGGCACGGGCGGGTACTGGAAGTGCTCTCCGAACACCTGTGCCAGGGCTGGCTGGAGGGGTATGTACTGACCGGCAGGAACGGGCTGTTCGCCTCCTACGAGGCGTTCGCCAACCTGGTGGCGAGCATGGCGGCGCAGCATGTGAAGTGGGTGCACAGCGCCCGGGAGGTGTCCTGGCGGCGGCCGGTCGCCGCGCTCAACTACGTGCTCACCTCGCACGCCTGGCGCCAGGACCACAACGGCTTCTCGCACCAGGACCCCGGCTTCATCGACCATGTGCTCAGCAAGAGCCCCGACGTGGTGCGGGTCTATCTGCCGCCGGACACCAACACCCTGCTGTGCGTGGCCGACCACGCGCTGCGGACCCGGGACACGGTGAACGTGGTGGTGGCGGGCAAGCACCCGTGCTTCGACTGGCTGGATCTCGACCAGGCGCGTGCCCACTGTGCGCGCGGCGTGGGCGTATGGGGGTGGGCCGGCACCGAGCGCGGTGACGGGCCCGATGTGGTGCTTGCCTGCGCAGGGGACGTGCCCACCCAGGAGACGCTGGCGGCCGCCTCACTGCTGCGCGAGTGGCTGCCCCAGTTGGCGGTGCGGGTGGTCAATGTGGTGGACATCGCGCGGCTGATGAGCCCCACCGAGCATCCGCACGGCCTGAGTGACGCGGAGTTCGACACCGTCTTCACCCGGGACCGGCCTGTGATCTTCGCGTACCACGGCTATCCGTGGCTGGTGCACCGGCTGACGTACTCCCGAGCCGTGCACGGCCAGCTGGCGGTACGCGGCTACCGCGAGTCCGGCTCGACGACGACGCCGTTCGACATGGTGGTGCGCAACGGCATGGACCGCTACCACCTGGTGATGGACGTCATCGACCGGACGCCGGGGCTGGGCGCGCGGGCCGCGAGCGTGCGGCAGCGGGCGGCCGATCTGCGCGAGCGGCACCGGGAGTACGTACTCGCACACGGCGCGGACATGCCGGAGGTCACCGACTGGCGCTGGCCGGGCCGGTGACCTCCGGTCCGGGATCCGGCCCCTGCCACCTGGGGCCGGACCCCTGCTGAGGGGTTCGGTCGGGCCGGGTCAGACCTCGACGTCCTCCAGAATGCCCAGCGCGTCCGGCACCAGGACGGCCGCCGAGAAGTAGACGCTCACCAGGTAGGAGATCAGCGCCTTCTCGTCGATGCCCATGAAGCGGACGTTGAGGGAGGGCTGGACCTCGTCGGGGATGCCGGTCTGGTGCAGCCCGATGACGCCCTGGTCCTCCATGCCTGTGCGCATGGCCAGCACCGAACTGGTCCCGTCCCCGCGTACCGGGATCTTGTCGCAGGGCAGCAGCGGGATGCCGCGCCAGGCGTGCGCCCTGGCGCCCTCGACCTGGGTCTGTTCGGGGTAGATGCCGCGCTTGCTGCACTCCCGCCCGATGGCGGCGATGGTACGTGGATGCGCCAGCAGGTAGCGGGTCTTGCGGCGGCGTGAGATCAGCTCGTCCAGGTCCTCGGGCGCCGGCGGGCCCGACCGGGCGCGGATGCGCTGGCTGAGGTCCGCGTTGTACAGCAGCCCGAACTCGCGGTTGTTGACCAGCTCGTTCTCCTGGCGCTCGCGCAGCGCCTCGATGGTGAGCCGCAGCTGCTCCTGCACCTGGTTCATCGGGTCGTTGTAGAGGTCGGCGACCCGGCTGTGGACCCTGAGCACGGTCTGTGCGACGGCCAGCTCGTACTCCCGGGGGCGCAGTTCGTAGTCGACGAAGGTGCCGGGTAGCGGCTGCTCGCCGACGTGTCCCGAGGCCAGCGCGATATCGGCCTCGCCACGCCGGTTCTGCGCTGGTACGGAGCGGGCCAGCAGGGTGTCGAGGTGCCGGCGCAGCGGCGGCGCTGCCTCCACCGTCTGCTGGAACGTGCTGCGGGGCAGGGCGAGTACGGTGCAGCGCGTGGTGGCGCGCAGCGTGTACTCCCAGCTTCCTGGGTCGTTGGTGAGGATCTGATCGCCGGCGTGGTCGCCGTCGGCGATGACACCGAGCTCGATCTCGTCGTCGTACTGGCCCGCGGCCTGCTTGACGACGCGGCCGTGCGCGATCAGCAGCAGCTCGTCGGTGGGCTCGCCGCGCACGGCCAGCGCCTCACCGGGCGCGTATTCGCGCTGGGTGAAGCCGTCGGCCAGCGCGCGCAGGGACGCCTCGTCCTCCAGGCCGCGCAGCAGTGGGATCTCCCGCAGCTCGGCCGGGATGACGCTGACGTCGGTGCCGGTGGAGACGAACTCGATCCTGCCGTCGCCCAGGGTGTGGGTGAGCCGCCGGTTGACGCGGTAGCTGCCGCCGGTGGTCTCCGTCCAGGGCAGTACCCGCAGCAGCCAGCGGGGGGAGATCCCCTGCATCTGCGGCGGCGTCTTGGTGGTGGTGGTGAGCTTGCGCGCGGCCGCTGTGGAGAGGCTCGAGCGGTCGTGCTGCTGGACTTCTTCGGGATGCGTCGTCATCTGTACCCGGTTCCTGGTGTTTCCGACTGCCTGTTGTCCTGGTGTGCCGACGGCGGCTGTCCGCCGGTGTCCCGAGTCCGGGCGCGGTGTCAGTGCCCGAGTTCGACGTCCTCGAGGATTCCGAGCGCGTCGGGCACGAGGACGGCAGCGGAGTAGTAGGCGCTCACCAGGTAGGACATGACGGCCTTTTCGTTGATGCCCATGAAGCGCACCGAGAGGCCGGGGCTGTATTCGTCGGGGATTCCCGTCTGGTGCAGCCCGACGACTCCCTGTGCCTTCTCGCCGGTGCGCATCGCCATGATGGAGGTGCTGCCCTGCCGGCTGACCGGGATCTTGTTGCAGGGCAGGATGGGCACGCCGCGCCAGGCGGGCAGGGAGTGCCCCTCGTAGTCGACCGACTGCGGGTAGACCCCGCGCCTGCTGCACTCGCGGCCGAACGCGGCGATCGCCTTGGGGTGGGCCAGGATGACGCTGGGGTCCTTCCACACGGTGGCCAGCAGCTCGTCGAGGTCGTCCGGCGTGGGCGGGCCGGAGCGGGTGTGGACGCGCTGCCTCATCTCGGCGTTGTGCAGCAGGCCGATCTGACGGTTGTTGACCAGCTCGTGCTCCTGGCGCTCGCGCAGCGCCTCGATGGTGAGCCGCAGCTGCTCCTCGAGCTGGTTCATCGGATGGTTGTACAGGTCGGCGACCCTGGTGTGGACGCGCAGCACGGTCTGGGCGACTTCCAGTTCGTACTCGCGCGGGCTGAGGTCGTAGTCGACGAAGGTGCCCGGCAGGGGCGGCTCGCCCACGTGGCCGGAGGCCAGCTCGATCGCGGACTCGCCGTTCTCCGTGCGCTGGGACGGGATCAGCGAGCGGGTGGCGGCCAGGTGGGAGCGGAGCGAGTCGGAGTCGGCGAGGACGGCGTCGAAGGCGCGCCGCTCCAGGGTGAGGACGGTGCCGCTGGTGAGCGAGGTGAGGGTGTGGTCCCAGGTGCCGGTCTGGCCGGTCAGCCGGTCGTCGCCGACGAAGTCGCCGTCGGCGAGCACGCCCTGGGTGATGTCCTCGCCGTACCTGCCGCGGACGGAGCGGCGCAGCTTGCCGTGGGCGATCAGGACCAGCCGGTCCGCCGGCGCGCCCTCCTCGACGATCACCTCTCCGGGGCCGAAGTCGCGCTGCTCGCAGCGGTCGGCGAGGGCGCTCAGGACCTCCTGGTCCTCGTATCCGCGCAGCGGCGGCAGCTCGGTCAGCTCCAGCGGGATGACCCGCACCTCGGAGCCGGTGGAGACGAACTCGACCCGGCCGTCGCCGAGGGTGTGGCTCAGCCGCCGGTTCACCCGGAAGGTGCCACCGGTGACCTGGACCCATGGCAGGACCCGCAGCAGCCACCGCGAGGTGATCCCCTGCATCTGCGGGGGTGTCTTCGTGGTGGTCGCGAGATTCCGTGCCGCTGCTGTGGCCAGGCTCTGCTGGGCCTGCTCCGCGCTCTCGCTACCGGAATCCCGCTCCGCCGCAGTCGTCATCCGACACCGCCTGTCCTCGTGATGATCAGTCAATTCAGCTGCTGCGGGTCGAAGTTAAGTGAGCGGCGAGAACAGCGGCAATCGCTCAAAAGATGCAAGCGGCCCCCGAATGCCCGCGCGATTAGCTGGGTACGGGCCGCCCTTCGACCACACTTTCCTCACGCACGGTAATGAAATTTCATAAATGATCACCGCCCGCAACAACTCCGGAAGCGGGAATATCATCCGCCGCTCCGTAAACCTCTCCGGAGGTGCGGGCGCACAAGGGGGCGCAGGCGACTCTGATCCACGCCCGCTGTCGGAGACCGGAAACCCACTCAGTAAACTCGCTCCGACCACGAGGGGAACGAAGCGAGCCGGCGAAGAGCCCGACGGACGGACGAAGAGCCCGACTGACGGACAGGGAGACAGCGGACCCGAAGACCGCAGGACGGTCGCACCCCGCAATTCGGGGCCCTTCGGCCCTTCTCGTGCATGCACCGCTCCCGGTGAGGTACGTAGAGGGACGGCGAGAAGGGGGTGAGCGGCCGTGCGCATGATCGTCGGCTTGTGGCGCTGGCGCGGAAATCCGCTGTGCCGCGGCACCGACCGCCGTGAGGCGTGGCTGTCCCTGTGGGCCGCGCTGCTGATCGTCCTGGGTGCCCCGCTGGCAGGCTGGGCCGCGGCGGAGGCCGCCCACGACGTGCTGCTGCGCACGGCACACGAGCAGCAGCGGGACCGGCAGCGGATCTGGGCGACGGCCGAGCACGTCACCGTTCTGCCGCCGCTGGACTCCGAGACAGAGACAGCGGCCGGGGCGCCGAACCGCCACCGGGTCGCGGCACGCTGGACCGGCTCCGACGGCACCCCGCACACCGGAACGGTCGTGCTGCGCCGCCTTGTGCAGCCCGGCGACCGGTTCCACGTGTGGGCCGACTCGCACGGCCGTCTGACCTCCCGCCCGATGAGCACGCGCAGCGCCGGCTCGTACGCGCTGCTGGCCGGACTGGCCGCCGCGGCCTGCACCACCGCAGCACTGGAGGCCGGGCGCCGGGTGACCGTACGGCTGCTGATGCGGCGCCGGTACGCGCGCTGGGACGCGGAGTGGGTACGCATCGGTCCCGACTGGGGCCGCACCGGCACCAGCAACTGACGCGGCGCCTGGCAGCTTTCGAAACGGTTCCGAAAAGGGTTCCAAAAAGGTGTCCGTGCCGGTCACTCGGTTGGACCCGTCACCGAGGACCACCAGCGCACGCTACGGTGGTGCGGCCGGCACGGGCGGCGCACTCGGCATTCCGTGCGACAGGCTTAACGCATCTTGGCACGCACGAGGTTGGGGCACAGCACTCCATGGCACAGGGCTCGGTCCAGGTGACGCACAGCGGCACGTCGCGGTGGCGGCGGCGTACGGGCGAATACGCGTCGTTGTCCGCCGCGCTGGAGGCGGCCGGCGACGGTGACGTACTCACCGTGGCGCCCGGCACCTACCGGGAGAACCTCGTCATCGAGCGCATGGTGACCCTGCGCGGCCCGGAGCGCGGCGGCTCCGGGCCCGTGCGTATCGCGCCCTCCGACGGCGTGGCGCTGACCGTGCGCTCCGCCGCGCTCGTCCAGGACCTCCAGATCGAGGGCCAGGACTCTGCCGTACCCGCCGTGCTGGTGGAGGACGCGGCGCCGGAGCTGGCCGGGCTGCGGGTGATGACCCGCTCGGCCTCGGGCATCGAGGTGCGCGGCGGCGCCCGGCCCACGGTGCGGCGCTGCACCGTGGACAACCCGGCCGGGATCGGCATCAGCATCACCGGCGGGGCGAGCGGCGTCTACGAGGAATGCGAGGTGGTCGCCGCCGGCCAGTCCGGGGTCCAGGTGCGGGACGGCGCCCGTCCGCGCCTGGCGCACTGCAAGGTGCACCTCGCCTCCGGAGCCGGTATCGCGCTCCAGGGTGAGGGCAGCACTCTGGAGGCGCTGGACTGCGAGGTGTACGAGATCAAAGGCAGCGGGCTCCGCGTCGCGGCGCGCGCCAGCGGGCACTTCACCGACTGCCGGGTGCACCGCACCTCGGCCGACGGGGTCACCCTGGAGGGCGACGCCGTGCTCACCCTCGCCGACTGCGACATCCACGACATCCCGGAGAACGCGGTCGATCTGCGTTCCCGCTCCGTGCTCACCCTGACCCGCTCGACAGTGCGCCGCTTCGGCCGCAACGGTCTGTCGGTGTGGGACCCGGGCACCCGTGCGGACGCCAACGGCTGTGAGATACATGAGAGTACGGGCGACTATCCGGCGGTGTGGGTGAGCGACGGCGCCACAGCGGTGCTGGACACCTGCCGGGTGCACTCGGTGCCCGACGCGCTGTTCGTCCTGGACCGGGGCTCGCGCGCCGATGTGCTCGACAGCGACCTCTCCCAGGTGCGCGGCACCGCCGTCTCGGTGAGCGACGGCGCGATCGTCCAGCTGGACGACTGCCGGATCAGCAAGGCGGCCACCGGTGCCTGGTTCCGCGACCACGGCAGCGGCGGGGTGCTCAACGGCTGCACCATCGACCAGGCGGCGACCGGCGTCATCGTCACCAAGGGCGCGGACCCCACCGTCGAGCGCTGCACGGTCAGCGGCTCGGGCGAGGCCGGGTTCTATGTGTCGGCCGAGGGGCGCGGGACCTTCCACAACTGCCGGGTGACCGGCTCGCGCGGCTACGGCTTCCACGTCATCGACGGCTGCCGCACCACGCTGCGCCGCTGTCGCACCGACCGGTGCACGCGCGGGGGCTACGAGTTCGCCGAGGAAGGCCCGATCGTGGAGGACTGCACCAGCGACGAGAGCGCGGCAGCCGTCACCGCGCTGCCCGCCACCGCGACGAGCGGCACGGCCTCCGCCACCGCCCCGCATGCCTCCGCCGCCGAGGGCTCGGCCGGGCTGCTGACCGCGCAGGCCGCACTCCCCAGGCAGCGCTCGGAAAGCTCGCTCACCACCGGGCTCGCGGGGGCTCCGGCAGCCGCCGGTGCGCCCGGGGACGACCCCACGGGTGAGGACCCGGCCGGGGACGCGCCGCGTCCGGCCAAGGAAGTGCTGGGCGAACTCGACGCGCTGGTCGGGCTGGAGAGCGTCAAGCGCGAGGTGCGGGCGCTCACCGACATGATCGAGGTCGGCCGCTGGCGGGAGGCCGCAGGGCTCAAGGCGGCCTCCGCGCGACGGCACCTGGTCTTCACCGGCTCACCGGGCACCGGCAAGACGACGGTGGCCCGCCTCTACGGCGAGATCCTGCGCTCCCTCGGTGTGCTGCGGCGTGGACACCTGGTCGAGGTCTCCCGCGTCGACCTGGTGGGCGAGCACATCGGCTCCACGGCGATCCGCACCCAGGAGGCGTTCGAGAAGGCCAAGGGCGGGGTGCTGTTCATCGACGAGGCGTACGCGCTCGCCCCGCAGGACTCGGGCCGGGACTTCGGCCGCGAGGCCATCGACACACTGGTGAAGCTGATGGAGGACCACCGCGACGACGTGGTGGTGATCGTGGCGGGCTACACCACCGAGATGGAGCACTTCCTGGCTGCCAATCCGGGCGTGGCCTCCCGCTTCTCGCGCACGATCACCTTCGGTGACTACGCGCCGGAGGAGCTGCTGCGCATCGTCGAACAGCAGGCCGAGGAGCACGAGTACCACCTGAGTGAGGGCTCGCGGCAGGCGCTGCTCGGCTACTTCGCGCGGATGCCCAAGGGACCCTCGTTCGGCAACGGGCGTACGGCGCGGCAGACGTTCGAGGCGATGGTCGAGCGGCACGCGGGCCGGGTCGCCCAGTTGCCCGACCCGAGCACCGAGGACCTCACCCTGCTCTACCCGTCGGACCTGCCCGACTCCCACTGAGCCGGTCCGGAGCCGGGTCCGGGTCCGGCTCGGGCTGCCGCGGTACGCCCTCCGTGGGCTGCCGGAACCGTACGGAGCGCTTCTTGAGGCGGGCCAGCAGTCCGGCGCGCTCCTGGGTGAAGGCGGGGTCCGCCCGATAGTCGCCGTGCGCCAGGATCGGCTCGGGCAATGGCAGTTCACGGGTGCGGCCGTAGACGAGCGGGTCGCGCAGCGGGCCGCGGTCCACGCCGCGGCACTCCGCGAGCGGTCCTGGCTCGGGGGTGTCGGCGCTCTCCGGCCGCACGGGGCCCCCGATCGGGTCGGTCAGCCGCCACAGGTTGCGCCAGCACTCCAGGCCGTCGTGGAACGCGGCGAGCCGGTGCGGCCCGAAGTAGGCGGGGAACCAGCGCCCGTAGAGGCGTTCCAGCGGGGAACCGTAGGTGAGCAGCGCGATCTGGCGACGGGTGTCCGGGTCCAGTTGCCATACGGCGGCCACCGCCAGCACGCTGCCCTGCGAGTGGCCGGAGATCACCAGGCGGCGCTCCGGCCGCTGGTCGGTCCACATCGCCATCCGCCAGGCCAGGTCGGGCACGGCGCGCTCGGCGTAGCAGGGCGGCGCGAACGGGTGGGCGCAGCGCGGCCAGAAGGTGCCCACGTCCCAGAGGATGCCGACGGTGCGGCGGGCCGAGGCGTCCTTGTAGGCGCGGCGGCTCCAGGCCAGCAGCAGGACGAAGGCGAACCCGACCAGCCAGGAGCCGAGGGCCTGGACGGTGTCGGCGAACCCCGCGACGAAGTCGGGGGCCCCGTCGGTCGCCTCGCCGGGCACCTGTCCGGTCCACAGCGTGCCGACCACGGCGGCGCCGCCAAGCACGAGGGTGGTGGCGGCGACGGTGGCCACCAGCCAGGGCGCCTGGTCGGTGAGGCCGGCCCTGGCGATCGCCGAGGCGATCCGGCGGGATCGCGACTCGTCGGGCAGAGAGTCCGGGTAGCCGGCCGCCACATCGTCGGTGAGCCGCCGCGCGTCGCGCCATACCCGGAAGACGAACCAGCAGGCCAGCAGCAGTACCAGCGCGAGCAGCACCGGGATGACGGACGCCTGCCAAGTGAGCACGATGGGCGGTCCGGCGATGTGTCCGCCGCCCTGGCCCGGGGTGCCCGGCCCGTCCAGCCAGTCCCCGACCCGCTGGGAGACGCCGCCGGAGAGCAGTCCGCCCAGCGCGCAGGCGAGCATCCCGACACAGCCGGAGGCCAGCCCGGCCAGCGCCGTACGGGGCGCCCTGGTGATGCGGTGCAGCCGCAGTCCGAGGACGCCGAGCGCGACCACGAGGGCGCCCTGGAGCACCGCGAGGACGCCGAACGCCTCGTCCCCGGGGAGGGGGCCGCTGGAGGTCCAGCCGGGGCGGCTCCAGCCGCTGTGCACGGCGGCGAGCAGCAGTACGGCGAGGGAGGCGCCGGGCAGCCCGTGCACGGCCGGCGAGTCCGCCTCGTCGTCCGGTTCGCCCTCCTTGCGTCCCCTGCGGCAGACGACATGGAGCACCCAGACCGCGCCGGTCAGCACCAGCCCGGTCAGCAGCCAACCGCAGACATCGAGCACGGCGTTGCCGCCGGGCGTCCGGTCGTACTTGGTCGTGGCGGCGGTGAGGGCCCCGGCCACGGTCAGGAAACCGGCGGCGGTGTGCGCGGCGCGCAGCCGGGCGACGAGGCGCTTGCCGTACCAGAACCCGGGCAACGACAACGGCGGGCGCCCGTCGGCGGCGGGGGCGTCCTCGGGCACGGTGCGCTCCAGCGGCGGCTGGGACTCGTACGCGCTCCAGGTGCGGTGCGAGAGCCACCACAGCAGCATCGTCACGGCGGTGGGCAGCACGGCGGCCAGCGCGAGCCTGCGGCCGGGCTGGCTCCACCAGCCGCCGGGGTCGCCGGACTCCTGCGGCGCGGCCATGAAGCCCAGCCAGGTGCGCTCCTGGGCGCAGCGCTCGCTTCCGGCGCACTGCCAGGCGATCAAATCGAGCGCCACCTCGCAGGCGGCGGCGATCAGCAGCACGGTCAGCGAGAGCGCGATCAGCCGGACCAGGAGGCCGTGCAGCCGCACGGTGCGGCGGCGGCCGTGTGCGGCCGGCCGGGTCCAGTGTGCGAGGTTGGCGACCATGAACGGCAGCAGGATCAGCCACAGTGCGCGGGCCCCGTTGCCCGAGGTGAGGTTCGACCAGCAGTACGCCTCCGGGACCGGCCTGCCCGCATAGTCCTCGGGGTGCCGCTCGGCGTCCACGTCCTCGGTGCGGCGGTGTATCGCCGCCGTGCTGTCCCCCGTGACGCGCTCGGTGCGCGGGTCGCCGAGCATCTCGGCGGGAGTGGTTCCCCCCACTCCGTGTACGAGCAGTTCCAGCGCCAGGCCCGGCCTTCCGGGTGCGCTGTCGGGTGCGTGGTCTGACGGCACTGTGCTTCCCCCGAGTCCCCCGAACGGTGTGTCAGCTATGCATCGGCTGTGTGTGACAGCGTGTCGGATACCTGTGACAGCATCACCGTCCGGACGGCCGCTGTGCCACCCCCTCACGGGTGAAGGTGGCGTGCCCGGTGCCGGATCGTGACAGGAGCGCCCCGGATGCGCGCATGGGAGGATGGCCCCACCGGCGGCCTCCCCCACAGCCCCGACGAGTCGGTCAGGAAGGAACGGAGACAGCGGCAGTGAGCGACAACCAGAACCTCCTCGCCGAGCAGCGGCGTGCGCTGATCCTGGAGGAGGTGCGGCGGCGGGGCGGGGCGCGGGTCAACGAGCTGACCCGGAAGCTGTCGGTCTCGGACATGACGGTGCGGCGCGACCTGGACGCGCTGGCCCGGCAGGGCGCCCTGGAGAAGGTGCACGGTGGTGCGGTCCCGGTCGCCGAGGCGAGCACGCACGAGCCCGGGTTCGAGGCGAAGTCCTCGCTGGAGCTGAGCGCGAAGGAGGACATCGCACGCGCGGCCGCCACCATGGTCCAGCCGGGCACCGCGATCGCGCTCTCTGGCGGTACGACGACGTTCGCGCTGGCGCGGCACCTGCTGGACGTGCCGAATCTGACGGTGGTCACCAACTCGGTACGGGTCGCCGATGTCTTCCACTCCGCGCAGCGTGCGAGCAACGGGGCGGGCGGGACCCGTGCGGGTGCGGCCACGGTGGTGCTGACGGGCGGGGTGCGTACGCCCTCGGACTCGCTGGTGGGTTCGGTGGCGGACGCGGCGATCCGCTCGCTCCATTTCGACGCGCTGTTCCTGGGGGTGCACGGGATATCGGTCGAGGCCGGGCTCTCCACGCCGAATCTGGCCGAGGCCGAGACGAACCGGCACTTCGTGGGCTCGGCACGCCGGGTGATCGTGGTGGCCGACCACACCAAGTGGGGAACGGTGGGGCTGAGTTCGTTCGCCTCCCTGGATCAGGTGGACGCGCTGGTGACGGACGGCGGGATGCCGCCGGAGGCGCGCGAGGAGATCCGGGAGCGGCTGCCGGAGCTGGTGGTGGCCGGTGAGCAGGATGCGGAGGAGGCGGCGGACGCGCTCTGACGCGTACGGGGCGTGGACCGACAGGCGCCGCCGGAGTGCAGGCGGCGCTAGGGTGGTCGCACCGCACACCCGTTCGCGTACCGCTGGGGGTCGTTCGTATGGCACGTCAACTGCCGGTTCGGCAACTGCGTCCCGTGGTGCTGGACTTCGCCGACACCGCACCGCTGCGGCTCTCCTTCACCGCCGATCTGTCGGTGCCCGTCGAGCGGGTCTACACAGCGCTGGCTCACGAGGTGGAGGCGTGGCCGAGCTGGTTCACCGCGGTGACCGAGCTGCGCCCGACGGCCGACGGCAAGGGACGGGACGTCCGGCTGAGGGGCGGGGGCTTCTTCGACGAGACGGTCATGGCGGCGCTCCCCGGTGAGCGGTACGCCTACCGGGTCGACCGCACCAACGCACCGGGCGTTCGCGCCTTGCTGGAGGACTGGCACCTGGCCCCTTCTCCGGCCGGAGGCGCGAGGGTGCGCTGGACCATGGCGGTCGACGGCACCCCCGCGCTGCGTACGGTGCTGCGGCTGGGCAAGCCAGGACTGGGGATCTCGTTCCGGGACGCCATGCGGAAGCTGGAGCGCAGGCTGCGCCCCTGACGCCGTGCGCGGCTCTCGCTATGCGGGGGTGCCGGCGCGGACGGGCCAGGCCGGCTCCGTCCAGTCCCCGGTGGCCAGGAAGCGCTCCAGGGTGCGTGCGTAGGGCACGATGTCCAGGCCCTGTTCGGCGAGCCAGGCGTCCGAGTAGTACTTGTCCAGGTACCGCTCGCCGGGGTCGCACAGCAGCGTGACGACACTGCCCCGCTCCCCCGCGGCCAGCATCTCGGCGACGATCCGCAGGCTGCTCCACAGCCCGGTGCCGGTGGAGCCGCCCGCCTTGCGTCCCAGCACACGGTCGAGCGTGCGCACGGCGGCGACGCTGGCGGCGTCCGGGACCTTCATCATGCGGTCGATGGCTCCCGGGACGAAGCTGGGCTCCATCCGCGGCCGCCCGATGCCCTCGATACGGGAGCCGGTCTCGCTGGCGGCGTCCGGGTCGCCGCGCGTCCAGCCGTCGAAGAAACAGGAGTTCTCCGGGTCGGGCACGCACACACGGGTGTCGTACTGCATATAGCGGATGTAGCGCGCGAAGGTCGCTGAGGTGCCGCCGGTTCCCGCGGTGGCCACGATCCAGGCGGGTTCCGGGTGCCGCTCGCGGCTCAACTGCCCGTAGACGCTCTCGGCGATGTTGTTGTTGCCGCGCCAGTCGGTGGCCCGCTCGGCGTAGGTGAACTGGTCCATGAAGTGGCCGCCGCTCTCGGCGGCGAGCCGTGCGGAGACCTCGTAGACGGTGCGCGGGTCGTCGACCAGATGGCAGCTGCCACCGTGGAACTCGATCAGCCGGGTCTTCTCGCTGCTCGTGGTGCGCGGCATCACGGCGATGAACGGCACCCCGATCAGCTTCGCGAAGTACGCCTCGCTCAGCGCGGTGGAACCGCTGGACGCCTCGATCACGGGCCGCCCGGGGCGGATCCAGCCGTTGCACAGCGCGTACAGGAACAGCGAGCGCGCCAGGCGGTGTTTGAGGCTGCCGGTGGGATGGGTCGACTCGTCCTTGAGGTACAGGTCGATGCCCCACTCCTCGGGGAGCGGGAAGGCGAGCAGGTGCGTGTCGGCGCTGCGGCCGCTCTCGGCCCGCACTTTGCGTACCGCCTCCTGGAGCCAGCGCCGGTGGTCCGGGTCGCTGCGGTCGACGTCCCGGGTGGGGAGGTCGGGGAGGGGAGGGGCAGGTTCGGTGGTGCTCACGGGCCGATCATAGAGGGGGGTTGGTAGACAGGCCCGGACGTGGGCATGCTCACGGCGAGGGGTGGAGCTTCTCCAGGTGTACGGACACCGCTGGGGGGTACCCCTGCTCGGCAGGACGCGGTGGGAGGCGGTGTGACGTGGCGGAGCCGGAGTTCGACGCGACGGGGGTCGGGATCAGCCGGATGCTTCGCTCACTCACCCGGGCCGGCCATGTGCTGGTGCGGGACGGCGAGCTGGTGCTGATGACCAGCTACGGCAGTGAGATCGACAGCGCGCCGGTCGAGGAGGTGCGGATCAGCGGCTACGGGCTGCGGGATCAGGCACTGGCGACGCTGGGCGGCAGAAGCTATCTGCTGCGCCTCGGCCTGCGGCACCGGGAGGGACTGCTGGCGGCCGTGCGGACTGCGCGGGCCAAGGCCGCCGCCGAGCGCGGCGTACTCGGCAGATGAACGCGCGTCGAACGACCGCCGGGCAGACACCGGACAGACAGCGGGCAGACACTGAGCCCCTGCGTGACCGAATCGTCGCTGTGCGTTTGCACCTCCGCTCGTCCGCTCTCATCCTGGCTCTGTAGCGCACGTCACATGTGATCCGTCCCCCGCCCACCGGGCGGCCCCTCGTGAGGGAGTCACAGTCGTGATCAGTCCACCGAGCAGCACGAGCAAGCACATCCCTCCGGAGCGGCACTGTGCCGTGGAGTTCCAGGCGCTGCCCTCGCGGATAGGCCAGGTCCGCAGAATCGTCTCCGCCCAGTTGCGGTACTGGCGCCTGGACGCCCTCATCGACACGACAGCCCTCGGGCTGACCGAGCTGCTGGCCAACGTGCACCGGCACGCCGACCCCGAGGGGCGGAGCGGCGGCGAGGGCCCCGCGCCCGCCGACAAGCACTGCACCGTGGAGCTCTCCTACATGTGGGACCGGCTCACGGTCTCGGTGCGCGACCACGATCCCCGGCTGCCGCGGATTCGCGGTGCGGCGCCCGGCGAGCCGCTGTCCACCAGCGGGCGGGGGCTGGCGCTGGTGGCGTCCCTCAGCGAGAGCTGGGGGATGCGCACCCAGCCCGACGGCGCCGGGAAGATCGTCTGGTTCTCCCTCCCGGTCCCGCCGCCGGATACGGCAGCCCGGCACCGTACCCGAAAGGGCGGTGCCGCACGCGACACCGCCCAACCTGACCATCCGGCCCCCGCCCCGGCCCCCGTGCCGCCCCCCGTCGAGGCGGAGCCCGCCGCAGCGGGCTGAGGCCCGGCCCGCGCACCCGGCGTGCGGGGTGCGCTTGCCCGCGAGCGCCCGTCACGCGGCGACAGCTCTCAGCACGTCCAGGCGCGCGGCCCTGCGCGCGGGGCGCCAGCCCGCCAGCAGGCCGGCCAGGACACCGGCCATGGCGACGGCGGTCAGCTGCAGCGGCGGCAGGCTGAAGACGCTCACGCCCCTGCTGTCGGTGGCTCGTACCAGGGCCCAGCCGAGGAAGGCACCGAGCCCGAGCCCGCCGGCCGTGCCGAAGGCGGCGACCAGCACCGACTCCCACCGCACCATGGCCCGCAACTGGCCGCGTGTCTGGCCGACCGACCGCAGCAGGCCCAGCTCCCTGGTGCGCTCGTACACGGCGAGCGTGAGCGTGTTGGCGATGCCCAGCAGTGCGATGAGGACGGCGAGGCCGAGCAGCGCGTAGACGAGGGTGAGCATCATGTCGATACCGGCGGCCGAGGACTGCGCGTACTCCTCGCGGGTCTGCACATCCGGTTCGCCGTAGCGCTCGGCGACCCGCTCGACGGCGGCTTCGCCCGCCGCCTGCGAGACGCCGTCCTCGAAGCTGACGGCCAGCAGACTGTCGGTGTCCTGGGTGCGGTGCGGCGCCCACGCCCGGTGGGTGATGACGTAGTCGCCGGTCAGCTCGCTCGTCTCGTAGACGGCCCGGACGGTGAAGCGCTCTTCGGTGCCGTCGGTGAAGGCGAGCGTCGCCGTGGAGCCGGGCCGCCAGCCGTGGTCGGCGGCCTCGCTGCGGGAGACGGCCATGCCGTGTGCGCCCAGGCCGGTGAGCGAGCCGTCCACCTCGCCCAGGTGCAGCACGCGGGGCAGCGCCGCCGGATCGGTGACGGTGAGCTCCTGGCCGACGCCGTTGACGCGGGCGACGCCCTTGCCCAGCCCGAGCGCGGTGTCCACCTCGGGCAACCGCTGCACGGCCGGCGCCAGCCGGGGGCTCAGGCCGCTCCCACCTGCGCCGAATCCGGGGGTGCTGACCGCGACGTCCCCGGCGAAGTTGCGGCTGACCGTCTCGTCCATCATCGCCTTCAGGGAGGAGGCGAAGACGGTGAAGAGCGTGACGACGGCGACGCCGATCATCAGCGCGCCGGCGGTCGCCGCGGTGCGCTTGGGGCTGCGCAGCGCGTTGCGCTGGGCGAGCGCCCCGACCGTTCCGCGCAGCCTGGCGACCGGCCTGCCCGCCACCCGTACGGCGAGAGCCGCGGCCACCGGGCCGAGGACGACGAAGGCGGCGAGCACCGCGACGGCACCGGACGCCGTCAGGGTCACCGACCTGCTGCCGGAGGCTGCGCCCAGCACGGTGAGCCCGGCACCGGCGGCGCCGAGCACGACACCCACGGCTGCACGCACCCGGGAGACGCGGGAGTGCTCGGCGGCGGTCTCCCGCAGCGCGGCCAGCGGCGCGGTGCGCCCCGCCCGGACGGCGGGCAGCAGCGCGGAGCCGAGGCACACCACGAGCCCGGCCCCGAGCGGCAGCAGCAGCGAGAGCCCCTTGATGACCAGCACCTCCTCGGGGAAGGGGAAGCCGATCGCCGGGAAGAGCGCCTGGAGACCGGCGGCCATGCCGATGCCGGCGGCGAGTCCCACGGCCGAGGCGACGGCACCGACGGCCGCTGCCTCACCGAGCGTGGTGCCCAGCACCTGCCGCCGGGAGGCGCCGAGGGCCCGCAGCAGGGCGTTCTCACGGGTGCGCTGGGCGACGACGATGGCGAAGGTGTTGTGGATGGAGAAGACGGCGACCAGCAGCGCGATACCCGAGAAGACCAGCAGCATGCTGGTGAACAGGGTCAGGAACTGGCCGGAGACGTTCTCGGAGTTCTCCTCGGCCGCCTCATCGCCGGTGACCGCCTCGACTCCCTTGGGCAGCGCGGCCTCCAGGCGCTCGGCGAGCTGCCCCTGACTGGTGCCGTCCTCGGCCCGTACCCGGATCGAGGCGGCCATGCCGGGCTCGGGCATCAGGTACTTCTCGGCGTCGGCGCGGGTCAGCCCGGTGAAGGTGGCCTTCCCCATGCCGCTCTCGCCGCCGAAGGTGGCCAGGCCGACGATCTTCACCCGTACGGGGTCGGGGGTGCGCAGCGTCGTGACGTCCCCGATCTTGAGCTTGCCGGACTCGGCGGCGCCCTCGTTGACGACGGCCTCCCCGGAGGCGCGGGGCGCCCGGCCCCGTGCGAGCTCGTAGGGGTTGAGCTCCTTGTCGTGTATCCAGTTGCCCGCTGTGGTGGGCGGGCCCTTGCCGCCGACGGGTTGGCCGCCCGCACCTACGAGTTGCCCGGCGCCCTCGATGCTGGGTTCAGCCGCGGCGACGCCGGGCGTGCCGCGTACGGCCCGGAGGCTCGCCGCGGTGCGCAGCGGGCCGCGGGTGCCCATGGCGTCGTCGGAGGTGGTGATGACGCCCTCGGTGCGCACCACGGCGTCGGTACCGCTGGTGGCGTTGCCGAACAGCGTGTCGAATCCGGCCCGCAGGGTGTCGCCCATGACGAGGGTGCCGGTGAGGAAGGCTACGCCCAGCAGTACAGCGGAGAAGGTGCCGGCGAAGCGCCGCCTGTGGGTGCGCAGCGAGGCGAGGCTGATCCGCAGCGCGGTGCGGGCACTGCCGCCCGCGCTCGCACCGGCTCTGCTGTCGGCGCTCATCGGGCCGCCTCCGCACGGTCGTAGGACTTGAGCTGGTCCAGCACCCGCTCCGCAGTCGGCTGCGGCATCCGCCCGGACAGCCGGCCGTCGGCGAGGAAGACGACCTCGTCGGCGTGTGCGGCGGCCACCGGGTCGTGGGTGACCATCACCACCGTGCGGCCCATCTCGTGCACCGCGCGGCCGAGCAGTCCGAGCACCTCCTCGCCGGAGCGGGAGTCGAGGTTGCCGGTGGGTTCGTCGGCGAAGACCACCTCGGGCCGGGAGGCGAGCGCCCGGGCGACCGCGACGCGCTGCTGCTGACCGCCGGAGAGCTCGCTCGGCCTGTGGCGCAGCCGGTCGCCGAGCCCGACGACGTCGATGAGGGCTTCGGTCCACTCCTGGTCGACACGGGAGCCGGCCAGGTCCTGCGGGAGGGTGATGTTCTCGGCGACGGTGAGGGTCGGCAGCAGGTTGAACGCCTGGAACACGAAGCCGACGCGTTCGCGGCGCAGCACGGTGAGCTTCTTGTCACTGAGGGAGCCCAGTTCGGTGCCGCCGATGTGGGCCTGCCCCGAGGTGAGGGTGTCCAGCCCGGCCGCGCAGTGCATCAGGGTGGACTTGCCGGAGCCGGAGGGCCCCATGATGGCGGTGAAGCGGCCCGTCTCGAAGCCGAGCGTCACCTCGTCGAGTGCGCGGACCTCCACCTCACCGCTGCCGTAGACCTTCACGGCAGCGGTGACGCGGGCCGCGGCGGTGCCGCTCATCGCTTGCCGCCCTCGGAGGCGTCCCGGCTGCGCTCGCGGGTGCTCTCGCTCAGCACGGAGACGCGGCGCCAGTACTCGTCCTCGTCCAGCTCGCCCTGTGCGAAGCGCCGGTCGAGCATGTCGAGCGGGCTCTCGGCGCCCTGTCCGCCATGCGGCTGCGGCCTCTGCCAGGGGCCGCGGGGGCCACGGCCGCGCCAGACGGTGCGGCGCAGCAGGAAGATTCCGCCCGCGATGACGGCGGCCCAGATGACGGGGAACAGCAGAATCCAGGGCCCCGGCCCTCCGTCGCCGTGCCAGTGTGCCAGCGTCTGCATGGGTCTCAGCTCCTCGGTAGCGGTCGGTGGTGCCTTTTCGCTACCGAGAGTGCGCGCGGGGAGGGGGCCCGGTCGTCGTACGGCCAGCGGCAGTTCGCGTACCTCCCGGGGAGTACGGGAGGGGTGCCCCGGGTGCGACGGGGGAAGGCGGCACGTCCGCCCTCGCGCGGGATGCGCCTAGTGGCCCACCTCTCGGCGCATGCACACCCTGGGCCAGCGGTCCAGACCGGCTGTTGACTCTCTGGCGCGGATCTCCCGTAGCCCGGGGGAGAGTTCACGCGTGTCCAGGGTGCGGAAGCCCAGCCGGGCGTAGTAGGGCGCGTTCCAGGGGACGTCGGTGAACGTGGTGAGGGTGAGCGCCGGCATCCGTCCGGCAGCCGCCCGGTCCGCGAGGTGGTCGAGGAGGGAGCGCCCGATGCCGCGCCGGGCCTGGTCCGGGTGGACGGAGAGCTGCTCGATGTGCAGGCAGCCATCCACCGGTTCGGTGAGCGCGTAGGCGACGGCGGGGCCGCCCGCGGCTTCGGTGACGACCCACAGCCCGTCGGCCTCCGCGTACTCGCGCAGGCACTGGACCGAGGGCGGCTCGTCGTCGGCTATCTCGTCCATCCCCAGGTCACGGAACCATCGGCCCGCCGCGCGCTCGATCGCCTGGAGCCTGCCGAATTCGCGGGCGGTACCCGCTCGGATACGCATGGGGGTCATCCTCCCAGCGCCCCGAGCGGGTCATCGAGCACCGGTTGCCAGGCCAACTCGGCGGCGCCCACCAGGGAGTTGTGCTCCAGCTCGCTGGGCAGTACGGGCACGCTGCCGCTGCGCCCCCACAGGCTGCGGTCCGCGACCACGCCGCACAGCCGTTCGCCGTCGGCCTCGACCAGGGCGCGGTGCAGTCCGGCGAGCACGATCCGGTCGGGGTTGAGGATGTTGACGAGCCCGGCCAGACCGAGTCCGAGCCGGTCGATGAGGTGGCCGGTCGCCGCGCGGACGGCGGGGTCGGTGGCGTACTCCGTACGGATGAGTTCGGCGGCCTGGGTCAGCAGGGAGCCGGTGGTCTGGGCCGTCCGTCCCGCGGCGTCGAAGAGGGCGACCGGGTCGGTCTCCACGTCCAGGCAGCCCCGGCTGCCGCAGTGGCAGGGGCGCCCCTCGGGGTCCACGGTCAGATGGCCGACCTCCATCGCGAGGCCCGAACTCCCGGTGTGCAGACGTCCGTCGAGGACGAGCGCGCCGCCGACACCGTGGTGTCCGGTGCCGACGACGAGCAGATGGCGGGCTCCGCGTCCGGCGCCGTGCCGGTGTTCGGCCAGTGCCGCGACGTTCAGGTCGTTGGCGGCGAAGCCGGTGACCACGGCGCCGTCCGCGCGGCCGGTCACACCGGCTTCGGCCAGGCAGGCCCGGAAGGTGTCGAGGACCGGGGCGCCCGCCTCCCAGGCGAGGTGCAGCGGGTTGAGTGCGGTGCCTTCCGGCTCGGCGACGGCCGAGGGCACGGCGAGCCCCGCGCCGACGCAGCGGCGCCCCGTGCTGCGCAGCAACTCGGCGCCCACCTCCACGACTTCGCTGATGACCTGTGCGGGGTCGGCGTCCACGGTGCCGCAGCCTGGTGCGGTGGCGAGGATGCGCCCGCCCAGACCGACCAGCGCCGCGCGGTAGCCGTCCGCGTGGATCTGCGCGGCCAGCGCCACGGGTCCGACGGGGTCGATGGCGAGCCGGTGGGAGGGGCGGCCGTGGCTGCCGACGGGAGCGGTGGGGTGGGCGTCCACGGTGATCAGCCCGAGGGCTTCCAGCTCGGCGGCGACGGCCCCGGCGGTCGCGCGGGTCACGCCCAGTTCGGCGGTGAGCACGGCGCGGGTGGGCGCCTGCCCGGTGTGGACCAGCTCCAGTGCGGGCCCGAGCGCCGAACGCCCTCTCTCCAACCTTGTTGTACGCGTCTGGGTCACGCCTCTATTCTCTCTTTGTGCCGACACTAAACAAAATACGGTCGGCGCTCGCCGGTGCAACGGGGCACGGCGGCCGATCCTCCGCCGCATCCCACAGCCCGGACCTGCGCCGCTTCCGCTACGCCCTGACCGTCTTCTTCGCTCTCGATGGATTCCTCTTCGCCGGATGGGTCGTCCGGATTCCCGCAGTCAAGGCCCAGACGGGCGCCTCGGCCAGCGCACTCGGCCTCGCGCTGCTCGGCGTGTCGGCGGGAGCCGTGGCCACCATGATGGTGACCGGACGGCTGTGCGCCCGCTTCGGCAACCAACCCGTCCTCCTCGCCTGCGGTTTCCTGCTGCCCCTCAGCGTCGCACTCCCGCCGCTCACCCGCTCGGTACTCGCGCTCGGACTGGTCCTGCTGGTGTTCGGTGCCGCCTACGGCGGGATGAACGTCGCCCTCAACAGCACGGCGGTCGACCTGATCGCCGCACTGGGCCGCCCCGTCATGCCCGGCTTCCACGCCGCCTTCAGCCTCGGCGGCATGCTCGGCGCCGGCCTGGGCGGGTTGCTCGCCGGAGAGTTGAGCCCCACCCCGCACCTGCTGCTGCTAGCCGGAGCCGGGCTGCTGGCCGCCACACTCACCGCCCGGCCGCTGCTGCGCTTCCAACTGCCGGTGGCATGGCATGCGGCGCCGGCCGAGGGGCGTACGGGACCGGCCGAGGGGCGCACGGAGCCGGCGAAGGTGCGCGCGGAGCGGGCGAAGCCGCGTGCTGGGCCGGCGACCGCCCCAGGCCACGACGCGGACACCCGTCGCACGCGGGCCCGGGCGAGGACGACGCGTACCCGCGGACTCGTCGCCGTGCTGGGGCTGATCGCGCTGTGCACCGCGTACGGCGAGGGGGCGCTGGCCGACTGGAGCGCGCTGCATCTGACGGACGATCTGGGAGCGAGCGCGGGCCTGGCCGCGTCCGGCTACTCCGTCTTCGCCGGAGCGATGACACTCGGACGGCTCTCGGGGACCACGCTCGTCGAGCGACTGGGCCCTGTCTGGGTACTGGTCGGCGGCGGGGCGCTGGGCTGCTGCGGGATGCTGTTGGGCTCGCTCGCGCCGTCGGTGTGGGGGGCGCTGGGCGGCTTCGTGCTGACCGGCCTGGGACTCGCCAACGTCTTCCCCATCGCCATCGGGCGCGCCGGGGACCTGGCGGGGCCCCGTGGTGTCGCCGCCGCGTCCACCTTCGGGTACGGCGGAATCCTGCTCGGCCCGGTGGCCATCGGCTTTCTGGCGGACTGGTTCTCACTCGAGACCGCGCTGCTGACGGTCGCGGTGCTCGCGGCGTTGGCGTCGCTGACGGCCGCGGTGACACGAGGGGCGGTGCTGCCGGACGGGTGAGAGGGGCAGTGACAGTGGCGGGGAAGTGGCAGTGGTGGGGGCCGGGGTAGTGCCAGGCCGTGGCACTGGCGGCGGCCGTGGCCAGAATCTTCCGCTTGTCGTCGGTCAGGCCAATGTTCTGCCGCTCCCCCGGCGCGCAGAGTGGTGCCCATGAACGACACATGGACGCTGGACCGCACATTCGAGAGCTCGACCGGAACGGTGCGCTGGGCCGCCCTCGGCGACCCGGCGTCACCGCCCGTGGTGCTGCTGCACGGGACGCCCTGGTCCTCCTACACCTGGCGGAACGTGGCCCGCGCGCTGTCGGCGGAGCACCGGGTGTACGTGTGGGACATGCCGGGGTACGGAGCCTCGGCGAAGTACGAGGGTCAGGACGTCACCCTCGGGGCACAGGCCCGGGTCTTCACCGAACTCCTGGCGCACTGGGGGCTGGAGCGGCCCGCCGTACTGGCACACGACTTCGGTGGCACGGTGGCCATGCGGGCGCATCTGCTGCACGGAGCGGCCTACGAGAGGCTCGCCCTGGTCGACGTCGTGGTGGCCTTCGACTCCTGGGGCTCGCCCACCTACAAGCTGATGGGCGCGCACCCGGACATCTTCAGCCGGCTGCCGCCCGCGCTGCACCGCGCTCTGGTGCGTGAGTACATCTCCTCCGCCAGCGCACGCGGCCTGCACCGCGATGTGCTCGACCAACTGACCCGGCCCTGGCTGGGCGAGGAAGGGCAGCCCGCGTTCTTCCGGCAGATCGCGCAGAACGACCAGCGCTGGACCCGGGAAGCCGAGGAGCGCTACGGCGAGACCGCGGTTCCGGTGCTCGTCTGCTGGGGCAGCGACGACGCCTGGATCGCGTCGGACAACGCGCGAGAGGTCGCAGCCCGCATCCCCGGAGCCCGACTGCGGATGATCGAGGGCGCGGGCCATCTGGTGCAGGAGGACACTCCGGCGGAACTGACGGCGGCACTGGTGAGGTTTCTGAGCGAGAAGTGATTACCAGGCAGTAACGACGGGTGCTACCGTCCCGCTCATGACCAACCCGCTGCGCACCCCGAAGGGACTCTCCCGGGCCCTGAACTGGTATCCGCCGTACCGCTTCGCGGGCATCCGCGTCCTGGAGATCGCCGAGGACTGGAGCAGCGCCCGGGTGCGGCTCAAGCTCGGCCGGCTGAACCGCAACTACTTCGGCACCCAGTTCGGCGGCTCGCTCTACTCGATGAGCGACCCCTTCTGGTGCCTGCTGGCGGTCAACCGGCTGGGCCGGGACTACGTGGTGTGGGACAAGGCGGCGGAGATCGAGTTCGTCTCCCCCGGCCGCGGCGACGTCTACACCGAGTTCACGCTGACCGGGGACCGGCTGGAGGAGATACGCGCCGCAACGGCGGACGGCTCCAAGGCACTGCCCTGGTTCGAGTCGACAGTCACCGCGGCCGACGGCACGGTCGTCGCCCGCGTCCGCAAACAGCTCTACGTACGCCGCAAACGGGACCGGTGACGGCCGGCGGGCTCCGGACGGCTCAGCCGAGCCAGCCCGGCCGCACCAGCCCCGACTCGTAGGCGAGGACGACGAGCTGGGCGCGGTCGCGGGCGCCCAGCTTGACCATCGTGCGGCTCACATGGGTCTTGGCGGTCAGCGGCGAGACGACCAGCCGGCGAGCGATCTCCTCGTTGGAGAGCCCTATGCCCACCAGTGCCATCACCTCCCGCTCCCGCTCGGTGAGCTCGGCCAGGCCCTCGACTCCGTCGGGCTCCTTGGAGCGGGCCGCGAACTCCTCGATGAGCCGCCGGGTGACGCCGGGCGACAGCAGCGCGTCCCCGCCGACCACCGCCCGCACGGCCCGCACCAGTTCCTCCGGCTCGGTGTCCTTGACCAGGAACCCCGAGGCCCCCGAACGCAGCGCCTCGAAGACGTACTCGTCGAGCTCAAAGGTCGTCAGCATGACCACCTTCACCTCGGTCAGCTCCGGGTCGGAGGTGATCCGGCGGGTGGCGGCCAGACCGTCGACGAGCGGCATCCGGATGTCCATCAGTACCAGGTCCGGGGCGAGTTCCCGTACCAGCGCGACCGCCTCCTCGCCGTTGGCCGCCTCGCCCGCCACCTCGATGTCGGGCTGCGCGTCCAGCAGTGCGCGGAAACCGGCGCGCACCAGGACCTGGTCGTCGGCCAGCAGCACACGGATCACGGTCCGCCTCCGTCTCCTGTTGTCGCTCCCCGCCCGGCGCGTGAGGCGGCCGGGGCCGTCACTGTAGCGGCGCCCGGTTCTCACCGGAGCGCAGTGGGATCGTCGCTCTGACCCGGAAGCCGCCGTCGGGACGCTGCCCCGCCTCGACGGTGCCGCCGAATGCCGCTGCCCGCTCCCGCATCCCCACCAGCCCGTTGCCACCACCGGTCGGCCCGGCGCCGGTGGCCGGGCCCTCGTCGTCGACGAGCAGCTCCAGCACATCGGCACCGTAGCCCACACCGATGCGGGCGGTGCGTGAGCCGGAGTGCCGCACGATATTGGTGAGCGCCTCCTGGACGACGCGGAACGCCGCCAGGTCCGCGCCGGGCGGCAGCGGCACAGGCGTGCCCTCGGTCCGCGTGGTGACCCGCAGCCCGGCGCTCGCGGCCTGCTCGGTCAGCTCGCCGAGCCGGTCCAGCCCCGGCGCCGGGGCACGCGGCGCCTCGCCCTCACCCGACGTCCGGAGGGTGGCGAGCACCTGCCGCACCTCCCCGAGCGCCTCCTTGCTGGCGGACTTGATGGTGGTGAGCGCCGTCCGGGCCTGCGCCGGGTCGGAGTCCAGCAGCGCGAGTCCGACGCCCGCCTGCACATTGATGACGGAGATGCTGTGTGCCAGTACGTCGTGCAGCTCGCGGGCGATCCGCAGCCGCTCCTCGTCGGCCCGGCGCCTGGCCGCCGCCTCTGCCTCCCGTTCCCTGCGCTCCCGTTCGGCGCGACGCACCCTGGCCAGTTCGCCCGCCGTGCACAGCGCGACCATCCATACGGCCATGAACAGGTCGGTGCCCCAGGGCCCCGGCCCGTCCCCCTGGGGCGGGAGCCAGCGGTAGAAGGTGTGGGACGCCAGCAGATGGCCGCACCACAGCACCCCCAGGGCGCCCCAGGTCGCGTACCGGTACCCGGCCACGAGCGCGGCGAACCCGGCGACCACGAGGCTGACCAGCACCGGCCCGTAGGGGTAGCCGGCGGCCAGATACCCCAGCGTCACCGCCGACGTGCCGAACACGGCGGTACGGGGATACCGGTGCCGCAGCAGCAGAAGGAGCGGCCCCAGCGTCAGCAGGACTCGCGCCGCGACGCCCGGAGCAACCGTGTCCGCCCGCTGGTTGTGCGCCGCGAAGCCCGTGCCCACCTGCTGGAAGACGAGGATGGCGAGCGAGGAGAGCCACGGAATGCGCCGCGCTGCCGGGGCCCGCCCGAACCCGCCCCACCACGGGGGAAGCGAGGGCCGCCACGCACCGAACGGCGGCAGGCTCCTCCCGGCCCCGGCCGGGCGCGCGGCGGCGCCGGCCGGGGCATCGGAGGCCCGGTCTGCCGGAGTGCCGGATGGACCGGGCGAGCCGGAGGGGCCGGGCCGGTCGGCGGAGGGCGGCGTGCTGGTCACATCCCTCACGCTAGCCCGGTACCGGCTGAGCGGCGTCAGCCGAGCGCGGTGCGCGCTGATACTCCCCGGGGAGTATCAGCGGCGGAGGCCCACCTGGTCGGCGAGGTGCTCGACGGCGTGGTCGAAGAACGCGTCGCGGGCGTCGACGACCTTGGTGAACTGCCCGAACAGCTCGAAACTGATCAGCCCGAACAGTTGCGACCAGGCGGCGACCACCTCGGCCAGCACGGCCGGTGGCAGTTCCACACCGAGGTGCTCGGCCAGCAGCTCGGCGTCCTTCAGCACGGCTTCCGGGGCCGCGGCACCGGAAGCGGGCTCGCGCAGCGCTCCACTCGTATGCGCGTCCCTTAGCACCGACAGCAGGGCCAGAGCTACTCGGGAGGCCGGCCTGGTGGTGCTGGCAGGCGCGGCGTACCCGGGCACGGGTGAGCCGTAGATCAGCGCGTACTCGTGCGGATGCGCCAGCCCCCAGGCACGCACGGCCCGGCAGACGGCCCGCCAGCGGACGAGATGCGAGTCCCCCGCTGATTCCGCCTCGGCGAGCGCCGCCTCGGCCGCCGCACCGACCGCGTCGTAGGCGTCCGTGATCAGCGCCGTCAGCAGGTCGTCGCGGCTGGGGAAGTACCGGTAGAGGGCCGACGAGACCATCCCGAGTTCGCGGGCCACGGCACGGAGGGAGAGGCGGGACGCGCCCTCGTCCGCGAGGTGGCGGCGCGCCTCGTCCTTGATCGCGTTGGTGATCTCCCCGCGGGCCCGCTGCCGGGCACCCTGAATCCTGCTCGTCATGGAGAGCAGTGTCTCAGATTGGAGAGCGGTGCTCAACAAGGGGAGCGGCGCACGCGAACGAGAGCGATGTTCGCCATCCGGATCAGCGTTCACTGACGAGAGCGCTGCTCTTGCATCGGAACATCCGAGGTGCAACACTGCTCCACACAGAGAGCAGTGCTCTCGAAACGGATCACCGCCCCGCCGCCAGCCGCTCCCTACGGAGGAAACCGATGTCGACCACGCCATACGTCCAGCGCCCCGGATGGTTCACCAACAAGATGCTGAACCCCCTCGTCTCCTGGCTCTCGCGGCGAGGGGTCAGCGTGGCAGGGTCGGGCGTACTCGCGGTCAAGGGCCGTAAGAGCGGCGAGTGGCGCCGCACCCCGGTCAATCCGCTCCACCACCGAGGCGAGATCTACCTGGTGGCCGCCCGTGGACATGTGCAGTGGACGCACAACATGCGCGCGGCGGGCGGAGGCGAGATCTTCCACGGCGGCCGCGGGCGGCGCTTCTCCGCAACCGAGGTGCCCGAAGCTGAGAAGCCGGACATCCTGCGGGCCTATCTGCGCAAGTGGAAGTGGGAGGTCGGGGCGTTCTTCCAGGGGCTGGGCCCGGACTCCTCCGACGAGGAGCTGCGCGCCGCCGCCGGACGCCACCCCGTCTTCCGGCTCACCTACCTCGACTGACCCGCGGAAAGGCTCACGAGAAGGGCTCACGGGAAGGCCCGCTGGAGGGCTCGCAGCCGGGCCCGCGGAAGGGCCGCGAGGGCTACGCGGGGCGCCGGGTCGCCGCCTCCTCGCCGCTGCTGCCGCCTGCCTCGTCGTCGCCGTCGGTGCCGTTCCCGGGCGTGGCCGCGCCGTCAACTGCCGCCTCTCGCCCGGCCTCCCGGCGGTCGAGGGTGTCCAGCGCGCGGCGGGCGACGGGGTGGACGCGGACGACCTCGGCGAGTGAGATGGCGCCGCGGGTGAAGCGGGCGAAGACGTTCCATGCGGGGCGGAACCCGGTGAGCGCGGCGTGGAAGAGACCCGGGCGGCGCGAGAAGATCCGCAGCAGCCGCCGTCCCACCCCCATCTCGACGCCGAGTCCCGCCTTGACTGCGAAGGCGTAGTTGAGAGCCTGCCGCCGTGCGTCCACCGCGTCGTGCGACTCGGCGATCCGTACGGCCCACTCGCCCGCCAGGCGCCCGGAGCGCAGCGCGAAGGAGATGCCCTCGCGGGTCCAGGGTTCCAGCAGCCCGGCCGCGTCGCCGCAGACCAGCACCCGGCCGCGGGAGAGCGGCGAGTCGTCGGCACGACAGCGGGTCAGATGGCCCGAGGAGACGCTGGGTTCGAATCCGGCCAGGCCGAGGCGCCCGATGAAGTCGTCCAGATAGCGCTTGGTGGCCGCGCCCTCGCCGCGGGCCGAGATGACACCGACGGTGAGGGTGTCGCCCTTGGGGAAGACCCAGCCGTAACTGCCGGGCAGCGGGCCCCAGTCCACCAGAACGCGTCCGGCCCAGTCCTCGGCGACGCTCTCCGGTACCGGGATCTCGGCCTCCAGGCCGAGATCGACCTGGTCCATCTTGACGCCTACGTGTGCCCCTATCCGGCTGGCGCTGCCGTCGGCGCCGACGACGGCGCGGGCCAGCACGGGCTCCTCCTCGCCGGCAAGGACGACGGCGACCGTGCGGCGGTCGGGAACGGCGGGGCCGTGCTGCTCGACGCGGGAGACCATGACCCCGGTGCGCACCTCGGCGCCGGCCTTGACGGCGGACTCGACCAGGCTGTTGTCGAACTCGTCCCGGTTGACGAGGCCGAAGAGCATGTTGCGGGAGCGGCGGGTGCGGGTGAGCTTGCCGTTGAGGGTGAAGGTCACGGCGTGCACACGTTCGCGCAGGGGCAGGTCGAAACCGGGGGGCAGCGCGTCGCGGGAGGGGCCGATGATGCCGCCGCCGCAGGTCTTGTAGCGGGGCAGTTCGGCCTTCTCCAGGAGCAGTACGCTGCGGCCCGCGACGGCTGCGGCGTAGGCGGCCGAGGCTCCGGCGGGTCCCGCGCCCACCACGACGACATCCCAGACGGGGCGGTCCTGGGCGCCGTCGGCCGCGGCCTCCTCGGCGGGGCTCTCGACGGTGTGTTCCGCTCCGGATTCCGCCGCCCGACCCGTGCCGGCGTGCTCCGCGGGCTCGACGTCTTCGTTCCCGGCTGCCTGCTCGCTGCTCACGATGTGTTGTGCTCCCGCTTGACCTCGGCTTACGGATGGCCCACCGCATCCTACGGGCCCGCCCATGTGCGATACACATGTCTCCGTACACGTGTGCCAACGTCGCACCCACAAGGAGCGTTCCCCATGCAGCAGCCTTCGTCCGACCCGACGGCTATGCCTTCCTCGCCCGCTTCAAGCGCTTCAACCACTTCAAGCGCTTCGCCCGCTTCAGCCGCTTCCGCCGCGTCTTCCCCGTCTTCAGTACCTTCAGCGTCTTCCGCCTCCAAGGCCGCAGACGTGGCGGCGACCGTCGCCTCGCTGATGCCGCGGGCGAGGACCGAACTCGCCGAGCTGGTGGCGTTCAGGTCGGTCGCGGACCCGGAGCAGTTTCCCCGGAGCGAGTGCGAGGGCGCGGCCGACCGGGTCGCCGAGGCGCTGCGCGACGAGGGCTTCGAGAACGTGGCGGCTCTCGACACCCCGGACGGCACCCGGTCCGTCTACGGCTACCTGCCGGGACCGGCGGGAGCGCCGACGGTGCTGCTGTACGCGCACTACGACGTACAGCCGCCGCTGGACGAGGCGGCCTGGCGCACCCCGCCGTTCGAGCTGACCGACGGCGCGGACGGGCGCTGGTACGGCCGGGGTGCGGCCGACTGCAAGGGCGGCTTCATCATGCACCTGCTCGCGCTGCGTGCCGCCAGGGAGAACGGCGGGCTGCCCGTCTCGGTGAAGATGATCGTGGAGGGCTCGGAGGAACAGGGCACCGGCGGTCTCGAGCAGTACGCGCGGCAGCACCCCGAACTGCTGGCCGCCGACACCATTGTGATCGGGGACGCCGGCAACTTCCGCTGCGGGCTGCCGACCGTCACCGCCACCCTGCGCGGCATGACGCTGCTGCGCGTACAGGTGGACACGCTCGAAGGGAACCTGCACTCGGGTCTGTTCGGCGGCGCAGCACCCGACGCGCTGGCTGCGCTGCTGCGCACCCTCGACTCGCTGCGGGACGCCGAGGGCAACACCGTCATCGACGGGCTCGAAGCGGACGCGCGGTGGGAGGGCATGCCGTATCCGGAAGACGATTTCCGGCGGGACGCCAAGGTGCTGGACGGGGTCGGTCTGATCGGTGGCGGCGCCGTCGCCGACCGGCTGTGGGCGCGGCCGGCCGTGACCGTACTGGGCATCGACTGCCCACCGGTCGTGGGCGCCACCCCCTCGGTGCACGCCTCGGCCCGCGCGCTGATCTCGCTGCGGATTCCGCCGGGCACGGACGTCGAGAAGGCCATCGAGCTGCTGATCGCGCACGTGGAGTCGCACGTGCCATGGCAGGCCCGCGTCTCGACCGAAGTGATCGGCAAGGGCCAGCCGTTCAGCGCGGACACCTCCAGCCCGGCGTACACGGCGATGGCCTCGGCGCTGAGCGCCGCGTACGACGGGCAGGAGATGCAGGTCGCCGGGATGGGCGGCTCGATCCCGCTGTGCAACGCGCTGGACGCGCTCTACCCCGACGCCGAGATCCTGTTGATCGGGCTGAGCGAGCCCGAGGCGCAGATCCACGCCGTGAACGAGAGTGTGGACCCGCGCGAGCTGGAGCGGCTGGCGGTGGCCGAGGCGCTGTTCCTGCGCGGCTACGCGGAGCAGACCACCGGAGCCTGACCACCAAAGCTGTGGCGGTAGGCGCGGCAGCTGCGTTCCGCGTACGGGAGTCGCTCCCCAGGCGTCAGCGCAGCAGGCGTCCCGAGCCGGTGGCCCCGGTCGGGACGCCGCCCTCCAGGTAGAGCGGATGTCCGGCTCTGCGGGCCCGCAGAGCGCAGCGCAGCCGCTCCAGCCGCACCGGAGGCAGCAGTTCGGCGGCTTCCTCCTCCGTGACGAAGCGCCAGCCGCGCAGTTCGGCGCTGGGCAGCAGGAGCGCCGCTGCTTCCCCGGCCGCGAGCCGTCCGCCGTCGAAGAGCAGCCGCATCCCGCCGAACCCCGGCGGGTGCGGCGGCTCCCAGTCGACGACGAGCAGCGCGAGTCCCCCTTCTCCGGCCAGCCGCAGCCCCAGTTCCTCGAACACCTCCCGCAATCCGGCCGCGCTGGGGGCCTCGCCCTGCTCGACGACGCCGCCGGGGAACTCCCAGCCGGGCTTGTAGGTGGGGTCGACGAGCAGGACCCGGTCCCGGTCGTCGAACAGCAGAATCCCGGCGGCGACCGTCTCGGCCGTCGGCTCGGGCGTCTGCACGATGTCCACCGCCCCCTCTCCCGCGCTGATCACCTCGGCGAGACGTCGGGCCGTACCGCGCGGGGTGAGGTGGGTGGTGTCGATGGTGTGCGCCTCCGCGGTGATCCATGGCAGCGCCTCCCGGTACGGGCCCAGGTGGCTCAGGCACCACGACCGGGTGGCGCCGCCGTCCGCGGCGGCGCGGGTGTCGATGCGTTCGCGCAGTACCGCCTCCTCGGCGTGCAGCAGCAGGTGACGTACGGGTATACGGCGGGCGGCGAAGGCGCCGAACATCTCGTCCCGGTACTCGCGCCGCAGGAGCGTCATCGGAGTGATCAACGGGCCGGGGACCTCGTTCAGCAGAGCGGCGGCCGTGTCCACCACGAGCCGCCGCCATGAACGCAGGTCCTGGAAGTCGGTTATCTGCGCGAGCCGTTCCTTGGGCAGCATCCAGCGCAGTTCGGCGCCGATGACCTCGGGATCGTAGAGCGTGCTGCCTGGCAGCAGGTCCAGGAGTTCGTACGCCGCGGTGGTCTTGCCCGCGCCGAACGCGCCGTTCAGCCAGACGATCACGGTGTTCCCCCCTCATCCGTTTCCCCGTTCAGTTGCCCGCATCACCCGGTGCGGGAAACGCGCCGGGTCGGCTCTCCCGGCGCGGAACGAGTCACGGCGCCCGCGCCCCGGCGCGTTCGGCAGGCGCGTGCGACCCCTCGGGGGATGGGGAACGGCCGGACGGGGATCAGCTCGGGGTCCAGCCCGGGTCACGCCCTGTGAGCATCAGCAGCCGCTCGAAGGGGGTGGCGTCGGGCGGCGGCGGGATCTCCTCGCCGAACACGCCGGCCTTGCGGGCCATGGGCGCCATCTCCTCGAACCCGGGACCGACCTCGCCGAGCGCGGCAGGATCGGGGCGGTAGTCCTGGCCCGTGGCGCGGGCCAGGTCCCAGCCGTGCACGACCAGATCGCCCATCACCATGTGCGCGACCGTGCGCTGCGGCAGGCCCATCCCCTGGGAGACGCCTTCCAGCGCGTCGGGCGCCGACCACGCCTCGGCCAGTTTCACCGTCTCGTCGCTGAAGCGGGTACGCCAGTCGCCCTCGAGATAGTCGGGGGTGGTGCTGAAGTCGGCCTCTCCCCGGGTAGCCAGCGCCTGGAAGCTGACGACGACGTGGAAGAGGTGGTTGAGCAGTGCCCGCACGTCGTAGTCGGCGCAGGGCGTGGGCCAGGTGAGCTGCTCGTCCTTGACACCGCGGATGACGGGGTCGGTGGCGCGGGCAGCGCTGTCGATGAGGGGAGAGAGTGCGTTCGCCATACCGTCACGCTATGCCCGGTCACCCGTCGCGAATTGAAGAAACGCGACATAGGATTTCCGTCATGGCAGGTCACAGCGACCGCGGCGAAGGCGCCACAGCGGGGTGGAAGGTGCCTGGCGACGCCGACGAGACCGGCGGCACCCGCCCCCGGAGCCCGGAGGGCGGCGCCCGTCCGCGCCGGGACACCTCGGGGGCCGGTCCGCGCCGGGACACCCGGGGGATCGTGCTGGCCCCCGACCTGCTGGCGCGGGTCCGCTTCCGCCGCAGGCTCCCGGCAGAGCCGCTCCGCCGCTGGGTCGAGCACTACTGGCTGATCGACTGGGACCTCCAGGAGCCGTACGTGTCCCAGGTCGTCCCGCATCCCTGCGTCAATCTGGTCTTCGAGCGGCGCGGTCCGGCCGGTCTCGCGCCCGTTACCGGGCTGGTCGCCGAGGTCGGCACCGGGGTGTTCACCACCAAGCTGGAGGGGACCGGCAGGGTGTGCGGGGTGCAGTTCCGGCCCGGCGGCTTCCGTCCCTTCCTCGCCCCGCCCCGCCCGCTCGCCACGCTGACCGGCCGCCACCTCCCGCTCGACGAGGCGTTCGGCACCGGAGGAGAGGCCACCTCCCGCGTCCTCGGCCCCGACCTGGAGGACGACCGGGTGGCGGCACTCGACGCCTTCCTGCTCTCCCTCTCCCCCGCCCCCGACCCGGCCGCCGACCGGGCGATGGCGCTGGCACACCGGGTACGTACGGACCGCTCCGTACTGCGCGTCGAGCGCCTCGCGGCGGACGCGGGCATGTCCGTACGGACCCTCCAGCGGCTGTTCGGCACCTATGTGGGCGTCACACCGAAGTGGACGATCCTGCGCTACCGCGTGCACGAGACCATGGAGCACGCCACCGCGCACCCCGGGACGGACTGGGCCCGGCTGGCGGCCGAACTCGGCTACAGCGATCAGGCACATCTGGTCCGCGACTTCACAGCCGCGGTCGGCGTCACGCCGTCCGCGTACGCCCGCGCCGCAGCGCAGGCCGCGCCGGCGGGTGACGTCGAGCGCGGGCCTGGCGACGAGGAGACGGTGCCGGGCCGGGCACCGTCATGACGACTGGTTGTCCCGCCCTGGACCCGTCGGCTCCCCGGTGAGCCGGTGCAGGGTGGAACGGGCCGTCTCCCGCAGCCCGTCCCACAGGGTGGCGCCCAGGTGCGAGGCGATGCTCGTGGGCAGACTGAGCAGCGCGGACGGGGCGAGCGAGGGAACGAGGCCGGTGCCGATCGCGGGGGCGGTGGCCTCGACCGCTGGTGGAGCGGCATCGGGCGGCGCGGCGGCGGTGCCGGCCACCGTCGGAGCGGCGGCGTCGGCCGCGTCCGTGCGGCCCACCGTGCCGAAGCGGCGCTGACGCTGCTGGTACAGCTCCACGGCGTGCCGCAAGTGCACGGTGCGGAAGTCGGGCCACAGTACGTCGAGGAAGACGAGTTCGGCGTAGGCACAGTGCCACAGCAGGAAGTTCGACAGCCGGTGCTCGCCCCCCGTGCGCAGCAGCAGGTCGACGTCGGGCAGTTCGGGCAGCAGCATGTGCCGGGCGAGGTTCTCGTCAGTGATCTCCGCGGCCGGAACCTCCTGGAGGAGGAGGGAGCGTGCGGCCTCGCACAGGTCCTGGCGGCCCCCGTAGTTGAACGCCAGGCTCAGTTGCAGCGTGCTGTTGTCGCGGGTGAGTTCCTCCGCCTCCCGCAGCCTGTCCAGCACCTCGGCGGGAACGCGGGGGTCCGTACGGCCCAGCAGGCGCAGCCGAACGCCGCGCTCGTGCATGCTCCGTGCTCCCCTGCCGATGACGTGCTGGGCGAGGAAGCGCACCAGGAAGCTGACCTCTTCCTCCGGGCGTGACCAGTTCTCCGTGGAGAAGGCGAACAGCGTCAGCCACTCGACCTCGTGCTCCAACGCGCCGTCCACAGCCGCTTCGAGGGCAGCGCGTGCGGCCATGTGGCCGTGGGTGCGCTCCAGCCCGCGGTGCTGGGCCCAACGGCCGTTGCCGTCCATGATGCAGGCGACATGCCTGGGAGGAACCCCGGGTGTCATCGACTCTCCAGTGAGCACGTAGAGCAACCAGTCACATCCGGAGAGTGCATGCCCGGATGCGGGTGCTTGTATCCCTTCGCCGCGGCACTCTCGGAGAAGACCGGCCGGGCTCCCCGGAGGCCACCGGCCGGCCGGTGCCGCGCGGAGCCCTGGGGAAGGTGTGCCGGGCGCCTGATGTGGATACCCGCCGGGCTGCGGCGCACTGGAGACGCCGCAGCTTGGAGACAGCGGCGCCGCCGGCCGGCGAAGTGAGCGGGCCGGACGGCGCCGGACAACCGGAATCCCTGCCACCGAGGAGGCCGGAGACCCATGTCAGCACAGCAGCCCAACGCGCTCCCGCTGCCCGACTACGACCAGTTGCCGGCCGGGAGTGTGGAGCACCGGATCAGGTCGCTGCGGAGTGGCGAGGTGCGGCAACTCCTGGAGTACGAGCAGGAGCACGCCGACCGGCCGCAGGTGGAGCAGATCCTGACCGCGCGCCTGGACCAGCTCGAATCCGGTGCCCAGCCCTCCGAGGGCGACCCCGGCGCGGCGGGTCCTGACATCCCGTCCGACACCCCTGGCTCCTCCCCCGTCTCCCCGGCGAGCGCGGCCGAACCGGAGGAGCCCCTGCGCCACGGCAAGCACGAACTGTGACCCTCAGGCCACCTGCAGCCCCAGTAGCTGCCAGCCGGCCGCGGCCGCCCCGATGAGGCCGGCGTCGGCACCGGTGGCGGCGGGGGCCAGGATGAGGCCGTGGAGGTAGGGCAGCGTCGCGTAGCGCTTCAGCTCCGCGCGGAGGGGGTCGAAGAGGACGTCGCCGGAGCGGGCCACCCCGCCGCCGACGACGGCGATCTCGAGTTCGACCAGGGCTGCGGTGGCCGCGATTCCGGCGGCGAGAGCACGGGCCGCACGCTCGAACGCGGCGCGGGCCGGTGGGTCACCGGCGCGCGCCGCAGCGGCGACGCCCGCCGCTGTGGCGTCCTGGCCGGGTCCGGGCCGCCAGCCCGCCTCCCGGGCACGGCGGGCGATATTGGTGCCGCTGGCGATGGTTTCGACACAGCCGCGCGAGCCGCAGGGACACGGGTCGCCGTCCATGTCGACGCTGATGTGGCCGATGTGACCGGCGTTTCCGGTGGGCCCCGAGTGGAGCGAGCCGCCGAGGACGAGCCCCCCGCCGACACCCGTGGAAACGACCATGCACAGCGCGTCGGTGCGGCCCTTGGCAGCGCCCTGCCAGTGTTCGGCCGCGGCGATGGCCGGACCGTCACCGATCAGTGAGACGGGCAGGTCGCCCACCCGTTCGCGTACATCGGCGACGAGCGGGTGGTCGCGCCAGGCGGGGATGTTGACGGGGCTGACGGTGCCCGCCTTGGCGTCCACCGGCCCGGCGCTGCCGATGCCGACGGCCCCGACGCGGTACCAGTGGGGCGTGGCGGCCAGTTCGCCGAGCACTCCGTCGACGGCTGCACCCAGGCGCTCGGCGCTCTCCCGCGCCGGGGTGGGCCGCTGGGTGCGGGCCAGCAGTCTGCCGCCGCTGTCCACCAGAGCACCCGCGATCTTGGTACCGCCGATGTCGAGCGCGGCGACGAGGTCGTTGGGCATGGGCAACTGCTCCTGCACGTGCGGCTGACGGACCCGCACGGTGCGCGGGATTGCCCGCTCAGTTTCGCAAGAGCCGGGGGATCTGACAACGTTGTCCAGACCGGTGGCGCCACCGCCGCTATGCTGCTCCGTATCGCGATCAACGACAAGGACTCCGACCGTGGCCGCCGACGTCTCCGACACCGCCGATTCCGCACGTCCCCCGCTCCCCACAGGTCCCCGAAGTGCGGGTGCGAGCCGCGGCGGGCCACGCCATGCGGGCCGCCCGACGATGAAGGATGTGGCGGCGCGGGCCGGCGTCGGCCTCAAGACGGTCTCCCGCGTCGTCAACGGCGAGGCGGGCGTCTCCAGCGACACCGAGCGACGGGTGCAGGAAGCCATCACCTCGCTCGGCTTCCGGCGCAACGACAGCGCACGGGTGCTGCGCAAGGGCACAACGGCCAGCATCGGGCTGGTCCTGGAGGATCTGGCCGACCCGTTCTACTCGCCGCTCAGCCGCGCGGTCGAGGAGGTGGCCCGGGCCCACGGCGCGCTGCTGATCAACGGGTCCAGTGCGGAGGACCCGGAGCGGGAACAGGAGTTGGCACTGGCGCTGTGCGCCCGCCGGGTCGACGGCCTGGTGATCGTCCCGGCCAGCGACGACCACCGCTATCTGGAGCCGGAGATCGCCGCGGGGGTCGCCACCGTCTTCGTCGACCGGCCGCCGGGGCGGATAGCGGCCGACCTGGTGCTCTCGGAGAACTTCGAGGGTGCACGCGCGGGTGTCGCCCACCTGATCGCGCACGGGCACCGGCGGATCGGCTTCATCGGCGACCGGCCCGGCATCCACACCGCCGAGGAGCGGCTGCGCGGCTACCGGACCGCGATGGACCAGGCGGGTCTGCCGGTGGCGGACTCCTGGGTGGCCCCGGGCAGTACGGACTCCGAACGGGTACGGGCGGACGCGGCGCGCATGCTGGACGGCGCCGACGGCACGGAACCGGTGACCGCGTTCTTCTCCGGCAACAACCGGGTGACCGTCACGCTGGTGCGGGTGCTGGCGGCGCCCGAGCGGCGGGACCGGCCGGTGGCGCTGGTCGGGTTCGACGACTTCGAGCTGGCCGACCTGCTCTCACCGCCGGTCACGGTCGTCGCCCAGGACCCGGCGGACCTCGGCCGCAGCGCCGCCGAGCTGCTGTTCAGGCGACTGGACGGGGCCGACGACGAGCCCCGCACGGTCTCCCGTCCGACGACGCTGATCGCCCGCGGCTCGGGCGAGATCCCTCCGCACGAGCGGTAGCCCGCGGCGCCGGTCACCCGCGCGGCACGGCACCGCCCGCTGTGCCCGGAAGGTGCCAACTCCCGTGCTTAAGTGGGTTCATGGCTGACGAAACCCCGGAAAAGACCACCACGAAGGACCCCGCGCCCGCGGGCCCCTCCCCCGCCGCGTCCACCGCACCAACCGCACCCGACGTGCTCACCACCGCACCCGGTTATCAGGTGCGACGTCTGTATCAGGCGTATCTGGCGGTGTGGTCGCGCCACGTCGGCCAGACGCTGACCGGACCGCAGTTCGCGGTCCTGACGACCGTACGGGCCCACCCCGGCCGGGACCAGAGCTCGCTCGCCTCCGCCGTGGCACTCGACACCTCCACCATGGCGGACCTGGCGCGGCGGCTGGAGAACCGGGGGCTGCTGGAGCGCCGAACGACGGCCTCGGACGGCCGCCGCAAACTTCTGCACCTCACCCCGGAGGGTGAACGCGCGCTCCGCGAAGCGGAAGGCAGGGCCCGCGCTCTGGACGACCGGCTGCTGGCCCGGCACGCTCCCGGGGGCCGCGAACGGCTTCTGCACGAGCTGACATCGCTGGCCGACGAATGGGAGCGACTGGGTACCGACTTCTAGGTATGCCATCCGATGTCAGGGGTTCCTCGAGGTCGGACCTGGCGAGCGCGGGACGCGAGGCGATCGGCGAGCGCGGTGACGAGGTCGCGCAGCTCATCGGGGCGCTCGATGACGAACGGCCGGTCGAGTGCGGCGAGGACCGGCGGCAGCCAGTCGAGCCGCTCAGCCCGCAGCTCGACGCGCAGCCAGCTCTCGCTCGCCCGGTCCTGGCCTGCCCCGGGCTCGGGTTCCGCCAGGTTCGCCACGGCGGCGGGGAGGTGGGCGCGGATCTGCTCAACTGTCCCGTGGATACGCAAGGTCACCTCGTGCCGGTACTCGGCCGTGGCGAACCCTGACAACACGCGCTGTGCCGGGCCGGGCCCGGCAGGCGCTTCGAAGGAGCCGGGCAGCATCCGCGCGTCCGCGATGCGATCGAGCCGGAAGGTCCGGTCCTCGCGGAGCCGGGCGTCCTCGCCCGTGACGTACCACCGGCCCGCGTGGGCGACGATCCCGTAGGCGTGCAGCGTGCGTTCGCTGCGCCGTCCGTCGCGATCGGTGTAGCGGATCGAGACCGGTCGGTGGTTGCGCACCGCATCGGCGAGGGTGAGCAGGACCCCGGAGTCCGGGGTGTCGGACTCCGGGGGCTGTGCCGTGAAGGCGAGGGATTCCAGGAGGGTGTCGAGCCGGCGGGCGATGTGCTTGGGCAGCACCCGCCGGATCTTCGCCGATGCCGTCTCGTTCGCCGTGCGCTGCGTGGTCGTCAGCCCCGCCCGGCGGCCGGCGACCAGGCCGAGCAGCACAGCCAGCGCCTCGTCGTCACTGAACATGAGCGGGGGCAAGCGGTACCCGGGAGCGAGCCGGTACCCGCCGTAGCGGCCGCGCACCGACTCCACGGGCACGTCGAGATCGGTCAGCTGGTCCACATAGCGCCGCACGGTGCGCCCTTCGACGCCGAGCCGGTCGGCCAGTTCGGCCACCGTCCGGGTGCCGCCCGACTGCAGCAGCTCCAGGAGCGTCAGCACACGGGCAGTGGGTCGGGGCATATCCGCAGCCTAACGTGAATACCGGACCGGTTCTGTCCCCTATTCCTCCTAGCCTGCGACGTGCACGCCTCCAGCACAGCCAAGGAGATTCCCATGGAGTTCGTCTCGATCCGCATCATCACCAGCGACGTAGCGCGTCTCGTCGAGTTCTACGAGCGCGCCACAGGGGCGCAGGCGACGTGGGCCACCGGAGAATTCGCCGAACTCAGGACCACGGGCGCCACCCTCGCGATCGCCGGCACCAGCACGGTCCCGGTCTTCGCGCCGGGCGCCGCACGCGCGGCGGACAACCACAGCGTGATCACCGAGTTCCTCGTCGACGACGTGGACCGCGTTCACGAGAACCTGACCGGCTTCGTCACCGACTTCGTCGCCAAGCCCACCACGATGCCCTGGGGCAACCGGTCGCTGCTGTTCCGCGATCCCGACGGCAACCTCGTCAACTTCTTCACCCCCGTCACCCCGGCGGCCATCGAGAAATTCGCACGCTGACGCACTCGCCGAGGCCGTGAGCCACGACAACCCCGGGTGGCCGCGCGAGACCTGGGCGGCCACCCGGGGAGCGGGGTCGCGGGCGCGTCGTCAGCGGCCCGCGAGGCGGTCGAGCGCGGCGCGGTCCAGGCCGGAGACCTCCGCCACCTCCGTGCTGTCGAGCGCGCCGCAGTCGAGGCCGCGCAGCAGGTAGCCGCTGAGGGCGCGCGCGGTGGCCGGCTCGTCCATGACGTCGCCCTGCGCGTCGCCCACGTAGGCGGCGAGCCGTTCGCCCGCGCGCCGCATGCCCTCGCGGTAGAAGGCGTACACGGCGGCGTAGCGGGTGGGCAGGTGGCCGGGGTGCATGTCCCAGCCCTGGTAGTAGGCCCGGGCCAGTGAGCGCCGCACCAGGGAGTGGTGGAGCCGCCAGGCGTCGTGCACCCGCACCCGGTCGCCGGTGGGGACGACATTGGTGGAGCCGTCCGAGAGCCGGACTCCGGTCCCCGCCGCGGCCACCTGCATCACCGCCTTGGCGTGGTCGGCGGCAGGGTGGTCCATCGCCTGGTAGGCGGCGGAGACGCCGCACGAGGCGCTGTAGTCGAAGGTGCCGTAGTGCAGCGAGGTGGCGCGCCCCTCGGCCGCGTCGATCAGCCGGGCGACGGTGGCACGGCCGTCGGCGCCGAGGATGGACTGGGTGGTCTCGATCTGGATCTCGAAGCCGATACGGCCCGCGTCGAGGCCACGCGCTTTCTCGAACTCCTCGCACAGCCGGACCATCGCGGTGACCTGCTCGGGATAGGTCACCTTGGGCAGCGTCAGCACCAGCCCGTCGGGCAGCCCGCCGGCCTCCATCAGTCCGGTCAGGAACAGATCGAGGGTGCGGATGCCGCGGTCGCGGACGGCCGCCTCCATGCACTTCATCCGGATGCCGGCGTACGCGGGTACGGGCCCCTCGGCGCCGTCGGCGAACACATCGGCGATCAGCTTCGCGGCACGGACGGCGGCGGCGTCCTCCTCGTCGTCGGGCCGGACGCCGTAGCCGTCCTCGAAGTCGATGCGCAGGTCCTCGACGGGTTCGCGCCGCAGCTTGTCCTGGATGCGGGCGTGGACCGGCCCGGCCAGCTCCTCGTCCATCCCCAGGACGCGGGCCAGGGACGCGGCGTCGGGCGCGTGGGATTCGAGCAGCGCGCTGGCGGCCTCGCCCCACTCCCGTACGGTGCCGGGCGTAACGGTGTCGGCGGGCACGTAGACGGTGTGCACCGGCTGCCGCGTGCCCGGGTCCCCCGGGTAGCGCCTGGCGAGTTCGGCGTCCACCGGCTCCAACAGCCGGGAGACCCCCTCCAGTACGCCGCTGCCCAAGCTGGTCCCGTCCGTGACGCGCTGCGCCATCTGTACTCCCTCTGCCGAGCTCCGACCCGACATCAACAAAACGTTGAAGCCGGTGCCGTGACGCTAATGGGGCTCTGACCAGCCAGTCAAGGGTGGCCGGCGCGGACAGTTCGGCAGGGGCGGCGCGGCCCCCAGGGGCGGGCCGGGCCACGGTTTCCGGTCGTCGTGGAGCGCCGGGGATCAAGCCATCCGGGCCGAACAAGCGTGCTACGAAGGTTCGTTGCCGCAGGCGGCACACCTGTGCGGGCATCACTTTGCGCCACTGATTCAACGCGAAACGTTACCGAAACATAAGGGGCCGATGTGCTTTCTCCCCGCAGACTCGGCAAACTCACTTTCGCCGATAGATCCGGCACTTACCACAAAGCGGAAGGAAGCACACAATGCGGAAGACCGCACCCTGGCGCACCGTCCTCACCACGGCGGCTGCTGTCACGGGGGCCGTCAGCGCCCTCGCGCTCACGGCAGCACCTGCCCAGGCCGCGCCTGCGAAGCCCACCTCGCTCTACGCGCCCTCGGCCCTGGTGCTCACCATCGCGGACGGTGAGAGCGCCGCGACCACGGCACCTCAGCGTGCCGTCACGCTCAACTGCATGCCCGCGCCGTCCGGCACCCACCCCGCGGCCGAGGAGGCATGTGCGCAGCTGCGCGCCTCGGGCGGGAACTTGGAAGCGCTCGCCAAGCCGGCCGAGGAGACCTACTGCACCAAGGAGTGGCGGCCCGTCGTCGTCACAGCGCAGGGCGTATGGGAGGGCCAGCGCGTCAACTATGAACACGTCTTCGCCAACAGCTGCATGAAGAGGGCGACGGAGGCATCCGTCTTCGCCTTCTGACAGGGCCGCCGGCGCCTTCCGACAGGGTTGTCGGCGGAGCTTGTGACAAACGCCGGGGAGCCCCGTACCGAGCGCGTCGGTACGGGGCTCCTCTCCGGTCTCCGGGCGTCGAGCCGGCGGAGGGGTCAGCCCTTGCGGGTCTTGATCTCCTCGGTCAGCTGGGGGACGACCTCGAAGAGGTCGCCGACCACGCCGTAGTCGACCAGGTCGAAGATCGGGGCCTCGGAGTCCTTGTTGATGGCCACGATCGTCTTGGAGGTCTGCATACCGGCGCGGTGCTGGATCGCACCGGAGATGCCGGTGGCGATGTAGAGCTGCGGCGAGACCGTCTTACCGGTCTGGCCCACCTGGTGGGAGTGCGGGTACCAGCCGGCGTCGACCGCGGCGCGGGAGGCGCCCACCGCGGCGCCCAGAGAGTCGGCAAGCTGCTCGATCAGCGGGAAGTTCTCGGCGCCGTTGAGGCCACGGCCCCCGGAGACCACGATCGCGGCCTCGGTCAGCTCGGGGCGCCCGGTGGACTCGCGCGGGGTGCGCGAGGTGACCTTGGTGCCGGTTGCGGCCTCGCCGAAGCTCACCGCGAGCTGCTCGACGGCACCGGCGGCGGCGGACGCCTCCGGAGTGGCCGAGTTGGGCTTGACGGTGATGACCGGGGTGCCCTTGGTGATCCGGGACTTGGTGGTGAACGCGGCGGCGAAGACCGACTGCGTGGTCACCGGGCCCTCGTCACCGGCCTCCAGGTCGACCGCGTCGGTGACGATGCCGGAGCCGAGGCGCACCGCGAGGCGCGCGGCGATCTCCTTGCCCTCGGCGGAGGAGGGAACCAGCACGGCGGCGGGCGAGACGGACTCGTAGGCGGCCTGCAGCGCGTCCACCTTGGGGACGACGAGGTAGTCGGCGAACTCCGGCGCGTCGGCGGACAGCACCCGGGTGGCGCCGTACTCGCCGAGGGTCCTGGCGGCGTCCTCGGCATTCGGGCCGAGGTGCACGGCGACCGGGTCGCCCAGCCGGCGGGCGAGGGTCAGCAGTTCGAGGGTGGGCTTACGGACGGCGCCGTCCACGTGGTCGACGTAGACAAGGACTTCAGCCATGGGGTGCTCTCCTGCGGAAGATCAAAGGGAGGTCGGAGGGAAGGTGGCGGCCGCGCTCGGCCGAGCGTGCGGCCCGCCGGGCTGCCTTAGACGAACTTGCGCTCGGCGAGGAAGCCCGCGAGCTGCTTGCCGCCGTCGCCCTCGTCCTTGACGACGGTGCCCGCGGTGCGCGGCGGGCGCTCGGCCACGTCCTCGACCTTGGTCCAGGCGCCCTCCAGGCCGACCTCCTCGGCCTCGATGTCCAGGTCGTCGAGGTCCAGCGACTCGACGGGCTTCTTCTTGGCGGCCATGATCCCCTTGAAGGAGGGGTAACGCGCCTCGCCCGACTGGTCGGTGACGGAGACGACGGCCGGGAGCTGGGCCTCCAGCTGCTCGGTGGCGGCGTCGCCGTCGCGGCGCCCGGTCACCTTGCCGTCCGCCACGGAGACCTCGGACAGCAGCGTCACCTGCGGCACGCCCAGCCGCTCGGCGAGCATGGCAGGCAGCACGCCCATTGTCCCGTCGGTGGAGGCCATACCGCAGACGACCAGGTCGTAACCGGTCTTCTCGATGGCCTTGGCCAGGACGTAGGAGGTGCCCAGCGCGTCGGTGCCGTGCAGGTCGTCGTCCTCGACGTGCACGGCCTTGTCGGCCCCCATGGACAGCGCCTTGCGCAGGGCGTCCTTGGCGTCCTCCGGGCCGACGGTGAGCACGGTGATCTCCGCGTCGTCGACCTCGTCCGAGTCCGCGATCTGCAGCGCCTGCTCGACTGCGTACTCGTCCAGCTCGGAGAGCAGGCCGTCGACCGACTCGCGGTCGGTGGTCAGGTCCTCCGCGAAGTGCCGGTCACCGGTGGCGTCGGGCACGTACTTCACACAGACAACGATCCTCAAGCTCACGCCGGCTCTCCTACTGCTTCGACTTACGGGTTCCGGTCCGGTGGGACCGGGCGTCCGTCCACAATATTACTCGTCAGTACATCCAGCACGTTCCCCGTTCTCAAGACTGTCGAGGTGTGACGTTGCCAACGGGGAGAGTGAACAGCCCAACTCCATCACGCGGGACGGTACGAAGCGAGTGCCACGGAGCGGGATCTGGATCACCCCCGGCGGCCCGGGACCGCCCGCCTCAGGCGATGGCGAGGCCGAGCGCCGCGATGACGTCGGCCTTGCGGGGCTGCCCTGTGGCACGCTTGACGATCCGGCCCGCCGCGTCGAGGACGAGGACCGTGGGCGTGCTCGTGATATCCAGTTCGCGCACCAGGGACAGCTGCTCCTCGGCGTCGATCTCGACGTGTACGACGCCTTCCACCATGGCTGCGACCTCGGCAAGGATGCGCCGGGCGGCTCGACAGGGCTGACAGAAGGCGCTGGAGAACTGGACGAGGGTGGCCCTCTCCCCCAGCCCTGCCACGGCACCGATCGCCTCGGCGCTCACCGGTTCCGCCTGCTCCGCCACGAAGCCCTCCATTCCCGCGTGCATATGGACAAGTCTGCCGTGAGGGTAGCCAGGAGCAACGCTTTGGGGAACGATCGGCCGGAGCCGGAAGTTACGCACCCGTAAGTACCCACGGGTAAAGCAACAGGATCCGAGTAGGTCCGGCATCCCGAGACGAAGGGTTACCCCGACGTGGCAGATCTCCTCTACCCGCCGGTGATCGGTGCGGCGCGAGCGTGGTTCAAGGCTCTCGACCTGCGCTTCGACATCCGAGGCACCGCACATGTGCCCTCGCGCGGCGGCGCCGTGCTGGTGAGCAACCACATCAGCTACCTGGACTTCGTCTTCACCGGGCTGGCGGCCCGCCCCGCCAAGCGCCTGGTGCGGTTCATGGCCAAGGAGTCGGTCTTCCGGCACAAGGTCTCCGGGCCGCTGATGCGCGCCATGAAGCACATACCCGTGGACCGCTCGCGCGGCGAGGACGCGTACGCGCACGCGCTGGAGGCGCTGCGCTCCGGTGAGGTCGTCGGCGTCTTCCCGGAGGCGACCATCTCGCCCTCCTTCACCCTCAAGGACTTCAAGACCGGCGCGGCACGGCTGGCGCAGGAGGCCCGGGTGCCGCTGGTCCCGGTAGCGCTGTGGGGTACGCAGCGGCTGTGGACCAAGGGACACAAGCGGGACTTCGGCCGCAACCACGTGCCCGTCAGCATCAACGTCGGGGAGCCGGTCGAGCCGGGCCGGGGCGAGACGGCACTCAGCGTCACCGAGCGGCTGCGTGAGCGGGTGCAGGAGCTGCTGGAGGCGGCGCAGCGCGCCTATCCGGCCGTGCCGCAGAGCGCCGCGGACGCCTGGTGGCTGCCCGCCCACCTGGGCGGCACAGCACCGACCCCTGCACAGGCCAACGCGATGTAGGCCGCGCCCGGTCTGCCCCTTGCCGCGATCTGCGGACTGCCCGTTCGTTGTGGTTGGTGGGGGTACCCCCTGCTCGAAGAGCTTGGGGGAGCGGTTCCCCGCGCCCCTTCGGGGCGCAACTCGTCCCGCGAAGCCGGGGAACCTAGCGCCCCGCGTCGGCGAGGGCTCGCAGTAGGGGGGCCGTCGCCAAAACTCCCCTGGCCTCCTCGTCCGAGAGCTCTTCCAGGCGCTCCAGCAGTACGTCGGCCTCGCCGAGAGCGACGCCACGCAGGGCGGTGATCCCCTCTTCGGTGACGGCCACGCGCGTCGCGCGGCCGTCGGTGGGGTCGGGTTCGCGGCGTACGAGCCCGAGGCTCTCCAGCTCGGCGATGACGGCGGTGGCTGTCGGCTGGGAACAAGGGACCCGGTCGGCGACGACGCCGATCCTGCTGGGACCGGACTCCGTCAGCAGGGACAGGACGATCAGCTGGGTGGGCTGCAGTCCGCCCGTCGGGCCGGCCCGGCGCAGCGACCGCAGCAACCGGTGCAGGGCCAGGACCATGTCGAACGCCGCGTCCTGCCGGGTCCCCATCGTTCCCCCATGGGCTCGTCCTGATCGGATCAGTGGATCATGAGCTGATCAGGTCTTGATCGGATCAGGAGAGTGTAAGCGTCGGGTGGTACATGTCCATCCACAGCGCCAGGTCGAGGACGCGCTCCAGACCGCGCCGGCCGGCCTGGGTGATCTGCGGGGTCTCCACCTTGACGGCCCGCTCCAGCCAGTCCCTGCTGACCAGGTCGAAGACCTGGTGCGAGGGCTCGGCCAGCAGGTCCTTGACGTTCTCCTGGAGCGCCGTGTGGTACTTCGGGTCCTGGGTGGAGGGGTAGGGGCTCTTGACCCGCTCGTAGACGGAGCGCGGCAGCAGATCGGCTGTCGCCTCGCGCAGCAGGCTCTTCTCCCTGCCGTCGAACGACTTGAGCGCCCAGGGGGTGTTGTAGACGTATTCCACCAGCCGGTGGTCGCAGAACGGTACGCGCACCTCCAGTCCGACGGCCATGCTCGCACGGTCCTTCCGGTCCAGCAGGACGCGGACGAACCGGGTCAGATGGAGGTGGCAGATGACCCGCATCCGGTACTCGAAGTCGCTCTCCCCTTCCAGGCGCTGGACTCCGGAGACGGCCGAGGAGTAGCTGTCGCGCACATAGCCGGGCAGGTCGAGAGCGCGGGTGACGGAGTCGTTGAGGACGTTGCTGTCCTCCCCCATGTTCTGAGCGAACTGGACCAGCCATGGGAAGGTCTCGACGTTGCGGGCCTCCTCGTCGAAGAACTGCTTGTAGCCGCCGAAGACCTCGTCGGCCGACTCGCCGGACAGCGCGACCGTGGAGTGCTGCCGGATGGCCTTGAAGAGCAGGTAGAGCGAGGCGTCCATGTCGCCGAGGCCCATGGGGATGTCGCGGGCCCGGATGACGCGGGAGCGCACCTCGGGGTCGGCGAGGTCGCCGGAGCTGAGCACGATGTCCTGGTGCTCGGTGGCCGACTCGCGAGCGACGTCGTGCACGAAGGGCGTGTCCGGGGTGGCCCGCAGTTCGTCCGCGACGAAGTTCTCGGTCTGGCCGACGAAATCGACGGCGAAGCTGCGGACGGTCTCGCCGCTCTCCTTCAGCTGCCGGGCCGCCAGCGCCGTCATGGCCGAGGAGTCGAGACCGCCGGAGAGCAGAGTGCAGCGCGGTACGTCGGAGACGAGCTGGCGGCGCACGATGTCGTCCATCAGCTCGCGTACGTGTGCGACCGTCTCGTCCTTGCCGTCGGTGTGCGGCCGGGTCTCCAACTGCCAGTAGACGTGGGTGCGCACACCGTTCTCACCGACGGTCACCACCGTGCCGGGCTCGACCTCGCGCATGCCCTCCCACACGGCGTGGCCGGGCGTCTTGACGAAGGCGAACAGCTCGCGCAGGCCGTCGAGTGAGACCTCGCGGCGGGCCAGCGGGTTGGCGAGGATCGCCTTGGGCTCGGAGCCGAAGAGCACGCCGTCGGCGGTCTCGGCGTAGTAGAAGGGCTTGATGCCCATCCGGTCGCGGACCATCACCAGCTGCTTGGAGCGGCTGTCCCAGATGGCGAAGGCGTACATCCCGTTCAGCCGCTCGGCCAGGGCCGGGCCCCACTCCAGGTAGGCGTGGAGCACCACCTCGGTGTCCGAGTCGGTGCTGAACCGGTGGCCCCGGCCGGCCAGTTCACGGCGCAGCTCGGTGTAGTTGTAGGTCTCCCCCGAGTAGACGAGGGCGACGCTGCCCCCGGGTGTCTCCACGGTCATCGGCTGCCTGCCGCCGGGCAGGTCGATGATCGCCAGCCTGCGGTGACCCAGCGCCGCCGGACCGGCTATCCAGGTGCCGGTGTCGTCGGGACCACGGCAGGCCATGGTCTCCGTCATGGCGTCGACGGTCGCCCGCTCGGCCGTCAGATTCCTGTCGTAGGAGACCCACCCGGTGATTCCGCACATGCTCTTCCTCCACCTCCAGTATGTGTAGTGGCCACCTATACATCTGCCACTGTGTCACATTCAGGTTTCGACGGACACCCGGGGGGCGGGAGGAGCGCATGGATCACGCCAACCGGGGGAGGGAACGCGCCCCACCGGGCAGGGCACCCCCTCACCGGCGCAGGTGAGGGGGCGGCGCCGCGTCACAACGCCGTGTCCAGCAACTGCCACAGCTGCGCGCGGTCCGTGGCATGCCGCAGCGCGCGCAGGACGACCGGATGCGGCTCCGCGTAGAGCACCGGGTAGTCACACTCCCCCTTCTCCGGCCACACGGAGAAGGCCAGTTGCTCGCGGTCCAGGCTGAACTGGGCGTCCACGCCCGGCTTGTTGCCTCGTGCATCCTGCCGGACCCAGCGGCTGGAGCCGGGCAGCCGCAGCGCGACCAGCCCATGCAGCACATTGAGCTTCTGGTAGCAGAACCCGGCTGGAATGCCCTCGGCGCGCAGCAGTGCGACCAGGGCGTGAGATTTGGCGTGGCAGATGCCGACCCGCTCGGCGAGCACGTCGGAGGCGCGCCAGGTGATACGCCAGTCCCCCACATCGGCCGAGTGCGGGATGGCGTCGCGGACGAACTCGTAGGCGGCGCGCGCGTAGGCGGCCAGCTCGCCGTCCGTGCCGGCGCTCAGCCGGGCGGCCGTCTCGCGGACCAGCGGGTGGGTGTGATCGACGACGTCGTCGGCGGCGAGGTAGGCGGACTCGTCAGCGGTGACGGGAGTGAGCATCATGCCGCGTCAGCGTAGAGGCCGGCCCGCCGTAACTCAATGGAATTACAGCGGGCCGCATAATTATGCGATCTGGTGGAGTGCCGCCTCCGAGTACTGCCGTGGCGTGTTACCGCCCCATCTCCTCCCGGAGCGCGGCCAGAAAGCCGTCCACGTCCTGCTCCGTGGTGTCGAACGAGCACATCCAGCGCACCTCGCCCGCCGCCTCGTCCCAGAAGTAGAAGCGGTAGCGCTTCTGGAGGCGTTCACTCACCTCGTTGGGCAGCCGCGCGAAGACGGCGTTGGCCTGCACCGGGTAGCTGATCTCCACACCGGGCACCTGACGGACCCCCTCGGCGAGCCGCTGCGCCATCGCGTTGGAGTGCCGCGCGTTGCGCAGCCACAGGTCCCCCGCCAGCAGCGCCTCCAGCTGCACCGATATGAAGCGCATCTTGGAGGCCAGCTGCATCGACAGCTTGCGCAGGTGCTTCATATGGCGGACGGCGTCCGGGTTGAGGACGATCACGGCCTCACCGAAGAGCATGCCGTTCTTGGTGCCGCCGAAGGAGACGATGTCCACGCCGGCGGCGTTGGTGAACGCGCGCATCGGAACGTCCAGCGCCGCTGCCGCGTTGGCGATACGGGCCCCGTCCAGGTGGACGTACATGCCGCGCTCGTGCGCGTGGTCGCACAGGGCGCGGATCTCCTCCACCGTGTAGAGGGTGCCGAGTTCGGTGTTCTGCGCCAGGGAGACCACCTGGGGCATGGCGCGGTGCTCGTCGTCCCAGCCGAACGCCTGCCGGTCGATCAGCTCGGGGGTCAGCTTGCCGTCCTCGGTGGGCACGGTCAGCAGCTTCAGGCCCCCCACCCGCTCCGGCGCCCCGCACTCGTCGACGTGGATGTGCGCACTCTCGGCGCAGATGACCGCACCCCAGCGGTCGGTCAGCGCCTGGAGCGCGACCACATTGGCACCGGTGCCGTTGAAGACCGGGAACGCCTCGGCACGCCGACCGAAGTGGCTGCGTACGACGGTCTGCAGGTGCTCGGTGTAGTCGTCGGCGCCGTAGGCGGACTGGTGGCCGCCGTTGGCCACGGCAAGGGCCGCCAGGATCTCCGGGTGCGCGCCCGCGTAATTGTCGCTGGCGAAGCCGCGGACGTCGGGATCATGGCGGCGCCTGGCGTCGGTGACCGGCGCCGCCGCGTCCCCGGCGGGGTCGTTCAGGTGTTGGGCGTCAGCCACAGGCGGGTTCCGTTCAGCTCTTCGGCGGGCTTGTTCCAGGTGTCGACGACGGCCTTCGCGAGGTCCTTCACGTCCGTGAAGCCAGCGAACTTCGCGTTCGGCCGGTCGGCACGCATCTGGTCGTTCACCAGTGCCTTGACCACCAGGATGACAGCGGCCGCCGGGAGCCCGCTCTCGCCCCCCGCCTTGCGGAAGGAGTCGCCGAGCGCCAGGGTCCACGCCTCGGCCGCCGCCTTGGAGGCCGCGTAGGCGGCGTTGCCGGCTGTCGGCTTGCTGGCGCCCAGCGCGCTGATCAGCAGGAAGCGGCCGTCGCCCGCCCGCTTGAGCGGCGCCTCGAAGGCGAGCGAGGTGTGCTGGAGGGTGCGGACCAGGAGGTGGTGCAGGGTGTCCCAGTCGGCCAGATCGGTCTCGGCGAACGAGGCCGAGCCGCGCCAGCCGCCGACCAGGTGCACCAGGCCGTCGATCCGGCCGAACTCCTTCTCCGTCTTGTCGGCCCACGCCCGGGTCTCCTCCAGGCTGAGCAGGTCGACGGTGTCACCGGTGACGGTGGCTCCCCCATGCGCAAAGCGCGCGGCGTCCACGGCCTGCGCCAGGCGCTCCGCGTCCGCGTCGCAGGCCACCACGGTGGCGCCCTCCTCCGCGAGCCGCAGCAGCGTGGCCTGGCCCGCGGGGCCTGCCGCGCCCGCGACCGCGATCACCCGTCCCTGCAGGTCACCCTCGCCGTTGCCCTCGTAGCCACGCCGTGTGGTCGAGTCCGTGATGCCTGTCATCTCCGTCGCCTCCTCGCGCTCCCGCTCCTGCCCTCCGCTGTGCCCTGGGGGCTGCCCGCTCATGCGGCGGCGGCCCGGGCCGGAGCGTCAGCGGTGATCCCCTGGGTCGATGCGATCACACTCCGGAGCTTCTTCGCGAGGGCTTCGTAGAACATGCTGAGCGGGAACTCGTCCGGCAGCACCTCGTCGACCAGCTTGCGCGGCGGAAGGGTCAGGTCCAGCGCGTCCGGGCCCTTGGTCCACTTCGAGCCGGGGTGCGGGGCCAGATAGGTGGAGACCAGCTCGTACGCCTTGAACCAGTGGACGATCTTGGGCCGGTCGATGCCCGCGCGGTAGAGCGTCTCGATCTCCTCGCGCAGTGCGACGGTGACCTTGCGGGCACGGTCCCAGTCGATGGACAGCTTGTTGTCCCGCCAGCGCAGCGCGTCGTGCTGGTGGAGGTAGGCGAAGAGGAGCTGCCCGCCGAGGCCGTCGTAGTTGCGCTTGCGCTCACCGGTGACGGGGAAGCGGAAGAGCCGCTCCAGGATCACCGCGTACTGCACGTCGCGGCCCTGCGGGTAGCCGTCGGCCTCCAGCTTCGCCGCCTCGTGGAAGGCCGTCAGGTCGCAGCGCAGCTCCTCCAGGCCGTACATCCAGAACGGCTGCCGCTGCTTGATCATGAAGGGGTCGAAGGGCAGGTCCCCGTGGCTGTGGGTGCGGTCGTGGACCATGTCCCACAGGACGAAAGTCTGCTGGCAGCGCTCCTGGTCGGCCAGCAGTTCCTCGGCGTCCCCGGGCAGCTGCAGGCTGGTGACGTCGCAGGCGGCCTGGACGACACGGCGGAAGCGGGCCGCCTCGCGGTCGCAGAAGATGCCGCCCCAGCTGAAGCGCTCGGGCGCCTCGCGCACGGCGATGGTCTCCGGGAAGAGCACCGCCGAGTGGGTGTCGTAGCCGGAGGTGAAGTCCTCGAAGGTGATGCCGCAGAAGAGCGGGTTGTCGTAGCGGGTGCGCTCCAGCTCGGCCAGCCAGTCGGGCCAGACCATGCGCAGGACGACGGCCTCCAGGTTGCGGTTGGGGTTGCCGTTCTGCGTGTACATCGGGAAGACGACAAGGTGCTGGAGGCCGTCGGCGCGGTTGTGCGCGGGCTGGAAGGCGAGCAGTGAGTCGAGGAAGTCCGGGACGCCGAAACCGCCGTCGGCCCAGCGGCGCAGGTCGGCCACGAGGGCGCGGTGGTATTCGGCGTCGTGCGGCAGCAGCGGCGAGAGCTCCTCGACCGCGGCGACGACGCGGTCGAGCTCCTGCCGGATCTCCTGGCGGGCGGGGGCGCCCTCGGCCCCGAAGTCGATCGAGCCGTCCTTGGACTGTGCGGGGCGGACGGCCTCCACGGCGGCCTTCAGCACCGGCCAGGCGGGGTGCGCGGCCACACTCTCGACTGCTCCGCCGACAGACGACGAAACGCCGCCCCCGACAGGCGCTTGCGAAAGAATTTCCGTCATATTGACCCCTCCACAGGAGAAACTCGCGTAAGGAAACCGTATACGTGCGAGCGGTCCCGCTCAAGGGGAGAGATCAGGAAATTGTCCTGCCCCACCCGGATCAGACCGCTGTTTTTCCGGCGATCAGCGGTCTGTGTCGCTTCTCTTTTCAGCACGGGACGGTACCCGTCCGGGCTCGGAACGGGCTCCGCCGCCGTCCCGCGGAACGCGTGCCGGGGGCCGTTAGGCTGGCGCTCCACGACCGTCACCGCACGAAAGCGAGCGCGCCCGTGCCACTGCTCACCGTCGGACACCGCGGAGTGATGGGCGTCGAGCCCGAGAACACGCTGCGCTCCTTCGTCCGCGCCGAACGCGAAGGGCTCGACGTCCTCGAACTCGACCTGCACCTGAGCAAGGACGGCGAGCTGGTGGTGATGCACGACGCCGACGTGGCGCGTACGACCGACGGCAGCGGCCCGATCGGTGATCTCACTCTGGCCGAGCTGCGCGAGCTGGACGCGGGTCAGGGCGAGCGGGTGCCCGTCTTCGAGGAGGTCGTGGACGCGGTACGCAGCCCGCTGCAAGCGGAGATCAAGGATCGTGCGGCGGCGCGGGTGCTCGCCGAGGCCATCCAGCGGCGCGGGCTGCACCAGCGGGTGACGGTGATCTCCTTCCACGCCGAGGCGCTCCGCGAGACCCGCGAACACCTCCCGGACATCCCGATCGTGCTGGTGGCCGGCCGCTCCACGCCCACCGCGCCGGAGAGGGCCGAGGAACTGGGCGCGGGGATGATCTCGGTGGAGCTGCAGCACGTGGACGCGGACGTGGTGCGCCGGGCGCACCAGGCCGGGATCGAGGTCATCACCTGGACCGTCAACACCGACGAGGACCTGGCCCGAGTGCGGGAGCTGGGCCTGGACGGCGTCGTCACGGACATGCCGGACATCAAGCGGGCCGTCGAACGCACGGGCTGAACCCGCCCCGGGCCCGGACGCGGTCTCGCCCGCCCGCGGCCCGGACGCGATGCCTGGTCACTCGTCCAGCGGTTTGACCAGCAGTTCGAAGACGAGGTCGGAGCGCCGGGGAACACCGAAGCGCTCGTCGCCGTAGGGGAAGGGGCTCAGCTCTCCCGTACGGGTGTACCCGCGCCGCTCGTACCAGGCGATCAGGTCCGCACGCTGCCTGATCACCTGCATCCGCAGCCGCTCGGCGCCCCACTCGGCACGGACCGTGCGCTCGGCCTCGGCCAGCACCCTGCGGCCGACCCCGCCGCCCTGCAGCAGCGGGCTGACGGCGAACAGACCGAAGTACGCCCCCTGGTCATGGCGTTCGAGCTGGCAGCAGGCGACGACGGTGCCGTCCCGCTCGGCGAGCAGCATGATGCTCTTCGGGTCACGGACCACGCCCGCGACCCCTTCCGGGTCGGTCCGCTGGCCGTCCAGCAGGTCGGCCTCGGTGGTCCAGCCCGCGCGGCTCGCCTCGCCGCGGTAGGCGGACTCCACCAGCTCGGTGAGCGCCGCGATGTCGGACTCGACCGCGCGGCGGAAGATCAGGGGCGGCTCGCCCGGCTGTGCGGCGTCGTTCATGTCCGCAGACTCTATCCCCACGCCCGCGGAACTAGAGTGCGGGCATGGTGCATGTACTGAGCAGCCGGGTGCTGCTGCGGCCCACCGATCCGGACAGGTCGCGGGCCTTCTACGGCGGGACACTCGGCCTGGAGATCGCCCGCGAGTTCGGTACGGGGCCCGAGCGCGGCACCGTCTACTTCCTGGGCGGCGGCTTCCTCGAGGTCTCCGGGCGGAGCGAGGAGCCGCCGACCCCCACCCTCCAGCTCTGGCTCCAGGTCGCCGACGTGGCCGCCGCGCACCAGGAGCTGCGCGCGGCGGGCGCCGACATCCTACGGCCCCCCGTCAAGGAGCCCTGGGGCCTGATCGAGATGTGGATCGCCGACCCGGACGGCCACCGCCTGGTGCTGGTGCAGATTCCCGCAGAGCATCCGCTGCGCTACCGGCCGGGCATCTGAGCCCGGCCCGGGGCCGCGCCGCCGGGCCGCCCGTCGGCGGTCAGCAGCGTGCCGAGCACGGCGATGCCCTCCGCGATGGCGGTGGGCGCCGCGGCCGCGTAGCCGAGGACCAGTCCCGGGCGGCCCGGCAGCTGGGTGTGCCAGGACAGCGGCTGGGTCTTGACGCCGTGTGCGAGGGCGCGGGAGGCCAGCTCGGTGTCGCGGACGCCGGAGGGGAAGGTGACCGTCAGGTGCAGACCGGCGGCGGCGCCGTGGACACGCGCGTGCGGCAGGTGACTGCGGATGGCCGCGATCATGGCGTCGCGGCGGACCCGGTGGCGGCGCCGGATGAGCCGTAGGTGCCGCTCCAGCGCGCCGGACTCCATCAGCCTGGCGAGCACCAGCTGGGGCAGGGCCGCGTTGCCGAGGTCGGCGAAGCGCTTGGCGTCGGTCAGCGCGTCCCGGTAGCGGGCCGGTGCCAGCAGCCAGCCGACACGGAGCGCCGGGGCGAGGAGTTTGGAGATGCTGCCGGAGTAGCAGACGTGGTCGGGGGCCATCGCGGCGAGCGCCGCGACCGGGGCGCGGTCGTAGCGGTGTTCGGCGTCGTAGTCGTCCTCGATGACCAGGCCGCCCTCCCCCGCCCACCGCACCAGCTCGCGGCGGCGCTCGCCGCCCAGCACGACACCGGTCGGGAACTGGTGCGCCGGGGTCAGCAGCACGGCGGGCGCACCCGTGGCCTGGAGCGCGTCGACGCGTACCCCCTCGGCGTCCACGGGCACGGGCGGGGTGGCCAGCCCCCAGCTGTGCAGGTGCTGGCGTGCGCCGAGGGAGGAGGGGTCCTCGACGGCGAGCCGGTCGGCTCCCTCGGCTCGCAGCACCTGGGCCAGCAGGCCGAGTGCCTGTGCGGTACCGGCCACGATGATGATCTCCTCGGGCTCCGCGGTGATGCCCCGGTTGACGCGCAGCCATCCGGCGACGGCGCCGCGCAGCGCTCGCGTACCGCGGGGGTCGCCGTACCCCAGGTCGGAGGAGGCCAGTTCGGCCAGGACGGCGCGTTCGGCGCGCAGCCAGGCGGTACGGGGGAAGGCGGCGAGGTCGGGGAGCCCGGGCGACAGGTCGATGCGCGCTGTGGAGGTACGGAAGGCGTCGAAGACGTCGGCGCCCGGCGGAGCATCGAAGACGTCGGTGGCGGCGGGGCCGGCCGGGGCGGCGCCGGTCGAACCGGCCGCACCGCCCGTCCCGTTCAGCGGGGTGGCGGCCACCACGGTGCCCGCGCGGCCCCGGCCGACCACATGTCCGTCGTCGACCAGGCGGCGGTACGCCTCGGTCACCACGCCGCGCGACACCTTGAGGTCGGCGGCGAGCACGCGGGTGGCGGGCAGTCGGCTGCCGGTGAGCAGCCGGCCGTCGGCGATGGCCTGCCTGATCCGGCCGACGAGCCAGTCCGACAGGCCGCCCCTGGGGACCGCGTCGGCGGTGAGCTGGAGGAAGTCGGAGGCCGCCGGAGCCGTCGAGCCGCCCTTTATGGTCCTGTCGACCGCAGATCCATTGGCTCTGTTCACAGGCCCATTCTGCCGACAGGGTCAAGGCATGGACTTTCTGCTGACCGCACTGGTGATCGTGGTGACCCCCGGAACGGGCGTGCTGTTCACGATCGCCGCCGGGCTCTCGCACGGGAGGCGGGCGAGCCTGGTGGCCGCGCTCGGCTGCACGCTCGGCACCCTCCCGCAGGCGCTCGCAGCCATCACAGGGCTCGCCGCGCTGCTGCACGCCAGCGCCATGGCCTTCCAGATCCTCAAGTATCTGGGTGTCGCCTACCTGCTGTGGATGGCGTGGAGCACGCTGCGGGACAGGAGCGCCCTCGCGGCGCCCGACGCCGACGGCCGGGAGGCCGGGAGCGCTCCGCGTACGGCGTCGAGCGTGGTGGTGTCCGCCGTCCTGCTCAACGTGCTCAACCCCAAGCTGACGCTGTTCTTCATGGCGTTCCTGCCGCAGTTCGTCCAGGGGGACGATCCGCACGCCGTGTTGCGCATGACGGAGCTCAGCGCCGTCTTCGTACTGCTGACCTTCGCCGTCTTCGCCTGCTACGGGCTGGCGGCCGCGACCATGCGCGAGCACGTCATCTCCCGCCCGCGGGTGGTGCGGTGGATGCGCCGGGTCTTCGCCGGTACGTTCGCCGCGCTCGGCGCCCGACTCGCCTTCTTCTGACCGCACCGGCTCCACGGCCCGGCCGGCCGGGCCGACCCGAACACTCCCCGGAGGAAACCGCACCATGCACTTCGAGCACTCCCCGCACCTGTGGCAGGACTTCCCCCAGTTGGTGCCCGGGGTACTGCACGCCAAGGGCATCACCGCCCGGCCGGCCGTCCCCGTCGACGCCTCCGTACGAGAGCTGTGGGCGCGGGCGGCGGCACGCAACGCCGCGGGCGGGGGTACGGAGAGCGGGCTGCCGCAGATCCAGGCGTGGCGGCGCGCCTTCGCGTCGATGGGGCTCAAGCCGACCCAGTACCGCTGTGCCGCCGAGTCACTGCTGCGGCGCTTCCGCAAGGAGGGGTCGCTGCCTGACATCCACCCGCTGATCGACCTGTGCAACGCGGCCTCGCTCGCTTACGCCATCCCCGTGGGCGTCTTCGATCTGGCGCGGATCGAGGGGGATCTCCAGGTGCGGTACGCGCTGGGCGACGAGCGCTACGAGACCTTCGCGGGGGACGAGGAGCGGCCGGAGCCCGGCGAGGTGGTCTTCGCCGACGAGGCGGGCCGGGCCCACGCGCGCCGCTGGACCAACCGGCAGAGCGGCCGGTCCGCCGTGCGCGAGGACACGGAGGAGGTGCTGATCGTGGCCGAGGCGCTGCACGAGACCGCACCGGGTGAGATGGCCGAGCTGACGGAGGTGCTCGCCAACGTGCTGCGCACCCACTGGGAGGCCGTTCCGCGCTCCGCCGTTCTCACCCGGTCGGCGCCCCGGTTCGAGGTGTAGCCGCGTCCGGGCCGGTGCGCTAGCGGATCGGCATGCCCGAGAGGGTGCGGGCGATGACCAGGCGCTGGATCTCGCTGGTGCCCTCGAATATGGAGTAGATGGCCGCGTCCCTGTGCATCCGTTCGACCGGGTACTCGCGGGTGTAGCCGTTGCCGCCCAGGAGCTGGATGGCCTGGGCCGTGACCTTCTTGGCCGTCTCGCTGGCGAACAGCTTGGACATCGACCCCTCGGCCGACTCGAACTTACGGCCCGTCACCCCCATCCACGAGGCGCGCCACACCAGCAGCCGGGCCGCGTCGACGCTGGTGCGCATGTCGGCCAGTTGGAAGGCGACGCCCTGGTTGTCGATGACGGGGCGGCCGAACTGCTCGCGGGTCTTGCCATATTCGAGCGCGACCTCGTAGGCAGCGCGCGCGGTGCCGACCGCCATGGCGCCGACCGCCGGGCGGGACGCCTCGAAGGTGGCCATGGCGGCGTTCTTGACCCGCTCGCCGCTCCCCTTCGCCCGCTCGCGGGCGCGGGCCAGGCGCTCGTCCAGCTTCTCCTTGCCGCCGAGCAGGCAGTGCCCGGGGACCCGGACGTCGTCGAGGACGACTTCGGCGGTGTGCGAGGCGCGGATGCCGTGCTTCTTGAACTTCTGCCCCTGGGAGAGGCCGGGGGTGCCGGGCGGGACGATGAAGGAGGCATGCCCCTTGGAGCCGAGCTCCGGGTCGACGCTCGCCACGACCACGTGGACATTGGCGATGCCGCCGTTGGTGGCCCAGGTCTTGGTGCCGTTCAGTACCCATTCGTCCTTGGCCTCGTCGTAGACGGCGCGGGTGCGCATCGAGGCCACGTCCGAGCCGGCGTCCGGCTCGGAGGAGCAGAAGGCGGCGACCTTCACATCGCCCGCGTCGCCGTACATCTGCGGTACCCAGGTGCCGATCTGCTCCTCGGTACCGTTGGCGAGCACCCCGACGGCGGCCAGCCCCGTGCCGACGATGGACAGCGCGATACCCGCGTCGCCCCAGAACAGCTCCTCCATCGTCATGGGGATGCCGAGTCCGGTGGGGTCGAAGTACTGCTGGGCGTAGAAGTCGAGCGAGTACAGGCCGATCTTGGCGGCTTCCTGGATGATCGGCCAGGGGGTCTCCTCGCGCTCGTCCCACTCGGCGGCCGCGGGGCGCATCACATCGGCGGCGAAGCCATGGAGCCAGCTTCGGACCTCCTTCTGGTCGTCGTTGAGATCCAGTGCGAACTCGGTCTCGGCCATCGTCGGGGTCCTCCGCCTGTCTCAGAAGCTCGTTACCATCGGTAATCCGCAGTCTGTTACCCGTGAGTAGCCTCTGTCAACTCCCCTTCGCCGAGGCATCCGTGCACGTGAGGGTGTTACGTTGCGGCGGGGAAACGCAGACAGGGGCGGGGAGAAACACCATGGAGTCCACACAGCAGGCCGACCGGACAGACAGCACCGAGCAGCGCCGCAGACAGCTGCTGGAAGCCGCCGAACGCGTCGTGCTCCGCGACGGCCCCGGGGCCTCCATGAACGCGATCGCCGCCGAGGCGGGTATCACCAAGCCCATCCTCTACCGGCACTTCGGCGACAAGGGCGGCCTCTACCGGGCGCTGGCCACCCGGCACACCGAAGCGCTGCTGGCCTCACTGCGCGCCGCGCTCGACGCACCGCGCCAGCGGCGCGAGCGCGTGGAGGCCACCTTGGACACCTATCTGGCCGCCATCGAGGCCCATCCGCAGGTCTACCGCTTCCTGATGCATCCGGCCGAGGACTCCTCCAGCAGCGAACGCGGATTCGACGTGGGCCAGCACTCGGCGCCACTGCTGCGGCGGCTGGGCGAGGAGCTGGCCAAGGTGATCGCCGAACGGCTCGACCTGGGACCCGAGGCCGAGGAGCTGGCCCGGGTCTGGGGCCACGGGATCGTCGGCATGATGCATGCCGCCGGGGACTGGTGGCTGCGCGAACGGCCCTGCGAGCGGGCGGTGTTGGTACGGCACCTCGCGGATCTGCTGTGGGGGCGGCTCGCTGCCGCAGGTGACCGCGTGGGCGGTACCCCCTTCTGAGAGGAGGCTGCCCCTGTCGGCCGTGGACCGCTGCGGGTCCACCGTGGTCGCTCGCGCAGTTGCCCGCGCCCCAGACGGGGCCAGTCGCTACAACTTGCGGGCCGCGCGCAGTGTGCGGTGGCGGGACCACCCCGTGAGCCGGTCGACGTAGACGCGGCCCTCCAGATGGTCGTACTCGTGCTGGAGGCAGCGGGCGAAATAGCCGCTGCCCTCCACCCGCACCGGCGCTCCGGTCAGGTCCTCGCCCTCGATCACGGCCACGTCGGCGCGCGGGGTGGGCGCCTCGAGGCCGGGCAGCGAGAGACATCCCTCGGGGCCGCGCACGGTCACCCCGTCCAGACGCGTCAGACGGGGGTTGACCACATGGCCCCGGTGGCGGCGGTCCTCGTCGTCCGGGCAGTCGTAGACGAACACCCGCAGCGGCACCCCGATCTGGCAGGCCGCCAGTCCGACGCCGTACGCCGCGTACATGGTCGCGTACAGGTCCTCGACCAGCGCGGGCAGCGAGGAGCGGTCCGCAGCGGCGACCGGGCGGCCGGCGGTGTGCAGCACCGGATCGCCGTACCTCCGTAGCGGGTGTACGGCGCCCGTGCTGCCGGGAATGAGGCCGCGTCTCATGACTGTCAGCCTACGCCCGGTACCGCATTGTCGATCTTTGCAGGGGTGGCGCGGTCAGGGGCCCGGCGGGATCTCGGTAGGCTTCTCTCCTATGCGCGAGGGGCAAGGAGGTTCAGACACGATGGCAGGCAACACGGAGCCGCTGTCGCCGCGGTCCCGGCTGGCCGTGACGGCGGGCAAGGCGGCCGCGGCGGTGTCGCGGGCTGCGGGCCGCGGGAGCGGGTCGGTGATCGGCGGCAAGGTAGCGCTCAGGCTCGACCCCGACCTGCTGCAACGGCTTGCCCAGCACCTGGACGTGGTCCTGGTGTCCGCCACCAACGGCAAGACGACGACCACCAGGCTGATCGCCGAGGCGCTGCGCGCCAACGGTGAGGTGGTCTCCAACGCGCTGGGCGCCAACATGCCTGCCGGTATCACCTCGGCGCTGGCCGGCGGCTCCAACGCGCGCTACGGCGTCATCGAGGTGGACGAGAAGTACCTCTCCGGTGTGGCCAAGGATGTGACGCCCAAGGCCATAGCGCTGCTGAACCTCTCGCGTGACCAGCTCGACCGCGCCGCTGAGACCCGGATGCTCGCCGAGCGGTGGCGCGAGGGCCTCTCCGGGCAGAAGGCGGTCATCGTCGCCAACGCGGACGACCCGCTGGTGGTCTGGGCGGCGTCGTCCTCGCCCAACGTGGTGTGGGTGGCCGCGGGGCAGGAGTGGAAGGACGACGCCTGGTCCTGCCCGGCGTGCGGCGGTGTGATGCAGCGCCCCGGCGACGACTGGTTCTGCGCCGAGTGCGGCTTCCGCCGCCCGACGCCGACCTGGGCGCTGTCCGGCGACCACGTACTGGACCCGCACGGCTCCGCCTGGCCCATCCACCTCCAGCTCCCCGGACGCGCCAACAAGGCCAACGCCGCGACCTCCGCCGCCGTGGCAGCCGCCTTCGGGGTGCCGCCGCAGGTCGCGCTGGAGCGGATGTACGCTGTCAAGGCCGTCGCCGGGCGGTACGACGTGGTGCAGTACGAGGGCCGGGACATGCGGCTGCTGCTGGCCAAGAACCCCGCCGGGTGGCTGGAGACCTTCTCCCTGATCGACCCGCCGCCCACCCCGGTGATCCTGTCGGTGAACGCGCGCGGCGCGGACGGCACCGACACCTCCTGGCTGTGGGACGTGGACTACGGACGGCTGGCCGGGCACCCGATCTGTGTGATCGGCGACCGCAAGCTGGACCTCGCGGTGCGGCTGGAGGTCGCGGGCGTGGACTTCCAGGTCTGCGAGAGCCCAGCGGACGCGGTGCGCCGGTGCCCGCCCGGGCGGATCGAGACGATTGCCAACTACACCGCGTTCCAGGACCTGCGCCGCGCAGTCGGCAACTGATCACCCGTATCTTGGGTTGCCGGGCCTTCGTGTGCCCGACCCATCGATCCGCTCAAGGAGACTGGCGGCATGAGTGACACGAGTCTGCGTCTGGTCTGGGTCTACCCCGACCTGCTGAGCACGTACGGCGACCAGGGCAACGCGCTCGTGGTGGAGCGGCGGGCGCGGCAGCGCGGGCTGGATGTCCAGCGGCTGGACGTCCGCTCGGACCAGCCGATCCCGACGTCCGGCGACATCTATCTGATCGGCGGCGGCGAGGACCGGCCGCAGCGACTGGCGGCCGAGCGGCTGCTGCGCGACGGCGGTCTGAACCGGGCCGTGGACAACGGCGCCATCGTCTTCGCGGTGTGCGCCGGCTACCAGATCATGGGCCACGAGTTCGTCAACGATCTGGGCGAGCGCTCGGCAGGACTCGGGCTGCTGGACGTGGTCAGCAGCCGGGGTGAGGCCGAGCGGTGCGTGGGCGACGTCCTGGGCGAAGCCGACGAGCAGCTGCGCCTCCCGCAGCTCACCGGCTTCGAGAACCACCAGGGCATCACCCATCTCGGCCCCGGCGTGCGCCCGCTCGCCCGGGTGCAGCTCGGCAACGGCAACGGCACAGGCGACGGCACCGAGGGTGCCTGGCGGGACACGGTCTTCGGCACGTATCTGCACGGCCCGGTGCTGGCCCGTAACCCGCAGATCGCGGACCTGCTGATCAAGCTGTCGCTGGATGTCAACGCGCTGCCACCGACCGACGACACCTGGTACGAGGCGCTGCGGCAGGAGCGGATCGCGGCGGCGACCCAGCCCGCCTGATCCGGGCCGCCTCGGCACGTCGTCCCACGCGCGCCTCACACGCGCCTCACACGCGCGCCTCACACGCGCGCCGCGCGGCGGAACCGCCCGCCTCGACCGCCCCCGTGCAGGCGGCCGAGGCGGGCGTTCTAGGCTGGTGCGGGCTTATCGGTCGGTTGCGGGAGAGTTCGGATGGATCACGGCGGACACGGCATGACGATGGACCTACCGCCGTTCACGCTCGCGCGGGGCCTGGAGTTCACCGGCGAGCCGTTCTTCCTGATCGGGTGCCTGCTGGCGCTGGCGCTCTACGGCTGGGGAGTGGCGCGGCTGCGGCGTCGGGGCGATGCCTGGCCGGTCAGCCGCACCGTGGGCTTCACCGCGGGTGTGGCCACGGTGGCGCTGGTGATGTGCACGGGGCTCAACGAGTACGGCATGGTGCTCTTCAGCGTGCACATGGTGCAGCACATGGTGATCAGCATGCTCTCGCCGATCCTCCTGCTGCTGGGCGCCCCTGTCACGCTCGCGCTGCGGGCGCTGCCTTCGGCGGCTCGCAGCCAGGGGATGCGCAAGGGCCCCCGGGAGCTGCTGGTGGCGCTGCTGCACAGCCGCTATGTGCGGGTGATCTCGCATCCGGCGTTCACCATCCCGCTGTTCATCGCGAGCCTGTACGCGCTGTACTTCACGCCGCTGTTCGACCTGCTGATGGGCTCCAAGGCCGGGCACATCGCGATGATGGTGCACTTCCTCGCCGTCGGCCTGGTCTTCTTCTGGCCGATCATGGGCGTGGATCCCGGCCCGCACCGCCCCGGCTATGTGATGCGGATGCTGGAGCTGTTCGCGGGGATGCCGTTCCACGCCTTCTTCGGCATCGCGCTGATGATGGCCTCCGAGCCGATGGTGGAGACCTACGCGAACCCGCCGGCCTCGCTCGGCGTCAGCGCGCTCTCCGACCAGACGGCGGCCGGCGGTATCGCCTGGGCGTTCAGCGAGATCCCCTCGGTGCTGGTGCTGATCGCGCTGGTGTTCCAGTGGTACGTCAGCGAACAACGCCAGGCCCGTCGCCGGGACCGCCGCGCCGACCGGGACGGTGACAAGGATCTGGCCGCCTACAACGCCTACCTCGCCTCCCTCCAGACCCGGAGCGACTCCGGGGGCACGTGAGAGCGATCGGCACGGGCGCGTTGAAGCGCGCAGTGGCGCACGGGGCCGCGGACGGGTGACCATAGGGACCTGGGCGCGGCCCCTGTCCGTGCGCGATCCGTAGGTCTCGGGGCCGCCGGGAGGAGGACATGCTGTGATGTCTGGGATGACGCGCATGCCGGTGTCCGCGAAGGCGATGATTGTGTGCACGGTCATCGGTCTCGTGGTGGTGACGGCGTACACCGCGGCGCTGGGGAGCAGCGGATGGCTCTGGTTCTGCTGGATCGTGCTGGGATTGGTCACGCTGGGAGTTTTCGCCACGCGTGACTGAGGGGACGCGGCGCGTAGCTGTGGGGACGCGCCGCGTGGCTGAGGGAGGAACGTCGCGCGTGACTGAGAGAAGGCCACGCGTGACCGGGGGCGCGCCACGCGTGACCGGGGGGCGGGATTCGGGGGGAGCGACTACGACGGACGGTGCCGGGGCGCGTCAGCTCCCGGCACCGAACTCCGTCAGGAACGCCTTGTCGAACGCCGCCAGATCGGCCGGCTTGCGGCTGGTGATCAGCTTGTTGTTGCCGCCGTCGCAGACCCTGACCTGCTCGTCGACCCAGGTGCCCCCGGCGTTCTCGATGTCGGTGCGCAGGCTCGGATAGGAGGTCAGCGTACGGCCGCGTACCACATCGGCCTCGACCAGTGTCCAGGGCGCATGGCAGATGGCCGCGACGGGCAGTCCCGCGTCGAAGAAGCCCTTCACGAACGCGACGGCGTTCTCGTCCGTGCGCAGGAAGTCGGGGTTGGCCACCCCACCGGGCAGTACGAGTCCGTCGAATTCGCCGGGCCCGGCCTGCGCGACCAGTTGGTCGACGGGGAAGGTGTCGGCCTTGTCCAGGTGGTTGAACGCCTGGACGGTGTCCCCCCGCGTGGAGAGCAGGACAGGCGTGCCGCCCGCGTCCTTGACGGCGTCCCACGGGTCGGTCAGCTCGATCTGTTCGGCGCCCTCGGGCGCGACGAGAAAGGCAACACGCACGTCTCTCACGTCCTTTCCGTCATCTCGCGTGCGCTCCGCCGGGTCCCCACCGGACGGACACCTATGCGTCGGGGCGCGGGAACGGGAAGCGCGCCGTCAGCCTTCCTCCGTGCCCGGCTGCTTCCCCGTCGGCAGCACCGGGTGCCGGCCGAGGATGAAGACGCCGACCACCACCGCCAGCAGCCCGATGACCTCGCCCGCCAGCGCACCAGGCGTGAGCCGGATGGAGTCCCCCAGGAAGCCGATGCCGCAGGCGATACCGGCCAGCGGCTCGGATGCCGTCAGGGACGGCAGCGACATCCGCAGCGGGCCGCCCTCGAAGGCGCTCTGCACGAGCACCAGGCCGATCACAGCGAGGGCGACGATGGTGTAGCCCTGCCAGGTCAGCAGCACGCCGACCAGGCCGGAGGAGTCGTAGATGCCGCCGACGACCCGGGTCAGGGCGTCCTGGAGACCGTAGAGCGAGCCGGCCGCGGTCGCCAGCAGGGGCGGTTCCTTGAACAGTTCGAGGTGGCGCGCGATGAGCACCAGAACCAGCGCGATGCCGACGAGGATGCCGAAGATCAGCCAGTGGCGCAGGGGCCCCGCCTCGCGGTCGGTGCCCTCCGGCCGGCCCGCGATGATGAAGGCCGTCACTCCGCCGCTGAGCAGTACCACGCCGCCCCAGCCCGACCAGCCCAGCCGCTGACTGCTCAGCCGCCGCGCGAAGACCATCGCGAACAGCAGATTGGTCGCCAGCAGCGGCTCGACCGTGGACAGTTCCCCCTGCATCAGCGCGTAGGCGCTGGTGAGCTGGCCGACCACCATGCTGGCGATGCCCAGCAGCCAGCGCGGGACCCGCACCAGGTCCAGGAGCAGCCGGAAGGACAGTACGTCGGCAACCGGAGCACGGGAGGCGGCGTCCTGCTGCAGTACGAAGCCCAGGCCGAGGAAGCAGGCGGCGACCAGCCCGTAGACGTAGACAGCCACGGGACGCCCCTTTCCGCCGACCGGACGGTGCGAGTGCCCTGCGGCGCGTGCGCACGCCTGTCCGCGCCGTTCGCCTGGGAACAGCGCCGCCGAGATTAGGCGCCCGCGGAGGCGGAGACCACGACACCCGGCGCTCGGCCGGGCGGCACGCCCCCTAAGCATGAAAGCCCGAGGGCCGAATGGCGCTTCCAGGGTTTCTCCAGCCGGAGCCGCCACCCTGGGGCCGACTGTGCGCGACCTCTCCACGCGACCTCGGACGGGACATGACCAAGGAACTGAGAGTTGGCCCGTTCCCCAGGGAACGCCGGCACACCGCCTGCTTCCTGAGCGAGCTGCGCGGCTTCGCGCCGGTGTTCCTGGGCGCGGAGATCGATATGAGCGCCGTACGGCGCCACCAGGCGAGCGCGGACGGTGGCGACTGCTCGACCCTCGGCTATGTGCTGTACACGGCGGCACGGGTACTGGCCGCTCATCCCGAGGCCAACGCCGCACTGCGCGGCCGACTGCGCCCGCGGGTGGCCCACTACAGCACGGTGGCCGGGAAACTGACGCTGGACAAGCGGCTCGGCGGGCGCCGTGTGGTGCTCTCGGCGGTGCTGCCCGAGCTGCATCTGCGGAGTCTTCAGGAGATCGCCGAGCAGCTCGCGCACTACCGTGACGGCGACCCCGCGGTGATGCCCGAGTACGCCGGGGTGCGCACCCTGCACCGGCTCCCGGGGCCGCTGGGGCGGCTCGCGTACCGGACGGCGACCCGGCCTTTGCGCCGCAGGGCGGAGACCACCGGCACGTTCTCCGTGACGTCGCTGGGCCGCCGCCCTGTGACCTCGTTCCACTCGGTCGGCGGCACGACGGTCACTCTCGGCCTGGGAGCGGTGGCCGACCGTCCTGTCGTACGGGACGGAGAGCTCGCCGTCGCTCCGGTGCTGCCGCTGTCGCTCACCTTCGACCACCGGGTGATCGACGGCGCCGAGGCGGCGGATGTGCTCGGCGAGCTCAAGGAGGCGCTGGAGAGCTTCGGCGACTTTTGCGACATCCCCCGCCGAGTTCCGCGAAACCGCGACGACGTCTCAAAACTGTCTCACAAAAACGGGGCTATTTTTTGAGATGCCGGTAGACGGTCGCCCGGGACACCCCGAGCCGCGCCGCGATGGAGTCCACCGTGTGCTCACCGCTGGCGTGCCATTCCCGGGCCAGGTCGGCGTCGGCCGCCGACAGTGATCTGGGGCGTCCGCCCCGCGCCCGGCGCGCGCCGGGGGCCGAATCCGGAAGCAGGCGCCAGGCCCCGGCCAGCAAGTGGTCCCGCAGCACCTCGTTGGTCAGCTGCGGCATCAGCGCAACCGGGTCGGTGACCGCCGAGACGGCCTGTGCGACGGCGATGCGCTCGGGGATGCCGGCCTCGGCGCCGGCTCCGACCTCGATGCCGTACTCCATGGTGCGCAGCAGGCGGCTGAAGGAGTCCGAGGGCGTCGCCGGCAGCTCCCTCAAAAGGGTGACGAGGGTATTGCGGTAGCGCAGGAAGACATCCAGCCAGCCGGTTATCAGCGTCCTGCGCACCGCCCCGATACCGCCGGCCTCCTGCTGGGCGACCGCGTCGTCCAGCACCTGCTCCAGCTCGGCCGTCATCGGGTTGAGCAGGTCACCGAGGATCTCCGCCTTCGAGGGGAAGTGGTAGTACAGCGCGGCCTTGGTGATACCCACCCGGTCGGCGACCTCCTGCAGGGCCGTCGCGTGGTAACCGCGTTCGACGAACAGCCGCTCCGCCTCGTGCAGAATCCGCTCGCGCGTACTGGTCTGCTGATCCAATGTCCGCACCCCCGCTTACCCTCGGTCAGTTTTGCATGTACTCTCTACCTACCAAGAGTAGGCACAGCGGCAAGGAGTTTTGCAATGCTGACCAACGTCCCGTCGCCCGGTGGTGATCCCGGTGTCGCGATCAGTATCCGCGACCTGGTCAAAACTTTCGGTGACACGACGGCGCTCGACCATCTCCAGCTGACGGCCCGCTCCGGCGAGGTCCACGGCTTCCTCGGACCGAACGGCGCCGGCAAGTCCACCACCATCAGGGTCCTGCTCGGGCTGCTGCGCAAAGACTCCGGACACGCCACTCTGCTCGGCGGCGATCCGTGGAACGACGCGGTCGAACTGCACCGCAGGCTGGCCTACGTACCCGGGGATGTGAACCTGTGGCCGAACCTGACGGGCGGCGAGGCGATCGATCTGCTGGGGTCCCTGCGCGGCGGACTGAACGAGGCCCGCAGGCGTGACCTGCTGGAGAAGTTCTCGCTCGACCCGGGCAAGAAGATGCGCACCTACTCCAAGGGCAACCGGCAGAAGGTCGCCCTGGTGGCCGCGTTCTCGTCCGACGTCGAGCTGTACATCCTGGACGAACCGACCTCCGGACTCGACCCGCTGATGGAGGCGGTCTTCCAGGAGTGCGTCCAGGAACTCCGTGAGGCGGGCAAGACCATCCTGCTCTCCAGCCACATCCTCGCCGAGGTGGAGAAGCTCTGCGACCGGGTGAGCATCATCAGGGAGGGCCGCACGGTCGAGTCGGGCACCCTCTCCGAGCTGCGCCACCTCACCCGCACCTCGCTCCAGGTGGAGACCGAGACACCGCCGGCCGAACTGCACTCGATGCCCGGCGTGCACAAGCTCGTCGTGGAGGGCCACCACGCCACGTTCGAGGCGGACACCGCCCAGCTCGGCGAGGTGCACCGGCACCTGGCAGCGCTCGGGGTCCGCTCGCTGACCAGCACCCCGCCCACCCTGGAGGAGCTGTTCCTGCGTCACTACGGCGACCAGACGGCAGCTGAGCCCGCCGACAGCGTGGTGGGTGCCCGGTGAGGGCGCTGACCGGCACCGGGGTACTGACCCGGCTGGCGCTGCGGCGGGACCGCATCCGGCTGCCGCTGTGGGTGGTCGGGCTGGCCGGGCTGTTCGCCTCCATCGGCGACAGCATCACCGGCCTGTACGAGACGGAGGCCGCGCGGCTGGAGAACGCCCAGGTCCGCGCGGACAACGTGGTGACCCGCGCGTTCACGGGCCCGGCACCGGGCAGCAGTTCGGGCGCTCTGACCGTGTCCGAGGGACTGGTCTTCACCTGTGTCCTCGTCGCGCTGATGAACATCCTGCTCGTGGTCCGGCACACCCGGCAGAACGAGGAGCTGGGCCGGGCCGAGCTGGTCGGATCCGCGGCCGTCGGCAGGCACGCGGGGCTGGCAGCGGCCCTGCTGGTCGCGGGCCTCGCCAATGTGCTGCTGATCGTCCTCAGCACGCTGGCCCTGATCGGCATGGGGATGCCGGCCGGCGGCTCCGTGCTGGCCGGGGTGGCACTCGGCACGGTGGGGCTGGCCTTCGCCGGACTCACGGCGATCGCCGCCCAGCTGACCGAGAGCGCCCGCGCCGCCACCGGGCTTGGAGGTCTCGTGCTCGCCACGACATTCCTGCTGCGCGCCGCGGGGGACGCCTTCGGCAACACCGCCTCGGACGACATCACCGTCAACCCCGCCTGGCCGAGCTGGTTCTCGCCGCTGGGCTGGGGCCAGCAGCTGCGCCCCTACGGAGAGAGCCGGGTGTGGCCGGTGGCGCTGCTGCTGGTGTGCACCGCCGTCAGTGTGCTCCTCGCGGTGTGGCTGAGCGTCCACCGGGACGTGGGCACGGGCATGCTGCCCGCTCGGCGCGGCTCCGTCCGGGCGAGCTCGGCACTGCTCAAGCCGCTGGGGCTGGTCTGGCGCCTGCAGCGCGGGCTGCTGCTCGGCTGGATGGTCGGCATCGCGGTCTTCGGCGCGGTCTTCGGCGGCATCGGCGACCAGGTCGAGGATCTGTTCAGCAGCGAGAAGAGCGCCCAGTTCGTCCGGGACCTGGGCGGGGAGGGCGACCTGGTGAACGCGTACTTCGCGGGAATGATGGGCCTGCTCGCGGTGGTCGTCTCCGGCTTCACCGTGCAGGCGCTGATCCGGCTGCGCTCCGACGAGGAGGGCGGTCCCGCCGAGGCGGTGCTGGCCACCTCGGTCAGCCGGGCGCACTGGGTGCTGGCGCACGCACTGGTGGCCCTCGTGGGCACGGCACTGGTGCTCGCGGTGCTCGGGCTGAGCACCGGCCTGGCCTACGGGGCGGTGTCGGACGATCTGACGGGGGCGCTGGGTGACCTGCTCGAGACGACACTGGCGCAGCTCGCGCCGACCGCGGTGCTTGCGGGCTTCGCGCTGGCGGCCTTCGGGCTGCTGCCCCGGCTGGCGGCGGCGGTGACCTGGGCGGCGTTCGCGGTCTGCCTGGTGATCGGCCAGTTCGGGACCCTGCTGGACCTGCCGGACGCGCTGATCGACATCTCGCCCTTCAGCCATCTGCCGAACCTGCCGGCCGAATCCCTCACCGCGATGCCGATCGTGGTGATGGCGGCGCTCGCCGCCGTGCTCGCCGCGGTCGGGGTGGCGGGCTTCCGTCGGCGCAGCCTCGCGCTCGGCGGCTGACCAACCACGAAGGGAGGAAGTGCACGGTGGAGATCGTCAAGAATTTGAACCATCCGGAAGGACTGGCCCTCAAGTTGCTGAAACTGCCCGTCCACTTCTACCGACTCGGCCTGGGGCGGCTGTTCGGCGAGCGCATGCTCATGATCAACCATGTCGGGCGGGTCACCGGGAAACAGCGCAGCACAGTGGTGGAGGTGATCCGGCACGAGCAGCGCGACGACAGCTATCTGATCGCCTCCGGGTGGGGGCCGCGGACGGACTGGTACCGCAACCTGCTGTCCCGGCGCCGGGCCACCATCCAGGTCGCCGGCCGGACGAAGCCGGTGCGGGTCGAACCGCTTCCCCAGGAAGAGGCGACGGAGATCGTGGCGGGCTACTTCTGGCGGAACCGCGCCATGGCCAAGCGGCTGCTCCCCCGGCTCTACGGCTACGCGGTCGACGGCTCGAAGTCCGACTTCTACGAGGTCGCCAGGCACGTGCCCATGGTGCGGCTGATCCCGACCCGGTGATCCGGCCGCAGTGGCCCGCCCCCCGGCTGGGGGCGGGCCACTGGGCGGCGGAGCACTCCGGCACTCAGTGGCCCGGATACCGGCTCAGACGAGGAACAGCGACACCGTGTCCGCCACACAGGCCGGGCGCGGCTCCTCCTGGATCTCCACCGTCATCCGGGCCGAGACCAGCCAGCCCCCGGGAACGCCCTGAGCCCCGGTGAGTTCGGCACCGCCGCGCACCCGGGCTCCCACCCTGACCGGGCGGGGGAAGCGCACCCGCTCCAGCCCGAAGTTCACCCCGGTACGGGACCGTTCGACCGTGAAGATCGCCCGCATCATCGACGGCAGCAGACCGAGCATCAGAAATCCGTCGGGGGCCGGATCGGCGGCGGGGCTGTCCGGTGTCCCGGAGTTCCCTGAATTCCCGGACGGCCGCGGAGAATCACCCGCTGCTTGCGCGAATTTCTCCACCCTCTCCGGAGTGATCTCCAGCCATTCGCTGTAGCCGAGGTGCTGGCCCTTCGCTGAGACCAGTTCATCCAGTCCGGAGAAATTTCTCATGGCCCCGATTCTGTTGACCGGTGCACGCGCGTACAAGAGTTCACCTTCCATTCCGGACGAGCCGTCAGCGGTTCGTCAGCCGGCTCTCAGCAGCACGTCAGTGTGGGATCAGCCGGGCTCGGCACACTCCGTTCCATGGCTGCGACTTCCGCCGCCCGCGGCAAACGGACGCGGGCGCGCCTGCTCGACGCCGCGGTACGGCTCATCGTCGAGCAGGGCTGGGGCGAGGTGACCACCCGGAAGGCGGCCGCACGCGCGGGGGTCCCGCAGGGAGCGGTGCACTACCACTTCGCCACCGTCGGCGATCTGCGCATCGAAGCCGCGCTGGACGCGCTGACGCGTGCGCGAGTGACGGTGGGCGGCGTCGAGCCGTCCACCGCGGTGCTGCTGACCGAGACCCTGCTGGCGGCCACGCGCGAGGACCGGCTGCGCGGGGAGCTGTCCGGACTGATGCGGCAGTGGCACTCCGCCGCCGCGCACCAGCTGGGCGCACCAGGGCACTCCGGGGAGGAACCGGGGCACGCCGGGGAAGAAGAGGTCGTCACGGCCGCGGTGCTCGGTGTGACCCTGCCCAGCCTGGTGCTGCACCGCCTCGTCGATCCCGGGACGCCCGCCACGCCGC
>NZ_JAFFZN010000010.1 GCF_017676385.1 Streptomyces spirodelae
CCCGTTCAGGCGTCGTCCAGGCCGGGCCGCACCCTCACGATGTGTCGGGGGCGTCGGTACGCTTGCACCGCCGCAGCAACTGCCGCTCTCCGATGGATTTTAGGGATTTTCGCACCGGGGGTGGCGGCCCACACCACGGGGTCTGTTGTGGCGCCCGCGTAGTCCGATACCGCCACGCGAAGGGGGCAGATGGTAAGCGGCGGCCTCCCGCACCACCGGGAGGCCGCCTCGCGTAGCCCGATGCCCACCTCTGCGGCAAGACCGCCAGGAGGAACGACATCAGTACCGACAAGGAGCCTAGCTCCAGCGACAACGACGAGTCACCCCGGCGCTGGCAGGGGATGCGCCGCACGGTGGCGCTCAGCCTGCTCGCCGGAGCCGCGACCTCCCTCGGCAGCCACTTCATCACCGGCCTTGTCTGGTGGCTGCAGAATCGCTGACCCGCCGCAAGCCATGCGCGTCCGCGGCGAGACTCCCGGGCGCGCACCGCTCTTCAGGAAGGGCAATGACGTCGGCTGTTCCGCAATGCTTCGGCCTCGGCCAGGTGGCACGGAGTTTCGGGGTCATGCCGGGCAGACCACAGTTCGAACGCAGGTGGGGCCTCAGGAAGCCCGGCGCTTCACCTGGCGTCAGGGGCAGTCGCCTTCCCAGTCCCACAGCCGAGGATCAGAAGAGCGAGGTCCGTAGAGCGTCCGGCCCCCGGGACCGAACCGGCCGATCTCGGTGATCAGGGCCGCTCCGTCGGCCAACTCCTCGTCGCTGCATGCGGTGACATCGAGCAGCAGCCCGTCGAGTGGGCCGCCGACCAGTTCGCGGTAGCGGCCGGGGTGGGCGTAGGGGTGCGGGTCGTCGTGATCGCTGCCGTAGACCCGCCGACGCGGCTCACTCCCACCCGGAACTGACACCACCGCCCAGCCCCCTCTGACACTGGTGCGCAGGCCCCACTGACATTGGTGCGGTCACCGGGGACGGCCGACCCCGCCTACACGAACGGCACGTCATCCACCCGGCCCACAACAGGCCACCAGGCCCTCACTCCTGCTGACACCCAACCCGCTTCCACCGCATCCCCAATTCACACCGGTTACATAAGGTGACTTCTGCCTGATGATGTGGTCATGAGTGACAGAAGAGCACGCACCTACGCGGTGTGCGCAGTCAAGCTGGACGAGGACCACACAGACGCCGCCGAGGGGACCTTCGACGCGGCCCTGACGAACGCTTTGGTCGCGATCGTCGCCGCCGAGTGGCCCAAGGAAGTAAGGAAGTCCAAAGGCCCCACGTCCCAGACCAAGCCGGCGTCAGCCCTCCTGAAGCTGATCAGGGATAAGGCCGAAGAGGCGGGGAGCGGTGTCCGAATTGCACCCGATGGCCATGATGTGTTCCTCCTCAGCGACCCCCACGCCGACGAGGGAAACCGTGGTGTGGAGGAAGCACCTGCTGCGGAGACGCCTTGGGACGACCTCTTCTCCGAGCCGTGGCCGGCCGCTGGGCCCCTCGAAACGCGGGTCGACGTCGGCACGCTCCAGGACGCCCTCGACGTCACCCAACCGGTCCGCCACGCCCGCGAAGACGGGGACGAGGCGGAGGAGGAGCCACGGCTGCTGGAGCGGCGGCATGTGGAGGCCCTGCTCGCGCTGGACTCCCACCCCAGCCTGAGGGCCCTGGTCATGGAGCAGGAGTACCGATACGAGGACAGCGCGCAAAAGCAGGACGAGAGGGAGAGGGAACAGGCCGTCCGGACCCTGGAGCGCATAGGCGAGGAGGAGGCCGACCGTCGGGCGGCGGCCGCGGACGAACTCCACGACGGTCCGTCCCCGGGCGATCCGTACGCGCTGGAGATCCAGGAGTGCCCGGTGTGTGGCTACGAGGCGTTCAGCTCCGACGATGGCGACGAACTGGGCATGGGGGTCGGCTTCGGTGAATGCCTGGTGTGCCACTACCGGCGCACCCCGGCCATCGCCAACGCCATCGCGCGCCAGATGGAGTGGCAACGACGCTGGGAGCGCGACTGACCGAACGGCACCGGGCGGGCGTGTGTGAGTGGAGTGTCTCAGGGTTGTCAGTGGTTGCTGCGTTGGTTTCGTTCGAGGTGGATGCCGGTGAAGACGGCGACTTTGGCGCGTAGGACCCAGGAGTCGAAAGGTTTGGCTAGGTAGTCGACGGCGCCGGCGGCGTAGCCGCAGGCGGAGTTGTCGGGCCCCCATGGCGGTGAGAAAGATGATGGGGATTTCGCGGGTGGCGGGGGCGGCGTTTGATGTGGGCAGCGGTCTCGTAGCCGTCCACGCCCGGCATCTGCACATCCAGCAGGATGACGGCGAAGTCGTCGTGGTCCAGAAGTTCCTTGAGTGCTTCGCGGCCGGAGGAGACCGCAACGATTTCCTGGTCGAGGGGTCGAGGACCGCCTTCATGGCCATGCGGTTGTTGAGGTTGTCGTCCACGAGCAGCACCCGCGGCATCCGCCTGGCCCCGCGCCCCCGGTCCGGGGACGGCCTGGGGAAGTACCTCTCCCCCGCCTTCTTCTTCGGCTTCGGCGCTCTCCTCCAGGCTGCGCAGCTGCCGCTCCAGCGCGTGCACCGCTCCTCGGCCTGCGCGCGGCGCAGCTCGGTCTCGCGTACTTCGAAACGGTCGGGGCCCAGGCAGCGCCGGGTGCCGCGGCGGCAGGGACGTCGGTGACCGAGTGCACGCCGAGGAGGACCCGGCTGGCGGCGACCAGCGCCGCAGGCGCCTGGCCGCCGGCCAGCCGTGTTCGCTTCACTCCATCGTTTCGCGGCGATCAGGAGGCCGGGTCCGCCAGGACGGGGAAGTTACTACGGAACACGCCGTGCGGGTCGCGTTCTCGCTTGATCGTTCGCAGCCGGGCGAGAGCGTCCGGTGTGAACGCGGCTGAGGCGTCCTCGCCGGGCGCGAGGTAGGTCAAGGGCTTGCGGCCGCTCAGTTGCGGGGCGAGGGCTGTGCGCAGCTCGTCCTGCCGGGCCCGGATAGCGGTCGCGGTGTCCGGTGTGGCGGGCACGCCGAACAGATAGAGGGCGAAGGGCTCGGTCAGTGGCCCCTGCGGGCTGTCGGACGGTCCGGCCAGGGCGCCGCCGAGGTGCCGCAGCTGCACCGTGAGCAGCGGCTCGATCGGTTCGGCCAGCAAGGCTTTGGCGGTGACGTCGGTGAGCTCGGTGAGAAGCTCCCCTCTGGCGAGTCCTGGGCCGGGATCGGTGGGCTCGGCGGTGATGGCGCCCAGTTCGGCGATCGGGATGGTGGCGCGGCTGTCGGAGGTCGGTGTTCCGAGGTCCCCCAGCGGACGCAGCAGTGCTCGTCCCTCGGCCGGGTGGCCGAGGTAGGTGGCGTCGACCGCAACCAGCGGAGCGGAGCCGGGGAAGTGCAGCAGGTCGACCCAGACGGTGAGCTCGTCCGGCGCGGTGGAGGTGATGTCGCGGAATGTGGCGAGTACGTCGGGGGCGTGGTCGGCGGGCCAGAGCATGCGGCCGCCGTACAGTTCGGGAGCGGGGTGCAGGGTGAATTCGAGGGCGGTGACGATCGCGAAGTCGCCACCGCCGCCGCGCAAGGCCCAGAACAGCTCGGGGTCGGACTCGTCGGTCACCCGCGCGCGGTGTCCGCCGGGGTCGACGATGTCGAAGGCGGTGACACTGTCGGCGGCCCAGCCGTGCTTGCGGCCGAACCAGCTCAGCCCGCCGCCGAGGGTGTAGCCGGCCACGCTGACCACTGGGGAACTGCCCGGGAGACCGGTGAGACCGTGCGGGTCGGCAACGGCCTGGATCCGGCCCCAGCTGACGCCGGCGCCGACGCGGGCGGTGCGGGCGGCCGGGTCGACGCGCACTTCGTTCAGCTGCCCGGTGCGAAGCAGGATCACTCCGTCGACGTCACCGGTGGCACCGTGGCCGTTGGGTTGCGTCGCGATCGTCAAACACTGGTCGCGAGCGTAGCGGACCAGCGCGGCCACGTCGTCGGCGTCAGCGGCCTCGACGACGGCGGCCACCGGCTGGTCGACGGCGAGATTCCAGGGCTTCGTGGCCGGGGCGAAGTCGTCGTCGCCGGGCAGCAGGACACGGCCTCGGATGGCGGAGCGAAGGTTCGTCATGAGTTCTGTCCTTTGGGGATGGGCGAGATCGGGCCGGTCTGCCTGCGAGCTCGTGTCATCGATGGTTCCGTCCTTGTCGCCGAGGAGTTCGCCATACCGGTGCCGCCAGCAGGTCGAGAACGCCCAGGTCCGAGACGAAAGCCTGCGGGATCGTTCGCGTTGGTCAGCAGGGCGGCGATGTCGCGTCTGGCGTTCACGGGTCGACTCGTGCGGCTGAGTTCGCCGGATCGGCCTGCCGGAGGGACGGGGTGAAGCCGAGAGCGGTGACAGCGGCGGCCAGGATGCCGGCTGCTGCGGCGAACAGTGCGGCGCGCAGGCCCTCGACGGTGGCGGCGGTTTCGCCCAGGCCGGCGACGGCGACGAGCACGGCCAGGCCCACGGCACCGCCGATCTGCTGGGTGGTGGAGGCCATGCCCGATGCGATGCCCTGGTCCCGGGTGCCGATGCCGGCGGTGGCGGCGCCGAACATCACCGTGTATCCGGCTCCTTGGCCCAGGCCGAGCACCAGTAGGCCGGGCACCAGGGTGAGGTAGCCGGCCGTGGTGCTCAGGCACAGACCCACCGTGATCGTGCCGGTTGCGCCGACGAGCAGGCTTGCCACAACGGCGGTGCGCATGCCGTGACGGGTGGCGAACCAGCCGGCGATCTGCGATCCGGCGGCGATGGCCGCCATCGGAACCAGGAACGCCAGTCCGGTTGCCAGGGCGCTGTAGCCGTGCACATCCTGGAAGTAGAGGGTGAGGAAATACAGCAGCGCACCGAATGTGCCCATGTAGAGAAACGTGATGGCGGTGCCGGTACGCAGGTCGCGGTCGCGCAGCAACCGCATCGGCAGCAACGGCTCGGCGCTGCGCCGTTCGATCACGACGAACGCGCTCAGCAGTATCAGGCCGGTGGCGGCCGGAGCGAGCACCGCCGGGGCGGACCACCCCGACTCGGGGCCTTGGACCAGTGCGAACACCACAAGTGTGATGCCGCCGGTGGCCGACAACGCGCCGGGCAGGTCGAACCGCCCGCCCGCACGCCGGTTCCCGCGGGGAATGAGCGGCAGCGCGCCGAGCGCGGCGAGCACCGCCAACGGCACGTTCACCAAGAGCACGGCGGTCCAGCCGAACGCGTCGGTGAGCACTCCGCCCAGCAGTGAGCCCAGGATCATGCCGCTGCCGCCGGCGGTGCCCCAGACGGCGAACGCGCGGTTGCGTTCCCGTCCAGCGGCGAACCCGGTGCTGATCAAGGTCAACGTGGCAGGGAACAGCAACGCGCCACCCAGCCCTTGCACCGCCCGCGCGGCGATCAACATTCCCGGTCCGGTCGCCAACCCGCCAGCCAGCGAGGACACCGCGTAGAGCACCAGCCCCAGCACGAACATCCGGCGCGGTCCGGCCACGTCGCAGGCCCGGCCGCCCAGAAGCAGGAACCCACCGAAGGCGACCGCGTAGGCGCTGACCACCCACTGCAGGGTGTGCGCCGAGAAGCCGAGGGCGTCGCTGATCTCCGGCAGTGCGACGTACACGATGTTGTAGTCGAGGGCGATGATCAGCTGCGCGAACGCCAGCAGCGCCAACGTCGCGACCGGCCGCCGGAACCGGGCTGGCGCGTCGGTCAGCTCGTCAGTCATCGTCGACCGCCTTGAGCACGATCTTCCCCGGCACACCGTTGTGTTTGGCGAGAAACGCCTGCCTGGCGTCCGGCAGCGCGTATGTGGCCTCGACCATCGGGCGGAGCCGCCCGGTGCGGACGCGGTCGGCGAGTTCGGTCAGCTGCGCGCGGTCGGGCTCGACGATGAAGTACACCGCCCGTCCGCCGGACACCGCCGGGGGTGGCGCGGAGATCGACACGAGCGTCCCCCCGGGCCGCACGACGGCGGCCGAGCGGGCGAGCACGTCACCACCGACCGTGTCAAAGACCAGGTCGGCCCGGCCGTCGAACCAGTGCCGGTCGAGGTCGACGAACTCATGCACGCCCGCCTCGATCGCCACCTCCCGTTGAGAGCTACGGTCGGTGCCGATCACGTGCGCTCCGGTGTCCCTCGCGAGCTGGACGGCCACGCTGCCGACGCCGCCACCCGCGCCGTGGACGACGACGGACCGCCCGGCGGCCAACTGCCCATGGCTGAACAACGCCTGCCACGCGGTCAACCCCGGCATCGCCAACGCCGCCGCCGCGACGTGGGTCACCGTGTCCGGCAGAACCGCCAGATCGCGTGCCTCGGCGGAGAGGTACTCGGCCGCCGCCCCGTCGCGGTGCCGGTCGGTCAGCCCGTACACGCGGTCGCCGACCCGCAGTCCGGTAGTGCCGTACCCGACGGCCGTGACCACGCCCGACACCTCGTGTGCCGGAACGACCGGTGTCCGGTCCCGGCCACCACGGTCCACCCAGGTCACCGGCCAGTCCAGCTCTCCGGGGGTGAAGGAGGCCGCGTGCACCCGTACGAGCACATCTCCCACGCCCGCGTACGGTTCGGGCGCCTCCTCGTAGACGAGTCCTTCCGGGCCACCCGGCTGATGGATTCTGACGGCTTTCACGTGTTCTTCCTTTGTGAGGTTCCGGAGCGGGTCAGGCGGTGAAGATCGCGTTCGGGTCGCCGGTGAACCAGGTGTTGTCGATCCGCATGCGGTGGATCAGCCAGCGCGTGCCGTCCCGGGTCAGTTGGACGTCATAGGGGTTCTTCAACAGCGCGAACACCCCGTGATCGGCGGTCAGCAGGTGCTGGGCCTCGACGAGCGCGGTCAGCCGCGCGGTGTCGTTCTCGATGACGACACGTGTGTTGGTGACCTGGTGGGTGGTGTCCACCCGGCCCGTGAACAGGCCCAGGATGGTGGTCACGATCGTGTCCCGGCCCGCCATCAGCGGCGGCCGCGCGCCCCACTTCGCGGCGGCCGGCCGGAAGTCGAGCTCGGCGTCCGCGGTGAAAGCCGAGGCGAACAGCGCCCTGTCCTTCAGGTCCTGGCCGAGGGCGAAGCGGTGGAGCGCGTCGACGATCTCGGCACGATCCCGCAGTTCCCGCACGACTGCCGTGCCGCTGTCGGCGGCCAGCGCGTGGTCATCGGTGACGTACATTCCTGCTCCTTTGTGGTCCGGTTTCGATATCTCCAATCTCCGGTGGGCGGAGCTGCGGAACAACGCCGATGTGTGCCACGATCGTGAAGCCACGGTTAACGAAGTGGGGATGGGTATGCTGGAGCGACACGAACTGGAGGCGTTCCTGACCCTGGCCGAGGAACTGCACTTCGGCCGCACGGCGGAGCGGCTGCGCGTGTCCACCGCCCGGATCAGCCAGACAATCCGCAAGCTGGAACGGCGGGTCGGGGTCCCGCTGTTCACCCGGACCAGCCGCCGGGTGGAGCTGTCCCCGGTAGGACGTCAGTTCTACGACGACCTCCGGCCGGTGTGGACGTCGATGACCGCCGCATTGGCCCGGGCGATCGAGACCGGCCGCGGGTTCACCGGGACACTGCAGGTCTGCTTCACCGGCGCGGCCGCCGGCCAGTTGCTCGTCGGCGCCACCGAACTGTTCCGGGAGCGCCACCCGGACTGCGATGTCCGGATCCGCGAAGCCCAGATGGCGGAACTGATGCCCTGGCTGCACGACGGCGAGGTCGACATCGCGCTGGCGACCTTCCCTGTGCACGAGCCGAACATCGACAGCGGCCCCGTGCTGGTGTCCGAGGACCGCTTCCTCGCCGTCCCCATCGGCCACCCCTTCGCCGACCGCGACTCCGTCTCCGTCGAGGACCTGGCCACGGTCACCATGCTGCGGCTACCGGACACCCTGCCCGAATCCCTGCGCGCCGACCGCACCCCCGCGACCACCCCGGCCGGACACCCGATCCGCACCGGCCGGTCCGCTGCCACGTTCCAGGAAGTGCTCACCCTCGTCGGCGCCGGCCACGGCGTCTTCCCGGTCGGCGCCAACGTCAAGCGCTACTACGCCCGCCCGGACATCGCCTACGTCCACCTCCGCGACGCGCCACCCCTGCGGTGGGGCCTGCTCTGGCGCGCCGACAGCGCCACCTCGCGCGTCCACGCCTTCAGCGACGCCGCGCATGATCTCGTCTGCGCACACCGATGACCACGCCCTCGCGCGCGTCCGCCAACTGGGAGAATCGCGACCCCAGGCCCTTCACCATCACCCATCTGGAATCGAGCCTTCCTGAGCAGGTAATCCAGCGCGCGGCCAGCAAGCCCGACGGGAGCTGAGGACGGCTGCAGCGCAAACCGGCGTCAACGGGCGCGCTCTCATGGCTGATCGATAATGCAGTCGGAAGCGCGGCAACGCTGACCAGCTGGCAGAACGGGCGGCTCGGAGAGACCTGGCCGGAGTCAGAGCAGTGTCGCAAGACTAAAGCGTGTTGCAGAAGGTCGTGTTCGGGCAGGTCAAGCCGGGTTTGTGACCCGGTCTGGTCATGCGGCGAGGGCGAGGTTGTGCATGTGGGCGACCGCCTGGACCGCATGATGGAGGCCGTTGCCGCGCTGGCGGCAGTCGCGGAGGATCTTGTAGTGCTTCATGCGGGCGAAGGCGTGCTCGACGCGAGCTCTGACCCGTCGGTGTTCGGCGTTGTCCTCCTCCTCGCCGGGCAGCAGGGCCCGTCCGGGGCGTTTGCGGTGCGGGACGATCAGGCCGGTGTTGAGGTAGGCGCCGTCGCCGAGGACGGTCACGCCTTCGCACCGGTCGGCCAAGCCGGAGTCCCGCCACGCTTTCGCGTCCGCGGTATTGCCGGGCACCGGCCGGGCCGCAGCGATGACCAACTTGGTGCCGGCGTCGATGATGACCTGCACGTTCGCCGAGAACCGGTAGTTGCGCGAGGACGCTGCGACCTTCCGGTCGCGGACCGGGAGGAGGTGCCGTCCACGATCCACAACCGGTCGACCACGTCGGCCGGACGAGAGACAGGCTCGATCGCCGGCAGCGGCCGCAGCCGCTGGATCACCCGGCACACCGTCGCCGGCGAGACCCCGAAGAGCGGCGCGAGCTGCCGCATGGTGAGGTTCGTGCGGTAGTACACGGCCACCAGCAGCACCCGGTCGGCCAGCGGCAGACGCCAAGGACGGCCACCCCCAGGACCGTTCCCGCCTCGTTCTCGCACGACCTTCAGCAGCCGCTCGAACTGCCGCATCCGCAGACCCGTGAACGTCTCCACCCACAACGGCTCAGCCCTCAACACCCCCGCATACAGGGAAAATGCCCGCCCCCCAGCCATCTGCAACACGCTTCAAGGACAACCACACCGCGGTACCGCTCTGCCACCATGTACCAATGACCAGAAGCCCCAGCAGTAAAGAACTGGCAAAGCCGCGCTAACGGAGCAGGCCAGGGAGTGTGGTCCCCGCGCGAGCGGGGGTCTTCCGCAGTACCGCACGCAGGGGCTCAACGCCCTGGTGTGGTCCCCGCGCGAGCGGGGGTCTTCCGCAGTACCGCACGCAGGGGCTCAACGCCCTGGTGTGGTCCCCGCGCGAGCGGGGGTCTTCCGACAAGAGCCGCCACCTGCGGACAACAGGTGGCGTGGTCCCCGCGCGAGCGGGGGTGTTCCGACCCACAACGTGGGCCTGTACTGCAACGTCGAGTAGTCCCCGCGAGAGCGGGGGGTGTCGCGGTGATCTCCCTTGAGACGGTGGCACCGGCAGTTGGTCCCCACGCAAGCGGGGGCGGTTCGGACCGGCGACGGCGGGGTGGAGTAAAGCATCATCCGCAGGGGTCAGAGGCGCGGCGGCGGCCTACAGCTGGGTATAGGCGTTCGATTGTGGAGTGGTGCCCGTGGCGAAGGATCCATCTGGCGACGACCCGGGGCGAGGGCGGCCGCGCCATCACGGGCCGCGGCGAGGTGCGCTTCTGGCGGAGGTAGGGCGCGAACGCGCTGGTAGCTGCCCTGATAGCCGAGCGGGACGATCTCTTCCCACAGTTTCCAGGCATTCGTGCCACCCTCATTCCAGCGGTCATCGAGGGAGGTCTTGAGCTCGTCGAGGACCGCTGCTCGGGCCCGCCGCTGACCGGTGAAGAGGTCTTCCGGCTTGGCGGCGTCCGCGTAGTGTTTGACCGTTCGGCTCGTCCCTCCAGAAGAGCCGCACCCAGCTCCTTTCCTTCCGCACCTTGCTCATGGGCGGCCCAACCCGCGCGCAGTTCGCGGGCCACACGGTCGCCGGGTACCGGCGAAAGGCGGGCACGTGATCCGGCAGGATGGCCGCATGCCCCACACCCCGATACGCCCCGCACAGCCCTTCGACGAGAAGTGGATCACCCAGGCCCTCAGCGGTTTCATCGAAGGTGCCGGACACTGGATGCCCGGCACGCTCGCCTCGTTCACCGAGGTCGGCGGCTACTTGACTGGGAGTGGCGAGGAGGCGCCCGCGCGATACCGGGGTTGGAACTGGTACCGGTTCATCGGCCGGTGCGGCGCCGTGGCCCTGCGGGCGAGCTCCTTCCACGTGCAGGACCATCTGCGCGCGGTCCAGCTGGCGATGCTGGACGTATGGGCAGAAACTCCCTTTGCTGACCCGGAGGTTCGCGCCCGGATGTGTACGGGCGTCCTCGAACTCGCCGACAAGGACACGCATGCCGCGCGGACCCACGACGGTGCGGTGGTCGCTCTGCACGGGATCGGCGCCGGCCGGGACGGGCAGCGTTTCGTCGAGTTGCGCACCGGCTCCGTGCAGCCGCCAGCACCCGGTCGGATCACGGCCACCGAGCCGGTGCCTGCAGCCGGTTGGGACACACCTGACCGGCTGCGGCGCCTCGTGCACCTCGTACGAGAGAAGGGGCCCGCGCCCTGGGACCGCGCGGCGGCCACGGTGCTCGCCGAGCGGACCGGACTGAGCCGGGCCGGTGCCGCGCTGCTGCTCGCCGGAATGCCCGATGTGAAGTACGGGTCCCGGGGCCTCAATGCCGAGGCGCGCAAGGTGATGGGGCTCAAGCAGTCCGAAGCCGAGGCCGGTGAGCAGGAGTTGGGGAGCCTGCGGGTGGCCGAGCGCCTCGATCTCCTGGCCGACGTGCTGCCCGCGGACCCCGGGCAGCTGTGGCAGGAGGGCGGGCAGCTGGCACTCGCCGAGCGGGTCGCCGAAGCCTGGCGCAGGCAACAGGGCATACGCCCCGCCGTGCCGGAGGCGACGCTCGCCGTCGCCTCCGAGCACATCGATGTGCGGATGGCCCCAGCAGCCGTGTGCGCCGTGTTCGCCGATCCCGCGCGCGAGCCGCGGCTGACCCGCGACCCGGACACCCGGCTGCGGGTGAACAGCATCAGCGGCGGCGGCTGGGAGGGCGACGAGGGTTTCCTTTTCAGGGAGCTGCTCACCGTGGTCTGCGACGCCGTCGACTGGGTGTACGCGGAGCTTCCCGAAGGAGATCCCGTACGCCAAGGTGTCCCCGCGACCGTACGGCTACTGCGGGAACGCCTGGCTCACCCGGGGTTGCTGCTCTCCGCCCGCGGCCGCAGCCTGCGCGGCCGCACCGTGGCGGAACTGCTGCCGGACTTCCCCGGCGCCCTGCCCTACTTGGACGCCGCAGAGCCGCTTGACCATCCCACACTCGACGACGGCCTGGTCGTCGTGTCCGAGGCAGGGTTCGACCGGCGCGGTGAGCGCGAGGCCCCCGGTGTGTACTTCCGGCCCGGCCGCTACGGGGCCGACGAGCGCTCGCGGCGCTTGGAGGCCGTGGTCGACGAGGAGGACTCGAATCTGGCGCTGGTCCGCCGACTGCGCGGTCCCGAGTTCGATCGGATCGTGCAGCGCATCACTGAGGGGTCGCTGCCGCCGGGCGGCTACGAGACCGATCCGCGGCTGTCCGCACCAAATGTGCTCGAGGAGGCGATCGCCGCCACCGGTCTGGATACGGACGCCGCCACGTTGTATCTGCAGCTGCTGGCCCTGCCCGTGCCCACCGACCGACGTATCCGCCGCTTCAACCAGTGGACTCCCGGGCACCACAAGGCTGTTGCGGCCGGACTCGTCGAGGCCGGTCTGGTGGTCGCCGACCGCAGGGCCCGGGCCGGGCGGGGGGTGTTCCTCCCCGGCGACTGGGCGGGCGGGGACAAGTTCTACCCTCCGATGGAGACCTGGAAGGCCGGGCTGCTCGGGGTCCGGGTCATCGGGCGCAAGGTCTACTCCCGGCCCGTCGCCGGGCCCCTTCCCGAACTCTTCGCCCGGGCCTGGCGGACGCGTCCCCACTGAGCGTGGCGGCACGTTCCGCAGGTTGCGCCGGGTTCTGGATCAGTTTGATCACGCTCTGTGCTCGCATCACGCCAGAAGCACGCGTTCCCGGAGGAGCGCGAAACCAGCTCGCCCGTACATCTGACGCTTGATCATTTTGATTCGGTTGACATGGCCTTCGACGATCCCCGCGTTCCAGGGCAGGGTGAGGCCCGTGATGACGGCGTCGAGATCACGTTCGAGGCCGTTGATGAAGGTGTGCATGCCGGGCAAGTCGTCGGCGTGAACCGCCGCCATCCATGCGATGAGTCGGTCACCCTGGAGCTGAGTGAGCACCTGGGTGAAGGAACGGACATGGCTGGCCAGGGCGTCTAAGTACCGCATCGGACCACGTTCGCCCTATTGGGCGTTGAGCGGGCCGACGTGTCGGGCGGATGATCTGGTGCTGGTTCGGTGGAGCTACTGGTCGGGATGCAGCAGGGAGATCAAGGCAGTACACACCACCTCGCGGCACCACGTGGCGATTGAGGCACTGAAGACACGCTCAGGCAACCACAAGCCACAGATCGACGTCACACTCGTCTCATCCTGCTACCAAGCCCCCGAACACGGGCCTGCTGCAGTGTTGGGTGACAGGTTCGGTTACGCGGCCTGAGCCGGCCGGTGTGGTGTTCATGACGGTTTCGTACTCGACGGGAGTGAGGCGGCCGAGTGCGGTTTGTCGACGGCGCCGGTGATAGGTGCGTTCGATCCAGGTGACGATCGCGGTCCGCAGTTCCTGCCGGCTGGCCCAGGCCCGGCGGTCGAGGACGTTCTTCTGCAGGAGGCTGAAGAAGGACTCCATGGCGGCGTTGTCCCCGGCCGCGCCGACTCTGCCTATCGATCCGGTCATCCGGTGCGCCTCCAGGGCACGGCGGAACTTCCGTGAGCGGAACTGCGAGCCGCGGTCGGTGTGCAGCACGCAGCCGGCCACGTCCCCGCGCCGGCCCACGGCGTTGTCCAGCGCGGTGACTGCGAGGTGGGACTTCATGCGGTCATCGACGGAGTAGCCGACGATCCTCCTGCTGAAGGCGTCCTTGATCGCACACAGATACAGCTTCCCCTCCGCCGTGCGGTGTTCGGTGATGTCGGCCAGCCACAGCCGGTTCGGTCCGGCGGTGGTGAAGTTGCGCCGCACAAGGTCGTCGTGGACCGGCGGGCCGGCCTTTCCGCCCTTGGCGCGCTTCTTGCCGAACACGCTCCACCAGCCGTTGTCCCGGCAGATCCGCCACGCGGTCCGCTCCGCCATGGGTGCCCCCGCGCTACGGGCCTCGTCGGCCAGGAAGCGGTAGCCGAACTCCGGGTCCTCGGCATGCGCGTCGAAGAGCGCGTTCGCGCGGTGTGCTTCTTCGACCGCCGCCTCGGTGACCGGGCGGCCCAGCCAGCGGTAGTAGGGCTGGCGGGCGAGCTTGAGGACCCGGCACGCGAACGCGACGGGCACTCCCTCCGCGGCCAGCTCCTTCACGAGCGGGTAGATCCTTTTCCCGGAAGGTGGGCCTGCGAGAGATAGGCGGCGGCCCGGCGCAGGACCTCGTTCTCCTGCTCCAGCAGCTTGATCCGCCGGCGTGCATCCCGCAGTTCCGCACTCTCCTGGCTGGTCGTTCCGGGCTTGGCCCCCTCATCGATGTCCGCCCGGCGCATCCACTTCCATAGCGTCATCGCGTGGACCCCGAAGTCGGCAGCCACTTGCTCAACCGTCACACCCGGGCCGCGGTCCCGCGCGACCCATACGACATCCTCGCGGAACTCCTTCGGACAGGGCTTGGGCACAGCGACATCCTTCCCACCCGCCCCACAGGGCAAGCCAGTTCAGACGTCACCCGATCGTGCAGCAGACCCGAAAACGTTCCCGGGGGGTTGGTAATCACCTGTCAGGGCGTGCCGCATCGAGCGTATTTATCCTGCTGGGTATTGAGCTGTGTTACTTCTTGCGGTGGCCGCCGGTTGACGTGCTTCCAGTTAGTGCCTGGCTGTCATTCAGCGATCGCGTCCGGGCCCCGTTCCGCTCGTCCCCGCACGATGTCCCGTAGTGCGAGAGTGAGCCGCACGAAGACGGTCAGGGCGCCGGCAGTGGCTGCGGCGCACAGGGCGAGGAAGGAGTCGGGCACCCAGTTCAGGAGTTGGCGCGCGCTCATCGAGCGGGCCAGGGCGAACAGTGCGATGCCCGGCAACGCGCCGGCCGCACACCAGGCCGTGGTCATGACGGCGAGGCGTGTCCGGGATGAGTACACACGCTGTCGCCGCAGCAGGGCGAGGGAGCGGATCGTGGCCGCGAGCAGCAGCAGGGCCGAGCCTGTGGTGGTCCACACTGCAGTGTGGTAGGGAAGCGCCGTGGCGGCTTCGGCTGGTTCACTGCCGGCGAGGATTCTGGCGGCTCCGAAGCCGACCTCCATGACCGCCGGATCGTGGAGGATTCCGTGCAGGTTCTGTTGGACGACGAGGGCGGTGTTCTGTTCGGGCAGGAGGAACAGCATCGCCGAGTAGCCGGGTGTGGCGCCCGTGTGCCAGATCGCTTTGCCGAGGGGCGCGTCCAGTCCGCCGATGCGCCAGCCGAGGCCGTATCCCGTGCGGTTTCCGCTCGGCCTCAGTGTGCCCTCTTCGCGCATGAGGCGTACGGACTCGGGGGTCAGGACGGCCTTGCCGTCGGTGGTCTTGCCGGCTCTGAGTTGGAACGAGGCGAAGGCCGCCAGGTCGTGCAGGTCGCCGCCGAGATAGCCGTACCCGGCGCCGTCGTCGTCGATACCGTCCGCGATCGCGGCGGGGATACCCCACAGGAGCTGGTGTCCGGGAGGCAGTGCGCGCTCGCGGGCCGAGGCGGCGTCGGTGACCGCGTCCTTCATCCCGGCCGGTTGGAGTACGGCGCGCCGTAGGTATTGGGCGTAGGGGCGTTCGGTGACGGCTTCGACGAGTGCGGTCAGGACGAGGTAGTTGGCGCTGGCGTACTGGTAGCGCGCGCCGGGTGGGCCGAGTGGCTTGATGCCCTTGAGGTCGGCTATGCGTCGCGCTGGGTCGGGGCAATGGGTGCCGAAGCAGTCGGTGATCTTGGAGGTTTTCGCCTCCGGGAGTCCGGCGGTCTGGTTCAGCAGATGTCGGACGGTGACCTGTGAGGCGTGTTTTGTGCCGCCGAAACGGAAGCTTGGGAGGTGGTCGACGACCCGGTCGTCGAGGCGGAGCCGGCCGGACTGGATGAGTGTCATGACGGCGGTGGCTGTGGCGGGTTTGGCGACCGAGCCCCACAGGAACGGGGTTTTCGCGGTGACGCGTCGGCCGTTTCCGTCGGTGCCCCATGACCGTTGGTGGAGCGGTCCGTCGGGCCCGACGACGGCGTAGGAGAGTCCTGGGGTGTTGGTGGCCGTCATGCGGGTGCGCACGAAATTGTCGAGTTCGTCGTATGTGGCGTGTGCTGCTGGCCGGTCGGCTTGGGCTGGTTGTGCCGCGGCTGTTTGTGGGATGGCGGTCAGCAATGCGAGTAGCAACAGGGTGACGCCGACGGCGGTGGTGCGCAGGTGTAGCGGCTTGGGGCCGGAGGGCGGTGGAGGGGTGGGTCTGAGGTGGAAGGGGGGTCTGGGGAAGGGGGTGGGCATGGGCACGCGCGCTCCTCGCGATAACCGTATGGATATACCGTATAGCCATACGGTTTTTACCGTACCCTGATACGGTTATCAAGTGCCGAGGACAGCGGACCATGAAGAACGCAGACGTCAGATCGCCGTGGCGGTGTGCGAACTCATCTCCAACAACGGCTTCGACGCGGTGACCGTCGCCCGCACGGCTGCGACGGCGGGCATCTCAGTGGGCCTGGTACAGCACTACTTCCGCACCAAGGACGAGATGCTGTTGCACGCCTTCCACCACGTCAGCACCCATGTCCGGCACCGGATCGACAAACGCATCCAGGCGGGCATCGAGCACCGCCGACCCATCGCCAAGGTGCTCGCAGCGGGGATGGCCGAACTGCTTCCGCTCGACGCGACCCGGCGCACCGAGTTCCGCGTGATGCGTGCCTTCGCCGGGCGCGCCCTGGATGTCCCTGCGCTCGCTGAGGTCGACATCGAGACCGCCAGGGCGCTGCGCGCGGACATCGCTCAGGCCGTGCGCAACGGCAAGGAGTGCGGCGAAGTCGAACCCGACCTGGACCCATGGCCGGCGGCCGTGCGTCTCGCCGCGGTCACGGACGGGCTGGCACTCCAGGTCTACCGCGACCCGGATGGCGTGCAGGGAGTTCCCGCGAAGGAACTCGCCGCCTCGATTCTCGATGCCGAACTCGGCGTCACGTTCACCGGGCAATGCCAGCAGTACGACTCCCGGAAGGACCGCCTGTAGCGGCTGCTTGTTTGCGCACGGCGCTGACCGAGGGCCGTGCCGCGGCCCTGGAAGCCGAAGTCAACCAGTACCTAGCTGAGTTGTCGGATGAGCGGGACGAAGTCGGGCGCCGTCTGGTGGTCCGCAACGGTCATCACCGCGAGCGGACGGTGGCCACCGCCGCCGGGCCGATTGCGGTGAAGTCACCGCGGGTGAACGACAAGCGGGTCGATGGCGAGACGAGCGAGCGCAAGCGGTTCTCGTCCAGGATCCTCGCCCCCTGGTGCCGGAAGTCCCCGAAGATCAGCGAGGTACTGCCCCTGCTCTACCTGTACTTCTGTCCTCCGGCAACTTCGTGCCAGCGATGGAACAGTTCCCGGCACGGCCGCCGGGCTCTCGCCGACCACGGTGACCCGGCTGACCAAGCAGTGGAGCGACGACCACGCCGCTTTCCAGAACCGGGACCTGTCCGGATCCGACTACGTGTACGTGGCTGTCCCATCGCCTGAGCGCTGACGGTGGCCTTGACCTTCGCCCCGGGATAGCGTCCCTCCAGCTCCTTGACCAGGCTCTGCACCCGGCGGGGGGTCTCCCCCGGGCTGACCCCCCGCATCACGGGAAGTGGCGGCAATTCCTCGCCGTTGGACCAAGACCCCTCGATGACCAGATCGGGACCGATCATCCGGGATCCCCGGTCCCGGGCCTCTTGGGCTGCCCAGTCCGGCGGCGCCGTTCTCGACACCCTCAAGGTCAGGACGTGCCAGCGTACTGCCCCTCTCGGACTGGCTCGGGAAACGCTGGCCTTGCGCGGCGCGGCTCCAGTGGGTGTCCGCGGCCGATCGGCCACAGTCTGGGGGCGTGGAGCTCGCTGTTGTAGGGCTGGAGGTACGGCCTGCCGGTTTCTGGGTTGATGGTCATACGGGCCTGCGCGATCCAGCGCTCGTACTTGCGGGAGGGCTGCGCGCGCTCACCCTCGGCTTCCACCAGAGGGAGGTCATAGACCTCCGAGATGGCGCGCTTCGGGGAGAGGCCGAGCTTGAGCGCGTAGTTGTACATCGTGCCGATGGTGGCGGCCCGCAACTGCACGCCGTCCGTCTTCTTCTTGTGCGGCGTGGGAAGGGCCAGGGAGACCACCCAAATCGAGCTACGGGGGAGTTCCCTGGCTGCCTCAGCTGCCTTTCTTATGCGCCGGACCAGTTCGGGATCGTCGGTCGGTCGCCGGGCGTTGCTCCGGGTTCGAGGGGGCGGGACGTCCCGGACAGTGCGCGAGCTCCAGGTCGACCAGTCGATGTCGACCTCTATCGCCCAGCCCGGCCACCCGTAGAGATTCCGCAGGGTGACGCCGGTCTCGGTGAGGTCCATCTCGATCTCACCGAACCCCATCCCGAATGCCATACGGCCACTATCTCGCAAGCCCGCGTTCGGCACCGTCGCGGTCGTCCGGAGAACACCCCCGATTTTGTCGGGCAGGATCTCCCGGCGATCGCAACGATGCTCGTGCCATGACCAACAGCAGCTCCACCCAGACGCCTTCCTCCCGGCCCCAGCAGTCCTACCCGACTCCCGCAGGCCCTGCTGCCGCGGCCCTGCTCCCTCTCCTGATCCTGCTCTTCGTCCTCGTCATCCTCATCATCGGAACCGGTCTGCTCTACGTGACGCTCGCGCACCCCTCGCTTGCGACCCCGCTCACAGTCGCGGTCGCCGGCGTGACTCTCCTCGTCACGATCGCGGGTGCGATCGCCGCCTTCCTCGCCGTCTCCAGGAGGTAGCTTCCCTGCGCGCAACCGGTCTGCTCTCTCCGCTGGTTGTGGACGGGCAGTGCCAATACACTTCCCACCGCTGTCCGCATGCCGCCCCTGCAGTCAGAGCACGGCAGTACGCTCGTTCCTCACGGTGACTAAGAGTGGGTTACGCATGGACGACGGCGCTCCGATCAACGTCAGCAGCCTCCTCAATGGGGACGACCCCATTGAGGAGGCCAGTGAACACGGGCCTGCCCGCCTCCCTGGCGTCGGCCGCCACGAGCACGGAGTTTGATCAGCTCATCAAGGACTCACACGACGAGGCGTTCAGCGAGGTCGGCCTTGACGTCGGGACGCCCGTTCTCCGCGTCGGCGGCACGGCTCTGTTCGGACCCGTCCTCAGGCAAGCCCCCGCGGTGAAGCTGCCGGACGGCTCTGGGACGGCCCGGTCATGGTCGCCGGGACGGACGGGTTCTTCGGACTCAAGCGAAGCCGGGACAGCAAGCCGTCCTTCGAATGAGCGAATCCGCACCGCGGCTGACGCGCCCCGGGCCCTCTGGCCGCTTCGACCGTGGGCCCGGGTCAGCCAGCCTGAGTCGGCGTGCTGATCGCTCGCGCGATGCGGGGCCCTACGAGGCGTTCGGCCAGATCCAGCGGGTACCAGCCGACGCCGGTCACCTCGGACTCCTGGATGCGCCCGATCTCGGCACCGGCCGTGGTGAAGGAGTACCCGATGTCCAGGTGGTAGTGCTCCGGCTCGTCCTTCTCGGGCCTGGCCGGCGCCTTGCCGTACTCGATGTAGGCGAGAGTCGGCGAGACGGGGAAGACCTGGCTGGGGTCGATGCCGGTCTCCTCCGTCAACTCGCGCACAATCGCGTCGATCAGCGTGGCGTCGGTCGGCTCAAGGTGACCTCCCGGCTGGAGAGTGATCCCGTACGCAAGGTGCTCGATGAGCAAGATCTCGGTGTCATCGCGGACGAGGAGCGCGCCAACGGTCACGTGCACGGTGAAACTGCGTCGGGAGGCAAAGTTCCGGCCTTGGCCCAGGAGCCGCAGCGGCTCGGACAACTGCTCGACCTCTTCCGGGTAACGCTCAAGGTAGGTGGCGAGGGCACCCGAGATGTCGGAATCACTGATCGCCACGGGCCACCTCCACACCGGCCCGAGAGCATAGGTCTCTGTGACCGATTGTTCGGGTGTGAACGACGAGAAGCGACACGATCAGCTCCATAGAAAGCGCGTGGCGTACGAGGGGGTTCGCAGCCGACAAGCGGGACCTGATCGGTGCGCCCCGACCCGCCCGTCAAGCCCGCCTCGCGACACCCGGCATCCCAACCACGAAGCGGGGTACTGACGTTGACACGAGACGCCCTTACCGGCTGAGACGAGGACGCCACCGCCGAGTCCTATGCCGCGTTCACCCGCGCCTTCCCCATGTATAGCTCCTCCAGCCGGGACCTCGCCCACCGCGCCCACCTCACCGACAGCCGCCTGATCGTGGACCTGTGCGGCGGTACCGGCGTGACTGCCGAGGCAATCCTCAGCCTGGCCCCGCCCGACGCCAGGGTCATCTCCCTCGACAGCGCTGCCGCCATGCAACGCATCGGACGTCGCACCATCAACGATCCCCGCCTGTCCTGGGCCGCCGCACCCGCCGAGGACCTGGCTATGCACGCCCCCGCCCACGCCGTCGACGCCGTGGTGTGCAACTCGGCCATCTGGAAAACCGACGTTCCCGCGGTGTTCGCCTCGGTCCACCGCGTCCTGCGGCCCGGCGGACGGTTCGTGTTCAACGTCGGGGGAGGACTCGCCAGCGTCACCCACCCCGACGGACAGACGGGCCACACCGGCCCCTCGCTCCGCTCCTTGATCCAGCAGATCGCCGCACGTGACTACGGCTATACCCCGCTACCGACGAACGGCGACAACCTGAAGTTGCCGCTCCCGGCCATCACCCACCATCTGGCCGACGTTGGGCTGCTGACATTGGTGGACACGGAGGTCACGGCCCCAGTACACCACCATGGCGGAGAGGAAGGCATGGCTGTCGATCCCGGTATTTGCCTGCCCCGACGGCGACTTCACCCACGAACAGCGGATGGAGATCCTGGATAAGGCGTACGCCCAGACCAGCCCCGCCGAAGTGACCGTGACGACTTGACTCGTCGTCGTCGCTCAGCCGCTGGCCGGCACTTCGTGACCGTCCCAGCCGCTCAACCTGCCCGCAGGCGCCCGCCGCCGTCCTTTGACCCGCGGTCGGAAGCGGCTCTCAGACAGTGCCGGGCGCGCGTTCCGCCACCAGGTGCCGCACGTGCGTGCGCATGCGGCACGGTCCTCGGGGAAAACGCTCTCCCATTCCTCGTCAAGGCTGATCCACACCGCCAGCTGGCCCCGGCGTCGCTGCCGTCGCCACCACGGTCCACCACCGCCACGTCGGAGCTGGCTTCCCCGGCAAAGAGGTGAGCGGGGGGCGCCGGAAGGAACCGAGCTCTACATTGTCGGTGTCCACCTGTACCTCCAGGACGAGCACGGCCGGATCCTCCTCGGCCTGCGCCACCCCGACTCCGCGTACGCACCGGCCACGTGGCACTTTTGGGCCGGCCACTGCGAGCGGGAGGCCGTGGTCGCCTGTCTGGTGAGGGAAGCGAAGGAGGAGGCCGGGCTGCTCATCGACCCCGGCGACGTCGGGTTCATGCACCTGGTCCACCTCATCGACTCACCGCGCGCGCTGCCGCGGATCCAGCTCGTCTTCCGGGCACGCTCCTGGTCCGGCACTCCGGAGGTGAATGAGCCCGACCGGTGCGTGGAGTGGCGGTGGTGGCAGCCGCAGAACCTCCCGGCCGTAGTTGTCCCCTACACCCGCACAGCGATCGACGGGATACTTGCCAGACGCCCGTACTCCCAGGTGGGCTGGGCTTAAGAAGGCGGACACAGTGAGCACGAGCGGCGTACAGCGCCATACCGAACCGGTCGACGTCCACTTGATCCTGCGCCGGGAGGCCGGCGGCGGGGCGGAGGTCCTCCTCTCCCGGCGCACCGGCGCGGTTTACGCGGCCGGGTTGTGGCACCTCCCCTCTGGCCACCTGGACGGTCCGCACGAGGACGTTGCCCAGGCTCTGGTGCGGGAGGCGCGGGAGGAGACCGGCGTGGTCATCGACCCGGGAGACGTCCGGGCGGTCGTGACCGTGCACCACCGCAGCCCCAGCGGCCATGCCCGGGTCGGCATCTTCTTCGAAGTCCGGCGCTGGGAAGGGGTGCCGCGTATCCAGGAGCCGCAGGTGTGCGATGCCATGGACTGGTTCCGCCTGGACGACCCGCTGCCAGGCCCGATGGTGGCGTACTGCCGCGCCGGACTGGACGCCTACCGCAGTGGCGCCCGGCTCGCGGTGCACTTTCAGCAGCCCTGCGACGCGATCGCCTATGTACCCGAGCAGGACCGCCTCCGCCTCATCCCCGCCGCCGGCCCCTCGCCCGAATGGGGCGATCCGGAGCCGCGGGTGCGGCGGTTCGCGGAGCAGGCGGTCGGACGCATTGCCCGGTGGGTGGATGCCTCCTGGGTCCGGGGCGGCAGCCGGGTATGGCGGGTGCGCGGCACGACGGGCGGAACGTGGTACGTGAAGGTCCACCAAAACGAGCGGTTCCACGAGCGGGAGGTGGGCGCCTACCGGACCTGGGTGCTCGGTCTCGGCGCGGCCGCGCCCCGGCTGGTGGCCGCCGACTCCCGGTTGCGGGCCGTGGTGGTCACCGCGGTGCCGGGCCGCCCGCTGCACGGCAGCGTGCACCCGCCCGAGGAACAGATGGGTCTCTTCCGCCGGATCGGCGCTCTCGCCGTGGCCATCCATCACAGCGCGCCCGCGCAACCCGCACCCGCCGGTGGGGACGTGCGGCTGGGGGAGGTCGAGCGGCACCTGTCCGGAGCACGTTCCCATCTCGGCCCGGGTGACGAGGACTTTCTCCGCTGCCTCGCGAAGCGCGCGGACCAAGTGCCTGCCCTGGAGCACGTGCCGACCCACGGGGACTTCCAGCTCCGCAACCTCCTGTGCGCCGAAGACGGCAGTCTCGCGGTGATCGACTTCGAGCGCAGCGAGCCCGGGCCCGCCATCCGGGACCTGGTACGTCTCTCCGACGCCTGGAACGGGCGGCCGGACCTGCACGACGCCTTCCTGGTCGGCTACGGCCGCAAGCTCACCCCGGCCGAAGAAGAACGCCTGGCCGTCGAGGCGGCCCTCGATGCCCTCTCCGGCATCCAGTACGGCGCCGCTCACGGCGACCCCGAACTGATTGAGCGCGGGCGCCGCACCCTGGCGCGCCTGCGCACCGACCAGCACCAGTGAAGACCCCCGTCCGCACCACCAACGAGGAGCGCACCGTGGCATACGACCGATCCGACTGGTCGCGGCACTACAACGAGGGCAAGGGCTTCCGGCCGCTGCGCAACGTGGAACGCGACCTGCTCGCCCGGCACACACCCGCCCCTGACGGAGCCGGGGCGCTGGAGATCGGCTGCGGCACGGGCGACCTCGCCGCCCACCTCGCCGAACGCGGTTCCGGCACAGCGCAAGGCCCGCCGCGAGTACGAGAACCGCGTCAGCACCCTCACGACTGACACCCAGCCCTGAGGGGACGCCTGCTACCGCACCAAGATCATCCCAAGGCTCCTTTTGGACTCACCTCGGCGACATCCCAGATACACACGGCCAATTCCCGGCACCCAGCCGTAGCTCGATCCGGTAGCGCGCCCGTCGGAGGGCGGTCGACGTCAGGGCCGGGTGCGGCGTTCGTGGAGGTCTGCGGCCGTGTCGAGGATGCGGTCGATACCGGCCGCGACGCCGGCGTCTGTGTTGGTCAGGTACCGCAGGATCGCCGCGCCGGCCCCGGACACCGCCGCGGGAGGCACTGGGAACGTGCGGAAGAGCAGTGGGAGTCCGTAGATCTCGCGGAGGATCTCCTCCACGACGAAAACGTTGACCGGTCGCCGCTCCCTGCGGTGTCGGGCTGCGACCTCGTCGCTGAACGCCACGATGTCCTCGATCCCGCACCGGTCGCCCAGCCGTGGCACGAGGAGCACGGCGGCTACGGAGACGAGGAAGTCGTTGAAGGCGATTCTGTCGTCCGGTGAGAGGGCGTCGTTGAGCGCCTTCGCCCTTCGGTCCTTGAGGACGAGGCATCTGACCTGGTCGCGGAACCGTGGTTCGACAGGCATGCCGGCCGCCTTCTACTCGACGTGGGTGAAACTCATGAGGACGTCGAGCACGGCGTCCTCGAACGACTCGTGTCTGCCCACCTCGTCCAGTCGGAAGAGTCCGGTGTTCCGTACGACGGCGAAGGCCGACCACAGTCCCAGGTGGTGGTCCACCCGTCCGGCGTGGAACGTCTCCCCGCCGTCTTCGAGGACGACGCCGACGATCTCCTCGCCGGGGCGCGCGTCCGGCTGCGGCCGAAGCGAGAACCGGTGGCGTTCGAGGGACTGCCGGAGTTCCGTACTGACTTCGGGAATCGTCATGTCTCCCTACCTTGTCCTGGGTCACGGTTCGGGTCACTGCGCCGCGCGAAGGAGTCCGGCAGCATGGTCGCGGAGCCTCCCCGGACCGACGGCCTCGTAGTAGTCGCGCGCCGTGCGCGCGAGGTTCGCTCTGGGTGGCAGCAGAGCGAGGAAGTCGACGAGGACGCGCTCTTGTTCCGTGTCGTCGAGGGTGGCCCACTCACCGTGAGGTCCGCCGCAGGCGTCGAGGAGGACGTCGAGGCACTGGGCGGTTGCCAGCGGTTCGCTGCCGTCCCAGTTGGCCAGCCATCGTTGTCGTAACGCCTCGGCGGCGAGACCGGAGAGAGTGGGCGCCGCGGGCGCCGGGCGCGCGGGTTCCGGCTCCTCCTCACTCCTCGCGTCCGCGGGCTCGCGGGACGTGTCGATCCCGAGGCGGATGCGTTGCCGGAGTCCGATCAGCCGCTCCTGGGCCGCGCCGTTGCCCCGGCGCGCGGCGAGGTCGTACCAGTACACGGCCTGGGCCGCGTCGTTGTACTGCTCCTCGTAGAGCTGTCCGAGGTGCAGCGGACCGACCGGGTCGCCGGCTTCCGATGCCTTCGAGTACCACTGCGTGGCCTCCAAGAGTTTCGCCTTGTGGACAGGTCCTGGCTCGACACCCTGCATTCTCGCCTGGACCCGGCCTTCGGCGATCTGCCCGAGCCGGTTCATCGAGGGGGCGTGTCCGGCTTCGGCCGCCGCCCGGTACAGCGCGGCGATCACCGGCAGCCGCTCGACTCCCTCCTTGGTCTCACGGCGGTACGCCTCGTGGAAGACGGTGTCAGGGTCGGCGCCGGGTTCGGGCGGGGCGTCGGGGGCGTTGTTGCGGGCGAACACCCAGCCGGCGGCGTGATCCTCGATGCGGCGGCCGGGCTCGGGTCTGCCGTCCTCAACCAGTTGGTCGGCGACCACGCCGAAGATATGGTCGAAGGTGAGACCGGCCGGTCCGCCAGGGATGCCCTCCTGCACCGTCCGAACGAGGGCCTTGGTGAAGTACGTCTGGGCGCCGATGACTTCTTCCGTCTCGTGCCAGGATGCCTCGAAGGCGCTGCTGCTCATCAGTACGTAGGCGCCGGACACCGGGGGCAGGCGGGTGGCGGAGAGGCGACCGTATTCCTCCGTGGCGAGCCCCGCGTAGCAGCAGTCGAGCACCGCGATTTTGACCGCGGCTCTGCTGGCCCGGAACGCGTCCCGCACCGCCTCGAACGACAAGCCTGTGGCGGCCGTGAAGTTGGGATCGGTTCGGGTGTCGCCCACGGCGAGACACAGCCGCTCGCGGTGGTCGTAGATCCCGTGTCCGACGTAGTAGAAGAGCGCGACGTCGGTGGCTTGAAGGAACGTCTCGATGAGTTCGACATGGGTCGTGCCGAGGGTGGGGCGGTTGTTGAGCAGCTTGATGGAATCGCGAGGCCACGAGCCGCACACCGGGTCCTGCAGCAGTTCCCGCATCCGGTGGTAACTGCGTCCGACCGCGGGGACGTCGTCGAAGTCCCGGTAGTCCCAGGTGCCCATGAGGACCGCACGTGACCGGGAGTAGTCCCGGTTCGCCAGGTTAGTCATCGCCGAGCAGGCGGTCGGTGATCTCGATGGCGTGCTCGGGGTTTGGAAGGTTCTTGCCGTCGAAGGTCACGGATCGGTCGCCCCGGGTGATCGTTACGCTCACGGACGATCGTCTGGATCTGATGAACGCTGGCAGGGTGCGGATCACGACGGTGAGCACTGCTGCGGACGGCACGAGCAGGTGCAGCGTCTCGGCGACGCCCAGCTTGCCATCCTCCGGGCCGGAGCGACGCCGGTTGACGGTCGCGTCCGGGATCGTGCTGAGGCGGCGGAACAGCGGACCGACGCTGGCCGGCTCGGAGACTGTCACCGCACAGACGAACGATACTTCGGCGGCATCCGGGGCGGTGTCGGAATGCTGCGCAGAGATCGGTTCGCTCATCGGGGTCCCCAGGTCGATGGTCTGCTCGGCTCGGCTCGGTCTCCGTGGGGGGCGTGCGTGTCCTCAGATCCTCAGACCTCCACCCGCCGGACCAAGTTGTAGTACAGCGAGATGTCCTCGGGACCGTGCAGGCGAATGTCCTCGCCGTCGCCGCTCACCGCGCAGACCCACCCGGGCGGAGTGGAGTGATTGGGCTCGGCGAGGGTGAAGGGACCTTGCCCGTTAATGGCCCACACGGTGCTGCCGAGGCCCACGGTGTGACCGTCCTTGGTTCGGTAGGTAGCCATGCAGCAGTCCTACCACCGCTCCTGCCTGTGCGTGGGCCCTTTCACAGAACGCCCCTACAGGCTGACCGAAAGTCGTGCCTTTCCACTTACGCGGTGTGGACGCACGGCCTGTCCATCGGAACAACCCAGCATGCCGCATGCGACAGAACGGACGGCGATCCTCCTGTGCTGGGGCGATGGGTGTTCTCGTCTAGGCAATGAGGGAGCTGGCTGCCGCGTCGGCCGCACCTCCGCCCCCCAGCAGCGTCAGGAAGTGCTGCACGGCCGCGGCGAGCTGGAGGGCGACGCTGGGGAAGGCCATGGGTTCCGGGTGCGGTCGCCCGCGGTGCCGTAGCGGGCGACGTAAGCCCGCATCAGGTTGAGCGGCCGCGACACGGCCTCGTTCCACCGGGGTCGGTGAGTTCGGCGAAGCTCATCGCCGTGTCCCCGTACTCGATGTCCAGGCGGAAGGTGCGCCGTACGGGTTGACGTTGGACGAGAACAGCGCGGTCAGGCCGCACCGGTCCTCGCCACTCAGCTTCTTCACCCAGGCCCGCTCGGACACTCCCGCGTGTCGCGCAGTCGGCGATGGTGTTCGCGGTGGCTGGCTGTGGCGCTACGGCGTGTAGTGACTGGCCTGTGCTCCCAGGACGTTCAGCAGGGCGAGGGCCTCGGCACTGGGAGATCCCGGCGTCGCGGTGTAGAGCACGAGGTACTGGTCCCGGTCGGGAAGAGTGAGGGTGTCGCAGTCGACGGTGACCTCCCCGACGGCTGGGTGGCGGAAAGTCTTCGTGAGCATCGGCGCGGTCTGTACGTCGTGCCGTTCCCATAGGCGGGCGAAGTCGGGGCTGACATCGCGGAGTTCGCCGACGAGTCCGATCACCGCGGGATCGGTGGGGTAGCGGGCGAGGGTGGCGCGGAGCTGCATCACGACGCCCAGCCGGAAATCGGCGGTATCGGAGAGCCCGTAGAGCGTCGCGTCGGTCGTCTGCGGCCCGGGGAAGGCCCGGCGCGCGAGGTTGCGGTCCTTGGCTGCGAGAGGGGCGAAGTCCTCCATGAGCGCGGCCGCGAGTTCGTTCCATGCGAGGACCTCGAACGCGGCGGACATCACGAAGCCGGCCGTCTGCGGCAGTCGTTCCAGGAGCGTGAGGATGCTGGGGCGGACGTCACGCCGGTGCAGTCCGGTGCGGTTCGGCGCGGTGCCCGCGAGGACGTGGAGGTGGTCGGACTCTGCGTCGGTGAGCCGCAGCGCTCCCGCGATCGCGGCCAGGACGTCGCCCGAGGGGCGTGGCGCCCTGCCCTGCTCGAGGCGGATGTAGTACTCGGTGGAGATGTGCGCGAGGACCGCTACTTCCTCGCGGCGCAGACCTGGTGTGCGCCGTCGCGGGCCGGAGGGGAGGCCGACGTCCTGTGGGCGGAGCCGCTCGCGGCGGCTGCGGAGGAATGCCCCGAGCTCCTGTTTGTCCATACGTCCAGTGTGCGCGGGGTGCGGCGGCGGATCCTGGTACAGCCTGTGCCTGTATCCGGCCGGCAGCCGGCCGGACGCTGGCTGTCATGACGAACAACACGAACACCACCGACAGCGCATCCATCGGCCTGCTCACCGGCAAGGTCATCTTCATCACCGGCGCCAGCCGCGGCATCGGGGCGGCCGCCGCCCGGCTCTTCGCCTCCGAGGGCGCCACCGTCGTGCTCGCCGCCCGCAGCACCGACGCCCTCGAGCGCATCGTGAAGGAGATCCGCGCCGACGGCCACGTCGCTGACGCCGTCACCCTGGACCTCGCCGACCCCGCGAGCATCCGCGCCGCAGTCGACCGCGTCGAATCGCTTCACGGACGGCTGGATGGCGCCTTCAACAACGGCGCGGTCCCCCAGCGGCAGTTCGGCCCGGTCGAGACCACCAGCGACGAGGACATCGACGAGCAGTTCGCCGTGAACTTCCGTTCGCACTGGACTGCCATGACAGCCGAGGCCGCGCTCATGCGACGGAACGACGGCGGGGTGATCGTCAACACCTCCAGCATCGGCAGCCGCCGCGCGAACCCCGCCCTGCCCGCCTACGGCGCCATGAAACGCGCGCTCAACAGCCTCACCGAGACCGCCGCGGTGAACTGGGCCGGTGACCGTATCCGGGTCAACGCCATCACCCCCGGCGGCACCTCAACCGAGATGATCGACACCTGGGAGGCAGCGACTCCCGGCATCGTCGAGCAGATGACCACGGCGATCCCGCTCGGTCAGATGGCGGAGCCCCGGCAGATCGCCGAGGCGGCCGCGTGGCTGCTCAGCGACCGCGCCTCGTACGTCACCGGCGCGATACTGCCGGTCGACGGCGGTGCCGGTGCCTGAAAAGAGTGGCCCGGGTCCCGATCCGCGCTCCAGGCCGTGTCGACAACGCCCGGACCGCGTCGACAGCCCCCCGGGGGGGCGTGTTTGGAACGTTGAACAAGGTCACGGGACGCTCTCGGTATGGCGCGTGGAGACTTGACGGACGAGCAATGGCCCCGGCCGGCAGTGACGTTGCCGCCTTGTCGAGGACGAGCCGTACGCCTCGGGACGGTCGCCATGCCTTCAACGCGATGCGGTGGCGGGCCCGCACGGGCCGGAGTGTCCTGGGCCTGTGCGGCGCGAGCGGCGTTGCTCCGGATCGCCTCTGGGACACCGCGCCCTGCTGGCACAGGTCTCCGATTCCGGGCCTCCTGCCGATCGAGATGCCCACGCGGATCGACACCGACCCGGCGCCGCGTCATCGCGCGAGGGCGCCTCCTGGCAGCTCCGTCCCCGGCCACCGTGGCCGGGGAAGCCGGAACGCGGTGCGGCACGCACGACGAATCAGTCACCCTCGCGGCCGCAGTCGGCGGCGGCCAAACGCATGGCTAGCGGCGGGTACTTCGAGGGCGCCGGAATCCAGTCAGCGGCGAACGAGTGCCGCATCGCAGACCTCATGGCCCTCATCCGAGCGACCGCTGACGCGACGGGCAAGGACGAGTACGACGTGCGTGTCGCGATCGACTGGACCGGCTCGGAGCCGCTGACCACCTTGACGGAGGGCGACTTCGGCCGGTCCTACGAGACGATTCCTCCACCGCTGCGCACCTGCCGAGAACGTCGTGAACCCGACCGAACCGGTTCCCGGCACCCGGAGACCGGAGTCCGGCGCTCACGCCTCCGGAGCGGACGGCGGGGACGAGGACGGTGCGGCTGCGGCACGGTCGAGTGCGGCTGCGGCACCGACCAGGCCCACATGGCTGAACGCCTGCGGAAAGTTACCCAGCAGTTCGCCGATACGCGGATCGACCTCCTCGGCCAGCAGCCCGAGATCATTGGCATATCCGGTTACGCGGTCGAACAGCCGTGCCGCCTGTCCGGTACGCCCGGCGTGCGCCAGGGCGGAGACGAGCCAGTACGAGCAGAGGACGAAGGCGCCCTCACGGCCGCTGAGCCCGTCGGCGTTGTGCTGGTCCTGCGCCTCGTAGCGCAGCACCAGCCCCGTGTCGGTGAGCTCGCCCGCGATGGCGTCGATGGTGGCGAGCATCCGGGGCTCGGTCGCGGGCAGGAAGCCGTACAGCGGCATGAGCAAGGCGGCGGCGTCCAGCTGATCGGAACCGAACGCCTGGGTGTAGGCGCCTCGCCGACGGCTCCAGCCTTCCCACAGCACGGCCCCCCGTACGCGGTCCCGCTCGGCGGCCCAGGCACTGATGCGGGCGTACCGACCGAGGCGCGGAGCAAGCTTTACCGCACGGTCCAGGGCGACCCAGCACAGCACCTTCGAGGAAAGGTGGTGCCGCGGCTGCCCGCGCATCTCCCACATGCCTGCGTCCGCCTCCCGCCAGCGGCGTGCGGCGGCGTTCGCGAGGTCGGCCGCAAAGCGCTGGATCTCCGGGTGCAGCTCGCCCAGCCGCTCCCGGTACAGATGGAGTGCGTTCAGCAGCTCTCCGTAAACGTCCAACTGGGTCTGCGACCACGCCGCGTTGCCGGCGCGTACCGGCCGGGAGTCGCGCCAGCCGCGCAGATGGGGCAGCTCGCGCTCGGACAGGTCGTGGGCGCCGCCCACTCCGTACATGATCTGGAGCGAGGAGGTGTCGTCGGCTGCTCCGCCGGCCGCACTGGTCATGAAGGACACGAAATCGGTGGCCTCGTCGGGGCAGGCTCCCAGATAGAGCGCCTCCAGGGTGAGGCTGGCGTCCCGGATCCAGGCGTAGCGGTAGTCCCAGTTGCGCTCGCCGCCCACCGTTTCGGGGAGCGAGGTGGTGGGCGCGGCCACGATGGCACCGGTGGGCCGGTAGGTCAGGCCCTTGAGCACCCGGGAGGAGAATCGCACTTGTTCGTGGTGTGGCCCCTGGTAGATGTCGTGATCGGCCTCCCAGGACCGCCATGCCTCGACGGTTTCCCTGATTCTTCCGGACACCCGCTCGGGCGGTGTGGGCTCCGGCGGAGCTTCGCCAGCAGGCGTCCACACCATCGCGAGTGCGACGTGCTGACCGGCAGACACCCGTGCCCGCGCCCGGGCACAGGCGCGGCCTGCCCGCAGCGGTACGGCTGTGCCGACAGCGATCTGGTTCGGCCCGCCGAACGTGCGCACTCCCCGCCCGGTCTCCCGTAGCAGTGGCCGGACCAGGCCGTACTCGGGGCGTGGCACCAGCTCGATGTCGAAGTCGACCTCGCCGGCGATCCCTTCCACCTCGCGGAGAAGTTCATGGGGTGGCCGCAGACCCACGGTGTGCCCGCTCTCCCCCTCCCCTACCGCCAGTGCGTCCCGCAGCCGGGCCACCCCGGTCGCGGTGGTGAACTCCGTCTCGATCACCAGCGATCCCGGCAGATAGCGACGGCGGACGTCGAAGGCACCCACCGGCGTGAGAGCGAAGTGACCGCCGCCCGGATCGAGGAGGCGGGCGAACAGCGCAGGGCTGTCGTAGCGGGGCATACACAGCCAGTCGACAGATCCGCGCCGGTCGACCAGTGCCGCGGAGTTGCCGTCGGCGAGCATTCCGTACTCTGCGATCGGCGTGGACACGAGTGCATCACTCCTGCCGTATGTCTTCGCGTCGCTCCCCTGCCGGATGTGTGACACGCAGCGTGGACACCGCCCGGGGCGACCGTGCACTGCCGCCGGCGCTCCGCACTGCCCATGGGCGTGCCCTTGCCGTAGCCGACTCTCATGAAGCCGGCCCCTCCAGGCTGAAGCCATCGGCTGAGCCGCGCATCCGCGGACGGACCCGGCCCGTCATCGGCTTGGCGACCGCCCCCACGACCACGCCGTGGATCAGCGTGATGTGCATGGACGTCATCCCCAGGGCACGGCCGCGCATCATGAGAGCTGTCATCACGGCTGTTCCTGCGGGTCCAGCGAGAAGTGCCGGGCCAACTGCGAACTCCTGTAACACCCCCTTCCCCGGTGTTACGTGCACAGGAGCCCTCCTGTGTCTGCTCCGGAGCCCGGAGGGGTGTCGCTGACTGTTGCCTCTGACATCGAGGTGCTGGCCCGGTTCGGTAGTGCGCTCGCTGACCCGACGCGCACATCGGCACAGGTCCGGTCGGTCTCGACGGCGACCACGGCGGTGCGCAGGTCGTCCAGCGCATGGCCGAGGCGTTCGTCGGCCAGCTCGTAGTGAGGGCCAGGCCGGTCGCGTGCAGTGCCGTGCATGGTCTTGTCGATGCGGCCGTACTCGGCGAACGCCGCCCCAGCGGGGTGGGGGTGGCCCTCGCGGCCGAACATCCGCAGCAGGTCGTAGGCGCGGACCCGGTTGGTGATGAGCGAACCGGCAACCTGGCGCATGTCCGGCCAGTGCGTGACGACCTTCTTGAGGTTCGCCTTGTTACAGGCCACGGCCTGAAGTGGCCCGTACCCGGGGCCGGCTCCTCACCGCCGGCAGATCGGCCCGCCAGAACCGCTGGTCGTCCAGGTCGCGAAGCGCGGGGCGAAGCGGAAGCCGAGTGAGCCCGCACCCTGCTGCGGACCAGTCAGGCCCGCGGCAGGGTCCCCACGCGCATGCAGCCACTCGACCAGCCCGGCTACGTCCGCAGCATCGTTGAAGCCCGCGACCCGCAGCTCGCTGAGCGCACCGCCTACCAGCTGGCCGTGCTCACCAGCGGCAGCGAACCGACTGAACCTGAGCCGACCAGCGACGGCACCTACAGCGTGTGGAGTTACGCGACCAGAAGCAGGAACCAAGCCGCGGGAATTCCCGGATAGCATCAACATGGATTCCGAGATGGATTCCGACGCAAGCGGCGGCGAAGCAACGCGCAGCGCTACGCTGAGGTTGGCATTCGGACAGCAGCAGCATGAGGAGGTCGGCGCCGTGAGCGACCAGCCGTGGACCATCGAGCGCATCCGCGATGCCCTCCGCGACCCCGACCTGGCGCAACGCTTCATGGGTGAGATCAACACAGCACCGGCCCACCACCTGCTCCACGTCTTCGCCAGGTGGGAGCTCATCGCGAAGAACCGGCAGGCGGCGTTCACCGAAAACCAGGAGATCATCGCCCGGGAGCAGCGAGGTGAAGGCCCCGCCGAAGGGTCCATCGACGTCACCGAGCGGATCCTCGAGGAAGCTGCCCGAATCCGGTCACGCGGCGCCGCCTGATCTGACAATCTTTACGGGGTGTACCAGCTCCGTCACTACAACGCGGCCGTCACCGCAGTCTGGGACAGCCTCCCCGACAACGCCAGGGACGAGCTCAACCTCGCCCTCTTCGAAATCATCGAAGACCCCTACGGCGCCACCCGACCGGTCCACGACCGCCCCGAAGACGTCGAGCGTACCCTCACCCTCCAGCACACCACCATCACCCGCGCCGCCCATCCAACGCGTCTACCTCCGCACCATCGACCTCATCGCCTGAACCCGACGGGCCCCCGCCGCGGCCAGGGGCCCGGGGCTACCAAACCCGTCAGGTGGAGAGGCGCAACTATCAGCTGGACCAGCCCAACCCAGGCGGCTGAGGGAAGGGTCCAATATTGGACCCTCCGCACACGAGGAGGGTCCAATACCGGACCCTGGGGCGTCGGCCGGTGGGTCTGTACCGGGCCCCGCCGCGGCTGGCGCACCCCTGACCGGCGCGCAGGAGCCCCTCGAGGACCTGGAGCTGTCTCCGGGCGGTGACAACGCCGACAGGGACGGTGGCCGTCACCGGCAGCGGGGTCGGGGCGGCGGGTCACTGCACCGCCCACCAGCTACCCCGTCAGCGCCGGGTTGCTTCGGCGGGGCTCAACGCAGGGCGGCGGCGACCAGACCTTCGAGGGCCTCGCGCGGCACTTCGCCGCCGCTCACAAGCCGGTCGAAGACCAGTCCGTCGAGGCAGGTCAGCAGCGTGTGCGTGCGGTTCTCGACATCAGTCACGCCGTGCTCGGCGAGGAACCGCCGGACGGCCTCCCGGCCGGCGTTCTCGCGAGGTACGAGGATTTCGCGCAGCTCCGGGTCGCGCGCGCTCTCAACGACGCAGGCGTAGCGGGCGAGTGAGCGGCGGCGGCCCTCGCCAGTGAGACGCTGTCGGGTGAGCAGCGACATGCCGTCCACGAGTTCCTCGGCGGTGCGGAGGGGTGGGAGCTGTTCGGCCGTCGACTGCAGTTCCGCTTGGTCGAGTTGGACAAGGCGCATGACGAGTGCGGTGAGCAGCGCGGTGCGGGTGCGGAAGTATGCCGAGGTGGTGCCGGATGGCAGGGCCGCTTTGCGGTCGACCGCGCGGTGGGTCAGACCGCGGATGCCTTCGTCGGCGAGTACGTCGAGGGCCGCGTCCGCGAGGAGAGCGCGCCGATCTGTAGTCATGGTTCCTTTTCTACACCTGTAGTACCTCAGGTAGGGTCACCTTTCTACAGATGTAGAAGGACTGAGGGTTCGCCATGGGCAACACAGCAGTGGTCGTCGGAGGGGGCATCGGCGGGCTGGCCGCCGCGATCGGTCTGCGCCGCATCGGCTGGCAGGTGACGCTGGTCGAGCGCGCGCCGATGTTGGATGACGCGGGGGCGGGCATCTCGCTGGCCGCCAACGGCCTTCGGGCCCTGGACGGACTCGGCGTCGGCGAGGCGGTGCGGGAGGCGTCGCGAGGCCAGTACAGCGGCGGGACCCGCACGCCGAAGGGCGGTTGGCTGACCCGGATGGACGGCGCGGAGCTGGAGAAGGCGGTGGGCACGCCGATCATGGGCATCCCCCGCTCCACCTTGCACCGGCTGCTGCGCGAGGCCCTGCCCGCTGAGACACTGCTGATCGGCTCCGAGGCCAGTTCGGTTGAGCAGATCAGCCCTGGCAAGGTTCGCGTCGGCTGCGGCGGCACGGTGCTGGAAGCCGATCTGGCGGTGGCGGCCGACGGCATCGGCAGCAAGGTCCGCAGCCTGCTCTTCCCAGCCCATCCCGGCCCGGTCCACAGCGGCTCGACCGTACTGCGTGCCATCACCGGGCAAGCGGTCCACCTACACACCGACTTCGAGCTGACCTGGGGGCGCGGCACCGAGTTCGGGCACATCGCATTCCCTGACGGGCGCGCCGAGTGGCACGCGGTCCTCAACCTCCCCGCTGGAACGCGGTTCGCCGACCCTCTGGCCGAACTACGCCGACGATTCCACAACTGGCACGACCCGATCCCCGCCCTGCTCGATGCGACCCAGACCCATGCCGTGCTGCACCACGACGTCAACGAACTCGGCATGCCGCTCCCCTCGTACGCCGTCGGCCGGATAGCGCTGCTGGGCGACGCAGCGCACGCGATGACCCCGAACCTGGGGCAGGGTGCCTGCCAGGCACTCGAGGACGCGGTCACCCTTGCCGCCGCACTCGCCACCGCGCCCACCGTCGAAGCGGCGCTTGCCCGGTACGACGCCGAGCGCCGCCCGCGCAGCCAGGCAGTCGCACGGGCCGCCCGGCAGGCTGGGCGGATGGGCCAGCAACTCTCTCACCCACTGACCGTGGCCTTGCGGAACATGGCGATGCGGATGACACCCTCCCGTGTCGCAACACGCATGATCCTGCGGCATCACGCCTGGGTCCCACCCCAGTTGTTCCAGGACGCCGGCCTACGCTGATGCCGCGGGAGCCGGTGGGATCAGCGGCTGCTCATGCGGTGCGTCCCGCCCGTTCGCTGGCCAGGCGCTGGAGGGCGCGGACCCGGTGACGTCCCAGGCTCGCGTCGGTCTCTGGTCGTGTTGGTCATTGAGGGTTTTGCGGTAGAGGTTTTCGGGCTCGGGCAACGCACGGCGGAACAGCTCCCTCATACGTGCCAGTCGGCCTGAGCCCGAAGAGCGGTCCCGCCGCGCCCGAAGGCTCCTCGTCATGCACCGACGCCGCTACCCCTCGGACACCACGAACGTCGAATGGGCGCTGATCGAACCGCTGCTGCCCACCCCAGCCTGCGAGACCAGCAAGGGCGGCCGACCGGACCCCCTCCCCGCGAGATCGTCGACGCCATCCGCTACGTCGTCGATACGGGCTGCGAGTGGCGTGCCCTGCCCGCTGGCTTCCCGCCCTTTCTGTGGAATCCGAGTCCTGGTGTCAACCCTCTGGGGGACTCTTGGCTCAGCTGGTCACAATGGGATCGCGCGGTAGCTCAGTGCCGCATCGGTGATCGTCTCGGCGGAGGCGTCCTGCAGTCCGGCTGGAGGATGGAAGATCAGGTCAGCTGCCCGCGGATGGGGCACGTTGACTTCAAAAACCCGCAGGTAGTAGTCGGCCTCGGAGCCGGTGCCCAAGATCCTGCAGACGATCTCGACGAGCTCGCCGCGCGTGATGTCGGGCACCTTCGGCCATGGCGGCCGTGCGGCTTCCCGGGCGAAGTCCTCCAGGTCGCGCCATCCGTAGTACTCGGCGAAGTCGAGCATCGTGTACTCGTGCCCGGTCTTCTTGTTGAAGGCGGCGACGGCCTCTTCAGCGGGGCCGCCGCGAGCGATCAAGTCGGAGATGCGCTCGATCTCATCGCACATCTCGTCGAGCTGTTGTTGGGTCACGGGCGGTGGCAGCAGCTCCGAGCGTAGGTCCATGCCTCGCATTATGCGTAGACGATCAGACCGTGTGCTCTGGGAGCCGGGTGTCGGTAACCAGGGTCTGGAGTCTTAGCGGATCGTCTCTGGCTCTGACGGCCCTTGGCGAACGTCGATGACCGGCAGGAGCGTCGCGGTGGACGGGAGCCCGATCTCTCGTGGGGTCAGCCCGGCAGGAGTGGGGATGTCGACGAGCCGCTCCAGGAGCTGGTCGAGGGCGGCGCGTTCGTCGTCGGTGAGGGGATGCCGGCCAGCGTCTTCGGCGCAAGCGCCACCTGGTCGTCGATATCCGCAGACTCCCACTCATGGTCACGGTCGCCCCCGCCGACCTGCCCGACGCCGCCGCGGCGAAGGAAATCCTCTTCGGCCTCCACTTGATGCATCCCGAGATCACGATCGTGTGGGCCGACTCCGCTTACGCCGGCAAGTTCGTCGACTGGACGAAACAGCACCTCAACCTCACCATCAAGCCAGTCAGCCGTCCCAAGGACGCTTCCGGCTTCGTCGTGCTGCCCCGTCGCTGGGTCGTCGAACGCAGTCTTGCGTGGATGGTGCACGCTCGCCGCCACGCGAGGGACTACGAACGGCTCATCCAGCACTCCGAGACCCTGATCACCTGGGCGGCCATCACCCTCATGACCAGGCGCCTCGCTCGGAAAGGGGCCGCCCCCAGCTGGCGGAGGCAACCCGCGTCGGCCGACATCTGACAGTGCCACTTCCACGCTGGCGTGCCAAAGCAGCCGAAGCCACCACGGACGCCGATCGCCGCACCCTCAGCCGTCTCGCCGGCCGTCGCATCGTCCGCACAGGATTCACTCTGATCATGCCCCAATGGGGCGGCTGGACCAGCGACCTCGAACAGTCCGCCGAGCTCTTCGGCCGCTACTACCCCGAGCGCGTCGAGCAAATGCGTGTCGCCGCGGCCGTTGGTCACGCACCGTCGCCTGATCCGGTGGTGCTCGGGATGCTCATCACCGACCTCGGCCCGTGGCTCGCAGCCGAATACACAGCCGTGCACGGCGAGAAGGCCCCGCGTCCCTGACAGGCAGCGCCGGGCCGTTCCCACCTACGCAGCCATCAGCGGAGCGAGGACCGGCGCCACGCTCGCCGAACCGCAGTGCCCACAGTGCCACCGGAGGGTACGGGCCGCCGGGGTGAGGCGCGGGCTGGTAGGCGCCGACCGGGCGGGCGGCCATGGTCGGGGCTGCAGCCAGGGCGTCAGCGGGCTGTGGGGGCGGCAACACGGAAGGCCGGGGCGTCTCCTGCACGGTTACCGGTGCCGTTCCGGCTGGCGGAACGGCAGCGCCCGGAGCGGCGGTCTGCGTCGGGAGTGGGTCCTTCACGGGTACGGGGGCTACAGCCCACGGGGTGATGTCGGCCACCACGGCGGCCGGTAGCCAGTCGCCGGGGCGCCGCAGCTGGGTGTCGCCGGAGGCCGTCCGGCACATGTGCAGGATGTCGTCGAGCTCCGGCCGGTCCCCCGGTGCCTTGGCCAGGCAGCGGGTCACCAGTTCCCGCAGTTCGTCCGGGAGGTTCGGTCGAGACCCGCTTGTAGACCAGGTTCGCCACTCGGGGCCCCTTCCGTACGGAGGATCGGACCCAACCTTCGTCAAACGATTGTTGCCGGCAGGTATCACGGGTGAAGGTGTCGCGGTCCTTGGCATTGCGCGTCAGTGTGGAAATTCCGGCTTCGGGTCAGGCCGACGGGTCGGGGGTGTATCTGGCGAGCATGGTCTGGACGGCCTCTTCGACGGCGTTGTGGATGTCGGAGGCTGCGGGGTTCCAGCCGGTCAGCAGCATGCGGGGCCACAGGACGTAGTTAGCGATCATGCCGAGGAACTGGTTCGCGGCACTCTCGGCGTCGGGCACATCAGCGTTGCCCGCCTCGTGCTCGGATTCCAAGTAGTGCTGGACGGAGGCGAAGTAGGGCAGTTTGCCGAGCTGGAACTGCATCCGTCCCAGCTCGGGGAAACGAGGCAGTTCGGCGATGACGATCCGGAACAGACCTGCCATGCGGGGCTGGCCGATCAGGTCGGCGTAGCGGTGGCCGATGGCTGTCAGCCCGGAGCGCAGATCTCCCGCCTGGGGCCGCGCGGCGGTATCGCCGGCGTCGCGCTGCCAGGACTCGGTGACGATGGCCTCGAAGAGGGCCGCCTTGGTGGGGAACTGCTTGAACAGGGTGGACTTCGAGACCCCGGCCGCTTCGGCGATCCGTGCGAGGGAAGTGCCGTCGTAGCCGCGGTCCAAGAACAGTTCTGTGGCCGCGGAGGTGATCGCCTCGCGCTTCTGCTGGGCGAGCCTGCGGTGATGCGCGGTGAGTTCTGCTGCCATGCGGAGAGTATGCCGCAGCCCCGAGGCGAGTCACTTGACTCGCCTCGGGGGGCCGCTTACGGTGCACAAGCAAGGCGAGTCGAGTGACTCGCATCTGATCTGCGGCACCTCGGCGCATCCTGGTTGCCGCACGGTGGAGGAATTCATGACAGTCGACAAGATCGCTTTGGTGACCGGTGCGAATCGCGGCCTCGGGCGCAGCGCGGCCATCGCCCTGGCAACACGCGGGGTGCGGGTCGTGGTCACCCACCGCGGTGATGCGGCCGGGGCTGAGAAGACGGTGGAACAGGTGCAGGCCGTGGGTGGGACTGCCGCTGTTCTCCGGCTCGACATCAGCGACGTCTCCTCCTTCGCGTCCTTCACCTCCGAACTGGGCGCGCAGCTCGAGCGCTGGGGTACTTCGCGGCTCGACATCCTGGTCAACAACGCGGGAGTGGGAGTCTTCGGGCCGCTGGAGACTGTCACGATCGACGACTTCGAAACGGTGATGGGCACCAACGTCCGGGGCACGTTCTTCCTCATCCAGTCGCTCGTGCCGCTGCTGTCCCAGGGCGGTCGGGTCATCAACGTCTCGACGTCACTGACCCGCCACACCAGCCCCGCCACCTCGGTCTACTCCGCATCGAAGGCCGCCGTCGAAGCTCTGAGCCGCACCCTCGCCGCAGAACTCGGACCTCGCGGCATCCGGGTCAACTCCATCGCCCCGGGGCCGACCGCCACCGACTTCAACGGCGGAGCGATGCGGGACGACGCCGGAATGCGCCAGGTTCTGGCAGGACAGACCGCGCTCGGCCGCGTCGGCGAACCTGAGGAGATCGGTGACGCCATCGCCACGCTGGCCTCCGAGGGACTGCGCTGGGTCACCGCCCAGCGCATCGAGGTCTCCGGCGGCGCCCTCCTGTGACGCCGGGCGACGGCCGGTAGGGAAGCAGGCCGTGACGGCCCCAACTCACTCCGAGCCGACCGACTCGTCCTCATCCTCGTCCAGCTCTGGCGCATCAGCACGCCCTGGAACACCAGCCGGTCCGGGTGCCGCTTGCGCCCGGGGTACCGGGTCCGCCGCTCCACCTTCGGATAGCAGCGGCTCGATCACCGCCCACAGCTCGTCATCGACTTTCCACGGCTTCGGCCGCGCCACCCTGCCGATCACGGCGGTCATCAGGCCGGCGCCGAGCTGGGACGGTGCGATCACGGTTCGGCCCACCAAGTCGGCGGCGCAGACGAGGGTGGCGCCGAGGAGCATGGCGACCGGAACCACTCGGGCGTGCTGCCGGCCCACGAGGGCACGGGCGGCGTGCGGTGCCATGAGTCCCACAAAGCCGATCGTGCCGGCGGCTGCCACAGCGGTGGCGGTGAGCAGGACGCTCAGGGCGAGGAAGCCGAGGCGCCCGCGTTCCAGGTGCAGCCCGAGTAGCTTGGGGGTGTCCTCGTCGAGTGACACCCGGTCGAGTTCCGTGCGCCAGGCTCCACGATCCGGCCATGGGGCGACGGGGGCGGCCGAGGCGGATGAGGTTGTTCGTGGTCACCGGAGAATGCTGCCGATGCGGCAGGGAATCGGACATCTGAGCCAAGGGTGACAGTCCCCCGTTCGACCGGCCAGGACCCCTCCGCGCTGTCAGACTCCTGAGGAGAACGCCCGGTGGGGGGGTGGTCATGTGCGGTACGGGGTGGGCGTGAGCGAGCACGGCAGGGCCGACCGTGCCGTTCCGGGCGAGTCGAGGCTGGGTGTGACGGACCACGGCGTCAACCGTGCACGCGCAGGCGACGGGGGGCCGGCCGGTGGGGCGACAGTACGGCGATCAGCAGAGGCAGGACGACGGGCCGGCGCTTGCGGTGCCGCGGCACGTAGCCTGCGTGATGGACGGCAACGGCCGCTGGGCTCAGCGGCGTTCGCTTCCCCGAACGGCGGGCCATCGGGCTGCGGAGAGCACCGTCATCGACATCATCGAGGCGGCCCGGGCGGCCGGAGTCGAATGGCTCAGCCTGTACGCGTTCTCCACCGAGAACTGGAACCGTCCCGGCACCGAGGTCGACTATCTGATGCGTTTGGTCCGCCGGGTTGTGCGCAAGCATGCGCCGCTGCTGCTCGCGCGCGGCATCCGCTGCCGCTTCCTGGGGGCCGCAGACCCGCGCATCCCCCGCGAACTGGCCCAGGACTTCGACGATCTGACGACGCTGACCGCCGGCAACCTGGGGATGACGCTCACCGTCGCCTTCGACCACGGCGGACGCCGAGACATCGTCGAGGCCGCCAGGTCGCTGATCCGCAACGAGATACCCGCCGATGATGTGACCGAGCGGCTCTTCGCGGACCACCTGCCGTTCCCCGACACCCCCGACGTCGACCTCGTGATCCGTACCTCCGGCGAGCAGCGCATCTCCAACTTCATGCTCTGGCAGGTCGCCTACGCCGAGTGGGTCTTCCCCGAGGCGCACTGGCCGGACTTCCGGGCCCCTGACTTTCTCGCCTGCCTGCACGCCTACCGGCACCGTGACCGCCGCTTCGGCGGCGTGCCGCCCCAGACGAACGGAGACCCGTCATGACGACTGGAACCACGGGAACGGCCGACGAGGCACCCCTGTTGGGGCCGGAATCGCAATTCCGCGCCTTCTTCGACGACCCGCGCTGGGCGCTTGCCATCATCCGCGCCACCGTGCTGGAGGCCGCCCACCCGCAGATCGGTGCCGCCCTCGCCGACAACTCCACCTTCGTCGCTCATCCCTGGCGTCGGCTGCGCAACACCTTCCTCAGCATGCGGCGCATGCTCGACGCCGACCCAGCAGTACGCGAACGGGAGGCCGCCCGTCTCAACAGGCTGCACGCCCGCATGAGCGGCTCCGACTCCCGCGGCCGCGCCTACGACGCCATGGACCGCGCGACCCGCGCCTGGGTGGTGGCCACGCTCTACGAGAGCGCCGTCACCATGTGCCGGTTGAGCGGTCAGCCGCTCGACCAGGACACCATGGAGCACGTGTACGCCGAGTACCGCGCCTTCCTCGCCGCGCTCGACGGCGACGCCGGGGAACTCCCCGAGGACCTGAACGACTTCTGGCGGTACTTCGACAGGGTCGTCGAGGACGAGCTGGAGAACACCGAGGCAGCCCGCATCATCCTCTACCGGCTCTTCGACCACCTGCCCGCCCCGGCACTGCTCGACGGCGCGCCGACGCTGTGGGCGGTCGGCCGGGCCGTCGTCGGACCGCTCCTCGGCTCGATCACCGTCGCCTCGCTTCCCGAGCCGTACCGGCGCAGGGCCGGCCTGCCCGAGATGCCCGGCGCCACGACCCTCATGCAGGGCGCCTACCTCGCCGCCGGACTCACCCGTTTCCTGCCCGAGGGCTGGGTCAATGCCGAAACCATCATCGAAGCCCTCTCCCTCTCGCCCGACAGCGACGACCCCCGCGCCAGGACCGTGACCGCACTGCGCGCCCGCATGAAGCGGGCATCGGCCCTGCTCCGCCTCCTCACACCATCGAGCGGTGGCACCGGCACCGAACCGGTCCCGGCCGCCCCGACGGCCACCGGAGAGGGCCGGCGCTCGGCGGAGGAGTTCTTCCGTCAGGTGCTGGACCAGACCGGCGACGGCCACCTCGACTGGCCTGACCTCGCCGCCATGGCGCGCGAACTGGCCACCCGCCTGGACCTGGACGAACCCGAGGAGACGCGGCTCTACGACGCCTTCGCCGCCTGGTGGCGCGAGCTCCAGGCCGCCCTCGACACGGACGGCGACGGCCGTGTCAGCGCCGACGAGTACGCCGCCGCCGTGCCCTCCCTCGCCGGTCACGCGCTCATCCGCGTCGCCGAGGTGCTCTTCGACGCCACCGACAAGGACGGCAGCGGGACCATCGACGCGGACGAGTACCGGGCGCTCTTCCGCACCGCCTTCCACCGCGACCTCACCACCACCGACGGCACCTACGGCCGCAGCGCCTTCGTGGGCGACTTCCTTTCCTTCATGTCGGGTCGCCGCAGGAACACCCCGTACGACCCCGTTCTCACTGACGCCTGACCGCATGAGGCGTGGTCTACAAGATCCGTGCCGGCATCACCTGCGGTGACCTGCCCGAACGCCACGACGGCCTGACCAGCAAAATCCATCTCGCCTGCGACGGCCGCGGACGCCCCTGGCCATCCTCCTTACCCCCGGCCAACGCCACGACGGCATCTGTGCCAAGGCTCCGCTGGAACGCATCCGGGTGCCCCGTACCGCGGCCGGCCGCCCGCGCTGCCGACCCGACCACGTGCCGCCAGCGCGGGATCGGCCACACCATCCCGGAGAAGACCGACCAGCGAAAGGATCGCCGCAACCGAGGCCGTCGCGGCGGACGGCCCCCGGCTTCGACCGCGAGATCTACCGCCGCCGCAAATAGGATCGCGACCAGGTATGACAAGACGGCCGCCTCCTACGAAGCAGCAGTCACCCTCGCCTCGTTCCTACTCTGGGCAAAATCACTTTGAAGACGGCCTACCCCTCATCCCTGGCTCCGGGGGTCGTGAAGGTGGCCTCCAGGAGTGCTGTGAGGTGCTGGGCGAAGCCTTTGCGGGACCAGCGCCGTCGGGTCATGAGCCGGTCGAGGATGTCAAGAGACGTCAGGGCCCAGAGCATGTCGGTGGCAGTGTCGACCGTCCAGGGGGGCGCGAGACGGTGTTCGGCCTGCAGCCGTTCGATGACCCGGCGACTGCCTCTGCGCCAGTTGGTCAGGGTGGTCTCCCACAGTTCGGCGGCATCGGGGTCGGTGTGGCGGGCGCGTTCGACGGCGTGCAGGACAGCCAGGATCCGGGGGTGGGACCTGGCGATGTGCTCGGCCCACTCCCGCAGTGTAGCCAGGGCATCGGGTGCGTCCCACACTTTCTGCAGCGAGGCGGCCAGTTGTTCGACCTCGCCCAGGCTGCGGTAGAGCGCGGTGAGGAGTTCTCCGCGGGTTGAGAAGTGCAGGTAGGCCCCTCGGCGTGAGACGCCGGCGCGTTCGGCGGCGGCGGCCATGGTCAGGGATTCGAAACCCTGCTCCTCGATGAGCTCCCGGGCTGCCTGCAGGAGCGCGGCTACGGTCTTGCGGCTGCGAGCGTTCCGGGGCTCCCCGATGGTCCTGGCCATGCCCACCTCTCCGTTGAAATTGCACATTGCGTGAAGTTGCTATTGCTGGAAAGTACGCGCCATGTGTACTTTATCAAGTGCACACCATGTGAAGTTAAGGAGTCTTTCCATGACTGCTGCCAAAACCACCCGCACCTCGGGAGCCCGCCACCCGCAGATCACCGCCGTGGTCCTCGCGACCACTGCACCGGCCGTGGTCTGGCTCGCTGCGAAGGCGGCGGGTGCCGATATGGAAGTCACCATGCACGGACAGCCGACCATGCGCGTCGGCCTGCCACTCGTCCTGATCGCCGCCCTGCTGGCGAACCTTGCAGGCTGGTCGGCGCTGTTGCTGCTGCGCCGCGTGACCAGCCGCTCCCGTGCCGCGTGGACCGTCCTGTCCGGCATCGTGCTGCTCGTCTCCTTCGCCCCCGTGATCAGTGCCCGGGCCTCCACAGGCACCACACTTGCCCTGGCCGTGATGCACCTGGTCGTGGCTGCGGTCCTCGTTCCCGGACTGCGGCGGGCCACGGCGACCTGACGGGAGCTTCTCGGGGGTGGGCTTCCGCCACCGTGCGCGTACGCCTGCGGCCCCGTCGGTGCTCACTGCCGAGAGGGCGGATACAGGTCGAGCCGCTGATGCCGACCGACCCGTATCAGCGGACGGCGGTGGGCCCACCACCACGCAGGCTTGATGCCCCGCGGAACATCTGCACCTGCTCGCCCCGGCGGTCTCGCCGGCGACGCCGCGCAAGCAGATGTGCAGCTCATCCCGTGTCGACGGCCTCGACGACCACCGGGCTCAAGGCGTCGTCCGGATGGCGGGCTCACCGCACTCGTGCCCGTCAGGGGGCTCCCAGTTCCTTGGCCAGCTTGTTCGCCGAGTCCTTGGTGAAGCTGCCGCTGATCTCCATAGCACCCCCGCTGATGGGCCCGGTGACGGCAGGTGCACTGATCAGCCGGTCGCCGAGGACGATGGCGATGTGGTTTTGTGGGGAGCGGCGTTGGGCCGCCCGGCTGGTGAGGTCCGCGAACCGTTTGGCGTCCTCATCCTGGAACGATGCCTGGATCATCCAGCCCGTCTGGCCGCGCTTGGTGCGCACGTGCCGGAGCTGCTTGACGCTCATGCGGTTCTCGGCCGCGGTGGAGATGTGGAAGCAGGCTTTCTGGTCCTGAGAATAGAAGGTGGGCGGCGGCAGCTTGTCGGTGCACTCGCCCGGTGCGATCTGTTCCACCAGGGCCAGCCGCAGGTCCTCCCGCACCGCACCGGGGGTGGCCTCGCCGCCCTGCTGCAGCGCGTAGATGACACCGCCTCCGGTGAGGAGCCCGGCTGCCGCCAGAGCCACAGTGAGCCGCACCCCGGTGCGACGGAGGCGGGGCGGCTGGAGCCCTGGCGAGCGGGGCAGGTGTCGGGTGTGGGCGGTGGCGGGCGGAGTACGCACGGTGGCCGCCGCGTCAGGGGCGATGCGCCGCTGGGCCGCATCGACCTCCTGGGTACGGCGTCTGCCGTACTGCTCGATCGCGGAAGACCAGCCTTCCGGGAGCCAGTCGGTGGCACCGCGCGCTTGTGGACGCTCCGCGAGAACGGCGCCGACCTGGTCCAGCAATGCGTGCGCGGTGGGCCGTCGAGCGGGGTCCTGGGTGAGGCAGGGGAGGATCAGGGCGTCCAGTCCGGTGGGCAGGCCGTCCAGGTCGAGGTCACCCTCGGCTGCTCGTACCAGTTGTTCGAACGCGCTGCCCTGGCCTGTGTCGCGGTAGGGACTGCGGCCCGTGGCCAGGTAGAACAGTGTGGCACCCAGCGAGAAGACATCGGATGCAGCGGTGGTCGGCTCGCCACGCGCCTGCTCGGGGGCGGCGAAGGCGACGGTGCCGAAAGTTGCCTTCGTACGGGTGATGTCGGCGGCCTGCGAGATCCCGAAGTCGATCAGGCGGGGGCCGTCCTCCGGCAGCAGAATGTTGGAGGGCTTGATATCGCGGTGGACCAGCCCGGCGGCGTGGATGCTCACCAATGCCTCGACCATTCCGGCCGCGATCCAGTGCAGGGCGGCGGGCGGCAACGGGCCTTGGGACACGACCAGTTCGCGCAGCGACGGCGCCGGGATGTATTCGGTGGCCATCCAAGGGACGTGGGAGTCCGCGTCGGCATCCACGACACTGGCCGTGAACACCCCTCCTACGCGCCGGGCCAAGGCCACCTCGCGGGCGAAGCGGCGCCGGTCCGCGTCCGAGACCGTGCCCTCGTCGGGGTCGGCCAGCAGAATTTTGACGGCAACGGTGTGGCCGCCTGGGGAGCGGGCCAGGTAGACGCGGCCCATACCACCGCTGGCCAGTTCCGTGAGTACGGTGTACGGCCCGATCTGTTCGCCGGGGCTCGCAGCGCCCGTCCACTCCGCCCGCACTGGCGTCTCCCCCCGTCCGCCCGGCCACGGCAAGCCGCGGTCACGTAGAAGCAAGGTTCAGATTAGAGGATTCACGCAGTGGTGCGGCCTCGCCTGCCGCGTTCGTCTGACTGGTCACCACAGAAGAGCCTGGCACCGGGGTGCCTCGCCAGGCCGCCGACTGCCGCGGTGGTGGACTCTTCGTCGGTGGTGACCGCTGAGCCACCACGCGGTACGGGCGAGGTCCGACCGAGCCGCCGCTCTGCCGGGACCTCGCATGGCGAGTGCCGGACCTCACCGGCCATCGGATCGAACGCACAGCCCCGAGAGGCCGGTGTGTGATGCCCCGGAGTCTCAAACCGCCGCCGGTCGACGCGTGCCCGGCGCCGTACGGCGGTCGCGGTGCAGGCTCCGCGCGGCCTGCCGCACGGTTGCACTGTCGCACGGCCATACCGGTGCTTCCCGACGCGCGGGTTACTCGTCCGCGCCGGGGGTGACGCTGTCCGGGTGCACTTCCGCGGGCGCCGCCGCCGACTCCCCCTGGGCTGGACACTGACTCGGGCAGCGTGTCCCTAGGGTCGGCCGTATGGACGCTACAGGTGATCCGAAGGTCGGGCCGGGCAGGACCCGGCGGCAGGTACTCGTGCCGATGGCCGCGCTGGGAGCTGCGGCGGCCGTGCCCGCGCTGGCCGTGCCCACGCGCGCGTCCGCGGCGTCGCCCATGGGCGCGCGGGTTGTCGAGGAGCGGCGGGTGGGTCCGCGGCTGCTCGATCTCACCGTGGAGTCACCGGCGATGGGCGGCAGAGCGTTCGTCCGGCTGCTGACGCCCGTCGGCTGGGAGCGGCGGAGGCCCGGCGACCGGTGGCCGGCGCTGTGGCTGTTGGTGGGCGGCGACGGGGACCACAAGGGGTGGACCGAGAGCTACGACTTCCACAAGGGCGTCGCACGCGCCGCACTGCGCGACGTGCTCGTAGTGATGCCGGGGATGCCGGAGTTCGGCTTCTATACGGACTGGTGGAACGGCGGCAAGGGTGGTCCGCCCGCTGTGGAGACGTTCCACCTGGACGAGGTGCTCCCACTGCTGGAACAAGACTACGGCGCGGGCCGGCGGCGTGTGGCGGCCGGTGACTCCCAGGGCGGTGCGGGCGGGCTGTTCTACGCAGCGCGCCGCCCTGGGCTCTTCCGCGCGGTGGCGAGCTTCAGCGGGTACATCCATCCACTCCAGCACGTCCGGGCGATCCGCGCGGGCATGACCTACCTCGGCCTCGACTGGCGTGCGCTGTGGGGCGACCCCGTGGCTCAGCGAGCCAACTGGGAGGCCCACGACGTGTACCACCTCGCGGAGCGGCTGCGCGGTGTACCCGTTCATCTGTCCAGCGGGGACGGGAGGCGGGGAGTGCTGGACCCGCCCGGAGCCGAGCCCGACCCGCACGTCCCGGGGCTGGAGGACCCCTCCGACCCGTTCCCCGAGGAGGTGCTCTCGCCTTCGGAGGCGCTGATGAACGAGGAAGCCCGTGCCGTCGCGCCACGCCTCGCGCAGGCGGGTGTCCAGGTCTCGACCCACTTCTACACCGGCATGCACGAGCCCGCCTACTGGGTACGGGAGTTGCACGACAGGCTGCCCTGGCTGCTGTGGCACCTGCGTGCGTGACGGACGGGTGGGTCCCGCCGCCCGTGATGGCCTCGTACACGGCGACCGTACTTCGGCAGCTTCGGCGCCACCACGACCACCGGCGCTTCTCGCATGCACCCGACTCCGGGATGCCGCGCAGGGCCCGGCTCGGGAAGCGGCCGCCGCAGTCCGGACGTCTGCGGCGTGCGACGCGGAGCCGCGGATGCTGCTGCCGGCAGCGATGGCTGCGCCGGTGTATCCACAGCAGAGGGCGGGCACCGCGACGGTGTCACCAGGAGTCCTGGCTCCCGGATCGCCGGAGGTGGCCGATGTGCCGCCCGCCTGGCGGCGTGGCAGGGGCCGGGTGAACTCGAACGCCGGTCTTCCACGCGCGTCGCTCCCCAAGAGTCCTGACCTGACGCGATGCCCGCATAACGTTGACCGGCATGGGAGATGACGAGCACGGGAGGTTTGCGGTGACGCCCGCGCGGTCACGGACCTGTCCTGCGATGCTGCCGATCATCCTCGCTCTCTCCCTCGCCTTCACGGTCACGGTCATCGACCCGCTGGTGCTCGGGCTGAACCTGCCGCAGGTGAGTCGTGCCCTGCATGTGCCGCCCCAGCTCGTCGGGTTCCTGGGCGGCGCGGCCACGCTGGTGATGGCTGCCGCCGTGCTCGCCGCGGGCGGTCTCGGGGATGCCTTCGGGCTCAAACGGGTGCTGATGCTGGGGCTGGTCACTGTCACGGTCGCCGACCTGCTCTCCGTGTTCTCCCCCGGGTACGGCTTCTTGCTGACGATGCGGTTCCTGGACGGCCTGGGGATGACCGCGCTGCTGGGAGTGCCGTTGGCCCTGCTGAAGACATCGGTTCCTCGGGAGAAGCGCCCCGCCGCCCTCGGTGTCTTCATGGCCGTCGAGATGGTCCTGTGCGGGATGACTCCCGCACTCACCGGTTGGGCGGTGGGAGCCGTCAGCTGGCGGGTGCTCTTCCTGATCGCCCCGGTGCTGGCCCTGACCTCGCTCTGGCTGACGGCCCGGTACGTACCGGAGGCCCCCGCCAAGGAGCGCCGTCGGACCGACGTGGCTGGTGTCATCCTGGTCGGAGCCGCTCTGCTGGCCCTTGTCATCGGTCTCGCCGCGGCGCAGAACGGTGTCTTCCGGCCGCAGACATGGCTGCCTCTGCTCATCAGCGCTGCCGCCGCCGTGCTCTTCGTGCTGCACGAGCGCCGCACCCCCGAACCGGCCCTGGATCTTGCGCTGTTCCGAAGCCCGCCGTTCAGCGTGGCCCTGGCGGCGACGCTCACACTGAACTTCCTCGCCGCCGGCCTCAGCGTCGCCCTGGGCCAGTTCGGCAGTGTGGTGCTGGCGCTGTCCCCCGAGGCCGTCGGCCTGCTGTACCTGCCCGGCACCCTGCTCAGTGCCGGTGCTGTAGTCCTGGCCGGGCGCCTGGTCGGGAAGTACTCCCCGCGGCCGGTGATGGTCGCCGGTCTGCTGCTGCTGGCGACGAGCGGGCTGTTGATGGCGGGCACACTCACCCCCACGATGGCGTTGTGGCTGCTCGTGCTGGCCACATGGCTGTGCAACCTGGGGACGCTGGTCACCTCCACCTCGGTGTCGGAGACGGTCCTCTCCGAAGCGCCGCCTGGGCATTCCGGCACCGTGGCCTCCGTGCAACTGGCCTCCGGAATGACCGGCTACGCGTTCGGGCCCACCGTCTACCTCCTGCTTCTCAACTTCTTCTTCCACCGGCAGTGGCTGGCGGACGCCGAGTCACGCGGACTGTCGGTGACCCGGGCGGAGCAGGCCGTGGACGCCGTGCGCAGCGGTTTGGCACTCAACCCGGGCAGTGCCGTGTACGACCCGAACCTGCTCCGGCTGGCAGGTGGGCTCGACCTCGGGCGGGACTTCGCGGACGCACTGCGGCTCACGATGCTAAGCGTCAGCGTCCTGCCGCTCGTCGTGGCGGCGGCGGCGCTTGTGCTGATGCGCCGCCGCAAGGAGCCGCGAACCCCCTAGGCACGGCCGCGGGCTCGCGACCCAGGACGAGCGGGCTCCGCACAGCGCCCCGCCCGAGCCGCGACGCGAACCAGACCGGCGACGTGGAGCGTCCTGCCGTTCGGTGCGAAGGCGTACGACCGGCCGTGCCCGCGCACCCCTTCGTCGCCCTGGCGGGAACCGGAACTGCCGGGCGGGCGTGGTGGGATGATGCCGAACAGCACGCTGGGCGGGCGTGGTTCGTGTAGGAGAGGGGCCATGGAGCCGCTGGTGGCGGCGGGCCCTGAGGGGTTCGATGACGAACCGCCCCCGGGAGCCAGGGACCGCCCGTCGGAGTGGGCCTTCGCCGTGCCGCTCTGGACACGGCCGTCTCCCGCGGACTGTTCGACGACCTGGCCGGTCAAGGCTGATCCGGCGCGGCTGGGCCTCGACGGCGAGCGGGGCACGCGCCGCACTGGCTACCTCTTCACCCCAGCACAGGGCTCGCAGGCACGCGAGGGTCTCGTTCCCTGGCTGTCTTCACCGAGGTGGCAATGGCCGACTCGTTCGTGGGTCACGGAACGCGCCGGGGTGTCTCAGCGGTTGACGGCGAGCGTTGTCTGTTCGAGATCCCTGAGGGCTCCGGGCATCAGGGAAGGAGGCGCTCGCGGTGCGTAGTGATGCCGGCCTTCGCCACTGCGGGTCCGGCGACCTTCGCGTAGAAGGGGGCGAACACGTGGCGGGACACGGTACTCACCGTCTCACCACTCACCACCTCACCGGGAGTTCGATCAGGTCGCCGGTCAGTACGGCCTCGCGCAGGCGGAGTTCCTCGATGGGGACTGCCAGACTCAGCATCGGGAAGCTCTCGGCGAGGTGATCGAGGGCAACCTGCCGTTCCATGCGGGCCAGGGAGCACGCCCAGGCAGTAGCGGGCGCCGTGACCGAAGGACAGGCGTGCTGCGGCCTGACGGGTGATGTCGGTGTGGGCGTAGCGGGGGATGCCGCCGCCTGCCTTGCCGGGAGCGCGCAGGATTTCCTCGACCGCGTCCGGGACCAGGCCCGGGTCGGCCAGCATGGCCTGCCACTGGCCGGGATCGGTGAGCAGCAGGGCGCCGAGTCCGATCTGGACGACGGTGGTCTCATGCCCGGCGAACAGCAGGGCCATCGGCAGCATGGCGATCTCGTCGTCGCCGACCCCGTCGGTGGCGCACAGCCGGGAGGTGACGTCGTCACCGGGCGCGCGACGTTTGCTGGTCGCCAACTCCTGCCCACACCAAGACAGTTCGTCGAGGCGGGTGGGCTGCCGCCACCGGGCTGCCGCGCCGCCTGCGGTGGGCGGCCTGGTCGGCCGAGGTCTCACGCGATCCCGACCGGCGCCCCCGGTCGCGGAGCAGACTCATCGAAGTCGTCCGGCCCGAGGCTCCGCGCATGGCCGAGCGCGGACGTCAGCGGGCGACGAGCTCCACCAGGGAGCGGTAGTAGCTGAGCTTGCGCACCGTACCGAGGTCGAATCCGGCGCGGTCTCCGAGCACGGCGAGCTGGTCGCGGGTGCGCTCCTGCCCGGAGAAGTAGGTGAGCATCCGCAGGTCCATCTCGGAGCGGACCCGTGCCCCCTGCGGGTCGTCGCGCAACCCCTCGATCAGCAGCACCCGGCTGCCGGGGCGGGCCGCGCGGGCGCAGTGTTCCAGGATGGCCAGCGCGTGCTCGTCGTCCCAGTCGTGCAGTACGACGGAGAGCAGATAGCCGCCCGCACCGGCAGCCGCCTCCGGCAGCGGGTCGAGGAAGCTGGACTCCAGCACGGCGCACCGCTCGCCCAGCCCCTGCTCGGCGAGGTTGGTGCGGGCCGCGGCAGCCGGTCCTGGCAGCTCCACCAGGGTGGCGCGGAGTTCGGGGTGCGCGGTCAGCAGCGCGCACAGGAGCGTCGCGTCCCCGCCGCCGACGTCGACGAGGTGGCCGAGCGAGCCCCAGTCGTAGCCGTCGGCTGCGGCCTTCGTCTCGCCGGGCACGAGCAGCGAGGCGAGCAAGGAGTCGAAGGAGTGGGAGAGTTCGGCGTCGGCGTCCAGGTCGGCCCAGAACGAGCGGCCGTAGGCGGTGTCGTAACCGGGGCGGCCGGTGCGGATGCTCTCCAGCAGGTGGACCAGCGCGAGGTCACCGCGGCCGAAGGCGCTGCCGGTGTCGAGCCAGTCGCGGGGGCTGCCGGGGTGGTCGGCGCGCAGCTGTGCGCCGAGTTCGGTGAGACCGTAGACGTGCGGCTCGGGCTGGGTGAACACCTGTGCGTTGACCAGGTGGTGGAGCAGCCGCTCCAGCAGGTGTGCGGGGGTGCCGGAGCGCTCGGCGAGCCGGCCGAGGGGGGCGGTGCCCTCCCCGATGTGATCGGCGAGGCGCAGTGTGGCGGCGACGCGTACGGCCATGGGGGTGACCAGGTCGGCAACCTCCCAGATGTCGCTCGTGCCGCGGGGCCGCTTGTTCTCCTGGGTCACCGTCTGGGTCACCGTCTTCCCGGTCGTGGATGGGGTGCGAACGCCCGGCGGATGGCCGGGACGGTCCGCTTGCGTTCCGCCTCTCGGCCGCTCGCCGCCGGGCGCCGTCCGTTCGCCGTACGGCTGGGACGGTGCCCGGCGGCGGCTGCCGCACGGCTCAGTGGCAGGCCGGCCCCGAGGCCGTCGTGCTGGCGATGACCTGCGGCGGCTCCTCGATCTCCTCGATCTCGAAGGTCTCGGCTTCCAGCGCCTCCAGCTCGTCTACGAGCATGTGTCAACTCCTTTGGTAGGTACGCGAGTTACGCGACTGTACGCGGACACCCGCCATTGTGTGGATCAGTTTTCGCCATGGTCAATAGCCGGCCGGCGGCGGTCGCGGTCAATCCGCGGGCACTTGCTGGACGCGCTCCTTGAGGGCTCGGCTCAGCAGATAGGCGAGGTAGTCCTCGCTGCCGACGGTCACCCCGAGCCGGTTGCATCCCATGTGCACGAATCCGGCGAGCAGCGCGGCCCGCGCGGTCTCCACGTCCACCGGCGCGGGCGCCTCCGTCCCCTCCCCCGCGGGGAACACCAGTGCCCCACGCAGGGCCTCCTCGTCGATACGGGCACGCAGTTCGGCGCCGTGCTCGGCCCACCGGCGCAGGAATCCGGCGAGCCGGTCTGGCCTGCCGCCGAGGACCCCCGCGTGCAGGGCCTCCACCTTGTCGCCCACCGGGCCCGCCATCCGCAGGTAGGCGGCGGCGTAGGTGCCGTAGCGCTCCTTGAACAGGGGTTCCCAGTCGGCCATGCGCCGCTCGAAGAAGGCGACGGTGCGCTCGGTCCCGCCCAGCACCGTGAGCGCGAGAGTGGCCGTCAGCTGCGCGGCCAGCCCCAGCCGTACGCTGCCGACCTGCGTGTTGGCGGAGGCCAGCAGGCTCGCGACCAGGCTGCTGGAGCGGTCGGCGTGCCACTCGGAGAGCGCCACACCTGCCGGGCCGCCGTACCGCTCCAGCTCCGGCTCGTAGCCGAGGTAGGCGAGTGAGTCGTTGGGGCGGCGCGGCATCCGCACGGTGTCCGGGCCGTAGCGGGCGTCCCACTGCGCGTCGGAGAACTCCAGCCGGAACCGCTCCCGGTACTGCTCGTCGGTCAGATCCACCGCTGGGTCGTAGACGGAGGGGCAGCGGCGCAGGAAGTCGCCGACGGTCTCCTCGATCGCGCCGGTCAGCGCCGGGATCGCGGCCGGTCCTGTGGGGCGCACCCGCAGCCGCACGTGCGGGCCCTCCAGCCAGTGGCGCAGGAAGAAGCAGCGGTCGGCGAGACCTTCGGCGCGCAGCCGCTCGAAGAGCGGGCCGACACACTCGCCCAGCAGCGGGTCGCGGTCCCCCGCGTAGTAGACGTGCGCCGACAGCCACTCGCCGGGGCCCAGCTCGGCGGGCGGACGGTCGTCGGCGTTGAGGGGTGCGGCGGGCCCGGGGCGGCGCTGCCGCGCCGGGAGCCGCGCCTGGCCGGTGTCGATCGCTTCGCTCACTGGGGGTCCGTCCTTCCGGTGTGCTGTGTGAGGCCGGTGGGAAGTGGCGCCGCGTCCAGCTCCACGCACACCTCCGACACGTACGTGGAGCCGCCCGCGCTGAGGGCCGGTTCGGTGGCGTCGGGCAGCAGCTCGGTGAAGACGGCCTCCCCGGCGCCGCGCAGCCGGTGGTCCAGCAGCGAGAGGGACAGCGGACTTCCGGCGTCCACCGGATGCGGCTTGCGGTCGATGTCCGTACGGACCATCACCCGCTCCGGCAGCCCGGCGGCACGCCACCAGCGGCGACGGGCGAGGAAGCCGTGTGCGGTCTCGGCGGGTGGCTGCTGGCCGGGCAGTTCGGGCCCGGCCAGCCGCCGGCTGCGGCGGGCCAGGACCAGCGAGCCGTGCCGCACCCGGGGGCGGTGGGCCGGCCCGCCCCCCTCCAGGCATCCCCACAGGTCCGCCACGAGCGGCATGGCTGCCGGGGAGAGCGACAGCAGAGTGCGCTGCACGCGGGGCAGCGCCATGGGGACGAGGCCGCCGAGCCACAGCGGCACGACGCGCCTGCCCAACCGCCGGGAGACCAGCAGCAGTTCACCGTTCTCCTCGTCGTCGACCAGCCGCAGGTCGTCGATCGCGAGTCGGCGCTCGGCGGGCCCGTGCGGCGCCTCGGCGGGCCCGATCAGCCGGTAGGGGGCCGCCGCGGGCCGCAGCGCCAGGTTGGAGGTGTCGTAGCCGCCGCTCAGCTCCGCGGCGACGGCGCCGGGCGGCAGCAGTCGGGCGCACCGGGCCCGGATACCCTCCGTCAGCTCCTGTTCGGCCTCCGGCCCGAAGGACCTGGCGAACCGGGCGAGAGGCTGGCCGAGGCCCGAGTAGGCCCAGTTGAGGACGGCGAGCGGCGGCCCGCCGGGGAGGCGGGGTCCGGCCCACTGGAGGTAGCAGGAGTAGCTGCGCGGCAGGCCGGGGCTGCCGGGAGGCAGCGCGGCGGCGGCCCGGTGCAGCGCCGCCGGGTCCAGGACGAGCTCGGAGGCATCGGACGGCTGCGGCCGTCCTTCGGGGAGCCGGGCGTCGAGCGCGCCGCGCAGCGCGCGGGCGAACTCCTCGTGCGCCGCACTCAGCGCCGCGACCCGCGGGTCGTCGTAGGGGTTGGCGCGCGGCAGATACCTGCCGTCCGCGTCCAGCGTGCCCAGGCGGGTGCCGGTACCCGACAGCCGCGTGCCGCAGTCCCGGTACAACTCGTGCGCGAACCCGGGCACGTCGTCGCAGACCCCGCCGGGCCCGTACCGGGAGCGGAAGTAGGCGTGGGCCAGCAGCCGGTCCAGCAGCAGCAGATCGAAGGCGGGCAGCAGCCGGGCGAAGTCGCCGAGCGCGGGCAGCGGTCCCCGGGCCCAGGCCCGGCGGGAGGCGGTGGCGGGCGCGGCCAGCACGGCGTCCTCGTAGACGGCTGTCCTGGGCACGACCGGTACCGCACGGCCCAGCGCCCGCTGCGCCTCGGCCACCTCGGTGCGGAGCGCGGCGGTACGGCGGGCGCGCTCCGCCAGCGGCGCGAGGGGGAAGCCGTCGGCGTGCTCCCGTATCCGGTCGAGCCGGTCGGCCAGGGAAGGTCCGCTGCCTGTGGGCGGCAGCGGACCGAGCGTACGCAGCCGCCCGGCCAGTTCTGCGACCGGGTCCGGGTGGTGGATGTCGAGGGTGAGAGCGGGCGTGGTGAGCAGGCCCAGCTCCACCAGCTTGGCGAGATAGCCCTCCAGCCGCTCCCGCGGGCGGCCGTCCGGGTCGGAGCTGTGCAGCGCCTCGGCGAGCCGCGGCAGGGTCGTACCGGCGTCCCCGGCCGCGTCGAGCAGCCGCAGCGCCTCGTCGACAACGGGCCCGGCGGGCACCTGGAACGGCTCCTCCTGCAGCACGCCCGGCGTGGCGAGGGCGAGACCGGGATCGACGGACCGGTACCGGCGGCGTGTGTAGTGGATGCGCCCTCCCGAGCGGCGCCACCCACCGACCGCGTGGAACGGGAGGGCCGCCCGCGTGGCCGGGTCGCCGAGCGCCGCGACGGCGATCTCGTGGAGCGCGGTCACATTGGCGCGTGCACGCAGCAGCGGCTGCAGCGGAGCGTCGTCGACGGGGGCGAGCCCCAGGGGCGGGCCGGAGTCGTGGAAGCGCCCGCGCGTCAAGGTGGTGAGGGTGCTGAAAGGACTCGTCTTGAGCGCCGCCCGGTAGACGTACGACATCAGGGCGCGCTCCGCCTTCCGGTGCCGTTTGCCGCTCGGTGGCGCGTCACCGGCCGCCAGATACGCCGGGAGGGCGGCGTCCAGGGAGGGTGAGGCCGCCTGGAGTCCTGCCCGCAGCACCGGATCACGGGCGAGGCGACGCAACTGGAGGCGGGCGGAGATGAGTTCGGCGGCCTGGATGCGCTCACCGGCAGCCAGATGCTCCTCGTAGCGGCGCCGCAGGGCGAGCCAGTCGGCGGCAGCCGAGGGCGCCGCCTCCTCGGCGCCCCGCAGCGTCGCGCGAGAGGGCGTGCGGGCGTTGTGGATGTCGCGGCGGAGAGCGAGCAGGGCGCGGCGGCTCGCGGGCGCGGTGCGGGCGACAGCCTCGGCGAGGGCGTCCTCGGCAGCGGGTGCCAGCGCGGCCATCCCGTCCTCCAGCTCCAGCGCCGTGCGCGCCCACGCGGTGGTGCCGGGCGCGCGCAGGGGCGTGAGGGCCGCGGTGGGGAGCCCGGCGACGCGGAGCAGGAAGTCAGACGCGAGGGTGAACGGCGCGGTTGCGGTTGCGAGCGCGGGGGTCGGGTGGGAGGGGGTGTCGGTCATGGGCGGCCGGTCCGGTCCGTGCGAGGGCTGGGGCTGAGGTGGGGGTGGTGGCTGGGGCCGCCGCCAGGGCGGTTCGGGGCGAGGGAGGCGTCGAAACGGGGGCGGTCGCAGCGCTCGTGGCCGGCCATCAGGAGGAGCAGCGGCCAGGTGTCCGGGCCGACGGCCGGAGCGAGAGCCGCGTGGAGGGCCTCGTAGTCGAAGCCGAGCGCCGCACCGCAGCCTGTACCGAGGGACGCGGCAGCGAGGTAGGCGGCCTGCGCGACGGCGCCCGCCTCGGCGTTGAGCAGCCGGTGGCCGCGCGGCCCCGCGGCGGCCACGACGGCGTGCGGGCGGGCCAGTACGACCAGGACAGCGGCGGCCTGTTCGAGGTTGTAGTTGTTGAGCGTGTAGCTCCGCTGGAGGAAGGGGTGCGGGGCCGGTCCGGGCAGCGGGACCAGGGCGTGCGCGGCGGAGTCGTACAGGTGGAGGCCCGCCGGTGCTCCGGCCACATGCTGGGCGAAGACGGCGAGCCGGGTGAGCGCGGGCGCGGGGCAGGACGACGCCCGGCCGCCGTCCCCGTCCGCGCGCAGCTGCCGCCCGGCCGCGGCTGCCTGCAGCAGCGCGGCCAAGTCGGCGGCCGACAGCGGGCGGTGCGCGGAGAACCGGCCGAAGCTGCTGCGCCGGGCGGCGAGTGCTTCGGCGACACCCGCGCCGAGCGGCGAAGGGGCGGGGAGCGGAACCGGAGCAGGCGCGGACGCGGACGCGTCCGGCTGCTCTCCGGCGGGCGGGTCCGGCTCCTGGCCGGCGGCCTCGGCGAGCGCCTCCGGGCCCGGGGGCGGTCCCGTGTCGTACGTCGCCGCCAGGTGGGCCGCCTCGGCGGCGGGGAACCGCAGGACGGTACGGGACCGTTCGGGCAGGGGCGCGGCCACCCGTGGCGCGGGAGCCCGTGAGGGGGCGGGCCCGTCGCTCCCCGCCTCGGCGGCACCCCGCCAGGGCAGCGGGACCACCGCCAGCACGCTCTCGGTGACGGGATCGAGACCCAGCAGGCGGTCCAGCGCCGGCTCGTCGTACCACAGGCGGGGGCGGAGCCCGATGCCGCAGGCCGCCGCCCAGGTCTGCCAGGTCCGCAGCAGACAGCCGAGGTCCATGGTCACGCAGTGGTAGCTGAACTCCCCGTACTTGAAGGCGTTCTGCCAGAAGCGGACGGTGACGAGGAGGAATTGGCGGCCCGCGGTCGGCACGCCGCCCAGCGCCTCGCGTACCCGGGGCGAGACGTCGCCCGCGGCGAGGCGGCGCAGCGCGTGCGCGGGCTGGTTGTAGTGGTACACGCCGGGCAGCGGGCCCGCACCCGGACCGCACACCCAGTAGATCTCGCACGGGTACAGGCCACCGCCCGCCGCGCTGCCGCGCGCCCACGCGGCGTGTGCGTACGCCTCCCGGCCGCCCTGGCCCGGGTCCGCAGTGACCTGGAGCCGGCGGGAGAGCCAGCCGTAGGAGTGGCGGAGCATGCCGCCGAGCAGCGGCACGGTGAAGCCGGCCCCGGCCCCAGCCCGCGGCTCCGGGGGCCGGGCGAGCAGGGCCACCCCCAGTGGGGCCGCGGAGTGCGGCACCTCGTCGGGGAGCGGGAAGCCGGGTGCCCCGGGATAGATCTTGTGGCTCCGCGGCTGGTCCTGCCAGTCCGGCTCGAACGGCTCGGCTTCCATCGGCACCGAGGCCCGCCGCAGCACCGCATCCAGATAGCGGGTCACCGGGAGGGTGCGGTCTGCCGCTCCTCCCGGACCCGGTCGTCGGCACTGGGACACCTTCTCCCCCTCACATGAACGGGTGCGGAGCCGGGTTGAGCTCCGCCGCCGTCAGGTCGTCGGCACGCAGCCCGGCGCTCCGCAGCGCGGTGCGGGCCCTGGGCATGCCGGGGGCCCGGTGCCGCCGGGCCCCGAAGTCGAGCGGGAGCAGCCCGGGCACCAGTACCCGCACCACTCGGGTGGCGACCGCCCGCTGTTCCGGTCCCGTCTGATCGACGACAACCGTGTCGAAGCCCCGCGCGGCGAGCAGGTCCCGGCAGTGGCGCACGGCGGCGGACAGATCACCGGCGGGTGGTGCGGCTCCGTCCCGGAAGGCCGCAGCCGGTGGCCGTGCTCGGTCGTCCGGGCCGAGGAGGAACGCGGCGTGCCGCTCCATTTCCGGGAGACCGTACAGCGCGGCGTGCTCGGACAGTTCGCGGACCAGGGAGAAGTCCCGTGCCATGGCGCGCAGCCGGTCGCGGTTGTCCACCGTGCGCTCGGGAAAGCCCGACAGATAGCTGGCGACCTCGCGTACGGCCGACTCGGCGGCGCGCTCCGGGTCGAGCGCGGCGGCGGAGGACAGGCACAGCGCCCCCGGCCCGCCGTCCTCGCGGGTCGCGACGGCGGTCACGACGGGAACGGGCAGATCGATCCGGTTGTCGAAGAGCCGGAGCCGATAGCCGCCGCGCCGCATCCGCTCGGCGAGGTGCAGGGTCGCCGGGGACCGGCGGTCGTCCACCGCGATCCGCGGCAGCCGGGCCCGCCCGAGCCAGGCCACCAGGAACGCGTCCCGCTCCACGAGCTCCAGCAGCCCGTGCAGCACGGCCTCCTCCACGCACGAGCCGCCCGCGCAGCCACTGGAGGTCCCGGCGGCGAAGAACGGGCCGGGGCCGGCCGACCGGTAGTGGACCAACTGCTCGGGAACCAGCACCGGCCGCTCGTCCCGCAGCGACCAGCCCCACAGCCAGGGCAGAACGAGGTCCTCGTCGTACGGCGCGAAGTGCGGCGGCGCGCCGTCGAAGAACGCCGCCGGCGGGAGTCCGCACTCGCGCGGGTCCACGGACGGGTGGCGTAGCGCCGAACGAGCGGCCCGGATCCGCCCGGGTCCGCCCTCGCGCAGCCCCGCCAGCCGCTCCAGCCCCTCGCACAGGGCCAGGGCCGCGCTGTCCCGGTAGGTGTCGGCGTGCCCGCTCCAGTGGACGTCCATGAGGCGGGGTGTGCCGCGTACCGCGAAACGTCCACCGGCCGGGGCGGTGTTGGCCGCTTCCCGGTCCGGCCGTACCCCCGTGCCGAGTGCGCCGCAGACGGGGTTGGCGAGTGCGTCGGCGGCCCGCTCCGGCACCGCTTCGGCGGCGCTCAGCAGCCGGGCGGTGCCGGGGCGCGGTACGAGACCGGGCCGCAGCCGGACGGCGCTGCGCGCGGGGTCCACGGCAGCCCGCTCCCCCGCCCCGCACCGAGGACACGCGGGGTCGGCCAGCAGCCGGGCACGCTCCACACGGAGGGTGTCGAGCGCGAGCCGGTGCACGGTGCCGGTCGGGGGCGGGGTGCCGGTACCGGGCGTGATCGGCTCCTGACGGCGCATCGTGTCGAGTGCGGCTCTCGCCAGGTGGGCGAGCATGTCGAGGGCGAAGGAGGTCAGATACGGGTTCGGAGCCGCCGCATGGACGCGGGCCTGAGGCCCGAGCTCCAGCGCGTCGCGCTCGACGGCGGGGCGGAGGGCCTGCCAGCGGGTCGCCACACAGTGGAAGCACGGATGGCCCGGCAGCGGCTGCGGCGGGCCGAGCGGCCCCAGCAGGGCGTATGCGCCGTGCAGTTGGACGGGGACGAGTGTCGCGCCGGGCGCGGGGGCGGGCGGCCGGTCCGGCTCCGCGTAGGCGTCGCGCGTACCCAGCAGTCGTACGTGGACGGACAGCGGCTGCTGCGCGGTGTCGTGCAGACGGGAGGCCAGCGCGCGCTCGACGCGCAGCCGGTCGGCCTCGGGCAGTCCCTCGGTGGTGGCGGTACTCACGCCGGTGCCTCCCGCGGCCTGCGCAGCAGGACGCGTACGGTCTCCACGCCGCCCGCACGCAGGTCGGGAGGGGTCGTCAGCACGACGAGGGCTTCTTGTCCGCGCTCCGCCGACATCCGCCCCGACAGGTGCTTCCCGGCCGTCGGCTCCTCCGCGGCTGTCGCCGCGGCTCCCGGTTCGGCCGCCGCTTCGGCCCCCGGTTCCGCCGCCGGTTCGGCCGCCGGTTCGGCCGCCGCCAGCAGCGCCGGTGCGTCGAAGCCCGGCATCAGAGGGTCGCCCAGGTCCGTTCGATGGCCGTGCGCCGCGAGTTGCAGCGTGCCGACCAGATCGCGGAGGGCGTGTGCGACGGCTTCGGCGCGAGTGGTGCCATAGCCGAGCGCTTCGGCGGCGTGAGCGGTGGGTCCGTCGCCGGCGAGGGCGACGACCGCGTGTGCGGGTGCGGCGCCGGGAAGTTCGAGAAGGGTGACCTGCCGGTCGAGGTGGGCGGCGGCGCGGAGCAGGAATCCACAGTCGTCCTCGGCTGCGGCGTCCGCGGGCGGCGTCGGAAGCACCCGCGGCGCTGCTTCCGCGCGCAGCGCCGCCACGACGCCCTCGCGGGCGAGCGCCGACAACAGGCCCCGGCGGGCTGCTGCATCGAGGGTGGCGCCCGCTCCGGCACCGGCACCGCCCGGTTCGAAGCGGCCGTCCGGGTCGAGCGCGCCGCCGGGGTGCACGGCCGCCGCCGGGACGGCGACCGTCCGGCCGTGACCGGGGGCCGCGTCCCGCGTGGGCTCCCACTCCCACGCTCTCAGCCACGGCCCCTCGGCTGCGCGCTCGTCCGGCCCGCCCGGTGCCACCGCGCCGTCGGCGCCGTCGGTGTCGCGGAGGCCGCTCCAGTTGCTCAACTCGGCGCCGGGCACCCGCTCCACCGCCCCGTCCGCGACGTACGGTGCGGCGCTGCGCGGCAGGCCGTGCGCGTGCAGCAGCCTCTCGTACACCAGAGCGGCCGAGTACCGGGCGGTGGTTCTGGCGTCGGCCTGGCTGCCGAGGGCGAAGGCGGTGACGGAGCGGGGAGGTACGGCGGACGGCCCGGGCGCCGCGACCTCGATACAGGCGGCGCGTACCGGTGACTGCGGCAGCGCGTCGTCGGCGTAGCGCCGGAAGACCCCCGCGTACGCGCCGAACAGCACCCCCTCCCCCGCCGGGTCGGCCCCGTCCCGGGCTCCGGAAGCGGTCCGTCGGCCCGCCCCGCCCCGTGCCGTCCTCGGTGCCCGGCCGCACGCCGCACAGTCCGGGTGCGCGAGCAGCGTCTCCCGCGAGGTCGCCAGTGTCGTACGGTCCTGGAGGACCAAGGCGCCGGCGCACTCCGCCGGGAGGGCGCCCGTGCGGTAGCGGAAGACCTCGAAGGCGAGCACCGTCCCGAGCATGCGCCCGAGCTGCGTGGCCGGACCGGTGGCCGACCGCTCCGTGTGCACGGCCCGCAGCAGCGCCGCGGCGTCGGTCGGCTCCAGGTTGGCGGCGAGCCGCAGCACGGCGCACTGCCAGCAGCCCGCGATCTGCCGGCCGCCGCCGGCCCCCTCGTCGCCGTCGCCACCGCCGCCGTCACCGCTGCCGCCGTCACCCCCGCGTCCGTGCACCAGGGGCCCGAGCACGGCGCTACCGTCCAGCACCGTCAGCGGCAGCAGTGCCGGGCCGCCGTCGAGCGCCGCGCGGTTGCGGCGGACGAGCTCGCCGTAACCCGTACCGCACGCGACCACGACATCCGCTGCGGCGGCCACCTCCCCCGGCCCGCCGCCACCCTCCGCTGCCGCAAGCACCTCCACCTCGGCTTCGCACCGCGCATCGCGCAACGCGTCCCGCTCCAGCAGGAGTTGGCGCGGCGGCTGCTGATACGGGCCGGTGAGCGCGACGGTCCGCAGCCCGTTGCGCAGCAGGGTCACGGCGCAGCTCTCCGCCACCGGGCCGTGGCCCGCGATCAGCACGCGGGTGGCGCGGAAGCGGGCGAAGGCGGCGGTCGCGCCTCCGCCGAGCCGGTGGTCGAGGTAGCCGAGCTGGTCGGCGAAGCGGTCCCGGACGGCCTCGGGGAGCCGAGAACTCCCCTGCCCGGACGGGGAGTCGTCCGGCCTTACGTCCTGCGCCACCCCGCGCGCCAGCAGCGTCCGCACCATCGCGGTGACGGTGGCGCGGCGCTCCTCCGGCAGCCCGTGGCACAGTTCCGCCAGCGTATGGGCGCCGGTCAGATGCGGTGCGAGGCGGCACATCCACCGGTAGGCGGTACGACCCTTGAGTACGAACCGGCCTTCGGGGTACTGGAGGAGGACCCCGTCGTCGGTCGCCGTGAACAGCGCGTCCGCCCGCAGTCTGGGGCGTACGTCGTGGGTGGGGTCCACGTGGCGGCCTCCCGCGCACTGCGCGCACACCGGGCACGGCCGCCCTCGCGCGCACGTTGATCGTACGGATGGTGAGCAGGGACGGTACCCGGTCATCCGGCGCGGTGTCAGCGAAGATCGGAAGAAGGTCGAAGATCCGAGCAGCGACCCCGATGCCTTGCCCCAGTTGGCCCGGAGTTTGCGCAGGTAGGAGCGGGCCGTACGGCCCGGCCGAACCCCGCGTGCGTCAGCCGTCCACTCCTGAGCCCCCGTGCTCCCGGGGTACGTGGAAACGGTGACGGTGACGGCCAGGCCGCCCTCGGGTCCGGGCAGGGGCGTCAGTTCGGCGCCGTGTGCCTGCGCGAACGGCGGCCACGATGGGGGGCATACCCCAGACCGTGCCCCTCCCGGCACCGCGCGGCGCGAGCCGCTGGAAGGGCTGGTGGAGCGCGGGGGTGCGGCTGCGCGGTATCGGCTCTCCGCTGTTGGCGACGTGCAGCCAGGGCCGGCCGCCGCTGGTTCCGGCCGCGACGTGGATCCAGTCGTCGCCGGGGGTGTAGCGCCGCGCGTTGTCCACCAGGTTGACCGCCGGCCGCTCCACCAGCGCCGCGTCGCCGTGCACCGTTGCGGGTCGGGTGGCGACGGTCGTGCGCGCGCCCTCCCGGTCGCGCACGACCGCCGTCGCTGACCACCCCGTCGTCCGGGTCGTCGTTCTTGCCGGTGAGCTTGAGCTTCGCCTTCGGCGTGCCGTCGCGTCAGGCCATCAGTGCTTCGCGGAGCGTCGAAGGCTTGAGTTTGAAGGTGCCGCGGATATCGCTGTCGTCCACGATGAACGGGCGCTCGGACATGTAGCTCATCTCGGTGAACTCCCGCCACAGCGGATCGGTGAAGGACAACAGCGTCAAATCCCGTTCGGTGAGCGGCTCCAGCCGCGGTTCGGCGGCTCCGTGCAGTTCGGCGAGTTCGGTTGCGGCCTGACGCAGGGCAGTGGTGATGACCGGGGCATGCCAGGCCCTCCCCCAGGCCCGTTCGTCACGGCTGACCGCCACCAGCGCTGCGGCGACGTCCTCGGTGCAGGAGAACGAATGCGCCGCATCGGGGTTGCCGTGGACGAGGGCCAGTTCGCCGTCGCGGACTCGGGGTGCGACCAGCAGTGTGAACGCTGAGACTGCGCCTGGGCCCAGGTACTGGCCTGCTCGCACTTCGGTGGCCCGCAGCCGCCCTCCATCGTGGGCCTCCTTGGCCTGCCGCCACAGCTCGGCCCTCACCCGGCCTTCGCAGGGGCGTCGTGGGGGCAACCGCTCATCTGCCGGGGGTAATTGGGCCTGGACACAGCTCTCCGGACCAGCACTCTTGGGACTTCGCCCGTACGCTCCGATCCGGGAGGCCGGAGCCGCACAGGCGGGGAATTGCGGCGGGAATCAATGGGCGGTGGGCTGACTCGGTTGGAAATAGTGCCCCTGGTCGAGATCCTCGAGCAGGCCGATCTCGGTCGGAGCCCAGCCGGTGACCTCTCGGGTGAGGGTGTTGGAGACGGGGCTGTCGGGCTTGAGGAACATCCCGACGAACCCGAAGTGCTCGTCGACTTGGTCCATCGGTACCGATCGTGTCGGAATGCCGAGGTGGCGCCCGATGGCCGCGGCGATCTCGCGGATCGCGATACCCTCCTCAGCCACGGCGTGCAGGTATCCCGTCGGTGCGGCCTCGATCGCCAGCCGGAAGAGCCGGGCGGTGTCCCGGACGTGTACTGCAGGCCAGCGCAACGACCCGTCACCTGGGTATCCCGAGAACCCGGCCCGGCGAGCGGTCGCGATGAGATGCGGGACGAAGCCGTTGTCCCCCTTGCCGTGGTTGGTCGGAGCCAAACGCAGGACAGCGGGCCGCGCCCCCTGCTCGGCGAGCGCGAGCGCGGCGTCGTCCGAGGGCTGTCGCACGGCAACCAGCGCGTCGGGCGAGGGGCGATCGTGCTCAGTGGCAGGCACCCCGTGCCGCGACAGTCCCACGGTGCCGGAAGCGACAGCGATTGCCCCGCCAGAAGCGAGCCCCTCACCGAGCGTCTGGATGGTCGTGACGTCGGAGGCGACTGCCTCAGCCATCCCTCCGCTCAAGGAACGCTCGACCGGAAATGCGAGGTGGACTACGGCGTCGACGCGGGCGGCGGCGTCGCGCAGCACGTCGAGGTCCTCGACGGTGCCGCGGACGCTCGCGGCGCCGGCGGCCTCGACGGCGGCTGCCGACTCCTCCGAGCGGGCCAGCCCGGTGACATGGTGTCCGGCTGCGAGGAGCTCGGGTACGACGGCGGAGCCGACCCAGCCGGATGCGCCGGTGACAAGAACGCGCACGAGAAGAACCTCCATACAGTGGTAGTGGTCGCTCACCGCGGTAGGGAGACGGACGCTCCACTTGATCGCCCGTCTCCGCCCTGTCTTCCAGGGCCCGAGTCGTGGACCGATTGCCTTCCCCATCGGCTGCTCCCGGAGAAGCGGGCGAGGCCCGCCGCGGCGCGACTGCCCAAGGTCGACGGGGCGTCTCCTCACCGGCGCGTGACGGGAGGGGTCACGCTTACTGGCCACAGCGGCGAGTGCCCCACTCACCTGTCAGTTCGTCGAAGCGGATGGCGTCGAGGATGCGGCCACTCCGGCCGCACATCCGGACGCTGGTCCATTCAGGCACAGGATTCTCCTCGTGGGGCGGGGCTGCCTGGGAAGCACCGTGGGGGAGGCGCTTCGTCACAAGCATCACGGCAACGTGCGGTGACAACCACGGCGCATCTATCGTCGGACTCAGAGACCGTGGACAACCCGCCGTGGCCGCCCGACACTGAAGGAACCGGAGGACCGAGCCGTACCGTCCGGATCGGCGTCCGAGCCCTTGGCCAACGCCTCGCCCCGACCTGCACCCCGGAGCACACCGCGATGACCGACCGAACTGAACTCGGCCACTTTCTGCGGGCTCGCCGTGCGGCCCTGCGACCGACCGACGTCGGGCTGATGCCAGGTGGTCGCCGACGTACGCCCGGTCTGCGCCGCGAAGAGGTGGCGATGCTCGCGAACATATCCACCGACTACTATGAGCGGCTCGAGCAGGCCCGCGGCGTCAATCCGTCGGAAACCCTGCTCGCCGCGCTCGCCAGGGCGCTGCGCCTGTCGACCGACGCACGCGATCATCTCTACGCGGTTGCCGGGTATCAGCCGCCCCCGGGCCTGTCCCACGACGGTTACGCCGATCCCGGCCTGACGCACATCCTCGACTCCCTCAAGGACGATCCGGCCCAGATCGTCGATGACCTCGGCACGGTCGTCATCCAGAATCCGATGGCCGTCGCTCTGCTCGGCCCGCTGGTCGACCGCCCCGGCCACGAGGCCAACGGCGCCTGGCTCTGGTTCGTGCGGCCCGAGCATCGCGGTATCTACGCCGAGGAGGAGCACGAGGCGATCGGGCGCACCATCGTCGCCGACCTGCGTGCGTCCGTCTTCCGTCACGGCCACCACCCGGCTGGGCAGGCCCTTGTCGACGAACTCCGCGAAAAGAGCACGGAGTTCGCTGCGCTCTGGGAGCTCGGCGAGGTCGCCACCGTCAGGTCGACCCGCAAGTCCGTCCTGCATTCCCAGGCCGGCCGGCTGGATCTGCACTGCGACATCGTCCTCAGCCCGGGCACCAGCAAGCGGCTCTTCCTCTACCGGCCGCGACCCGGCACCGAAACGGCCGAACGCCTGGAGTTCCTCCGGCCGCCGCCTCGCCCGGGCGGAGAGAGCCGGTCCGGAGCGGGTTCCGCTGCTCAGCTCCCCGGCGGGGCCAAGGCGCTCTCCCCCACCGGAGCGGGCCGGATGAGCCGCGTCCCGCCTTCCTCGGGGCAGAGGATCTCCATGTGACCGCGGAGCTGACCCCCACCCTCTTCCCCGACATCGACGCATCTGGCCAACCGGCCACCGCAGATCAACCGTTCAAGGAACGGACGTCCGCGCCGGACGTACCCGACTGCCTCGACGGCTTGGCCGTCCGGCCGTGGGACACTCCGGCGGTACCCGGGCCTCGGGGCGGGTACCGGCGGCGTGGTCACAGGAGGATGACGGTGCGCTCGCCCGGTGCGTCCTGGTGGGCCCAGGCCGCCTCGACCTGGTCGAGCGGGAACGGGTGCGGGTGCACGGTCATGCCGCCTGCGGCGATCGCCGCGACGAGTTCGGTGAGCTCCCGCTGCATGATCTGCATCTCCACCGAGCCGAAGCCGCTGCCCAGGATGCGGAACGCGTTGGAGCGCAGGGTGTGCCCGGACAGGGTGATCGAGTCTCCGCCCACGCCGCCGATCTGCACCCAGTCGAGCAAGCGGGTGTGCTGGGTGCGTGCCCCGAGGACGGCACGCATGGCGAGTTCGGTGGGTGGGCCCCAGATGTAGTCGAGGACCACGTCGACCTCCGCGGCGGCCTCGGCGAGCGAGGCCGCGGTGGCGTCCTGGTCGGGGGCGAGCTGGACAGTATCGTCCGCGCCTTCGGCACGGAGTTCGTCGAGGCGGGTGCGGTTGCGGCCGGCGGCGATCACCCGCCCGGCACCGAGGTGCTTGGCCACCTTGACAGCCATCGATCCGGCGTTGCCGGTCGCGCCGTGCACCAGGACCGACTGCCCGGCCTGGAAGGGCACACGGGTGCGCAGCACCAACCATGAGGACATGGCGGGGTTCATGGTCGCGGCCAGCGGTGCGGGAGCGGCTCCGGCCGGGACCGGGATGGCGGCGGCCGGATCGATGACGATGCGTTCGGCCAAGGAGCCGGCGCCCATCACCATGACGTATCCGAGGCTGCCGTCCGCCCGGCGGACGACGGCGTCGGCACCGGCCAGCGCGGGCAGTGTCCTGGGACTCGTGTAGTGCTTTCCGGCGGCGATGCCGCGAGTGGCGGGGTGCACGCCGACGGCGAGGACTTCCACCACCTCTTGGCCGGGGGCGGCATCGGGGGCGGGGATGGAGCGGAAGTGCGGCGGCTCATCGTAGGACTCTACGAGCGCGGCATTCATCATGGACATGCGAGCTTCCCTGGCGTCGATTGGCGGTGAGGGGGCTGCGGCTCAGCTGGGACGGAACCGGCGGGTGAACCGTAAGATACGGAGAAGTATCTTATGTGTGAGGATAGGGGCTCACGTTAAGATACGCAAGCGAATCTAATCGTCCGGCGGGACGCCGCGAGAATGGATGTGTGGGCGCAATGGATACTGGGGGCAGCGGTGAGTGAGCGGCGTACGGAGAGCACTCCCACCCGACGCAGGGGTGCCGCCCTGGAGAAGGCGATCACCGACGCCGCCTGGGAGGTCCTGGTCGAGCAGGGCTACAACGGCTTCACCTTCGAGGCCATCGCAGCGCGTGCCGGCACCAGCAAGCCGGTGCTCTACCGGCGCTGGCCCCAGCGCGAGGACCTCCTCATCACCACACTCGCCCGGCACTGGCGTCCACTCGACACCCCTGACACCGGGAACCTGCGCCAGGACGCCCTTACTCTCCTGCGCACGGTCAACGCCGAGCGCGCCCAAGCACTGGTACTCATGCAGATCCACCTGGCGGACTACTTCCGCGCAACCGGCACCAACTTCAGCGACCTACGCAGCCGCCTCCTCACCGCAGACCAGACGTCTCCCTTCAAGCGGCTCGTGGACCGCGCCGTCGAGCGCGGCGAACTTGCGGAGGTGCCGCGAACCGAACGCATGGTGAACCTGCCCTTCGACCTCGTGCGCCACGACATGCTGATGCGCATGGGCCCGGTGGCGGACGAGACGATCGTCGAGATCGTGGACACGGTGTGGCTGCCCCTGCTCGACCTGCCGCCGCACGGTGCGCACGCAGGACGTTGAGAAGGCCGAGGCCGAGGACTGGTCGAAGGCCCGGCGGTAGCCTGGACTACCGGGAGCCCGCCAGTGTGCGGCTTGTCGAAGGACTCCTCCAGGTAGGCGGTCTCGTGCGGCTGGTAGGGCTCCAGGGCGACTGGGCCGGGGACAGACCCCGCTCGCCCGCGATCTCGTGGACGCGCTCGGCCACTGCCTGATCCTCGTCGCGGTAGAGGATCCTGCCGCCCTCGTCGGTCTCGGCCCGCGCCGTGGCGGTGTCCCGGGTCCGCGTCAGCCCCGGCTCCAAGCACCATCTGATCGTCGCCCGCCACGGAATTCCGCTCACCAGGACGCTTGCCGGCGGCAACGGGCACGATGTCGCCGGATCCCGCTTCTTCTGGGCTGTCTGTTCGGCTGATCCGGCGTCTGACAGCAGTCGGCAGAAGCCACTCAGGTCCGGAAACGGGATCGCAACTTGTTCTTCAACCTGAGCGCAGTCGGGCGCGCAGGACTGCCGCACCGTCCCCCTCAAGGTCCTCGCAGGCCGCTGCGCGGCCTGCCATCGCCATCACCAGCGAGAGGGTCGACCCCCGGAGCAGATCCCCCGAGCCGGCGGTGAACGGCCCGTCTGTGGCCTCGACCCGCAAGCCCGCAATCGCAGTCTTGCTCGCGACGGTGAAATCGCGGCCGGCGAAGAACCGGGCCACGGCGGTCGTCGTGGCCACCGGCGGCGTCCGCGCAAGACCCAGTGGCCGGCGGATGTCCTCGCCGTGGACGACTATTTCGCCCAGCCAGGCCGCAGTATGTCCTGTCGGTCCGGCGGGCCCGGCGACAACTTCGCGGAATCGCCGCAGGGTCTCTTCGGGTGCAGCACCACGGTGCTTGGCGAGTCGTCGGTCGTTGTGCAGATCGGGGTTGAAGCGCGCGGCCAGCATGCTCAGCAGCCAGCGCCACATCCTCGTACTGGCACCTGCGGTCAGATGGGCTACGACCTCCTCCACGGTCCAGCGTTCACACAGTGATGCTTTCGCCCACTCGGCCTCGCTGAGCCCGGTGAGGTCTTGAGCGAGCGCGGACCGCTCGACGTGTATCGCCCTTTCCAGCGCTTTCCGGGTTTCCAGCACGTGTGGTTCAGCCATGGGGCGGCCTCCAGAGATCGGTGTTCTCCATCAGGGACTCCTGCCGCCGCCCAAACTCATCGACCGCACCCCGTGGCGAGCCCTTTTCGACGTTCCATTATCGAAACGGGGCTGGAACAGCTGCTCAACGCGATGGCCTACGCGGACCAGCGCACCGGCACCGGCACCGGTCGCCGCCATGCACTGCGCCTCGCGGCCGCCGCGGTGGTCGCCACGGCGGTTACGGGGACGGGAGTCCTGATCGCCACGGACCTTGTGCCCGGCGTCAAGACGATCCCGGGAGTGAAGGACTCCGCCGGGCGGACCGGGGTGGGGATCGCCTGCACCGAGCGCGGATCCTACGAAGGCACGTACCTGATCTTCGACCCGGCCTCGTATGAATTCCTGGGAGCCAAAGACCGTGCCGGCGAGCGGTTCGCAACGTGATAGCTCGGCCTCGCCGGGAGCGACCGGCCCGGCCCGCGTCATCCGAGCAGGTCGCGGGCTGGAGTCAGGGCCCAGCGTCCAGATGAGCTGCGATGCGCCTGATCGTCCCGGCATTGTCCTCGAACAGATGCGCCTGCATGCCCGCCGCCTGGGCGGCCTCAACATTGGCTGCGACATCGTCCACGAAGAGACAGCGCTCCGGCCGCACCTCCAAGCTGGCGCAAGCAGCTTCGAAAGCACGCAGATCAGGCTTCTCGATGCCGAGTTCGTGCGAGTAGACGATCTGCTCCACCAGCTCGTCGAAGTGGTACAGCGCCGTCTCCCGCTCCCTGGCCCCGACGAAGCTGTTGCTCAGGATGCCCAGCCTGCATCTTCCCTGCAGCCCCCGCACATAGGCGATGAGCTCCTCGTTCGGCGTCCCCAGATACTCCGTCCAGAGATCAGCCATGAAGGCGTCAGCCTGGGACGTTTCTAGACCCAGGCGGACCGCTACCTGTTCATACACCTCCCGTTCGCTGATGCTCCCGACACTCCCAGCACGCCACACGTCGCGCATCCGCTCATACACGCTGCCCAGCGGCAGCCCCAGCCGCTCTTCCCACCGTCGCACCCACCCCGTCTCCCGCGTGATCTCCAGTACGCCGCCGATATCGAGAATTACGCAGGTCGCGGTCACACGCCCCCCCCCTTTCGCCCCGTCCGGCCAACGAGCACACTCCTGTGATCCACGGAAGCACTGTTGCCCTTCCCCTGGGAGCAAAGGCAAGCAATCTTGGAAGCCCTGTGACAGCCCTGTCGCGAGCCGCTGACACGATCGGCCGCATCAGCAGGTGCGATCAAAGCCCGTGAGGCGAGAAACGATCGAAGCCACCCCAGGGGACAGAAACACGCACGGAGGGCAGCAGATGCAGGGACTGTGCTGCACCGCCGCCGTCTTGCCCACCCCAGGCTCCCCGAACACGCACCCGGTCCCGATTCCCCGAGCTGCGACCGTGTGCCCGACCGTCTGCACACGGCGATGCGGAGCCCGCGCCTTCGGGAGTGGATCTCTGGGCAGATGCGATCTGGCCGACTCCGGTCGATTCTCTTGCCATCAAAGCTATCACGGCCAGAACGGTCGTTAATTGAGTGATAGCTTTGAGAAAGGTTGCAACGGCAAGAGGGGGAGTCCGCATGGGATTCGACGCAACAGACACCGGCACCGGGTACGTGACAGTCCGGCGGGGCATACCGGAAGGAGCCGAGCGGCGGGCGGCCGAGCTGTACTGGGACGCCTTCGGCGTCAAACTCGGCCCTGCCCTGAACCCGCAGGACAAAGCGGTGTCTTCCTCACCGCCCACCTGAACGCCGACCGCGCGGTGTGCGCGCTCCTCAACGGGCAGCTGGTCGGCCTCGCCGGCTACCACCTCGGCGGCCGGGCCCTCACCGGAGGCTCGGCCGCCGCCGTGCTGCGCACGTACGGACATCTGAGGGGGCTGCACCGGCTCCTGCTCCTCGCCTTGTTCGAACGCCATCCGGCCCCCGGGCAGCTCCTCATGGACGGCATCGCCGTGGATTCGGGCGTACGTGGCCGCGGCGTCGGGAGCCTGCTCATCGAAGAAGTGGCCGCAGTCGCGGCTGAACAGGACTGCCGGGAAGTCCGACTGGACGTGATCGACACCAACCCGCGCGCCAGGGCCCTGTACGAGCGGCGCGGCTTCACAGCCGTACGGACCGAGCACACGCCCTGGCTTCGCGGGCTGATGGGCTTCGGCGCGGTGACCACCATGCACCGCACTGTCGGGGCGAACGGGCCGAGAGGACTGAGCACATCATGACCGAACACATCGAGATCCCCACCCGCATGCTCGTCCACGCGCTGATCCGCGAGGACGGCACCGTCCGCGCGGACGAGCTCTACACCGTCGCCAACACCCTGGAGATGAGTGACCAGCAGGTGCGGCTGTGCGTCAAACGTCTGGTTGCCGAAGGCCGGTTCACCCACGAGGGCCGGGGTCGCAAGGCGGAGCTGCACGCCACCGCGGACACCATGCGTGCCCTCGCCCCCAACGCGGACTTCCTGCGGCACGCGTTCCAGCAGGACGCCGGGCTCGCCCCCTGGGACGGCGTCTGGCACCTCGCCGCCTTCGCGGTGCCCGAATCGGCGCGCACGGCCCGGGACTCGCTGCGCGACACTCTCGTCCACCTGGGCGGTGCCCCGCTCCAGGGCGGACTGTACGTCTGCGCCAACGCCTGGGAACCGTACGTCGAAGAAGCGGCCCACCGCCTCGGCGCCCATGACGCGCTCACTCTCCTCACCACGACGGACCTGCGAAGGGGCGCCACCCAGGAGCCCGCCGAACTCACCCGCAATCTGTGGCCTCTACAGGAGATCGCCGAGCGCTACCACCGCCTCAGCCGCCTGGTGAAGCCCCGCCTCGCCCGGCTCACCGGTCACGACCGGCTCTCCCCTTCCACACTCCTCACCATCGCGGTCGAACTAGCCGCCGAACTCACTCGCGCCATGGAGCCCGACCCGCTCCTCCCGCCCCAACTCCTGCCCCAGCCGTGGCCGGGCACCCAGGCCCGGGAACTCATCGCCCGGTGCTGGGCCGCGCTGCACCACCAAGGACACGGCGAAGCCCGCCCGGCACTCTTCCGCCTCTACGCCGACATCACCAGAGAAGTAGCAGAGCGTGCCGCGCGCTGAGAATGGGTGAGGCACCCCGATTCCTCTTCCGGCAGACGGGCATCAGATCAACATTGTGCGCTTTGATGCGTTCCGGCCGGTGCGCGTTCGGGCGTACGCCGGCACCTGCAGCAGCGGGGCTTGCGTGTCAGCCTGTGGTCTTCCGCGTGGCGGCGAGCGCGGCGTCGGTGTCCGCGGCGGCCAACGCTGCGTTGATGTGGGCGCCGGCCAGGGCTCCGGCCGCGGCAGAGGCGCCGACTTGGGCGGTGAGGTCGGTTGCGTTGCCGGCCACCCACACGCCCGGGATCTCGGTGGTGCCGGCCATCGCGGATGTGAAGCGTTGGCCCATGTTGTCGGGCAGGTCTTCCATCGGCAGCTTGAGACCCTCCAGACCCTCGGTGCGGGCCTGCATCCGCGTGGCCACCGCCAGGATCCGCCGCTCCACGACGCTGCCGTCGGTCAGGCGGACGCCTGCGAGGGCTCCAGCGTCGTCGTTGACGACTTCCTTGACCTCGGTCTCGATGATGCGGACGTTGCGGGCGGCGAAGCGGGCGCGGGTCTCCGCGTCCAGCTCGGTGCCGTTCGTGAAGAAGGTGAGATCGTCGGTCAATTGGCGAAACAGCCAGGCATGGTGGACGGAGGCGGGGCCGATGGCGAGGATGCCGATGGGCTCGTCGCGGACCTCATAGCCGTGGCAGTAGGGGCAGTGCACCACGCCGTGGCCCCAGTGCTCGGCCAGGCCGGGCACCTCGGGCAGTACGTCACGCAGGCCAGTGGCCACCAGTACCCGGCGTGCCGTCAGCGTACGGCCGTCGGCCAGGGTGACGGTGAATCGGAGGTCGCCGTCCGCCGCGGGCGCGGCGGGTTCGGCCGCGGCCACTTCCCCGAACACGACCCGGCCGCCGTATTCGCGTACCTGCCGGCGTCCGCACGTGAGGATCTCGGTGGGCGGGGTGCCGTCCAGGACGATGAAGCCGTGCATGGCGTCGGCGGGGGCGTTGCGCGGGGCGCCGCTGTCGATCACGACGACCGAGCGGCGGGAGCGGGCCAGCATCAGCGCGCCATTCAGCCCCGCGGCGCCGCCGCCGATCACCACGGCATCCACCGTCTCGCTGGGCAGTGCGTCGCTCTCGTAGCAGAAAGTCTGGACAGACATGTCGCCCCCTTTCGTCGTACGTGGCCCCCTGGCTCCCTGCTGGACCACCTGTATTCGACGTTAAGCCCGTGTTGCATTGAAGGCATACCATATTGCCTATGACGCAAGAAGATGGGCAGCTGGACAGCCTCGTACGCAAACGGATCCGCGCGCTGCGCGTCGCGCAGGGGTGGTCACTGGAGGAACTGGCCAGTCGGGCCAACCTCAGCCAGTCCTCTCTGAGCCGCATCGAGAGCGGCCGGCGCCGACTCGCCCTGGACCAGCTGGTCACGCTCGCCCGCGCTCTGGACACCACCCTGGACCAGCTCGTGGAGAACGCCGCCGACGACGTCGTCATCAGCCCGATGATCGACGGCACGCGCGGCCTGATGCGCTGGCCCATAAAGGGCGACCCCGGCATGAGCGTGATGCGTCAGCGGATGACCGAGCCGCCACCCGACAACCCGGCCCGCATGCGCGCCCACTCCGGCCGCGAATGGCTCGTCGTGTTGTCCGGAACCGCCATCCTCATGCTCGGCCACCGGCGCTTTCGTATCGAAACCAACCAGGCCGCAGAGTTCCCCACCATGATGCCGCACGCCATCGGCGCCGACGGCGGACCGTGCGAGATCATGGGGATCTTCGACCGCGACGCCCGCCGCGGCCACCAGAGAGACGCCGGCACCGGCACCGAAGCCGACTGCGACGCCAGTCAGGCCCCTGCGAATAGCGGGCTCCGGTGAGCCGAAGACCCCCGGCGCGGTGGGCGATCTTGCGTGGCGGGCAGCGCATCGAGTCCCCTTCTTGCGTTTTCCGCAAGCACTCGTGCCGCAGACGCATGACCATTTTACGGTGCTGCCATGACCCGAGCGCACCAGCACACCTCCCACCATGGCGAAGGCGGCCACCACCCTGACCACGGTCCCGATGTCCACCACGCACACGGTGACGCCGGCCAGGCGGAGATCCTCGATCTTGATGCCGAGGTACTCGCCGAGCACATAGCGTCCATCACCGCCTGGCTGCCGCTGAAGAGTGAGCCGCACCAGATCGTGGACCTGGGCTGCGGCACCGGCGCGGGCACCTTCGCACTACTCGAACGTTTCCCCGACGCACACGTCACCGCCGTCGACACCTCGGCCGGACATCTTCGCCTCCTACGCGAGAAGGCATGCGCCCGCGGAGTGGAGGGGCGCGTACGGACCGTGCAGGCCGACCTCGATCGAGACCACTGGCCCGACCTCGGCAGACCGGATCTGGTGTGGGCCTCGGCCTCGATGCACCATATGGCCGACCCCGACCGCGCCCTGGCGCACGTCCGCGAACTGCTCGCCCCCAGGGGCCTGTTCGCCGTCGTCGAGCTCGCGGGCTTCCCCCGCTTCCTGCCCGCCGACGCACCCGAGAACCGGCCCGGTCTCGAAGAGCGCGCCCACGCCGCGACCGACAGCTTCCACGCCGAGCACGTTCCGCACCGCGGCGCCGACTGGGGACCGATGCTCACCGCCGCCGGCTTCACCGTCGAGGACGAGCGCACCATCCCCGTCAACATCGAAAGCGGGCGCAGCGAAGCGATCGGCCGCTACGCCCACGGCAGCCTGCAGCGCATCCGCGGCGTCGCCGCACCCGCCCTCAGTCGCGAGGACCTCGCCGCCCTCGACGAACTCCTGGACAGCGACAGTCCGAACAGCCTGCTGCACCGCGAGGATCTCGCCGTACGCACCGAGCGCACCGTCTGGGCCGCCTGCCGCGCCTGACCTCGGCCGCCCGGGGTTGCCTGCCAGGCAACCCCGGCACCCGAGTTGCTTGCCTCATACGAAACCACCGCCTGCGCAACACCATGTGCCTCGTCGGGCTGAGCAATCATGCCCGCGCACCGCCTCGACCAGCGCAATCGCCGCGACGGATGCAACTGACCCTTGCCCCTGTACGCGACCGGGCAGCCCTGCCTGCGTCCATCGACGGATTCCGCGAGGGCCTGCGCGGGGCCACGGCACGCGCACACCGATGGGCACCGAAGAGCACGCCGAGGCATCGGCCCACGGGTCCGGAACCGCACTGCTCCAGTTGCGGTAGTCACCGCAACTCGACCGTGTTCACCGTCGGCAGCGCCTTTCCTGAAAGCTGGGAGGCAGGTGCCACTCTGGCCGTGTTTGAGCGTCGGCGGATGAACGGGAAGGGTCCGGGAGTGCTGACACCTGATGATCAGAGAGATTTCTTCCATCTTCTTGAGTCGGTAGGAAACCGCGAGAATGTCATTCTTGATTTCTCCGACGAACGCCAGTTCCGGTCCGCACTCGCAATCCACAATCTCGGTGGACACACGCCGGAGAGCCGACCTGGCATGCACATGGCACTAGCTGAGAGACGCGAACGTCATATCCTGCGGAATGGCGCCGGAGGCGAGCAGCTGCCGCAGGACCCACCCTTTGAGACCGGTGCATGGGTTGATGAAATCAGCCGTGTCACCGGAACTCCCCTAGTGGCAGCATCCGGATTTTCAAGCGTGGTCGGCGGCGCATTCCAACTCAATTCGACGATCGCACTGTTCAATTCTCAGGACAAGGCCCTACTGGCTTCCGGTTCCGGGACTCAATTCAATGAGGGTCGGCCTCTCGACCTGTACGCGGAACCCCTTCCCGACCAGCACCCCCAACCGCAGGTAACGGCTACCATTTTCTACTCGTACCAGCAGAATCCCGGGGATCCATGGGTGACTGCGTTGACACAGCGCAGTATTGACGTCGGCGTAGGTGTCGCCCCAGAGGTCACACACCCGAACAGGCATCAGTCCGCGGTCACGAGCGAATACATTCGTATCGCCCTCGGACGCGGCGCGAACAACCAGAACGATGTCGACTACTGGTATTGGTACCACACCGACTCCACCACCTACGCGCTGCCCTGGTACGGGAGCGTGACTCTGCCTGCCCGCCCGCGAGCGCTGGTATATGGTGTCAACCCTGTGATTTTCGGCCGCCTCCGTCACGGGAAAGGCGGAACCGGTGGCTGCGCAGAACTACCGGAAGCCTCCAAAAGAAACATTTTCGACAATCTGCACGTCAGCGGCAACACGCTTTCATGGACGCTGACTCCGCCGTCCGACCAGCCACCTTGGGACTCCATGGGCAATCCGCTGAAATGGGGGGACCTGAAATGGGTGAGTGGTGAGGCCGACTACCTGTCGCTGCAGCTTGTCATTTACCTCGAGGACCAGACGGTTCCGGCTACCGCAACGGTACAGAGCGCGGACGGACCTTCCCCTGCTCTCGACGGAGTCACCTACATTCCGCCGATTCAGTTTCTGTGGAGCTGCATGGTCGCGGGAACCCCGGTTCTCCTCGCGGACGGTTCTACCATCCGCATCGAAGACGTGGTCCGTGGCTCGGTCGTGCAATGCGGTGACGGCCTCGCACGTCGGGTGAGCTCCACGACGATCTTCCGCTTCAGTGGCGATGTTGTGCGCCTGCTCACCGAGGACGGCAGCGAAGTGGCGCTGTCCGGTAACCATCCAGTGGTGACGGCGGACGGAATCGTGCAGGCGCACGAGCTCGAGCCCGGCGTCGCGCTGCGCGTACGAACGGGCACCGCTGTTCTTCGAAGAGCGGACCGCGAGCCCTATGAAGGGCTTCTCTGCAATCTTCGGCTCACGGAGTCCGCGGAGCCCGATCCGGTGGAGAGCACAGTCTTCGCGGGTGGCATCGAGGTCGGTGACTACGCATTGCAGACATCGCACGACTACGCCCACAGGACGGACCCTGACCGGATTCTGGCCATGCTCGATCCGCGCTACCACCCGGACTTCGAGAACCATCTGAACGAGACCACAGCGGCGGCTGACCGCAGATGATGATGTCCCCGGGCGAAACGCCCACGGTGATCGCCGCGGATTATGACAGCGATGCCCGGAGAGTCGATGCGCAGTGGAGCGTCGTGCCAGGCGCCACGTGCTTCACCGTGGCTGTGCTGAAGGGCGGCCGAGTTCTCGCCCAGGAGCGCTCCGTCTTCGGCGTATGCGGCTCGGTCACACTTCCGGCACCCCTCGTTGCCGGAACCGTCCACCAAGTCGTGGCAGCCGTCGACGACGGGACCCCGGGCGCCTGGGGCACACCGTTGACACTCGTCATCGGCCGTCTGCAGTCGCTGGCAGCCGACTACGACGGCGCGCTTGCGGTATCGGTGCGCTGGAAACTGCCGGAGACGGACCTCGTCAACGGAGCGCGCGTCACGGTAGCCGAGGACACCGGAGATCCGATCGCGCAGGAGCTGCTGTTCGGCACCTCAGGAACGCTGGCGCTGCCGAAGGCGCTCGATTCCTCCCGCACATACACGCTCAGGGCGAGCGCGGCATTCGGCACCTCGACCGGTCCTGCGATGAGCGAATCGCTGGTGACGGTCGCGCCGACCCTCAAAGCTGTCGTCTACGACCGGGACGGGAGCCGACTGCGGGCAGTCCTCGACACGCCTGTTCCGGGCGATTGCCTTCCCGGAACAATCCTGTACGGAGACGGCGAGCCCGTCGCGCAACAGGTCGGTACGTCTGGCTTCGTGGTGCAGATCGCGCTCGACGCGGCACTCGACCCCTCAAAACACTGGGTAGTGCGGCCGTTCTGGCTCCAGGACACCGTACGCGGTCCACTCGGCCCGGCAGTCGAAGTACCTGTTGTGGGACCAACCGTCACGGATATCCGCTGGCACGGGGACAAGCTCGCGCTTCGCTGGGAGAACCAGCCGGGCCCGCCGTATCCGACAGGCGCCCAGATCGATGTGAGGGCCGCTGGCGAGATCGTGCGCGGGGTCTCCGGCCCCGGGGCCACCAGCTGCCAGTTCACTCCCACTCCGCCCCTGCTGGCAAGCTCGGCGTACACCGTCACCGTGGCCAGCCTGCGTGGCGTCGCTCAGGGAGCCGCGAGCACCGGCATGCCCGTGATCGCGACCGGCACCGCGCTCGGGAGCGCCGACTACGACGGCCGGTTCCTGACCGTCGCCTGGAACGCCACAGCCCCTCCGCACAGCAGCGTGGCCACTCTGCTGGTGACGCAGTGCGATGCGACCGTCGCCGAGGCTCCGGGCGGCGACGGCGCCCTCACGGTGGAGGTGCCGCTCAATCCGGCCGTCGCTTACTCGGCCGCGCTGCGCTGGAGCGCGTTCCCCCTTCCCAGCCGGGGACCTGCCGGGCCGGCCGCCCCGCTCATCTCGGCCGCACCGGCGGTGAGCACGGTCGAGGTCGCCGTCGACAAGATTCGGGCGACGATCGCGCCTCCGCCGCAGGCCGCGGGCATCGCCCGCTACGCAGCCCTGCTTGAGCACGAAGGTGTCGTGGTAGCACGCTCAGCTCCGGTAGAGGCGGGCGAGACACCGATCGTGGAAATTCCCTACGAGGAAGGGATCGTCACGACAGGGCTCGTTGTTCGGGCGCAGGGGCTCGGACCGGCGGAGGGCGTCCAGGTCAGCGGCCCGCTCGGCCCGTCCTCACCCGTCATCGCGACCGCTCCCGCGATCCGCTCGGCAACGCTGGACGGAACATCGCTCACGGTTTCATGGGCGTTGCCCGACGTCCCGGTTGAAGCTCGTACCAGGACCACGCTCGTCGTCACGCCCAGCACCGGAGAGCCGGCCGTCTTCCCAAACCTGCCCGGCACCTCCGCTCAAGTGACCGTTCCATCCGCCCTGATCAGTCCTACGACCGCGCTGACGCTGTCGGTCACGGCGACGGGCCCGACCGGTTCCTCACCGGCCGCACGGACCGCGCTGATCTCCACGCTGCCCTCGGTGACCACTGCCACCTGGGACGGCCGCAGGCTGTCCGCCGCATGGGCATGGGCGGAGGGAGCAGTTGGCTCCGCCGTCGCCACCGCGTACCGGCTCTCGATCGTCCGCGCCGGAGAGTTGCTCGGTAGCACCGTCGTCGCCGGACTTTCGGGGACGCTCACTCCGACCACGCCGATCGACCCGGCAGCGTGTACGACTCTCCAGGTCGACGCGATCGCCGGTGTCTCGGAATGCCTGGCTTCCACTGGGCCGACCCTGCTGACGGACGCTCCGGTCCTCCAGTCCACGGCTGTGACCGACGCCGACATCGCGCTGACATGGACCGGTCCGACCGCACCCCGCGGCGCCGTCACCGGACTTCAGGCCGTCTTCACGAGCCCTGGTCGGCCACCGCAAACGGCCGTGGTCAGCACGGAGCAGCCACGGGTCCCGATCCCTCAGGTGACAAGCGACCCTCTGGTACCGGTGTCCGTGGGGCTGCGGGCCACGGGGAACTGCACGGAGGGGCCGGTCGGCAACAGGCTCACGGTTCTGCGCCAGGCGCCGACGATCACCGCCGTGCAGACATGCGCGACCGGAAGTGTCGAGGTCTCGTGGTCCCCCGTCCTCGGCGCGTGCGAGTATCTCGCGACGCTGTACAGGAACGGCACGCCTGCCGCGACCGCCGCCGTCGCCGGAACGACCGCGCTCCTGTCCACCGAACAATGCGATCCCGGCGCGCGTTGCACCGTCGCGGTCACCGCACGTGCCGGTGGCGCCGCCGGCCGGGAGTCCGCCCGTGCCACCGTGATCCTGACCGCACCGGTTCTCTCAGTGCCCGAATTCGACGGCCGCAGCCTGCAGGTAACCGCGACCGCACCCGGCGGTGCGCCCTTGCCCGACAGCTACGCGCTGACGCTTCTGCGTGACGGCATCGAGGCCGCGCGTGCCACAGTCCCGGCGCCGGCGGACGGTAGAACGCTCACCCTGCCGTTCGGCGGACCGGTCGAGAACGCGGCTGCGTACACGCTCACCGCACGCGCGATCACCGGTCAGGCCACAGGTCCGGTCGCGAGCGTCGGTGTCGTCCTCGCCACGCCCGAGGTCACTGCGGTCGAGTGCGATTCGAATCTTGCGGTGAGGGTCAGTGCTGACGCGCTCCGCGCGTCCAACGTGGCACTGACCGCCGGATTGTGGGTCAACGGGGTCAGGGCAGCAACGCGCCCGGTCGCCACCGACGGCGTCGCCACATTCGATGTCCCGGCCGCCGGAACCGTGACGGTCGCCGCGCGCGTGAGCATCGACGGTGCGACCGGCCCGTGGTCGGGGCAGGTACGGACACCGACCACGAGGCCGACGATCAGCGCTGCCCGCTACGACGGCGACCGACTCGAAGTTGTCTGGACGCCGCCGGGGATGTCGGTGGTCACGGTGAAAGGCACCGGGCCGGGCATCGAAGCCGAGGTACGGGGCAGCACCGCGGTCCTGCCGTTCTCGGCCGCGTCCGAGGGCTCCTACGCGGTCGCGGTCACTCAGCGCGCTGGCATTGCCGTCGGGCCGCCAGCCACGCTCCCACTCGTCACGGCAGCGCCGACCCTGGCACTCACGGCCGACGAGACCGGCCGCGTCGTCACGGCGGCCTTCACCACGCCCACCGGGACCGACGGACTGGTGCCTCTGCTCATCACCAGCGGCGCCGCCACAGCGCTGCCCGAGGTCGACGCCGCGTCCTCCCCCACCCGGATCGTTCTGCCGGAGGGCACGCCGCGCGGCTCGTCGATCGCCCTGCGCGCCCGGGTCGTCGCCGCGCTCGGGCCACCGGGTCTGCCCGCCCCGGTCGTCCACTCGACGCCCCGGGCCCGCCTCGACTTCACTGCCGATGTCCTGTCCGCCGCCTGGGAACTCCAAGGCGACCCGCGCATCGACGGTGCGCTCGTGACCCTCGCGGTTCAAGGCCAGGAATGCCGGCGGTTCCGCGTCAGCGGAAACGCCTGGTCGACACGGCTCGATCCCGTACCCCTCGGAGCCACCGTCGCGGTCGCCGCGGCCGCCGGTGCCGGGACCGGCCCTCCCACGAGCCCGCTCCCGGCGCTGCTCGCTCCCCCGGTCATCACCTCCGTCACGTTCGACAGCCCCGCGCTCAATGTCGTCTGGACCGCGCCGGCAAGCGGACCGCGGCCGACCGGCTACCTGGTCACGGTCTCGGACACCCGGAACGTGCTGATGGAACGTGTGTGCACCGACACCGACACCGACATGGTGATGCCTTCGGTCCCGGACGAGAACGCGTGGGTCACCGTCCGGCCGACCCTCGGGGACGTCACCGGCCCGGTCAGCGAACCCGTCCCCGTGCCGCTGGCATCGCCTTCGGTCACGAGCATCGCCGTCGATCCCCTGACGGGGGCGGCCGAGGTCGCCTTCACCCCGGTCACCCGTCCACCGGCCGAAGGCTACGAAGTGCAGCTCTTTCGCGGCGGTGCCCCTCTCGGCGCTCCGGTCCACACCCCGGCTGCCACGGCCGTTCTCCCGGCTGACACGATCGCCGATCCGTGGGACCTCAGTGTTGCCGTCCGCGCACACGCAACGGTCTCGTCTGTCGTGCTGATCGGTCCCTACGGCCTGGCGACGGAGCTTCTGACCGCCCTCCCCGAGCGGCTGACGTGTGACTACAACGGTGTCAGCGCCCTTCTGACGTGGAAGGCACCGAGCTTCGGTGCCCACAGTGGCTACCGCGCGAGCGTCATCGAGAGAAGCCGGCAGGAGACCGCAGCCAATGCCGATCTCGACGCGAGCGCGCGAGCAGTCCGCCTCCCGATCACGTTGTCGGACGACACGGGCGACTGGCAGATCGCACTCCAGGTCCGGCGGGGGTACAGCACCGGTCCCCCGGTCAGACAGCCGCTGTTCAGTCCCGGAATCTACCTGCGCAGCGATGGCCAGCCGCGTGTGTGCCGCGCCTCGACGCCTGCTGTGAACCCTGCCCCGACGACCGCCTATCTGCCCGAGATCGGGCCGCTCAACGGTCTGCCGATTCCACCAAGCAAGGGTGGCGACAAGCCGGCACTGCACATCACGGCCAACGACGACCGCGTCAGCAGTACAGCTTTCCCTTACGTGCTGACGATCGGTGGTGAGGCTCTCGGCTTCCCCGGCTCCGAGCCGATCCGTTCCGGCGTGTGGCGCGCTTACACGGAGCTGCTGGCGAGTGCCGAGCAACGGGGCGCCACCCCGTGGGGAATCGTCCAGCTCCAGCAGGTCCTCTCGAGGCTGATGCCCCAGACTTTCGCCGAAACACTGCTGTATGCCTACGGCCTTTCCCCTACGGGCAGTTCCGCAGATCTGCGGCCGGGCATGGTGCTACGTGTCGGCTCTGCAGAGTTCGACTTGATGCCCTCCGGCCGCACGCCTGCCTACGCGTCCGGCTACGCCAACGGCGCCGGCCTCGACTACGAGGTTGCCGACTACCTCGACGGCGCGTCCCAACCGGGCGATGCCGCCTGGCTGCTCGGCTTCGACTCCTTCCTCTCTTGGCTCACCGCCAACGGCGTGATCACCGTCTCCCCTCCGGAGTGCGCGGACGGGCAGCAGTCGGGTGCCGCCGAAGCCGCCGACATCTACCATCCGACCTTCCGGCAGCCGTTCTACCGCCTGTTCTTCCCCGCCCAGGTGCAACCGACCACACCGCCGGCGGACACCCGGCCGCAACGCCATTTCACGATCGCGGCCGCCGCGAGCTATAGCGCCATCACCAACAGCGAGCCGGTGCCCGGCCCGGGTGTCGCGGTCGCGTACTTCCGTGGGCGAAGTGTGCTGAAGCTGGCGATCCGCGTCACGATCGACGGCGCCCAGCACGTGGTCCCGGTGGGCACCACCGTCGGAAACATCCTCGACCGGTTCGGCTGCCGTCCGCCGCGCGCGGCGACCGAGTTGCTCGGCCTGACGCTGGAGCGAGCGCTCGGGCCGTCGGTGCTCGACCCTGGCGGCTACAACGTCGCCGGTCATGAACGGGTGCGGTTGGACTACGGAGGACTGAAGACCTTCGACCAGCGGGACGCGCTGTCTCTGCCACTGCTGCACGGCGACCGCCTGTCGTTGGGCAGGCAGCCGTGACGCCCGTTCCGACCTTCGAACAGGTCGTCTCCGTGCCGCGGCTGTACGTCCTGTCGAGCGTCGGCGACGCCCCGGTACCGTTCTGGGCCGGATACCTCCCTACAGACCGCGTCGCGCCCGGCGAGACCATGACTCTCGATCAGGCGTGGCAGGACGCCGGGGGCTGCTATGTGTTCCTGGGTGCCGAGCCGACGTCGCTGATGGCGTTCTCAGGCTCCCTGGCCGGGATGCTGAAACGTCTGTCGCCGAGCGGCCACGTACGCATCCTGTGGATCGAGAATCCCAACGATCTGGACTCCCAGTGGCGCTATTGGCCTGTGCAGTGCGCATGGAGCGGTCAGGGTCCGTCGATCGCCTGGAACGTGCTTCGCACCGCCGTGCTGGCTCTCGGTGAATACGCTGTGCAACTCCCGCGAGGAACGGGTCTGTGCCAGGCTCCGGGCAGCCTGGGGTCCGGAGTGGCGTTCACCGCACTGATCATGGCCGCGCCCGGCGGATCGTTCGCCGCTGACCCGACCACCAGCTGGCTCCCGTTCGCCGGCCCCACGGTGGGCTGCCTGCGGGCCGCGATCACCCTCCAGGGCGGAGACGGTGACGGGCTGGCCGCACTGCGGACGCAGCTGTGCTTCGCAGCGCCCCGGAACGACGGGTGCAGCGGGGACGGCGTCGACACACTCGGGATGAGCGTGATGGCGCAGGGGGCGGCCGCTGTCCGCCTGCACCTCAGCTTCGATCCCACGCACCCGCTCAGTGCCGCACGCAGTAGGCTCGGCTTCTTCGACGACCAGGGCGCCGGCCCCGCGCCGATGCTGCCCGCGACCCTGCGTACCAGCAATGGCCATGTCACCACACTCACCCCGAGGGCTGCCGGGCCACCACTGCGCCCGGCGGCGCTCGCCTTCGGGCGCTCACCACTGACGTGCGGCGACCGCAGTGCGTTCACCTACCACCTATGCCCCGAGGGCGCGTTCACTCTCGAGGTCGACGGGCCGCCGGGTGCCACCGGGCATCGCGTGATGTTCGGTGGGTCGGCGCAGGAGTACGTACTGCTCCCCGCAGGTCAGGGCACGGTCTTCTTCGCCCCGGGTCGGCCGGCGATGGTTCCCGGTGCCGCGCCGCAGCAGCCCCCGGACAGCTCCGACACCCCGCTGCTGAACGACGCGGCCGTCACCTCGTACATGACCGTCCTGCCGACCTCCTCGGCCGCGCCTGGACTGCCGTACTACGCACAGCCGCCCCAAGCCTCCCTTCACGACGCGCACTCTTCAGTGCTGCCGACGGGTTTCCTCAGCTACCTGGAACTTCCCGCTGCGACGTTGCCGTCATGGGCCGCGGGCACAGGGCATGCGCCGGAGACGGTCCCGGCAACGCTACCGGCCGGTGCCGACGCTTCCGAGCAGGAGCTTGCGCTGCGTGTCGACGCCGCACTCGCAGCTGCACGCCGACGCACGATCGGCATCGCCCCGACGGGGCACCGCGACCCGGGAGGCGGCACGGAGGCGGTCACCCCGCAGGGGCTGCTGGTCACAGTCCAGAGCCGGCAGATCGATTCGCTCGTCGTCGCGAACATGCCCGCCACGCCCCAGCCCCGGCTGGAGCTGACATCGCTGGGTCCGCAGATGCGGACGGCGTTGTCGTCGGCCGAGCTGTTCATGGTCGTCGCGGACCCGGACACGTACTTGTCCGACTCATCGGTCCCCTACCTGCTCGATGAGGTCGGCCTGCGGACAGCGACGGCCCGCGGTGTGCCGGAGGGGGTCGTCGAGCAACTTCGCGCCAGAGTGATTCCCGGCGGGGTACCGAAGCGGTTCGAGGACGAGCATGCCTTCGTTTCCGAGATCCAGTCGATCGCTCCGGACCACGTGGCGCTGCTCACTCAGATCGGCGGTCTGCTGCGAGCGGTGATGTCCGGCTGGGCAGTTGACCTGGCGCCCCGCGCTTGGCGTGGCCAACGGTCCATGCCGACACCCGAGGACGCCCCCACGATCATGCTGCTGAAGTTCGCCCACCGCAGTCTCGAAAAGCTGGTCGACGACACGGGCGCATGGACCTGGCGAGAGGCCGCACGCCTTCCGGTGACGGGGGAACAAGGCACACAGGCGGAATTGCGCTCGATCTTCACCACCGCCAGGGCGCGCATGGAGGACCCGACCGTGCAGCGCGACGACCCGTACGTCGCCTTCTACCGGGACGTCGTCGCCGACCCCGGCTGGAACGGGGTGCTGTTCGTGAACGCTCCGGTTGAGGCCGGCCGACTGCCCGAAGCACTCCAGTTTCTCGCCGGTGGCGTCGATCACAGCGCTTTCTACGCTCATCACATCGGCTTCTCGGCCACCCCTGTCAAGATGGAGGGGGGCTCGGTTGCTCTAGGGCAGACTGCTGCTTTCGGGCTGATCGACTACCGGGATCCGTATGACCTGACCCTTGATCCCAGCGATCCTCATCCGGTGCCGTTCGCTTTCAAGACGCTCCGGCTGACCGCTCGTTTCTCGAACGCCGCACTGGCCGGCTTCACCGCTCGCGTCGAACTGATGGTCAACCAACTGCTCGGCGCGGAACTGACCAAGCTCGAACCCGCACACGGCAACAACCTGGTTCTGGCCGGCAGCCTCCTCACCACGAACAATGGGCCTCCCACGTGCGACTTCACGCTTGAGGGGGTCAACAGGTACGGCGCCGGCGCGACGGTGCTCGACACCATCGACATCTCGTCGGTGTCGGTCCTGGCGCGTGAGGGCTCCGCCGGACCGGGAGAAGTCACCACGCGGTTCCTGCTCGGGGGCAAGCTGCGGATGATCGAGTTCCCACGGTTCGACCCGTTTGGCTACGGACCAACCGTCGGGAAGGAGTCCTGCGACGGCTGGCTGCGGTTCGACGGCCTCGCGGTCGACATGACCACGCCACTCGAACCGGCCACCCGTCCTCGGTTCTCCACCGACCTCACCGCTATCACGCTCGACGCGGCTGAGAGCAACGCACGGGCGAACTCGCTCGTGTCGCGCTTCCCGGTGCGTCTGGCAGGATTCGCCGCATCCGACACTCAGCAGCGGCCCGAGGACCTTGGATACGCCCCTGTCGACGCTCAGTTGGAACAGCAGCCGCTTCCCGGGCCATGGTTCGGACTCCTGTACGTACTCGATCTCGGCACCCTCGGTGACTTGACGGGTGGACAACCGCTCACGCTCGATCTCCTGGCCGCATGGGGCCCCGCAACCGAGCCCGGCGCCTGCCCCGCATTTCTCGGTCTCAAGCTCCCCGGCTACGCCAACGGCTCGTTCTCCTGGCCGTTGCAGGGCGTACTGAAGCTCGGATTCCGCTCTCTTCGGTTTGAAACCGCCGAAATCACTCCCGGCGTACGCAGCTATGCACTTCGCCTGCACCGCCTGGGCCTGTCAGCACTCGGCCTCTCGTTTCCTCCTGGAACCACGGACCTGGTGCTGTTCGGCCCGAGCAGCGACGAGAAGCGCAACGTGGTCGGCTGGTACGCGGCGTATGCGAATGACAAGCACACCGGGGGGGAGCTGCCGCGATGAGCTACATGCGCTTTTGCGTGATGGATGTCGGCCAGGGTAGTGCGAACTACATCGAGCTGCGCGAGGACGACGATTCCCTGACAGCTGCGGCGATCGTCGACATCGGGTCCGAGCAGTGGAAGACCAAGGCCGGCAAACCGGCGGCGGCCTGGGTCTCCGAGCAGCTGTCGGAAATGGACGGCAGCACTTCACTCGACGCGGTCATCCTCTCTCATTCGGACTCCGACCACGTCAACCTGATCCCGTCTGTACTGGAGCACTTCGCCACCCCGCGGGAAAAACCGAAGGCAAGAAAGGTGTTGACGATCAAAAAGGTGATCTTCGGCGGAGTCTTCAGTAAATACCAGAAGGGGAAGCAGCAAAACTTCCTCTACCAGCTCGACGCCTACCGCCCCAAAGGCAAGGACAGCGTCCTCACCCAACTCGACAACAACTTCAGCTCCTTCAGCGGGAAATCGTCCACCTGGACACCGCTGGCAACCATCGGCGGCAAGATCAAATTGTGGGCCCTGAGCGCGAACACCGATGCAGAAAAGATCCCGCTCGTTGGACGCAAGCGCCTACGCGCCGAACTGCCGGACGGAGGCTTCGCGATCAACACCCGCTCCATCGTGGTCGTCGCGGACTTCGCAGGCAAGAAGATCATCGCCACCGGCGACGCGACAGGACTGACGCTCGCCCACTGCAACGAACTGCTCGACCGGCAAGACGTCAAAAAGCAACTGGGCGGCGCCACGTACATGATTACCCTCCCGCACCACGGAAGCGACACCACTCTCTACGACCTGACGGGATCGGGCGCAGAGTCCGACGCGGGCAAGTGCGTAGTCCAGAAATTCACAAAACTGGTCAATGCGGACACAATTTCCGCCAGTGCCGGCGAGAAGAGCACATTCCGGCATCCTGCAGCGCGAGTGATCAAAGATTTCGGCGGCAACCTGCTCAGTGATCCCCAGTACATCGACAATGCTCTGCAAAATACGAACCAGCACTTCTACACCGCCTACTTCCCTGAGCGCACGCTCTCGGTCTCGTCCGGTGCGGCCACATCGCCCCACTCCCGGTGGCCCGTCTCCGAAAGGTGGTACACGGCCCGTACCACCGAGAACGTATACACGACCGATTATTTCGCCCCACCCACCGGCAGACCGATCCCGGACGCTTTTCCTTGGGAGGCTCGCGAGGAGAAGAGCACCGTCTTCAAACCTGTACCTCCGCGAGCGATCTCATGGGCGTTCTTCGTCATGGGGGATGGCACCACCAAGATGGAAGTCGCAGTCGAGCGCACCGGTGCACACGCCGAGTACTGGGCAGCAGTCGAGGCGGTGCACGGGCCTCTGCCGTCCGAAGGGATCGTTGTCCTCCCCTCCGCCCCGCTGCGGGATACCGACTCGGCTGAACCTCCACCTGCACCTCCGCCGGCGGAATGCCCCCCGCCTCACACCCCTCCGCCGCCTGGACCGTCCCGACTGCGTCAACTGCCATGAGCCCCGCCGATGCCCTTGACGACGTCTACGCAACTCTGCGCGCCAATCTGCAAGGCGAAGCTCCCCACCAGGTGATCGACCTCGCTGCGGCCGCCCAGCAGCCGGCGCTGACGCCGCTGGGCGAAGTGCTGGCGCAATTGCGCGTCGCCGGACCCTGCGAGCTCACCGAGACGGCACTCAACCGCACCCGTGACACCGTCTCGCTCACTGGAAACGGACTCTACGGACTCCCGGGCTCCGCGCTTCCGGAAGTGCCGGTCCGTGCGACGCTCACCGCAACCGCCACCGACACACGCGTGGATTTCCAACTCGCCCTGGCGATCACGGCGGAGAACTGGACGGTAGGAAGCACGTTTCCCCACCTACCGCCCGCACTGATCTCCCCTGACGACGTACTCGGCATTTCGTGGACCGAAGCCTCACCCCTGGCCCAAGTCGCCGTCAAGGCAGCCGTGATCGTCGCTCGCAGCGGTGCCGGTGCCCTGCGGCTGTACGGTCGGCTGCTGCCGACAGGGCCACTGGCCGAATACGCCGGGTGGTTGTCGCCGTGGCCGCTGGACCTGAGCGGAACCCTCGTGCTCAGCGGCGAGGACGACAACGACCCGTCGCCCAGCCTCGACCTCCGCGCACTGGCGCCAGGTTCAAACCTGACATTTCCCCTGGTGACCGTGCACGATCTCGGCATCGGTCTGCGTACGGTCAAAGGGCTCAGCCCGGAGGTGTCCCAGCGCGAGTCGTTCAGCGAGATCGATCTGCTTGGCACCGTGCGCCTGGCCGATGCGGTCACTGTGACTCTGCAGGCACCCCTGCAGGTCTCCGAGTCGACCTGGCTCCTGAGTGCCCAGCCGCAAGACCGCCCCCCGCTCAGCGGGGGGCTGGCAGCCATCACCGCACTCTTCGACCTGCCGGCCGGGGCGTTGACAGTGCCCCCGGCCATGCACGGATTCGACACCTTCCGCCTGACCGAGGTCGAGGCGGTGGTGTGCCGCCAGGACGGCTCACTGGTCCCTGACCGGCTGCGGACTCTTGCGGTCACCGTCGAATCGCCGGAGCCGTGGCGGCCACCGGTCCCCGGCCTGCGGCTGACCGACGTCGGCACGCGCTGGCTGCTGGCGCGGCCGCAACTCGGCGACGGGACAACCACGAATGTCCTGTCTGGCAGCGTCTTCGGCTCGATCGTCTTCGGGGACGGCGAGGAGGCGCCCACGCTCGACCTTGCCGGAACACTCCCCCATTTCGTGCTCACCGGAAGCCTGCGTGAGGACACCCCGATCGATGTGGCGACCGCGTTCCACACGCTGCTGGGCCGGTTCGCCCCACCCGTCCCTGACGGCTTGAAGATCACCGGGCTGAGCATCCTCGCCGACCCGTCGGAGCAGACCTACGGCGCCTCGGCGACGCTCAACGCCGACTGGCCACTGCCCTTCTTCAACGGCTTGTACCTGACGGAGCTTCACCTGCACTTCGCTGCACAGCAGTCGGTGGTCAGCGGCGGGATCGGCGGCCTGCTGACGCTCCGGAGTCAGACCCCGGCCGGGCCCGACAGCGACCCCTTGGCCGTACTGGCACTCGACGCCGAACTTCCGCCCGGAACCGGCTCCGGCTGGGTGTTCTCCGGCGGCCTGGCACCAGGACCGGCGCCGACCGTCGGAGACCTGGTCAGAGTAACGTGCGGGGGCACTCCTCCGGAGGCGTTCGACGCCCTCCGCGTCGAACGCCTCCAGGGGCGGATCGATACGGGCCACGGCACCTGGTCGCTGGCCGGTGCGCTGGCCGCTCGGTTCCCCCTGAAGATCCTCGACACGAGCGTCGACGTGGCGGCCGGGGCAGAGATCGAGCTGGCGGCCGAGGGAGAAGGCGGCCCCACCGGTCGGGTGAGGGCCAACCTGCAGATCAACCGGCTGGCGGCTGAACTGACGGGCGACATCGGCATCAGTGAACCGAGTTACGCCCTCAAACTTCGCTTCGGGGAGGTGTGGCTGCTGGCGACGGCTTCCTGGCGGCAGCCCCACGGCGAGTACGAGGCCCACCGCGTCGTGACAATCGAACTGGGCGGTATCACGCTCGGTGAGATCCTTGAGCAACTGGTGCATCTGGCCGCGCCCACGCTCGGCTTCCACCTCGATCCGCCGTGGAACGAGTTGCTCGCGATCGACCTGTCGCGTTTCAGGCTGACGATCGACCCGACCGAGTCGCTGGTCGAGCTGGTCTACACCGTCGATGCCGATCTGATGCTGCTCCATCTCGACACCCTCGGGGTGTGCTTCGACACCAGGACGAACAGTGTCGACCTGACCGTCTCGGGTGAGCTGCTCGGCAGACCGTACAAGGGTGCGGACGCGTTGACATGGGACGTCGCGCACGATACGCCGCCGGACATCCCCGGGAAGGGATCTCATCTGCTCGAGCTCCGGTACCTGGCGCTCGGCCAGCGGATCCGGCTGCCCGGAGCCCCGCCGGCCACGGTCAGTGAAGCGATCGAGCGGCTGGGCGCAAACATGCGCCCGAAGCCTCCCACGGACCTGTCTCCGGTCGGCGACGGGACGATGGCATTCGACCCTGCGGCAGGCTGGCTGGCGGCCCTCGACCTGTCGGTGATGGAAACCGTCGACCTCGCATTCGTTTTCAGCGACCCCGATCTGTACGGCCTCTCGATCGGGCTCCGCGGCGACCGCGCCGGTTCTCTCGACGGTCTGCGGTTCGAGGTCCTGTACAACCGGCTCGCCACCGGCGTCGGCGTGTTCAGAAGTGAGCTGTCCCTGCCGGAGGCGTTCCGGCACATCGAACTGGGCGGGGTGTCACTCACGCTCGGCGTCGCCGTCGTCGAGATCTACACCAACGGCAACTTCCTCATCGACCTCGGCTTCCCCCACGACCGCGACTTCGGGCGCTCGTTCTCGGTCGAGCTGTTCCCCTTCATCGGGCGCGGCGGGATCTATTTCGGCGCACTCGACGGCACCACCTCCCGCCGAGTGCCGGCCATCGTCGGTGGCACCTTCTCGCCAGTGCTGGAGCTCGGCATCGGAGTGGCGGTCGGGGTCGGCAAAGACATCTGTCTCGGCCCGTTGTCGGGCGGAATCTACGTGCAGGTCGAGGCGGCCCTTCAAGGAGTACTGGCCTGGTACCGGCCAGAGAGCCGCACGAGCACGGCCTTGTACCACCACGTCCAGGGCCTCGCGGCGGTTCACGGCCGGCTCTACGGCCGGATCGACTTCACGGTCATCAAGGCGTCGGTCTCGATCGAGGCATATGCCCAGATCAGCGTAGTGCTGGAGGCATACCGCGCGACCAGCATCGTGTTCGAGGTCGGCGTCGACGCCGAGGCCGAACTCGAGATCCTCGGTATGTCGGTCTCCTTTTCTTTCAGCGCCACCTACCGCGCCAGTTTCGAGATCGGCTCCGATACCCCGCCGCCCTGGGCACTCGCCGACGAGCAACCGATGCACGCGCCACTGCTCCGCTCACCGGCCCGAGTCCCCGCCGTGCAGCGCGCCATCACAGCCGCACGATCCGAGGAGCAGCGCGCGGAGGCGGCGTGGGAAGGCGCCGTGCGGGTATTCGCCGAACCGAGGACGGTGTCCGCGTACCTGCTGCCGGTCTTCACCCTCGCCGACCCTCCGGTCGACTGGGCGGACGAGGTTCGCCCGTCGGCAAGCCGGGCCACGACCCCCGAATGGCGCGTGGCCTTCTCGCTGTTCGCCGCAGACGGATCTCCGGCCGGCGCCCGCACCGCGTACGCTGCCGCCGCGCCGGAGTCGGTGCCTGATGGTCCGCCGCCCGCTGCCGTATTGATCGAAGCGCTGCTGCGCCGCGCGCTGACGATGGTCCGGGACGGCCAACCCGGCACCGTGACCGCCGGCGCCCTCGCCTGGCTCACGGACAAACTCGCCGACCCGGGATGGACGCAGGACCCGTTTTCGATCGACAGCCTGAAGACATTCTTCAGCCGCAACATTCTCCTGAGCGTCAGCGGCGCAGAGAGTGTCGGTGTCCCGTCTGCCGGAGCCATGGCACTGCCCGTACCACCGTTCGTGTCCATCACGACGACTCCAGGAGAGCAGCGCGACCTCACGCTCCACAACCGGGTTGGGCCGCTCTACTCCTGGGACGCGGGCCGCTACATGGCGAACTTCTCCGCGACTTCGGAGGAGACCGGTTCCGAGCCCACCGATGACGACCCGGCCATGTACCAGTCGATCGCCTCGCGCACCTTCTGCGACTGGTGCCTGATGGTCACCCGTGAGGCGGTCCGGCAGGCTGCCGGCACCCTCGTCGACCGGCCGGTGCCCATGGTGGACGCGACACTCGACGCTCTCGCCGCAGACGAGGAACTCCTGCCGCGCGACACTGTCACCTACATCGTTCGCCCGGGCGACACCGTCGCTGCGGTCGCCGCCCATCTCGGCGCGACCGTCGCCGAACTGACAGCGCTGAACCCGGCACTCAAGGACCGGCTGCGCACGGCAGCGCCAGGGGACCAGGTGAACGTGACCGTCGGTGTCACCGGCCCCGCGCTGGCGATCGAGAACGCCGAGGTGCCCCTGGCACCGGGCACCGTTGTGGACGTCAAGGACGTGCGCGTCCACGTCCGTGCCCAGGACTCGCTGAACACGCTCTCGACCCGGTTGTACGGCGTGGCCGACCCCACGCGCCTGATCGCCGACGCTGCGATGCTGCATGCGCGTGTGCTGCTCGCGGGTGCCGGCGTACCAGTGCCGGCCCGTTCGGGACCGGTGCCGCGGACCACGGACATCGATCTTGTGGCGGGGATCTTCTACGTGCGCTACTTCGCCGATCTCGGCGCTCCCCACACCGACTGGTACGCCCAGGCGGTGGCGGACCTGAACGCGGACCGGCTCCGGCCGCTGCCGCTCGGCGAGCCTCTCCCTCCAGGACTCGTTCTGGCCGTACCGGACGGGCCGATGAGCACGGCCACGTCCCGGTACACCACCGTCCGCGGCGATACGCTGCTGCGGATCGCCTCCGCCCTGTCGCTCGCCCAGTCACCGGACGCCTACGACGATTCGCGCTGGACCCGGTTCCGGTCCGAGGTCGAGCCGGACGGCGGAATCACCGTGCCTGCCTGTCAGACGGCCGTGCTGCCGGGCGAAACGCTCGACCTCCTGGCCTCTCGCCTCTGCACCGACACCGCGTCCCTGACCAGTTGGCTCGCCGACGCACCGGTGCTCGAGCCTCTGTCGGTGCTGACGATCGCCTCGCTGCCGTTCGCAGCTGACGCCAGCCGTCCGGATCTCGCATCGATCGCCGCCGCAGCCGGCCTGACGGTCGCGGAACTCGGCAGCCGTCCTGAGGTGACAGGGGCTCACGGGCTGTTCACGCCCGGCACGCCGCTCACCCTCAGGCAGTTGCCGGCGCAGTCCGTCGAGCGGCTCGTGAACGAAACGTGCAGCGGTGCGCGACTCACGGACATCTCGCACCAGGTGTCGAGGTCGCTGCTGCAAGGGGTCCGGCTACCGGCGCCCGTGACCGAGGAGGGCCACGCCCGTGCGACCGGGCCGCTCACCGCGCTCTCCGAGCTGAGTGGCCAGCAGCTTCCGGCGCCGCCGCTGGACGGCACCACCTCGCTCAGCGCGACCGTGGCGAAGAGCGACCCCACCGATCGCGGTCTGGACTGGCTGCTGCTGAATCCCGGCTCCGCAGCGGAAACGATCCACTACGCATGGACCAATGCCGAACTCGCAGCCCAGTACCCGGCGTCGAGTCTCACGATCCGGCCGGACAGCGGGCCTGACCCGATCCCCCCCGCTGGCGAGGTACCGCGCACCTACGGTCTCGACCACCGGGTCGAGCTGCGGGGTGCCGAGGCCCTGTCGATTCCCGGGACGTCCGCCACCGTCGGAGGCAATCCGACACTGTGGCCATTCCCCACCGCGATACTCGCCAAGGCCCGAGCCGGTGACACCAAGCGATTCGAACTCTTCTCAGCTCCCCACGCCACCGGGGTTTCAGAGCACCTGGCGGTCACAGGCTCGACATTCGCCACTCGGGCCGCGCTGTCGATGCGTGGAGTACCAGGGGCTCCGCATGTCTACGAACTGCTCGACGCCACCGAAGCCGATCGCGACCTCCTGCTGGAACTAGCTGCCACTAGCGTGGCGGAGGCCCCAACCGCCACCCAGGTGACGCTGGCGGTCGCGTCAGTTCCGGGTGCCGCAGACCCGGTCGGCCTGGCTGTGATGGCCGCCGAACCACAGGCGACCTTCCTTATCCGCACCGATACTTCGACCGATACCCCACTGGCCGGTCCCCCGGCGCTCGTGACCGCGAGCCTGTCCGAACCCGCTGAATTCCTCACCCTCCTCTGGCACGGAACCAGCGCACAGCCGGGCACATTCCTCCACCTCGAGACGGTGCAGGGCGATGGCCTCCCGCCAGGCACGGCAGCCCAGGACGGGACCGTCACGCTGTGGATCATCGGCATCTCGCACCTCCAGCAGGGGGCCGAACCCCACGGCCGCCCTCTGCTGAAAAGCAACAACTGCGTCCTTCTCGGACCGGGCCTCGATGTCCCGGAGCAGGGGCTGTACCTCGAAGCGCACGATGTCCGCAACCAGCCCGCAGAGCTCATTCGCCAAGCGGTCCTCCCGCCCGGCGCCGCGGGGATCACCCTCACGGTCCCGCGCCCTGAGTCACCGAACGATGCCCCGCCGCCGCTGGACGCGCGCCAGCTGCGCCTCGCCCAGCGGTTCAGCCTTCTGACGAGCAGCCTCTCCGGCACGTACCGGACGGCGCGCACGGCGCCACCGGTGCCCCCCTTGCGCGAGGACGGAGTGTCCCTGCCGCTGTGGGTCCGGCACAGGCGGGACCGAGCCGCGAGAGCCCCGCACGGAAGCCTCACGGACACCCCGACAGAACCCGTGCGGCACTGGCGCTACGAGCAGGTGGTGCCGGTGGCGTCCTTCGGCCCGCCCTCGGTCGCCCCGGACGTACCCGGGTTGCCGTCGCCGACGAGTGATCCGTACCGCGGTTTCGGCGCCGACGGTACTGTCTCGGAGGTGGAATTCGGCATCGGTTTTCAGGATGTGCTCGGTAATACCACCGCGGAGCCGTTCGGAAAGCGCGTGACCGTGCGGGCCGGCTACACCGACCCTGTCATCGGGCCGCGCTCGTGGCCGGCGACGACCGCCACATGGAGCGTCGCGCGGCCTGCTCTTGAAGTGATTCTCTCCGTGACGGTCCATCCCCAGCCGGCAGCAGGGCTCCCCGGCCCCGGTACCGCGCCCGGCCCGGCGGCAGAAACCGCGTCCTGCCAGGCGAGCCGCTTCGCCCAGATCTATCTGCAGCTCATCCAGCCGACATTGAGCGCTTCGCTCGTCTCCCCACTCGCGGCCGATGCGGGCAGTGCGAGCAGCCCACAGCACAAGGACGTCAGCGTGACGGCGAGACCGGTGCGGGAGGGAACAGGACCACTCATCCGTTACGCGGCGGCCTGTTATCTGTACGCGAGCGCTGCCGCAGCACTCAGGCCGGTATCGGCGCCCGGCTCGGCCACTTTGGCAGAGGTGATCACCGATTTCGGTACAAGCGCGGAGGCGATCGCCACTGTCAACGCGGATACGGCGCTGAGTTCCCTGGTGGCCCCCGGCCAGCGCATTGCCGTGGCCGCGACCGCCACTGTGCAACTCGGCGACACCGCCTCCTCGATCATCGCCCGTGTACCGGCGGAACTTCCACAGCCGACGCCCGAGCGGCTGCTCGCCGCCGACGCAAACGCCGACGGGCCGGCGCTCACTCCAGGAGCTGTCCTGACGGTTCCGGCCATCACGTTCACGATCGGGAGCGAAGCGTCAGGACTGACACTCTCGGAGATCGCCGGACAGTACCGGACGAGCCCCGCCCAGCTTGCGCTCGACAACCCGTACGCGCCGGTGCTCGCCGCTCACTTTCCGCTCACCGTGCTCGGTCGCACAATCATCGTCGGCCCGCAGGGTGCGTCGTTGGAAGACGCCCGGGCCGAGTTCGCGCGCAACGGGCTGGATACGACGATCGGCGAGATCGCCGCGGCAAACAGCAGCGCACCCGGAATCCTCACTCCGGGCTCCCAACTGCGGACGGCCCACGCGGTGGCTGGGGAGAGCAGCACGCTCGCCTCCCTCGCCGGCGACCGGATCGCCCAAGTGGCCGCCGCCAACGTCGACCGTCGGCAGTTGTATCCGCCAGGGACTGTGCTGACGCTGGGAGAGTGGGACCCTGCCCCGCTCGTGCCGAGCGGGGCGGAGACACTCGCGCAAACCGCAAGAAGACTCGGTACCCGTCCCGGCGCGCTGCTCGCCGCCAACACCTCGCTCGTCCTGTCGGCCACGCGGGCGCTCGTGATCCCCGGTGCAGTGGCGCTTCCGGATGACGGGGTCAGCGTTCCCTACACGATTCTCGCCGACGACACGCTGACGGTCCTCGCGCGGCAATTCGCCACCGACGCGTTGTCCTTGGCGCAAGCCAACCGCAACATGCCGGCGATTCTCGTCCCGGGCAGGACCGTGACTGTGGAAACCGGCGCCGGGGAGTGCTCGACGACGGTTTCCGGCACCGACACGCTCGACACGGTCCATCGGCGCCTTCACGAACAGGACAGCCGGATCGACTTCGCCGGTGTAGTGACTGCGATCAGCGACGTCGTCGGCTTCCTGGGACAGGGCGGTCTTCTCGTCTGTCCGGTTGCTTCCCTGCACCCCAAGACTGGCAGCTCTGTCGCAGCGATGAGCGCCGGCGACATCGCCGCCGCATACGGGACCGACCAGGTGGCGTTCGCACAGGCCAATGCTGCACTCGTCGCTGTTCTCGCGCCGGGGGTGACACTGACGGCGCCTGGTGGCGACATCGAGGTCACAGTCGCCGACGACACTCTCAATGCCGTCCTGGCCCGCTTCTCGGCGCGGGGCATTCAGGTTGACCTCCCGCAGTTGCTGAAGGCGAACAGCGACATCAAGCTCTACCGGGGCGGCGCCCGCGCGCTGCTGCCACCCCCACCGACGACGGTCTCGGCGAACGTCGGTGACGCCGACGGTCCGTTCGCGACGCCCGCCTTCCCACTCACCTGCATGGTGCGGCTGCAGCGCGATCTCGCGGCGGTTGACTCTGATCTGAGAACTCCTGGCGGAGACGGTCCGGTCGAACGCTCGGACTCCGCCGTACCCGCACCGACCGAGGTCTCCGACGGACAGCCGCGAACGCTCGACGCCTTCGCCGAGAGCTTCCTGACAGCGCTGCCGAACCTGCGTCTGGCGACAACGGCCCCGTCCGGGGAAGAACCGGAACTGTGGGCCGTGGATTTCGGTGCGCACGGCATTTCCGCAGTCGAACTGAAAGGGCCGGTCACCTACCCCGGAGTTCCGGGCTCGGCACCGCGCTGCCTTGCCCTCCGCCCGCTGTATCCGGACCCGCAAAGCCGTATGGACGTGCCGCTTCCGGTGCTCTCCGAGACCGGGCAACTCACAGAATCGGCTCCGACCAACTTCAGCGATGTCGATGTCGAGCCCTGGGCACGGCGGCTGCTCTCCGACCTCGACCTGTTCCTGTCCCCGGTCTACGCGACCAACATGCACGCCCACCCCGCGTCGAGGCAGGACCTCAAAGCCCTGCTGGCTCTCCGATGGCGCCTCGGCCGGGCACTTTCCGCCGGTCTTTCCCCGGTACTCGTCGGCACGGACAGCGGCGATGCCGCCTCTGGTGCCGCGGAGGCCGCCGATCTGCTCAGCCGTGCAAGTGGCACAAGCCTTGCCAGAGCTTACGACGTCGCACTCGCGGTGCAGTACGACACCACCGCAACCACTCCGTACCCCGAAGCGCCGCAGCCCACGGCTCGACTCCACGCCACCGTGCAGGCGGGTGTCGATCAAGGCGATGCCGACCTGACACTCACCGGGACGTGCATCGGCCTCGGGGCGCCCGCATCGTTCGCGACGTTCTTCGTCACGCTGGCCGACCCGTCCCGCCGAGCAAGGATCGACACACAAGGGCTCCACTACATGATCAGCTCCCTCGAGCAGGACGTGCGGGTACTGCCGTCCACCGACGGCGCTCAGACCAGCCGATGGCTCACCTTTGTACGCCCGCTCACCGGTGCCTACGCGGTGTCCGCCGTCCGGGCAGAGCTGGACCCGCCGAGGTTTCCCGTCCCGCTGCGCCGGCGTCCTGGCGCGCCCCTGATCGTCGCCCAGACGGCGGACCCCACCTCGGCGGCCGGGTCCCCGCCCGCTCTCACCTCTGCCGCCCTGTGGACGTTCGCGCTCACCTACTCCCACGAGCACGCCGCCCAGGACGAGGTGTTGCTCACCGTGAACTTCAACACCCCGAGTTCAGCCGTGTGCGAGACAACGGACGACGAAAGCGACCTGGCCGTCGCCCTCTGGAGATACGCCGCCGTCGCCGACCGGGTCCGGGACGCCATGCACGCCTTCGCCCAGGGGCTGTCCCCATCCGCTCTCGACGGAGCCGGCGCACGCGACCACATCGCCCACAGCGCCGTCGAGCTGATCGAGCCGATCGCCAGTGCCTGGGAAGCACATTGGTCACCCCGCTCGCCAAGGCTTGCGGATGAGCTGATGAGCGGCGAGACATACCGCTTCCGGGTCAGGGTGAGCTGGGTGGACCGGGACGCTCACAACGCTCCGCTGCTCGATGCCGTAACTCTTGTGCTCGACGGCCAGACCCGGCCGTCTCCCAACGGCACCTGGCCCGAGGTCGCCTGGCGCACCGCAGACGGCACTTTCCGCCCTCTTGACCAGGCCGGGCAGGGATGTGCCAACGGAGAACGCCGCTACCTGTCGGAGGACCCGGTCCCCCGTGACGGTCCTCCGACCCTTCGCATCCGTTGGCCACACCTCAATGTCGCCACGACGCAGAATGGCAGAGCGAGTGTGGTCGTTCGTCGCAACGAGCAACTGACCGACGGCACGGCGACGGACTCCGCTTTCGTGATGCGCACGGCGACGGTCACTGCACCTGAGGTCGCCACGCCGTCGCTGGTGGTAACACAGGCTTTGCCCCTCACCGGCGCAGACCTCGGCAGGGCGCTCACGGCGGCGATCGGTGACCTGTTCGGTACAGCGGAAGGCCCCCCTGTGACCATTCAGCTCGCCCACGGCCACCAACTCGTCGGAACCGTGCGCAGTTGGTGGCCCGTCGGGCTGTACCCACACCAGCCTCTCGGACCCTCGATCGGGGCCACCGTCGCAGCCGCCGCCGACGCCTGGGAACAGTGCGCTCATCCCAGTCCGGTTGGCGCGGCCTGGTCGATCGCTGTGAGTCTGTCATCGAATGTCCCGGGTTGTGAGAGCCGGCCGCTCCTCACCCTCCAGCGCCTGATCTACGAGGTTCCCGGAGGCGAGGGTTCCCCATAGGAGCAACTGCGGCGGAGGTCGGAGCAAAGGCGTAGGCCAGCCGACATCGCACCGGAACACCGGAGCCCGGGCCGCTCGAACGACCGACACCCGGACCACCCGCGGGAGCCGGCCACGCCCCTCACCTGTAGGGGGATCACCGAACCACCGGCTGCGCCCCGCGCGGTCACGGCTTCCGGGCGACGACGACCCCGTTGGCGGCCGGTGCGGTGAGAGTGGGGCGCCGGGGCCGTTCCGGCTCCGCCGACAACGCGACCGGGCGTTCACCGGGCGTGCGGGCACCTCAGCCGACCACCTGCTTCACGAGCGCGGCGATCCGCGCCTCTTCCTCGGCCGTCCCCTCGGTCAGCGCGACACCGGCGGCCCACATCGTCCCCTCGTCCCCTCGTCCAGCTTCGCCTGGGCGCTGAAGCCGAGCGTCGCGTAGCGCGCCTTGAACTTCGCCGTGACACGGGCTGCGGACAACTTGTGTTCACGGCGCATGGACTCGATGCGGGCCACGGTCTCGCCTGGTGTCCGGGTGGGTTGGTCACGTGGGGTGCTGGGCCGGTCATGCAGACCCCAGCACCCCGTGGCGGCGGTAGCCCGCCGCGCCAATCAGCGCTCTCCATCCGTTGCGCCTCGCGCCGTGGATCGTTGCCGCATCGGCCTGTCTGCGTATCGCGCACAGGGCTCAGCCATCAACACCTCCAGCAGTCGGCACAGCTGTCTGCTGCCCCTCCAACTGCTCCAAGCGCCAACCCGGCGAACCTGTGCGGTCAGAGCACTGGCGAGTGATGGCCGGGAGGCGCAGGCGTCCGTCGTGGATTTCGGCGATCTGGTCGACGGTGGTGAGGTGGGTGCGGTCGTGGGTGACCATGACGGTGGCGGTGGCCTGCTGGTGGGTGAGGCGGGTGATGAGATCGATGACGGCGACGCCGCGTTCGTGGTCGAGGGCGCTGGTGGGTTCGTCGACCAGGAGGACGGTGGGGTCGTTCATCAGGGCGCGGGCGATGTTGACCCGCTGGCGCTGGCCGCCGGAGAGCTGGTGAGGGCGGCGGCCTGCCTGGTCGGCGAGGCCGACGGCGTCGAGGAGTGCCATCGCGCGGTCGCGTGCGGTGCGGGGTTTGCGGCCGTCGATCTGGGCCATGACCTGGAGTTGTTCGGCGGCGGTGAGTGAGGGCAGCAGGTTGGGCTGCTGGAAGACGATGCCGATCTTGTGGCGGCGCAGTTCGGTGAGTTGTCCGCGGGTGAGGCCAACGGTGGAGGTGCCGTCGATGGTGACGGTGCCGGCGTCGGGGGTGATGAGGGTGGCGGCGACGGCCAGGAGGCTGGACTTGCCGGAGCCGGAGGGACCGACCACGGCGGTCAGGCTGCCCTGGGGCACATCGAGTGTGACGTGGTCGAGAGCGGTCAGGCGGGTGTCGCCGTCGGGGAAGGTGAGGGTGATGTCTGTCAGGTACAGGCTCATCGTGTGCTCCCCAAGGCGGTCAGCGGGTCGACGGAGGTGATGCGTCGGATGGACAGGGTGGCTCCGAGAGCGCCGAGGAGGATCATCACGGCGGCCGGGATCAGGACGGTGGCGGGTGTGAGGAGGAACGGCACGGCGGATCCGGATACGAGTGCGCCGAGGGCGGCGGCGATGCCGATGCCGAGCAGGGTGCCGCCGGCGAGGAGGGCGACGGCCTGGCCGAGGGCGTCCTTGAGCAGGCTGGCGGTGGAGGCGCCCAATGCCTTCAGGACGGCGACGTCGCCGCTGCGCTGGATGGTCCAGACGGTGAAGAAGGCGCCGATGACGAGGGCGGAGATGGCGAACAGGAAGCCGCGCATCAGCTGCAGGGAGCCGTTTTCGGACGTATAGGAGCCGATCGCGGACAGCGAGTCCTCGGTGGAGACCGTCCTGGTGCCGACCTGCTGGTCGATGGCCTGCGTATCGGCTTCGGGGGTGGTGCTCAGGGCGATGACGGAGGCCCTCGGGCCCTGGCCGCTGCCGGTGGCCGGCGCTGTCTCCTGCCAGATGCCCAGGCTGGTCCACACGACGGGGGTGTGACTGAAGTAGGCGTCGCCCTTGACGGCAGCCACCTCCAGTTGCCGGCCTGCCAGGGTGAGGGAGTCGCCGACCTGCACGCCGAGGTCGTCGGCGGCTGCGGTGGACAGCACCACCGCTCTGTCACTGATCTTGTCGCTGTCGGGGGCGAGGCGGGAGCCGAGCTCGATGCCGAAGGCCGAGACGGCGGTGTTCCTACCCCCAGCGGTGGCCTTGGTCGTGGTGATCCCCAGTGGTTCGGCGCTTTCGACGCCGGACGCCTTGGCCCACTGCTGCCACTGCGCTTGCGCGACGGTGGAGTTGGAGTACGACAGGTCCTGCCCGCCGCTGGGGGCCTGGAAGGCGATCTTGTCGGCGGGCAGTCCCGTGATCGCGGAGATGTTCTGCTGACCCAGTCCGGCCGTCAGCCCGGACAGCAGCCCGACCAGCAGGGTGATCAGCACGATGACGGTCCCCATCAGGGCGAAGCGCCCCTTGGCGAACTTCAGGTCTCTCCAGGCGACGAACACGGCCGTGATCTGTCCTTTCCGCGGGGAAGCGGTACGCCTCCACCGTCGCGGCCCACCCCCTGTGTGCGCGTCTGGCGCAGGACGGCACTTCGCGGACCAAAAGACGGCACACGGGTTCTGACTTTCGATGGAGGCCCCCGCGACGTCGGCCTCCGTAACCTGGGACGCACTATGAACACCGTCGCCCCTGCCCTGACCCCGACCGCCCGGGCCCTGACCTGGTGCCTGCACCTGATGGTCATCGGACTGCTCGCCCTGGCTGCCGGCCGGGCCGTGACCGGCGACCGGCTCCACGTCGGATTGATCATTGCCACGGCAGCGGCGTGCGGCCTGGTGTACGCGGCCGGGCCCGTGCTGCCGGGCGTACGCGGCTCGCGACGGGCCGCCGGGCTATGGCTGGCCGCGGTGGGCGGTTGCTGGCTGCTGTTGCTGGCCCTGTCCCCCGACGCCGTGTGGGTGGCCTTCCCGCTGTACTTCCTCCAGCTGCACCTGCTGCCCCGCCGCGCCGGCCTGGCCGCCGTGGCCGCCACCGCCGCCGCGGCCATCGCGGGCTTCGCCGCCCACCAGCACTCCTTCAGCCCCGCCATGGCCATCGGTCCCGCGCTCGGCGCCGCCGTGGCGGTCGCGGTGGTGCGGGGGTATCAGGCTCTGTACCGGGAGAGCGAACACCGCCGCCAACTGATCGAGGAGCTCACCACCACCCGCGCCGACCTGGCCGCAGCCCAGCACACCGCCGGTGTGCTGGCCGAACGCGACCGCCTGGCCCGCGAGATCCACGACACCCTCGCCCAAGGCCTCTCCAGCATCCAACTGCTGCTGCGCGCCACCGAACGAGCTCTGCCCCACACACCGCAGAACGCCGCCCACTACGTCGAACAGGCACGGCAGGCGGCCGTCGACAACCTCGCCGAGGCCCGTCGCTTCGTCGCCGCCCTCACCCCACCCACGCTGGAAGGCACCACCCTGGCCGACGCCCTGGAACGTCTGTGCACCACGACCTCCGCCCGGCACCGGCTCACCGCACGCTTCCGCCTCACCGGTGAGCCCACCCCGCTGGCAACCGCGCACGAGGTCGCGCTGCTGCGCATCGCCCAGTCCGCCCTGGCCAACACCGTTCGCCACGCCGAGGCCACCACCGCCGACGTCACCCTCAGCTACCTCGGCGACCGCGTTACCCTCGACGTCGTCGACGACGGATGCGGCTTCGACCCTGCCCGCCTGCCCGCCCCCGACCCCGAGGCCGGCGGGTTCGGGCTGGTCGCCATGCGCACCCGCGCCCAAGCCCTCCAAGGCACCCTCACCGTCGAATCCGCCCCCGGCCACGGCACCGCTCTGGCCGCCCAGCTGCCCCTCACCCCGCCAGCCGAGACCGAGCCCGAGGCCCGCCCGTGACCGACGAAGTCCCCATCCGCCTGCTCCTGGCCGACGACCACCCCGTCGTACGGGCCGGACTGCGCGCCGTGCTGGAAAGCGAGCCCGGCCTCGTCGTCATGGCTGAAGCCGCCACTGCCGAGGACGCCGTCACCCGCGCCGCAGAGGGCGACATCGACGTCGTCTTGATGGACCTGCAGTTCGGCAAGGGCATGGGCGGCGCCGAAGCCACCGCCCGGATCACTGCCCGGCCAGGAGCCCCGCACGTGCTGATCGTCACCACCTACGACTCCGACGCCGACACCCTGCCCGCCATCGAGGCCGGCGCCACCGGCTACCTCCTCAAGGACGCCCCGCCCGAGGACCTGGCCGCCGCCGTACGCACCGCAGCCGCCGGACGCACCGCCCTGGCGCCCACGGTCGCCGACCGGCTGATGAACCGGCTACGCACCCCGGGCATCCACCTGACCCGGCGCGAGACCGAAGTCCTCGCCCTGGTCGCCGACGGCCTGTCCAACCATGCCATCGGCGACCGCCTCCACCTGACCGAAGGCACCGTCAAGTCCCACCTGGCCCGCATCTACGCCAAGCTCGACGTCGACTCACGCACCGCCGCCGTTGCCACGGCAACCGACCTCGGCCTCATCCGCCGCTGACCCGAACGCACGGACGTTGGAGCTGCCGCGAAGCAGATGCAGCACCGGGCGTGCAGCCGCCGCGGACGACTACGGTTCCCACGAACGGAGCGGGCGGTCGCCCGCGGCTCAACTCAGCCGACGCGTCCCGCAAGCCGGGCCATGACCTGGCCGGACTCGGCTCGCCACCGGCCAGGGTCTATGCGCTGGCCTGCGGGCCCCCGCGTGATCTCCAGGAGTCCACAGGGCCCCTGGTGATCACGCAGTTGCTTCACCCGTTCCCGGTCCGGCCCGGTCCGGTCCGGCCCGGCCCGGTCCGGTCCGCGTCAGGATCGCGACCGCCGCCCGCACTGCGATTCCCGGAGAGGGAACCCGCCCGAGTGCGCCCCGTCGCCAGCAGGGATTCCAGAACTCAGCGCGGGTTCTTGCGCATGCACCATGTGTGGGGGCCGCCGTCGGGGAGGGTGACAGCAGCCGTGACCCGGAAGCCGAGTCGCTCGTAGAACCGCACGTTCCGCTCGCTGGAGGTCTCCAGGAACGCCGGGTACCCGGCGTTCCTTGCCTCCTCGAGGCCGGGAACCAGCACCGCGCTGCCAAGGCCCTTCCCCTGCGCTTCGGGAGAGACGGCCACCGTATTGAGGAACCACGCCGGCTCCTGCGGCCGGTACGGGGAAACAGCCTGCTCCGCGGATTCGTAGGCGGCCTGCCGGTCACCGGCCAGCTCACCGAGCACCGGGCCGACCTCGGCGAAAGCAGGCGAGGGATCCTCGTCGGGAGTGGTCCACACGGCGACAGCCCGCCCTTCGTCGGCGACCCACACGCGGCCGTACACCATGCCGATTCGGGTGAGACAGATTTCCTGGAAACGCCGGACCCGTTCCTCATGGCCTTCTGCGGCGATCACGTGCCGGGTGAAGGGGTAGTCGGCGAAGGCTCGGGCAAGTGCGTCGACCGAGGTGGAGATATCGGCGTCGGTGATGGGACGTACGACAGGGACGTTTTCACGGTGTGCCGTGTTCACCGCATCATCTTGTCAGCAGGCGAATGTTTGAGCCGCCCGGCCCCGTTGACGGCCTGGACACCCGGTTCCGGGAGCCGTCAACCTGCCGCAAGATCGCGAAGTCATTCTGGGCGGGGTGTTAGAAGAGGTCGGCCGAGGTGCCCTGCGTGAGGTTCTCGAGGATTGTGCGCAGCCACGGGCTGCGAACTGCAGGTAGCCGGACCAAGGTGTGCTGGAACATTCTCCAGTCGGCCCGGGCTTCGTGGTCGTCCGAGAGGTGGTCAACAGCCCAACTGGACGGGGTGACCTCTGCTGGTAGTGGGCCACGCGGTCAGCTATGGGCCCGTGACACGGTCAGTTGACCGCCGACTCCCGCCGCTCCGAGGGAACCCCACGATCGAGTGATGTCACTGCGACCGCCTTCACGCAGCGCCCGGTCCGTTGATCATGCTGGGGTGACTTATCGATCCCGTATCGGCCGCCGTCGGGTGCTGTACCCGACAGGCGCCGCCGCACTCTGCCTGCTGACCGCGCTGTCCGCGCTGCCGGCCGCCGCCCAGTCCGACGGGGCCCGGTCCGACAAGGCCGGTCCCGCCGCCCGGCCGCCCGCCACGCCCGCCGAGGCGCGCACCGCCGCCTATCTGGAATCCGCCCGCAATGATCCCGGCCGGCTGCGGGACTTCTTCCGGAAGCTGCCCAAGGGCGGCGACCTGCACAACCACCTCTCCGGCGCCGTCACCACCGAGTACCTCATCGAGCTCGCCGCGCAGGACGGGCTGTGCATCGAGAAGAAGACGATGACCGCGGTGCAGCCGCCGTGCAAGGACGGCGCCCGCCCGGCCGCCGACGCGCGCACGGACAAGGCGTTCCACAAAGAGCTGGTGCGGGCCTGGTCCATGGAGGACTTCCCGCAGGGCGAGTCCGGGCACGACCACTTCTTCGCCGCCTTCGGCAAGTTCGGCGAGGTCACCTGGCGGCACCCGGGCAAGCTCCTCGCGGAGGTCGCCGAGCACGCGGCCCAGCAGAACCAGTCCTACCTGGAGACGATGGCGACCCCCGCCTCCGACGGCGCGAAGAAGCTCGCCGAAGAGGTCGGCTGGGACCCGGACCCGGCACGGATGCACCGCAAGCTCCTCGCCGACGGCAAGCTGGACCGGCTGGTGGCGCAGGCCCGGAAGGACGCCGACCGTACAAACGCCGAGTTCCGCACCGAGGCACGCTGCGACACCGCACACCCCCGCCGCGCCTGCACGCTGCCCGTCCGGTGGATCTCGCAGGTCTCCCGCGGCAGTTCACCCGAACGCGTCTTCACCCAGATCGCACTCGGCCTGCGGCTGGCCGAACGCGACCCCCGGTTCGTCGCCGTCAACCTCGTCCAGCCCGAGGACGGCCAGAGCGCACTGCGCAACTACCGGCTCCAGATGCGGATGCTGAACTACCTGGGCGAGCAGTACCCGAAGGCCCACATCACCCTGCACGCCGGGGAGCTGTGGCCCGGGCTGGTCAAGCCGGAGGATCTGTCCTTCCACATCGGTGAGGCGGTGAACGTGGCGAAGGCCGAGCGCATCGGCCACGGCGTCGACCTCGTCCACGAGAACAACTGGCAGCAGCTGGCCCGCACCATGGCCCGCCGGGAGACGGCCGTCGAGGTGCCGCTCACCAGCAATGCACAGATCCTCGGCGTGAAGGGTGACGACCACCCGTTCAACACCTACCGGGCCTACGGCGTGCCCGTCGTCCTGTCCACCGACGACCCGGGCATCTCCCGCACCGACATCGACCGCGAGTTCCAGTACGCGTCCACCACCTACCGGCTGCGCTACCCCGAACTGAAGGACCTGGCGCGGGCCTCGCTGGAATACGCCTTCCTCCCCGGCCGCAGCCTGTGGCGCGGCAATCCGACGCGCGACGGCTACCAGCCCACCTCGGCCTGCGCGAACGAACGCCCCGGCACCGGCAGGCCCGCCGGCGCATGCGGCCGTCTCCTGGCCGACAGCCCGAAGGCAGCCGCCCAGTGGCACCTGGAGTCCGCCTTCACCACCTTCGAACGCACCCAGGTGAGCAAACGCTGACCCCGACCTCGTCACCCACCCCGGCCTCGGCCCCGGCCCCTGACAAGGAGCCGGGGCCGAGGCCGGTACGGTCCGAGGCGCGACAAGCGCGGATACCACGGAACAGGGTCTCCGCCAAGGCGCGAGCCACGAGAACCGGGCCGGGACCGGGCCGAGAGCCCAAGACGCATCTTCCGACGGAGGGCGCCAGAACGGGCGCCTGCGGCGTCTGGATACGCGTTCTCTTCCGGTCGGACCGGGGCAACCGGGCGACCGGCGACCCCAGCCATAAAAGCTAATGATTTGCTTTAGCTGCGAGCGAACCTTACGGTACTTAAAGCTAATGGATTGCTTTTACCTTCGGAAGGGATCCCATGCCCAGCGTCCTGTCCGATCCGCCCGCGATACCCGAACCACCCGCATGCCGCTCCCCCATGACTGCCACGACCTGCGCGGAAGACGATGCGGGAGCGGCGAGCCGTGCGAGAAGCCGCAGGGCTGCTTTCGCGCTCGACACGTCGATCCTGGCGGCGCTCCTGGCCGCGTCCAGCGCCCCGACGCCGCTGTATCCCCTCTACCAGGACCGGTGGGGCATCTCCGCACTCGTCGTCACGGTGGTCTTCAGTGCCTACGCCCTTTCTCTGCTGCTCGCCCTGCTCACCACCGCAGCGCTCTCCGACCACCTGGGGCGGCGCCCAGTGCTGACGGGAGCCCTGCTCGTCGAGGCCGCCGCCATGGTCGTCCTGGCATCGGCGGACAGTGCGGCGCCCCTGATAGCCGCCCGGGTCCTGCAAGGGGTTGCCACAGGCGCGGCCACCAGTGCCGCGGGAGCGGTGCTACTCGACCTGGACGATCCTCGTCGCCCAGGCCGGTCGGCCCTGACCAACAGCATCGCCCCGGTCGCCGGAATGGCAACCGGCGTCCTTGCCGCCACCCTCCTCGTCGCCTTCGCCCCCGCCCCCACCGTCACCGTGTACGTACTGCTGGCCGCCCTGTTCGTCGCCCAGGCGCTCGCGGTCACGTTCACCGAGGAGACGGCCGCCCGCCGTGCCGGTGCGCTGCGGTCGCTGCGCCCACGGCTCCGTGTCCCGGCCACGGCCCGCCCCGCCCTGCTGGCCGTCGGCACCGGGGTCGTCGCCATCTGGGCGCTGGGCGGCTTCTACTCCTCTCTCGGACCGGCCCTGGTGCGCCTGGTGGCGCCCGAGGCGCCGCAGGCGGCTCGCGGCATGGTCTTCTTCGCTCTCAGCGCCAGCGCCGCGCTCACCGTGTGGACGCTGCGGCGTACGGCGCCGTCCACCGCGGCGATCGGCGGCTGCGTGACCGTGCTGCCCGCCACCGCGCTGACCCTGGGCGGCCTGCACGGCGCCGGACTGCCCGCCGTCTACGGCGGCGCGGCCCTGGCCGGCGTGGCCTTCGGCGCCGTCTCACAGGGGGCGCTGCGCATGATCCTCGCCTCGCTCGAGGAGGCCGACCGCGCCACGACCCTGGCCGCCTACTACGTCCTCAGCTACCTCGCGATGAGCCTGCCCGCCGTCGCCGCGGGCGCCGCCACCCAGCTGTACGGGCTCGCGACAACCTCCCACACCTATGCCGTCGTCAGCGCCCTCCTCGCACTGGCAGCCCTGGCGGCTCTTGCGACACTCGCCGCTCCACGGCGTAGGGCAGCACCCATCCCGCAGCCGACCACCTCGACGGACAACAACGGCACCGTCATCGCCCCCGCGACAGTCCAAGACATCGCACCGAGAGCCGATCAGCGCCACAGGCGCCCGTCTGAGCAGTCCGCGGCTCCGGGGTCGGTACCCACCCGCTGAACGGGCGGTTTCACCGGCTGAACGGGTGGTTCGAACGGGTAGCGGACTCACCGCCCCCGCCGCGTATGCGGTAATCGCCTGGCGGCGTCCGGACGAGGCCACCACTCCGCCCCAGCGGCCTGCTCCTGCCAACTGCCGCACCGCTGCGACATGCATGGTGGCTCTGGCGTGACGGAGCCGGGAAACGACCCGGGTGGCTCTCGGAGCAAGCTGCTGAAGGAACGACAGAGACACGGACGGACGGCCAGCGGGTGAGAGGCCGCCACAGCGGAGGCGACCGACAGGAACGGTATGACGAAGCTGAACGGACTCGGCCGGCGATCGCCGGAAAGCGTCGTGGGGCGAGGGATGCGGAGCGTGAGACCTGGTGGCGTCCAGGGGCACCGGGGACCAGGCTTCCAAGCGCGCGACGGACCGGGGCCGAGGACAACCGCGCCTGCCCGAGAGTGAACGGCAGCCGATCACGTGCCAGCAACCGCTCCTCCATCCGGCCCACGGCCGCCGGGCATTCCGAGTACGCACACGGTGGCACCGCGACGAGGGAACACATCATGCACTGGCTTTTCGGGGATCAGCTCGGCCCCCACTTCCTGCGCCCCTCGATGGACAGTGGCCTCACACGCGACACGCCCCTCCTGATGATCGAGGCGCGCTCAGTGTTCCGGCGCCGCCGCTTCCACCGCGCCAAGGCACACCTCGTGCTCTCCGCAATGCGCCACCGGGCAGCCGAACTCGGCGACCGGGTGACCTACGTACGTGCCGACACCTATCGGGAGGGGCTGGCACAGGCGGCGGCCAACGACACGGTCACCGTCCACCGGCCGACCTCGTACGCAGCCGTGCGACTCGTGCGTTCGCTGCCCCGAGTCGCCATGGGCCCGGCGCGCGGCTTCCTGGTTCCCGTCGACGACTTCACGGCGTGGGCAGACGGCCAAGGCGGCCAACGGCTGCGCCAGGAGGACTTCTACCGGTGGGTGCGGCGCGGGCATGATCTGCTGATGGACGGAGACGCTCCGGCCGGCGGCAGGTGGAACTACGACCAGGACAACCGGGAGCCCCCTCCGCGCCGAACTCCCACCCTGTCTGTTCCCGCCCCGTACCGGCCGCAGGAGAGCGCGATCGACGACGAGGTCCGGCGCGATCTGGACCAGTGGGAGAAGGATGGCGACGTTACCTTCGTCGGCCGCGACGGGCCCAGAATGTTCCCCGCCACCCGACGGGAGGCCCGCACCGCCCTGAAGCGTTTCCTCGACCACCGGCTGGCCACTTTCGGGCCGTACGAGGACGCGATGCTCGCCGACGACCCGGTCATGAGCCACAGTCTGCTGTCCTCGTCGCTCAACCTGGGCCTGCTCGACCCGGCGGAATGCGTGGACGGGGCGGAGGCGGCATGGCGGAACGGACAGGCACCGCTGAACAGCGTGGAAGGCTTCATCCGGCAGATCGCCGGCTGGCGCGAGTACGTGTGGCAGCTGTACTGGTACTTCGGGGAGGAGTACCGGCACTCCAACGTCCTGCGCCATACCGACCCGCTGCCCGGCTGGTGGCAGGAGCTGGAGGCGGACGCGGTCCGCGCCCGTTGCCTGCGCACCGTACTGGCCCAGGTGCGGGACACCGGATGGACACACCACATCCCCCGGCTCATGGTTCTCGGCAGTTACGCCCTCCAACAGGGCTGGGACCCGCAGGCCGTCACGGACTGGTTCCACCGCTGCTTCGTGGACGGATACGACTGGGTCATGGCCCCCAACGTGGTCGGCATGTCCCAGTACGCCGACGGGGGCCGGATGACCACCAAGCCGTACACCTCCGGGGGCGCCTACCTGAACCGGATGAGTGACCTGTGCGGGCCCTGCTCCTACCGTCCGGGCGACCGGGTCGGCGAGCACGCCTGTCCGTACACCGTGGGCTACTGGACGTTCCTCGACCGGCACAGAGCCCGGCTCGAACGCAACTACCGCACCGCAAGGGCGGTACGGCAACTTGACGGGCTCCCCGACTTCGAACAGGTCCGCGCACACAAGCACAACCGCGCCGACACACCGCCATGAGACACGCATCGGAGCCGATGGGGTGAACGCGTGCTCTGCCAGATGCGATGCACGGCTAACAACACCAGCAGGTGATGCCGCTCCCCGCGGGATCTTGCGGCAGTGCACCCTCCGCGTTGCCCGGCCCAACGGCCGTGAGGGCTACGGGAGTCGGCACGCATCGAGATCGTTGCACTGGGAAGCCGCGAACGATCCAGGAGTGCCTGCAAGCGGTTCTGTGGGACGGCACACAGGCTCTCGCTCCCATCGATCTGCCGCTGTCCGCCGGACGGGTCGTCGTCCCGCCGAATGACCGGTATGACCGGTGATGTGCCGGTCGCCGTCTCCACCGCCGGTCCAGTACGCCGTCCACGCCGGATCGGCGCCCTCCGGCAGCAGCCGGACCCACCGGGCGGCCGGCGAGGTCGGTCGACGAGACCGAAGCGTGCCCGACGAGCGAATCATCGTCCACATGAGCAGCCGGAACACCTGAAACTGCCGGCTTCATCAGAGTCGGCTCGATACGGGATTGCGCGGTGATCAGCGCGGCGTTCGCCGGGGCAATGGCGCCGGCGTGCAGATGAGTCCGATCCACGTGGGAAAGCCGCGAGCCGCGCCGGTGACTACGGTCCCCATGGGAGAGCCGTGAGCGCCCAGCTACTTGCTCGTCACGTCGATGACCGGATCGGGCTGACGTGCAGCTCGCTGCGGCCGCCAGGCCATCCGTTCTCGACGACACGCCGGGCCAGGCGCAGCCTGCCGGTCGCCGTCAGCAGGGCATCGCGGTGGAACAACACGTCGATGTTGACCTTCGAGTTGGTTGAAGCTCAATGATGGCGACGTGCCGAATTCTGAACTGATGCCAATCGGGGTCTTTGCCCAACGCAGTGGTCTGACGCCCAGCGCGTTGCGGTTCTACGCCGACTCCGGGCTGCTGCCCCCCGCCGAAGTGGACCCGGCCTCGGGCTACCGCTACTACGGCGCTGCCCAGGTGGCACGGGCGACCGCGCTGCGTCAGCTCCGCGAGATCGCCATGCCCCTCCCCGCGGTCGAGGCCGTCCTCGACGCCGGGGCCGACGACGCAGTGCGACTGCTCGACGAGCATGTCGCCAAGATCGTCGACGACGCGGCGACGGCACGGCAGAAGGCCGCCGTGATCAAGTCCGCGCTCGGCGGTGACGTGCCCGGTCTGCTGATCGCCATGCTGAAGGGGCCCGTGCTCGCGGATGCGGTGGAGCAGGTCCTGTCCGCGACGGCGCACGAGCCTGGGATGGCACTGATCGCCGGCTTGCACATCGAGGCGGATCATGAGGCGGTCGCCCTGACGGCGACCGACCGGTACCGGCTCTCCACCCGGACCCTGGTGCCGGCGCGGGCGGCGCAGCAGACGTGGGTCGGCACGGTCGACGGCGACGACCTGCGGGCCGCTGTCGCCACGGTCAGGCGCAGTGCGCTGGTCCGCATCGAAACGGCACCGCACGGGATCTGGCTGCGCATGCCCGAGCGGGAGGACTGGCACTGCCGGTTGCTGTCCGAGGACTTCCCCGATCACCGGCTGATGCTCGCGTCCCTGGGCGAGATCAGCACCCGCGCGATGGTTCCGAAGGATCTTCTGCTGCGCGCTCTGGAAGAACACCCCGGCGAACGCGTCGCACTGCACGTCTCCGATCAGGGGGTGAACCTCCGACCCTCGAACGACGAGGACCCCGGCGTTCAGCTCCCCGCCACCGTGACGGGTGGGGCTCTCCAGATCCGGTTCGAGATGACCACGCTCTATCCCGCCGTGAGCACAGCCATCGGTCCCGACGTGCTGCTCGACCTGAGAGGACACGACAAGCCCGTCACGATCCGCTCCGCCGACCGCGGCGATCTCACCACCCTGGCCATGCCAGTCAAGTTCGACCACTCAGCCTGAGAACGACACCGAGGAAAACGTCATGCCTGCCGCACCCGCCTGCCCCGACCCGACCATGCAAGCCATCAGCCAGGCCGTTACCGAAGGCCGAGGGGGCAACACCCATTCCGCCCGCCAGAAGCTCCTGAAGCTGTGGTCGGCGATCGGCGTCACCGGCGACCCGCTGCACCGCTGCTCACTCGCCCACTACCTGGCAGATCTCTACGAAGACCCTGCCCAGGCCCTCGCCTGGGACGTACGGGCCCTGGACGCTGCCGACGCCATGACCGAGCAGCGCGTCCAGGAGCACCACGCCAGCCTCCACCTCGCCGGGTTCTACCCCTCCCTCCACCTCAACCTGGCCGACAACTACCGCCGACTCGGTTCCTTCGATGCGGCCACCGAGCACATCAACGCGGCTGAAGAGCACGCCCACAACCTCCGCCAGGACGCATATGGTGCCTTCCTGCGCTCCGCCCTTGATGAGGTGGCGGAGGCCATTTCCCGGCGGGACACCACCAAGCGGCCCTCCGCGCCCGGCCCCACCGCATGAGGCACCGGGACCCGCCCGTCGCCGTGCGCCACCTCGCTCACGTCGCCGCAACCGCGTCGCGCGTGCGTCCGACTCGGCGACTCGCATCGGCGAATCGCAGGCCGGCCGACGCCATGATCGCCTCGGATTCACACTTCTGCAGCATTTTGGAGACATGGCGACTCCGTGGAAGAGATTCGCTGCTTTACGCAGTCAACGCTCGGCAGTTCCCGACCATGGAGGCGTTCACTGTTTCCACGTGAACTCGCCCAGGATATTCACGACGCCTGGTACGCACTTCCCGCATCACCTTGCATTCGGCGCGTCACAACAATAGCGAGAGCTATCATGTTTACGTGGATGAGAACAGAGCGCTTCGAGTCGTGGACGCGCTGCGGCAGCGTGGCGTAGACGCTCACCTGGCCCGTGAAGGTGTCTACCAGATCGGTGTGCGCGTGGTTCTGCAGGGTGGTCGTGAGGCTGTCTGGGACACGGACGGCACCCTGGGCCTCGAAGCACAGGTCATGCAGAACGGGACTTTGGTCGGCTTTGTGCCGTCCATCGAGGGCTCCGAGGACTTCGACCTCGATCAGACCGTCGACGCAATCGTGCGGACGGACTACGACAAGCCGATCGCCCGCCACCAGCCCACTGCTCCGCCGCCGTCACCCCCGCTGGCCCCCGAGGGCGGCCTTTTTCGCCGCTTCCTCGGCGGTTTCCGTGAACGCTGAGAGAGACGGTCTCCTTGCCGGCCGCGAGCACGAGCATCGGTGATGACCAATAGTGGATTGCGCATCAGCTCGTCGCCCCTTCCGTCTCGTCGCAAGACGCAGAGCGGCGCTGGCGTCGGCGGCGCCTTTCGGGTTTCCGGGTTTCCGGTTTCCTGGATTTCCGAGGCAGCCGTAGCGGTGAACACCAGAACGCACGAGTCCGAGCAGTACCGCCAGCCCGGCGGGTAGAAACGGCGTCGTCAGTCCGCCTTCCCCTTGAGGCGGCGTGCGAGAGGTACGCGCGGATCAGCACCGACGCTGGCCCATCGCGTGTACACCGCCAGCAGGCACAGGTATGCGACCGGCACCTGGGCGAACTGGTACCGAGAAGCGCGTGCTGGCCGACCTCGGCTCCGCGCCGACTTACCACGGCGTCCAGGGCGGGCCCGCCGCAGGCCCCCGACGGGCCACGATCAACGACATGGCGTGACCGTGACGCACCGTAGCCGGTGACGCACCGTATGCGCTATGGCCTACGATCCTCTCCTGGCCGCTGTAGGTCTGTGCAGGGGCTCTCCACCCGTCGGCAGGGTTGACAGTACATTTCCGGCGGATTTCGATCCCTGTCCTCCGGTCCGGCGGCCCGTACAACTCTTGCGCAAGGGAACAGGCACACCAAGGACGGTGACCCATGGCCGGTACAGCCATGACTGCGACGTTTCTCGCGGTGCTCGCCGGGGCGTCGCTGCTCGCGGTCACCGCGCGCCGCCTGCGTCCCAACGACCGGCTTCCGTCCCTGGAGGGCTGGGCGCTGGCCGACCGGAGCCTTGGACCCCTGTGGACCTGGGTTCTGCTCGGCGGCACGATCTTCACGGCGTACACCTTCACCGCCGTACCAGGACTGGCGTACGGCAACGGCGCGCCCGCGTTCTTCGCGGTGCCCTACACGGTACTCGTCTGTCCGCTCGTCTTCGTCCTGCTGGCCCGGCTGTGGACGGTGGCCCGCCGGCACGGCTACATCACCGTCGCCGACTTCGTGCGCGGACGGTACGGATCCGCGCCACTTGCCCTGGTGGTCGCGCTGACCGGGATCCTCGCGACGATGCCGTATCTGGCGCTGCAGCTACTGGGCATACGTGCGGTGCTGACAGCCGGCGACATGTACCCGCGGGGCGCGACCGGCGATCTGGTGATGGTGGCGCTGTTCGCCGGGCTCGCAGTGGCGACCTACCGACACGGGCTGCGGGCGCCGACCGTCATCTCCGCGCTCAAGGCAGTCGCTGTTTTCGTCTCACTGACCGCCGTGACCTGGCTGGTCCTGGTGCGGCTCGGTGGTCCGGGTGCGGTCTTCGAGGGCGCCGCCCAGCGGCTGGGTTCTTCCGCGCTGCTCCTCAGCCCCGCTCATCAGCCCGCCTACGCCACCCTCGCCCTGGGCTCTGCGCTCGCCCTGCTGATGTATCCGCACGTTCTCACGGCGGGCTTCGCCTCCGACGGTTCGCGCACCCTGCGCAAGACCGCCGTGGCGCTGCCCGCGTGGACCGGGCTGCTCGCACTCTTCGGGTTCCTGGGAATCGCGGCGCTCGCGGTGGGGGTGCGGGCGCCGGAGGGTGCGGCCGAGGCGGCCGTGCCGATGCTGGTGGACCGGCTGATGCCGGGTCCGCTGACCGGGCTGGTGTTCGGAGCGATCACTGTGGGGGCGCTCGTCCCGGCTGCGGTGATGTCGATCGCGGCCGCGACCAGCTTCGTCCGCAATGTCTATGTCGAGTACGTCCATCCGACGGCCACGCCCAAGCGGCAGGTGCGCGTCGCCAAGCTGGTGTCGCTCACCGCGAAGGTGGGCGCGGTGGCGTTCGTTTTCGGGCTGCGCGATCAGGACGCCGTCAACCTCCAGTTGCTCGGCGGGGTCTGGATCCTGCAGATCTTCCCGGCTGTGGCCGTGGGGCTGTACACCCGGTGGCTGCACCCCCGGGCCCTCCTTGCCGGGTGGGGCGTGGGCATGGTGGCCGGGACGTTCCTCGTGGTGCGGGAAGGGTTCTCGCCCATCGTGCCACTCGGCACGGCTGCCGGACCGCTGGAGATATACGTCGGACTCGTCGCGCTGCTGCTCAATCTGACTGTCGCAGTCGCCGGGAGCGTCGCTCTCGAACGTCTCCGCGTCCCGCGCGGCGCCGACCTCACCGACCTGCCCCCGCGTCTGACCGTCAGGCGGCGCCCCGAGACGGGAGCGAACAACCCATGAGACACAGATCCGGCATCCCTGTGCCCGTGCCGCAGCCCGCAGTTCCAGCCGAGGCACTCGCCCCCGCGATCGACGACCCGGCCGACGCGGAAAGGGAGGCCGGTGTTGCTCGGCTGTTCGAACTGCACTACACCCCGATGCTGCGGCTCGCCGTGCTGCTGGGAGCCGACGATCCGGAGAACGTGGTCGCCGAGGCCTACTACCAGATCTACCGCAGATGGCGACGGCTGCGGGACACCGCGGCGGCTGAGGCATACCTGCGCTCCACGGTCTGCAACCTGACGCGGATGCGGATACGCCATCTGCAAATGGCGCGCAAACACGCCGTGAGATCGCCCGACGAGATGGTCGCCTCGGCCGAGAGCACCGCGCTGCTGCGCGACGATCAGCGTGCGCTGATCGACACGCTGCGGCAGCTCCCGACCCGGCAGCGTGAGGCGCTGGTGCTGCGGCACTGGCTCGGGCTGAAGGAAAGCGAGATCGCCGCTGCGATGGGCATTTCCCCCGGATCCGTCAAGACGCATACGGCACGCGGTATCGCAGCGCTGACCCAGGCGATGGAGGCCCGGAAATGAACGACACCAGTCCCGACCGGACGGAGAGGGAACTGGGCGAGGCCCTGGCCGCCCTCGCGGACGGGGTGCGGGGTGCCCCCGACGCCTACAGCACTGCGCGCGGCGACTGGCTGCGCCGCGAGCGTCGGCGCAGACTCGTCCTCGCGGTGCTCATCGCGGTCGTCTTCACCCTGGCCACGCTGATCGGCCTGTGGGTGCTGAACCAGACGCCCTCGGACCGGGGGGTCATCTTTTCCGGTGCGGGGTCCACCAGCGGGGTTCTCGCGTCACTCCCCCGGACCCTCCCCGGCTGCCTCGTGCCCTGCGCCTCAGCCGTGTGACCGCTCGACCGGTTTGATGCCTGCTTTGTTCGCGTAGTCGGCGAGGGAATGGAGCCGCCGTATGCCGGGGAGACCTCAGATGAGACCAGCGGTGATCACACCGGCGCGGGTCGGCATCGCCCTGTGTCTCGTCGCCCCGTTCGTGGCGATGCTGTGGGTCGGCTCCTACGCCAAGACCGACCCCGCCTTGATGGGCATCCCGTTCTTCTACTGGTACCAGATGCTGTGGGTGCCGATTTCCGCAGTGCTGACGATGATTGCCTACCAGCTCTGGCGACGTGACCAACGGGCACGTCGGCGCGGGGTGGCCGCGGAGTGAAAGACGGGGTCCGTGGCGTTTGGTGTGTGCGTCGCGCTGCTTGAAGACCGGGCCCGTCGAGAGTTCCCCGGGCCCGCACAACCGCCGCCCGCCGCCCGCCACCTGAAACTCGCGGAAATCTCCTGTCAACCGAACCGCAACCCCCGGCAACTCCTGAGCAGACCGCCGGGCGACCGGCTCGCGGCATCCAAGCAGGAGGTCAGGGGGCAGCATTGGCGGACAGCGGGTACGGACTCACGCCGGGCCGGGCGGTGACCGACGGCTACGGGCAGGTGTGTGTGGCCGTGACGGGAGAGCTCCGCCACCGCCGCGGCACAGTCGCCGCCCACGCGCAGCACCCCGTGACCGGGTACACCGCCGAGCCGTGCAAAGCGGGCGCAGGCGCCCGATTCCCCGTTCCGGTCGCCGGTCTCCCTCGGTCGAGGAGGGCCACGCTCCACCGTCCACGCTGTCTGCCTGCCAGGCGCACATCCCGTGCAGGGCAACGGCTCAATTTCCCAGAACCCAGAGAGCGTCTCGCATGAACGCACTTCCGCTGCTGTTGATCGGCCTCGCGATATTCGCGGGCGGATATGTCCTCTACTCGAAATTCCTTGGCAACCGGGTCTACAAGCTCGACGCGTCCTTCAAGACGCCCGCGCACGAGCTGCAGGACGGCGTGGACTACGTCCCGACCAACAAGTTCGTGCTGTGGGGTCACCACTTCACCTCGGTCGCGGGGGCAGCGCCGATCGTCGGCCCCGCAGTCGCCGTGATCTGGGGCTGGGTGCCCGCGTTCCTGTGGGTCACCCTCGGCACGGTCTTCTTCGCGGGCATGCACGACCTGGGAGCTCTGTGGGCCTCGGCACGCAACAAGGGCCGCTCGATGGGCACGCTCTCCAGCCGCTACATCGGCGCCCGGGGCGCGAACCTCTTCCTCGTCGTGATCTTCCTGCTGCTCCTGATGGTGATCGCGGCCTTCGCGGTGGTCATCAAGGACCTGCTGATCTCCACCCCTTCGGCGGTGATCCCCGCCTGGGGCGCGGTCGCGGTGGCACTGCTGGTCGGCCAGGCCGTCTACCGCTACCGGATGAACCTCAGCCTGGTCACCGTGGTGGGCGTCGCCGCGCTCTACGGCCTGATCCTCCTCGGCGACGCCGTCCCCGTAGAGCTGCCCGACCCGATCCTGGGCATGTCCCCGGCGACCTTCTGGATCGTCGCCCTCTTCGTCTACGCCGGCATTGCCTCCCTGTTGCCCGTGTGGGTGCTGCTCCAGCCGCGTGACTACATCAACGGCGTCCAGCTCTTCGTCGGGCTGGGCATCCTGTTCGTCGCAGTGCTGCTGAGCGCCCCGACGGTCGTCGCCCCGGCCTTCAACGACACCGTGCCCGCGGGCACCCCGGACCTCCTGCCACTGCTGTTCGTGACCATCGCGTGCGGTGCGATCTCCGGCTTCCACGGCATGGTCTCCTCGGGCACCACCTCGAAGCAGCTGGACAAGGAGACCGACGCCCGCTTCGTCGGCTACTTCGGCGCGGTCGGCGAGGGCATGCTCGCACTCGGCGCGATCATCGCCGCCATCGCGGGCTACCGCACCATGGCCGACTGGAAGGCCGTCTACACCGCCTTCGGCGAGGGCGGCGTCGGGGCATTCGTCGAGGGCGGCGGCGAGATCGTCAACAGCGGCCTGGGCCTGTCGGCCTCGCTGAGCTCGACGGTCCTGGCCACCATGGCGATCCTGTTCGCCGCTACCACCATGGACACCGGTATGCGCCTGCTGCGCTTCGTCGTCCAGGAGGCCGGCGAGGTCGCGAAGTTGAAGATCAGCAATGGCGTCGGCACCCTCATCGCGCTCGCCGCCGGTATGGGACTCACCTTCAGCCAGGGCGCCGATGGCGCCGGCGGCCTCCGTATCTGGCCGCTGTTCGGCACCAGCAACCAGTTGCTGGCCTCCCTGACCCTGTCCATCGTCGCGGTCATGCTGATCCGCAAGCGGCGCAACCCGGCTCCTGCGCTGGTGCCGCTCGCGGTGGTGTTCGTGATGGCGTTCTGGGCCGCGCTCGCGCAGCTCGGCGACCTCTACGACGCCAGGGACTGGCTGCTGCTGACCATCGACGTCGTCATCATCGTCGCCGCCGTGTGGGTCGCCTTCGAGGCAGTCGTCGCGATGCGGCGGGCGTCCCAGGAGCCGCCGGAGGCCGCTGACGCCGATGTGACGGAGAAGGCAGAGGTGACGGGGTGACATCCCGCTGGGCCTCGTTCCGGGCCGGGCTGGAGGAGTTCTACGCCGGTCCCTACCGGCGTACCTTCGCCCGCGCCCGGCGCGAGGAGGACGACCTCTTCCGGATGGTCGTCCTCGCGGAGGCACTGGGCGTGCCCGACCCGGCGGCGTACTACACCGTCGAGCTCATGCCCGCCCTCTACGAGGACTTCCACGCCTGGCACCGCCGGATGGGCATGGACCGCTCGCCACTGGAGCATGTCGGGTGCTGCTAGATCTCATCACCTCACACAGGGTCGTCTTCGTCGGCGGCAAGGGCGGGGTGGGCAAGACGTCCATCGCCGCGGCGCTCGCCCTGGGCCGTGCCAGGGCGGGCGCCCGCGTGCTGCTGGTTTCCACCGACCCCGCCCACAACCTCGGCCACCTCTGGGACCGCCTCGTGGGCGACGAGCCCACACGCCTCGCCGGCCCCGGGGACCTCGCCCCCGGGGCCGGGACGGCGGGTTACGTCGACGGGCTGGAGATCGACCCCGAGCGCACGGTCGAGCAGCACCTGTCCGCGGTCGCCGGGACGATGCGGCGGCTGCTGCCCGAGCGGATGCACGCACCGGCCGCCCGGCACCTGGAGCTGGCCCGGCTGGCACCCGGCACCCACGAGTCGGCGGTGCTGGAGCGGATCGCCGAGGCGGTGGAGCTCGGGGAGGAGGCGTACGACCTGGTCGTCTTCGACACCGCCCCGTCCGGCCACACGCTGCGGCTGCTCGCGCTGCCCGAACAGCTCACCTCCTGGACCGAGACGCTGCTCGCCAACCGCGACCGGTCCGAGCGGTTCGGCGCCGCGGTGCGCGGCCTCGGCGGCGGTGAGCACACGGACCGCGACGCCGAACTGCGCCGGACCCTGCTGCGCCGACGCGACCGCTTCTCCCGGCTGCGCGGGGTGGTGACGGACCCGGCGCAGGCCGGGTTCGTGCTCGTGCTGACCGCCGAGCTGCTTCCGATCGCCGAGACCATGGAGGTGTACGAGAAGCTCACCGGCCTCGGCGTCGAGGTGGCCGCACTCGTCGCCAACCGCCGTTCCCCCGCGGACGCCGGTGAGGTGCTCGCCCGGCGCCGGAGACAGGAGGACCAGCACCTCGTCCGGCTGCGGCAGCAGGTGGACGTACCGCTGCTCAACGTGCCGCTGCTGCCGGGGGACCTGGTGGGCACTCCGGCCCTTGCCGCGCTGGCCGACCTGCTCGGACCCTCCTCATTCCGAGTTTCCGGATGACTTCGGACCACCTGCTGACCGCTGCCGCGCGACGCCCGCTGGCCGCGGGAGAACCTGTCCTCAAGCCAAAGGGACAACAGGCCCTCAGGTCCCTGGTGTCCTCGTCAAACTGCGCAGTCAGCGGAAGGAAGGGGGTTCGGGGCCGTCTTCAGGAACCAGACCCAGTGCGCATGCTCTGGGGCAACCGGGGCTCGTGGGGTCGGGCGAGCAGTACCACTCCCAGTACCCGTGCCACGGGAAAGTAGCCCAATTGCCGTGAATCGACGCTGTGATGCGCGTTGTCCCCGAGAAGTACGAGACGTCCGCGCGGTACGGGCGCGGCGGGGAAAGCGCCGAGAAACCCGAACACCCTGGGCACGCGAGACGCCCGCCGAACCGCCGTCGGCGTCTTCGGTGTTGTCGGAGCCGGCGGTTTCATGTGTCGGCTGACCCCACCGCGGTCGGCTCGGTCGGCGGCGTACGCTCGCATGAGTTCGCAGCGGTGGCGCAGGAAGGCGCGAGCCAGCGCGAGCCGTTGGCCGCTGTCCTCCGGACAGCGTCACGCCCTCCTCCGGGCTGTCCCCTCGCTGTCCGAGGTCATGAAGGCTGCGCCTGGCGCGAGGTGGCGTTGCCCGCACGCCCTGAGGCGCCGATCTGACTTCGAGGACCTCCCCGCAGAGGCAGACCGAGGACATGCGCGACTGCGGGCAGGGCATGCTGGCGGGAACCAGGGCGCTGGGGCCGCGTGCGGTGGTGGCGTTGCCCGGTGCATTCGCGGTGGCGCCCTGGCGGCGCCGAGTCCGAGAGGGCCGGACGCTGCTCGTCCGGTCAGGGGGCGTGCCTTACGACACGTAGCGGCGTACCGCGCGGAAGACCGACGTCCGGTGCCGCGCCGCACCCGCGCCGCCCCGGCCGGGCTCGCGGGAAGGCAGTCGGTCGGCCTCGACGACGGAGGCGGCCTCGATGTCGGGGACGCCCTCGATGTCGGAGGCGAACGTTCATGGCGGCCGTCCCCGCTCACGGCTGCGGAACGCAGCCTTGCTCCTGTGTGCCGCCCGCTCGGACGTGCCCCTGCTTCGGGAGTCGTCCGAGCCCTTCTTCGCGGTCCGCCCTGTTGTCTCCGAGCCGTGGCCCGAGGCTTTTCCCGAGACCTTGCCGGACACCCGGCTCGTGGACTTCTTCGCCGCACGTCCGGCCGACTCAGCGGTCCCGGATGCGGTGTCCCCCACCTCCTCGGCAGCCCGCCCGGCACTGCCGGCCACCTCCTCGGCGGCCTTTCCGGCTCCCCCACCCACGTCCTCGGCGGCCTTTCCGGCTCCCCCACCCACGTCCTCGACCGCCTTCCCGGCTCCCCCACCCACGTCCTTCACGGCTCCGCCCGCGCCCGCCCCGACGTCTTCCACGGCCTTGCCCGCCCCCTGACCCACGTCCTCGACCGCTTCGCCCGCACCCTCCCCCAGCTCGCCAACCGCCTTCCCGGCGCCGCCGCCCAGGCTCTCCGCCGCGGACCCGACGCCGGAGGTCACCTGCTCCAGGATCTGGGGGTTGCGGTCGATGGTCGACAGCACCCTGCCGACGATCGCGGCGACGTTGTCGAGCCGGACCTTGAGCAGGGCCTGCGCCTCCACGCCCTTGATGTCGAGTTCCACGCGGCCAAGCGACACGTCGGCGCCGACGTTGAGCTTGAGGAGGTCCAGGACCTCCGCCTGCAGGGAGACCCTGGCCTGCAGGTCTTCGACCTGCAGATTGATCTCCTCCACCCTCAGCTGCGGTACGTCCAGGAGAACGTCCGGGTCACCGGACCTGTCAACGGACGACGGTGCCTCTGCCAGCTCGCCTTCCAGAGGCTCGTCACCGCCGTCCTCCTCGGCCCACTCCGCGTCGGCCGGCTCCTCGTCCTCACGTTCGTCGTTGTCGGACGGAAGTTCATCGCGCTCCTCCTCGTCCGCACCAGTGTCGTCCCTCATACCGCACCTCAAAGCATTTGCGTGCTTTCCACCGTTTTCACACTAGGGGAGGTGACGGCCTTCCGCGCCCGGAGGCGGGTTGCACCACCCGGCGCGGGATGTACGGACAGTGAACCCGCCTCGCGGCCGGACAGCTCCGTCTCAGCGACGGCGACGCCGGTGGAGAGAAGTGCGCCATTCGCCGGGGTGGAGGCGGCGCCGCGAGCAAACGGCTCGGCTCACCGTCCGAGCGAGGCCAAGAGTGCGCCATGGGCGCGGGGCCGCCACGACAGGGAGCAGCGAGCGCGTCCCGTGCCGTTCTCTGGCCTCATACTCACTCCGGAACTTCTGTGTCACGTGGGGTACTTGAGTCCGGCCATCGGGCAGTGGCGCACGATGCCGCTCGTCGGCGGCATGGCCGGGTGGGACCCGCCCGGCCTCACCTGACCGCCGGGCCCCGCTCTCCCCCAGGGACCGCGAATCGCTCGATCACAACCGAACGGAACCAGCGGGCAGCTGCTCGGACGTGAGGCTGCTGGTCACCTGAGAACGCTCGACTCCCGGCAGCAGCCCGGACGTGCAGCGGTGTGGACCACCCCTCGCTCTCCTCACACTGCCTGCGGGTCCGCCGAGATGCGCAGGGCCTCCACCAGCTCCCGGTACAGCACGTCCGTGGCGAGCAGCTCATCGTGGCTGCCCCGCGCGCGTATCCGGCCCTCGTCCAGCACCACGACGGTATCCACGTCGATCACGGTGGACAACCGGTGGGCGATCGTGACGACGGCGCCGGTCTCCGCACGGGCACGGATGCACCCCTGGACGGCGGCCTCGGTCAGCCCGTCGAGCTGGGCCGTCGCCTCGTCCAGGAGGAGCACGTCCGGGGCGCGCAGAAGGGCCCGGGCCAGTGCGATGCGCTGCCGCTCGCCACCCGAGACGGCCGTGCCGGACAGAGGCGTGCCGAGCCCGTCGTCCAGGGCGTCGACCTTCTCCGCCAGCCGCACCGCGTCCAGCACCCGGCGCAGTTCCGCGTCCGTCGCGCCGGGACGGGACAGCAGCAGGTTGTCCCGGATCGTCCCGGGCACGATCGGGGTGTCCTGTTCGACGTACGCCAGGCGGGAGCGGATCTCGTCGTGGGTGTGGTCCCGGTAGGGGCGTCCGTCCAGGAGCAGTTCGCCTCCGGTCGGCTCCAGGAAGCGCAGCACCAGGGAGAACAGGGTGGTCTTGCCCGCTCCCGACGGTCCGACGATGGCGGTGTGCCCACGCCGCGGAATCGCCAGGTCGACACCGCGCACCGCCGGTTCGGCGTCGGGCCCGTAGGCCGCGGTGACGTCTCGCAGTTCCAGCACGGGGGTGTCCGGAGCGGCGGGCTCGCGCACCGAAGTCTGCCGCGCGGGTCGCCTCACCGCCTCTTCCGTCCGGAGGTCTTCCGTCTCCCGGATCCGTTCCGCCGCGGCGATGCCGGACTGGAGCGCGGTGACGTTCTGGCCGAGTTCACTGACCGGTTCCATCAGCCCGAACGCGTACAGCAGGAAGGCGACGAGGCTGGAGACCTCGAGCGCCCCCTCAGAGACCCGCCACGCGCCCACGCCCAGAACCAGGACGATCGCCAGTTGGATACCGGCCCCCGCGATCGTCCAGGCCAGGGCCTCGCGGCGGACCGCGCGGATGCCGTACTCGGCGGAGGTGCGCGCGTCGGCGACGATGCGCTCGGCAGTGCGGTCCTCGGCCCGGCCTGCCTTCACCGTCCGGATGGCGCGCAGCGCGCCCTCCAGGTTGCCGCCGAGCCGTCCCAGATGGTCCTGGGCGTGTCGCTGGGCGGTCGCGATCCCGGGCATCAGGACAGCGAACAGGGCGCCGACCACCGCCACGGCCACCACGACCGTGCCCAGCAGCACCAGGTCGAGGACACCCATGAGGACCAGGGTCCCGAGGAGCATGATGACAGCATTGATCAGGCCGACCGGGGCGCTGGTGGCAGCCTCGTGCAGCAGGACCGTGTCGGACGTGACACGGGTGGCCAGTTCACCGGGAGGCCGCCGGGTGACCGCGGGCACCGTGGCCCGCAGGAAGCGATGCACCATCGACTCGCGGGCCCGGAGCACCACACGCTCCCCCAGAGCGCCGATCAGCGTCCACTGCCAGTATGTGACGGCGCTGCCGACGACCAGCAGGAACAGCAGGGCCAGCAGCGGTCCTTGCAGCGAGCCGGAGCTGCCGAGCGCGTCGAGCACGCCCTTGGTGACCATCGGTGTGGCCAACCCCATGCCGGAGCCCACCAGGGCGAGGAGCAGGGCCAGGGCCAGGGATCGCCGGTACGGACGAGTGAACGACCAGAGGAACCGCAGCCGCGGAACGGACACCTGGGGAGACATATCTTCCGGAACAGTCATGCTGCTGGATAGAACAGAGTTGTTCCATAACGGTCAACCGATTTTCATCACGGAAAGCAGCGCTACCGTATGGCGCATGAGTGAGGAGCGGACAGCGGCGGCTGAGAGCGGAACACGGGCACGCACGCGGCGCGCCATCGTCGACGCCGCCGTCGTCCTGTTGGCCGGCGAGCCCACCGCGTCGCTCGGCGACGTCGCGGCAGCGGCGGGGGTGGGGCGGACGACCGTGCACCGCTACTTCCCCGAGCGGTCCGACCTGCTGGCGGCCATCGGCACGGACGTCCTGGAGAAGGTCGACGCGGCGACCGAGCGCGCCCGGCTCGACGACGGCCCGGCCACCAAGGCGCTGGAGCGGCTCTGCCAGGAGTACTTCGAGCTCGGCGACGGCCTCACACTGATGTTCGAATCGCCGCAGCTGGCGACCTGGTCAGGTTGGGACGAGGAGACCGCAGCCGACCACGACTTCCTGCGCACGGTCCGGCGCGGCCACGCGGAGGGCAGCATCGACCCCGAGCTGGACGAGGAGTGGGTCCGCAATCTGGTGTGGGCGCTGCTGTACTCGGCCTGGGAGCACACCCGCAGCGCCGGGGCGTCCAAGCACACCGCCTTGACCCTGTGTCTGCACACCCTGCGCAAGGCCATCGCGCCCTGACGAGTTCGTGCATGGTCGGCGACGAGGCGCCGGGGTCTCATGCGCCACCGGCGGAGCCGGAACGTGCGTGCAGCGAGCCTGGCGCCCGGTGATCTGCGAACCTGCACAGCGTTCCGGCGGCCCGGTCGGCGGAGCTCCGCCGGCGGCGGGCCCCTCGAAAGCTACCGGGGCGCGTCGTCGCTGCCGGCCCCCGCCTCGTACGCCTCGTTGAACGCGGCGAAGGCCCGGGCTCCGTAGATGGTCGCGGGTCCTCCGTTCATCAGGAAGGTGACGCCGATGGCCTCGGCGGCTTCCTGCGGAGTCGCGCCCTGCTGGACAGCGCTGTGGGCATGCGCGGCCATACAGCCATCGCATTGCTTGCTGACGGCTACGGCAAACGCGATCAGTTCCTTGATTTTTGCGTCGAGGGCGCCTGTCTGCAAAGCGGCGTCGTGCAGTTCCCGGTAGCCCCGGTAGACCCCCGGGATGGCGTGGCGCAGCTCCCGGGTGAGCGGGCGTAGCTCTTCCCGGACAGCCCTGCCGTAACTGCTGCTCATGACGTGTTCCGCCTCCGCAGGTCGTGGGTCGAGGTCGTCCGGCACTTCAGTATGAGCCTGGCGACTCCGTACGACTCGAACGCTTCGCTTCGGCGTGGTTCAGCCGCTGGACGGAGGTGCTCGCGGCTGACGCGCGCACCGGCTCACGCGTTCGGCCGAACAGGGTGCCCGCCTGCATCTTCGCGTATCCCGGCGACGCCGGGCGGCATCATCACGGGTCCGCGGGGGCCTGCCTGTTCGCACGTGTCGAGCTGACCCATGTGGCCGACCCGGCCTTGGGCCGGGTGGGTGTTCGCTCGGCCGATCGGGACGTCAACTGCCACCCTGGCCCGCGCACACGTCGCCGCCGCAACCGTCAGCCGCGAATCACCCGACGAGGGTTCCTTCGAGATCGAGATGACGGACTACGATTTCTTGGCTGTTCACCGACATCGACACCGGTGACGACAGCGTGCTGTACCGGTCCGGCCCGACGAGCCACCGCCTCGCCCAGGCGCACACCGGCCGGGAACGCGTGAGTGACACCGCCGTACCACTCACGATCAGCGGCCTCGCCGCTCCCCGGAAGAACGTTCGAGACCGAGCAGCAACTGGACCTGCCCGGACACCCATTCGTGTTCCTCGCCGACGACACCACCGGGCAGCGGGGAACGTCCTGTACCACCGCTACGCGGGCCATCACGGCCCCATCGCCCCCACCGGGCGGGGGCCCCGCCCCCGCCAGTGCCCGACACCCCCGGTCATGCCGGTCATGCCGGTCACGCCGGTCATGCCGGTCACGCCGGTCACGCATGGAAGGAACCACCACATGGCACAGAACGACGCTCCCGGCCCCGACACACCACCCACGGCGGCGGCCCGGCTGAGCCGACTGGAAGCACAGGTGACGACACTGGCCGAGGCCGTGCGCGCGCTGGCTCGCGGCCTGGAGGCGGTCCCGTCGCAGGACACGCCGCCGGAGGAAACAGCCCGCGGCGCACGGCTCGCCCACGAGATCCTGCTCTCCCAGGGCCTGTAGCGACGCTGTCACGCTGAACGGCGCGTCCGGCACCACCTGTCCGACGAGGAACGCCGACAGTGGTTGTCTCGGCTGCCATGCCGCAACATCCGGCCTCGTCCCGGTCCGGGCCGGTTCGCCACGGCAGTTGTGGCCGGCCAGGTCGGTCCTGCTGCCCCGGGAGACGACGACGGCGGCCCGCACATCCGGTTCGGCAGCCGCCACAGCACGGCGGTCGCCCCGGTGCCGGCGCCGAAGTAACCGACGACCAGTCGGTCACGACGACTCCGGCGGAGCACCCTGTCAGGGGTGCCCATCAGCCGGGTCGGGGCCGACACCGTCACTGTCCGCAGCGCCCGTCTGTCACCCGGCGGCCCGTTTCCCTCCTCGACCTCGACCGGTCCGCGCCCCCTTCGCTAGCGACTGCAGGAGGCGAACCGGATCAGGACGCGAGCGGAGTCGCCGGCCCGCCGAGTCGTCGGGCAGCGGTGTACCAGGCCCGGGTCAGCGCACCGCGAGCCAGGGCAAGCGCCTGTGCCTGGGTCAGTTCGCCGCCCAGCCACAGCGGAGCGCCGACGTGCACCTCCAGACCCGTGCGGCGGAGCGGAGCGCTGAGCAGCCTGGCCAGCACTTCGGCGGGGCCGCCCGAGGCAAGCGCCCGGGCCCCGGCCTGGCCGACCGGCACGACCTGGGCGCCGGTCGACCGCGCGAGACGGAACACGCCCGGGTGGAAGGGGCGGGGCGGGGCCTCTTGGACGCCCCCGCGGTGCGGAAGCCCACCTTCCGGGTAGAGCAGGACAGACCGGCCGGCGGCCAGTGCGGCCTGGGCGTCCCGCAGTGCCTGCGTGGCCCGCCGGTCGTGGCGGTGCACCGGGATGTGTCCCTCTCTGGTGAGGGCACGGCCCAGCAGGGGAATTCGCCACAGCCCGGCGGCCGCCAGGGCGACGGGATCGGGGTCGGGGCCGGGGTCGGGGCCGGCATCCAGACGGCGCAGCGCGGCAAGGATGATCGCGGGATCGCTGAGGGAGGTGTGGTTGGCGATGATGATGCTGCCCGCCGCCGGCGCGGCACCGGCATCCGAGGTGATGTTCAAACGGCCGAAGACGGGCACCACGACGCCTGCGATACGGCTGAGCACGACACCCCCTCGGCTTGGCTGACGATCAGCGGCGTACCTCGTCGCCGCAACGGCGCGAACGTTGTGTGCACTTTATGCCGTGTTCGGCTTTATCCCACTGTTGCCGCACTGTGGCCATGGTCGAGCGGAGCACCGCCAACGCCTACGGCACGGCACCGGCGATCCACTCGGCGAGTCCTGACAGTCCCCCGTACGACGCGCTCTCGGAAGGGAGTTGGAGACCTCGACAACCACCCTCACCCGACCACGCCGCCCTGGCGAGCCCGGATCGCTGATCGTCTCGGACCACATCTCCTGGCTCGACGCCCTCGCGCTGTTCGCGGTGGAACCGGCAACCACGCTCGCCAAACGGGAGGTGGCACAGTGGCCGCTGTTCGGGACACTGGCCCGGCAGGCAGGCGTGCGCTTCATCGACCGGGACCGGCTGCGCACCCTCCCCGGCACCGTGGCGCAGGTGACGGCCACTTTGCGCGACGGCCGTTCGGTCGTGGTCTTCCCGCAGGGCACAACCTGGTGCACCGAGTCCGGAAGCGGCTTCAGGCGTGCGATGTTCCAGGCAGCGATCGACGCCGATGCCCCGGTCCGGCCGGTGACGGTCAGCTACCGGCAGCGCGGCACGCCCAGCACCGTGGCGGCGTTCCTCGGCGACGACTCGTTCGGCTCCTCCCTCCACCGCGTGATCAGTGCCTGGGAGCTCAGAGTGAGCGTCATGGCTCATCCCGAACTACGCCTCTATCCGGACAGACGGAAGCTCGCCGACAGCGCCCATGCGGCGATCCGTGGCACGGAAGCGCCCGCGCATGTCTGAACCGCTCGATGACTTCACCGGCCGTATGCGGGGCCGCACGGGCTCGCCGGAGTCCGGTGTCGGGACACAGGATGCGCTGCTGATCAGGCCGTCCGGAAGGTGGTCAGTCTTCGCGGATGCTGAGCAGGTCGCCGGGCTGGCAGTCCAGTTCGCGGCAGATCGCGGTGAGAGTGGAGAAGCGGATCGCCTTCGCCCGGTCGTTCTTGAGAATGGAGAGGTTGACCACCGTCACCCCGACCCTGGCGGCGAGTTCGGACAGGGTCATACCGCGCTCGGCAAGCAGTCGGTCCAGGTGGGCCTGGACCCGGTGTTCCTCCTCAGGCGGCATCAGACCAACCCCTCGGTATCGGCGCGCAGCTTCGTTCCGCGCCGGAAGACTTCCCCCAGCGCCAGGATGAGGAAGGCCAGCAGTACGTAGTCGCCGGTGAAGGTGGCCGAGAAGGGAATCTGCTCGGCCAGCGGGGTACCGCTGACCAGTATCTCCGTCGTGAGCGCCGGCAGTATCGGGGCGAGGACGGCCTGCACCAGCACCGCGATCCCCATGATGCTCAGGCGTCGGGCGTTCATCGGCACGAAGACGTCGCCGCCGCACAGGGTCCGGGCCATCTTGAGGAGGAGGGCCAGGATGAGGAGCAGGAGCAGGCTGCCGACGATCTCCGGCAGGGCGAGCAGCAGGCGCTGACCCAGGTCGGGGTCGGCGAAAACGAGATCGACCCGGTGGTTGCCGGAGAGGCTCATACCGTGCCCCGCCACCGCATCGGTCACGGTTCCCGGTACTCGGGCCGCCGTCTCGGCCTCGACTTCACGGGTGTCCGTCGGATCCGTCAAACCAGCCACCCCGAGGGCAGGGAGCAGCACCCCGAAGATACCGACCAGCAGAACAGCCAGGCCCAGAGCCGCTTCCAGCAACCGGCTGTCGGTCTGGCTCCACCAGGACTTTGCACCCATGATTCCCCTGCCCACTAGCATGCTTATCGCTTGTCGATATTATCGACAAGCGATAATATCCGTCGTCGGTCGGTCACGGGGACGGCCTTGCGCGCGCGGCCGCGCACCTCACTTCGTCGGCCGTGGCCGCCGGAACTTCCGTACGCCGAACAGGGCGTGCGGCGCATGGAACCTGCGCCCCGACTACGGACAGACGCAAAGCCCCTGGCAGGACAAGTCTCACCGTGCTGGTGCTGCGCTGGCTCCGCGAGCATGGATGCGTCCGCTGTCTCGCCCGGATGCCGGCGTCTCCCAGGCCGCCGGCTACCGCTACCGCACGAAGGCGCCGACGTCCTCGCCAGCCAGGCCCGGACTTGCACGAGGTACTGCAACACTGCCCGCCCGAGGGCATGAAACACGTGATCCTCGACGGCACACTCATCGAGACGGTCCGGCTCGCCGACGTCCTTCGGAGATGGCTGGTGACCCCGGGTGGTGCAGCTGCGTCAGCGATCGATTCGTCAAGCGGCCCGTGTGGTGTCAAAGCCCGGACGGTTCGGCTCAGTAGGGTGCTCCAGGTGAACGAGGAGAACCCCGTTGTCGGCGCAGGGAACGGCGCCCAGCGGCTGCTGACGCTCTCCGACGGTGTGTTCGCCATCGCGCTGACACTGCTCGTCCTCGACATCTCGGTCCCCGACGATCTGGGTGTCCGGGAGTACGACAAGGCGCTGCAGGAGACCACGACCCAGCTGTGGGCGTACTTCCTCAGCTTTGTGATCATCGCCTTGTTCTGGCGTGAGCACCAGCGGATCTTCCGCACCACGCAGTGGGTCGGTCCGGTGGAAATGAATCTCACCCTGCTCGGACTCGCGCTGGTGGCCCTGCTGCCGTTTCCGACCTCTCTTCTGTCGGACTACAGCGAACACTCCTCGGCCGTCGCCTTGTACTCGGCTAACGTGGCAGCCACAGAGGCGGTGTTGATAGTGCTGTGGCACATCGTGTGGAGCCGGGAGGGAGTACGTCGGCAGCCGGGCGCCGCAGAAGTTCGCCGGGCTTCGGTCACGGACACGGTCCCCAGCGTGGTGATCTTCACCGCTTCAGTTCCGATCGCGTTCCTCTCCCCCGCCGGGGCGATGTGGCTGTGGGCCTGCCTCATCCCCGTCAAGGCCATCACCGGGCGGAAGCTCGACCGAGCGTGGCGGCAACTGGGAGTCTCGCGGTGAACACAGCCCTGTTCCCGTGACCACCACCGTGCCGGAGCCGGTCGGCCACCGGATCGGTCTCGGCTCGCAGGGAGACAGTGACGGCGACCCTGGCGACCGCGCCGTTCAGATCGTCGGCGGCACGCGCGGTGACGACGATGTGCCCGGACCTGGCCCGGCGTGGCACCCGGTGCGACGCCGGTCACTTCCCCGGCGGGTGAGACGGACAGCCACTCGTCCCCGCTGTCCTTGGCGAAGAGGACCGGCCGGCCGAAAGAGGTCAGCAGCCCGGCCAGCGGAACACAGACCGGCTGCCCGGGGGTCGCGTCAGGGGTGGTGAAAGAGCTGGTGATGAAGTACGGGTCGCTGGTCAGGACGAAGGGGCCGGTTGCTTCCACCTCGTAGAAGACGGGAATGTCCGCTCCGGACCGCAGCGGCTCACTGGTGTACAGGCTGATCCTGTTCGGCATCGCTGGCTCCTGTCACATGACGGCCGGACAGCCGTTGGCCTCCAGAGCGTCGTTGAGTCTTCAGCGCGGACTTTCTCCGGACACTGATGCCCTCTTTCGGGGTCTCCGGCCTGATCTCGGTGTTCGTCGCGCCCTTCCAGCTCGGGGGCAGGGGAACGAGGCTGAAGCGTTGGCTGACGCCCTTGAGGGTGGCGGCGATGAGGTGTCCGCCGTCCGAGCCTCGGCCTCCCCAGCCGCCGACGAGCGTCTCGCACTTGGTCCGCGGCGAGATGCCCTCGGCCGGGTTGATGGCCTTGGCCTGGCCGCGGCGGCCCTTGGAGGTCGATGTTGTGGAAGGTCCACGCGGACCTGATGGTATGGCGGCATGGGCTGTCAGGTACTTCCCGCGGGGAAACTTCTCGTCGCCCGGGGAGGCATGGGCCGGATGCGGGGACCGCAGGACGCTCAGCGCACCGGCCGCGCGCAGGGCTGTCATGGCACGGCGCTTCGCGAAGGAGGGCATGCCGGGTTCCTTTCGGCATGCACCGATACGCCCGCTCCTCCACATCGATTCCATCTTCTGGCGTTTCGCCCCGTACGAGCGGGCAACCCGGCGGTAGTTGTCGCAGGCTTCCACCGTCGACACCGTTGCCCGTCGACCACTGCGGCGCCTCCCACGACGAGATCGGCGGCGGATCGGCAGCCCGGTCCCGCAGCGCCCCAGCACCGTCCTCCCCCGCTGCGGCGGAACCGCTACCGGCCACCGGCGGCGTCACCGTCAACACCGCCGGCACCGCCGCCCACCTGTTACGTCGGTACCAGCCCACACGCGCCATGGCCACTCCCCACCCGGGATCCGACTTCAGTGAAGGGGGACATGCCCCACGACCGGCGATCCGGTGTGAGCAGACCAGAAGCTTCCACCCATCGAAGGACGGACTGTGGCATCAGCAAACGCCAGAGGGGGAATCCCACAGCCACCGCCCACGGAGCAGTGCGGCACGATGCCGACACGGCATGGTCCTCCGGACCGATGCGGCTGCGCTCGCGGGCCTCGACGCCGACTCACCGGGCACAGCACGCTGAAAGAATGAACGGCGAGAGTGGGGACAACGACGGGCTGGACCGGGCCGCACAGCGCGGAATCCGGCGTGCCGCCAGGGGCCCGCCGCCCCTTTTTCAGCCCCTGCCCGGCCCTGCCGCTGCCGGCCTTGTTCGCGTCCTCTCTTCGCCGGGCGGCTCTTCCACTGGCACCGGGGCCACTGGCACCGGGAAGCCCTGGCCGCGGCAGTCGGTCGGCTGGTAATCGCGCGGGGCGTGGCACGGGTGCTGGGCCGGGAATTCCGCTCGCGCCGCCCGCGACAGGCGCCCGCCCGGCGCCGCCCGCAATCCGCGGAATCCGCCCGGGAGGGCCCGTCCGTCCCCTGGGCTCCCGCGGACCGAGGGCCGGTCGGGGGTGACGGTGCGGACGCGGTCCATGTCACTGGTCCTTGTCCGGGGGGAGCTCGGTGGGATAATCGGCGGCCTTCCATGCGGTCATTCCACCGAGCACGTTGAGGACGGGCAGGTCGCGGTGTGCGGCCAGCAGGCTGGCGGCGACAGAGGAGCGGTAGCCGCTGCCACAGGTGAGCGCCACGGGCTTGGTGTCGGGTACCTCATCGAGCCGGTCGGGCAGTTCTGCGCCGGTGATGCGGATGGCCCCGGGCGCGTTCCCGTCGGCCCATTCGCCGGGCTGTCGGACATCGAGCAGGTCGACCTCGCCGCGCTCCAGGCGCTGCTTGAGGTCGTGGACGGTGATCTGCGGGGTCGTCTGGACCGGTTTGGCCGCAGTGCGCCAGGCGGTCATGCCACCGCGCAGCCAGCCGACAGGGGGCGGGTAGCCGATGCGCAGCAGCTGCCGGGTGGCTTCCCCCAGGTCTTCTGGCCGGTCGAGGACGAGCAGCACGCGGGCCTGTTCGGGCAGCACTGTTCCCGCCCAGGTGGCGAACGCCGTACCGAGGCCCACGTTGAGGGCGGCGGGGATGTGACCGCCGCCGAAGGCTTCCGGGGCACGGGTATCAAGTACCACGGCTCCGGAGCGGCGGTGGTGCTCGAACTCGTCAGCGGTCAGGGCGGGTGGCTCTGCCGGCACGCCCAGGGGTTCCACGCCACGCAGATTGCGGCTACGCATGCGCCGCCAGTACGGGGGCACCGCGGGCAGGTTGTCCATCCGTATGCATTCGCGTACGAAGTCGTCCTTGGAGTCGACCTCGGCGAGGACCGGATTGGTGCGCCGCTCGTAGCCGATCGTGGTGGACAGGCGGCTGCCGATGTTGCCTCCGCACAGCGAGCCCGCCACGTGGGTGGGGTAGACCTGCACGTGGTCGGGCAGGGCCAGCAGCTTGGTCTGGACGGTCTCGCAGAACGTCTCTGCCGCCTGGCGCGCCTTCTCCTGGCCGCCGAGGAGGTCCGGGCGGGCCAGGTCGCCCACCAGCAGGGCGCCGCCGGACAGGAGCAGCGCGGGTTCGTCGGCGCTCATGGCCCGGTCGTAGATAAGCAGGCTGAGGTGTTCCGGGGTGTGCCCGGGGGTGTGCAGAACTTCGACGCCGACGTCCCCGAACTCGATGACCTGGCCGTCCCGGAGCGGCTGGTGGAGGTAGCCGAGGTCGGCGGAGGCTGCGCCCCACACCTGGGCGCCGGTGTGGACGGTGATCTCGGTGAGCCCGGAGAGGTAGTCGTTGTGGCCGTGGGAATCGGCCGCGTGCGTGATGCGCAGGCCGTTCTCCCGGGCGGCCTTCAGGTAGGGATCGACATCGCGACGCGGGTCGAACACCAGTGCCTGGCCGGTCTGCTCGTCTGCGACGAGGTAGGAGGCGTGTCCGAGGGAGGGGAGGTAGAACTGCTGGAAGAACACCGTCTACGCCACCTCCCCCGGCTTCTCGTCATGCGGCCGGCGCAGGGGCAGCCCCTGCTCGGTCCATGCCGTGACACCGCCGTCGAGGTTTTCCGCTCGGTAGCCACGCTCGGTGAGGTAGTCGGCCATCTGGCCGCTGCGGTGTCCGCTGCGGCACACCGTGACCACGGGACGTTCCCGCTCCAGCTCGTCCAGCCGCCCGCTCAGCTCCCCCATGGGTATCCATCGGGCGCCGGGAATCCGTCCGGCGTACCACTCGGACGGCTCCCGCACATCCACCAGCTGGACCCGGTCTTGCTGCTGCTGCAACTGGTTGGGTTCCATCATGTCCTCCTTGATCATTTCGTTTCCGCGCCGGTCATCCGAGGACGCCAGGGTTGATGGCGGTCTGCACCGCGACGAAGGCCGCCACCACGAGCACCAGCACGGCAAAGCCCCGCCGCACGACCCGCTGGGGCACCCGCCTTGCCAGTCGTCCGGCTGCCAGCGACGCAGCCAGCGCAGCCCCGGCGAAAGTGCCGGTGACGCTCATGTCGAGGCTTGTCTGTCCGAGGTGGGCAGCCAGCCCGGCAAGGGAGTTGATCACCAGGATCGCCAGGGAGGTGGCCACCGCGGCCGGGAGCTCCAGTCCGAGCAGCCACATCAGGGCGGGCACGGTGACGAAGCCGCCACCCACGCCCAGCAGCCCGGTCACAAAGCCCACCCCGGCTCCGGTGAGCAGTGCTTTGGGCAGGCACGCCCGCCAGTTGATCCGGCCACCGCTGACCGCGCAGGCACCTTCGGGGGCGGGCCCGGAGCGCAGCATCCGCAACCCCACGATGACCATGAGGAGCGCGAAGAGCCCGAGAAGCACTCGCGCGGGCACCATGCGGTTGACCGCCGTACCGGCGAAGGCCGCTGCCGCCCCGGTCACCCCGAAGACCCCGGCCACCGGCCAGCGCACCAGGCCCTGCCCCAGGCGCGGCGCCAGTCCCGCGGCCGATGAGACAGCCACCACCAGCAACGAGGTGGGCACCGCCTGTGCCACCGACTGCCCCAGACCGTAGACGAGGGCAGGCAGGGCCAGTACCGCGCCGCCCCCGCCGGTCAGGCCGAGCGCGGCGCCGGTCACCAATCCGAACAGCACTGCCAGCGCGAGCATCACATCCACCTGAGCACGCCACAGGACGGCTCGCACCTGCGCACCAGCGGTCTCCCCGTGCCCGTAGACAACCTCCCTTCGGGCGCGGGTTGCCCTCGATCGGCCCAGGCAATCCTCGCCCCGCCGCTCAGCCGGTCTCTGTTGCCGGGTCGCTGCGGGTTCCGTCGCCACTCCGCTCGCGGGCTCCGCGGCGGGGCTGTCTCACCGGACGACAAGCACCTCGAGCGTACGGGGGCCGTGCACGCCCGCCACTCGTTCAAGTTCGATGTCGCTGGTTGCCGAGGGGCCGGAGACGAAGGTCAGTGGCCCCAGCGGGTCCAGCCGGGACAGCGCCTCCGGCACGGAGGCCACCACCTGTTCGGCTCTCAGTACGCACAGGTGGCGGTCCGGCACCAGCGTTGCCGCCCGACGGCCCTGACCGGGGCCACCGTCCAACACCAGGGTGCCGGTGACCGCGATCGCCGCCGCCGCGGTGGTGACCACGGCGTCGACGGCGTCCAGGTCGTCCGCCGACAGCGGACCTTCGTCGCCGAGCACTGCGGCGGCGGGCAGATGGGCGGACCACGGTGCCGGGAAGCGGCGCGGCACCAGCACCTGCTCCGCGCCCCAGGACGCAAGCGTCTTGGCCACCTCGGTGCCGGTCTGTGCGGGGCTCACCGTGCGTACCGAGGCACCGTAGTCGGCGAGCCGCTCGACGAACAGCGACACCGTCTCCTGCACACCGGCCGGTGCGTCAGCGCCGGTGGCGTACTGCCGTGCCACCGGGACGTCGGCGGGCCGCTCGGGTTCCGGGACGTCCGCAAGTGCCGCGCGCACCCGGGCCAGGATCTCGTCACGTGCTGCGTTCATCGGTGCGTCCTCTTCCACCACTGTCGAAACGATTCGCGGGCTGGAGCCGGTGCGTCCCGGGCGTCGGTCCAGCCGGCGAGCGGTCCTGGGAGCCGGCCGACGCGCCCCCGGCTGCCCACCGCACGGCCGCCCAGTGCCGCGACGCGCTGTGCTGCCGCAAGCCGCGCCGGGGAGGAGAAGACCCATCGGGCCGCCCGCATCGCCAGTGCCTCCGGGCTCGGCGTCCGGCGTCGCTCACCGGTCTCCTCGACCACTCGGGCACGCAGGTGTACCAGCACCTCGGGGATATCGATCTTCACCGGGCACACTTCGTAGCAGGCACCGCAGAGCGTGGAGGCGAACGGCAGTGAGCGGTCCACCGCGCCGCCGGTGCCGCGCAGCTGAGGGCTGAGCACCGCACCGATCGGTCCGGGGTAGACGGACCCGTAGGCGTGCCCGCCTGTTCGTTCGTAGACCGGGCAGACGTTGAGGCATGCCGAGCAACGGATGCAGTTCAGTGCCTGCCGCCCGATCGGGTCCGCGAGGGTGTCGCTCCTTCCGGCGTCCAGCAGCACCAGGTGGAAGCTGCGCGGCCCGTCCCCGTCCTCGATACCGGTCCAGGTGGAGGTGTAGGGGTTCATCCGCTCGCCGGTCGAGGAGCGGGGGAGCAGTTGCAGATAGACCTCCAGGTCCTGCCAGGTCGGCACCACCTTCTCGATGCCCACGACGGAGATCAGCGTCTCGGGCAGGGTCAGGCACATGCGTCCGTTGCCCTCCGACTCCACCACCACGGCCGTCCCCGTCTCGGCGACCAGGAAGTTGGCACCGGAGATGCCCACCTTCGCCCGCAGGAACTTCCGGCGCAGATGCCGCCGTGCGGCCTCGGCCAGTTCCGCCGGTTCGTCCCCCACCTCACCGGCCTCCGCCATCTCCCGCCGGAAGAGATCCCGGATCTCCGCCCGGTTGCGGTGGATGGCGGGTACCAGGATGTGCGACGGCAGGTCCTCGCCGAGTTGCACGATCAGCTCAGCGAGGTCCGTCTCATAGGCGGTGATACCCGCCGAGCCCAGCGCTTCGTTGAGGCCGATCTCCTGGGTGGTCATCGACTTGACCTTGACCACTTCGTGCTCGCCGGTCTCCTGGACGAGCCGGGTCACGATCCGGTTGGCCTCCGCCGCGTCGCGCGCCCAGTGCACCTGCCCGCCCGCAGCGGTGACCCGTTCCTCCAACTGGAGGAGATAGTGGTCGAGGTGGCGGAGCGTGCGCTCCTTCAACGCACGTCCCGCCTCCCGTAGTTCTTCCCAGTCAGGCAGCTCGCGCACGACCTCGGCGCGCTTGTCCCGGATCGTTCGGGTGGCACCGGCGAGGTTGCGCCGCAGTTGTGTGTCGGCGAGCGCCCGACGGGCGGCCTGGGGGAAGGGCGGCATGCCGAGGAAGGCCGAACTCATCGCGGACTCCGTCCCGCGGTGGCGGCTGCGTCGGTGACGCGGGCGTACTGCGGATCGCCCGCCCCGACGCGCTGTGCCGCAGAGTGCTCACCGGCGGCGAGGATCTCCGCCAGGTGCATGGTCCGAACCCCGGTGCGCAACCGGGAGAGCAGCCCCCCGACATGCATCAGACAGGAGTTGTCCCCCGCGCAGAGGACCTCGGCCCGGCTCTCCAGCACGCCACGCACCTTGTCCGCGCCCATGGCCACCGAGGTGTCGGAGTTCTTCAGTGCGAAGGTGCCGCCGAAACCGCAGCACTGCGCGGCGTCGGGGAGTTCCACCAGGTCGATGCCCCGCACCGCGCGCAACAGGGCGAGCGGCCGGTCCCCCACGCCCAGCATCCGCGACGAATGGCAGGTGGGGTGGTAGGTGACCCGGTGTGGGAAGTACGCACCGACATCCGTGACCTCGAGCACGTCCACCAGGAACTCGGACAGTTCGTAGACCGGGGGTGCAGTCCGTACGGCCTGCTGCAGCTCCCGGTCCCCGGCCACCTCGGCCACTCTCTTGTGGTGGTGACGGATCATCGCAGCGCAGGACCCCGAGGGCGCGACCACGGCGTCGTAGTCCGCGAACACCTCACCGAAGCGGCGCACCAGCGGAACACAGTCACGCTGGTACCCGGTGTTGAAATGCATCTGTCCGCAACAGGTCTGGCCGAGCGGAAAGTCCACCGTGCAGCCGAGTCGCTCCAGCAGGGTCACCACCGCGCGACCGGTGGCCGGGCGCATGGTGTCGTTGAAGCAGGTGATGAACAGTGCGGTCCTCATGGTTTCTCCGTTTTCTCAGCCATCGCGTTTCCCTTCGCGCATCTCTTTCCGCGTTTTCGTTGCGGGTTTCGTCGCGCGTTTCTCTTCGATCGCGGTTGCCTGCGATCGTCGCGACCGACATCGGGGGCGCGGGCACCGGCGGATGCCCCTGCCAGTGGTCAGGGGAGCATCCAGGCCAGCAGGTGGGACTGCAGGAAGACCAACACGCACATCACCAGTAGCAGGAGCAGACTCCACCTGATCGCCTTGCGGAACAGCTCCGCCTCGCGACCGAGCATGCCGACCGCTGTGGCGGCGATGGTGAGGTTCTGCGGGCTGATCATCTTGCCGACCACCCCGCCCGAGGTGTTCGCGGCGACCATCAGTGCCGGGTCCAGCCCCGCCTTCCCTGCTGCGGTCTGCTGCAAGGTGGCGAACAGGGCGTTGGCCGAGGTGTCGGAGCCGGTCACAGCGGTGCCGAGCCAGCCGAGGATCGGCGAGAGGAAGGCGAAAGCGGCGCCCGTTCCGGCGATCCAGGCCCCCATGGTGATGGTGAGGCCGGAGAGGTTCATCACGTAGGCGAGGGCCAGCACCGAGGCGACCGTCAGCATGGCCCAGCGCAGCTTGGCCACGGTGGCGGCGAACTCGCGCACCACGACCGCCGGCCGGATCCGGTAGACGGCGGCAACCACCACGCCGGAGACGAGCAGCAGGGTGCCGGGGGACGACAGCCAGGGGAGGACGTACTGCGTGGTGGTGGAGACGTCGCCACCGGGGGTCAGCACCTTCCCGTCGATCCCGGGCCAGGGGATCGACACGTCGGTCGAGCTGAGGAAGTCCTTGGCCGGGCTCCAGAGCTTCGCCACCGAGAAGACGCCGATGACCACGAGGTAGGGCAGAAAGGCCAGCAGGACGCGGGAGTTGGCGATCCGGGGAGGGGCCGGCACGGTGCCGTGCGGGGACGGGGTGGTGCGGGTCGTGGCCGGGGCTGGGGCCGTGTGCGGGTCCCGGCTGGTGGTCGGGCCCGAGGTTGTGGCCGGGTCCGTTGTGGCCGACTCACTCAGGCCGTCCGCGGAACCACCGGATGCGGCCGAGTCGCCGGAACCGTCCGGTCCGCCCGTACGAGGGCCGCTCCCCCGCCTGGCCTGGCCGCTGTCGCCGCCGTCGGCGTGGCCCGTCCCGGCTCCGGAACCGTCCGTCACGGTGCCCTCGGCCCCCGCGACGCGTTGCAGGTCAGCGCGTACCTGGTCGCCACCCAGCGGGCGCCAGACCCGGAGGAACAGCACCACCGCCGCGAGCGCCACCAGGGAGGCGATGATGTCGGTCAGTTCCACCGACACGTAGTTCGCGCTGACGAACTGTGCCGCGGCGAAGGCCGCACCGCACACCACAGCGGCGGGCCAGGTCTGGCGGACCCCGCGGAGTCCGTCGACCAGCGCCACCAGCAGCAGCGGGACGAACAGTGCGAGAACCGGGGTCTGGCGGCCGACGTAAGCACCGATCTCGGCGTAGGGGATGCCGGTGAGGTTGCCCGCGGTGATGATCGGGATACCGATGGCCCCGAACGCCACTGGCGCGGTATTGGCGACGAGCACGGTGACGGCCGCGCGGAGCGGGGAGAAGCCGAGCGCCATCAGCATGACGCCGGTGATCGCCACGGGGGCGCCGAAGCCGGCCAACGCCTCCAGCAGGGCACCGAAGCAGAAGGCGATGATCAGTGCCTGCACCCTGAGATCGCTGCTGACCAGGTTGAAGGAACGGCGCAGATCCTCGAACCAGCCACTGACCACGGTGAGCTGGTAGACCCAGATCGCCGTCACCACGATCCACATGATCGGGAACAGTCCGAACGCGGCGCCCTCCGTCGCGGAGAGCAGCGCGTGACCGACCGGCATGCCGTACGCGGTCACAGCGACGGCGAGAGCGACGCCGAGCGAGGCCAATCCGGCCCAGTGGGCCTTGAGACGCAATCCGCCCAACAGGACGAACAGGGTCAACAGCGGCAGTGCCGCGATGAGAGCGGACAGGGCCAGGCTGTCCAGAACCGGGGAGATGTCTGGCTGAAACATGCGACCCTCACTTTGGGGGCTTGGTCAGACCATTGATTGGGTCGCTACAACGTAGAGAGGTGACCGCGCCCTGTCCAGAGGTATGACGCGGGGGAAATGAGTGGTCGGACCAAGCATTGGGCGGACGGGATACGATGAAACGGAACGAACATGGGGGAACTCCCCGCGTGAGCGTCGGGTGGGAGCTCCCGCGTGAGCGTCGGCGAGGTCCTCCGCGTGAGCAGGAGCGATGCTCCGGAGCGAAAGGGCGGTCCGTGTCAGAGCCGATTGCTTGGGAGCCGGTTCCGCGCTCCCGTACCTTTGAGCTCGTTCTCGCACGGATCGAGGAACAGATCCTCACCGGCAATCTGCGGGTCGGCGACCGGCTGCCGCCGGAGCGCGAGCTGGTCGAGCTGCTCGGCGTGAGCAGGGCAGCGGTTCGCGAGGCGCTGCGGGTGCTCGAGGCGCAGGGCGCCCTGCGACCACGGGTGGGCACCGGTCCCGCCTCCGGCAGCGTGATCGCCGCCATGCCCAGCGCGGGGCTGACCCAGTTTCTGCGCCTGCACATGGCACTGGCCCACTTCCCGTTCGCCGACGTCGTGGAGGCACGCGCCACGCTGGAGCGCGCGAGCGCCCGCCTGGCAGCCGCACAGGCTTCCCCGGAACACCTCTCCACGATGCGGGACCGGCTGGAGCGTATGGACGATGCCGCGCTGAGCCGGGAGGAGTTCAACGACTGCGACACCGAGTTCCACGCGGCGATCGCCGAGGCCGGCGGGAACCGGCTGATGGCCGACATGACCATCGCGGTACGCAACGCGGTCCGGCACACCCTTCTGAAGGTTTTCCACGGACTCGACGACTGGGAAGCCACCGCGGCTCGGCTGCGGTCGGAGCACCATGCGATCTACAACGCCGTGGCGGCCGGCGACTCCGAACGCGCCGGGGACCTCACCGAGGCACACATCCGCGGGTTCCACCACGACCTGGTCTATTCGGTCCTGGACGAGTCGGAGAGCGGCGCCGGGGCATAGCACCGCATAGCCGCGTACGGCATGCCGCACCTGGCGTCGGGGCAGGGCGGCAGGGCCCGGTGCCGCACCGGCCGCGCAGGCCGGCCGCTGCCGGTTGTGGGGGGACCGGGCCGGTCGGGGGTTTCGCTATGCGGGAGTCTTCGCCGCCGCCTACTCGGCGTCCTCTACCGCCATCTCAGGAGCGTGCTTCGGCCTCACATCCGCCAGGGTGACCGCGTTGACGTTGCCGTCCTCGTCCTTGCCGAGGCCCTTGGGGTAGCCCATCACGCTTTCCCGCGAGTTGAGGGGTGCCCACTTCTCCGTGGCGGAGAGGACCTGCTGATCCGTCTCGTAGATGTTCTCGTCGACGGTGGCCCGCTTCCGGCCTTCGGCGTGGGCCGGGGTGGAGGAGCCGAGCAGCGATATGCCAGTGAGGGAAAATCAGTTCGTGGTTCACCGCGCGGCCACGGGAGCACATGTGGCTCCGCGAACAGAAGCTCAAAGCCGGAATCGGCTTCAACACGGCCGTACTCCAGCTACTGGACCACATGAAGGAAACACAGCTGAGTGACGACGGCCCCGGAGCCGACGAGTTGGCGAACCAGATGCAGGAAGCACGCTCAGCGCTCTACCTGCTCTGTACCGACGACACCGTGGATCTCGCCGATGCTCTCGCGCGTCGGGTCCGGAGCACCCGTCCCACCGACGGCAGGGACGACCGCCGGGCCGAGTTCCGGAAGACGTTGGACCTCCTGTGTTTGGACCTCCTGCGTCACTTCACCCATCAACTCCGACAGGAGATCGCCAGATCGTAGTCCCCCTTTGGATCACCGGGCGGACCAGAGGAAGATACCTGCGATGTGGACTCCGGGCAGACGGGTGGTCGCGGTCCTCCTGTGCCGTCACATCCCCAGCCAGTTGCAGATGCCGCGCCAATTCCGCGGAATCTTCGTGCTGGTCATGGGAGACCGTGCGGGGCACGGTCGATGACCGTTTCATCGTCAGGCCCCACATCTTCGATCAGGATGATCTCCGAGAATTCGGAGACGACATGAATCGGGTAGGTCGGCCCTTCGTCGCGGTATGAGCGCATGCGGTCAAGGTGATCGTTCTGGAAGAGGACGGTGCGTTCAGGGTGTTGCACGACCCAGCACGGAAAGAAGATCACGCCGTGGGAGAGTCGTTCGGCCGGCACCAGAGTGACGCACACCGATGTGCCGGTGGGTTCGTTCCAGGAAATCTTGTACACGCCCTCGGTGAGGGTGACGAGGTCGACATTCTGGTCTTTGACCCAGCGGCCGCCGACCATGCCGCTGTGGATGCGGTAGTCGATGGTTGTGGCGTTCTTGACATACATCTCGTAGCGCCAGCCGTTGGCGTAGGTGTACTCGATCCGATGGCCGATGATGCCTTCGGTGTCCCTTTCGCCTGTCGTGCTGACTGGGGATGTTGTTTGGTGCGTCATGCGTGGCTCCTGGGCGGGCACCGGGTGGTCAGGGTTTGCGGGCGATGACGCCCGCGTTGGCGGTGGGTGCATGGATGCGGGTGACGTGGACGTCAGTGAAGCCTGTCCGGGTGAGCCAGTTGGTGAGCTCGGCGGCGGTGAAGCTGCGGCCCCAGGTTTCCACCTGCATCGCGAGACCCATCAGAGCAGCGTCGAGGGGTCCGTCCTCGGCGTCATCGATCAGCAGCTCGGCGATGACGAGTCGGCCGTTCGAGGGCAGTGCGGTGAAGGACCTGGCCAGCAGTTCGCGGCACTGGGAATCGGACCAGTCGTGCAGGACGGAGGAGAACAGGTGGGTGTCGTAGCCTTCGGGGAACGATGTGTCGGCGAAGAAGTCACCGGCGATGGTGGTGATGCGGTCCCCCAGGTTGGCCTGGTCGATCTTCTTCTGAGTGAGCTCGCACACGTGTGGCAGGTCGTAGACCGCGGCGAGCAGCGGGGGATGCATACGGCACAGTTCGATGTCCCAGGCGGCACCGCCCCCACCCACGTCGAGCAGCGCACGCATCTGGGTGAGGTCGAGGCGGGAGCCGAGTTCGCGGGCAGTGACGGTGGAGACCGTCGTCATGGCTTCCCAGAATGTCTCGAGCACGATGGGGTCGGCGTTGTCGAAGAGGGAGTTCTGTTCGTCGGGGTTCCAGGCGGTGGGTCGGTTGTGGCGTAGGGCGTCGTGCAGTTGCATCCAGCCCGGGTAGTCATGGCGGTCGAGCATCTCGACCCAGCCACCGAAGTAGTCGGGGCTCGTGCGCACGAGGTGACGCTGCGAGAGAGGGGTGTTGAAGCACTTCTCGCCGACGCGGGTCAGCAGGCCGAGCGCCGCGCACGCGGCCAGAAGTGATCGCGTGGGGCGAGCGGAGATGCCCAGCAGGTCGGCGAGTTCGGTGTGCGTCGCACCGGGGTGGGCCGCCAGGGCACCGAAGAGGTCCAGGTGCAGTGCGGTGGACAGGGTCTTGGAAGCCCACAGGCCGGAGGACAGCTCCATGATGCGCTGCGGTCCCTGTGCGTCGTTGGACAAGTCCGTCATGAGCAAGCCTTCATGGTGAGGTGTTCGTCATCGCGCTTGCGGGTCAGGGTCAGGCCGTCCGCGATGGGAAGCATCACGTTCTCGACGCGGGGATCGTTGTGCACGTGAGCGTTGAAAGCCCGGATGGCCTGGGCGTTTCCGGTGGCGTCGGGGTTGGCCGCGTCGCCGGAGTAGAGCACGTTGTCGGCCAGGAGTACGCCTCCCGGGCGGACACGAGGGAGCAGTTCCTCCCAGTAGTCGCGGTAGGAGGGCTTGTCGGCGTCGATGAAGGCCAGGTCGAAGGACGGCTCATGGGGTAAGGAGCGCAGGGTCTCCAGTGCCGGGCCCAGGCGCAGCTCGATGCGGTCGGCGACGCCCGCCTGCTTCCATGCGTCCTGGGCGATGCCTGTCCACTCGGTGGAGGTGTCGCAGGTGAGGACGCGACCGTCGGGAGGAGAACCCAGTGCGAGAGCGAGGGCCGAGTAGCCCGTGAAGGTCCCGATGTCGATGATGGTGCGGGCAGCGGTCAACTTGGTGAGCAGGGTCAGAAATGCCGCCTGCTCATGGGGGATCTGCATCTCGGCGACCGTCCCCAGGGCGTGGGTGTGGTCCATGAGGTCCTGCTGGACGCGGCTGGGTGCCATCGTGTGGCTGACCAGGTACCGGTGCAGAGCAGGGGTGATGGGCACGGTCTTCGTGTCGTCGGTCCGGGACGTCATCGCACCTCCCGTGTGCGTGCTGAGGTCGACGAGGCTGGGTGAGGAAGTCACGAGGAAGCCGGCCAGCTCCGTGAAGCGGCCGACGATGGAGCCGAGCAGAGCATCGAGGTCTGCGCGGTACCGTGCGGCGACCTGGGGCGGTGAGTCCAGATCGGTCAGGCCGTAGGTACGGATGTCGCATACGACTTGGACGAGGCGCCGGACGGCCTGAGTGATGAACGCCTTCTCACAGATGGGCGCACGCCGCACCTGGAAGAAGTCGTCGATGACATCACACTCGGCTTCGGTCGGCTGCAGCCCTGCTTGCTTCCCGGCCTGCTGAAGCAGTGACTGGCCGCTGGGAACGAGCTTGCCCGCAACAGCCATGTGGACGTGGTGACTGCGCTTGACTGCCGCTGTGAGCGGAGCCAGCACGGGCCCCGGGCAGCTGGCCCGCGCCTGGCGCAGCAGGTCGGGCAGGGCAATGTGGTCACGGTGCCACTCACCGCTGAGCGCGGGATCATGGGCCGCCATGTCGGCCCGCACCGTCGCCGCGTAGCGTGCGGCCGAGCAGCTGCCGGTGTAGAGGAACAGCACGGTGTAGATGTCGTACAACCGTGCTGCGCGGTCCGCGGCCCGGGGAGCCGAGGTGCGGATGAGTTCCTGCAGGGTGTGCCGGATCAGTCGCCAGACGGTGAAGGCCAGTTGATGGCCGATGAGCCACCGGTAGCGAATACGGGCACCGGGGTCCGCAGGTGGCCATTCGGCGGGGGGAGCCGGCCCGTGCACGACTTGGGTGAGGATGCTCAGGTCGTCTTCGATGTGCTGGGCAGCACGCGTGCAGGTATCGCCCAGGCAACGGCGGCAGGCGGTGAACTCCTCATCCGGTAGGGGCAGTGTCAGCACGGCACCGTCGGCAGCGGCGCTCGGCGTACCGGTAACTGTGCAGCCGTGACGGTCAGTGAAGTGTTTCATTACAGGCCCTGCCCGTCGGTCAGATAGGTGTCGGCCATGTCGTCGAGGAGAGCGGCGGCGCGCCGAACATCAGCATCCAGGGGACGGTCCCTGTCGATGGGTGCGATCTCCGCACCGATCTCGCTGAGAATCTCTGCGCAGAGCGGCGCTGTTGGCTGCCGGGTTCCCACACCTGCGGCTTGGCGCAGGACGACGGCAAGGGATCCGTGCAGGAGCCGCAGCTTTGTCGCGAGGTCGAGGGCGTTGAGCGCAGCCTGGGTGCCGAACGGAATCACGTCCTGGTTGTGGAGGTTCGTCGGCAGGCTCTGGGTCGAGGCCGGTGTGGCGGCGCGACGCATCGACGCGATGAGTGCCGTGGCCGCGAGTTGCACTCCCTGCACGGCATGTTGACGGCCCGGCTCGGGCGCCAGCATGGGCGGCAGCCCTCCGTTGCGGTGCGGATCGATGAGTAAGTCGAGTTGCCTCTCGGCCAGATTTCCGAGCTGCACGGCGGTCACGGCGAGCGCGTCCCCGCTGAACGCGGCCGGCTGGCCGAAGAAGTTACCGCCGTGCGCGACCACGTCCTGCTCCGGGAAGAACAGCGGATTGTCACTGATGGCGTTGATGTCATCGCGCATGACACCAGCGCAATGCTCCACGAAAGAGGCTACGGCGCCGATCAGCTGAGGAGCGCAGCGGATACTGTACGGCTCCTGCAAACCGCGCGTTTCTGAAGGAACGAGGCCCTTGAGCAGTTGGTTGATGCGTTCACCTGCCAGAGCCGCGTGCGGGTGCCCGAAGGCGGCGAGCAGCCTCGGGTCCACGAACGCAGTGGAGCAGCCCAGGATGTCCACAAGCAACGCAACGAGCAGCACCGCGCCGCGCAGCGACCTCTGCAGGGAGGACACGGCCAGGGCACCCGCGCCCGCGGTCAGGGACGTTCCATTGACCAAGGCCAGAGCGTCACGTCCGTCGAGCTCCACCGGCTTCAGGCCCAGCTTCGTGAGAGCCTCACCGGCGGTAAGACGTTGTCCGCCTGTGTAGGCGTGACCATGGCCCTGTAGCGCACGGGCCATATAGGCGAGCGGAATCAGATCGCCGCTTGCCCCGAGTGACCCCAGCCGGGGCACGGCCGGCGCGAAGTCCGTCCCCAGAGCATGTGCCAACCCTTCCAGCACGGCGAGGGATGCCCCGGACCGTCCCTGGCACAGTGAATGCAGTCGTACGAGCATTGCCGCCCGCACTACCGAAGGCTCCAGGTCCACACCCTGTCCTGCAATGAGGTGGTTGAGCGCGTTCTCGCACTGCTCCGCCGTGGTCTCGCGCCCGCGGAAACCGACCAGCGGGCCGAACCCGGTCGTCGCCCCGTACACGGACCGGCCCCTGTCCAGGCTGCCGAACATGAAGTCGCGACACACCTGAATGCGGTCGCGCACGGTGCGATCGATTCGAATTCTCACCGGCTCACGCATGCGATCCAGGTCGCGCAGCCGGAGCTTCGTACCGGTGGATATCTGCAGCGTTGTTTCGGACTCATCGGCAGGCGAAGTCACTCACACCTCCGTACAGGCAGCAGCAAAAGCCCCGCATCTCGCGGGCTCCCATGCCGCGGCGCGGCATCGGCCTTCGTGTTCTGCATGGTGGGAAACGAGAACGACGTGCCGGAACCCGGGACCTCCCCCAGATGCGTGAATACGTTGAAAGGTCCCCTTGCGCTCTCGTGGACTCCTCTGGTGGCTACGTGAGCCGGGCAGACCTCCGACCTCCACAGACGCAGACGGGGGGCCGGGCGGTGAGTCCCTTCAACCCCGACCGGCCCCGTCACGAGGACCGAACCCGTAAGGGCTCCCCCGGGTTCCGAAACTGGTGAAGTGGACATGGCCGACCAGTCACGGAGTGGTCCGCGAGAGCTATGAGTCAGTACGGGACCCGCAGTGATGCTTCGGGAAGCACCTGTTCGCGTGGTGGACGGCCGACGTTGCCAGCAGCGACCATACGTGCGATTTTGAAGTGGAGCCCGGCAGTAGGGCTTCCGGACGAGGGGTGCCGTACCCGGTGTGCGACAAGACGGCCCGTACGGAGGCTGTCATGTCGTGGCTCATTCTCGCTTTCTCGGGCGTTCTGGAGGCCGTGTGGGCTACAGCCCTGGGCAAGTCGGAGGGTTTCAGCCGGCTCACCCCATCTCTGGTCTTCGCCGTGGCCCTGGCCGGAAGTATGGGCGGGCTGGCCTACGCCATGCGGGACCTGCCCACCGGAACCGCGTACACGGTGTGGGTGGGTATCGGCGCGGTGCTCACCGTCCTGTATGCAGTGCTCACCGACGGTGAGCCGGCAAGCTTTCTGAAGATCATCTTCCTGGCGCTCGTCGTCGGCAGCGTAATCGGCCTCAAGGCCGTCTCCTGAGAACGGCTGACGTGATGCGGCTCGGCGTCGAAGCCAGCAGACGCACGCACCCGAGCCGCATCAGAGCCTCACAAGATCCTCCCGGCCATCATTCTTGTGGCCGCCACGGGCCGCACCGCTTCATCCTCGATGAACTGGGCGCGGGCAGGGACCTGGGCTGGTTACGGAGCGTGATCGAACCGCCCTGATCCGCCTTGGACGCCATGACTCGCTTCCGTCACGAGTCTCCGTCGCTCATTGATCACGCCCGAACGATTCGATCGCGCGCCACGCCGGCCGCTCCCCTCCGCCCGACGCCTCGTCCCACCGAAGGGCTGCCGGATCTGCGCTCGCCTGCGCGGCCCGGAGCTTCCGGTCGACGTGCCGTCCTTGGCCGGTCTGCGCCCAGCCCATCATCCGACGGGCAGCATCCCCTACTCGGCCCCGTCCGCCTCGGGGCGGCTCTCGATCTCCTGCATCGTGATCTGCAGGTGGTATTCCATCGCCGCGACCGCTTGCGCCGGATCTCCGGTCAGCACAGCGTCGAGCAATTCCTCGTGTTCGGTGGCGGAGCGGGCGGGATCGGCCCCGGTTGCGAGGTACCGCCGATGGCTCTCCTCCCGGCTTTCGGCGAGTGAGCGTTCCAAAGCGTCCAGGATCTGCGTCAGGCTGGTGTTGCCCGCCGCCGCCACCAGCGCCTGATGGAAGGCGACGTCCGTGCGTATGCGGGTGGGCATGTCGAGCGGGTTGGCGCGCTGCTGGGCGATCGCCTCGCGGGCCCGGGCGATGTGCGGCCGGGTCTGCGGCTCCTCCGGGCCCGCGATGCGCTGCGCGGCGAGTCGAGCGGCGTGTACCTCGAGCGCCTTGCGGATCTCGGTGAACTCCATGAGGGCGCGCTTGTCACGCAGGACCGCGAACGCGACGAACTTCTCCACCGGCAAAGCGTTCGGTGAGGCGACGACAGCCGGCTTGCCCTGGCGCCGCTGCACCAGGCCGCGCGCCTCAAGGGTCTTCATCGCCTCTCTGAGCACCACCCGGCTCACCCCGAACCGTGCCGCGAGCTCGCCCTCCGGAGGGAGTTGGCTACCCGGCTCGACCCCCGGGCCCACGCACAGTTCCTCGATGAACTCCACGACCTGTGTGGTCAGCGACCGTGGCTGGGCGCGCATCGCACTGCGCCCTGCCGACTGCCGCGCGGACTCCCCCTCCGCCGTGTCTCTCAATGCGTTCGCCCCTTAGTCGAAATCGGCCTTCGCACCTGAGCCTACTGAGCGGCCGTCTGCCGAACGGCAGCCTGCTGAGCGGCTTGCGCCGTCCGGTGCGGTGCGGTGCGGACCAATGCCGATCGTATGCGTTCGGTCTTACGCGTTCGTCGGAAAGTGTTGACCACGTAGCAGCTTATATTACAAGCTACGTCGCGTTCGGCGGCTCGCTCGGAGACCCGCCGACGTCCGCACGCAGGTCCGCGACGAGGGGCACGGGTGAACAGCACCGACCAGCAGATATGTATGGGCGCCTGGGACGGTCCGGGCGTCGGGCCCGGTGCCGTGGCGCCGCCCATCTATCAGACGAGCCTTTTCACCAAGCCGTCCTTCGAGGAGTTCGTACGGCAGCAGGCCGCCGAGCACGAGAACTTCGTCTACAGCCGGGGAACCAACCCGACGGTCGCCTTCCTTGAGGAGCGTCTCGCGCTGCTCGAGGGCGGCGAGGCCGCGAAGTGCTTTGCCTCCGGCATGGGCGCGATCGGCGCAGTCTTCGCCGGTCTGCTGCGCGGTGGCGATCACGTGCTCTTCGTCAACACCGTCTACGGCCCGACGGTCGAACTCGCGCAGCACCTCGAGCGCTTCGGGGTCGAGCACACGATCCTCGCCGCCCCGGCCGCCGCCGACGTCGAGGAGCACATCCGGGAGAACACGGCACTCATCTATCTTGAGAGCCCGGGCACCATGCTGATGAAGGTCGTGGACGTGCTGGCGCTGACGAGGGTCGCGCGGCGCCACGGCGTCCGCACGGTGATGGACAACACCTGGTCCACACCGCTCTTCCAGAAGCCGCTCACGGCTGGCGTGGACCTCGTCGTCCACTCCCTGACCAAGTACATCGGCGGGCACAGCGATGTCATCGGCGGCGCGGTGATCGGCTCCAAGGACTCCATCCGGGAGCTCTTCTACCAGGGCCACCAATTGTTCGGCGCCGTCATGTCCGCCATGGAGGCGTCCCTCGTGCTGCGGGGACTGCGGACCCTCCCGGTACGGATGGAGCAGCACCAGCGCAACGCGCTCAGTGTCATCGACCATCTGCGCGCGCATCCCGAGGTCACCGCTGTCCACCACCCGCACGTCGACCACGACCCGGACGAGGCTGTGATCGCCTCCCAGTTCAGCGGCTTCTCCGGACTCCTCAGCTTCGAGCTGCGGGAGGGCACCTTCTCGCGGGTGGCCCGGTTCATCGACGCCCTGAGGCTCTTTCGGATCGGCCCGAGTTGGGGCGGCTACGAGAGTCTCGTGACCTCACCTATGCGTTCCACCGATGCCCCGGCCCCGGGCCTCGGCGGCCTGATCCGGCTCTCCGTGGGGCTTGAGGGCGCACAGAGCCAGATCGAGGACCTCGACCAGGCTTTCGCATCACTCGCCCGCTGACGGCTTCCACACGCCATCACTACTCTTGCCTGAGAGGGAACAATGGAGTTTCAGCAGGAAACGGCGTCGGACGAGCAGGCTGAGAAGCGTGCGCGCTCCCAACCGCGGCTCACCGTCGCGCTCATTCCGGTGGTCATCACCCTGGCGATCTTCGTCGGCGGTATCGGGATTCTGGAATTCCCCGCGGAGCTGATGCTCATATTCGCGGCCATCGTGTTCACGGTCTTCGCCGCCCTCCACGGCGTCAGTCTGGACCAGGTCCTCACTGACATGGGCGAGAAGATCAAGCGAGCCCTGCCGGGCATCCTCATCCTGCTGAGCATCGGGATGCTGATCGGTACCTGGATGATCGCGGGCACCGTCCCGCTCATGGTCAACTACGGCCTCGAACTCATCAATCCGTCGTACCTCTACGTCCTGGCCTTCGTCGTCACAGCCATTGTCGCCACATTCACGGGGACGTCCTGGGGCTCGGCCGGCACGATCGGCGTCGCGCTGATCAGTGTCGCCGCCACGATGGACATCTCACTGGCGATCACCGCTGGTGCCGTGGTCTCGGGCGCGTACTTCGGCGACAAGCTCTCACCGCTGTCCGACACCACGAACATGAGCTCCCTGGCGGCCGGTGCCAACATCTACGAGCACATCCGCCACATGCTCTACACAGCGGTGCCGTCGTCGGTCGTCGCGATCGTGGTCTTCCTGCTCGCCGGACTGTCGATCGACGCGGGGTCGGTCAACCTCGACGTCATCGACCGCACCGTCACCGAGGTGCAAGGACTGTTCGTCCTCAACCCTGTGCTGCTCCTGCCGCCCGCGGTGGTCCTCATCGGGTCGATCATGCGCAAGCCCCCGTTGATCGTGCTCTTCGTGTCCTCGATGACCGCCGCGGTACTCGCCGTACTGGTCCAGGGCTTCAGCATCGCCGACACGTTCGACGCCGCCGTCTCCGGGTTCACCACCGACATGCTGCCCGGCGATGTCTCTGCCCCGGTCACCGAGCTGCTCGACCGAGGCGGCCTGACCTCGATGTACAGCTCGGCGTTCTTCGTCTTCTGCGCGTTCTTCTTCGCCGCGGCACTGGAGAACTCCGGCGTGCTCCGCCTCCTGCTCAGCAAGCTGATCGACAAGCTGCGCTCCACCGGCAGCCTGGTGACGGCCACGCTGCTCTCCGGCTTCACTGTCATCAACGGCACGTCGAACGCCCTTGTCACCTACTTCCTCATCAATGACCTCTACGGCGAGGCATTCAAGAAGCGGAACCTGCACCCGACCAACCTTTCGCGGAGCATGGAGGATTCGGTCACCATCACCGAGGTGCTGGTGCCCTGGACCGTCTCCGGCGCCTTCTTCGCATCGACGCTGGGCGTGGCGAACTTCGACTTCCTGCCATGGGCCGTCTTCTGCTGGAGCGGCATCGTCTTCTCCGCTCTGCTGGCCTGTCTCTCGCCCCTCACTCACGACTTCGGCATCCGCCGCCGGGCCCCCGAGCCCGAGGCGGACCCGGCGAGGGCCTGACCGGCACGGAGAGACGATTTACCACAGGCTCACCCGCTGCGACGGGGTGCCCCCGAGCAAGCTCATGCACTGGACAGAGGCCGAAGCTTCCGCATCGACATGCCACCACGATGGTCACACCAGGGCGTCCTCGGTGCAGGCGAAGGACGCGGCCCGGACGTTGACGGCCACCCGGGCCCCGGCGCGGGCGGGGCCGACGGCGATGGCGTATCGGATGCCCTGGGTGGAGACGGTGACCAGGGCGGTGTGGCCGGAAAGATCGATCCGCACGAGGGTGCCTCTTCGTCGAAGGTGTGCGGCTGTTCACCGATGCCGACGCCGATGCCGATGCCGCTCGATGCCGCGGACGTCCGTCCATGCCGGTGGCCGGTCGGCGCCGCCCGGGGCGCCCGTCCCGTGGCACGCGGGACGAGTGGGCGTTCGGGGCGGGCGCTCGGGGTCAGTTGAGGGTGTCCGGGTTCGGGCCGGTGCGCAGCCCGCGGTCCAGTCCCGCAATGAGGGACACCTCCGCGTCGCTCAGTTCGAAGCCGAAGACGTCGAGGTTCTGCCGGATGCGTTCAGGGGTGACGGACTTGGGGATAACGATGTTGCCGCTCTGCAGGTGCCAGCGCAGCACAACCTGAGCCGGGGACACGCCGTGCGTGCCAGCGATCTTCACGATCGGCTGGTCCTTGAGGACCGCGCCCTGGGCCAGAGGGCTCCACGCCTCGGTGGCGACGCCGTGCTCGGCGTGGAAGGCGCGCAGCTCGCTCTGCTGGAACCCGGGGTGCAACTCGATCTGGTTGACGGCCGGGGTGACGCCCGTGCTTTCCCGCAGGCGCTTCAGGTCGGCGACTCGGAAGTTCGAGACTCCGATGGCGCGGGCGCGCCCGCTGGCCAGGACCTCCTCCAGCACCTTGTAGGTCTCCACGTACAGATCACGGGCCGGGGTGGGCCAGTGGATCAGGTAGAGGTCGACGTAGTCGAGGCCCAGCTTCTCCAGGGAGGAGTCGAACGCGGCCAGGGCCTTGTCCCTGCCTTGATCGTCGTTCCACAGCTTGGTCGTGATGAAGAGGTCCTCGCGAGGGAGGCCGGAGGAGTCGAGGGCCTTGCCGACGCCACGCTCGTTGCCGTAGACCGCTGCGGTGTCGATGCTGCGGTAACCGGCCTCGAGGGCGCCGGCGACGGCAGCGGTGGTCTCCTCGTCGGGGACCTGGAAGACGCCGAAGCCGAGTTGCGGCATGACCACGCCATTGTTGAGGGTCACGCTCGGGATGGCAGTCATGGGGGACCTTTCGGTAGTGCTGTCGGTGTTCTTCTGTACCGGTCGTTCTTCTGTACCGGTCGGTGGGGACCAGGTGTTCTGCGCACGGAGGTGGGTGACTGCGATCGCCGGTAGGCGATCTCGCGTTGCGTGTCGCAGCGGTCAGGAGCGGACGACGCTCGCCGCGTCCGCCACGGCGCCGGGGTCGGCGGCCGGGCGGGCGGTGGGGGCGCGGAGGAGGTCCGCGGCTTCGAGGGGCTCGTGGTCGGTGGGCGTCGTCGCCCCGCGGCCCGGGTGCAGTTCCAGCAGCCGCGAAACGACGGCCAGCACCAGCGCCGCGGCGGCCAGGGCGGCACCGACGGCGTTGGGAGCCGTGTAGCCGAGCCCTGCGGAGATGACCATGCCACCGAGCCAGGCGGACAGCGCGTTGCCCAGGTTGAAGGCGCCGATGTTGGCCGCCGAGGCCAGCGTGGGTGCGCCGTGGGCGTGGTCCAGGACCCGTTTCTGCAGCGGCGGGACGGTGGCGAAGCCCAGTGCGCCGATGAGGAACACAGCCGCGATGGCCGCCACCTTCACGGAGGCCAGAAAGGTGAAGGCCAGCAGGACGAGTGCGAGGCCGCCCAGAGCTGTGTAGAGCATCGGCATCAGCCTGCGGTCGGCGAACCGGCCGCCGATGAGATTGCCCGCCACCATGCCGGATCCGAAGACCACCATCAGCCAGGTGACGGAGGAGTCGGCGAACCCGCCGACATCGGTCATCATCGGCGCGATGTAGGTGATCGCGGCGAACACGCCGCCGAAGCCGAGGACCGTCATCGCCATGGCCAGTACGACCTGGACATTTTTGAAGGCGGCTACCTCGTGCCGCAGCCGCACGCCCTCGGGCTTGGGCGTGTCGGGGACGAGTTCGGCGACGCCTGCCAGGCCGAGCACTCCGAGCGCGGCGACGATGACGAAGGTCACCCGCCAGCCGGCGCTCTGGCCCACAAATGTACCCAGGGGCACACCGACCACGTTGGCCACGGTCAGGCCGGTGAACATCAGGGAGATGGCACCGGCCTTCTTCTGGGGCGCCACCAGTTCGGCGGCGACGACGGAGCCGATACCGAAGAAGGCGCCGTGGGCCAGCGAGGCCACCACCCGGCCGATCAGCATGACGGCGAAGACCGGGGCAGCGGCAGAGATGAGGTTGCCGAGGATGAACAGGCCCATGAGCAGCATGAGCATGTTCTTCCGGGAGATCTTGGTGCCCAGGACGGTCATGATCGGCGCGCCGATCACGACACCGAGGGCGTAGCCGGTGACCAGGAGGCCGGCCGTCGGAACCGATACCCCGAGATCCGCGCCGACCTGGGGCAGCAACCCCATGATCACGAATTCCGTGGTGCCGATTCCGAAGGCGCCTATGGCCAGGGCCAGCAGTGCGAGCGGCATGACGAGGTCCTTAGACGGTGCAAGAGGAGAGGAGACGGGGATGGTGCCCCCGGAGCGTAAAGCGCGTCCGCTCTTTACAAGCGCTCACAATAGTTGCAGACGCTGGATATCTGCAAACGCGGGTATAGTGGACCGAGTGAGACGCCTGGCAACCCCTGCCGCGGCGCCACCGCTGGCAAGACCCGACCGAGGGAGCTTCATGACTGCCACCGACCCGGCGATGACCGCACTGGCGCACCGTTGGTCGGCTCTCTCGTTGCTGCACGGCCGCATCGAGAACTGCGTCGAACGCGCACTCCAGGCCGGGCACAAGCTCAGTGCGCGGGAGTACGCGCTACTGGATGTGCTCAGCAGGCAGCACGACGGCGAGGGCGGCCACCTGCAGATGCGGCAGGTCGCCGACGCCGTCGTGCTCAGCCAGAGCGCCACCACACGGCTGGTGACCCGCCTGGAACAGCGCGGGCTGCTCTCGCGCTACCTGTGCCCCACCGACCGCCGCGGCATCTACACGGATGTGACCGAGACCGGCATGCGCCTGCTGAACGAAGCCCGTCCCACCCACAACACCGCCCTCCGTGAGGCCCTGGACAAGGCGGCCGAGGACCCCGCACTCGCTCCACTCGTCACGGCCGTCGAAGAACTGCCAGGCGCCATCCAGCCGACCTGAACCGGCGCCCGAGCATCAGCGGGCGCCACGACGACCGCCGTGGCCCGGTTCCTCGCCGGCCGCGATGTCACCGTCGCGGGCAAGACTGCAAGCCCGGGCTTGCGGGCCGAGGCCGCTTGGGAGCGCCCGCCGACGGGGGCAGCGCGTCAGGCTTTCCGGGGTGTGACGAGCGTGTTGTCGCCGGCCCGGCCCGCGAGGTGGTCCTCGATGTTGGCCACGGTGGTGCGGGCGATCTGGCCGACGGCTTCCTCGGTGAAGTATGCCTGATGCGAGGTGATCAGCACGTTGCTGAAGGTCATCAGCCGGGCGAGGCGTTCGTCTGTCATCACCTCCAAGGACTTGTCCCGGAAGAAGACGCCGGCCTCCTCCTCGTACACGTCGAGCCCGACTCCACACAGTCGCCCCGCCCGCAGGGTCTCCAGCAGGGCGTCGGTGTCCACCAGGCCGCCGCGACTCGAATTGACCAGGATGGCGTCGTCCTTCATCAGCGCCAGGGCCTTGCTGTCGAGGAGGTGATGGGTGTCCGGCGACAGTGGCACATGCAAGCTGACCAGGTCAGCTTCAGCGAGCAGCCGCTCACGCGGAACGTACTCCATACCGAGGGCGAGGCAGTCGGGATTCTCGCTGAGGTCCCAGCCGAGCAGTCGCATCCCGAAGCCGTGGGCGATCCGTGCGAAGGCGGCCCCGATCTTTCCGGTGCCCATCACCCCGGCGATACGGCCGTGGAGGTCGCGGCCCAGCAGCCCGTCGAGCCGGAAGTCGAACTCCCGCGTCCGGTGCGCCGCCCGTACGATACGGCGGTTGACCGCCAATGCCAGCATCCAGGCGAACTCCGCGACCGAGTACGGCGAGTAGGAGGAGACCCGGGCCACCGACAGGCCGCATGCTTCGGCGGCGGTGAGATCGATGTTGTTGTAGCCGGTGGACCGCTGGGCGATCATCCGGGTGCCGCCCTCGGCCAGGGTGCGCAGGACCTCGGCGTCCAGGGTGTCGTTGACGCTGCTGAGCACCACTTCATGGCCGAGCGCGGTCGGTGCGGTGTCGCGGTCCAGGAAAAGACCCAGGCAGCGCAGTTCATGACGACCCTCGAACGTCTTGTCGAAGGCGTTCCGCAGCAGCGGCTCCTCGTCCGCGAGGACGCCGTACCCGACGATCTCCACTTGCGCTCCTCCCATCGCTCCCGTTGATCTTCAATACACCGTAGGGCGCGATCGCCACAGGCGGCGCGAGCCGGAAGGACGACGGAGTCGGCCACGACGGGCCGCCCGCTCGGCGGTGCGCCTGGTGGTCAGTCGTGGGCGACGACGGCGACGGGCACGGTGGCGTGGTGCAGGAGAGCATGGGTGACGGAGCCGATGCGGGTGCCGACGGAGGCACGGCGGATACGCCGGCCGACGACGACCAGGCTGGCCTCGCGGGCGGCTTCGACCATGAGGAAGGACGGGCTGCCGAAGCGGGATTCCGCAGTGGTCTCGACGTCCGGGTACTTCTGCCGCCAGGGCCTCAACGCCTCGTTCAGGGCGTCGGTGTTGCTCTGCGCCATCATCCCGCTCACCTCGGCCACGGGGGCCATGGCGTAGCCGTAGAAGGCGGGGAGGTTGCAGCCGTACAGCACGCGCAACGGCGCTTTGCGCCTGGCGGCCTCCTCGAAAGCGAACTCGATCAGATCCGGGTCAGGACCGCCGATGTCCAGTCCGAGCAGAACGGGGCGGCGTGAGGCTGCCGCGGCACGTACGTCCGCCGGCTCCTCCCGCCCGTCGGTGTTCTGCTCCCCGGCGCGGACCAGGACGACGGGCCGCTCGGCGGACGCGACGACAGCCAGACCGACCGAGCCGGCCAGAAAACCGCCCACCCCGCTCAGGCCCCGTGAGCCGAGGACGAGCAGTTCGTCATCCCGGGCGGCACGCACGAGAGCCTCGGCGGGCCGCCGCCCGCTGAGCCGTTCGACGGTCACCCGCACTCCGGGATGACGCAGCCTCAGGCCCTCGGCTGCCTCGCGTCCGATGCGCTCGGTCCAGCGCTGGTGGGTCTCGGTGCCGCGGAGCGGAAGCTGCGCCATGGGTTCCGGCACCGGTTCCCGGACCTGGACGAGCCGCACGGCCAGCCCGCGCAGCTCCGCCTCACGGGCCGCCCACTCGGCAGCGGCGCGGCTCTGCGGAGAACCGTCGAGCCCGACAGTGATACTGCGGGTCATGATTTCCACCTCCTGAATCCGGGCCACCGACTCCGATGGCGTGCGCGAGGTACTGGACCTCGTTGGGATGTTTTGAGCTGCAAGGGCCACCCCGTCGGTCGCCAGGCGGCTGACGGGGCGTCTCCCCGGGCGTGGAGGAATCAGCGCAGCCAGGCGTGGTCGCGGATGACGGGGAGCCCTGCCCACATCCGGCCGAAGCCCCAGGTGGTGCCCGCGCCGGCAGCCGCGACGGCGATCAGTGCCACCGCGTAGATCACGTGGTAGTCGTCGAACGGATTCGTCGACATGCTCGGAGAGCCGTTCGCCAGGTGCTTGGCCGGCGGCCACTCGGCGAGCCACATGAGCGCCATCATCGCGGTGCCCGCTACGGCGGCAGGGCGCAGTGCCAGACCGGCCGTGACCGCCGCGCCGATACCGAGCAGCCCGAGCATGAACAGCCAGTCCGCCCAGGTCTGGCCGGCCCAGGAGTGGAACGTGGATCGCATGGGACCGGCGGCGACACCGCTGAGGAAGCCTCTGGTCGGGGAGCCGCCGTCGATCCAGCTGTGGCCGGAGGCCGTGGCGTATCCGAGGCCGAAGGTCTTGTCCAGGAACGCCCACAGGAAGACGAACCCGGTCAGCACGCGCAGGGACGCGAGAGCGCGGGCCTGAGCGGTGTGCGTGGCGAGGGCTGCCGTGTCGGCGGTCGCGGAGCCGGTCCGGTTCCCGCGGAGTGGCAGGTGGAAACCGGGGGTGCGGTGAGAATGCTGGTGCACGGCCATGGTGGTCGACCCTTCCGGCGCAAGTCTGCGGGTGGTTGCGGCTTGGCTTCTGCCACTCTCGCGTGGTGCGCTGCGCCGCACCGTGTGCCGAAGGGCTCCGGCGGTGGGGCTGAACGTCCCTCTCGCCGGGGCCGGTCGGCGGTGCAGCCGCGATCCTCCTGACCCGGTGGCCCGTCGAAGGTTCAGCCGGCCTCCCGCCAGCCCTTTCGCCAGGCGGGGCCATCCCTGCGTGCGCGCAAGGACGGCCCCATCACGGTCGGCACCGGAAAGCCTCCGATGAACTGCTCCCCTGTGCTCCTCCTCCAGGTTCGCTCAGCGGGAGACCCTGCCGGCCACCTCACTGCAAGAGCCCGGCGCCGGCGCTGGACGGGCCGCAAGGCGGGCGACGTTCACCATGGCACAGACACGTTCGGGCCGTGCGTCACAGAGCACGCAACAGGTACTGGGTACTGAAGCCACCGCTGGTGGAACAGCTCAGCGTGCTGCGCGTGGAGGTGTAGGTGAATCCGGAGGGAACGGTGCACGCCCACAGCCCGGTCGTCGGGGTACGCAGCAGATACTGGGTGCGGAAGCCGCCACTGGTGGAGCAACTGGTGCTGCTGCGGGTGGAGGTGTAGGTGAAGCCCGACGCCGGCACGCACGACCACAGGTTGTCGGTGGGCTGCTGGACGTAGTACTGGGTGCGGAAGCCGCCGCTGGTGGAGCAGCTCAGCGTGTTGCGGGTGTTCGTGTACACATAGCCCGACGGAACGGTGCAGGACCAGAACGCGGCAGACGCCGTCGTGGTCCCGCGCTCCGGCGCCCGCGGTGCGGACGCTGCGGCAGACCCGTTTGCGGCCGTCACAGCGGCGGCGGCCGTGGCCGCGACCACCAAGGTACGCAGTGCCGTTCTCAGCATGGGAAAGTGCTCCCCTCATCGGTCGTTCCCCAAGCAGAACCAACGGGTGGGGGGCCGACCGGAGTCTGCCCCGCCCGGCCGCCGCTCAGCGCACTCAGCCATGCTGACAGCACGGCCGCTCGGCGCCTACGCCTGTATCCGGCCACCCTCGACGCCGGCGAGGAAGGCCCGCATGTTGGAGCGGCGGTGAGCCAGGAACGAGGTGCGGGACCACGGCGCCGGGCAAGCCGCTCCGGTGGAAGCGCGGCAGCCGGCTGCCCGGCACGCAACCTCTGTGTATGGCGGCACCCGTAGACCTGCAGGCTCGCGCCGATCGGACGGGCGACCAGCTCGACCGGGTGTGCGCGGACCCCGGAGGCGCAAGGGGTGGCCCCGCACCTTCGCCGTATGCGCAAGGCCGGGTGCCTCCTCTCACCTTCGCCGGCGTATCCACAGCTCCGGCTGCCGCCGACTCACCGACCGGAGCGGGGTCTTAGGGTGGTCCTCGGTGAGGGCTCGACGTCCCGTGGGGTGATGTCCGGCCGGCGATCGTGATGGGCACGCTTGTGAGGACCGGCAAAACGGCAAGAGGAGCTGCGGTGGACGAGGACAGCCAGGACTTCCGCGCGGCCGGGGATGCCGGAGCCCTGCCGCAGCTGCGGTTGGACGAGCTGCTGGACGGCCTCCAGCAGCAGGTGGCTCAGGTGCGGGCGGCACGGGACCGGGTCCACACCCTGCTGGACGCCGTACTGGCCATCGGCTCCGACCTCGATCTGGAAGTGGTGCTGAAACGCATCGTGGAGTCCGCCGTCTCCCTGGTCGACGCCCGGTACGGGGCGCTCGGTGTACTGGGCGAGGACGGGACGATCAAGCAGTTCATCACCGTCGGCATGGACGAGGCGACCATCGCCCAGATCGACCACTACCCGCGCGGTGAGGGCATCCTCGGCCTGTTGATCCGGCACCCGGAGCCGCTGCGCCTGGCCCGCCTGTCGCAGCACCCCGATTCGACGGGCTTCCCGCCGGGACACCCGCCGATGAGCAGCTTCCTCGGCACGCCCGTCCGGGTGCGTGAGCAGGTCTTCGGCAACCTGTATCTGACCGACAAGCAGGGTGCAGCCGAGTTCGACGCCGACGACGAGGCTGTGCTGCGCACCCTTGCCGCGGCGGCCGGCGTGGCGATCGACAACGCCCGGCTGTACGACGACGCCCGCCGGAGACAGCGCTGGCTGGCGGCGAGCAACGAGCTGACGCGCAGCCTGCTGTCCGGCACCGATCCCGGCGCCGTGCTGAGATCTTTCACCGCCACGGTGCGGGAGATGGTCGACGCGGACCTGGTCACCCTGGCCGTACCGGTGGGCGACAGCGGGGAACTGGTCATCGAGGCGGCCGACGGCAACGGCGCGGAGAAGGTGCGCGGTCTGGTGCTGGGCTCCGGGGCGCTGGCCGCCCAGGTGTACACCTCCGGTGAGACGATCACCAGCGACGCGGTCAGCTCCGATCCCCGTGCGGAGGGCGGCAGTGCGACGCTGGTCGAGCTGGGCCCGGCGTTCTTCGTGCCGCTCGGCACCCGGGACCACGTCCGCGGTGTGCTCCAGATGGCGAACGTGCCGGGAGGGCCCTCGTTCCACAAGTCCGTCATCGACATGGTCATCGGCTACGGCAACCAGGCGGCGCTCGCCCTGGAGGTCGCCGAGCACCGGCAGGACGCCGAGCACATGCTGGTGCTCAACGACCGTGACCGCATCGCCCGCGACCTGCACGACCTGGTCATCCAGCGCCTGTTCGCCGGAGCCCTGACCCTCCAGTCCACGCTCGGACGCCTCACCGACCAGCCGCGACTCGGCGACCGGGTGCAGCGGGTGGTGGACGACCTGGACGACACCATCAAGGTCATCCGCTCCACCATCTACGCCCTCCGCGAGCAGGACCGGGCCCGCAGCGATGGGCTCCGTGCCCGCCTGGTGAGCGCCATGGAGCCGGGCGCCCAAGCCCTCGGTTTCACACCGGCACTGCGCATGACCGGTCTGCTGGACACCAATGTTCCGGCCGAGCACGCCGACAACCTGCTGGCCGCGCTCGGTGAGGCCCTCTCCAACGCCGCCCGGCACGCCCGGGCCACCTCGGTCGACGTGAGCGTGGAGGTCACCGAGACGCAGCTGAGGCTGCGGGTGACGGACAACGGTCGCGGCATCGACCCGGCCGTCACCCGCCGCAGCGGCCTGGCCAACCTCCGGCAGCGCGCCGAGGAGCTGGGCGGCACGCTCACGATCGGCCCGAACGAGCCGACCGGTACCCAGGTCGAATGGGTGGCCCCGCTGCCTTCCGCGTCGTGAGCCCCACCCACCGCCCCGGCCACGTGCCTCGCCGTGCGCGCCAGGCACCCGGTCAGCCGACGCGTTCCCCGCAGTCGTCAACGGCGATGGCCTGGACGGACACGCACCCGCCCCCATGAGCACCGTCTCCGTCAGCGGGTGGGCTCCGGTGCCCCGGTACCGACACGGGCGCGCACGGCCGCGACCGCTTCCCACTCCTCGGGACCCAGGAACGCCAGCGCCGCGGGGAAGACGCCGTCCTGCTCCTTGAGGATGTGGTCCCGCAGCAGGTCCAGCACCTCGATCAGCCGGTCCGGCCACCCCGGGTCGGCCGGAAGGCCGACCGCTGCCTCCCGGAGCACCGCGTCGACCCGGCGGTGCTCGTCCTCCAACGCGCTGATCTTCTCAGGGAATTCGGCGGCCATGGCCGGGAACAGGCCGTACTCCTCCACCTGGGTGTGCGGCTCCAGCACCTCGGCGATCTTCCGGGCGGTGCCGATCATCCGGGAGACGTCGCCACCGCGGCGAGCCTCGCGCGCGTGGCTGATCAGCGTCACCACCGCATCGTGTTCCCGGGTCAACTCCGCGATGGCCGTCAGCGACTGGCAGCCGCAGTACTCGCACATGGACTCTCCCCTCCTACGCGGTGCCGCCTGTGCACTGCTGCCGGGCCGGCGTCCGGTGGGTGACCACGCTGCGCACCCCGGTCTCGGTGAAGGTCAGGGCCGCGGCGGCCACCACGGCGAGCAGGACCAGACCGATCGCGTAGGAGCCGAAGGCCCCGTACACCGAACCCATCACCAGCGGTGGGACGAAGCCGCCCAGCCCGCCCGCGGCGCCGACGACACCGGTGACGGAGCCGACCTTGTCTGCCGGAGCCAGCAGCGCTACCAGGGCGAAGACGGCTCCGCTCCCGGCACCGAGCGCGGCGGCCATGGTCAGGAAGGCGATCGTGCCCACGGGGGCCAGGGACGGGGTGAAGGACTGGGCGAAGGCCCCCGCCAGCACCAGGGCGAGCGATCCGGCCAGCACCCGGACCGGGCCGACGCGGTCCGACAGCCAGCCGCCGACCGGGCGCATCGCGACCGCCAGGAGCACGAAGCCGGCCATGCGGTTCGCGGCGTCCGTCTGGGAGAGGCTGTAGCCGGTCTTGAGGTAGGTGGGCAGGTAGACGGAGAAGGCCACGTAGCCGCCGAAGGCGACCGCGTAGAGGGCCGAAGCCTGCCAGGTGACGCCGAGCTTCACGGTGGCGGCCAGACGGTGGGCCAGGGGCTCGGCGGGCGCGGCGTGGCCGGGCGCGTCCCGCATCACCAGGGCGGCCACCACCGCGTAGACCGCCAGCGCAGCCGCAGCGATCAGGAAGGGGCCGGCCATGCCGTGCGCCTCGACGAGCTTCACCGTGGTCAGGGCGCTGATCGCGGTACCGCCCATACCGGCACCGAAGATCCCGATCGCCAGACCGCGCCGCTCGGGCGGGAACCAGGCGCTGACGTACGGCACACCGACGGCGAACGCGGTACCGCCGATGCCGAGGAAGAACCCGCCCACCAGCAGGGCGGCGAACGTGGAGTGACCGGCCAGGCCCAGGTACAGCACCGAGACGATGGTGGCCGCGGAGACCAGTGGGAACATCACCCGTCCACCGAATCGGTCGGTCAGCGCGCCCACCGGGACCCGGCCCAGCGAGCCGACCACCACCGGCACCGCGACCAGCAGCGACTGCTCGAACGAGGACAGATGCAGGCTGTCCTGGAAACGCGGGCCCAGCGGACTGAGCAGCGCCCATGCCCAGAAGTTGATCGCGAAGCCCACCGTGGCCAGCACCAGCATCAGCCAGGCCCGGCCCGATACCCGCTCAGGTACCGACGGAGAGGCTTCGTTTCTCCCGGACTGTTGGAGCACCATGTGTTCCTCCTGCTCGCAGTGGTTCGCCGCGGTGTTGCCGGACGGCTCAGGCGGCCTGAGTACAGGCTTCGCGACATGGGGCGCTCACGCACGGGGCCCTCGGTACCTCCCCCCGGACCGGTCCGGCCCGTCTTGAGGGCCATAAGGCCCCGCTCGACGGGCGAAGGCCGGGCCGAAGGGCCCCACGCCGGGGGGGCCGGGACTTTCCTCCGGCTGCCCGAGGGTCCCGTGCTGCCCCCGGCCGTCTCCCGACCTTCGCCGGGCAGGACCGGACCGGCGGGCACCGGGTGAGGACCGTCCGGCCCTACGCGGGACCGGTTGCGCGAGCGAACATGGAGAAATGCTTCCAGATGACGGCTTTCACGCGCTCGACCGGCAGGAGTGCCTGCGTCTGCTGGCCAAGGTGCCGGTGGGCCGCGTCGTCTACACCCGGCAGGCCCTGCACGCGATCCTTCCGGTCAACTTCGGTCTCGACACGGATTCCTCCGTCATCCTGCGCACCTCGGCGTCCTCGCACCTCGTCCGCGCGATCGACGGAGCCGTGGTGGCCTTCGAGACAGACGACTTCGACGCCGAGGAGCGCTCGGGATGGAGCGTGGTCGTCACCGGCCGCGCCGCCGTCGTGACCGACCCGGCCGAGCACGAGCGCCTCTCCCGGACGGGGCTGCGGTCCTGGGTGGACGTACAGGACGGCGTCTTCGTCCGTATCGAGTCGGAGATGGTCACGGGGCGAGTCGTCAACGGCGCCGGCAGCGCGGACCGACGGATCTGACCGGCGCCCTCACGTGTCCCGGCTCCCGCGCCTGTGTGCGGGGTCGGGCAGCTACGCCGAGGCGCGCGGGACGCGGGCACCTTCCGGGCCGTAGCCGTAGCGGATCAGCAGTTGGGGGCTGCACCGGCGGTGCGCAAGGCCCGTCGCCTCCCGCAGGTCCGGCCATTCCATCGCCTCGTGCAGGATCGAGGTGCGCACCTGCTGCTCGGTAGCGGTGAGCAGGATGTGTTCGAGGGCCTGACCCGCCCGCAGCCAGTCCTCCCGCCGGTCGTGGGAAGTCCACAACAGCGCCACCTGCACATGGCGTTCGAAGCGCACATCCGGGCGGCGCAGCACTGGCAGGGGGCCGGTGAAGTCCCGCAGCGGTACACGGCCACTCGCGTCCTGCGGGCCGAGGGCGGTGAGCGGAATGCCGTAGGGGAGGTCGGTTCCCGGCGCGGTGATCCAGGCGCGGCTCTCGGCCGTGTGCGCCGGACTGGAATGGTGGCGCTCCTCGGCCGCCGCGGTCAGGAGCAGCAGCCGCCGTGTGGTGGCGTAGTCCGGTGAGTGCAGCCGAGCGCCCTCGGCCTGGGCAGCGGCGATCATGTCCGCCACGACCGGCTCGGGCACCGGGCGGCCGGTGAACGGCAACCTGCTGGTGTGGCGCCGCTCGACGGCCGGGTACAGCCGCCCGATCTGCGGCGGCTCGCCGGCAGGAGTGGTCAGTTGCACGGTGGCCACCAGGTCGGGCTGGGCCGGTTCGGGCAGCAGCCGCACCACCGGGTCCCAGCCCAGGTGGGCGGCGGCCACCCGGAGGTTGAAGACCGCGGCGCCCACGGACAGATGCTGCGCGCGGCGCTCCGGGTCCGCCAGCGGCAGGACCCGCCTGTCGTCGAGGCGGACCTCGACGGACCGGGTGGCCGCCCGCATTCCGAAGCGCCACGGCTGGGTGTTGTGGATCGACGGTGCCGCCACCGCGGCGGCCATCAGCGTCTCCAGGACGGTGGCGTCGATTGCCCGAGTGCTCATACGCTGCTCCTCACCTCTGACGAGGGGGCCGCTGCTGCCGCGCGGTTCCCCGGCGTCCTCCACTCTCGGTCGTCCTCTGGAAGCCCGGCGAGGGTTGACCGTCCCTGCCTGGGGACCGGACGGCCCGGAACTCCGGCCGCCGACCGGGCCGTCCGGTCCTGGGGAGGGCGTCACGGGCGCTCGGCGGGCTCAGGTGGCGGGCAGGGACGTCGCGAGCAGGACGACGCCCAGGGAGCCGACCAGCGAGCGACCGCCAGTGCGCGGGCCGGATCGGTGCGGCCTTTACATGCGCGACGCCGTGCCCGGCCGCGGCGAGCATCACCACCGCGAACAGTGCGAGCCCCCGCCCAGCTCGCGGCCCGGGCGGCAGGTGGTCCGGAGCGCTGGGAAGGCCGGAGCCGCCGGGCACCGTGGCGGTCCGGATGGTGCGGCGGACCGGTGGCCAACGGCCGGGAGGCGGGGCTCCCCGGCACCGGCCCCAGGGACCAGAGACCTACCGGTGCGGACGAATGTCAGGCCGTACAGGTCCCCGGCCAGGGCCGTTCGGCCCCGGGCTCGGCGCGGGGCCGGACCCTAGCGTTCTCGACCATGGAGAACGACCAGAACGTACGACCGGGACAGTCGCACGCCGCGCAAGGCTGGCCGCTGGCCGCCCGGCGACTGCTCACCCGCCGTGAGACCTCGGCCGACGGCAGGGCCGTGTTCGAGGATGCCGACGGCAAGTGGGAGGGGTTCTACCGGAGCCGCTGGGCGCACGACAAAGTCGTACGGTCCACGCACGGCGTCAACTGCACCGGCTCCTGCTCCTGGATGGTGTATGTCAAGGACGGGATCATCACCTGGGAGCACCAGGCCACCGACTACCCGTCGATCGGCACGGACTGTCCCGAGTACGAGCCGCGCGGCTGTCCGCGCGGCGCTTCGTTCTCCTGGTACACCTACTCCCCCAGCCGGGTCCGCTATCCGTATGTACGCGGCGCACTGCTCAAGCTGTGGCGCGAGGCCCGTGAGCGCCTCGGCGACCCGGTGGCGGCCTGGGCCGAGATCACCTCCGACCCGGCGAAGGCCCGCGCCTACAAGCGGGCGCGCGGCAAGGGCGGCCTGGTGCGCGCCGACTGGGACGAGGTGACCGAGCTGGTTGCCGCAGCCCAGGTGCACACCGCCGAGCGGTACGGCCCCGACCGGGTGGCGGGCTTCTCGCCCATTCCGGCGATGTCGATGGCGTCGTTCGCTGCCGGTGCCCGCTACCACTCGCTGATCGGCGGCACCCTGCTGTCCTTCTACGACTGGTACGCGGACCTGCCGGTCGCCTCGCCGCAGGTCTTCGGCGACCAGACCGATGTGCCGGAGGCCGCCGACTGGTGGAACGCCGGCTACCTGGTCATGTGGGGCTCCAACATCCCGGTGACCCGCACACCCGATGCCCACTTCCTCACCGAGACCCGCTACAACGGCACCAAGGTCGTGGCGGTCAGCCCCGACTACGCCGACAACGTCAAGCACGCCGACGAGTGGCTCGCTCCCCATCCCGGCACCGACGGGGCACTGGCCATGGCCATGGGGCATGTGGTGCTGCAGGAGTTCCTCGTCGACCGTGAGGTCCCCTACTTCCAGGACTACCTGCGGAAGTTCACCGACGCCCCGTTCCTGGTGTCGCTGCGTGAGCACGCGGGGGGCGGACTGGTCCCGGACGGCTTTCTGACCGCGGCCGACCTGGGCCGGGAAACGGAGCACGCGGAGTCCAAAACCGTACTCGTCGACTCGGCCACCGGCGAGCCGGTGGTGCCAGGCGGCTCCCTCGGCTTCCGGTGGGGAAAGACCGAACCCGGCCGCTGGAACCTGGACCAGGGCGACACCGTGCCCGAGCTGAGCCTGCTCGACACGGCGGAGGAGACGGTGGCCGTGGCCCTGCCCCGCTTCGACGTCGGCAGCACGGAGGGCGGCTCGGTGATGGTGCGCGGGGTGCCTGTGCGCCGCCTCGGCGGGCGCCTGGTCACCACCGTATTCGACCTGATGCTGGCGCAGTACGGGGTCGGGCGTCCTGGCCTGCCGGGAAGCTGGCCCTCGTCGTACGAGGACGCGTCCGAACCGTGCACCCCTGCCTGGCAGGAGACGATCACCTCGGTGCCGGCCGAGCAGGCGGCACGGATCGCCCGGGAGTTCGCCCGGAACGCGGAGCGGACCCGGGGGCGCTCGATGATCGCGATGGGAGCGGGGACCAACCACTGGTTCCACTCCGACACCATCTACCGGGCATTCCTCGCGCTGACCACCATGACAGGGTGCCAGGGCGTCAACGGCGGTGGCTGGGCACACTACGTCGGCCAGGAGAAGGTCCGTCCGGTCACCGGGCAGCAGCACCTGTCGTTCGCCTTCGACTGGCACCGGCCCGCGCGGCACATGGCCGGCACCTCCTACTGGTATCTGAACTCCGGCCAGTGGCGCTACGAGGCGTTCGGGCCCGACGAGCTGGCCACCCCGCTCGGGCAGGGCAGGTTCCGGGGCAAGGCGTTCGCCGACTGCCTGGCGCAGGCCGTACGGCTGGGCTGGACGCCGGGCCACCCCGGTTTCAACCGCAACCCGCTCGACCTGTGCGACGAGGCGGCGCGTGCGGGCCGGCCGGTCGCCGAGCACATCGTGGAGGAGCTGAAGTCCGGCCGGCTGCGGTTCGCCGCCGAGGACCCGGACGACCCGGCCAACTTCCCCCGGGTGCTGACCGTGTGGCGGGCCAACCTGCTGGGCTCGTCCGGCAAGGGCAACGAGTACTTCCTGCGGCACCTGCTGGGCACCGACGCGGCCGTCCGCTCCCAGGAGACCCCGCCCGAGGGACGGCCCGAGGACGTGGTGTGGCGCGCGGAGGCCCCCGAGGGAAAGCTCGACCTGATGGTCACCATGGACTTCCGGATGACCTCCACCGGACTGTTCTCCGACGTGGTGCTGCCCGCGGCCACCTGGTACGAGAAGGACGACCTGTCCAGCACGGACATGCACCCCTTCGTGCACGCCTTCACCCCCGCCATCGCCCCGCCCTGGCAGGCACGCACCGACTACGACACCTTCCTGGCCGTCGCCGACAAGTTCAGCGAGCTGGCCAGTGAGCACCTGGGCACCCGCACCGATGTCCTGGCCGTGCCCCTGCAGCACGACACCCCTGACGAACTCGCCCAGCCAGGCGGTGCCGTACAGGACTGGAAGACGGGCGAGTGCGAGCCCGTTCCCGGCCGGAACATGCCGAAGATCGTCACGCTCGAGAGGGACTTCGCGGCGACAGGGCAGAAGATGCGCGCCGTCGGCCCGCTGCTGGACACCCTGGGCGCCAGCACCAAGGGGGTCACCGTCCACCCGGACCAGGAGATCGAGGAGCTGCGGCATCGCTGCGGCACCGTACGCGACGGCGTCGCCGCCGGAAGGCCCTCCCTGGCCACCGCCTCCGACATGTGCGAGGCGATCCTGGCCCTGTCCGGAACCACGAACGGGCGCCTGGCCACCGAGGGCTTCCGCGCGCTGGAGAAACACACCGGCAGCGAGGGCCTGGCGGAACTGGCCGCCGAACGCGAGGCCGAGCGGATCACCTTCGCCGACACCCGTACCCAGCCCCGTGCCGTGATGACCTCCTACGAGTGGTCCGGTTCGGAGACCGGGGGCCGCCGCTACTCCCCCTTCGTCATCAACGTCGAGCACAAGAAGCCCTGGCACACCCTCACCGGCCGCCAGCACTTCTTCGTCCAGCACGACTGGATGGCCGAGCTCGGCGAACAGCTCCCGGTCTACCGGCCACCGCTGAACGCGCCACGCCACTACGGCGACGAGCATCTGCGCGACGGCGACCGGGCCGAGGTGACCGTCCGCTACCTGACCCCGCACTCCAAGTGGTCCATCCACTCGAACTACCAGGACAACAAATACATGCTCGACCTGTCCCGGGGCGGGCCCACCATCTGGATGTCCGCTGGCGACGCCGACAGGATCGGCGTCAAGGACAACGAGTGGGTCGAGGCATACAACCGCAACGGCGTCGTCGCCGCCCGTGCCGTGGTCACCCACCGGATGCCCGAGGGCACCGTGTACATGTACCACGCGCAGGACCGCACCGTGAACGTTCCCAGGACCGAGGTCAGCGGCAAGCGCGGGGGTATCCACAACTCCCTGACGCGGCTGCTGCTCAAACCCACTCATCTCGCGGGCGGCTATGCCCAGTTCACCTACGCGTTCAACTACTACGGGCCCACCGGCAACCAGCGCGACGAGGTGACCGTCATCCGCCGCCGCTCCCAGAAAGTGGAGTACTGAGATGAAGGTCATGGCCCAAGTGGCGATGGTGATGAACCTCGACAAGTGCATCGGGTGCCACACCTGCTCCGTCACCTGCAAACAGACGTGGACCAACAGGACAGGAGTCGAGTACGCCTGGTTCAACAACGTCGAGACCAAACCGGGCGTCGGCTACCCGCGCCGATACGAGGACCAGGAGCGCTGGAAGGGCGGCTGGATGCTCGACAAGCGCGGCCGGCTGGTGCTGCGGTCCGGCGGCCGGGTCAAACGGCTGCTGTCCCTGTTCTCCAACCCCGACCTGCCGTCCATCGAGGACTACTACGAGCCGGTCACCTACGACTACGACAACCTGGTCAGCGCGCCCGCCCAGGACGACGTCCCCGTCGCACGTCCCCGCTCGGTCCTCACCGGCAAGCCCACGGCCATCACCTGGGGCGCCAACTGGGAGGACGGCCTCGGCGGCGCCCCGGAACACGCGGGCGGAGACCCGAACCTGAGCGGTGAGTGGGCCCAAAAGGTCAAGTTCGAGTTCGAGCAGACCTTCCTCTTCCACCTGCCCCGCCTGTGCGAGCACTGCCTCAACCCCGCCTGCGTCTCCGCCTGCCCCTCGGGCGCGATGTACAAGCGGGTCGAGGACGGCATCGTCCTCGTCGACCAGGACCGCTGCCGCGGCTGGCGCATGTGCGCCACCGCCTGCCCGTACAAGAAGGTGTACATCAACCACGCCACCGGCAAGGCCGAGAAGTGCACGTTCTGCTTCCCGCGCATCGAGGCCGGCCAGCCCACGGTCTGCTCCGAGACGTGCGTCGGCCGCCTGCGCTACCTGGGAGTACTGCTCTACGACGCCGACCGGGTCGGAGAGGCAGCGGCCACACCCGACGAGAAGGACCTGCTGGACGCCCAGCGCGGAGTGTTCCTCGACCCTTCCGACCCGCAGACCGTCGCCGCGGCGAGGCGGTCGGGCGTGCCCGAGGACTGGTTGGAGGCCGCACGCCACTCCCCGGTCTACGACCTGGTCATGCGGTACAAGGTGGCGCTGCCCCTGCACCCGGAGTACCGGACGATGCCGATGGTCTGGTACGTGCCGCCGCTCTCCCCGGTACTGGACGCGGTCGACGCGGCCGGCGGCGACCAGGACGACCCCGACCACGTGTTCACCGCCGTCACCCGGCTGCGCATTCCACTGGAGTACCTCGCCGAGCTGTTCACCGCCGGGGACACCGATGTCGTAGCCGGAGTGCTGATGAAACTCACCGCCCTGCGCTCCTACATGCGCGAACGGTCCCTGGGTGAGGTGGGCGACGAGACCGCGCTGAAGGCGGTGGGCCTGACCGGCCGCGAGGCGGAGGACCTGCACCGGCTGCTCGCCGTGGCCAAGTACGCCGACCGGTACGTCGTCCCCGCCGCGCACAAGGAGGACAGCGCCGCCCTCAGCGCGATGGAGAACCGCTGCCCGGTCGAGTTCTCCGGAGACGCCCAGCCCACCGACGGACGCCGCGTGATGCTCGGCATCCCCACCCTGCGCCGCCGTACATCCGACGCCCCCGCCGGAGGTCACCTGTGAGCCCGCTGCCCGCCGCCGTCCCGGCCGCCGTCCGCACCCGCGTCCGTGCCGCCCTGAGCCCCCGCGGCCGCGCCCCGCGCCCCGATCGCCGGGAGCGGCCGTCCCCGCTCACGCCCGAGGAGACCGAGGCGCGGGCGCTGCTGCTGCGCCTGATGTCCCTCCTGACGCAGTACCCGGACGCCGAACTCACCGGCGCCCGGCCCGTCATCGCCGCCACGGTGCGGGCTCTGGCCCCGTCTCCGGCCGCCTCCGAGCTGGCCGCCTTCACCGGCTGGCTGACCGAGCAGGAACCGGCGGCGGTGGAACAGCACTACGTCGAGATGTTCGACCTGCGCCGCAGGAGCAGCCTCTACCTCACCTACTATCTGCACGGCGACACCCGCCGCCGCGGTATGGCCCTGCTCACCCTCGCCCAGCGCTACCGCGCCGCCGGCTGGGACACCGACGGCGGGGAACTGCCGGACCACCTCCCCGTCGTCCTCGAGTTCGCCGCGCTCGCCGGGCCCCGGGCGGGCGAGGCTCCGCTACGGCAGCACCGGCGGGGCCTGGAGCTCATCCACCGGGCCCTGAACGAAGCGGAATCCCCCTACCGACACGTCCTGGCGGCGCTGCTGAGCCTGCTGCCACCGGCCACCGAAGCCGATCTGCGGGCGGTGGCCGACCTGGCCGCACAGGGGCCGCCCAACGAAGACGTCGGTCTGGACCCGTACGGAGCAGGTGAGTTCGCACCGCCCGGCACGTTCGTCCCACCCGAGCAGGCCCCGCCCACTCTCGCGACGCCACCCGCCGCGCACCGTCAGGGAGATTGCCGATGACCACCTCCGCAGCCGACCTCCTGCTGTGGGTCGCTCTCCCTTACGTCTGCCTGGCCGTCTTCGTCGTCGGCCACATCTGGCGCTACCGACACGACCAGTTCGGCTGGACCTCCCGCACCAGCCAGCTCTTCGAACACCGTTGGCTGCGCTGGGGCAGCCCGCTGTTCCACCTCGGCGCCTTCATGGTCATCGGCGGACACATCGTCGGCTTGGCCGTTCCCGACTCGTGGACCGAGGCCGCGGGCATCAGCGAGCACGCTTACCACACCACGGCGGTGTGGGCCGGTTCGGTGGCCGGCGTCGCCATGGTCACCGGGCTGGGAATGCTGTGCGCCCGACGACTGCTGACCAGGCGCATCCGCCTGGGCACCGACCGCAGCGACAAGCTCCTCTTCCCTCTGCTGGCCGCCACGGTGCTGCTGGGCATCTCCGCGACCGCCGCCCACAACGTCTTCGGTGCCGGCTACGACTACCGCGAGTCCATCTCCGTCTGGTTCCGCGGCATCTTCACACTGCGGCCGCAGCCCGAGGCGATCACCGGAGCCCCGCTGCTGTTCCAGCTCCACGCCCTCACCGCCTGCCTGCTCTTCGCGGCCTGGCCCTTCACCCGCCTCGTCCACGTGTGGAGCGCACCCATCGGCTATCTGTCCCGCCCCTACCTGGTCTACCGGCGACGAGCCATAGCACAGGCGCCCGTGCCGCACGGTGCCCCGGCGCAGCAGCCGGGCACCCGGCGCTCCCGACACCCGGCATGAGCACCTCGCCGGCCGCCTCCCAGTTCGGCGCGTGTGCTTGCGCATGGGGCACACCCGAAACCGCCGTACCTCCGCTTCCGTGCTTCCTCGGCGCCCCGGCATCTGAACAGAACACGCCGACGGGGCCGGAACAGGGTGCCTGCGAGCGGGAGGTCACTCGCAGGCACATCACGTCTCGCGTGAAGCTGTTCAGGAGTGTCCGGAGGACTGGTCGGTCGCGCCCGGCCAGTACGCCGAAAAGGCGGCGGCGGGCTGTCGGCCGGTGTCGGTGAGTGTTCCTTCCACCTCCAGGCCGAGCTGGGTCGGAGCCGCTCCGTTCATCGGGGCGGTGACGGCATCGGCCACGACTGCGGTTTCCGTCGACGAGGCGGAGTCGGTGGTCGGGGATGCGGCGTCGGGGCCTGCGTCCAGCGTCTCTTGTGAGGTGCGCCCGAACAGGTCGCGGAAGGCCACCGCTCCCCCGCATTCGTCGATCATCCGCTGTGAGTTCTCCTTCGCCAGCTGTACACCGGCGGCCCGCATGGACGCGCCCGTCTCGTCGGCCCGGCTCATGAGTTCCCGGACCAGCGGGCGGATCTGCGAGGCCAGTCGGCGGCACGCTCCGGTGGGGCTGACGACGTCGCCCAGAATGACCCACCAGGCTCCCGCAGCAGCGCCGGTGTTCGCGATGAAATCGGGGACGACGGTGACGCCTCGGTCCCGCAGGAGTTGCTCGGCTTCGGGTGTGGTGGGTACGTTCGCCGCTTCCACCACGAGCTTCCCGCGGATGCGTGCGCAGTTGGCATCCGTGATGGCGTAGGAGACAGCGGCCGGCACCAGGACGTCGGCATCCTGCTCCAACCACTCGTCGCCTGGGCGTTCCTCGTCGTCGTCACGCAGGACGGAGCGGTCGATCACACCGGTGGTGCTCCGCGCGAGCAGCAGGTCTTCTGGATCGATACCGCGTGACGTGTTGCGGACGAGTCCATGGGCGTCCGTGACTCCGACGATCTTCACCCCCGCGCGAGCGAGGTACAGCGCGGTCGCCCCTCCCATCGTGCCGAACCCCTGGACGACGGCGCGTGCGGACGCGGCCGGAATGCCCCGGTGGTCCAGGGCCGCCAGAGCTGCCTCCGCCACGCCGAAGCCGCCGACCAGCTCCGAGAGTTTCAACCCGTCCGTCCGGGTGGCGAAAGCCCGCTGGATGCGTGCGCGCACTTCGGCCTCGTCCGGAGCGCGGACCACGGCGGCGTGAAAGGAGGTGTCCCCCAGGCCGATCTGTGCGAAAGCCTGGTCGAGCTGGTCCTGCTGCGTACCGAGATCTCCCGCGGTCACCCAGAAGCGCTCCAGCAGCGGACGGACCCCCTGGAGGAATCGCTTCCTCACCTCCTCGGCCCGGGGGTCCGCGGGGTCGAAGTCGATTCCGCCCTTGGCCCCGCCGACAGGGATGCCGAAGGCCCCCATCTTCAGGGTCATCTCCCGCGCGAGTTCAGCGACCTCGTCGAGCGTGCACCCGGTGCGCATGCGGAGGCCGCCCGTGGCGATGCCCGTCACCAGCTGGTCGATCACGACATACCCGCGAGCGGGAGTTTCGGAATCGCGCCAGGTTACTTGGAGAAAGGGTTCATGCTCGGAAGCCTGCAGCGGCGCGCCGGCAGTGTTCTGTGTCATGTGGCACTCACCCTTCCGATGATTATCCAGCTTCCACGCACGGTTTCAGCGCAGAATCGCCCCAAGGGCTGAAACGGCATCACTTCTGGTGGGACCGCACGGTCCTGTTCCGCCGGTCAGGCGGCAATATGCACGATGATCGGGCAGGCGCATTCAGGCACGCCAAATGGCACCCGCAGGGGATGTTCTTCAAGTGATCCCTGGAGAAGGGATTCGTGGATGTACGCAGAGAACGCATCCGGTTGCGTTGTACGTAGCGACCACTGTGAGGTCGGGATCACCCCTTGTCAAGGAGTCTCTGAGAGCGGCTCCGGCGCCCGTACAGCCACACCTCTGCCCACATCGACGATCAGCCGAACGCGCGGTACTGTCAGGCACGTTGGGTAGCCGCACCGGGAGACTCCACGCGACCCCTGGGACCGGAACGGCAACGTCGCCCCCACCGATCGGGTGACCTTCCATCCGACTGCGGCGCAGCCGATTCGCCGCGGTCGTGTCGCCGCCTCGGGAAGTACGACTCGCGCTCTCCTACTGGCCGGCGGGTTCCACTCAATCGTCAAACCTCGTCCGGCGCCTTCACCCTGCGCTACCCGCCTCACCGCGATCCGAATTCGAGATGCCCGGCTCACACATTCAGCACTGGCGTGGTGCCCGTCCGTCCACGTCCATGGATGGCAGAAATTCTCCCGGCGCCACCCGGCCTTCACGGGCAAACCAACGGTGCACGACACTCGCTTCAGAAAATAGCGAGCATCCGTCAAGGACTCCGGCTCCTGTGTGGCACGAAACCCGGACTCCGTACCGACGGGCCGCGACCGAGCCCGAGAAGCGCGACCGACAAGCACGGCACTTGGCGGTCCTTATCGGCAGCCTGGCCATGGAGCTCGTCCGGTCGACGGGCCGTGGCCGATACGGCAGAGTCTTCTCGAATGCAACGCGCAGTCCATCCCATGCCGCGGTGCCGGACGCGTCACGCGCGGTCGTGGCTGGTGCCGTTGTGGGCGAGGGCGCTGGGGGTCAGGCAACCCACGATCGCGGGAGCCTGCTGGATGAGCGTGTCGTTGGTGAGCGCTTCCACCATGAACAACGCGAAGTCCACCCGGCGCGTCAGGTTGCTGGCCAGCACCGGGTCACCTACATGGCTGCTCCACACGGGCAGGCCCTGGCTTTCACCCTCCTCAAGACTGCTGCCGCGCACCATGGTCCACCGTGTGTCGCTGGCGAAGACCCGGCGGCACGCCTCCACCTGGTCGTCGATCTCGACGGCACGGAAGAGCTTGCCGAGCACGGCGGCGGCCCGGACGCCCATGGTGAACATCCGCGAGTACTTGTCCTTGCCGTCGCGCGTGATGTGCCAGCCGCAGGAGAAGACCAGGCGTGCGCCCGGTCGCGCGTTGTCGAGCACCGCCTGCGCCGTGCCGGACGCGTACTGCTGTACGCCCCAGGGCACCAGCACAGTCAGCACTCCGTCGCATCCTGCGACCGCCCTCCGGATCACGTCAGGGTCGTTCGTGGGTCCGGGGACGATGGCCATCCGCCCCTCGAACGCGGCCAGCTTCGGCACACTGCGCTCCCGGCACACACCGACCACCTCGTAGCCGCGCTCCAGAGCGTGCCGGACCATGTACTGGCCGAGCTTCCCGGACGCCCCGACGATGCAGACCTTCTTCACTCGATCCGTGCCCATGACCCCAGCCCTTCGCCCACGTGCCCACCTTATGCTGTAAGGCAAGCTAGCCTTATACCGTAAGGCGGTCAAGAGAAGCCGAGAAGGAGGGCGGATGGTCAAGGCAGGCAAGGGCCGGCGCGGGGCATCGGCGCGCACCCCGCTCAGTCGCGAACGCGTGGTCCGTACGGCTATGGCGGTGGCGGACGAGAAGGGAACCGCAGCAGCGCTCACCATGCGGGCCATCGCCGAGCCCCTGGGAGTCGAGGCGATGTCGCTCTATCACCATGTGGCGGGCAGGGAGGACATCCTGGACGGCATGGTGGACACGGTGTTCGACGAGATCGACCTGCCACCGCGCGACATCGACTGGAAAAGTGCCATGCGCCACCGCGCGGCATCCGCCCGCGCCGTCCTACAGCGCCACCCATGGGCCATTGGCCTCTTGGACTCCCGCTCCCAGCCCGGCCCCGCGACCCTGCGCCACCACGATGCCGTCATCGGAGCCCTGCGCTCCGGGGGCTTCTCGGTGTCGATGGCGGCCCACGCCGTCTCGCTGATCGACAGCTATCTGTACGGCTTCGTGTTGCAGGAGCAGAGCCTTCCGTTCACCGGCACGGCTGAGTTGGGCGAGGTGGCCGGCGCCATCCTGCGCGACATGCCCGCCGACACCTACCCTCACCTCACCGAACTGGCCACCGAGCACGCTCTCAAGCCCGGCTATGACTACGCCGACGAGTTCGCCTTCGGTCTCACCCTCATCCTCGACGCCCTCCACCCGGACGAGGCCACCGGCACATAGCTGATCCGGCGGACAGAAGCGAGCCGTCGAAGGTCAGACCGCCGACCAACTCGTGACCGGGGCGGCGGTGAGAGGGACAAGGCAGCGGGTCGGCATGGTCACGGAACACTGATCCGCAGACCGCGTTCCCGGCTGCCTCGCGGTGACTCCCCCCACGCCTCGACCGCCGTCGCAGCACGGGGAAGAGTCAGTGCGTATGCGGGCCGGGGCGGTGTACGGGGCCGTGGATCTCCTCGCCGTGTGGAACGGGACGGTCTGCGGTCCGCCCTATCTGCAGCAGCCCTTCTTCGCTTTCGGCAGTGAGGTGATCGACCTGCAAGGTGGTGTGGGTGATGTCGTAGTCCTCCTTCAGCAGTTCTTCCAGGGTGCGGCGGATGGCGTGGCAGTCGCTGCCGGGGTCGACCAGGACGTGGGCCGAGAGGGCGGGCTGCCCGGAGGTGATTTCCCACAGGTGCAGGTCGTGGATCTCGGCCACGTGGCTCTGTTCGGCCATGTGGTCTCCGATGGCGTCGGGGTCGGTATCCGCGGGCGCTGCTTCGAGGACGACGCGGCCGGCGGCACGCAGCAGCCCGTATCCGGCTTTGACCATGAGGAGGACCACCACGAGGCCGGCGATCGCGTCGGCCCGCAGAAAACCGGTCGTCAGCACGATCACACCGGCGATGGCGGTACCGATGAACGCGTACAGGTCATTGAGGATGTGCTGGAAAGCGCCCTCGACGTTCAGCGACGTGCGGTTGGCCTTGGAGATGCACCAGGTCGCCGCCAGGTTCACCACGATGCCCGCCAGCGCGGTGGCCACCACGAGGGCACCTTCGACCTCCGGCGGACTGATCAGCCGCCGTACGGACTCGTAGCCGAGCCAGAGCGCGAGCAGCAGCAGGGTGAGCCCGTTGGCCTGCGCCGAGAGAACTTCCGCGCGTTTGAGGCCATAGGTGTAACTGCCCCGTGCGGGCCGGGCGGCCAGCCGCGCCGCGGCCAACGCCAAGACGATGGACCCGGCGTCGGTGAGCATGTGCGCGGCGTCCGCCAGCAACGCCAGCGAGCCCGAGATGAGGCCGACGGCGACTTCCACGGCCATGAAGCAGCCGATCAGCGCCAGGGCGACGGTAAGCCAGCGCCGATCCGCACTCGCCGAGACACCGTGCGCGTGCCCGGTGTGATCGCCGTGCCCGGCTCTACCGTGGCGCACGTGATCGTGGTCGCTCATCGGTGAGCCCTCCGGGGACGGGTACGGTCACGGACAGTGAAGACCACTTGGGCCGCGGACGCAAAGCCTGCACCGGTGACCGTTGTCAATACCACCTGGCCACGCCGTGTCCTGCCCGAATGATGTCGGCAGACTGGTGGCCTCAAGCCCGGCCCGGACCAGGCGCCTCATGTCGGAACGAGCTGCACGGCGGGCCGGGCCAGCCGTCCGGTGCGGGCCAGGACGGCGCCCGCGTCCGCACAGCCCAGCCCAGCCTCGCCAGGGCCGGAGGACGCCGACTGCCCCGCCCAGGGGGGCGGGGCTGTCAGTTGGCAGTGGTATGGGCACACTACCCCGAACGCGGCTGTGGGGCCCCGGACTGCGACGGCGCTTTCATCGGCACCAGCCGAGCGGGGCGCCGTCGCTACTGCACATGCCCGATCTGTGTGGAAGTCACCGGACGTGGCCAACCACCGCGCCAGCGGCCGACAGGCACGCATTGAAGCCCCCTCAGCGGGGCCCGAAGCCTCCGTACGGCCGCAGCGGGATGATCCGGAACTCCGACATCTGCTCGCGGGCCAGCGGAAGCGCGTCCACAGCCGCCTGGGCCTCCTCCAACGACGCGGCCTCCAGCAGGAAGCAGGCACCCGGGCCGTCGGCACGCAGCCAGATCTGCCGGACCACGCCTTCCGCGTACAGCTTCCGGACCGTCTCGGTCTCCTCGGGCAGCACGGAGGCGAACTCCTCTTCGGAGTACTGGTCGCTGTAGCGCTGGGTCATCACCATGAACTGCATATGACGTACCCTATGCCGCCGCCGACTTCGGCCTCGGCCGACGGGCAAGCGCCGGGTGATCTCGCTGAGCGCGGGGTCACAGTAGCCGCCGGATGGTGCCGCGGACGCGGTAGAAGCCGCCAGCCGCCGGGTGGAGGGCGTCCACGGCGTAGCGGGCGCCGGGCTGTCGTATCGCGCGGGGGAACTGGACGTTCCATGAGGCGTCATAGCCCTCGGAGACGGCGTGCACGCGCAGGCGGCCATCCTCCTGGACGCATTCGAGAACGATGGTGCCTGCGGGGGCATGGGCGAGGGTGGTGACGGCGGCCGGGGCCGTGGCCGGGGTGTAGGTGGGCATCGCCGCGGCGAGCTTGACGTCGCGGGCCACCGGCACCGTGCCCTGCTGTGCCGCGGCGATGGCCCTCTCCCCCGCGTCGACGCACACCAGTTGGCCATCTGTGGTCACCAGATAGAGCCGCTGGTCACGGTATTGCATCGACAGTGCTGAGCCGCTGCCTGTGCCGAGCTTCCACAGGCGTGTGCCGTCCCGGTCGAAGCAGTAGACGGAAGAGGCCGCGTCCCCGGCGAAGACGTACTGCCCGCCGGGCGAGGTGGCACAGGAGTAAACAGTGCCGTCGCAGGCGTAGGTGGCCTCGATCGCGCCTGTGGCCTTCGCCAGTCGCTGGACCACGCGATGGGTGGTGCCGGCGTATACGGCGTCGTCCTCCTGCCAGCCGAACAGGACGCCACCTCGCGTGGATGCGTGCCACAACTCGCCGCCGCCGTCGGGGGCGTAGGCGGTTACGCCACGGTGGTGGCCGTGGTAGACGGCGCGGTCGTCGGCACGGACCATCCAGGCGTGCTCGCCCCGGCTGCGACGGGCCCACTGGTGTTCGTCCTCGTGGTCGATGACAGTGAGCCGGCCCTCGCGGTCCGAGACGTTCAGGATGCCCTCGTGGATGTCCAGCCAGAAGATGTCGACGTCAGCCGCGATGTCGTAGGCCGCGAACGGCAGCTTCGAGGACAGGTCGTAGACACTGCCGTCGTCGCAGCCGGCGTAGACCCAGAAGTCGTCGGCGACCAGGCACTTGACGCCGTCCGGCAGGCCGAAGCGCGCCAGGACGGCACCGTCGTGGTCGAGGGTGTAGACGTCGCCCGCCTGGTTGCCGATCCAGCAGTGCTCGTCGTCGACATGGATGCCGAACGCCGAGGAGCCGGTGGCGAACCGCCACAGCACGGGCGCCGCGGCACGCGCGGTCGACGGAGCCGAGGACACCTGGCGTCGGGTCACCGGACGCGGGGCACGCTGCCCGGCAATGGCGGGGGCGTACCCCTTTCGAACCTTCTCCCCGACCTTCTTCGCGGCAGCCGTGCGTGCTTTGGCTGCCGTGGGGAACGTCGTCGTCTGGGTCTGTCCGGCGGCGCCTATCCGTCCGTATCGCACCGTCACCGCTTGGCCGTCGACGGTCACTTCGTAGAACTTGTGAGCGCCACCGCCTTCCTGCGACAGCTCCAGGTACGTCGTCGACACGGTGGACGCTGCAGACATGGCAGACCCCTCCCCAGGACGGACCCGCGGCCTGTCCGGCGGGTCCCACTGTCTGAACGGTAGGAGAGGCCACTGACAGTCACCCGGCATCACCACCCCGGCCGTCCGAACCTGGGAGCAGGGCATCTTGGCCCAGGACCCCGTCGACACCCGCACCAACCCGAGCTTTGCCGAACACGCAATCGGTCACTCACTCCATCGGGTGCTCGTTTCTGATATTGCTGCGGATTAACCGTGTGCACACGGATGCTTACGGTACGCAAGCGACGGGCTGCAGACCACGCGAGCGTCGCCCGGCCGCATGTCCTACACCGGCCGGGTGAACGAGTCCCACGAAACACGCAAGGAGAAGCACCACTATGAACGTCCTCACGAACCTGCTGGCCGACGTCGTCAACTTCCTCGGCTGGCTCGTCTGACGTATGTACCGCGGCGCCGTCCCTCCTCGTCCCACGGAGGGGCGGCGCCGCCCCGCGTGCTGGAGGTGTAACGGCGGCTCGGCCCTTGGCCGACATGGCCACCTGCATGCGAGCGGTTCGACCGCGGGCTGCGGCACCGAGGTCAGCCTTCAGCCCTTGCCTTCCGCCCAGTGCGAGAGCCCCGCCTACCGCGCGGCGGTCGGGGCTCCGGAACGCGGATCGACCGGTGTGAGCACACCCAGGCGGTCCTCCACCTCCTGTGCTGCGGCCAGGCACAGGTCCTCGCGAAACGCGCGACCGACGATCTGCACGCCGGCCGGCAGCCCATCGGTCACTCCGGTCGGTACGGCGACCCCGGGAACGCCCACGAAGCTGGTCACCGTGCACAGGCGCATGCCCGCGCCGACCCGTTCCCGTCCCACTCTGTCGCGGGACTCCAGCCCGGGCTCGACGGGCGGTTCGGTGAACACCGGTCCGAGCAGCAGCGGGTACTCATCGAGGAACTCCGCCCAGGAACGACGGATGCCCAGCCAGGCCCCCATCAACTTCATGAACTCCGCAGCAGTGGCGGGCGGAGTCTTCTCCATGGCCATCTCGACGTAGCGGTCTCCGCCCTCGCCGAGCAGTGTCCGCACGACCGGCCAGGTCTCGGCGAACTCGGTGACGGTGATCCGGCCGTATGTCTCGAGTGCCTCCTCCAGTCGCGGAACGTCCTCCACCTCCCGCACGTCGTATCCCGCGTCGCGCATCGCGTCGGCCGCCGCCGCCACAGCGCCGCGGACCGCCGGGTGAACGCCGTGGCCACCGGGGTCGGCAACGACTGCGACCTTCAGCGGCCCCGGGAGCTCCGGGCCATCGACAGGCACGGGTACGGCCCGCGGGTCCTGCGGGTCCGTCCCGGCCAGCACCTCGTACGCCAGGCGCAGGTCGGTGACGCTGCGGGCCAGCGGCCCGTCGGTGACCAGCATCTGCGAGGCCGGTCCCGGGTCGTCCGGGCCGAGGACGCGGTGGTCGGCGGGGAACCGTCCGGAGGTGGGTTTCAGCCCTGCCACGCCGCAGAAGGAAGCAGGAATCCGTACGGACCCGCCGGAGTCGTTGCCGAGTCCGAGCGCGGCCATGCCGGTGGCGACGGCCACCCCGTCGCCACCGCTGCTGCCTCCGGGGGTCCGGCTCGGGTCCCAAGGGTTGACGGTGTCGCCGAACAGCTCGCTGCGGGAGTGCATTCCCGCCAGGATCAGGGTGGGCATATTGCTGTGCCCGATCGGTATGGCTCCGGCCGCACGCAGGCGCGCCACAGGGATTGCGTCGGCCGGTGCGACCAGGTCGCGGAACCGCTCTGCCCCGAAGGTGGTCGGCACGCCTTCGATCGCGGTGGACTCCTTGACCGTGAACGGCACACCGGCCAGCGGCCCGAGCTCTTGCCCCGTGGCACGCCGCCGGTCCGTCTGTGCGGCGGCCTCGCGAGCGCGCTGAGCCAACAGCTGTGTGACGGCGTTGACCCGCGGGTTGGCCTCAGCGATGCGGTCCAGGTGGCTGTCGACCAGTTCGACCGCCGATATCTGTCCGCTTCGCACGGCCTCCGCCTGGGCGGCGGCCGTCAGCTTCCACAGAGCCTCTTGCATGATCCTCACAACTCCCCGTCCAGGTGTCGACGCGCTGGTTCGCAACCCTACACGGGAAACGATACGGTCGTATCGCAACCGACTCGCTGTGCTGGAAGAAGGACTGGAAGAAAGAAAGAGGGCCAGGCATGCCCAAGCAGGTGGACTACGAAGGCCGACGCCGCCAGATCGCCGAGGCCGTCTGCCTACTCGCCGACGAACACGGCCCGGAGGGAGTGACCATGCGCGATGTCGCCGCCCGGGCACAGGTCTCCCTGGGTGCCGTTCAGCGCTGCTTCAGCAGCAAGGAAGAGATGCTGCTGTTCGCCATCGACCACGTCGGCGAACGCATCACCGAGCGCGCGCGGGCCCGCCTGGCCGGCAGCCCGGCCCAGTCGGCCGCCACAGCTCTGGGGCACGCAGCCACTGAAATCGCCCTGCTCCGCGAGGAAAACCGCGCCGAAGCACGGATCTGGCTCGCATTCGTCGCCAAGGCCGCCGTCAACGAACAGCTCGCCGCCCCGCTGAGAACCAGCTACGCGTCCCTCCACGATCTCCTCGCCCGCCTCATCACGGAGGCAGCCGGAAGCGCCCCGGACGATGAAGTCGCCGCGCCACCCGATCCGCAGCGCGAGGCTCGCACCCTGCTCGCCCTCGCCGACGGCCTCACCAGCCACGTACTCATGGGCCACCTGCCCACGCAGGAAGCCGAAGACGTCCTGCACGCGCACCTGGTCGGCCTGTGGGAACGCCTCGGCACCACCGGCCCTCGGCACGCCGTCTGACACCTGCGGCGCTGACCCCGGGTGGACACAGCGTCACGGTGGCCGAGGCGACCGCGCCCTTCGACGCCATCCAGGCGCGCTCGCAAGAGTTCCGCAACCATGCGGTCGATGTGTCACTGGCCGCCACTTCGCGGAGCGCCGCGGTGCAACGCCCGTGAGCAGTCCGGAACTCCGCGGTCCGAGCCCGGCCTTGCCGACGCGCTCGCCGCGTACACAGCTGTATCCGATGAACTCCGATCACTCTTACCGTCTGTCCCGGCCCTGCCGACCCGCGGCACGACATCCGGAGCAACGCCGCCCACAGCGCAGCCATCACCGCGTCGGTCCACCGCGCCGATGGTTCGCACACCTGCGGGGTTCAACGGAGAGAGGTGTCGAGAGCAGCCATGAGCTGCGCAGCGCGGCTCTTACCGCTGGGCGCCAGAGGGTACCGCTGGAGAACACCGATCAGGGCCGGTGTGGCTCGCTCACGGGCCTCTTCGAGCGCCCTGTTCCCGGCGCTGGGATCCTCGCCTGCGTCGATTTCGGCGATGCGTGCCGCATTCGCAGCAGCGCGCAGGATGTGGCCCACCTGGTGAGCCTTCGCGATCGGGTGCAGATATGCGGCAGATGCGGCGTCGCCGGCGGCTTGCGCAGCGAGACGCCCGGTTTCGGTGGCGGCCTCCTTCGCCGCTCGATGCGCGTCCATCGACGTGACGCGCTGAAGTTTGGTCCTGGGCGCACCGTTGACGAAGTCCCATGCCGCATCGATGGCCGCCCGCGGTCGGGTGTCACCGGGGTTGGCGTCTTCGAATACCGGGAGAACACCCTGCGCTGTCTCGGCGACGTAGCGTGCCACGACTCGCAATTCGTCCATGGACAGTTCGAAGTCACCGTTCACACTCGTCACGGAGGCGATCGTCGCCCATGGACGGCGGAGGCGATCGTCGCACGCTTGCAACAAGGCGCAGCAAACCGCACATCGCTCCTGGTTCGACCTACGATTCAGGCAGCGTCGCATGCTGCCTGAGGGGGGCGGGCGGCGACGGGGACGTCGTCGGTCGGCTGCGAGCCCGTCGTCGACGGTCAGTCCGTCTTTGGGTTTCCCGGAGACGGACGGTGGTGCCGACCCCGGAACCGGTCAGCGGCCCTCCGGCATGGCAAGATCGTCGAGGGGCGGACGGTCGAGATCGGGGACTCAGGGTGCGGTTACGCGAACGGTTGCGGTACTGGTTCGACGGCACGATGGACCGGGGGACACCCGCGCTGATCGGCTGGCTGGCGCTCGCGTCCACCGGGCTGATCGTGGTCGTCACGACGTCAGTGGTGCTGTTCACCGACGAGGACACCGAGGCGCACGGCGGATGGCTCGGTGTGGCGTGGATGAGTCTGCTGCGCACGCTCGACCCGGGCACCATGGGAGACGACACCGGGCGACCGGTCTTCCTGGCCCTCATGCTGGCGGTGACGATCGGCGGGATCTTCATCGTCAGCGCGCTGATCGGTGTGCTGACCGCCGGCCTGAACGCCCGCATCGAGCAGCTGCGCAAGGGCAGATCCCGGCTCTTCGAGCGGGGCCACACGATCATCCTGGGCTGGTCGGAGCAGATCTTCACGGTGATCGATGAGCTGGTCGAGGCCAACCAGAGCGAGCGCCGCTCCTGCGTGGTGGTGCTCGCCGACCGGGACAAGGTCTCCATGGAGGAGCAGATCCGGCTGCGGGTGCCCAGAACGGGAAGGACGCGGGTGATCTGCCGGTCCGGCAACCCGCTCAAGCGCGCGGACCTGGAGCTGGTCAGCCCGGACACCAGCAAGGCCATCATGGTGCTGCCCCCAGCGGACCCTGAGGCGGACACCATGGTCATCAAGACGCTGCTGGTGCTCAACAACCGCGTCTGGCAACCCTCCCGGCCACATGTGGTGGCAGCGGTTCAGGATTCGGACAACCTCGCGGCGGCACGTCTGGCAGCAGGCCGGAACGGCCTGGTGATCGACGCCGACGACATCGCCGTTCGCTTCATCGTGCAGTCCCACCGGCAGACCGGCCTCTCCACGGTCTGCAACGAACTGCTCAGCTTCTACGGCAGCGAGCTCTACATCCGCGCCGAGCCCTCTCTCACCGGGGTGACGTACGGCGAGGCACTGCACCGGTACGAGCTCGGCACACCCGTGGGGCTGCGCAGAGCCGACGGACAGCTCCTGCTGAACCCACCGATGGGCACCGTCATCGGTGAGGAGGACGGCGTCATCGTGCTCGCCGAGGACGATCTGTTCATCAAGCTCGCGACCAGGAACCACGCGCGGATCGTCGAGGAGGCGCTGGCCTTCGCTCAACCTCCGGACCTGGCTCCGGACCGCACCCTGCTGATCGGCTGGAACGGGCGCGTCCCGAAGATCATCGAGCTGTTGGACAGTTTCGTCGAGCCCGGCTCGGCGCTGGACATCGCGGCCCCGCAACGTCCGGTGGCCGATGTGCTGGTTCCGTACGAGAACCTCACCGTGGGCTACAAGTACTGCCGCCCCACCAGCAGGCGCTCGCTGGAAGCCCTCGACCCCGGCAGTTACCAGCACGTCCTGGTGCTCCCCGACGAGGGAACCGACGCCGAACAGGCCGACAATCGCACCTTGGTGACCCTCCTCCACCTGCGCGACCTCGAGGACCGGCTCGGCGACCCGTACTCGATCGTCACCGAGATGAACGAGGACAGCAACCGCGAGGTCGCCCAGGTCACCAGGGCCGACGACTTCATTGTCAGCTCGAAATTGATCAGCTTGATGCTGGCGCAACTCACCGAGAACCGGCACCTGCACGACGTGCTGATCGATCTCTTCGACCCCGCGGGCTCCGAGATCTACCTCAAGCCCGCGACCCGCTACCTCAGGTCCGGCGCCGAGGCGAACTTCGCAACGGTCATCGAGTCCGCCCGCCGCCTCGGTGAGACGGCCGTCGGGTACCGGCTGGGCGCCCAACGCGGTGCTCCCCCCGCCTACGGTGTGCACCTCAACCCGCCCAAGGCCGCCCGGCTCCGCTTGACCGAGGAGGACCACGTCATCGTGCTCGCCGAGGAGGAATAGCCGCCCCCGGGGGAAGGGCCGCCGCTCTCGGCGCAACCGGGCAGTTCTGACCGCGTGACGGCGGCTCGACGATCGCGACCACCGAGCAGACCCCGCCCCACAGCGCGCATGGGTGCAACAGGCACGGACATGACTGCGCCCGGCGGATGCCTGCCGCGGTATCCGGTCCATCGTGGTGCGGCCTCCGGGACATCGTGTCTGCTTTCGGCCAATATCGCCTGGTGAGTATCACAACCAGCGCGGTTGACGGAAGGTGCGTTCCCGATGGTGGACGAAGAAGGGCGGCCGATGCCCGGCGAGGTGTCAGCCCCACGGGACACGCCCGTATCGCCGGAAGCGGTCCGGAGATATCGGAGGGAGCTGACCGAAGGCGAGGATGCCATTGATCCGGCCACCTGGTCCGGTTCGGTGCCTCATGTGTACGGCATCGCTCCGCGGGTGCGCATCGGCCGCAGCAGGTGGTTCAACCTGCTCTGGCTGCTGCCCCTGGGATTCCTGGTCCTCATCATCGCGGTCGCGGCAGCCAAGCACCTGCGCGGTCTCGGGCCGGTACAGCAGTTCCTCCACACCTATCCGGGCACGATCCTGGTCCCGCGGCCGGCGCGCAGGAGCGGGCTGCCCGCCTGGCTGGGGTGGCAGCACTTCCTCAACCTGTTCCTGCTGATCTTCGTCATCCGGTCCGGAATCCAGATCATCGGTGACCACCCGCGTCTGTACTGGACCAGACACAGCACGCCGGGCCGTGAGTGGTTCCGGGTCCAGAAGCCGGTGCCGTCCGATCCACTGTGGACAGCGAAGAAGGACTCCATCGCTCTGCCCGGACAGGTGGGGCTGCCCGGGCTGCGGCACTCGATCGGGCTGGCCCGGTGGTGGCACCTGGGAACGGTAACACTGTGGCTGCTCAACGGCGTGGTCTTCTACGTGCTGCTGTTCACCACCGGGCAGTGGCGACTGGTCGTTCCCACCAGCTGGGACGTCTTCCCCAACGCGGCGTCAACACTGATCCAATACCTGTCGCTGGACTGGCCGACCGAGCCTGCCTGGGTGAACTACAACAGCCTGCAGCAACTCGCCTACTTCGCCACGGTCTTCCTCGCCGCCCCGCTTGCGCTGCTCACCGGGCTGGGCATGTCGCCGGCTCTCTCGACCCGCTTCAGACGGATCAGCAAACCACTGAGCATCCAGGTGGCACGCTCCTTGCACTTCCTGGTCCTCGTCTGGTTCCTGGTCTTCATCACGGTCCACGTCGCCCTGGTGTTCACCACGAACCTGCCGCGCAGCCTGAACCAGATGTACGCCGCCCGCGGCGGCGACGGCTGGACTGGCCTGTGGATCTTCCTCGTCTCGATGGCTGTGATCATCGCCGGCTGGATCGCCGCCACCCCGTTCACCCTGCACCATCCCCGGGTGGTGCAGCGCGCCGGATACGCACTGATCGGCCCCCTGCAGCGGCTGTTCGAGCATCTGGACGCCAGACCGGGTGAATACACCGAGAAGGACATCTCTCCATACTTTTGGCACAACGGACAGTACCCTGACTCGCCCGAATACCAGCGGCTCCACGACAGCAACTTCGCGGATTACAGACTGCGCGTCCATGGCCTGGTCGACAACCCCGTCGATCTCGACCTGCGCCAACTCCGGGATCTGCCCCACCATGAGCAGATCACCCAGCACTTCTGCATCCAGGGCTGGTCGGGCGTGGCCAAATGGGGCGGCGTGTCCATGCGCACGATTCTGGACCTCGTCAAGCCGAAGCCCGAGGCGAAATGGGCCGTCTTCTACTCCCTGGGCGACGGCCCGGACAAAGGGCGCTACTACGACGCCCACCCCATCGAGCAGATGAGTCATCACCTGACCATGCTCGCCTACGACATGAACGACCAACCGCTGCCGTTCGGCCACGGCGCCCCTCTGCGCCTGCGCAACGAAGTACAACTCGGCTTCAAACAGGTCAAGTGGATTCAAGGCATCGAGTTCGTCGCCGATTTCGCCCAGATCGGCGGCGGACACGGCGGCTACAACCAGGACCACGAGTTCTTCGGCTACCACCAGTCACTCTGAATGCATGACCTCTGGTGAATGCATGACTTCTGGTTCCGATGGGGCGCTTCCGACCTGATCCTGGCCACCGCTTCGACCCGCAGCCACGGAGCAGGCGCCGCTGGCCCTGCACCTCACTCGTGTCCCGTGCCCACATGCTGTACGTTCCCTGCCCGAGGCGGTATCGCGGAAACACAAGGGGCGGAGGCGTCAGGAATGCCTGGGCGAGTGCGGTTGCACTGGCTGGTGCTGTTCGCCACCTGCGTCCTGGCCGTTGGACACGGGTTCGCGGGAGCGGCCACGCATCTGCCGTACTACCCGGATCACGCCTTGGTCACCCATGCCGCCTCCGAACCGCAGGCGGTCGGCACAGAGCCGCCCAAGGGGCACGACGGGCACGGCGACACCTCCTGCGAAATCATCACGGGCGGGTTCCCGCACCTCCAACCGGACGCGGAGGGCTCCCCCGCCGTCGCGCCGGGTGAGGTGCCCCTCGCCGTACTGCCGCGCGGTGTCGCTGCTGCGTCCCGGGCTCCTCCGAAACCGTCTCTGACCGCTCTGTCGGTGCTGCGGATCTAGAAGACAGCTTCCGCGTGCCGCTGTGCCTGTGCAGCGGCACGCGAACGCATCTTCTGGATTCTTTTACGCAGCACGGACGGAGAGCCATCCATGGGAACAAGGAGAAGAACCGAGACAGGTGTCAGGGCGGAGGTGAGCGCAGGACGCGTCCTCGCGACCTTCGCCTCGCTGGGTGCCGCGGCGATCCACTTCGCTTCGGTCCCGGACCACTACACCGAATGGTGGGCTGCGGGGGTGTTCTTCTGCGCCGTCGGAGCTTTCCAGGCAGGCTGGGCTCTGGCGGCCCTGAGGGCCTGCGGAAAGGTCGCCATGCTGTCGGGCCTCGTCGTCAACGCGGCCGTGATCGCGACCTGGGGGATCAGCCGGACGGCAGGAGTGCCGTTCGGGCCCGGCGCGGGTGTGCCCGAGGGGGTGACCCGGGTTGGCGTCACGGCCACCGCCTTCGAGGTGGCTGTCTGCCTGGTGGCGCTGTGGCGGTTGCGAGGGCGTCCCGCCCGCGGCTTCGCCTCCTCGTTCCAGGCGGTTGCCCTGGCCGGTGCGGCGGGAGCCGTGGTGACCGGTCTGACGATGCCGGCGGTGGAAGGCGCGATGAGCCACGGCCACGGCCACGGCGAGGAGTCGGCGCCGCACGACCACGACGAGGGCAATGCCGACGAGGACGAGGACAGGGAACCGGGGAGAACCGGTTCCGACCCGGAGGAGACTCCCTCCGCCGGCCAGTCGCCCACGTCCGAACCGGCCGAGGACCCCGCGGGCGAGCACGGCCACGACGGCGCACCGCACGAGCACTGAGGTCGAGACGGATTTCAGGACCGCCGGCTGCCACCGGTCCCGTGGGCGCGGGCGGACAGCGTGGACGCGGAAGCTGTGCACGGTCCTCGCCGCTGTTGCGGCGAGGACCGTGGGCTCGACCTCCAGCGAGCGGTGGCGGTGGAGTCGCGCCCTCCTGGACAGCGCTGTGGGCGGTGTGCGGCCATACAGCCGTCGCGTTGCTTGCTGACGGCTACGGGGTCGCCGGGGCGGACGGTTGAGGGTTGCCGGGCCAGACAGCCGAGGCGTCGTCGCGGTGGGGATCGGGCAAGCGGATCTGACGGACGGGGATGGTGCGTTCTCCTGCTGACGTGACGGCCGTCCACGGGGCGGGATGGCCGGAGTAGCTCAGGGTGGAGAGGACGAAGACACCGTCGGCGTAGACCTCGACGTACTCGCCGATGGTCAGGATGCGCAAGGCAGCAGCGGGTTGGTGCAGGACCGCCTGACCGAGCGGAACTCCGTCGGGTCCTGTGACCTCGAGCTCCTTGCCGTCGCAGCCGATCGTCAGGGCTGCGCGGTCGCCGCCCGGAGTGTCCGTGCGCAGGGTGATCTCCACATACCCGGATATGGCCAGTTCCCCGACGGCGTGCAGTGTGGGCTGGTCCGTCTCCGCACCGAGCCAGGAGTCGAGACCGGGCCACCACTCGAGACGGGGCGCTGCGTCCGAGGGGGTGACCAGGAGTTTCGGCTGGGCGAGCATGCCGCGGCAGCGGTCCCCGGAGTCGGTGAGTCCGACGCGGCGGGGGACGGTGTGGAGCACGACGCGGGAACCGTCGGCTGCGCGGATGACGCGGGGTGCGTACGATCCGGAGGGCCCGAGGGGGCCGCGATGGGTCCAGGGGCCGCGGAGGCGGGGGGCGGTCCACGCGTCGAAGCTGCGGGTGGAGCCGACGGAGACGAGCAGCAGCCAGCTGCCGTCGTCGAGGCGTTCGAGGACGGGGCACTCCAGTTCCTCGTCGTCGCCGGGTGAGATGAGGGGCGGGTGGACGGTCCAGTGCTCCAAATCGCCGGAGGTGGCCAGGGCGACGCAGCCGCCGGCCTCGGCCGGGAGGGACGCGTCGCTGGCGCAGAGGACCATCACCCAGCCTTCCGACTCGTCGTCGGGTACGACAAAGGGGTCGCGCCAGCCCATGCGCTCGCCGGTGCGGTACCAACGCGGGTCAGCTTCGACGACGGGCCCGGTGCCGTGGCGGCGCCAGCCGGTGCCGTCGAGGCGGTCGGAGTAGGCGAGGCCGACCGACTGGAGCGGTGAGCCGCCCGCCGTGAGGCCGGCGACGCCGGTGTAGAACATCGCCATTCCGGCACCGTGCCGGAACGGGTGCATGGTCCAGACCGCCTGCTGGTCGAAGCGGCCGGGCAGTCCGTTACCGAAGGCGGTGCCGTGCGGCTGCCAGTGGACCAGGTCGGTGGATGTGGCCCGGCCGTAGGAGGTTTCCATCCGCAGGTGGTCGAACTCGGCTGTCCACGGGCCCTGCAGGTGCAGCACCGCATACGTGCCGTCGTCGTCATGCAGGAGCGCGAAGTCGTTCACGCAGAGGCCGGGTGGGGCGTAACGCATGCACAGGTCCTGTCGCTCACAGCGCCCAAACGTGTGCGCTGACGTTTGATAACGAAGCTGTCTCTTGAGAATCGGCTCAAGTAAATATGAGCGCAAACGCTTGCGCAACCACGGGGCCAGGTTTACGGTCACGTCACTCACAGATCACACCGCCGTGAAACCGCCGAGATCCGCTTTCGATACACGCCCTAGGAGGATGCGCCGTGACGGTCAGCATCATTGACGTCGCCCACGCCGCAGGAGTCTCGGCGTCCACCGTGTCCCGCGCGCTGCGCGGCCGGCCGGGCGTATCGGACCAGGTGCGGGAGCAGATCACGGCCGTCGCCGCCTCGCTGGGCTACACCGCGTCGCGTTCGGCGTCCAGCCTGGCCAGCGGGCGCACCTTCACGATCGGGGTGGTGGTCCCGTATGTGGGCCGCTGGTTCTTCAGCACCGTGCTGGACGCCGCCGAGCAGGTGTTCAGCAAGGCCGGGTACGACGTGCTGCTCTACAACCTCGGCTCGCCGGAGGCGCGCAAACGCTTCTTCACCAAACTGCCGCTGCGCAAGCGTGTGGACGCGGTGCTGTCGCTGCTGATTCCCGAAGAGGAGGAGGTCACCGCGCTGCGCTCACTCGGAGTGCCGCTGACCTCGATCGTCGGGGGGCCGCTTCCCGGCTTCACGGTGGTCGGCATCGACGACCGGGCCGGCGCTGAGAGCGCCGTCCGGCATCTGGTCAACCTCGGCCATCGCAGGATCGGCATGATCTCCGGGAGCAGCGGGCCATTGCACTGGACCACCCCCGTCGACCGGCGGCAGGCGTACCTGGACGTTCTCGCCGATTCCGGGATCGAGCACGATCCCGCCCTGGAAGTGGACGGCGACTACACCGTCAAGGGCGGCGAGCGGGCCATGACCCGGCTGCTGGCCGCGTCCCGTCCGCCGACGGCCGTGTTCGCGCAGTCCGACGAGATGGCGATGGGGGCACTGCGCGCACTGCGGCGGCACAGGCTGAGGGCGCCGGACGACGTGTCCGTCATCGGCTTCGACGACCATGAACTGGCCGACGTGCTCGGACTGACCACCATCGCCCAGCCCGTCGCGGGCCAAGGCGCCGAGGCCGCCGAACTGTTGCTGCGACAGCTCAGCGAGCCGGAGGCCGAGCCACCGGGGCAGGTGCGGATGCCCATTCACCTCGTCCTTCGCGAAACCACCGCCCCGCCCAACCCGCGCCGACCCCAGTAACCCCCTCTCCCCCGCGGCATCCACGGCCCCGCCGCCCCAGCACCTCACACCGGGGACCACATCAGCAGCTCGACCCCTCACCCGCACCCACGCACGGAGGCACCAACCATGTTCACCAGAAACAGAAGGCACCGTCACGCGGTCCGTACGGGCCTGGCCCTCACCCTGCCTGTGGCGGCGCTGGCCGCCTGCGGTGGAGGCGGAAGCACCGACGTCTCCGCGGAGGCCGGCAGCGGCAAGGGCACGATAAGCGTCTGGGCCCATCAGGGCCAGAAGAGCGAGGCCACCGCGATGCAGAACGCGGTGAAGTCCTTCAACTCCTCGCAGAGCAAGATCAAGGCCGAACTGAAGCTGATCCCCGACAAGGACTACACCAAGACGATCACCACCACGGACGCCTCCAAGCTGCCGGATGTCATGGAGTTCGACGGCCCGACCATGGCGAACTTCGTCTACAACAAGAAGCTCGCCCCCATCGACAGCCATGTCTCCGCCAGCACCATGAAGAACGCCACCAGGGCGAACAAGGCCCAGGGCACGATCGGCAAGAAGACGTACGGCCTGGGCATGTACGACTCCGGACTCGGTATCTACGGCAACAAGAAGCTCCTGGACGCAGCGGGCGTGAAGTACCCCAAGGGAGAGTCCGGCAGCTGGACGGCGAAGGAGTTCACCGCCGCACTCAAGGCGCTGAAGGCCAAGGACTCCGACGGCAAGACCCTCGACCTCCAGGAGAACGTAGGCTATGGCAGCGAGTGGGGCACCTACGGCTTCTCACCGATCGTCTGGTCGGCCGGCGGCTCGCTGCTGAAGGACGGAAAGGCGGCCGGCGCCCTCGACAGTCCCGCGGTGGTCGACGCCATGAAGACCTTCCAGTCCTGGAAGCCGTACGTCGATCCCAACACCGACAGCAAGGCGTTCACCAAAGGCCGTGTCGCGCTGAGCTGGGTCGGCCACTGGATGTACCCCGACTACAGCAAGGCCCTCGGCGACGATCTGGTCGTCCTGCCGCTGCCCGACTTCGGCAACGGGACCAAGACCGGCCAGGGCTCGTGGGCCTGGGGCATCGGTGCCGACACCAAGAACGCCAAGGCAGCCGGGGCCTTCCTCGACTACCTGATGAAGGACACCAACGTCACCGCGATGACGAAGGCCAACGGAGCGGTGCCGGCCACCAGGACGGCGCTCGCCAAGAGCCCGCTGTACAAGACCGGCGGACCGCTCGAGCTCTTCGCCGACCACCTCGGAAAGCCGTGTGGTGACACCCGGATCACCGAGTCCTGCGTCGCCGTCACCCGCCCGGTGACCGCCGGATACCCCGTGATCACGTCGAAGTTCAGCGGGGCACTGAACTCCATCTACGGCGGGGCCGACCCCAAGAGCACCTTGGCCAAGGCCGCCCGCGCCATCGACCGGGACTTCTCGGACAACGCCGGCTACAAGATCCCGTAGACCGCAGAACGCATCGGCGGCGGGACGGCGCAGGCGCAGCATGCCCGTCCCGCCGGGAACAGGACCCACCCGTGAATTCCGTGGATTCCGCCCGGCCCACGCTCCCAGACGGGGAGCAGGACCCACCCATCATCTCCGAGAACCCGACACGGCCCGGGCACCCGGTACGAGCCAAGCGCTCGACGCGTTCTGCACGGAAGAACCGCGACTGGGTGCACGGACTGGCGATGTCCGCGCCGGCCGTCGTCGGACTCATCGTCTTCGTCGGTGTGCCGTTCGGCTACGCCGTGGTGCTCTCCTTCTACAACGTGCGGCTCGGCTCGCCGCTGGCGCCGTCGTTCTTCGGCCTGGAGCAGTACCGGCGGCTGTTCACCGACCCCGATCTGTCGGGCCCGTTCCTGCGGGCGCTGCTCAACAACCTGACCTTCGCCGGGGTCGTCGTACCACTGCAGACCGCCCTCGCCCTGGCGCTGGCGATCCTGCTGAACCGCAAGCTGAAAGCCATCGGTCTCTTCCGGTCCTTCTTCTTCATGCCGGTGGTCTTCCCCATGGCGCTGGTTGCCGTGATCTGGCGGCTGATCCTCGCCCGCAGCGATCAGGGCATGCTCAACTCCGCCCTGGACCTGGTGAGTTTCGGCAACTGGGGTGCCTTCAGCTGGCTCGGTGACGCCACCACAGCCATGGCCTCGATCATCGTGCTCTCCGTCTGGCAGGGCGTCGGCTTCCAGATGGTCATTCTTCTCGCCGGGCTCCAGCAGATCCCCAACGAACTCTACGAAGCCGCCCGGCTCGACCGTGCCACGCGCTGGCAGCAGTTCCGCCATGTCACCCTGCCCGGCATCCGTGGCACCCTCGTGTTCGTCGCCATGCTCACCTCGGTGCTGTCCTTCCGGGTCTTCGACCAGGTGTACATCCTCGTCCGCGGCGGCGGCCTCGACGAGGACGCCACTCGCACTGTGATGTACCAGGCGGTCACCACCGCTTTCGACCAGAACAACATCGGCCAGGCTTCGGCGATCACGGTCGTCTTCTTCCTGATCGTCGTCGCCCTGACGCTCGTCCAGCGCCGCGTCGTGCGGCCCGGAAACGAGGACTGACCCATGGCCACGCCCCGCACACAGCTGCGCCGCCTCATGGACTACGCCGTACTCAGCGTACTGGCGTTCGTCTTCACGCTGCCTGTGACCTATCTGTTCCTGGGCAGCCTCAAGCCCTCCGACGAAGTGCTCAACGGCCTGTCCGGTTTCCTCCCCACCCACCTGTCCTTCGACAACTACTTCGCCGTCCTCGACGCCCTCAACTCCGAGAGCACCGGCTATTTCTGGCGCTTCATGGGCGTCTCGCTGCTGCTGGCTTTCGTGGTGGTGACGGGGGGCCTGTTCGTCAACTCGATGGCCGCGTACGGACTGTCACGGCTGAAGTGGCGAGGCCGGGAAGCGGTCATGACCCTCATCCTGCTGCTGATGCTGATCCCGTTCGAGTCGGTGGCCGTCCCGCTGTTCTACATGTTCAACGACCAGCGGAACACGCTGCTCATCCAGGCGCTTCCGTTCATCGCCAACGCCTTCTCCGTCTACCAGTTCCATACGTTCTTCCGCTCGATCCCACCGAGCATCGAGGAAGCGGCCCGCCTCGACGGCGCCGGCCCCTGGCGTACGTTCTTCGCCATCGTCGTCCCGATGAGCAAGCCCGCGTTCGCGTCCGTCGCCATCCTCACCTTCCTCATCCAGTGGGGCTCCTTCCTGTGGCCCGTCCTGATGGTGTCCGACCCCTCGGTCCGCCCCCTCCCGCTGGAGATGAGCGTCTTCCAGGGCCAAGAGCCGCTCGACTGGGGCCAGACCCTCGCCTTCGGCGTACTCCTGGTCCTGCCCGTCCTCGCCGTTTTCGCCTTCTTCCAGCGCTGGTTCGTCCAGGGCGTCGCCAACTCCGCGATAAAGGGGTGAGCGCCGGCGGCAGTTGAAAGCGACTGGACAAGCTCCACACGGGCAACAGCTACGGAGGCCCGGATCCAGACGGGCACAGGCCCCCGGTGATCACAGAGTGCGAAGCTCTGTGATCACCGGGGGCCTCTCCGTTGGGCTGCCATCCTGTCCGGCGTTGCCTCGGTCCGACTCCGGCTCCGCCCGTGATCTGCGCCGGATCTAGTCGCCGGTGGTGCCGTCGAGCATCTCGCGCAGGATGTCCAGGTGCCCGTTGTGGCGGGCCGTCTCCTCGGTGAGGTGGAGGAGGATCCAGCGCAGGTCGACGTGGAGGCCGTTGCGCACGGCTCGCTGGGCCTGCTTGTCCAAGCTGCTCCCGGCGACCAGTTCGCGGTAGTGGGCGCTCTGTTCGGCGTATTCGTCGAGCAGTTGCGTGAGGGGGAAGTCGACGGCGATACGCATCTCGCGGTCGGGGTCCTCCTCGGTCCAGGGACCCTGGTCTTCCTCGCCGAGGAAGACCACTTGGAACCAGTGGTACTCGACCCAGCGAAGGTGGTTGATCACTCCGCTCATGGTCATCAGCGGGGAGCCCGGCAGGAGCGCCTTACGTGCGTTCTCAGCGGAGACGCCATCGCACTTGGCACGGGCGGTGTCACGTGCGTAGTCGAGAAACGTGGTGAGCTGGGTGCGCTCGTCCCACGCGGGCGGTGTGTCGTCGATTCTGGTCATCGCGCGAAGCGTCCCCGATCACCGCGACCGATGTCGAGGCATTTACTGAGTTCGGGCTTTCAGGGTGACGACGACGGTGGGCCGGGATGCGTTTTGCGAGTGCCCCTCACATCCGCAGGGGGAGCGAGCAGTCGGTCGATCTCGCCGAGCACGCGGTCCACGTGCGGACGCACCTGCGCCTGCAATGCATCGCTCCAGCTCTCCTCGGAGTAGTGGCAGTTGAGATAGAGCTGCCTGGCGTGCTCGAGGACGGCGCGGTGCTCGGGCGGGAGCTGGGCGAGGGCCCAGTCGGCGGCGGCGTCCTTCGACTTGATCTGCCCGGTGGCGAGTGTGTTCCAGATGCGGGCGAAGGTCAACAGGACGTTGCGGGTGTCGCTGTCCAGGTCGTCGAGCAGGCTGGGGATACCCGCCACACTCGACCGGACCAGGTCGGCCTGCGGAACCGGGTCGAGGACCTGCGCCGGGCGCGGACCGGTGAGGGAGATGTCGCCGGTCAGCGCCATGGGGATCAGCAGGGCCAGATCGGGCATCGGCTCCGGCTGGGGGACCTCCCCGGCCTCGTACTCGGCGCGCAGCCACTCGCCGTAGAGGAAATCGCCGGTCGGTGGGTACCGCCACGGCTTGACCTCGGACTGGACGACCACGGTGAGCTCGACCGGGCGGACCTCGTTTCGAGAGCCGGAGATCCGCCGTAGTCCACCGAGGAGTGTCCGTCGCTCCTGCTCGTCCATTCGCCGCCGGGAGACAACCAGCACGTCCACGTCGCTGGCCGGCCTGAGTCCACCGAGCACGGAGGATCCGTGGAGGTAGGTGCCGATGACATCTTGGCCCAGCACACCGTCGACCAGACCCACGATCTCCTGAACCTGATTCACTGCACCAGCGTCTCCTGTGATCCGGCCGACTGCACCGCATTATCTGACGTGACTGGTCAGGGAGATGTGGGGAGGTCGAGGGCGAGGCCGGTTCCGAGTGAACAGCCCGCCCCCGTCCTTCTGCAGCACCCTTCAGTAGGCGAGCTCCCCGATGCCGCCATCGACTCGCAGCACGGTGCCAACGGTGTAGGCGGACTCGTCGGAGGCGAGATACACAGCTGCCTTCGCCATCTCGGTGGCGGTCCCCAGCCGATGAAGTGGCACGGTTCGCCGGAGTTCCTCGTAGACGGCGGCTTGCCGCTCCGGGCCGAGCGGTGTGAACGCATTGGTGACGGTCGGCCCGGGGCTCAGTCCGTTGACGCGAACGCCCCGCTCTTTGAGCTCGTGGGTCAGCCCGCGGGCATAGGACAGCAGCCCCGCCTTGGCGGCGCCGTACACCGTCGCGTTCTCGTGTCCGACGAAAGCGGAGACCGAACCGACGAGGATGACCGAGGATTGCTGCGAGAAGAGCGGCAACAGGGCCTTGATCAGGAAGAACGGCGCTTTGAGGTTGGTTGCGAGGAGCCTGTCGAATGCCTCCTCGGTCCATTCCTCGATCGGGAGATGGGTGATGTCGGCGGCGTTGCTCATCAGGATGTCGAGCTTCGGCCATTCCGCCTGGAGTCGCGCTGCGAGCGCCGCCTGGCCGGGTACGTCGCCGGCGTCGCTGAGGACGGGCAGCAGTGGCCCGTCCAATTGCCGGGCCGCCTCGTCCAGTCTTTCCTGCGAGCGGCCGGTGATCGCGACGGATGCTCCTTCGGCGAGGAATTCGCGGGCGGTCTCCAGTCCTATGCCGCTCGTCCCTCCTGTGATCAGTGCGTACTTTCCCTCGAGACGACCCATGATTCTCTTTCCTTCACTCGGCGCCATGGCGCGTGAATCGGCAGCGATGACGGGCTGTCCCCGTCAGCAACGGCACTGTCCGGCGGCAGCGGTGGCGGCCGCGGCTCAGATCGCGGTTCGGCCGCCGTCGGCGGGCATGACAGCACCGGTCACATAACTGGCTCGGTCACCGGCGAGAAAGGCGACCACGCGCGCTACTTCGGCCGGGTCGGCGGTGCGCTTCAGCGCGGTGGTCAGGCCCATGCCACCCATGTCGGGGCCCAGCGCCGCGATCACCTTCGAGGTGCGCATCGGACCGGGAGCGACAGCGTTGACCCGCACGTTCGACGATGCGAACTCTGCCGCCCAAGTGCGGGTCAGCGATTCGAGCGCGGCCTTGGTGGCGCCGTACACGGCCATTCCCGGCATGCCGAGACCGGCCGCGGTGGAGCTGACGTTGACGATGCTGCCGCCGCCGTTGGCGGCCATCTTCGGCGCGAGCAGCGCGGTGAGCAGGAACGGCGCACGCACGTTGACCGCGAAGGCGGCGTCGTAGCCCGCGAGGTCCTGCTCGGTGGTCGGAGCGAACGTCATGACGCTCGCGTTGTTGATCAATATGTCCACAGCTCCGGCGTCCGCGGCCAGCTGCTGCACGGCTGCTGTGTCGGTCACGTCGGCCGTGACGAAACGCACCGTCGCGGTGGACTCGCCCCCGGCCGTGCGGAGGTCCTCGACGACCTGGGCTCCGCGCTCCGGATCGGTGCCGGTGAGGATCAGGTCGGCTCCCCCGGCGGCCAGCACTCGGGCCGTCACATGTCCGAGCCCGCCGATCGCGCCGGATCCGGTGATGAGTGCTGCCTTTCCCGCAAAGTCCATTGCTTCGCCCTTCGCGACCGGCATGCAGCCGGCCGACTTCTGTGCAGTCGTTCCAAAAGTAATGCGAGAGAAGCTATGACTTCTTGAACGCCCTGTCAAGAAGTTGTAGTGTCGGACACGTGGCACGAACCGGACGCCCCCGCGGATTCGACAAGGACCAGACGCTGACGCGGGCACTTGAACTGTTCTGGTCCCGGGGATACGGGTCGACATCGATCCAGGACCTGGTCGACGCGCTGGCCGTGGAACGCGGCAGCCTCTACGGAACGTTCGGTGACAAGCGCCGTTTCTATCTCGACGCCGTCAGGCTCTACTGGGAGGTGTACGAGCGACACCTGATCGCCGCGCTCGACACCACCCCACTCCTGCCGGCGCTGCGCGAGATCCTGACCCACCCGGCACGCCTGGACGAACTGATCTCCGACGTGGGGGTACCGCAGGGCTGCCTGGTCGGCAACACCACCGCGGAACTCGTCCCCCACGACAGCGAAGCCACACAAGTCGTCACCCGCTCATACCGCCGGTTCACGGAGATCCTCACCGACGCGCTGCGCCGCGCACAGACCGCCGGCGAAGTCACCGACGCCGCCCGCCCCGAGGACCAGGCCCAGCTACTGCTCTACGTCGTCCAGGGCCTCTCGCTCGTATCGCGGGCAGGTCTCGACAGGACAGCGGCCCTGGCCGCGATCGACACCGCGATCGACGCACTGCGGGCCTGACCGAAAGCCGTACCGGCGTACCGGCCCAGCGGTCGGCCGCCGCAGGCCGACAAGGGCGTCAAGGACGACAACGGGATGCCACGGGAACGGGGCCGTCACGGTCCGCCACCAGCCGAGGTGCCGGATCAGCCGGCCGATGGTCATCCGAGCGGCTGCGCACCCTCGCGGAATGACCCGCCGGCCGGGTGGGTCAGCGGGTGATGAACGGTTCGGTCAGGTGCGGGGTCGCGAGGTGGAGGGTGTCGGCGGCCCTGCTACCGAGGACCTGTTCTCTTGAGGCTCGCGCCTGCTCGACGTCCATCTCGTGGGCGTAGGCGAGTTCGGGGTGGAGCAGCTGGATCGCGTGCACGAGCAGGTCACCGGTGACGGTGACGAGTTCGCGCCCGGAGGTGACGAGCACGCTCTGGTGGCCGGGCGTGTGACCGGGCGTGGCGAACGCGCGCTCGCCGTTGCGCAGCGGGGTGTCGCCGTCGAGGAGCCGTAGCTGATCGGTCTTCCGGAGCGGGTCGATGAGAGTGGCCCGCAGCTGCGGGTTGACCTCGTCGATCGCGTCGAGTTCGGCCTGCTGCAACAGGTATGCGGCGTTCGGGAAGAACGGCCGCGACTGCTCGCCACCGACGACGGCCCAGCCCACGTGGTCGGTATGGAGGTGCGTGAGCACCACGGTGTCCACGTCGGATGGTTCGATACCCGCGGCGGCCAGCGACGCCGGGAGCACCCCAGGCACGGGCGCCCACGAGGCCGCCGGGCTGTCGGCCGGGCCGATCCCCGCGTCTACCAGCGTCACACCCTGGTCGCTGCGGATCGCGAACGCGCGGAACTGGAGCCGCCAACGCCCGTCGGCGTCCAGCGCGCCGGGATCGAGCCGGTCGGCCGCCGCCCACTGCTCGGCAGTCGCGCCGGGGAACGCCTCCGACCTGGGAGAGAAAAAAGGGCCCGCACCGTCGGCGAGCGCGATCACGGTGTACGGACCGACCTGAAGGGAAGGGGGCACCCCACAGATGGTGCCACCGGCGGGCCACCCACGATCAGGCGGGTCGCCCCGAGCCGACTCCGGGCCGAGAGCGCCTCGCAGCACACCGGCTCGGGCATCGGCCGCTTCCCTCTCCATGACGCCTCATTGAGCTTTTGCCAATCCTGGTTTGGGCAGTCGGCGAGTCGTTTCCGCATCACCGGGGAGAGGAAGAAGTTGGGGCCGTTCCAGCCGAACTGCGTCGCGAAACCACGGTTGACCCACCACGGGATGGCTCGGTAGCCGATCGGGCGAAGCGCGGACCACAGGGGTAGCCACCAACGTGAGAGCGAGAAGGAGTCGCGCAGGGCGCGAGGGTGTCGCTGCGTGTTCGTCAGGCGTCGAAGCGGTCGCGTGCACTCTCGATGTGGCCGAGGTGCTGGTGCGTCCAGCCGCATATGGCGTCGACCACGGTGCGCAAGGCCCGGCCCGGCTCGGTGAGGGTGTATTCGACCCGCGGCGGCACGGTGGGGTGCACCTTCCGATCGACCAGGCCATTGCGTTCGAGCATGCGCAGGTTCTGGGTGAGCATCTTGTGGCTGACGCCCTCGACCTCGTTCCGCAGCTCACTGAAGCGCAGGGTGCGCTCGCCGAGTGTCTCGATGATCAGAAGCGCCCATTTGTTGGCGACGTCCGAGAAGATCTCCCGCGCCAGGGAGTCTGCGCGCCGCAGGTCAGCGTCCTCGGGCAGGCCCTTGAGCTGTTGCTTGGTCACCATTGGGTTCCTCAGTCACCGAAAAGTGCGTTCTTCCAGGTCAACCGTCACTCTCCTACAGTTCCCGAGTAACTACAAGAGAGCGACCGGAAGGGCGAGCACCGTGGCCACCATCGATTCCTTCAACTACGGCGTGCCGGCCGAGAGCGACTTCGGCTACTCACAGGCGATCAAGTCGGGCGAGCTGATCCACGTCTCTGGACAGCTCTCGTTCGACGAGGCAGGCGAGTTCCTCTACGCGGGCGACTTCGCCGCCCAGCTCAAGCAGACCTACGTCAACATGGACAGGGTTCTGAACCACTATGGCGCCACCCGGAACCAGATCGTCTCGCAGACCCTGTACCTGGTGAACCTTCAACAGCATGCCGCGCCGACGATGGAGGGCAACCTGAAGTACTTCGGGGGCCATCGCCCGGCCAGCACGGTCGTGGGCATCACTGAACTGACCATGCCCGGCCAGCTCATCGAAATCAGCTTCATCATCGACACGAAGCTGCCCGCCTGAGGTCTCTTCCTCGCATCTTCCCCAGCCGGTGGGGCCACGTTCGTGGAGCAGTCGCAGTGACCGTTCCACGAACGCTCCCATGACCTCTCGCTACCTGGCCGACTGCGGCGCGATCTGCAGCTCCGGGGCGCCGGAACGAGGCCGTGGAGAAGGCGAACGTAACGGCCTTCGTGATTCGGCTCCCGGCTCGACGAGGAGCGTTCCTCAGCGGCCCGTGCGGTTCCCTGCCCACACCGCGGGGATACGACCCGACCATGGGCTTGCCTGTTCGAGTTGGCCGGCGAGGCGGAAGAGGCGGCTTTCGAGGCCGTATCCGGCGGCGAACTGCATACCGATCGGCAGCCCCGTCTCGGTGTCGGCCGTCACCGGCACGGACATGGCGGGCGTGCCGGCCATGTTGAACGGCATGGTGAACGGCGAGCGGTCGAAGACGCGGTCGATCCAGCCGAGGCCGTCCAGCTCTTCTTCGCTCTCGGCACAGGTGCCGACTGGTGCGGGAAGCTCCGGGAGAGTCGGAGTGAGCAGTAGGTCGTGGGCGTCGAAGTACTGTGCCAGTCTCCGGGCGACCCGGTTGCGGATGGTGAAAGCGGTGGCGAACTGGGCGCCACTCACCCGCTGCCCGTAGTGGTACCCGGCAAGGGTTATCGGTTCAAGGGTTGAGGAGTCGATGGGCCGGTCGAAGGCGGTGGCCAACTCGTCGACCGTGGATGCGAGGTTCGTTGTGAACAGACGCGCGTTGGCCAGGACGTACTCATCCCAGTCGGCCCCGAGGTCGACCTCGGCCTCCTCCACCTGGTGGCCGAGCGATTCGAGCAGCCGCACGGTGCGAGAGAGCGCGTCGGCCACCGGTGCGGTGGTGCGGCGTCCGCCCCACGCCTGGGTGAGGACGCCGATCCGCAGCGCGCCCGGATGGCGGGTTACCTCCTCCGCGTACGGCCGGGACGGCTGCTGGGCGAAGTAGGGGTCACCCGGTTCCGGGCCGCGGATCTGGTCGAGCAGGGCCGCACTGTCGCGTACGGTGCGGCTGACGCTGCCGTGCACGGCCAGGCCGCTGAAGACCTCATCGAAGTCGGGGCCCATGGAGACCCGGCCACGGGTGGGCTTCAACCCGAAGAGGCCGTTACAGGCGGCGGGGATACGGAGCGAGCCGGCGGCGTCGGTGCCGTGTGCGATCGGAACGACCCCGGCAGCGACAGCCGCGCCCGCGCCCCCGCTGGATCCCCCCGCACTCCGCTCCAGGTCCCACGGGTTGCGGGTCGCGCCGTACAGCACCGGTTCCGTCGTGATGCTGTAAGCCATCTCCGGTGTCGCGGTACGCCCGAACGTCACGAGGCCCGCGCGGCGGAAGCGCAGCATCAGGGACGAGTCGGCGCGTGCGACGTTGCCGGCCGCAAGGCGGCTGCCCAGCTCCATGCGCCGCCCGGCCATGGAGACTCCGATGTCTTTGATCAGGAAGGGGACGCCGGTCAGCGGCGCACCGCTGGGGTTGGGCTCGTCGTCGGTCGGCCATGTCTCCACGATGGCGTTGATCTGCGGATTGACCGCCTGCACGGCCTCGCGTGCGGCTGCTTGCAGTTCGGCGGGGGTCACCTCGCCTTTGGCCGCCAGTTCCGCGAGACCGACCGCGTCGAAGTCCACGTACTCGGTAACTCTCACTCTCACTCCCAGCGGATAGAACGATACTGCTGAGTCCCTGACGATACCAATCGGTATCATGTGGAACTGCTTGGTATCGTAGGAGCGGTGGGACAACCCCGCACCCCCGACCGGACGTCACGGAGCAGGCATGGCATCTACCACCAGGAGGCCGAGCAGGGTGGCGAAACTGCCGCCTCGTGAGCGCATCCTCGACGCGGCGGAAGAGCTCTTCCAAAGCGAGGGAATCCGGCGAGTGGGCGTCCAGGCGATCGCCGAGAGGGCCGACACCACCAAGATGGCGATCTACCGGCACTTCGAGACCAAGGACGCGCTGGTCGCGGAGTGGCTGCGGATCGTCGCCGCCGACTATCAGGCGGCCTTCGACCGGGTCCAGACGGAACACCCCGGCCGGCCCAGGGAGCAGATCCTGGGCCTGGCCCGCTTCATCGCCGAGGGGTTGCCGTCCATCTCGCACCGGGGCTGCCCGTTCATCAACTCCCTCGCCGAACTGCCGGACCGTTCCCATCCCGCACGGCAAGTGATCGAGAAGCACAAGGCCCACCAGACCCGCAGACTGGTCGGCATGTGTGCCGAGGCCGGCTTGCCCGACCCCGAGCAGGCCGCGGCCGAGATCACCTTCGTGCTCGAAGGGGCGCAGGTCAGCACGCAGAACGGAAGCATCGATCAAACGGGGGACCGCCTGATGAGAATCGTCGAGGGCATCGTGGATCGGCACCACTCCCCCGTCGGCGCATCCCGGCCGACCACCGGCTGACAGCCTCGAATCCGCGTCCCGAGTACCGAGAACCCGGCGTGATCGCGTTCGCCCATGTTCACGGGAACGCTGTGCATCGGTCGTCCAGCGGCGGGCCGGGCAGAGCCAGACTCAGCGCGTCCAGTGCGGCCGTGAAGGCGTGGTCTGGTGGGGTGCCGTATCCGATGACCAGGCCGTCGCGGGGTGGCATCGTGCTGTCGGGGTGGCGGTAGGGATGCAGCCCGTCGAGGGCGAGGCCGTGGCGACGGGCCGCGCGCAGGGCCGCCTCCTCGGTGTTCTCCGGCAGTTCGAGGACGGCGTGCAGTCCTGCCGCGATGCCGCTGACCTCGATGTGCGGGGCGGTTGCGGCGAGTGTGCTCACCAGCAGGTCGCGGCGGCGCTGGTAGTGCTGCCGCATGCGGCGCAGGTGACGGTCGTACGCTCCACAGGCGATGAAGTCGGCGAGGGTGAGCTGATCGACGACGCCCGACCACATTTCCCGAGGTCCCTTGGCTGCGAGGATGTCGTCGACGAGCCATCCCGGCAGCACCATCCAGCCGAGCCGCAGTGCTGGTGACAGGCTCTTGCTGGTCGAGCCGATGTAGACGACCCGGTCGGGATCGAGGCCCTGCACCGCGCCGACTGGCTGCCGGTCGTAGCGGAACTCGCCGTCGTAGTCGTCCTCCACGAGCAGTCCGCCGGAGGAGCGGGCCCAGTCGATGACCGCCGCCCGGCGTTCGGGGTGGAGCGGTCCGCCAGTGGGGAACTGGTGGGCGGGCGTGAGCAGCACGGCTCCGGCGCCGGTGTCCGGAAGTTCGTCGACGCGTGCCCCGTACGAGTCGACCGTCAGCGGAACGGAGCGCAGACCTGCCTTGCCGATGATGCTCCGGTGGAAGTCCAGTCCGTACGACTCCACCGCGACTGGACCTTTCAGCACGCTGCTCAGCAGTTCCAGCCCGTGGGCGAAGCCGGAGCAGATCACGATCCGGTCCGGTGCGGCGCGTACACCCCTGGCGCGTGCCAGGTACTCCGTGAGGGTGCCGCGCAACTCCGTCCTGCCGCGCGGATCGCCCACGCTGAAGGCGTCGTTGGGTGCTGCTGCGACGGCTCTGCGGGCTGATGAGAGCCAGGCGGAGCGTGGGAAGGCGGCCGCATCGGGCGAGCTGGGCATCAGGTCGTGGAGGATGCGCCGTCGGGCCGGCCGGCGAGGACGGCGCGCCTGGTCGGGCGGGAGTGGCGAGGCACGCCGGGCAACCCGGGTGCCGGAGCCCTGGCGGGCGGTGAGCCAGCCCTCCTCGACGAGTTCGGCGTAGGCGCCGGCGACGGTGTTGCGAGCGATGCCGAGGTCGCTCGCGAGGCTCCGATAGGGCGGCAGGCGGGTGCCCGGAGCGAGTCGACCGGACCGAATGGCCTCCCGCAGGGCGTGCATGAGCCGACTCCGCAGGCTGCCCTCTCCTGAGAGGGGCAGGTGGAGGTCGGTTCCTGCGGCCTGCCCCGGCAAGGTGCCTTCGTCGGCTGACCGACCTCGAGGATTGACCCACGTTTCTGCCATGGAAATGCACCATATCCTGGGTCGCTTTCGCTCCTACGGTCGTCACATGCCAACCTTCCAGGTGCCTCAGCGCATGAACTTCACCACCGTCGCCCCCAAGGTCTTCAAGGCCGTCCTCGCCCTCGACGCCGCAGCTCGTGAGGGGATCGACCCCGTCCTGCTGGAGCTGGTGCAGATCCGCGCCTCCCAGATCAACCGGTGCGCGTACTGCATCGACTACCACACCTCCGACGCCCGCAAGGGCGGGGAGACGGAGGAGCGGATCCACCAGCTGCCCGCCTGGGAGGAGTCGAGCCTGTACTCCCCGAAGGAGCGGGCCGCCCTGGCGCTGGCCGAGGCCGTCACCCGCCTGCCCGACGGCGTGCCGGACGAGGTCTACGACGAGGCTGCCCAGCACTTCGGCGAAAGGGAATTGGCCCAGCTGATCGCATTGATCTTCACCGTCAACGCCTGGAACCGCATGAACGTCACCACCCGAAAGACCCCGGGCACCGAGTAACAGACAGCCCACTCACTCCGCGGGCGGTGGCCAAGTCCTCGGTCCACCGCCCGTGGCATGCCGTGGACCCTCTACGCAAGAAGGGCTGATGGAGGCGTGACGTCCGTCGACACACGTGTCTCCGCCGCCAGAGAGCCGTCCCCCACCAGGGGCTGGCTCGCCGTCCTGGCGGTGACGCTGGGCATCTTCGCCCTGATGACCTCCGAACTGCTGCCCGTGGGCCTGCTCACCCCGATCGGCTCCGCCCTGGACGTGTCCGAGGGCACCGCGAGTCTGATGGTGACCGTGCCCGGCCTGGTCGCCGCCGTCTCGGCACCCCTGGTCACCGTGGCCACGGGACACATCGACCGCCGGCTCGTCCTGGCGGTCCTGATCGGGCTGGTGGGTGCGGCCAACCTCGCGTCCGCTTTCGCGACCAGCTTCGCGATCGTGCTGACCGCTCGCTTCCTGATCGGCATCAGTGTCGGTGGCTTCTGGTCCCTGGCCGGCAGCATCGCGCTGCGGCTGGTGCCGGAGAAGCACGTCTCCCGGGCCACCGCTGTCATCTTCGGCGGCGTCGAGACCGCTTCCGTCCTGGGCGTGCCCACCGGAACATTCATCGGCGACCTCAGCGGCTGGCGCACCGCGTTCGCCGCCGTCGGCGTCCTCGGCCTGGTCTCCCTCACCTGCATGGTCTGCCTCATGCCGAAGCTGCCGGCGGAGCATACGATCGGTTTCGCGGACGTGCCGAAGGTCTTCAAGGGCAACGCGGGCATACGGGCCGGCATCGCCATGACCTTCCTGGTCGTCACCGGGCACTTCGTGGCCTACACGTTCGTCCGGCCGATCCTGCAGGACGACGGGGTCGCCGACAGCATGATCGGCACGCTGCTGCTGGCGTTCGGCCTCGCCGGCATCTGCGGCAACTTCATCGCCGGGGCGCTCGTCGCGAAGCGGCTCCGGCAGACCGTCGTGGGCATCTCCGTGGTCCTCACTCTGGCCATGATGCTCCTCGTGTCCGTCGGCAACTCCGCCCTCACCGCAGGTGCCGTCCTGGTCCTGTGGGGTCTGGGGTACGGAGCGGTGCCGGTCACCTTCCAGACCTGGATTCTCGACGCCGCACCGGACGCCACCGAAGCCGCCTCCTCGCTGTACGTCTCCACGTTCAACCTCTCCATCGCGTTCGGCGCACTGTTCGGCGGCCTGGCCGTCGACAGACTGACCGTTACCAGCGTGCTGTGGTTCGGCGCCGCCCTCGCCGCCGTCACGCTGCTCGTCGTAGGCGCGGCCCGCCGCGGCGGGTCGCCCCATGCGCCGAGCCACCTCGGGTGACGGGTGGCCACCTGCCTGGTGCTCAGGCTTTCGCAGGGGCTGGGACGGGCCGACTGGAGAGTATGGCCCAGCGTGCCGTCGTC
>NZ_JAFFZN010000011.1 GCF_017676385.1 Streptomyces spirodelae
GACCAGCCATGCCGGGCCCGGAGGCCAGCGGCCCTCTTGCAGGACCGCGAAGAAGATAACGGGGGGAAGAAGGCCCGGAGGAAGCTCCGGGAAGGGACCCGGTAGGGAGCGCCCGCGCCCCCGGGCCCTGCGAAGAGAAGCAGGCAGCAAAGAGCCCCGGCGCTCGGGGGAAGGCACCGGGGCTCGTCTATGGGGACGACGACGGGGCGGGCGCTGGGCGCCGGCCGGGTGGGTGTTACGCCGCTTCGTCGAAGCCCGTGTCATGGGCCATCTTCTTCAGTTCCAGGAGGGCGTGCTTCTCGATCTGGCGGATGCGCTCGCGTGTCAGCCCGTGCTGCTTGCCGACCTCGGTGAGCGTGCGCTCCCGCCCGTCGACCATGCCGTAGCGGGCCTTGATGATCGAGGCCGTACGGTCATCGAGCCTGCCGATCAGGTCGTCGAGCTCTTCCCGGCGCAGCACCGTGAGCACGGACTGCTCAGGAGACGCGGCCGAGGTGTCCTCCAGCAGGTCACCGAACTGGGTCTCCCCCTCGTCGTCCACCGACATGTTCAGGCTGACCGGGTCGCGCGCCCAGTCGAGTACGTCCGTGACCCGCTCCGGGGTGGAGTTGAGCTCTGCGGCGACCTCCGCCGGCTCCGGGTCGCGGCCGTGTTCGCGGTTGAACTCGCGCTGCACTCGGCGGATGCGGCCCAGCTCCTCCACCAAGTGGACGGGGAGCCGGATGGTGCGGGACTGGTCGGCGATGGAGCGGGTGATGGCCTGGCGGATCCACCACGTGGCATAGGTGGAGAACTTGAAGCCCTTCGTGTAGTCGAACTTCTCCACAGCGCGCACGAGTCCGGCGTTGCCCTCCTGGATCAGGTCCAGCAGGGGCAGGCCGCTGCGCGGGTAGCGGCGGGCCACAGCCACCACGAGGCGCAGGTTGGAGCGGATGAAGATGTCCTTGGCCCGTTCGCCCTCGGCGACGATGCCCTCCAGTTCCTCGCGGCTCGCGGTCGCGCCGGGCGAGTCGCTGGAAACCGGCTTCTCGAGGCCGTCGAGGATACGCTGGGCGTAGACGCCCGCTTCTATCGCGAGCGACAGCTCGACTTCCTTGGCGGCGTCCAGCAGCGGAGTGCGGGCGATCTCGTCGAGATACATGCCGACCAGGTCGCGGTCCGCGACTTCGCTGCCAGCGGCGCGAACACTGCTTGCCGTGTCGGAGACACCGGTCGTGTTCTCCTGACGACGGGCGACGGCACGGGTTGCCATGCGTGCTCCCTTGCGAGTGATCTGAAACTTTGGCCTGGTGGCTGACTCGGACACTTCACGAGTGCCCGCCTTGCGTAGATGTCAACGGCTGGAATCCGGACTAAATTCCCAACACGCGCAACATTTTTCCGATCATGCAGTAGACTGCGCGGCTACCCATGCGGGCAGGACGGTGACAGCACGCACTCAGGTGCTGGTCGGAGCGGTGTGGAGCCGCTCTGAGCCGTCTCCCGGCCCCCCTCTGCGGCTGCCGGACGGGCGTCACCCTCGTCGCCCTTCACCCGTCTAGACGGCTGGCGTTTCCACTTGGTTGCGTGAGTGCTGTGTGAGCCCCTCCGGCACCCTGTTGCGGAGCGGCTCCGGTCCGGAGCGGCTCGGGCCGCCCGAGGCCCGACAGGAGCCCCGGAACCCCAGCAGCACGAGAGCGGCCCCTGTACCCCTGCGGAAGGGGTACAGGGGCCGCCGGTGGCCCGGCCCCGTGACCGGGCCGTCATCGGGCCGCTGTCTGGACCGTCGACCGAGCCGTCAGTGCGTTGACCGAGCCGTCAGTGCATGGCCGCCAGGACCGGCTCCGGCTCGCCGCCGGGCGCGTCGCCGTCCGTCTCGCCGTCCAGCGTCTTGCCGGGGGCCTGGTTGCCGCCACGGGCGTTCACCAGCACTGTCACGAGCGTGGCCGAGACGAGCAGGATGCCCACCGCCCACCAGATCGCCGAGGTGTAGCCGTGCACCATGGCCTGCAGCTTCAGCATCTGCTGTGCGGGCTTGCTGGTGGCCTCGGCCGCGTGCGAGGTGACGTACGACGTGGTGGCGCTGGCCGCGATGGTGTTCAGCAGCGCCGTACCGATGGCTCCGCCGACCTGCTGCGAGGTGTTGACCATCGCGGAGGCGACACCGGCGTCACTCGGCTGGACACCGTGCGTGGCCAGGGACATGGCGGGCATGAAGGCCGTACCGAGGCCGAGGCCGAGCATCACCATGGCGGGCAGGATCAGCGCCGGGTAGGAGCTGTCCACCTCGAGCTGCGTCAGCAGCAGCATGCCAAGCGCCGCGAGCAGGAAGCCGGGCGCCATCAGCAGACGGGCCGGGACGCGGGTCATGAGCCGCGCTCCGATCTGCGTGGAGCCGGTGATCATGCCGACCACCATCGGCAGGAAGGCCACCCCGGTGCGGACCGGGGAGTAGTCCTTGACCACCTGGAGGTAGTACGTCAGGAACAGGAAGAGCCCGAACATGGCGATGATTGCCAGGCCCAGCGACAGGTAGACCCCGCCGCGATTCCGGTCGGTGACCACCCGCAGGGGCAGCAACGGCGCCCGGACCTTGGACTCGACCAGGGCGAACGCGCCCAGCAGCGCGACCGAAGCGACGAACATGGCGATGGTGCCGCCGTCGCTCCAGCCGTCCGTCTCCGCGCGGGTGAACCCGTACACGAGCGAGACGAGGCCGAGCGTGGAGAGGACGACCCCGGGAATGTCGAGCGCGGAGCGGTTCCGGGTGCCGGACGGCTCCCGGATGACGGTGATCGCACCGAGGGCGGCGACCGCCGCGAACGGGACGTTGACGTAGAAGGTCCAGCGCCAGTCCAGGTACTCGGTCAGCAGACCGCCGAGGATCAGGCCGATGGCGCCGCCGCCACCCGCGATGGCGCCGTAGATGCCGAACGCCTTGGCGCGCTCCTTGCCGTCGGTGAACATCACCGCGAGCAGCGACAGTGCGGCCGGCGCCAGCAGTGCGCCGAACGCACCCTGCAGTGCCCGCGCGGCCAGCATCATGGCCTCTCCGGTCGCGGCGCCGCCCAGTGCCGATGCTGCCGCGAAGCCGACGAGTCCGGTCACGAAGGCGCGCTTACGGCCCCACATGTCGGCTATCCGGCCGCCGAACAGCAGCAGTCCGCCGAAGGCGAGGGCGTAGGCGGTGACGACCCACTGCCGGTTGGCGTCGGAGATGCCCAGGTCGGCCTGGGCGGAGGGGAGCGCGATGTTCACGATCGTCGCGTCGAGGACGACCATGAGCTGCGCAATGGCGATGAAGGCCAGCGCCTTCCATCGCCGGGGGTCGAGCCCGGCCTGTGCGTCGGCCGGAGATGGCGTTTCTGGCATGGATGTGCCTACCTCACGGTGCGGAGTACGAAAAAAGGGACGTGGAAGAGACGACGCCGAAGTCGGTGATGTGACGGTGCGGCTCTGGCGGTCTCTACAGCTGGAAGAGTCGGTGGCGGAGGAAGTCTGGGCTCAGGGGCTGCGGGAACTTGGGCTGGAAGATCTGGAACGGGAAGGTCTGGGACAGGAAGGTCTGGCTGGGAGGTCTGGCGGCGGCGAGGCCAACAGGTGGCTGCGTCAGTGGCTGAGCCAGGGTTTGTGCGTCAGGAGTCCGGAAGGGAGAAGGAGGGACTCGGGAGAGATGACTCCGCAGGGGCGAAAAACTGAGCGGTGCGACAACCCCTCGGCGCTGCGGTTACGGAGATCAGTTGTCCTGTCGCAGTTCCTCCAGTGTCACGGCGTGGCCGGGTAGTTCGGATTTGGCGGGGGCGCGCAGCCCGTCCAGGAAGAGCTGCACATGACGCTCGACGAAGCGTTCGATGCGCTGGCAGCCGACGCCCGGCAGCGGCCGGGTGAGCTGGCTGAGCGCGACCATCACGTCGCCGACGTCGATGTCGGTACGCACTTCGCCCGCCTGTTGGGCCCGCCTGATGAGCTCCTGGGTGAGCCATTCGACCCGCGCGCGAGCCGCCAGACACCGCGGCTCCATGGGATCGAAACGCCCCGAGAGCATTGGACAGAGCGCACCGATGCGCTCTTCGACCGCACCGAAGACGAAGCGGCGCAGCGCTTCGAAGGAGTTCTCCTCCTCGGCAAGCGCCTGCTCCGCCCGCTCGGCGATTCGCTCGGTGACGGCATGCATCACGCCGTGCACGAGCGAGTCACGGTCGGGGAAGTGCCGGTAGAGGGTTGCATTTCCGACCCCTGCCGCGCGAGCGATTTCATCCAGGGACGCGTCGGCTCCGTGGACGACGAACGCCTCGCGGGCCGCGTTGAGGATGCGTTCACGATTGCGGGCCGCGTCAGCGCGCCCCTTGGGGGCAACGCATTCAGCGGCGACGCCCTTGCCGGCGACGCGCTTGGCGGCGGTTGCGCTGCGCATCTGTGTTCCCTCGCTCCCCAGGCCGAACGGACCGGTACGGCACCTACGCGGTACGGCGGTGCTTGTTGCTGTGGTGCTGTGTTGCGGTAGTGCTGCAGTTCGCGATCCGGGGACTTGGTCCCCGTTTCGCGAACGCCTACGTAAACGGGGACGCGCTCCCCGGTTATTTCCCCTGACTGGTGTGACTCACATCACCGGAAACCTCAGTGGTCACGTGGATAACACAGCCCTCGGCCGGTACTCGGCCAGTACCGGCCGGACCGGGCTACCCGTCCCCACAGCCCCGCCCCCACCCAGCCCTCACACAAAAGACCTCGCACAAGAGACTTCACACAGGAGAACGGAGCGGCAATGTCCAACCCCACCCCCGTCAAGGTCGCGGTCATCTACTACTCCGCGACAGGCACCATCGCCGCCCTCGCCAAGGAGATCGCCGCCACGGCCGAGAAGGCGGGTGCAGAGGTCCGGTTGCGGCGCGTACAGGAGCTGGCGCCGCAGTCCGCGATCGACTCCAACCCCGCCTGGACCGCCAACGCCCGCGAGACAGCGGACATCCCCGAGGCCACCCCGGACGACATCGACTGGGCGGACGCGGCGATCCTGGGCACCCCCACCCGGTACGGCAATGTGACCTCGCAGCTCAAGCAGTACCTGGACACCCTGGGCCCGCTGTGGGCGGAAGGACGGCTGGCCGACAAGGTCTACAGCGGCTTCACTTCGTCCTCCACCCTGCACGGCGGCCAGGAGAGCACCCTGCTGGCGCTGTACAACTCGGCTCACCACTTCGGCGGCATCATCGTCCCGCCCGGCTACACGGACGCCTCGAAGTTCGAGGACGGCAATCCCTACGGCACCTCACACGTCGACGCGCAGGGCCAGAAGCCGGTCGACGGCACCGCGCTGAAGGCGGCCCGCGTCCAGGCCGAGCGAGTCGTACGGGTGACGCGGGCGCTCCAGGCGGGGCTCGCGGTGGAGTAGGCGGAGCCAGGGTGCCCTCAGGCAGACACAGCAGGAACCGTGCCGCGTCCCGTGCTCCCCCACCCGTTCCACCTCCCTCCCCAGAGCCCCCAGGCCCCCAGAGCCCACAAGGCCCCAGAAATCCCCAGGACCCCCGGCCCCCGGCCCCCGGCCCCCGAACGAGTGCGCCGTACGCCATTGGACTGGACCCATGAAGTCCCGCGCGGCGTCTGGTCCGAGCCGTCGCCTCGCTGGGACGATGCTGTTGCATCCAGCGGTGACCCCCACATGACCCACGTGCTCCACCCACACATGTGAGGAGCGTTCCGATGCAGCAGCCCTTCTCCGGCGAACACACCTCCGGCCAGCCCACCTCCCGCAGAAACGTCCTCGCCGCTGCCGCCGGCACCGCGGCAGCGATCGGCGTCACGGCCTCCTCCGCGCCGGGCACAGCGCAAGCCGCCCCACCCGCGCCCCGTTCCGTCCCCGGCAGGGAGACGGGCGCTGAGGGGGGCACGGAGGGGGGCACGGAGGGGAACGCCCCGACGACCTCCTCCGCATCCGCCGTCCACGCCCGGGCGGCGGCCCTGCTGCAGCGGATGAGCCTCGACGAGAAGATCGGACAGCTGTTCGTCATCGAGGTCTACGGCCAGACCGCGGAGACGGAGCACGAGGGAAACCGCAAGCTGTACGGCGTCCCGACGCCGACGGAGGTGATCCGGAAGTACCATCCGGGCGGCGTCATCTACTTCGACGCCCGCCGGGGCCCCGACAACGTCCGCGAGCCGCGCCAGATCGCACGCCTGTCCAACGGGCTGCAGCGCGCCGCCGTACGCACCGGTGCGCGGGTACCGCTGCTGATCTCCATCGACCAGGAGGGCGGCAGCGTCGTCTACCGGATGCTGGAGCCGGCCACCCAGCTCCCCGGCAACATGGCGCTCGCAGCGACGCGCTCCACCCGCGACGTCTACGACAGCGCCGAGATCATCGGTACGGAGCTGGCCGCCGTCGGCATCAACCAGAACTACGCGCCCGTCGCCGACGTCAACATCAATCCCGCCAACCCCGTCATCGGCGTTCGCTCGTTCGGGTCGGACACCGGCCTGTGCGCCCAGTTCGTCTCCACCGCCGTACGCGGCTACCATCGGGGCGGCGTGGCGAGCGCGGCAAAGCACTTCCCGGGCCACGGTGATACAGACGTCGACAGCCACACAGGGCTGCCGGAGATCAAGCACACACGCGCGGAGCTGGACCGCATCGACCTGCCGCCGTTCCGTGCCGCCATCCGGCGCGGAGTGGACACGATCATGACAGCGCATATCGTCGTGCCCTCCCTGGACCCCTCCAGGGTGCCCGCGACCATGTCACGGCCGATCGTCACCGGGCTGCTGCGCGGGGAACTGGGCTTCAAGGGCGTCATCGCGACGGACGCACTGGACATGGGGGGCGCCACCACCGACTTCCCGCCCGACGTCGCCCCCGTACGCGCCTTCCAGGCAGGCTGCGACCAACTGGTCCTGGCACCGCAGCTGGACAAGGCGTTCGCCGCTGTACGGAACGCCGTACGCTCCGGACAGATCACCGAGGCGCGACTGAACAGCTCCGTCCTGCGCATCCTCGAACACAAGCTGCACAGGCGACTGTTCCCGTCCCCGTACGTGAGCGAACGGCGCGCCGCACGGATCGTCGGCAGCAGACGGCACCGGTCGCGGGCCCGGCAGATCACGGAGCGAACGGTCACCCTGATCCGCAACGAGGACGGGGCGCTCCCCCTCCCCCGTACCCCCGCGACCGTCCTCGTCACAGGCTGGGGCACCGGTCCCCTCGCCGCCCTGGCCCGCGCCATCGGCGAACGGCGCGGCCAGCTGACGACCACCCTGGAGACCGGCAGCCGGCCGAACACCGCCAAGATCGACGAAGCCACGCAGGCCGCCCGCAGTCACGACGTCACCGTGGTCCTCGCCAACGCCTCCGCCGCCGGCAAGGAGGACGGCGCCGCCCAGGCCCAGCTGATCGCGTCCCTGGCCGCCACCGGACGCCGGTTGATCGTGACGGGCGTACGCCTGCCCTACGACCTCCGCCGCTTCCCCGACGTCCCCGCCTACCTGGCGACCTACAACTACGGCACCCCCTCCATGACCGCCCTGGCCCGCGTCCTCTACGGCGAGGTCGCTCCCCACGGCGAGCTCCCGGTCCCCATCCCCACCCTCGACGACCCCGACCGCCCCCTCTACCCCTTCGGCCACGGCCTGCACTACTGACCCCAACGACGTTGCCGACGGCGATCCCTCATCCGCTAGGCTAGGCGCGCGGATCATCCCGATCCGCGCGCCTCCGTAGCTCAGGGGATAGAGCACCGCTCTCCTAAAGCGGGTGTCGCAGGTTCGAATCCTGCCGGGGGCACCGAGAAATACCTGGTCAAAGGCCCTGCCGTCCAGCGGACGGGAGGGCCTTTGGTGTTGCGGTACTCGTCATGCGGCACTCATATGGCATGTGTGCCGTGCGCGTAGGCCGTGAAGAGTGGCAGGGGCGGGGGCCGGTGGTGGTTTGACCTTGTCGTTGCGTCAACTTCTAGCGTCAGGGCCATGTCGATCACCGTTCTTGACACCTGCTCCGCCATGCGGCGGATTCTGACGGCCCCGGTCGCGGACCGTGTCGGCCTGCTGCGTTCGATGCTGGAGCCCAACAAGGGCATGTACCGCTACCACCCCGGCGGGGTCGACCTGGTGGCCACGCACCTCGAGACATCCGGGTTCCCCGTCGACCGGGACGAGGAGCGTTGCCTCGACGCGCTCGACACGCTCGCTGCGGCCGGAGCCTGGGAGCGGATGCGATGTGCCCTCGACGACGCGCTCACCGTGCTGCTGGAGGCGACGCCGGGACTGAAGGTTCCGGACATCACGGTGCTGTTCGTGCTCGGCGACCCGGGTGACGAGCACTTCATGGGACCCTGCCGAGGTGTCACCGGGTTCGGGGGCATCTCGGGCCACATATCGATCACGTTCTGGCCCTTCCCCGAGAACGTGGAGCGGCTGGAGGCCACTGCCGTGCACGAGCTCCACCACAACCTGCGATGGGCCCCAGGCGGGGTGGTGTGGGACCCGATGACCGTCACGGTCGGCGAGCACATCGTCGGCGAGGGCCTGGCCGACGCCTTCGCCCGTCAGCTCTACGGCGACGAGCTCGGCTACGCCCGTATCGGGGTACCGCACCTGCACGACGACGAGGTCTTCGACAAGGTGCTCACCGGGCTCGATGTGACGGGCATGCAGAACTTCACTGCCTGGGTGCACGGCGACCCCGGCGCCGAGCGCTTCGGCCTCACTCCGGTGGGACTGCCGATGGGCGCGGGGTACGCCGCGGGCAACAGGCTGGTGGACACCTACCTGGCGGCGACCGGGCAGACGGCGGCGCAGGCCCTGCATGCCGACAGCTCGGAGATCATCGCCGCCACGCTCGGCCGCGGGTGACACTGGGACGGTGGAGTGGACGATCCAGGAGCTCGCTACACGGGCCGGCATCACCAGTCGCACCCTGCGTCACTACGACCGCGTCGGGCTCCTGGCCCCGTCCCGGGTCGGTGCGAACGGGTACCGCTACTACGACGCAGGTGCGGTCGCCCGGCTCCAGCGGATCCTGCTCATGCGTCGGCTCGGCATGGGTCTGCCGGCCATCGCCGCTGTCCTGGCCGAGGAGGTGGACACGTGTGACGGGCTCCGCGCGCACATCACCACGCTGGAAGAGGAACGGGACCGCATCGACCGGCAGCTCCGGTCCGTACGTCACACGCTCGACGCTCTGCAGGCGGGGATGGAACCTCGGATGGACGTCATGTTGGCCGGGTTCAACGACCACTACAAGGACGAGGTGATCTCGCGCTGGGGCGAGCGCGCGTTCCAGGTGAGCAACGACTGGTGGCACGGCAAGACCCTTGACCAGCAGCGGGCCTGGAAGCAGGCCGCCGAGGACCTCGTCGCCGCGTGGGTCGAAGCGGCGAAGGCCGGTGTTTCTCCGACATCGGAACAGGCGCAGTCACTGGCTGCCCGGCACATCCGGTGGCTGAGCCAGATCCCCGGAACTCCCACGGCCGAAGGCGACCGGGAGTGCTCGATCGAGATGGTGAAGGGGCTGGGGGACATGTACGTCGACGACCCTCGCTTCGCCGACATGTACGACGACGCCGCGGGGGCCGCATTCGTCCGCGACGCACTGCAAGCGTATGCGCGGACCCGGATGTAGTTCGGCCTTCCGGTGGCGGCAGGGTTCCCAAGACTCTGGCCGGACCAGTCGGGTCGAGAGCCGGGAGGCGCGTGTTCGTGGCGCGTACGCAGTCCAAGTGCGGCGCCCTGACGACCAAGGGAACGCGCTGCCAGCGGTTGGCGCTGATCGGCGCGTCACGGTGTGACCTCCGGTCGGGGCCGGCCAGCGGCGTCAACAACGCGGCCCGGCAGACCGGTACGGCGCTGGGAGTCGCCGTCTTCGGTGCCTTCGCGGGATCGCCCGGCGGCCCTGCGGCGTTCACCGCAGGGCCGCGCCATCTCGGCATGCTGGGCCGCGCGGTGGGTGGCGGTCCTCGTCGTCACGGCCACGACGGTGCCGCGTCCTGGAGTTCTGGAGGTGACGGACAGCCCTGCACTCGGCCGCGTGCGTGACGTGCGGTGAGGCGTGACGTGATCGAGGGCACGTGACGTGATCGAGTGCAGCGAGCGGTCACTGGCTTTCGATCGGTGGCGCTGTCTGGCGCGGGCGAGGGCCGAGGTTCTGGGTGATCGTGGTGTGCAGTGCGGCGTGCAGGACGGGCGCGGGTGTCAGCGAGCCGGCCGGTGTGCAGGGCACCGCCCAGTGCGGGCCTGGAGGGTGCAGACGGCTGCTGGGCGGTACGGTCACCCAGCTCGCCGTACTCAGCACTTGGACGGCGGCGAATTCGCAGAAGGACCAGCCCTGGGCGCTGCCCGGCTCGATGAGCCAGTAGAGCCTGCTGCCGTAGGGGTCGCGGATGGCCGCGCCGGACGAGGAGCCGAGCCGGGCAAGTACGCCTTCTCCCAGGTACGCGGGGACCCTTACCGCGTCCCACCACTCCCCGGCGGGTAACAGCACGGCATCCAGCCCCTTCGGCAGCGGCCACCACACGGTCACGGCTTCTCCTGTGCGTCTTCTGCGGCGGCTTCTGCGACGCCTTCGGCTGCTTGTCCAGCTGCGTCCCCGGCGTCCTCGGCAGCTTCGGCCGCCCGGGCGCCGGCAGTTCGTGGCGTCGCGCGTCCCCGTGCTGTAGGGCGCATTTCACGGTTCCTCACGCTCTCCGCATGTCTTCACCTGTTGGAACGCGACCCACTCTGCCGACAGCGGCAACCAGAAAGTGTCACCAATGCGTGACACCACCGTCGCACACAGTGATCACCAGTCGTCCGCCTCCCGCCGCGGCCGCCGCACCGTACGTCAAGCCGCCGGGCGGTCACAGGGACAGCCAGGCAGCCATGTTGTCCAGTGAGTCGGGCGTCCGGCGACGTTGCGCCACCAGGCCGTTGATGGTCTCGCGTGCTCCTGGGTGGTAACGGGTCTGCTCGGGCGCCAGTTTGCGTGCCGTCACCAGGGACTCCAGTGCGGCGTCGCCGCGTCCGGTCTCCATCTCGGCCCGTGCCCGGTCGACGTAGAAGTGTGCCCGGCGCGACATCGGCCAGCCGTGCGGTAGGCGCACCCCGCGCGACTTCTCCAGCGCCTTGCCGTAGCGCCGCATCTCCACCTGTGCGGACACTTCGTGGACCGCCACATTGGCCGGTCCGAAGCTCAGCCAGTACACCCGCTCCGCCTCACCGGTGCGCTCCGCATAGGAGGCGGCCTCGCGCAAGTGGCTGTCGACAGCGTTCGCGTCGTGTGCGCGGGCCGCGATGACGCTCGCCCCCAGGTGCAGCTGCCCCCGTACGACGAGTGCCGCACGGGCCTCCTGCTCGGCGCTGTCGGTACAGGAGAGCGCCCGGTACCCCGCGTCGATGAGCCGCAGCCCGATGGTGTGCTCGCCCTCGCGGAAGTAGGCCAGGGCGCGCATGTACTGCCGTACGGCGGCCATCAGCGGGTCGGAACCGCGCTCGGCGGCCCAGCCGAGCCGGTCCAGGGCGATGGTGGCCAGGTCGTAGAAGCCCAGCTTGGTGGCGATGTCGTGGGCCGTGCGGTACGCGGAACCCAGTGTCTGCCACAGCCCGGTCGTCCCGCCGTGGTGGGCGGCCGCCGCGGCCTCGGCGATGAAGGCGGGCAGGGCGTGGGCGGCCTTGCTGAGCTGGGTGGCGCGCACCATCCGGCACAGTTCGTCGGCCTGGGCGGCGAGTTCGGCCGGAGTACGGGATCTGCGCTGCGGGGCGTGGGGTGCTGGAAGTGTCCGTGACTCCTGTGGCAGTTGTGGTGCCTGCGATACCTGTGAGGTCTGGGGCTGCTGGGGTGATTGGGGTGTCCGGGGCACCCGGTCGTCCGCTCGGCCCGGATCGTGGTAGTGGTCGTGGACGTGGACGTGGTCGAGTTCGTACGCCTCGTGCCAGTCGTAGAGGTCGTACAGGTCGAGCGCTTCCCTGATGGGACGGATGAGGGCGGCCAGCCGGTCCTGCTGGAGCTCGGTGACGTAGGGCTGGCCTGTCAGCACCGTCACATCGATACGCAACACCCGCGCCACGGCCGAGACCAGGTCGGGCGAGGCGTTTTTCCGTCCTTCCTCGACCTGTCGTAACAGGCTGTAGGAATAGGGGATTCTGGCGGCCAGGCCGCGCTGGGTCAGTCCGGCCAGCTTGCGTTGGTGGGCGATGCGGACGCCCGCGTGTTCTTCCTGCATACCGCGCATCCGCGACTCCGTTCCTCGATGCCCGGGCACCGTATGTGCGGTGTGCGCCAGCGATGCATTTCGGCCGCGAGTGCCACTCGATCGAGTTCCGCGAGGTTGCGCGGCGGGGCGCCGTATGAGAAACGACCGCGCTGAGTGGGAGGTGGCGGCGCCTTGTACATGGAGCAAGAGTTCCGAACCCCCACCAAGGTGCCCGGGAGGAGACACGAGGGACGCGGGCTTCGTGGTGGGATGCCCGTATGGCCTCACGCGTCCTGTATCTGCTCGGCTGCGCGGCGCCACCTGTGCTGCGGGTCGCCGATGTCCTCGGCGACGCCCAACGCGTCGGCTGGGACGTGTGCCTGGGGCTCACCCCGACTGCGGCGCACTGGCTGTCCGATCAGCTTCCTGAACTTGAGCAGCAGACAGGGCATCCGGTGCGCTCGCACTACAAGATGCCCGGCCAGCCGGACGCCTGGCCGCCCGCCACGGCCGCACTGGTGGCCCCGGCGACGTTCAACACGGTCAACCAGTGGGCGCTCGGGATCACGGAGAAGTTCGTCGTCGGTTTCGCCGCCGAGGCGATCGGCAAGGGCATTCCTCTGGTGACGATGCCATGTGTGAACGCCGCCTTTGCCCGCCACCCTCAGTTCGGCACCTCCCTGGAGACGCTGCGGCGGGCCGGGGTGCGGGTGCTGTACGGGGAGGGCGGTTTCGTACCCAACGCGCCGGGCCGGGGCCGCCCGGACGCGTTCCCCTGGGAGCTCGCGCTGGCCGCCGTGGAAGAGGCAGCCGGGGACGCTGGCCTCCCGCAGTGACGGCCAGGCCGGTCGCCACTGGCCCAACAGGCCGGCCGCGGCGCCCGCCACCAGACCCGTCGCACCGGTCACGGCCCGTCTTTCCTCTCGCGCTCACAGCGAGGTACCCTTTGGGCGTTCGCCTTGGTCAATTGCCCAAGGCGAACGCCCAATCCATGCACGCCCAGCCCGCGGGCACCCGCCCACGGGCGTCGGCTCCACGAGCGTCGGCTCCACGAGCGCCCGGCCCGGATGCCGGTCCGGGCCGCCCCACCCGAGAACCGCCCTTACGAGGAGGCTCCTCCATGGCCCCACCACCCCCTCCCACGGCAGCGGAGCGCGGCCACGAGGTGCGGCAGCGGCTCTTGCGGGCCGGTGCGGAACTGATCACCGAGCGCGGCTGGTCGGCGGTGAGCACCCGCGCCGTCGCCGAGCGGGCAGAGGTCGGACAGGGCCTGGTGCACTACCACTTCGCCTCGCTCGGCGCGCTGCTGCGGCAGGCAGCGCTGGGGGCCGTCGAAGCGCTCCTCCACGAGCTGACGGTGCTGCTGAAGGCCGCCGCCACCCCGCAGGAGGCGCTGGAGCGCATATTGAGCACGCTGGACGCCTACTCGGGCACCGACACGACCTCGCTGCTGTTCACCGAGACCTATCTGGCGGCCACCCGCGACGAAGAGCTGAAGAGTGGCCTGGCGCGCCTCCTCACCGGCGCGCGCGAGGAGTTGGCCGGCCATCTGCGCGTGCAGCGGGTGCGGCAGCCGCAGGAGACCGCCGCCGTGCTGATGGCCGCGGTCGACGGGCTGATGCTGCACAGACCCGTGTCGCCCTCGCTCAGCTCGGCAGCCGTCGGGCCTGTGCTGCGACGACTGCTCATCGGGACGAATTCTGGAGGTGAGACAGCGTGAAGGCTGTCATCTGTGGTGCGGGAATCGCCGGACTCGCGCTCGCTCGCCAGCTGGCCGCGCACGGCTGGCAGGTAGAGATCGTGGAACACGCACAAGGGCCGCGCGAACAGGGATACATGATCGACTTCTTCGGGGTCGGTTTCGAGGCGGCCGAGGAGATGGGGCTGCTGCCACGCCTCCGGGAACTCGGGTACCTGATCAGCGAGGCGGCCTTCGTGGACGAGCGGGGGCGCCGTCGGGCCGGTCTGGACTACGGGGAGTTCTCCGATGCGACCGGCGGAAAGCTGCTCAGCATCATGCGGCCCGACCTCGAACTCGCCCTCCGGGAAAGCCTGCCCGCCGAGGTGGAGCTGCGCTACAGCCTGACCGTCACGGACGCCGACGACCGGGAAGACGGTGTCCGCGTCACACTGAGCGACGGCAGCGTGCGGGACGCCGATCTGCTGGTGGGCGCCGACGGCATCCACTCCACGGTGCGCTCCCTGGCGTTCGGCCAGGAGGGGACCGACGAGCACTGCCTGCGCCAGCTGGGCTTCCACACGGCGGCGTTCGTCTTCGACGACCCGCAGGTGTACGAACAGGTAGAGGGGCGCTTCTGCCTGACGGACACGGTCGGCCGCCAGATGGGCTTCTACGCGCTGCGCAGCGGCAAGGTCGCGGCCTTCACCGTGCACCGGGTGGACGACCCGTCCGCACCGCTCCCCCAGGACACACGCAGCGCCGTACGGGAGATCTACGGCTCGCTGGGCTGGGTGGTGCCGCGCGCGCTGGCGGCCTGTCCACCCTCCGAGGAGATCTACTACGACCATGTGGCCCAGACAGTGCTGCCCCGTTGGAGCCGTGGCAGGACGGTGCTGGTCGGTGACGCCTGCTACGCCGTCTCCCTGCTGGCGGGTCAGGGCGCGTCCCTGGGCGTCGCGGGCGCCCATGTGCTGGCCGCGCAACTGGCAGCAGCGGACGGTGACGTACATGCCGGGCTGGAACGGTACGAGCAGCTGTGGCGCCCGGTGGCCGAGGACAAACAACGCGTGGCGCACCAGGGAACGCGCTGGTTCCTGCCCAACAGCGCAGCGCGGTTGCGGCTGCGCAGGGCGGCGATGCGGCTCACCGGGCTGCCCGGAGTCAACCGGCTGATCGCCTCGACAGTGACGGGCAAGCCGGCGGAGCTGTCGCAACTGACGAAGTGAAGCGGCCTCCGGGACCGCCAGGGGCCAGGCGGGGACCGCCAGGTCCTCCGGGGCAGCCCCTGCGAGTCCGCCGAAAATTCTTCCGGGACAGCGATGAGTTCCGCCGCCGGGCCCGGTCTACCCCTGCGAAGAGCTTTTCAGCCCCCGTAGAGAGCCTCACGCGCCGCTACGGGAGCCGTCAGCAGGCCCAGCAGAGCGAAGCGCAGCAGAGCGCAGAGAAGAGGCACAGCATGTCCCGGAAGATCTTCGTCAATCTGCCGGTGAAGGACCTGGACCGCAGCGTCGACTTCTTCACCAAGTGCGGCTTCTCGTTCAACCCGCAGTTCACGGACGAGAACGCCACCTGCATGGTGGTCAGCGAGGACATCTACGTGATGCTGCTGGTCGAGCCGTTCTTCAAGTCCTTCTCGCAGCGGGAGATCCCCGACACCGCCCGGACCAGCGAGGTGCTGGTGTGTCTGTCGGCCGACAGCCGCGAGGAGGTCGACGAACTGGTCGACGCCGCGCTGACCGCCGGCGCGGCGGCGCACGGCGACCCGCAGGAGGAGGGCCCGATGTACGGGCGTTCCTTCGCCGACCCGGACGGCCACATCTGGGAGGTCATGTGGATGGACCCGGCGGCGATCGAGGGCTGACCGGCCAGCCGCCTGCCCACCGGCCCGTAGCCGCCCACCGGGCCACCCGTGGACCACCTACGGGCCACCTACGGACCACCCGCAGGCCGCCCAAGAGCCCGCCCACGGGCAACCGCCGCCACGACACCTCAGCGGAAGTCCGCCGCGTGGTCCCGGGCCCACTGGGCGAAGGTGCGGGCGGGCCTGCCGGTGAGTTCCTCGACTCCCGGGGAGACCTCGGCGGGAGTGTCCACGGAGCGGGCGGCCATGTCGAGCAGTACGTCGGCGATCCCGGCGGGTATGCCGTCGGCGACCATGCCCGCGCGGGCCTCCTCCTGCGGGATCTCCTCGAACCGCAGGCTCCGTCCTGTCGCTTCTGCGATGAGGCGGAGCTGTTCGGCCTGGGTCAGCGACTCGGGACCTGTCAGTACGGGTGTCGCACCACTGCCGCCGAGCGCACCGGTCAGCGCCAGGGCGGCGACGGCGGCGATGTCGTCCTCGTGGATCGGTGTGGCGTGTGCCCTGGGGTGGGCGGCGCGCACCACACCGTCCCGCCGTACGCCCTCGGCCCACGCAAGGGTGTTGGTGGCGAACATGCCGGGTCGCAGGTGCGTCCACTCCATACCGGCCGCGGCCGCCGCGGTCTCCACCGCGTTCTCCAGTGACCGGTGGTGCTCCGCGATGGGGTTGTGGGGGTCCACGGTGGGGATCGCCTGGACGACCGAGGACGACGAGAGGGTCACCATCCGCTTCACCCCGCGTTCGGCCGCGAGTTGCAGGAGGTCCCCGGGTCCGTGCCAGAAGGCGGCGGGGTTGAGGAAGACGGCGGAAGCTCCGTCCAGCGCGGCGCCCAGATCGTCCGCCGCGACCGGTGTCGCGCCGTCGGGCAGCCGGGCGCGGTCGGGGTTCCGCGTCAGACCGCGGACCTCGTGGCCCTCGGCGGTCAGCCGGGCGACGAGCGGGCGGCCGACGTTTCCGGTCGCTCCGGTCACCAGAATCATGTTGTTCTCCCTCATTGTGGGTTCGTGCTGTGTTGGTCGGTGTGCCGTGTTGTGACGGTGTGCTGTGTTGTGCGTGTGTGCTGCCGAAAAGGTCGTACGGGTGCTGCTCGACGCGCGGCGCACCGGTTTCCGGCGTACGGCAGGACAGCCGGGCGCCGGGAGCGGCCAGCTGCGAAGGACCAGATACCGGACGGACCAGACGGCATCTTTCAACCAGATGGATGAAGAAGTCAACCGAATAGATGAGGTTGCACGCGCGGCCGCTACGCTGGACACCGTGAGCGACAAACCCGCCCCCTCGCCCAGCGCACGCTCCCCGCGCCGCACGCCCGGCCCCAAGGAGCGCAAACTCGACCCGGAGCGCTCGTGCCGCCTCCTGCTCGAGGCGGCGCTGGACGAGTTCGCCGCCAAAGGGTTCGCCGGGGCGCGAGTGCAGGACATCGCCGACCGCGCGGGGCTCAACAAGCAGCTGATCGCCTACTACTTCGGCGGCAAGGAAGGGCTGTGGAACGAGCTGAGCCGCCGTTGGACCGAGAGCGAGGAGTCGCTCAACGAGCCGGGCGTGCCACTGGACGAGGTCGTGGCGCGCTATCTGGCCCAGGCACTGGACGACCCCCGTGGCCCCCGGCTGAACGCCTGGGCAGGGCTGACGGGGGCCGGGCAGGAGGGCGACCGCGAGGACCTCTCGGACATGGAGCGCCGCAAGGAGGCGGGGGAGATCGCGACAGAGCTCGATCCGGGCGTCGTCCTCCTGCTGCTGATGAGCGCGGTCGCCACCCCTGTGGTGGTGCCGCACGCAGTGCGCTCGGTCCTCGGCATGGACCCGGAGTCGCCCGAGTTCCGGGAGCTGTACACCGAACAGCTGCGCCGGATCGTCCGGCGCCTGGGCTGACGACAGACCGCAGATCGCGGACCGCGGACCGGAGACCGCGGGGCGCGGCGGCCACCGGCCGGTTCTGCCGTCGAACCGCCCGTGGCCGGTTCGTCGGTCCTACGACCAAGGTCCCGTCCCGAACCAGGCATTCCTCCCGCTGTCCGGTCGTTGTGCTGAACGAGCCGGGCCCGCATCCGGAGCGGAGCTCAGATCCAGAGTCCAGAGTCGAGGGGACAGCGATGTCGATTCAGCTCAACCACACGATCGTGTACGCCAGCGACAAGAAGCGCTCCGCCGAGTTTCTCGCCGATCTGCTGGGCCTGGAGGTCCGGCCGCAGTACGGCCCGTTTCTGCCGGTCGTCACCGAGAACGACGTGGCGCTCGACTTCGCCGATGCCGGGGAGAGTCCGATCACGCCCCAGCACTACGCGTTCCTCGTCTCGGAGGAGGAGTTCGACGCCGTCTTCGCCCGGATCAAGGAGGCGCGGCTCACCTACTGGGCCGACCCGATGCGCACCCGCCCCGGCGAGATCAACCACAACGACGGTGGCCGCGGTGTCTACTGGGCCGACCCGGACGGGCACATGCTGGAGATCATCACCCGCCACTACGGCGGGTGAAGAGCCCGCCTGAGCGGTTGCGGGACAGACGGCTCCTCAGCCGTCCGAGCCGTCCTCCCCCTCGGGGCAGGGCGTGCCGCGCGGCAGCTTGTAGGGAGCCGCGATCCGGTAGACGCCGGGGCGCGGCGCGTCCAGGACCGTCCAGGTGTCCAGGACCGGCTTGTCCTTCCCCTCCGGGGGCGGACCGCCGAACGTGGGCTCCGCCTTGCGCAGACAGCCGTTGATGTTGCCGCTCTCGGCGGAGGGGGGCGCCACCCGGTCGCCGTCCTTGTCGACCAGCCCGAGCCACGGCGAGTACGGCACCCGCACCAGCACCCGCCCGCTCTCGCGTACGCGTACGGTCACGCTCTCGGCGTCGGCGCGCTCCACGGACGCCGAGGCGTCGACCAGCGGCACCGGGTCCTTGACCCGGAACAGCCGCCAGCTGTCGTCGGACCAGATCTCCTTCAGATAGGGCTGGCCCTCCCCCACCAGCTTGGCCTCGGCGACGCCGCCGGCGAGGTCGGGCGGGTCGGCGGGGAGGACGACGTAGTGCACGGCCCAGCGGCGCAGCCACGCGTGATAGCGCTCGGGGCTGAGGTTCTCCTCGTAGAAGAGCGGATTGCGCTCCAGGTCGGCCTGCCGGTTCCAGCCACGGGCCAGGTTGACGTACGGAGCCAGCGCCGAAGCCTCCCGGTGGCTGTTGACGGGGACGACCTCCACCCGCGCCCGGTCCGCGTCGACTTTCCTCAGCTGGGCGAGCAGCGGCTCCAGTTCACCGGCCCAGTTGGTGTCCGGCGTGGTGTGCAGCACGTCCCAGGTGGGTTTGCCGATCTGCCAGCCGAAGGTCACCAGCAGCGCCAGCGCCATGGCCAGACCACGACGGGACTTCCACGGCCGCCACCCGTGCCCTACCGCGATCGGCACGGCCGCCAGCAGCGCCACCCCGCCGAACAGCAGTCCGAGCCGTTCCACATTGGAGCCGACCTGCGAGGGGATCGCCCAGGTCAGCACGATGCCCAGGGCATAGATGGCACCACCCACCCGGACGGCCGTCCACGACTTGGGGACCAGCAGTACGACTGCCACGGCGCCCAGCACCGGGAAGATCAGCGACCAGAACGGCATCGGCTGCACACCCGTGAACGGGAAGAGCAGCGCCGAGGCGGCCACGACCGCCGGCGGCGGAAGGGCGACGGCGAACATCGCGGCGGGCCTGCGTGCCAGCAGCAGTGAGGCCGCGACGACTTCCAGGAACAGCCCGGCGACAGGGCTGGCGGCGGTCGCCAGCGCGGCCAGCAGCACCGCCAGAGCCGCCCGCGTGTACCGCGCGAGCCGACTGGCGCGCCCCCCGCGCCAGCGCGCGGGCCAGGTCCAGACGACGGCGACGGCGCCCAGCCCGAAGAGCACGCCCAGCGCGAAGGTGACGCGCCCCGAGGCGGCGTTGCACGCGAAGGCGAAGGCCCCCCACAGAGAGGGCAGCAGGGGCTTGGGGACCGTCCGCGCCAGGAGCAGCGACAGCAGCCCCGCGGAGAGCACCCCGGAGAGGATCAGCGTCGTGCGGACGCCGATCACGGCCATCAGATACGGCGAGATCACGCTGTAGGAGAACGGGTGCAGCCCGCCGTACCAGGCGAGGTTGTAGGCCGAACCGGGATGCTCGCCCGCGAACTCGGCCCAGGCGTCCTGCGCGGCCAGGTCCCCGCCGCCGCTGGCGAGGAACCACAGCCAGAGCAGGTGGAGCAGCGAAGCGACGGCCAGGGTGATACCGACGACGGGGAGCGGCTTGGAGACCGCGCGCCGCAGCCGCGCCCGGCCCTCGGCATCGTCCGAGGCACCGCTCTCGGCAGCGCCACTCCTGGTGGCCCCGCTCCTGGTGGCCCCGCCCTCGGAAGCTCCGCCCTTGGCGGCCCCGCTCTCGGCGGCCTCGCCCTTGGCGTCCCTCGTCGACTCCGGGCGCTGTCCGGGTACAGGTGTGCGAACGGCGCCCGTGGCGTCGTCCACGCCAGGACTTCCAGCTATCTCACCGGCGCCGGGGTCAGGGTCCGACTCCGGCGTCCGCGGTGGGTGCACAGTGGCCACTGCGCTCTCTCCCCGTCCTCCCCGTACGAATGTGCGGCTCAGATCCGCACGACGTTACCGGACGACACCACCGGACTTCCCACCGGACTCCCCACCGCCCCACGCGCCGGGCCGCCCGTGGGGCGGGCGAGGCGCGCGGGGCGGGGCGTGAGCCGTGAACCGGACATGCCGACCGGGACGGTGGACGCACTGGGGCACCGAATGGTTCAGCCGAGCACGGAATGGTTCAGCCGACGCGGGTCAGCTTGTCCCCGAACCCTGGTTCGGTCAGGTCGCTCTGGAGGGCGACCGGGACCTTCACCTGGCCAGGACCGTCACCCACGGTGAGGCTGCCGACCTTGGTGCCGGGCCCGGCCTCGTGCGGGATGGTCTTGCCGCTGTCGGTCAGCTTCAGCTTCACCTTCAGACCCGACCAGCCCACTGCCGTCACGTCCTTGGTGGCCACGACGGGGGTCTTCCCGCCCAGCTTGTCGTCGACATAGCCGACGACCTGGCCCTTCTTGACCACCTTCTTGGCCGTGAGCGCGTCCTGGCCGGCGTCGATCAGCTTCTTGCTGGCGGCCAGCACGGTGTCCAGGATCGAAGGCTGGTACTGCCCGAGGACGGCACCGATGATGAGCTGCTTCGTACCAGCGATCTCCTTCTCGGCCGCGAACAGCAGGTTGCCGCCCGCCTTGGTCGTCGTACCCGTCTTGATGCCGACCACGCCGTCCATCGGAACCAGCCTGTTCCAGTTGGACTGCTTCTTGCCGTTGGTGTCCACGTACTGCGGCTGCCGCACGACCTCGCGGAACAGCGGGCTCTCCATCACCTTCTTGCCCAGCTTGACCTGGTCGGCCGCGGTGCTCACGGTCGAGGCCGTCAGACCGCTGGGGTCGGTGTAGTGGGTGTTGGTCATGCCCAGGTCCTTGGCGGCTGCGTTCATCTTCTTCACGAACGCCTTCTCCGAGCCCGCGTCCCAGCGGGCCAGCAGCCGTGCCACGTTGTTCGCGGACGCGATCATGATCGCATCCATCGCCTCCCGCTGCGAGATCTTCTGGCCCGCCTTGACCTTGACGGTCGACTCGTTCTGCGCGCTCAGCCCGGCCTCGTCCTCCGCCTTCTGGTCGACGGGGATCATCTCGCCCTTCGTCCCCTTCTTCACGGGGTGATCCCGCAGGATGACGTAAGCCGTCATCACCTTCGCGACGCTGGCGATCGGCACCGGCTTCTGCTTGCCGTGCGAGCCGAAGCTGCCCAGCCCGTCCACGTCGATCACGGCCTGCCCCTCGGAGGGCCAGGGCATGGACGGCTTGTCACCCTCGAAGGTGTACGTACCGGCAGCCGTCATGGACAGCTCGGGGTCCGGCAGCGGACGCAGTGCCTGCACCACCACGAAGATCACCGCGAGCAGCAGCACCAGCGGCGTCCAGATCTTCACCCGGCGGGCAGCCGTGCGCAGCGGCGTCTCGGGCGGCGGCGGACTGTTGGTGAGCTGCGCCAGCAGATCCAGCGGCTGCGGCTGCGAGCCGCCCGCCTCCGGGCTGCCCGGCATCGGCTGCTGCCGCGTACGCTCCGGCTCGCTCTCGGCGGGGCTCGGTGCCGGTGCCGGTGCCGGTGCCGGTGCCGATGCCGACGGATCGGCCGCTCCGGCCGACGTGCCCGGCGCGCTACCCGGAGCCGCCGGCGACTGGGGGGCACCGGCGGGGCGTGCGGGGGCCGCCGACCACGGGTTGGCGGTGGGCGCCGACGGGGACGACGACGCGGGCTTGCCGGGCGCCGCCGGGGTCGCGGCCGCCGCGCCCGTCGCACCCGCTGCTGTCGACGGCGTCGACGGCGTCGACTTGGCGGGGGTGCGGGGCTCGTCGGCGGAGCGGAGCGGGACGAACTGGCTGGTCCGCTCGGCCTCCGACTCCTCGCTGCCACCCTTGTCGCGGCTGCCCTTGTCGCTGCCACCCTTGTCGCTGCCGTCCCACTTCCGGGGGTCGGGGGCGCCCGAGGGATCGGCTGAACCCTTTCTGCCGGACTTCTCCGGCTTCTCGCCGCCCTCCGGCTTCTCACCGTCCTCCGACTTCGTCGGCTCCTCCGCCTTGCCCGGCTTCTGCGAGCTCTGCGGACTCTTCGTCTCGCCCCGCTTGGTGTCGGGCGTACGGAAGACCGCCGTCGGCTGGTCAGCGGCCCCGCCGTTCCTGCCGCTCTTGCCGCTCTTGTCGTCCTTGTCGTCCTCTCCGGCGCTCTTCGCGTCCTTGGGTGCGCCGAAGAACGCCGAGGTCAGCCGCTCGGCGCGGTCGGCCGCCGCGACGTCGTCCTCCTGGCGGGAACGGTCGCTCCCGGGCCGTACGATCCCGAACATCGCGGTCGGCGCGTCGCCCTGCGGCGCGAGGTCGGCCTCGGGGCCGGAATCGGCTTCGGCGGCGGTACCGGCGTCGGTGTCGACGTCGGACTGGGCGTCCTCCGACTTGGGCCGGACGGGGAGATCCGAGGAAGCGGCGCCGTCGCCGTTCTTCCCGGCGCGCGCGTCCACACCGGCACCGTCGGCACCGTTCGCGGGGGTCTTCTGCCCCTCGGCGCCGTCCGCGTCGGCGGGAGCGCCGTCGCCCGCGACCCAGGCGGCCACGGCCGACTTCAGGCGCGCGTCGCCCTCGTCCCCCGTCGCGGGCTCACCGGCCGCTATGGCCTCGTCCCGCTCCGCCGTGCCCTCCGGGTCAGCCGTCCTGCCACCCGTCTCGTCGTCCGGCTCCCCGGCCGGGGACGTGGGTGCGGGGATCTTCGACGGAGCCGTGTCCCGGGTCGCCGTACCGGCACCGTTCTCCGCTCCGGAGCTCTTCGACTGCTTCTTTTCGGCCGTCTCGTCGGGCCGTGCAACCGTCCCGCCGCTCCCCGTCGTCTCCCCCGACGACCTCTCCCGCTCCGACCTGTCGGGGGATTCGCCCGCCACCGATGCCTCCTGATGCTGCTGCTCGCCGCTCGCGATACCAGTTAACAGTGTCCTATGCACCGAGGGCGCCACCGGCGTGGCGGTGCTCCCCCGGAGGGCTGCCCGTGCGGCCTCCCCCAGCGCCAGACGAGAACGACATACCTACTGGTTCCCACCCATAAGGTCCGGGCGCTCTCGACAGACCATTGTGAGAGGGGTCACCCTGTCATTCATCCACGCGGGGAGGCATGGATGGGCAGGAGCCGCAGAACAATTCCCGAGGAGCTGCTGTTGCTCGCCCTGGACCCGGCAACGGGCACCACGGCGCAGCCGCAGTCGCTTGACCTCGGCCTGGCCGGAGCACAGCTAGTGGAGCTGGCTCTGGCAGGACGGATAGCCCCTGATGGGGATCGTATCGCCGTGGTGCTGCCACGGCCGACCGGAGATCCGACCCTGGACTCCGCATTGGAGCTGCTGCGCAGGCGCGGCAGCCCGGTGCGCGCTGTCCACTGGATCGGCGGGCCCCGGTTGGGGCTGCGCCAAACCTATCTCACACATCTGGAACGGTGCGGCATGGTGCACGCCGTTTCCGGCCAGATGTGCGGAGTTCTGCCGACGACGCGCTATCAAGCGACGGAGACGGCCATCAGCCGGGAGATCAGGGCCCGGCTGGACACCGCGATCCGCACCGGAGTCCCGCCGGACCCGCGGACCGCGGCGCTCGCCGCGCTGGCCCACGCGGTCGGTCTCGGCAAGCACCTCTACCCGGGCAACGAGGGGCGGTCCTGCCGTTCCCGGCTGCGGGACCTGATCAGGCACGACCCGATGGGCGGCCTCGTCGCACACGCGGTGATGGACGTCCAGAACGGCGTCGGGGCGCAGTCGAGGCGGGCCCAGGCCGGCACGGCGAGCGGACCGTCCTCGGGCCGCTCGGCCGCGCGGGCGACGGCGTCGGCCGCCGGTCCGGCCCGGCATCTGCCGGACCAGGCCCGGCATCTGGCGGGTGGCATGGTCCGGGCGGGAGCACGCTGAGGTCACGCCCGCGTCCGCCGCGTCCGCCGCGAGCGGCGCGCGCAGGGCCTCACCGGGTACGGGCCGGACCCGCCGCCCACGCGGGCTGAGGGTCGGGCACGTACGCGCAGGACGCTACGCGCGTGGCCGACTGCCGCGGTGGTGTCGGTACGGCGACTGCTGTGCCGCACCGGCCACCACCCGGTGTCGGCCGCTGCGCCGACGGCTGCGCGGCGGCCGCTTGCCGTACGTCGGCCACCGCAACCCCTGGGACTGCCACGAACGGGGCGCCACAGGTCGGCGGCCTACGTCGGCCTGTCGAAGCGCGGCAGTTGCCGCAGGGTGGGAGGCGTGGCAAGTGAGCGGGGCCGGCCGTCGGTGGGCGGCCGGATTCGGTTCTCTCTCGTGTGGTTTTTCTCGACCGCTGTACTCAACCCCGCACTCTCTGTTGCCATTTTCCAGCGCGAGCGCACATGTTGGTGGCAATCTGCTGGAGTAGTCGTACTTACACGGAGGTGCGGTCCCGTGGCGTCGAACGTCAACCCCACAGTCCGGCGTCGCCGACTGGGCCAGGAGTTGCGCCGTCTGCGCGAGCAGCGGGGCATGACGGCCGAGGAGGTCGCGGACCGGCTGCTGGTCTCCCAGTCGAAGATCAGCAGATTGGAGAACGGCCGGCGCAGCATCAGCCAGCGGGATGTGCGCGACCTGTGCGGGGTCTACGAGGTCGAGGACCGCCGGATAGTCGACTCCCTGATGCAGATGGCCAAGGAGTCGCGCCAGCAGGGCTGGTGGCACGCCTTCGGCGATATCCCCTACAGCGTCTACATCGGCCTGGAGACGGACGCCGCCTCGCTGCGCGTCTACGAGCCGCAGGTGGTGCCTGGGCTGTTGCAGACGCGGCCGTACGCGGAGGCCGTCGTCGCCGGGGCGCTGCCGGAGGCCACGGCGGCGGACATCGAGCGCCGGGTGCAGGTGCGGATGCGCCGCCAGGACCGCATCAAGGACGAGCGCAACCCGCTGCGGCTGTGGGCGGTGCTGGACGAGTCGGTGCTGCGCCGGGAGGTGGGCGGCAAGCACACGATGGCCGAGCAGTTGGAATACCTCAACGAGATGTCGCAGCAGCCCCATGTGACCCTCCAGGTGATGCCGTTCTCGATGGGCGCGCACCCGGGGGTGAACGGCCAGTACGCCATCCTCGAGTTCCCTGAGGCATCGGACTCGACCGTCATCTACCTCGAGGGCGTCACCAGCGACCTCTACCTGGAGAAGGCGAACGATGTGGCGAACTACAGCGTCATGTACGAGCATCTGCGTGCCCAGGCGTTGAACCCGGACCAGACGCGCGAGTTCATCGAGAAGGTCGCCAAGGAGTACGCGCGGGGCTGAGCACCCGGGGAGGCGGAGGGCAGACCGCCATAGGAAGGCAGAACACGACGGCCCGGCAATTGCCGGGCCGTCTGGCATGTGCCGGAGGGCGATGCCGCAAAAGACGGGAAGGCTACACCGCAGCGCACCGCGATGTGAAGAGCTGCTTGGAATATGCCATCCGGTTGAGTGAACGGGCACTTCCTGCGCCCGAATCGCCGCGTAATGTCGTTCGCACGTCAGGAACAACCCGGAACAACCGGAGCAGACATGCCGATTCAGCAAGGAAAAACCCACACGTGGACCAAGTCCAGCTACTCGACCGGCAACGGTGCCTGCGTCGAGGTCAAATCACCGGCTGTGCGCACGGTGGCGGTGCGTGACTCCAAAGATCCGCAGGGTCCCGCGCTGAGCTTCCGGCCGGAGGCGTGGGGCGCGTTCGTGGCCCGCGTGGGCGCCGGGGACTCCGGTACCTGCGCGGCAGCCTGAGGCCCGGCCCCCGAAGCCGGACGCCCGTACGCAGCAGCGACGTAAGAGCCCTCTCGACTGGCCGCCGTCCCGGCCGAGGGGGCTCGGCGCTGTCCGGCCCCGCCACCCCCGCCTCCCCCGTCAGCCCCCGTCAGCCCCCGTCAGCCCCCGTCAGCGCAACTGGTCCACATAGGTTTCGGTTCCCGGGATCGTCGGGACGAAGGGAGCGACCAGTTCCGTTCTCCCCATACCGGAGTCCGCGACAGCTTCGTCCAGACCCGTGAAGCATGCCTCCCAGCGTTCGCGCGGGTCCTCCTGGAGGAACCACAGAAGAGTCAGCCGGGTGTCGACACCCTCGACCTGCCTCACATACGACATCCGGTCGACGGGCAGCGGAGTGGGGCGGAATACGGTGACCATGGCGGCGGGTGAGCCCTTGAGGCGGGCCGGGAGGTGGCGGGTGCGCAGCCACTCCAGCAGTTCGGCCCGTTCGCCGGGGCCGCCCGCGTCGACGACCTGGAGCAGCAGGCCCCGGTAGGGGTGGTCGAGCGCGTGGTGGTCGCGGGGCCCGGCGGCGCCGTCACGGTAGACGGTCGTCTCGTGGTTCTGGAAGCTCGTGAAGACATGGGTGCGGTCGCGGTAGACGCGGCCGTCGTGGTTGAGCCGTCTGTTGATCGCGACTGTCCACCGCATGTGCTCCTCGTAGCGGCCCTCGGTGATCCAGTAGGTGGACAGATAGCAGCCCGTGGTGACCGGCTGTGCGACGACGGACTCGGCCGGGTAGCGGAGGAGTTGGAGATCCCGCGTGGCCACCCAGCGGCGCCCGGCGTAGATCCAGGGCATGGCCATGGCGCCCGCGATGTAGTGGTCGTCCTCGTACCAGCGGTTGTAGGCGTACTCATGGCCCGGATGCGGCTCCACCATCGTGATCAGTGCGTGCCCGGGGCGCACGCCGTAGGGGCCGGCGGAGGCCAGTCGCGCGTAGGCGGCGGGCGCGCCGGCCGTGAGCTCGGCCGTCACCTCGGCCGGTTGTTCGGCCGGTGGTTCAGCCGCTCCCTCGGCCGGTGGTTCAGCCGCTCCCTCGGCCGGTGGTTCGGCCGCTCGCTCGGCCGGTGGTTCGGCCGGTGGTTCGGTCGGGCTCTCCATCGGGGTTCCTCCGGCTGCTCAGCTCCCGTACGGTGTCCCGGACCGGTTTAACTGACTGGGCGTCAGAAAGCGAGAGCCCGAGCGGTACCGGTGCGCGGCGTGCGGAACTGTACGGGAGGCGATCTGTCGTGCTGCTCGCGGACAAGACCGTGGTGGTGTCGGGAGTCGGCACGGGGCTCGGCCACGAGGTGGCCGCCGCCTGCGTCCGGGAGGGCGCCGGCGTCGCGCTCGGCGCCCGTACGGAGGCGAACCTGGCCGCGTGCGCCGATGCGGTCGACCCCGGTGGGGCACACAGCACCTACCGCGTCTGCGACATCCGGGACGAGGAGCAGTGCGCGGCGCTGGCCGCGCTGGCCCGCGAGCGCTTCGGCGGCATCGACGCGGTGGTGCATGTCGCGGCACTCGACACCGTCATGGGCGGCCTGGAGGACGCCGATCTCGCGGAGTGGCAGCGCGTACTGGACGTCAATCTGCTGGGGACGCTCAGGATGACCCGGGCCTGCCTCCCGGCGCTGAAGGCGGCCGGGGCCGAGCGCGGGGACGGTTCCGTCGTGATGATCGGCACCCAGTCCTCCGTCGCCCCGCCCACCCAGGTCCGGCAGGCCGCCTACGCCGCGTCCAAGGGCGCCCTCGTCGCGGCCATGTACTCCCTCGCCCGGGAGCTGGGCCCCTACGGGATACGGGTCAACACCGTGCAGCCCGGCTGGATGTGGGGGCCGATGGTGGAGGCGTACGTGGCGTGGACGGCGGAATCCGAGGGGGTGGCGCCGGAGGTGGTGCGCGGCCGGATGGAGGAGCGGATGGCGCTGCCACGGCTGGCCGAGGACGGGGATGTGGCCGAGACGGCGGTGTTCTTCGCCTCCGGCCGGGCGCGTGGGATCACGGGACAGTGCCTGCTGGTGAACGCGGGCGAGCTGATGCGGTAGTCGATGAGCGCGGGGTGTGCGTGCGGGTGCCGGGAGGACAGTCGCGGGCGCGACGGGCGTGTGCGAGGGTGCAGCTGACGCATGGGTCTGGACGCCACACCTCAGTCCGCATCTTCGCCGGCCTCGCGGAAGTGCCGTACGACCTGGGCCGCGACCGCCCGTGCCGCACGGGAGGGCCGACGGCGGCGGTGGTGCGCCAGGTGGACGGAGACGTGCGGCAGGGCGGGACCGCGCACCGCCGCGAGCCGGCCCTCGCCCAGCGCTTCGGCCACATTGGCGTGCGGCAGGACGGTCAGGCCGAGCCCGGCCGCGACACAGGAACGGGCCGCCTCGATGCTGCCGAACCGGGTCAGCCGGGGCCGGGCGCCGGGGACCGCCCGTAGCCGTTCGGCCAGCCAGTCGCTGTAGGAGCAGCCCTGCTCATGGAGGAAGAAGCTCTCCCGCGCCAGTTCGTGCCACTCCGCCGGCTGCTCGCGTCCGGCGAGGGGGTGGTCAGCGGCGCACAGCAGCGCCAAGGACTGACCGGCGACCCGCTCGGCCGTGATGCCGGAGAAGTCGGCCTGTTCCTCCAGCAGGAGTGCACAGTCGAGCCTGCCGGCCCGCAGTCCTTCCACGGCACCGACGGTTCCGCACGGCTCCAGGTGCACTTCCACACCGGGGTGACTGCCGCGCAGCGCGGCGATCACCCGGGGGAGGTGGGCCGAACAGAGCGTCTCCCCCGCGCCCACCACCACTCTCCCGCTGACCGGGCCGTCCTCGGTGGCCGCCTCGAACAGCCGCGCCTCGGCCGCCAGGACTTCCTCGGCCACGCCGAGCAGCCGCGCTCCCGCCTCGGTGAGCAGAGCGCCTCTGGCGAGCCGGTCGAAGAGCCGGGTGCCCAGCGCCTTCTCCAGCGCTCTGATCTGCACGGTGACCGTGGACTGTGCGAGTCGCAGTTCGGCGGCGGCCGCGGTGAAGCTCTCCGTTCTGGCAAGTGCGGTGAAGGTCTGGAGCAGCCTGGTGTCCATGCCAGGAACCCTAACAATCCATCGAACCTCCCGATGGCACTCATGCATAACTATCGTTGGTATTGATGTCGCGATGGTGGAAAGGTGAAGCCATGACTTCCTCAGCGGCCGAAACGCCTACCCCAGCCACCACAGCGGCACCGGTTGCCGATGCCGACATCCTTCGCTACACCGCCTTCACCTCCGACCCCGACGGCGGCAACCCGGCCGGTGTCGTGCTGGACGCCACGCGGCTCGACGAGCAGCAGATGCTGGCGATCGCCGCCGAGGTCGGATACTCCGAGACGGCGTTCGTCACCGCCGGGGACGAACAGCAGCGCCGCTTCACCCTGCGGTACTTCAGCCCGCTGGCCGAGGTCGCCTTCTGCGGACACGCCACGGTCGCCGCATCGGTGGCGCTCGCCGAGCGCATCGGCCCGGGCGCGTTGCTCTTCGACACTCCCGCAGGGGAGATCAGGGTCGCGACCGAGACCGATGACAAGGGCGCCGTGCGGGCGACGCTCACCAGCGTTCCCACCCGCTCGCGCGCCGCACAGGACGCCGAGGTGGACGCCACGCTCTCCGCGCTGGGTTGGGCGCGCGCCGACCTGGACCCGGCGCTGCCGCCGCACGTCGCCTTCGGCGGCAACGAGCACCTGGTGCTGGCGGCCGGTTCCCGGGCCCGGCTGGCCGACCTCGACTACGGCTTCGAGGCGCTGGCCGACGTCATGAACCGGTACGGCTGGACGACGGTGCACCTGGTCTGGCGCGAGAGCGACGACCGCTACCACGCACGCGACCCGTTCCCCGTCGGCGGTGTCGTCGAGGACCCGGCCACCGGGGCGGCAGCCGCCGCGTTCGGAGGCTATCTGCGTACGCTCGGACTGCTGCCCGCGGCGGGCGTGGTCGCCATCCGTCAGGGCGAGGACATGGGGCGGCCGAGCGATCTGCGCATCGAGGCGCAGCCCGGCGACGCGCGCATCCGCGTCACGGGCCACGCCGTCCCGATCGCCGGCCACTAGAGCCGGCCCAGGCACAGAAAACCCGCAGCCCGCCAACGGCCGGCCGGGGCACCCCCTATCCGGGCAAGGCTTCCAACCGCCGCTCGAACAACATCGGTACCGGCATCGAGGGCACGACCGCCACATGGCTGGTGGACCGGTGGTTCGCGGCCTGGGGGAGGTGAGGCAACTTGGCGGCCTCGAGGGGGAGACGGGGTGAGGTGCGCTCGTGCCAGAGGCCGGGCACGAACAGACCGCGGCCCGCTCGGGCGCGGGCCGCCCTGCTCACCAGCGGCGTCGCACCGAGCTGAGCTGCCGCCTCCTTGAAGCGGGCGGGCTTCCAGCCCGTCCACTCCTTCACCTTCCGGTCCGTCGGGTCAGGAAGGGCCAGCAGCATCAGATGGAGCGCCGCCGCGTCCTCGCTCAGGCCGTACTGCTCCGCGCACCGGGTCACCAGCCCCGGCACCGAGCGGGCCGGGTGCTGCTCCCAGCCTGCGGGCACCGCGGCGTCGGCGGCCAGATGGGCGCCCAGCGCGGCGAAGTCCTCGCTGAGCAGCAGCCGCAGATCCGCCAGCGCGGGCAGGCCGGAGGGGGTGGGGAGCCACTGGGAGGGCAGGACGGCGTCCAGGTAGGTGTCCAGCGCTTCGAGCACCGGATCGTCCGCGCCCGACAGCCGGTCCGGGTCCACGGACACATGGCGGACGTCGTGGTTGTCGTCCTCTGTCACCGTCACGGCCGGGTGCGCGGTGAGTCCGTCGGTGGACGGCGGCGCGCCCATCAGGTAGTTGCTCTGCAGGGAGAAGACCCGCAGCGGACCGGGGCCCGCCGCCAGTTCCTGGCGCAGCCGCAGGATGGCCGCTCCGAGCATCGGGCGCAGCGGATCGCCTGCGGGCGTGCGGTAGGCGGCCCATGCGGTGAGGCGGGGCAGCGCCAGCAGTTCGGGCTCGGGGCTCAGTGGTACGCCGGGCTGCAGGCAGTCGGCACCGGCGGCGAGCCGGGCCAGGAGCGCGGAGCGCCGCAGTGGCGGCCACCACAGCCGGTCGGCGGCCTCGGTGCGGGGCTCGTTGCCGTGGCTGCTGCGCGGGGTTGCCGACTCCCCGGTGGGCGCGGCCACTTCCTTGTGGGCCAGTGCCGTCAGCCCGGGCGGTGCGGGCAGCGGTCTGCCGATCTCGCTCAGCCACCACTCGGCGGCCCTGGGAACGTCCGGGCCCTGGGTCCACAGCAGTTCGGGGTCGTCGGGCAGCAGTCTGTCGTAGAGGGCTGCCAGCTGCCCGGGGGTGAGGAAGTGGTGGAGCCCGTCCAAGGCCCTCTCGTGCTCCTTCTCCGTCACCTCCCAGCTCTTGAGGCCGTAGGAGCCCGTGGTCGAAGGGAGGCTCTGCGCGGCGCCCTGGTGCGGTGCGCAGGGCAGCACGCCACGCACCAGGACCACCGCCTCGGGGAGCGAGAGGTCGAGCCGTCGGGCGAGGTCGGCGGCCAGTTCGGGGCGGGCGGGGGCCGGGCCGTGCTGCTGGTACGACTGAGCGAAGCGCGTGAACCAACTGCGGGGACGCGCTGGCTCCAGCACATCGGCCCTGACCGGTTCGAGGCCCGCGGCGGCGAGCGGGCCGGCCGCCGGGAAGTCGCCACCGGGTGCGTACTCCAGCACGCGCAGCGGAACCAGCTTCCGGACCGCCGAGCCGGTTCTGCGCTCCCTGAGCACCAGGGCGGCAGAGGTCCGGGTGCGGATCGGCCAGGTGTACAGCGCGGGCAGCTGCCGCTCCGTCGCGGTGGGCAGCGCGTACTCCACGATCCGCCACTCGCCCGAGGCGAAGGGGCAGTCCGCGTACCGGGCCAGTTCAGTCACCGTCCTGGAGGCGTCGCGGGTGAGGCCCATCGCGGCGCGCAGGGCCTCCAGCAGGGCGTACCCGTGGACGGGCGCGACCCTGAGCCGCTGCCAGGCGTGGTCCCGCTCCTGGCTCCCCTTGCGGAGGTCGCCGTCCCAGGGCGGGGTGTCGGAGACCGCCAGCCGCATCAGCCGTTGGGTGAGGGACTGCCAGGATGTTTCCTCTTCCGGGGCGGGCGCGGGGACGGAGACGGGGGCCCGCTCGGCGTCCGGGGTGAAGCGGCGTACCAGTCGGGCCTGGCCTTCGAGGCAGTTGGCGGCCATCACCAGCAGGTGGGTGACCCGGTGGAAGCTCAGGCCCGCCTCCTGCCAGGTGGTGCCCTGGGCGAGCTCGGGCAGTTCGTCGCGGAGCAGGACGAAGTTGTCGCCTCGTGCTCCGTCGCCCGGGCTGAGGTGTTCGGGCTTCACCCTGGCGACGATCTTCTCGATCCGTTCGCGGTCCAGCTGAGGCGGCAGTTCGCGCATCAGCAGCCCTATGACGTCGACCGCGGCGAACTCGCGGGCCGCCTCGGGGTCCTGGAGCAGCTGGTCGACCGCTCCCCCGACGTGCACGAACCTGCCGAGGATCAGCACCAGCCCGTCGAAGTCGACCCCGGCGCGCAGCAGCGCCCGCTCGCGCGCGCACCAGGCTCGCAGCTCCTCGTGGCCGACCCAGGTGGCGTAGAGATGGTCGATCCGGCCCCAGCCCTTGGTCTGATGCGGGTTGTACCAGCGGTTGGACGACATGGCGTCGGCCGCTTTGTCGCCCTCCACCGTCATATCGAGGTCGGCGCGCATCCACGCTCGCACCTCGGGCTCGAAGCGCGCGTCGGCCAGCAGGTGGCGCAGCTCGGGGCGGCGCGAGACCAGCAGGTCGTACGGGCGCGCTGTGGCCAGCCGTTCGGGTGGGTCGCTGACCGGGACGCCGTGCTCCAGGAGCAGGTCCATCAGGTCGAGGGGGATGCGCTTGCGCTCTCTCCAGTCGCGGTACGTCCAGTGCCGGAACTCGACCGGGACGCCGTCGGCGGCTGCCCTCGGGGCGACGCGCTCGGCCAGCTCGTACACCATCGGCCACGGGCCGCTGTCCCGGACCGGCGCCGTGTTGACGCAGTCGGTCAGCCAGGCGGCGGCCGCTCCCTGCCCGAGTCCGGAAAGCTCGCCGGTGAGCTGGGCGAGCGCCCCGGTGCGCTCCAGCAGGGTGCGCCACAGCTCGGCCCGTCCCCCTGAGGCGTAGCCGCGGGGGCGCAGCCGCAGGACGGCTTCGCGTACGGTCTCCGCGCACCGTTCGACCAGTATGTCGATGGCACGGCCCTTGCAGCAGCGGGTCCAGAACTCGGTGTCGTCGAGCGAGAGCGCGCCGTCCTCGATCAGCTCCGCCATCATGGTGGCCAGCTCTTCGTCGGGCTCCTGCCCGGCCGCCTTGGCGAGCTTGCGGATGTCGGCCGCCAGCTGCGGGTGGAGTTCGCCGTGGCCGCGGAGTCTGGCCCGCACCACCTCGCGGAAGCGGGCCAGGTGCTCACCTGATCCGCTGCCCCCGTTGGCCAGTTCGTTCACCCACGCCCGCAGCACGGTCGCGGAGAGGGCCCCTGCCGCGGCGTAGCGAAGCTGACGGGAGTGCAGCCAGGCGTGGTCGGGTGTGCGGCCGAGGTTGCGCTCGGTCTTGCGGGCCCGGCCGAACCAGGCGGCCGCCTCGGCTTCGCTGCCGTGCTGGAGGGCGAAGTCGGCCATCTCGTCCAGCAGTGTGACCGCCAGCGCCGGGGCGGTCTCCTCCAGCCCGGCCAGCACGCGGTCCATGTCCTTCTTGAAGACGTACTCCCACTCCAGGGTCTCGTGCTGGAGGGCGCGGATCTTCTCCAGGGCGAGGCGCTGCTGCTGCGGGTGGGCCGCCAGCACTCGTTCGGGGAACGGCAGCTGTCCCTCGTGATCCGGTGCCCCGTGCGGAATGCCGGTGCTGAAGAGGCCGTCCGGCAGCCAGGTGTCCTCGCCCATCAGCAGGTCGCGGTAGGGGACCACGTCCTCGGGCAGCAGCTGGGTCAGGGTGAGCCCGTGCGGGCCCGCGTAGGTGCGGGCGAACAGGCCGTCCTCGCCGCGCTCCTCGGTCAGCGGCACGCCGGCGTCCTCCAGCGCGCGCCGCCACTCGGGGTCCGCTTCGGCCAGCGCGCGCGGGGCGCCTGCTCCCGCATCGGCCCACGCCTGCGCGTACTCCTGGCACGCCGTGCGGTGTGCGCGCAGTGCTTTTCCTACGGCGATCAGTGAGAGCAGCCCGGGGTCGCCGGCGAGCTGGGCCGGAACCGTCTTCAGCTTGCGGCCCTTCGGGTTGCGGTAGACCAGCTCCAGGCCGTCTTCCGCCAACTCGGCCGTGTAGCCGTCCTTCTCCACGCTCGCGGCCATGGGCTGCTGCCTTCCGTCGTCCCCGTTACCCCGTTCGTCCCCGCACGAACGGCTGCCGCCATGGCACAGCTGTTCCCTGGGCGATCTGCCGTGCGGGGATCTTGCAAAACACCTTATGCGCGGCCACCGACAGCCGCGTGGCCCTGTGGAAAACCCGGTGCGGGCCAGGGCCTGCCCGGCGAACGGGCCGGGGGGCCTGCCCGGCGACGATCTTGCGTACCCCGCACGGGGGCCGCCTCACGCCCGCGGATAGCGGGCCAGCCAGGCGGGGGACGCCGTGCCGGGGCCGTGCAGGGCAGGGCCCTGAGTCATCTCCATGGCGAAGTCGTCGGCCAGTTCCAGGATCGTCGCGCGGCCTTCCAGCTCGGCCACCCAGCCGGGCGGCAGGGAGGTCTCACCGTGCATGGCGCCCAGCAGATTGCCGCAGACGGAGCCGGTCGAGTCGCTGTCCCCGCTGTGGTTGACGGCCAGCAGCAGGCCGTGCCGGACGTCTTCGGCGACCAGCGCGCAGTAGACGCCGATGGACAGCGCCTCCTCGGCCGTCCAGCCCTCCCCCAGCGCCGCCACCCGTTCCGGTGAGGGCATGCCCTGGCGGACGGCGCCCAGCGCGCGCTTGAGCGCTTCGGTGGTCTCCTGATGCCCCGGGCGGGTCGCCAGTTGCACCAGGGTGCGCTGGACGGCGGTGTCCAGGTCGTCGCCCCGGGCGAGCGTGTGGACGATGGCGGCGAACGCGCCTGCCGCCAGGTAGCCGGTGGGGTGGCCGTGCGTCTGCGCGGCACACTCGACGGCGAGCTGGAAGACAAGCCCCGGCTCCCAGCCCACCAGCAGCCCGAAGGGCGCCGACCGCATGACGGTTCCGCAGCCCTTGGAGTCGGGGTTCTTCGGCTGCTCGACGGTGCCCATACGGGGGTCGGCCAGTCCGCTCAGGCAGGCGTTCCCGGGAGCGCGGCGGGCGTAGAGCCACTCCTCGCGGGCGAGCCAGCCGTCGTTCTCCCGCCGCTCGTCGGGCCCCCAGTCGCGCTGTGTCGCCGCCCAGCGGCGGTAGGCGGCGTGCACATCGGTGGGCGGGTGCCAGGCACCGGTGTCGCGGCGTACATGGGCGCGGATGAGGCCGTCCACGGTGAACAGCGTCATCTGGGTGTCGTCGGTGACGGCGCCCCTGCGGCCGTATGCGGGTACGTAGTCCGTGACCCCTTGCGGCCCCCACTTCTCGCGGACGGCGGCCAGCGAGTCGAACTCGACGCCGGCACCGAGCGCGTCACCGATCGCGCCGCCCAGCAGGCAGCCGCGCACCCTGCTGCGGAAGTCCTGCTGCTCGGCCCGCCCCCATATGGCCGTCGCGCCACCGTCTGAGCCGCCCGCACCTGTCACGATTCGCTGCCCTTCCTTGCCTCCCTTGTGGCTCCCGCACTGTATTAAAGATCCGCCCGCGCGTAGCGGGGTCTGCGGGAGCCGTCGGGCCACGGACGGCAGAATCGTGCCACGGGCGCCTCGGGATCACACCACGGGCAGCAGGTCCGGCAGGTGGCCGTCGGAGGCGTGCGCCGCCTCGACGCGCTCCGGCGGAACCTCGCCGTAGCGGGTCGTACGCGGCCGTGCGGGGCGCCCCGCGGCTTCCGCGATGGCGACCAGGTCCTTGATGGAGCGGTAGGACCCGTAGGAGGAGCCCGCCATACGGGAGATCGTCTCCTCCATGAGGGTGCCGCCCAGGTCGTTGGCGCCCGAGCGGAGCATTTCGGCAGCCCCTTCGGTGCCCAGTTTCACCCAGCTGGTCTGGATGTTGGGGACCCAGGGGTGCAGCAGCAGTCGGGCCATGGCGGTGACGGCCCGGTTCTCACGGGCTGTGGGCCCCGGGCGGGCGATACCGGCGAGGTAGACGGGCGCGTTGGTGTGGATGAAGGGCAGCGTCACGAACTCGCTGAAGCCGGGCAGCCCCTTCTCCAGTGCCGACCGCTGGATGTCGGCCAGCAACCGCAGATGACCCAGCCAGTGGCGGGGCTGGTCGACGTGGCCGTACATCATCGTGGACGTCGAGCCCAGACCCACCTCGTGCGCCGTCTTGACGACCTCGACCCAGGTGGCCGTCGGGAGCTTGCCCTTGGTGAGAATCCAGCGGACCTCGTCGTCCAGGATCTCGGCCGCCGTACCGGGGATGGAGTCCAGCCCGGCCTCCTTGGCCGCGGTCAGCCACTCGCGGATGGACATTCCGGTGCGGGTGGCGCCGTTGACCACCTCCATGGGCGAGAACGCGTGCACATGGATGCCCGGCACCCGCTCCTTGACGGCGCGCGCGATGTCGAAGTAGGCGCTGCCCGGCAGGTCCGGATGGATGCCGCCCTGCATGCACACCTCGACAGCGCCCACCTCCCACGCCTGCTGCGCCCGGTCGGCGACCTGCTCCAGGGAGAGAGTGAAGGCGTCGGCGTCGGTGCGGCGCTGTGCGAAGGCGCAGAAACGGCAGCCGGTGTAGCAGACGTTGGTGAAGTTGATGTTGCGGGTGACGATGTAGGTGACCTCGTCGCCGACCGCGTCCCGGCGGACGTCGTCCGCCGTTCGGCACAGCGCGTCCAGTGCGGGGCCGTCGGCGTGCAGCAGGGCGAGTGCCTGCTCGTCGGTGAGCCGGGTGGGGTCGTCGGCTGCCTGGTCGAGCGCTTGGCGCACATCGGAGTCGACGCGCTGGGGCGCCATTCCCGGCGCCGCGCGCTCGCGCAGCTCGTCCCAGTCGCCGTACACCTCGTCGAAGTCGTCGCGGCGGTCGGCGGTACGGCCCTCGGTGTCGATGGTGCGGTGCAGGTCGGTGCGGCCCATCGGCGTGAAGCCCTCGTCGGGCTCCTGCCAGGGGTGCCCCTCGGGCTGTACGTCCTCGCGGGCCAGCCCCGTCTCCGGATCGGCCAGCGCCCTCACGTGCGGCAGGACGCGCGGGTCCAGCCACGGCTCGCCGCGCCGCACGAACTCGGGGTAGACGGCGAGGCGCTCGCGCAGCTGGAAGCCGGCGGTCCGGCTCTTCTCGGCCAGCTCGTCGATGTGCGGCCAGGGGCGCTCTGGGTTGACGTGGTCGGGGGTGAGCGGGGAGACGCCGCCCCAGTCGTCGATCCCCGCCTCGATCAGCCGGACGTACTCGGCGTCCACCAGGTTCGGCGGGGCCTGCAGACAGCCGGAAGGGCCCATGATGTGCCGCGCGACGGCGACCGTGGCGACCAGGTCGTCCAGTTCGGCGTCGGGCATACCGCGCATCGCCGTGTCCGGCTTGGCGCGGAAGTTCTGGATGATCAACTCCTGGACGCCGTGGTAGGCCCGCTGCACACGGCGCAGCGCGAACAGCGACTCGGCACGCTCCTCGTACGTCTCGCCGATACCGATCAGCAGACCGCTGGTGAACGGCACATTGGAGCGCCCCGCGTCCTCCAGCACCCGCAGCCGCACCGCGGGCTCCTTGTCGGGCGAGCCGTAGTGCGGCCCTCCCGGCTCGCTCCACAGCCGCTCGGCGGTGGTCTCCAGCATCATGCCCATGGAGGGCGCTACGGGCTTGAGCCGCTGGAAGTCGGTCCAGGACAGCACCCCGGGGTTGAGGTGCGGCAGCAGCCCGGTCTCCTCCAGGATGCGGATGGCGACGGCGCGGACGTAGGCGAGCGTGTCGTCGTAGCCCTCCGCGTCGAGCCAGGCGCGCGCCTCAGGCCAGCGGTCCTCCGGCTTGTCCCCCAGGGTGATCAGTGCTTCCTTGCACCCCAGCTCGGCCCCCCGGCGGGCGATGTCGAGGACTTCGTCCATCGACATGTACATCCCGTGGCCCGCACGGCGCAACTTGCCGGGGACTGTCACGAACGTGCAGTAGTGGCACTTGTCGCGGCACAGCCGGGTGAGGGGGAGGAAGACGCTCTTGGAGTACGTGATGACACCGGGACGCCCCGCGGCTGCCAGGCCCGCGTCCCTGACGCGGGCCGCCGAAGCGGTCAGGTCCGCCAAGTCCTCGCCCCGCGCCTGGAGCAGCACGGCGGCTTCCGTCACGTCGAGCGCGACCCCGTCCCGCGCCCGCTTCAGGGCCCGCCGCATCGCGTTGGCCGTCGGCGTCTGTCCGTGTGAGGTCATCCCCCGAGCGTAGCCCTCGGCGCGGGCGGCGCAGGTGGGGCGGGGTAACGGTAACCATTGGCGGGCGCGCCACCGCGGGGACTTCTCGCGCTCACCGACCGCGCGTACAACTCCCCCATGGACTCCTCCAAGGACACGCATATGGGCAGACGTGACGCACTGCGGCTCTCGCTGGCCGCCGGGGCCGCGAGCGCGGTGACGCTTTCCGGGGTGAGGTTCGCCCGCGCTGAGGACGGTGCCACAGCGAGCCGGAAACTGCGGGGGCACCTGCCCACCGGTGCTCGCGATTTCGTGTATCTGCCGGTGGAGATCCCGGCCGGGGTGCGGGAGATCGCGGTCTCCTACAGCTACGACAAACCGGACGTGCCGAAGGGCACTCCCGGCAACGCGCTCGACATCGGCATCTTCGACCAGCGCGGCACGGCACTGGGCGGACGGGGTTTCCGCGGCTGGTCCGGCGGCTTCCGGGACTCCTTCGCCATCAGCGCCGAGAAGGCGACCCCGGGCTATCTGGCCGGCCCGGTCGACGCGGGCACCTGGCATGTGGTGCTGGGCCCGTACACGGTGGCGCCGCAGGGCATGGACTACGAGGTGACGGTCACCCTGCGGCACGGTGAGCCCGGCCGTACGCCGCGGCCCGGCTATCCGCCCGAGCGCGCCAGGGGGCGGGGCCGGGCCTGGTACCGGGGCGACTGCCATCTGCACACGGTGCACTCGGACGGGCGCCGTACGCCCGAGGAGGTGGCGGCCGCCGCGCGCGCCGCCGGGCTGGACTTCATCACCACGACCGAGCACAACACCACCTCCGGGCACGCCGCGTGGCAGGGGCTGTGGGGAGACGATCTGCTGGTGCTGTGCGGAGAGGAGATCACCACCCGCAACGGCCACTGGCTGGCGCTGGGCACCGACCCCGGCACCTTCCTCGACTGGCGCTACCGGGCCCGGGACGACGCCTACCCGAGGTTCGCGCGGGCCGTGCACCGGGCGGGCGGTCTGGTGGTGCCCGCGCATCCCAACTGTCCGTTCGTGGGCTGCCAGTGGAAGTTCGGCTACCGGCACGCCGACGCGGTGGAGGTGTGGAACGGCCCGTGGACGGCCGACGACGAGCTGGCGCTGGCCGCCTGGGACAACATGCTCGTCGTCGGAGACAGCTGGCTGCCCGCCATGGGCAACAGCGACGCGCACCGGGAGGGCCAGGACGTGGGGCTGCCGCAGACGGTGGTGCACGCGGACGACCTGGCGCGCCGCCCTGTGCTGGAGGCGATCGGCAGCGGGCGGTCGTATCTGGCCGAGTCGTCGAAGCTCTCTCTGCGGCTGGAGGCGACCACACCGGGCGGCGGACACGCCACGCTCGGCCAGACGCTGCGGGCCGAGCCCGACACCCCGGTGGACGTCTCCCTCACCCTGCGGGGCGCGCCCGAGGGGGCCACGCTGCACCTGGTGACGGACCAGGGCACCGTGCGCACCGCTACCGGCTCACGCCTCACCTGGCGCACGACGCCCTCACTGGCCGCCTATGTACGGGCAGAGGTACGGCATCCCGCCCAGGAGGGCTCCGGGCTGCCCGGCGCGATGGCGGCGATGACGAACCCCGTCTGGCTGGGCAGCGCCCCGGAAAGGGGCGGGCGGGGTCAGTGAGGGACCGACGCGGCGGGCGTGCGGTCGGCGAGCCACCGCAGTGCGGCCTCGGACGGGGAGCCGGGTTCGACGGTGTAGGTGCACAGCGTCTGGTGGTGGTCGACGGTGAGCTGGAACGTCTCGTAGGACACCTCCAGCTCGCCCGCCTCCGGGTGGTGTATGCGCTTGCGGCCCGAGAGTTTTTCGCGCACCTGGTGGTCCTCCCACAGTTCACGGAACCGCGGGCTGCCCTCGAGCAGCTCGGTCAGCACGGCTTTGGCCCGCGGGTGACACGGGTAGCGCGCGCAGTCGGCGCGCAGGGCGGCGACCGTCTCGGCGGCCAACTCCTCCCAGCCGGGGTGCAGGGTGCGGCTGTCGGGGTGGCGGAAGACGAGCAGCGGCGCGTTGCGCCAGCGCGGCGGCAGGGCCTCCAGATCGAAGGCGACACGGGCGCCGATCCGGTTCCAGGCCAGGAAGTCCAGCCCTGGCCCGTAGACGAAGGCCGGGATGTGCGGGTCCATGGAGTCCAGCAGCCGCTGGATCTCGGGCCGTACAACGGTCCGGGTGGACGAGCCGTCGCCGAACTGCGGGTCGGCGAGGTTGCGCAGATAGGTGTGCTCGTCGGCGGTCAGCCGCAGGGCGCGGGCCAGCGCGTCGAGCACAGGGGCCGAGATGCTGTGCGCGCGGTCCTGTTCGATGCGGATGTAGTAGTCGACACTGATCCCGGCGAGCTGGGCGACCTCCTCGCGGCGCAGCCCGGGTACGCGGCGCCGGTTGTGGACGGGCGGCAGCCCCACCTCGTCGGGGTCGAGCGCTGCCCTGCGGGACTTGAGGAAGGCGCCGATCTGCAGCGTCTCCTTCTTCTCCGTGACCGTCATGCGCCCAGTATCCGCCGAGGGTGGTACTGCCGGACCCAGGTTGCGCCTGATCTGGTTGGGGTGCGCGGCCTGGACGAGGCTTGTCCCCGACCCGAAGACAGCAGGACACGACACACAGGAGCGCAACTGTGCAACGGCGCATTCTCGGCGGCACCGGCATCTCGGTCAGCGACCACGCCCTCGGCGCCATGATGCTCGGCACCGCCAACACCGACGTCGACGACTGCGTCCGCATCGTCCACCGCGCCCTCGACGCGGGCATCAACCTGGTGGACACCGCCGACGCGTACGGCAACGGCGCGAGCGAGGAGGTCGTGGGGCGGGCGCTCAAGGGCCGCAGGGACGAGGTCGTACTGGCCACCAAGGGGCACCTGCCGATGGGTGACGACCCCAATCAGAGCGGCAACAGCCGCCGCTGGCTGACCCGGGCGCTGGATGACAGCCTGCGCCGGCTCGGCACCGACCATGTGGACCTCTACCAGTTGCACCGGCCCGACCCGCACACCGACATCGACGAGACGCTGGGGGCGCTGTCCGACTTCGTGCGCGCGGGCAAGGTGCGTGCCGTGGGCACCTCCACGTTCCCCGCCGAGCTCCAGGTGGAGGCCCAGTGGGCGGCGCAGCGGGGCGGTCATGTACGGCCGCGCACAGAGCAGCCGCCGTACTCGATCCTGGCGCGTGGTGTCGAGGCCGCGCTGCTGCCCACCGCGCAGCGCTACGGTCTGGGCGTCCTGGTGTGGGGGCCGCTGTCCGCCGGCTGGCTGTCGGGGCGCATCCGCGCGGCCGACGACATCGACCTGAGCGCGGGCCGCACGGCGATCGAGCGGCACAAGTTCGATGTGAGCCTGCCCGGCAACGCGCGCAAGCTGGAGGCGGTGCTCGCGCTGGGCGAGCTGGCCGAGGAGGCCGGGATCGAGCTGCGGCACATGGCCACCGCTTTCGTCCGCAACCACCCGGCCGTCACCTCGGTGCTGCTCGGCCCTCGCACGATGGAGCATCTGGAGTCGCTGCTGACGGGTGCCGAGGTGACGCTCAGCACCGAGGTGCTGGACCGGATCGACGAGATCGTGCCCCCGGGTACGGATCTGAACCCGGACGACTTCTACTACACGCCGCCCGCGCTGGCCAACGCCGCACTGCGGCGGCGATGACGGGCACGCCGGGGAGGGGAGCGCGCTACCGGGTGGCGACGGTCTCGGTGTCGCGGCCGGAGCGCAGGATCTTCCCCGGCACCGCGCCGGTCACCTTGTCGTCGCGGATGGTCTCCACACCGTTGACCCAGACGCCGACGACTCCGACAGCACGCGAGTCGAGCCGTGGACTGTCGCCGGGCAGGTCGTGTACGAGGGTCGCCTGGCCGGCGTCGATCCGCTGCGGGTCGAAGAGGACCAGGTCCGCGTGCCAGCCCTCGCGTATCCGGCCGCGTTCGCGCAGTCCGAACAGCCGGGCCGGCTCGTCGGTGAGCATCCGCACGGCACGCTCCAGGCCGACCAGCTTCCGGCCGCGCAGACAGTCGCCCAGAAAGCGGGTGGTGTACGGAGCCCCGCACATGCGGTCCAGATGGGCCCCCGCGTCCGAGCCGCCCAGCATCACGTCCTCGTGCTCCCAGGTCTGCCTGCGCAGCTCCCAGCTCGCCGGGTCGTTGTCGGTGGGCATCGGCCACAGCACGGTGCGCAGTTCGTCGTTGGCGCAGATGTCCACCAGGCAGCCGAAGGGGTCCTGGCCCCGTTCGGCCGCGACATCGGCCACCACGCGGCCGGTCAGGCCCTCGTTGGCGGCCGAGTAGGTGTCGCCTATGACGTACCGGTCGAAGCGGGCCAGCCGGCGGAAGACGCCCGCCTCCTTGCTGTCCGCACGGCGCAGCATTTCGGCGCGTACGCCGACGTCCCGCAGCCTGGCGATGCGTTCGGGCACCGGCAGCGCGAGGATGTCGCCCCAGCCGGGGATGAGGTTGAGCGCGCAGAAGGTGCCCAGCGACATGTTCATCGGCGTGAGAATGGGCATGGTGAGCGCGACGACGCGACCGCCCTCCTTGCGTGCGTACTCGCCGGCCGCCAACTGGCGTGGCACCCGTTCGGGCACGGCGGCGTCGATGGTGAGCACGTTCCAGTTGAGCGGCCGTCCGGCGGCCGCCGACATGTGTGCCAGCAGGTCGATCTCCTCGTCGGAGAACTGGTCGAGGCAGCCGGCGACGATGGCCTCGATCTGGGTGCCCTCGTGGTCGGCGACGGCGCGGCAGAGCGCCAGCAGCTCCTCGGGCCGGGCGTGCCGGGAGGCGACGGGGTTGCCGTCGCCGTCGGAGTGAGTGGCGGACTGGGTGGTGGAAAGGCCCCAGGCGCCCGCCTCCATGGCCTCGTGGAGGAGCCGCAGCATCCGGGCGAGCTGTGCCTCGTCGGGCCGGCCGCCGATGGCGTCGGGGCCCATCACATGCCGTCGCAGTGCGCAGTGGCCCACCATGAAGCCCGCGTTGACGGCGGTGCGCCCTTCCAGCGCGTCCAGGTAGTCGCCGAAGGAGTGCCAGTCCCAGGGTGCGCCCTCCTCCAGTGCCACCAGGGACATGCCCTCCACCTTGGACATCATCCGCCGCGTGTAGTCGGCGTCCTGCGGGCGTGCGGGGTTGAGCGGGGCCAGGGTGAAGCCGCAGTTGCCGCCCGCGACGGTGGTGACGCCGTGGTTCATGGAGGGGGTGGCGTACGGGTCCCAGAACAGCTGGGCGTCGTAGTGGGTGTGCGGGTCGACGAATCCGGGGGCCAGGACCAGGCCGGTGGCGTCCTGGCTGCTGCGGGCCTCCTCGCGGAGCGTCCCCGGCTCGGCGATGCGGGCGATCCGGCCGTCCCGGGTGCCGACATCGGCCCGGTAGGAGGGTGCCCCGGTGCCGTCGACGACGGTGGCGCCCGTGATGAGATGGTCGAGCATGCTGGGTGTCCTCCTTCGCGGAGCCTGCTCGCCCGCGAGCCTGCGGGGTACGGGTCGGCGGTGCGGGCCGGTGTCCGGCCGACGGGTCAGACGGTCAGCCGTTGCGTGCCGCGTCGCGGAAGCGGGTGGTGCGGTGCACCGGGTCGGTGTCGATCTGCGGGATCACGTGTTCACCGATGAGCTTGATCGTGTTCATGGTGTCCTCGTACGGGATGCCGATGGGCAGCCCGAAGGAGAGCTGGTCGGCGCCCGCCTGCTCCCAGCGCTTGCACTGGCGCAGCACCTCTTCGGGGTTGCCGCAGATCATCAGCTCCTCGGCGATCAGCAGGTCGACGACCTCCGCCGTGTACTCCGGGATCAGTTCGGGCCACTGCGGGATGCCCTCGGGCCGGGGGAAGGTGTCGTGGTAGCGGAAGAGGAGCGACTGCAGATAGTTGAGGCCGCCGTGCACGGCGATCTGCTTCGCCTTCTCGGTCGTCTCGGCACAGATCGCGGTGGAGGTCACCATGACGTTGTCGTTGACGTAGCCGCCGACGGGCCGGGCGTCCTTGACGGCGCCCTTGTACGACTCGACGACCCACTCCATGTCGGAGACCTTCTGCACGCTGAAGCCCAGCACCCCCAGCCCCTTCTTCGCGGCCATCGCATACGAGGAGGGCGAACCCGCCGCGTACCACATCGCCGGGTGTGAACCCCCGTACGGCCTGGGGAGGATCTTGCGTGGGGGCAACGACCAGTGCTTCCCCTGAAACCCCTGGTACTCGTCCTGCAGCCACATCTTCGGGAACTCGGCGATGGTCTCCTCCCAGATCTCCTTCGTGTGGTTCATGTCGGTGACACCCGGCAGGAACCCGAGGATCTCGTGGGAGCCGGCGCCCCGCCCTGAGCCGAACTCGAAGCGGCCACCGGTGAGGTGGTCGAGCATGGCGACCTTCTCCGCCACCTTCACCGGGTGGTTGACCTGCGGCAGCGGGTTGAAGATGCCGGAGCCGAGGTGGATGCGCTCGGTGGCGTGCGCGAGGTAGCCGAGGAAGACGTCGTTGGCCGACAGGTGGCTGTACTCCTCCAGGAAGTGGTGCTCGGAGGCCCAGGCGTATTTGAAGCCCGACTTGTCCGCCTGGATGACGTACTCGGTCTCCTCGACCAGCGCCTTGTGCTCGGCCTGCGGATCGGCCTGGGCCCGCGTGGCCGGCACGTACCCCTGAACAAAGAGCCCGAACTCCACGGTGTCATCTCCTTGGGCGGCTGTTCCCCGGCTTTCCCGGCTGCTTCCGGCTGCTTCCGGCTGCTTCCGGCTGCTTCCGGCTGTTACCGGATGTCTTCGACGGCGATTTATGACGGTCCGTCAGTTCGCACTGGACCGACTGTGGCACCGCCGGGTGGGGTCGTCAATACGGCGGATACCCCCCACCGCGGGCACCGGCGGGACCGGCGCGCAGGTGAAGGAAGAGTGAAGAACTGATCATGAATTGCCGGAGGACTTGCAAAGTCTTCCTGACGGAAATCGGCGCCCCCTCCCGCACGTCGGCACCCTCGTCCCACAAGCGAAGGAGCAAACCCTGGTGCGACCCCGCCCCGGGAGCGGCTCACAGCACAGGGACGCCCGCCAGCCAGCCGCCGTCGATGACGAACGGCTGCCCGGTGACGTATGAGGAGTCGGCACAGCTGAGGAACAGCGCCAGCCGCGCGACCTCCTCCGGGCGGCCCATCCTGCCCTGCGGGACGAGCTTGGCGTAGAAGGCGTCCAGGCCGCTCTCCCCGGCCCCGCCCCCGCCCCCGGAAGCGCCGGCCACCTGTTCCTCGGGTGCCTCCCCGAGCGCCTCGCCGCGCGCCCCCGCCGTATCCAGCCTGAGGCCGTTCTCCGCCGCCAGAGCCGGGTTGGACATCGGGGTGTCGATCGCGCCGGGACACATCGCGTTGACGCGGACGCCCCGGCTCGCGAGCTCCATCGACGCGACACGGGTCATCCCGACGATCGCGGCCTTGGTCGCCGCGTACGCGGTCAGAAACGCCATCCCGGCCAGCGCGGCGTACGAGGCCGTGTTGACGATGGTGCCGCCGCCGGCCGCCTCGATGCGCGGCGCGAGTGTCTTCATGCCGAGGAAACAGCCCGTCTGGTTGACGTCGACCACCTCACGGAACTCGGCGGCCGGGGTGGCCGCCAGCTCGTTGAAGCGGAGGATGCCCGCGTTGTTGATGAGGCCGTCCACCTTCCCGAAGCTCTCCTCGGCGAGGTCGGCGGCCGACTGCCAGCCGGCCTCGTCCCGTACGTCCAGATGGACGTAGCGCGCCCGGTCGGCACCGAGCTCTGCCGCTACCTGTGCGCCTTCGTCGTCGAGCACGTCGCAGAGCACCACCTTGCCGCCCTCGGCGGCGAACAGCCGTGCCTCCGCCGCGCCCTGGCCGCGTGCTGCTCCACTGATCAGCACGACCCTGCCGTCGAGCTTCCCCATGTGTGCCTCCTTCTGCGGGGCCCTCCAGGGAGCCCCCGCACGTCCCCGGGGGCCCCAGGGAGCCCCGTCCGTCCCCGCGAGCAGTGCCCTACGCGCCGGCCAGGCGCGGGGCGACCTCGGCCATGAAGAGGGCCAGTTGGTCCACCAGTTCCGCCGCCGCCCGGGCGCGGAAGCGCAGCTGGAGCTGGCCGACACCCATATCGCGGTAGGGGCGCAGCGCGTCGGCCAGCGTCTCGGGCGTGCCCCGAAGGGTGCGGCGGCCGACGTCCCAGGTGGGTCGGCCCACATGGAGCGGTTCCGCGATGGCGCCGACAGTGAAGGGTGTGTCCGCGAGACCGGCCGACTCCCGCAGGCGGTGGATGCGCCTGATCTTGGGCGGCAGTGCCTCGCGGGGGTCGCCCTGGGGGAGCCATCCGTCACCGCGCAGGGCCGCTCGGCGCACCGCGGGGGGCGAGGAGCCGCCCACCCACAGGGGTGGCCGTGGCCGCTGCGCGGGGCGTGGGCGCTGTCCCAGTCCGGCGAAGGAGTAGCGGTCTCCGGTGAAGGCGGGGAACTCCTCCTCGCCCAAGGCGGTCTTGAGCGCGTCGAGAGTCTCGTCCAGTACGGCGCCGCGGGCGTGGAAGTCCGCTCCGAGGGCTTCGAATTCCTCGCGTACGTGCCCTGCTCCCACGCCCAGTACGAGCCGGCCCGCGGAGAGGTGGTCGAGTGTGGCGTACTGCTTGGCGGTGACCAGTGGGTGTCTCAGGCCGACGACGGCGACGTGGCTGAGCAGCGCGACGCGTTCGGTGGCGGCTGCCAGGAAGGACAGGGTGGCCACCGGGTCGTACCAGACGGTGCTCATGGTGCCGGCCAGCCGTCGTGGCACGGCCACGTGGTCGCAGCAGCCGATGTAGGCGTAGCCGTTGCGGTCTGCGGCGCGGGCTACGGCCAGCAGCTCTGCGGGTCCCGCTGCGGCTTCCCACGGTTCGGCGTAGAGGGTGCTCTGCGACTGGACCGGTAGCTGGATTCCGTAGGCGAGCTGTCCGGGAGGGAAAGTCAGCACGGGGCCCATGCTCGTACCTGACGCTCCGTCAGACAAGAGGGCGGTCGGCCCAGACATCGGGCCCGCACATCGGCCCGGACATCCGGGCCGGGCACCGCCGACGGCGCGCCGGGCGAACCACCGACCGCCCCGCGCCGTCACATGTCCAATCGGTGGCCCGGTCGGCTGACCCGTCCTCAGGAGTGCTAGCCTCTGCGCCGCACCCGGCGCGTTTGCTCTTGGCAACCAGGAGCACGGATTCCGCATCCGGCTGCGCGCGCGGCGCCACTGAGGGAACATGGCGGCACTGCTGTTTCCTGATCAGTTCGCGATCAGTCCGCGGACCGAACCAGACCGCACGACAATCCAATCGCTCAAGGACGCCGATGACCGAGATACCGGTGGCACTGACCGTCATCCTGTCCGTGGGGACGGCGGCCGCCGTGGCACTCGCCCTCCTGCTGGCGCGTTCGGCGCGGGGGGCGAAGCGGTTGCGACAGCGCTCCGCCGCCACCGAGAAGGACTTGCAGGAGGCCCTGCGCCACCAGGCGGCACTCGCCCAGCGCGCGCAGGCGACCGAGGCCGAGGTCCGGCACCTGGCGGGCGCCCGCGTCCCGGACCTGACGGCGGCGCTCGCCCATCCCAACGTCCCCGTACGCGGCCTGCTCGATCCGGCGTTCCGTGGCACGGAGCTGGACCGCGCGCTCACCACGGTGCTGGAGCAGGTCAGCGACGCCGTCACCAAGGAGCGGCTGCGGGTGGACGGTGCGGCGCAGGCCGCCATGCGCGGTGCGACGACCACCATCCAGGCGCTGCTCTACCAGCTGCAGACGCGGCTGCAGACCATGCAGGAACGTTACGACGACCCGTTCATCGCCGAGGACCTGCTGGCCGCCGACTTCCTCAACGAGCAGGCGCTGCGCCGTATCCAGTCCACCGCGATCGTCTGCGGCGCCTGGCCCGGGCTGACCCGGCAGAACTCGCACCTGGGCGACATCGTCGTCGGCGCGATGTCCCGGCTCAGCGGCTACGAGCGCGTCCAGGTCACCAACCAGCTCCGCGATCCGGTGGGCGTGGTGGCGCGGGCGGTGGAGCCCGCGGCCGTCGTGCTCACCGAGCTGCTCGCCAACGCGCTCCACTACTCGCACCCCGAACTCCCCGTGGCCGTCACGATCCAGCAGGGCAACCGCGGCGCCTCGTTGATCATCGATGACGCCGGTGTCGGCATGCACGCCGAGGAGCTGGAACGCGCCCAGCGGTTGATGGCGGGCCAGGACAACGTGCTCCTGACCGAGCTGGGCGACCCGCCCAGGACAGGTTTCGCGACGGTGGGGCAGCTCGCCAGGCAGTACGGCTTCACCACGTCCGTCGAGGCATCCCCGTACGGCGGCGTACGGGCCATCGTCCACATCCCCGGCGAACCCCTGCTGACGCTGCTCGACGAGGAGGAGCAGCCGATGTCCCCCATGGCCCCGGTGCCGCGGTCCACCGCAAGTGCCGCAGCGGTCCCCTCCGCGATGCCCGGCCATGCGGCCACCCAGCGCCCGCCCCAGCCCCGGTCCGAGCCGGCCCGCAACGACACCGTCCACCTGGACGCAGGCGCCGGCCGTACGGCCGAGCGGCCGTACTCCGAGCCGGCCGGTGACCCGCAGGCGCAGCCCCAGTCCGCCGAGGAGGAGCTGCCGCGCCGTCGGCGCCGCCGTCCGGGGCCGTATGTGGATCTGGGCACCTCCGGGGAGGCGGCGGGCCCCGCCGGGAGTGCGGGCGCCGCACCGACCGCCGAGCCCCCGCAGACGCCGGCCGCGTCCCCGGAGGAGAGCGCCCAGCGCTGGGCCGCCTTCCAGCGCGGCACCAACTCGGGCCGCGCGGCGGTCGACGAGGCCACAGAGACGGGCACGCTGCCCCGAGTGACGCCCACGGCGCCGGGTTCCGACACCGATCACGGCAACGCGGTCGCCGACGACCAGCACGCCGATTTCCGTTCCGCTGAAGGGAATCCGCAGGCATGACAATCCCCGCACGCAGGTCGCTCCGGGACGACACCTCATGGGTGCTGGGCCCCCTCATGGAGCTGCCGCACGTCATCCACGCGGCCGTCATCTCCGGCGACGGCCTCATCGAGGGGCGCTCGCCCAATCTGGAGCGGGATGCGGCAGAGGGTGTGGCCGCGATGCTCTCCGCACTCCAGGGTGCGGCGCGCACGACCACGGCGGCGTTCGCCGGCACGTTCGAGGCGCGGCTACGGCAGACCGTGGTGGAGTCCGACCACGGCTGGGTCTTCGCGATCCCCGCGGGCGAGAACACCACGCTGGCCGTGTTCGCCGGCCCCGACGTGAACATGGGCGTGGTAACCCACCAGATGCAGGTACAGGTCGCGTCGCTGGGTGCGAAGACCATGAGCACCCCGGCGAGGAACGACACGACCACATGACCCCGCCGCCCCGTGACGGCAGGCGCCTGGTGCCTGCGTATCTGGCGACGACCGGACGAGCACGGCCCAGCCGCAACACGCTCGACCGCCTCACCGTTCTGCACGGTGCCGCGGACCCCTCGACGGTCTCCGGGCTGCGCCCGGAGGAGATCCGGCTGTTGGAGCTGCTGCGCGGCGGTGCGCTGTCGCTCGCCGAGGCTGCCGCGCATCTGCGGCTTCCGGTCAGTGTGGTCAAGGTCCTGGTGGCCGACCTGGTGGACGCGGGCCGACTGATGGCCCGCGCCCCGATTCCCGACGCCGAACTGCCGGAGCGGCAGATTCTGGAGAAAGTTCTCAATGGACTCCGCACTCTCAAGTCCTCCTAGTCCGGAACCCCCGTCGGGCGCCGGGGCAGGCTCCATGTATCTGGACGACAAGCCGCAGACGCTGGTCAAGCTGCTGGTCGCGGGCCCGTTCGGGGTGGGCAAGACCACCTTCATCCGCTCGCTGTCGGAGACGCAGCCGCTGCACACCGAGGAGGTGATGACGCGTACCGGGGCGCTGGTGGACGATCTGGCCGGAGTGCGCGACAAGACCACCACCACGGTCGCCATCGACTTCGGGCGGCTGACGCTGCCCGGGGATCTGGTGCTGTACATGTTCGGCACCCCGGGTCAGCGCAGGTTCCGCCCGCTGTGGCAGGACATAGCCCGGGGCGCGCTGGGCGCCCTGGTGCTGGCGGACACCCGTCGCCTGGCCGACTCCTTCGAGGTGATGGACATGATCGAGGAGGCGGGCCTGCGGTACGCGGTGGCGGTCAACTCCTTCCCCGACTCGCCGCAGCACCACCCCGACACCCTGCGGGACCACCTCGACCTGGCCCCTGACACCCCACTGGTGGTGTGTGACGCGCGCAGCCGTGACCAGTCGGCGGACGCGCTGATCGCGCTGGTGGGCCACGTCCTGGAGGCCCTCGACCGGCAGCAACAGCAGCAGTCAGGCCAGGCAGAGAGCCAGCCGCAGCAGCCCCAGGAGTTGACTTGAGCACCGCCCCAGCGCCGGGAACGCAGCCCTCCGGCCAGATGCCTCCGCCGCTGTCCCGGCCCAACAACGAGGTCACGCCGCTGTACGGGGAGGAGTTCGCCGCCGACCCGTACGCCGTCTACGAGCGGCTGCGCAGGTTCGGCGCCGTCGCACCGGTGGAGATCGCCCCCGGGGTCGGCGCGATGCTGGTGATCGACTACCGCGCCGCTCTGGAACTGCTGCACGACTCGGCCACCTGGTCGAAGGACTCCAGCATCTGGCTGGACAGCGTGCCGGAGGACTCGGCCGTGATGCCGATGCTGCGCGGCAGGCCCAACGCGCTGTTCACCGACGGGGAGACACACGCCCGCTACCGGAGGGTGATCTCCGACGGCTTCGCGCGGCTGGAGCCGCACACGATCCGCCAGATGGTGCGAGAGGTCGCCGACTCACTGATCGCGAGCTTCGCGCAGGACGGCGAGGCCGACCTGGTCGGCCAGTTCGCGCGGGTGCTGCCGCTGCTCGTCTTCAACCGGGTCTTCGGCCTGCCGGACGAGAGCAGCCAGCTGCTGATCCAGGGCATCGCCGGGATGTTCGACAGCAAGACGCCCGAGGAGGCGGCAGCGGCCGACGCCGCGTACACCCGCTACATCACCGAGCTGACGCAGCTCAAGCAGCGCGAGCGCGGTCAGGACCTGACGTCCTGGTTCATCGACCACCCCGCGGAGCTGACGGCCGAGGAGGTCGTCCACCAGATCGTGGTGACGCTGGGCGCCAGCTACGAGCCGCTGTCCAACCTCATCGGCAACGCGCTCAGCCGGATGCTCGTGGACGACCGCTACTACGGCAACCTCTCCGGCGGCGCGCTGACGGCCCGCGACGCGCTGCACGACGTACTGCGCAACGAGCCGCCGATGGCCAACTACTCGGCGCACTACCCCCGTCACGACGTCTACTTCCACGGCGTGTGGCTGCGCGCCGGGCAGCTCGTCCTGGTCTCCTACGCGGCGGCCTCCACCCAGACCGGCCGCTCGGCACCGGGTGAGAGCATCGGCGCCGCGGCGTCCGGGGGCGGGGCGCATCTGGCGTGGGCGGCCGGCCCGCACGCCTGCCCCGCACAGCAGCCCGCACTGCTCATCGCGACGACCGCCATCGAACGGCTCACCGCCTGGCTGTCGGACATCGAGCTGACGGTGCGCTACGACCAACTCCAATGGCGGCCGGGACCCTTCCAGCGCGGACTGGTCTCGCTGCCCGCACGGTTCAGCCCCGTCAGTCCCGACACCGCAGGAGGAACTCCGTGGAAGCACAGCGGCACACGGTCCGCATAGACCCGTTAGGGCGGGACATCCACGGCGAGGCCGAGCGCATCCGCGAGCTGGGCTCGAGCGCCACGCTGGTCGAGCTGCCCGCGGGGGTCCACGCCTGGTACGTCAGCGAGTTCGACGCGCTCAAGGAGCTGCTGCGCGATCCGCGGGTCTCCAAGGACCCGCGTCAGCACTGGCCGCCCTGGCAGCGCGGCGAGTTCCGCGACAGCTGGCTGCTGACCTGGCTCGACCGGGAGAACATGCTGTGCTCCTACGGCGATGACCACAAGCGGCTGCGGAAGCTGGTCGCGCCCGCGTTCACCGCGCGGCGCACTGCGGCCATGCTCCCCCGCGTCGAGCGGATCACCGGCGAGCTGCTGGACGCGATGGAACGGCAGGCGCGGCAGTCCGGGCCCGGCGGGGAGCCGCTGGAGCTGCGCTCGGCCTTCGCGCACCCGCTGCCGATGAACGTGATCTGCGAGCTGTTCGGTGTGCCCGCCGAGCAGCGGCCCGAGATGCGGCGGCTGATGGACCTGATCATGGACACCACGCTGACGTCCGAGCAGGCGGCGCAGACGGCGGTGGACATGCACGCGGCCTTCACCGCGCTGGCCGAGGCGAAGCGCGCCGAGCCGGGTGAGGACCTGACCAGCGTGCTGGTCTCGGCCCGGGACGAGGAGGGTGACGCGCTCTCCGAGAAGGAGCTGCTGGACACCCTGCTGCTGATGATCGGCGCGGGGCACGAGACGACCGTCAATCTCATCGGCAACGCGGTGCAGGCGCTGCTCACCCATCCCGGCCAGCTGGAGCTGGTGCGGGAGGGGAAGGCGTCCTGGGACGATGTGATCGAGGAGACGCTGCGCTGGGCGCCCAGCATCGCCAATCTGCCGCTGCGGTTCGCCGTCGAGCAGATCGAACTGGCGGACGGCACCACGATCCGCCAGGGCGACGCCATCGTCTCCACGATCGCCTCGGCCAACCGCGACTCCGCCAAGTACGGCTCGGGTGCCGCCGAGTTCGACATCCTGCGGCCCGGCGGAGAGCATCTGTCGTTCGGCCACGGGGTGCACTTCTGTCTGGGCGCTCCGCTGGCCCGGATGGAGGCGCGTATCGCGCTGTCCGCGCTCTTCGACCGCTTCCCGAAGCTGTCGTTGGCGGTGCCGCCCGAGGAGCTGGCGCAGGTTCCCTCGGCCATCGCCTTCGGCTACGCGAAGCTGCCGGTGCGGCCGCTGGGCTGAGCGACAGCGGTGCTGTGAGCCGGAGGTGGCGGGGAGCGGGCGGCCCGGAGGACAGGGCCGGGCAGCCGCTCCCCGCCGCTTCCCCGGCCCGCCCCGGGAACCGGGGTCAGGGGCCGGCCCACAGCCCCTCGTCCGTCAGCCCCAGCAGTTCGATGGCGTTGCCACGTACGATCCGCTCCACCAGTCCGGCGGGCAGGTGTCCCATCTGGGCCTCACCGACCTCCCTTGACCTGGGCCAGGTCGAGTCGGAGTGCGGGTAGTCGGTCTCGTACAGGACGTTGGGAACGCCGATGGACTCCACGTTCCGCAGTCCGAAGGCGTCGTCGAAGAAGCAGCCGTGGACGTGCTCGGCGAACTGCTCGGAGGGCGGCCGCAGCACCTTGTCCGCCACCCCGCCCCAGCCCCGGTTCTCCTCCCACACCGCATCGGCGCGCTCCAGGATGTACGGAATCCAGCCGATCTGGCCCTCCGCGTACATGATCCTCAGGTTCGGGAAGCGGTCGAAGAGCCCGCTCATCAGCCAGTCGACCATCGAGAAGCAGCAGTTGGCGAAGGTGAGGGTGGAGCCGACGGCGGGGGGCGCGTCCGCCGAGGTGGAGGGCATCCTGCTGGAGGAGCCGATGTGCATGGCGATGACGGTTCCGGTCTCGTCGCAGGCCCGCAGGAAGGGGTCCCAGGCGTCGGTGTGGACGGACGGCAGTCCCAGGCGCGGCGGGATCTCGGAGAAGCAGACGGCGCGTACACCGCGTGCCGCGTTGCGCCGTACCTCCTCGGCGGCCAGTTCGGCGTCCCACAGCGGCACCAGGGTGAGGGGTATGAGGCGCCCCCGCGCGTCGGGGCCGCACCACTCCTCGACCATCCAGTCGTTGTAGGCACGCACCCCCAGCAGGCCCAGTTCCCGGTCCTTGGCCTCGGTGAAGGTCTGCCCGCAGAAGCGGGGGAAGGTGGGGAAGCACAGGGCCGACTGGACGTGGTTGACGTCCATGTCCGCCAGCCGTTCGCGTACGTCGTAGGAGCCGGGACGCATCTGCTCGTAGGTGATGGCCTCCAGCCGCACCTCGTCCCTGTCGTAGCCGACGGCCGTATCGAGTCTGGTCAGCGGTCGGCGCAGCTCCTCGTACACCCACCAGTCGGCCATCGGCCCCTCGTCGCCGGGCTCGCCCATGGTGGGCGCGAACTTCCCGCCGACGAAGGTCATCTCCTTCAGCGGTGCACGGACGATACGCGGTCCGACCTCGCGGTACCGGGACGGCAGCCTCTCCCGCCACACGTGCGGGGGTTCGACCGTGTGGTCGTCCACCGAGATGATCCTGGGGAAGGTCTCCATGCGGTCACGGTAGCGCCGATCTGACGGTCCGTCAGCTCTCGTGCGGCGGATTCCGGCTCCCCTCCGCCGTCGGCGAATTCGAAGGGTTCGTAGAGAGGCCGGTACCTGAGCTGACGTAATTGCCATGAACAAGGCAGACTGGCCCCTGCGGGGAACGGAGGAGTGCGGAGCTGCAGGGGAGCACGCCAATGGGCGCCGGGGACCATACGGGAGTCGGAACGGAGCACCGGGAGCAGAAGCTTCGCTTCGCCGTGCTCGGTCCCGTCCGCGCCTGGCGTGGCGACCAGCCGGTCGGCATGGGCTCACCCCAGCAGAAAGCGCTGCTCGCGGCGCTGTTGCTGCGCGGCGGCCACACCGCGACCGCCGAGGAGCTCATCGACTCCATCTGGGGCGAGGAGCCGCCCGAGCGGGCCAAGGCGGCGCTGCGCACCTACGCCTCCCGCATTCGCAAGGCACTCGGCGCCGACGCCGACATCCTGGTCAGCGAGTCCGGCGGCTACGCCATCCGTACCGGCCCCGAGGCCGCACTGGACGTAGAAACAGCGCACGAACTGGCCGTACGCGCCGAGAAGGCCGCCTCCGGGGGCGACCGCGCCCAGGCACGCGAACTGTACGGCGCGGCCCTGGCTCAATGGGACGGCGAACCCCTCGCCCACGTCCCCGGCCCCTTCGCCGAACACCAGCGCGTCCGGCTGGAGGAGTGGCGCCTGGGCCTGCTGGAGCTGCGGCTCGATCTCGACCTCCAGGTCGGCTGCCACGCGGAGGCCGTCAGCGAACTGACGGCGCTGACCGCGGCGCACCCGCTGCGCGAGAGGCTGCGCGAACTGCTGATGCTCGCCCTCTACCGCAGCGGACGGCAGGCCGAGGCACTGGCCGTCTACGCCGACACCCGCCGGCTGCTCGCCGACGAACTCGGCGTCGACCCGCGCCCCGAACTCTCCGAGCTCCAGCAGCGCATCCTGGAGGCCGACGAAGAGCTCACCTACCAGGCCGACACCCGCTCGCCCGCCTCGGCCACCAGCGTGACCAGGCCCGCGCAGCTTCCCGCCACCGTCGCCGACTTCACCGGCCGCACCTCCTTCGTGGCCGAACTCAGCGACCAGCTCGCCCAGGCCGAGGGCACCGTCATGGCCGTTTCAGCCGTCGCGGGCATCGGCGGGGTCGGCAAGACGACGCTGGCCATCCATGTGGCACACGCCGCCGCCGACCGCTTCCCCGACGGCCAGCTCTATGTGGACCTGCAGGGCGCCGGCTCCTCGCCCGCCGACCCCGAAGCCGTACTCGGCTCGTTCCTGCGCGCCCTGGGCGTCGCGGACTCCGACATCCCCAGCGGCCTGCACGACCGCGCCGCGCTCTTCCGCTCGCTGCTTGCGGGCCGCCGGGTGCTCGCCCTGCTGGACAACGCGCGCGACGCCGCCCAGGTGCGCCCTCTGCTGCCCGGCACCGCAGGCTGCGCGGCCCTGGTGACCAGCCGGGTCCGGATGGTCGACCTGGCGGGCGCCCACCTGGTCGACCTCGATGTGATGAGCCCGGAGGAGGCCATCGCGCTCTTCTCCCGGATCGTGGGCGAGGAGCGGGTGCTGGCCGAGCGCGAGGCCGCCATGGACGTGGTGGCCGCCTGCGGGTTCCTGCCGCTGGCCATCCGGATCGCCGCGGCGAGGCTCTCCGCCCGCCGCACCTGGACGGTCACCGTGCTCGCCGCCAAGCTCGCCGACGAACGCCGCAGGCTGGACGAGCTCCAGGCCGGCGACCAGGCGGTGGGGGCCACCTTCGAGCTCGGCTACGGGCAGCTCGACCGCGAACAGGCCCGCGCCTTCCGGCTGCTGGGCCTCGCCGAGGGCCCCGACATCTCACTCGACGCCGCCGCCGCCCTGCTGGACCGCACCCCTGAGGACACCGAGGACCTGCTGGAGTCCCTGGTCGACACCTCCCTTCTGGAGTCGGCGGCGCCGCGCCGCTACCGCTTCCACGACCTGGTCCGCCTCTTCGCCCGGGCCTGCGCCGAACGCGACGAACAGCCGCCCAGCGAGTGCGAGGCGGCGCTGGCGCGGCTGCTGGACTTCTACCTGGCCACCGCGCGGAACGTGCACGCGCTGGAGCGCCCGGAGGAGAGGCTGGTGGACCATCTGGAGCCCACCCGCCACCCCGGTCTGCGCTTCGCCGGGCAGAGCGACGCCATCGACTGGGAGTTCACCGAGTCCGCCTGCTTCCTGGCCTGCGCCCGGCAGGCCGGCCACGGCGCGACCCTGAACAGCGCCGTGGACCTGCTGATGGCCACAGGGCCGCTGGGCGAGTCGGGTGTCAACCTGCGGCAGTACCAGCAGACCGCCGAGGCGCTCAGGGAGGCCGCGAGCGCCGACGGCAACGCCCGCGCCGAGGCACGCGCACGGTCGGTGCTGACCGGTCTCCATCTGACCACGGGCGATCTGCCGGCGGCCGACGAGGAAGCCCGCACCGCCGGAATCCTCGGTTCCGTGGCGGGCGACCCGATGTCCACCTCCTACTCCCTCAACGACCGTGGCATCGTGGCCAACTACCAGGGCCGCTACGAGGACGCCAAGGAGTTCCTGAGCCAGGCGCTGGCGGCCTTCCGCGCCCAGGACAACAAGATCGCCGAGGCCAGCGCGCTGAGCAACCTGGCCCGCGCGCACTCCTGGCTGGGGGAGAGCACCCAGGCGCTCGGACTGGCCGCGCAGGCCGTGGCCATCCACGCCCGCCTGGGCGTCACCATGCGGCACGGGAACGCGCTCTACGCCTTCGGTATCGCCCTCACCGACGCCGGCCGCCTCACCGAGGCCGAACAGCACCTCAGCGAGGCCCTGGACATCTTCCAGAAGTGCCGCCAGCCCCTGTGGGTGGGGATGTCGTACTTCCGCCTCGGTGAAGTGCACCTCGCGGCCGACCGCCCGGCCCAGGCCGCCGTGCTGGCCGAGCAGGCCATCGCCATGCTGCGGAGCGTCGGCGGACCCTGGCGCCGGGCGAACGCGCTGACGCTGCTGGGGCGGGCGCTGGACGCCATCGGCCAGCAGCGCAGGGCGCACGCCTGCTGGCGCGAGGCGCTGGAGCAGTACGAGGCACTGAGCGCCCCGGAGGCCGCCGTGGTCCGCGAACTGCTGGCAGAGCCGGACGTCTCCGGACTGGCGGCTCACTGCTCCTGAGAGAGCCGCCGCCACGGGCGGAGCCGGTGCTGGTGGGAGCCGGAGCCCCGGCGCCGGCGCCGGCGCCGGCGGGAGAGCGTTCAACGCCTTCACCAAGCGGACGTTCATCGATCGTTTATCGCCACCGTGCATGCTCATAGCAGTCGATCCGGCGCCTCGGGGGGCAGGCGGATCGACAGGGGGAACCGACCAACCCCCCGATAGGGTGAACGGCCCTGACGCGTCCGTCCGGCGGCCCACGGGGGAGCCGCTGGACGGGCACTGCCCACACAGCCCAAGAGGGGAAAGCCACCATGAGCGACCACGAGGAGAAGGCACCGCCCCAGAGCGGTGACATCACCACGCAGGAGCGGAACAACACCATCAAGCCGGGTGCCAAGAAGAAGAACGGTGAGCTCAGCACCGAGGAGCGCAACAACACCATCCGGCCCGCGACCTGAGACTCGCTCTCCGGGGGATTGCGGCAACGTTCGGGGGAGGTCCCCCGGAGAGCGCACGACCATCACGCTGGGGCGGCCCGCCAGGGGGGAACCAGGAGGGCGCCCTACGGGGGAAAGCGAGGGTCGTGGCCGACGACGAAGAGGGGGAGTCGTCGGCCGCGGCCCTCGGCGCATGAAACGCGGCGTCTCGTTTCCCGGGGCGCCGCAGCGTCAAAGTAATGGGTAGAACACATTTTCACTCCCGGAGGTACTCCCCATGACCCGCGCCAAGCAACTCGTCGCCGCCTGCGCCCTGGCCTTCGCGGCCACCGGAGCGCTGGCCGCACCGGCACTCGCCGAGGACTACGCGCCGACCGGTGCCGACGACCGCGTACAGACCATCACCATCGACGAGCGCAACGCCACCTTCGCGCCCAGCTCGGCGTCGGCGTTCGCGCTCACCGCAGCCGGCGCAACCGCGTCTTGACGACCTTCCCGCTCGCGTTACGGGGGAGTTCGGGGACGAACTCGACCTCGCGGGGAACCTTGTAGTTGGCCATCTCGCGGCGGGACCAGGCGATCAGGTCGTCCGCTGTGACCGTCGCGCCGGGGTGGCGTACGGCGAAGACCTTGGCGACCTCGCCCAGCCGGGCGTCGGGGACACCGACGACGGCGGCCTCGGCGATGCCGGGGTGGCGGGTGAGGAGTTGCTCTATCTCGGCCGGATAGGCATTGAAGCCGCCGACGATGAACATGTCCTTGATCCGGTCGGTGATGCGCAGATTGCCATCGGTGTCCATGACCCCGATGTCACCGGTGCGCAACCAGCCGTCCGGGGTGAGCACCTCTTCGGTCCGGCGGGGCTCCTCGAAGTAGCCGGACGTCACGTGGTAGCCGCGCACCAGCACCTCGCCGGGTGTGCCGGGCGGCTGCTCGGCACCCGAGGACGCCACGACCTTCACCTCCGTACCCGGCAGGGCCCGTCCCGAGGTCGCTGCGACGACCTCGGGCGGGTCGCCGCGCCGGCACATCGTCACGGTGCCGGACGCCTCGGTCAGCCCGTAGGCGGTCAGTACGGTGCCGACCCCGAGCTCGGCACGCAGCCGCTCGACCAGCTCCAGCGGGACGACGGCCGCGCCGGTCACCACCAGGCGGAGCGCGGACAGGTCGTGCTGGTGGCGGGCCGGGTGGTCGAGCAGCGACTGGTGGAGGGTGGGCGGCCCGGGCAGCACACTGATCCGCTCGGTGGCGATGTGGGCCAGCGCCGTCTCCGCGTTGAAGACCGGCTGCGGGATCATCGTCGCGCCGCGCAGCAGACAGGCGATGACGCCCGCCTTGTAGCCGAAGGTGTGGAAGAACGGGTTGACGATCAGATAGCGGTCGCCCTCCGCCAGTCCGGCCAGTTCGCTCCAGCAGTCGTAGACGCGCAGCGTCTGCTCATGGGTGATGACCACGCCCTTGGGGTGCCCGGTGGTGCCCGAGGTGAAGGTGATGTCGGAGGGCGCGGACGGCGCTGTCAGCTCGGCGCGCTCCCGGACCGCGCGGCGCGAGACGGCTGTGCCGCAGTCCAGGAAGTCCGCCCAGGTACGGAAGTTCTCCGGTGCGTCCGGTGCGAAGACCACCGCCTCGCGCAGGTGCGGCAGCCCGGGCAGCGGCCCGGTGCCGGGCCCCTCGGCGGTGGCACGGCGCAGTGAGGCGACGTACGAGGCGCCCAGGAAGGTGCCGGTGACGAACAGCAGCCGGGCGCGGGTCCGCTCCAGCACATAGGCCGCCTCGGCGCCCTTGAAGCGCGTGTTGACCGGTACCAGGACGCCGCCCGCGGTGACAGCGCCGAGCGCGGCGACGATCCAGTCCAGCGTGTTGGGCGCCCACACGGCCACCCGGTCGCCCGGCTCCACGCCCCGGGCGAGGCAGGCGGCCGCTGCCCGCTCGACCCGCTCCCCCAGTTCGGCGTACGAGACGCGGGTGCGGCCCTCGACGACGGCCTCGCGCTCCCCGTACCGCTCGGCGGCAGCCCGAACCAGCAGGGGAACGGTCCGCGGGGTGGCCGAAGGTGCGGCCCCCGGGGCGGTCCGCGGCGCTTTTCCGTACGCGGGCGAGAAGTCCGTACCGCTCACGATGCGCCTCCTGGGCCGGGCCGGCGAGCACCGGCACCACTACCTGACACATCGTCAGGTTAGCGGTAGCCTCCCGCACTGTCAGTACCGGAGCACGTCGGCAGCACGTACGGGAGGACGCCATGAAGGACGCCACGGCGATCGTCGGCATAGGCCGGACGCCGTTCGCCAAACGGCTTCCCGAATCCGAGAAGGCCCTCGCCTGCCGCGCGGTCCTGCACGCCCTGGACGACGCGGGAATCTCCCCCGAAGAGGTGGACGGCTTCGCCTCGTACACCATGGAGGAGACCGACGAGGTCGAGGTCGCCAAGTCGATCGGCGCGGGCGACGTGACGTTCTTCTCCAAGGTCGGCTACGGCGGCGGTGGTTCCTGTGCCACCGTCGCGCATCTGGCCGCCGCGATCGCCACCGGGCAGGCGACCGTCGGCGTCGCCTGGCGCTCCCGCAAGCGCGGCTCCGGCGGCCGGCCGTGGCGCAACACCACCGTGCAGTTGCCCACCCCCGCACAGTGGACCCGCCCCTTCGGACTGCTGCGTCCCGCCGACGAGATCGGCATGCTCACCCGCCGCTACATGCACGAGTACGGCGCCACTCGCGACCACCTCTTCAACGTCGCGCTGGCGTGCCGCAACCGCGCCAACCAGAACCCCGCAGCGATGATGTACGAGCGGCCGCTGACCCGCGAGATGTACATGACGTCCCGCTGGATCAGCGAACCGCTGTGCCTGTTCGACAACTGCCTGGAGACCGACGGCGCACTGGCGTGCGTCCTGGTCTCCGCCGACCGTGCGCGCGACTGCCGCAACAAGCCCGTCTATGTGCACTCCGCAGCGCAGGGCCTGCCCGCCCAGCACCACGGAATGGTCAACTACTGGGCCGAGGACCCGCTGCACGGCCCCGCCTGGACGGCCGCGGGACAACTCTGGAAGCACGCCGACCTGTGTCCACAGGATGTGGATGTCGCCCAGATCTACGACGCCTTCACCGCGCTCATCCCGCTCTCCCTGGAGGGATACGGCTTCTGCGAGCGCGGCGAGGGCGCGGCCTTCACCGAGGGCGGCGCGCTGGAGATCGGCGGACGGCTGCCCCTCAACACCTCCGGGGGCGGCCTGTCCGAAGCCTATGTGCACGGCTTCAACCTGATCACCGAGGGCGTCCGCCAACTGCGCGGCACCTCGACGGCCCAGGTGCCCGACGCCGCCACCTGCCTGGTGACGGCGGGCGAGGGCGTACCCACCTCCGCACTGCTGCTGAGGAGCTGACAGCCATGACCAGCGCTGTGACCGGCCCCCCGGAGACCGGACTGCTGCTTCCCGTACCCGACGACGACGGGGCACCCTTCTGGTCGTACACGGCCGACGGCGAACTGCGCGTACAGACGTGCTCCCGCTGCGGAAAGCGCCGCTTCCCGCCTCGGCCCTGCTGTCCGCACTGCCAGTCGTTCGAGAGCGAGTGGCAGCCCATGAGCGGGCGAGGCCGTATCTGGTCGTACGTGGTGGCTCATCCGCCGCTGCTGCCCGGCTACGCCGAAGCGGCCCCCTACCCCGTCCTCGTCGTGGAACTGGCCGACGATCCGGCGATCCGGCTGGTGGGCAACCTGGTGGGCGCGCCGGACGCGCCACTGGGCCCCACAGCCGCCGAAAGGCTGCGCATAGGCGCGCCGGTACGGGTGGTCTTCCGCGAAGTCGCCGACGGCGAGCGGCGGATGACCGTGCCCCGCTGGATGCTGGAGCGGCCGTGACCATCCACGTCGAACGGCAGGACGGCGTGGCGACGGTGACACTGGACAACCCCGCGAAGCACAACGCGCTCGACCTCGCCGACGCGCGGTCCCTCACCGGCATCTGGCGCGACCTGCGCACCGACGGCTCGGTGCGCGCCGCGGTGGTCACCGGAGCGGGCGGCCGGGCCTTCTGCACGGGCGTCGACCGCGCCGCCGTCGCGCAACAGGGCGCCGTACCCCAGCCCTGCGCGCCCTTCGCCGTCGAGGACCCGCTGCTGCGGATCGGGCCCAAGAGCAACGATCTGTGGATACCCGTCATAGCCGCCGTCGAGGGCATGGCCTGCGGCGGCGCCTTCTACCTGCTGAGCGAGGCGGAGTTCCTCGTCGCGACCGAGGAGTCCACCTTCTTCGACCCCCACACCAGCTACGGAATGGTCAGCGCTTACGAGGCCATGGGCATGGCACAGCGGATGCCGTTCGGCGAGGCCGCCAGGATGGCGCTGATGGGCGCCGCCGAGCGGGTCTCCGGACGCCGCGCCTATGAGACGGGCCTGATCTCCGAACTCGCCCCCGCCGGAGGAGCGCTGGAGGCGGCACTGTGCTGCGCCCGAACGCTGGCCTCCTACCCGCCCGGAGCCGTACAGGGCACGGTGCGGGCAGTATGGGCCGCGCGCGAAGCCGCCCGCGACCATGCGAGGGCACTCGCGACGCCGTTGATCGCCCTCGGCAACTTGCCGCCGGAGCAGCAGGCGGAACTTTTCGCGGAGCGCCGCGGGGGTGGGCCGCCTCGGGTGCGCTGAACCGTGTCCGGCTGACCGGGCCCCTTACGGGGCTCTGTGGCACCGATACGGGGGCTGGCTCTGTTGCACCGATACAGGGGAGCGCTATCGCACCGAGCTGACCTCGCACTGTTCGACCTTGCGCATGTCCTCGGGGTGCTCCATGGCCACCTCGACGGTCTTACTGCTGCCCGCCCGTACGACGGCCACGGCGGAGCCTGTGTCGACGATCTCGCCGTTCACATCGCGGAAGTTGACGTTGACGGTGAAGGTGCCCTTGCGGGTGCCCGAGTTGCGGACCCGGACAGTGGCGCCGGGCTCCTTCTTGACCTCGAGGTTCCTGCCCTTGGCCGCGACACACTCGGCGATGGTGCCGGACCCGCGTGCCTGACCGCGGGTCGACCCGCCGGAGGTGCTGCTGGACGTGTTCCGGGAGGTGCTGCCCGAGGTGTAGCCGCCGCTGCTGCCGTAGTCGTCGTCGTAGTCGTTGTCGTAGTCGTTGTCATAGTCGCTGGAGCTGTGACTGCTGGACTTCTTGCTGCTGCACCCACCGCCACCGTGCCCGCCACTGCTGCGGCTCTTGCTGCTGCCGCCGTGGCCGCCCGAGGAGCGGGCCGGGCTGAATCCGCTCAGCGCCACCAGCACAAGGGTGACGGCGGCGAGCAGCTTGAGATGGCGCATCCGCTTCATGTGACTCCCCCGATGAGTAAGCGTGCCGCGACGCACCGGAACCGAGCCCGGCACTTGTCGCGTGCAGTACAACTACTGTCAACGCCTCAAGACGCCAGCAGTGGCGAGGGGGTTCCCGGCGGCGTAGCGTCGGATACGGATCACGCACCCGTGCGGCGCCGGGAGCGGCGCCGGAAAGCGAGGCGAGACCATGATCCGGAACGTGATCGGGTCGCTGCTCGCCCTCCTCGGAGCGGCGGCCGCCGTGTACAGCCCCTTCCGACCGTGGTACGGCGGCCGTCCCGGGCGTGATTACCGCATCCCCGAGCTCTTCCAGGCCGGTGGCATCACCAGCGCCGACGCGGCCCTGTTCAGCGGCCTGTTCGTGCTGATGCTGGTCGTCGCGGTGGTGGCCGTGCTCGGCGTACTGTTCCGCTCCCGGTCGGCGGTGGGAGTGGCGGGCGTGCTGGCGCTGGGCTTCACCATCCTGTGGATGGTGCGGCAGGGGCAGGCCGTCGGAAGCCTCTCCGTCGGAAACACCGGGGGGCTCGCATCCGGTGCGGGGCTCGCCCTCGGCAGCGGGTTCCTGTTGCTGCTCGCGTCCGCGTTGATGACGGGCCGGCGTGGTGCGGCCCGTGGACGGCATGCGGCGCCGCCCGCTGAGGTGTCCTCTTCGCGCGGGCCCGAAGAGGACACGCTGGAACAGCCGTTCGCGGGCCCGCCGCCCCCGGAGCCCGGCGCCCCGCCCCCGGGCCGCCCGTTCAAGGGCCCCCAGGCGGAGGACGACCACCGCGACGCCGCCTGAGCGCCCCGCCAAGGGCGCGGGGTCAGGGGCGCGGGGAACTGCGCGAGCAAGCACAAGGCGCCCGCAGCCCGCAGACGACAGCACGCAGACGACAGCGCGGGGCACCCCTCTGCGGAACGAACCCAGGCGTCAACCGGAATGGCGGGCCTGACCAGTTCCCTTGGTGGCATCGAGCGCGTAGACGCAACGGTCCTTGCTGCACGCGTACACCACGCCCCCGACGGCCACCGGCGACCCGGTGATCTCCCCACCGGTGGCCAGCTTCCACCGGAGCTGGCCACCGACCGCGTCGACGGTGTACAGGCAGTGGTCGGCCGACCCGAAGTGGACCCGGCCGTCGGCCACCACAGGCGCTCCCACCACATCGGCGCCCGTCGCGAAGCGCCAACGCGGCGTTCCGCTCACCGCGTCGAGGGTGTACAGGGCGCTGCCGCTGCCCAGGTGCACCAGCCCGTCGGCGGTGACGACCGGCTCCGTGGAGTGCCGCGCCTCGGTGGCGATGCGCCAGCGGTCGTGGCCGTTGCCGGAGTCGAGCGCGTAGACGGTGCCCAGGTAGTCCGCGAGGTAGACGCCGCCGCCCGTCACCCCGGGGCCAGGGACGAAGGCGGGCGGGCACAGGAAGGCGGCCGGGGCGTCGAACCGCCACCGCTCCCTGCCCGTCGCGGCGTCCAGCGCGAACACCCGGGAGCCCGCGCAGACGTACACGGCCCCGTCCTCTGCAGTGGTCACCCGTACGGGGACGCCACCCGTCGCGGAGGCGTCCCCGACCGGATACGACCACCGCTCGGCACCGGTACGCGCCTCCAGCGCGTACAGCCGTCCGTCCGCCCAGGTGTAGACGGCGCCCTCGGCGATGACGGGGCCCGCCTCAGGGGTCTCGAAGTCGGCCTGCGCGCCGGTCAGTTCCCACAGCTTCTCGCCGCTGGCGGCCTCCCATGCCTGGACGCCGCCGCCCCGGGTGCCGGTGACCACCGTGCCGCGCTCGACCTGGAGCGAGTAGACCCAGCCGTCGGTGGCCAGCCGCCAGCACTCCGCCCCGTCGGTGGCGTCGAGCGCGTACAGGCTGGGCCCGTCCGAAGCGTGCACCCGCCCACCGGAGACGGTCATCGACCAGGCGACCTCCCGCGTCTTGAACTGTCTGCGCCCACTCGCCACATCCAGCGCGTGCACCTCGAACGAGGTCACGTACACCAGGTCGTCGGCGACGACGGGCGAGCCCCACACGTCGTTCGACATCCGGAACCGCCAGGGCCGCCAGCGCTGCGGGCCGCCCGGCTGCGGCCCCGTGCCGCCCGGCCGTCCGGGGCCCGCCGACGGCGGGGACTGCACGGCGGGCGGCGCGGGCGACGACGGCTGTGACGGCACCCCGGCCGACGGCTGCTGGAACGGCGGTGCGGCGGGCGGCGCGGGGGCCGGGGGCGGCGCGACCCCCTGGTCGGAGCCTCCGGCGTGCCGGGGCCCGGGTGCACCGTAGGGGCGCGCCAGCGGGTGGGGGGCGGACGGCGCGGGGGCGGACGCCCCCGCCGGGGCGGACGGAGCGGCCGACGCGGCGGAGGGCGCTCCGGAAGGCGCCGAGGGCGCCGACTGGTGCGGGAGCTGCGCGTAGGGCTGCGCCGCCGAGGACTGCGGGGTGCCTTCCTGGCCGCCCCCCGGCGGGCGCACCCAACCGGAGGTCGAGGCGGCTTCCACGTCCCGTCCGGGCTCGTCCGGGCGCCGCGGCCCGGGGCCGATCGGCACCTGTCCGCCGGCGAGCTGTACGGACGCGCCGTCGGCGTTCGCCGGCTGGGAGGCGGGACGAGAGACCACGGGCCCCGAGGCGGAGCCCTGGCGCGGCTCGGAGCCCCCGGAGCCGCCCGGAACGCCGGGGGCGCCACCGGGGGAGCCAGGAGCGCCGGAAGCGCCGGTGGAGCCGCCGACAGCGCGTGGGCCGGCAGGGATGCCCTGGTCCCACTCGGCGGCACCCGGCGCGGCCGCCCCGCTGCCGAACGCCGCACCGGGCCCTGCGGCTGCCGCTTCCCGGCCCGCTGCCGAGCGCCCGGCGGCCGGGGGCCCGCCGGGTCCCACGGACCCCAGCGCGGAGCCCGCACCGCCACCGTCGGCGCCGCCACCACCGCCACCACCGACGGCGGCAGCCGCACCAGCGCCCGGGCCCGCGTTCGCCCCTGCGCCCACCGCGTCGCCGGAGCCGCCTGCGTCACCGTTGCCGCTCCCCTGGCCACCGGACCCTGGGCCTGCCCCGGAGCCCGCCGCGCCCGCGCCCGCCGCGGCGGCCGCCGCGTTCTGCCGGCGCATCGCACGGCCGCCCCTGCGGCGCTCGATCAGCGAGACAGCCGTGGACGGCAGCCACGCCGAGACCGTGCCGCTGTCGTCGCTGCCGGCGCCGAACAGGTGCGGCGCGAGCTGTGCCTGCAGGTCGGCAGGGGTGGGCCGCTCCTCGGCGTTCATCCGCATACAGGACTCGATCAGCGGCCGCAGTTCGTCCGGCAGCCCCTCCAGGTCGGGTCCCTCGCGCAGCAGCATGAAGACCGTCTCCACGGGGTTGGCCCCGTGGAAAGGGGCGTGACCGGTGGCGGCGAAGACGAGTGTCGAGGCGAGGGAGAAGACGTCGCTGGCCCCGGTGACGCTGCGGGAGTCGCGCGCCTGCTCGGGCGACATGTAGGCGGGCGTACCGACGGCGACGTTCGTCATGGTCAGCCGGGTGTTGGAGACGCCCGAGGCGATGCCGAAGTCGATGACGCGGGGGCCGTCCTCCAGGACGAGCACATTGGACGGCTTGAGGTCGCGGTGCACCAGGCCAGCGCCGTGAATGGACTGCAGCGCCTCGGCAACACCCGCCGCCAGCCAGCGCACGGCCTGCACGGGCACCGGTCCGCACTCGGTGACTATTTCCTCCAGGGAGGGCGCGGGCACATAGGCGGTGGCCAGCCACGGCACGGCCGCGCGCGGGTCGGCGTCCACGACGGCGGCGGTGTAGAAGCCGCTGACGGCTCGCGCCGCCTCCACCTCGCGGGTGAAGCGCACCCGGAAGAGCTGGTCCTCCGCCAGTTCGGTGCGCACCGTCTTGATCGCGACGCGGCGGCCGGACGCCGAGCGTGCGAGGTAGACCAGCCCCATACCGCCGGAACCGAGACGGCCCAGCACCTCGAACGGGCCGATCCGCCGCGGATCGTGCTGTGTAAGCTGCTCCACCACTTGTCCTGCCACCTCCCCGTAGGGGCCGTAAAATCTGCCCGTTCCCGCCCCGTGCAGCCTCTCACTGCCGTGCCGGACCTGGCGGTCCGGACGCCGATTCTTCCTGGCGAACGCGCCGGTTGCGAACCCGGGGGCGGCACGTAAGTGTCTTCGTGGTCCGACAAAGCCCGGAATCACCCGGAGAATCCGGCACACGGCCTTGGTTGCGTATCACTCCAATTGTCCCCTCGGCCGCCGGCAACCGGAGCGCACCCCATTTGCCCGCTGAAGAATCGCGGGCGGATCACCCCTCGGTAAGCTGACGGCATGACAGGACAAGTGCGAACCGTCGACGGCAGGGTGGCCGGACGCCGCGGTCAGGCGACGCGGCAGAAGCTGCTCGACTGCCTCAGCGAGATGCTCAGCTCGTCGCCCTACCGCGACGTCAAGGTCATCGATGTGGCGCGGAGAGCGGGCACCTCTCCGGCGACCTTCTACCAGTACTTCCCCGATGTCGAGGGCGCCGTCCTGGAGATCGCGGAGGCCATGGCCAAGGAGGGTGCGGGTCTCACCGAGCTGGTGGCCGGCCGCTCCTGGGTGGGCAAGGCGGGCCGGCAGACGGCCGAGGACCTGGTGGAGGGCTTTCTTACCTTCTGGCGCAAGAACGACGCGATCCTGCGGGTGGTCGATCTGGGCGCGGCGGAGGGCGACAAGCGGTTCTACAAGATCCGTATGAAGATCCTCAACTCGGTCAACAACTCCCTCGCCGACGCGATCAAGGACCTGCAGTCCCGGGGCAAGGTCGACAAGGAGATCAACGCCGCCGCGGTCGCCGGCTCCCTGGTCGCCATGCTCGCCTCCGTGGCCGGCCACCAGAAGGGCTTCCAGAGCTGGGGCGTCAAGCAGTCCGAGCTGAAGCCCAGCCTCACCCTCCTCGTCCACCTCGGCGTGACCGGCAAGAAGCCCGCCAAGTAACCTCCCAGCAGCCGTCCGGGCCGCCACCGGAACGGCTCACCCGACAGCAGAGCGGCTCATCAAGCGGTCCCAGTCCGCCCCGGCAGCGCGCACCGTCGGTCAGTCCGTCCGCTGACCCGGCCGATTCGTCCCCCCAGCCCGGCGTTCCAGACGGAAGATGCGGATACGCCGTTCGATCCGCGCCTGATAGACGGCGTACGGCGGCCAGAACCGCAGCAGTTCCCGCCACGCCTCCTCCCGTTCGTCCCCCTCCAACTGCCGTGCCCGTACGGGGATGTCCCTTCCCCGGTAGTTGATCCATGCCTCCGGGTGCCGACGCAGATTCGCCGTCCACGCCGGATGTTCCCGCCTGCCGAAGTTACTGCCCACCAGCAGCCAGCTGTCCCGCTCTTCTTCGGGCATGCACGCCAGTGGCGTACGCCGCGGCTGTCCGCTCCTCGCTCCGGTCGAGGTCAGTACGATGCCGGGCAGCAGCTGGGTACTGAGCATCGTCCTGCCGCCGGACATCCGGTGCACCGCCCGGTCCAGGGCCGGGATCACATGGGGTGCGATCCGTGCGAACGCTCTGGTGGACGAGGTCTTCTGGACCAGTCTCAAACCGCCGTTCCCGGCCATCAGACAGCGACCCCCTGTCCCTCGCGCAGCTCGAACAGTGCCGCACGCTCCGCGGCACACGCGCGCAGCCGGTGCGCGGGCCCGAACAGCAGCTCGTCGCCGGCCGCGCGCTTGAAGTACAGGTGCGCCTCGTGCTCCCAGGTGAAACCCACACCGCCGTGCAGTTGCACCGCCTCGGCGGCGGCCAGCCGCAGCGCCTCCAGCCCCTGCGCCAGCGCCGTCCCCCCGGCCGTCCTGTCTGCCGACCTCTCGGCCGTCCTCTCAGCAGTCGCGCCGTCACCGTCTGCACGACCGCCGTCTGCACGACCGCTGTCTGCGGCAGAGCTGTCCGCGGCATCGCCGTCTGTCCGCCCGGCCCGCTCCGTCCGGCCACCGGCCGCCCACGCCGCGTAGTACGCGGCCGAGCGCGCCGCCTGCACCTGTACATAGACATCCGCCAGCCGGTGCCGTACCGCCTGGAACGAGCCGACAGGTCGCCCGAACTGCTCACGCACCTTGACGTACTCGACGGTACGGGCGAGAGCGGCGTCGGCGGCTCCCACCGCCTCGGCAGCCAGCACGGCGGCGACCCCCGGCCCCGCCGCCGTCAGCGCCGGGCAGACGTCCTCGGCGCTGTCCCCGAGCGGCGTGGCGGGGACGCCGCGCAGTTGCACGCGGGCGACGGGGCGCGTCCCGTCGAGCGCGGTCTGCCGGGTGCGTACGAGGCGGCCGACGACCCCGCCCACGCCCTCGCCCCCGCCGCCCCCGCCTGTGTCCCAGCCACCGCCCCTGTCCGCGCCACCGCGCCTGTCCGCGTCGCCGCCCCCGCCCGCGTCGCCGCAGTCGACGAGGAAGAGCACCGTCCGGCTGCGCGCGAAGCCGCCCGTGTGTGCGGCGACCAGCAGCAGACCGGCGCTGTGGCCGCCGAGCACCTGGTCCACCTCCCCGTACAGCCGCCAGCCCGCGTCCGCACGTCCTGTGTACCCAGCGCCCCCGGTGTGCCCGGTGTCCCCAGCGGTCCCGGCGGGCCCGGGGCGGCGGGTGGCCTGTACGCCGCCAGCGCGCCCGCCGCCGGCCCAGCCATGGGCGGCCCGGTCGGTCAGCCCGAGCGCCGGGGCGAGAGCGCTGCCCGGCACGGCGAGGGCCGCGGTCAGCTCCCCGGAGGCGAGGCGGGGCAGCAGGCGGGCCCGCTGGTCAACGGTGCCCAGCGCGGCGATGAGCGGCGCCACGAGTCCGGCCGTCGGCAGCATCGGTGAGGGCAGCAGCGTGCGGCCCGCCTCCTCGAAGGCGAGGGCCAGTTCGAGCGTGCCGCAGCCGACGCCGCCGTACGCTTCGGGCAGCGCCAGGCCGGGCAGACCGAGCTGTCCGGCGAGGGTGTGCCACAGGGCGGTGTCGTATCCCTCGGGGGTGAGCGCGGCGGCCTTCACCTCATCGGGCCCGCAACGGCGCGCCAGCAGTTGCCGCAGGGTGCGCCGCAGCTGCTCCTGCTCCTCGGTGAACGCGGTATCCATCGGCGGCGCCCCCTCGGGACAGTTCGGTGAGCTGACGGGGCGTCATATTAGAGAGGTCGGCACGGGAAGCCCAGAGCCACGCACCCTGCCGCGGGTGCACAAAACTGATGTACCGTCAGTTCCATGCCGGTCGCCGACACCCGCAGCATCCATCGCACCGGACGCCGCGTCGCGGTCGCCGGAGTCGCTCTCTCCGACACCGGGAAGGTCGACACGGAGCGGGCCGGGACGGCGACGCCGTACGCGCTGCACGCACAGGCGGCCCGCCGCGCCCTGGCCGACGCGGGGCTCGACCGCTCCCGGGTGGACGGTCTGGCCTCGGCCGGGCTGGGCGTTCTGGCGCCGGTGGAGGTCGCCGAGTATCTGGGGCTGCGGCCCACCTGGGTGGACTCGACCTCCGTCGGCGGCGCCACCTGGGAGGTGATGGCGGCCCACGCGGCCGACGCCGTCGCACAGGGCCGGGCCGATGCCGTGCTGCTCGTCTACGGCTCGACAGCACGTGCCGATCTCAAGGCCCGCCGCCGCACCGCCAACCTGTCCTTCGGCGCGCACGGTCCCCTGCAGTTCGAGGTGCCGTACGGGCACACGCTCGTCGCCAAGTACGCGATGGCGGCCCGGCGGCACATGCACCAGTACGGCACCACCCTCGAACAGCTGGCCCAGGTCGCCGTCCAGGCCCGCGCCAACGCGGCGGCCAATCCGGAGGCGCTGTACCGCGAGCCGATCACGGTCGACGACGTACTGTCCGGACCGCTGATCGCCGACCCGTTCACCAAACTGCACTGCTGTGTGCGCTCGGACGGCGGCTGTGCCGTACTGCTCGTCGCCGAGGACCTGGTGCCCGACCTGGCCACCGAGCCGGTGTGGATTCTCGGCTCGGGCACGGCGGTCTCCCATACGACGATGTCCGAGTGGGAGGACTTCACCGTCTCCCCTGCGGCCGCTTCAGGACGTGCGGCGTTCGCGCGTGCCGGAGTCACCCCGCAGGACATCGACCTGGCGCAGATCTACGACGCCTTCACCTATATGACCCTGGTGACACTGGAGGACCTGGGCTTCTGCGCCAAGGGCGAGGGCGGCGCGTTCGTGGAGCAGGGGCGGCTGCTGCGCGACGGCGAGCTGCCGGTCAACACCGACGGCGGCGGCCTGTCCGCCTGCCACCCCGGCATGCGCGGCCTGTTCCTCCTGGTCGAGGCAGTACGCCAACTGCGCGGCGAGGCCGACGAGGGCCGGCAGGTCCGCCGACGGGACGGCACCCTGCCCGAACTGGCCGTCGCCTCCGGAACGGGCGGCTGGTTCTGCTCCTCGGGAACGGTGGTACTGGGGCGTGACTGAGGGCGACGGGGCATGCGTGCAGAGCAGCCGTTTACATGGGGACAGCCGGGTGCTCGCATGCGGGCAGCGGTGAGCATGCATGCGGGGCAGCCGGCAAAGCGGCCTAGAAACGCTGGTACATGATGTGCAGGCCCACATAGCCGTGCTTCGGGTGCAGGAAGCCTTCCTCCAAGGTGGCGACGATCTCGAAGCCGAGCGACTTCCACAGTGCGACGGCACGGGTATTGGTCTCCACCACGGCGTTGAACTGCATCGCCCGGTAGCCCTCCCGCTTCGCCCACTCCAGCGCATGCTCGCCCAGCGCCCGGCCGACCCCCTTGCCGCCGCCGTCCGGGTCGACCATGAAGCTGGCCCCGGCGATGTGCGAAGCGCCGCCCATGTGATTGGGGTTCATCTTGGCGGAGCCCAGTACGCTCCCGGCGTCGTCCACGGCCACCACGGTGCGGCCGGGCGGCTGGAGCATCCACGTGCCGCGAGCGTCCGGCTCCGCCATGTCGCGCGGATAGGTGTAGGTCTCCCCTGCGGCGACGATTCGCTGGAAGAAGGGCCAGATGGCGGGCCAGTCGGCCGCGGTGGCTGTTCGGATCTGCACGGGCCCAGGATGCGGCACGTGCCCCTGATGCCGCCAGCGACTATCCGCGTCGGCCGGGGGCCGGCCGGAAGACCGGCACGACGGGCTCCGGGGTGCTCCCCCGTTCCCTCTCCCGTCCCCTCTCCCGGGCGCCCTCCTCGGCCTCGGTCTCTCCCTCTGCTTCCGCCCTCTCTGCCCCTGTACCGCCCTCAGGGCGGAACGCCACCCTGAGCTCCATCCCCACCCGGAGCGCCTCCGGCGGGCATCCGGTGATCTCCGTCATCATCCGCGGCCCTTCCGCGAGCTCCACCACGGCGGCGACGTACGGAACCCGTGTGTCGAACGGCGGCAGGTCGTTGCGGTGGACGACGGACCAGGTGTAGAGCGTCGCCCGCCCGTCCGCCTCCTCCCAGCCGACGTCCTCGCTCCAGCAGTACGGACAGAACTCGCGCGGATAGTGATGCGCGGCGCCGCAGCCCTCGGCCCGGCAGCGGCGGATGAGAAGCCGCCCCGCTGCCGCCGCGCGCCAGTACGGAGCGGTGAACGCGTCGACGCCGGGGAGGTCGAACCGCTGCCGTGCCCCCGGTGCCGCCTCGCCCGCCGTTCCGCCCATGGAGCCGCCCCTCGCTCGACCTGACGCTGCGTCAGTTCTAACCGCTGCCGCGTGAGCCCGCAAGGGTGCACCCACCGATCTAGGATGGTCGTCATGCCCATGTCCGACAGCGGCACACCCGTCCACATTCTCGGGGCCGGACCCGGGGGCCTGGCCACCGCCGCGGCTCTGCGGGAGCGCGGCATCAGCGCGGTCGTACTGGAGCGGACCGACACCGTCGGCTCGTCCTGGCGCGGCCACTACGACCGGCTGCGGCTGCACACCGCCCGGACCCATTCCGCACTCCCCGGCCTGCCCATCCCCCGTGCGTACGGGCGCTGGGTGGCCCGGGACGACCTCGTGCGCTACCTGGAGAAATACGCGGCACACCACAGGATCGAGGTGGCAACAGGCGTCGAGGTGCACAGGCTGGAGCGAGCCGACGGCGCAGAGGGTGCGGCGCGAGCCGACGGCGCACAGGCCGCCGAAGGCGCACAGTGGGTACTGCACGCCAACGGGGGGCGACGGTTGACCGCGCCCGCCGTCGTGGTCGCCACCGGCTACAACCACACCCCGCACCTGCCCGACTGGCCCGGCCGCGACGGCTTCACCGGCGAACTGCTGCACGCCTCCCGCTACCGCTCCCCCGCGCCCTACACGGGACGCGACGTACTGGTGGTAGGTGCGGGCAACACAGGCGCCGAAATCGCCGCGGATCTGGCCGAGGGCGGCGCCGGGCGGGTCCGCCTCGCCGTCCGGACGCCTCCGCACATCCTGCGTCGCTCCACCCTCGGCTGGCCCTCGCAGCGCAGCGCCATCCTGGGCCGGAGGCTGCCGGTACGGCTGGTGGACCGCATGGCAGCGCCGCTGACCAAGCTGTCCGTGCCGGACCTGACCCCTTACGGGCTGCCACGCCCCGACGCCGGCCTGTACACCCGGGCGCGGCAGGGCGCCGTCCCAGTGCTCGACGTGGGCCTGGTGGACGCGGTGCGACAGGGGAAGGTCGAGCCGGTGGCCGCCGTCGAGTCGTTCGAGGACGGCAAGGTGCTGCTGGCCGACGGGGACACGGTGACGCCCGAAGTCGTCATCGCCGCCACCGGGTACCGGCGCGGCCTCGATGAGCTGGTCGGCCACCTGGGGGTGCTGGACTCCCGAGGGGTGCCCCGCGTCCACGGCCGCCGCACCCACCCCGCTGCTCCCGCCCTGTACTTCAACGGGTTCTCCAACCCGCTCAGCGGCGGCCTGCGCGAACTCGCCCTGGACGCCCGCCGGATAGCCAGGGCGGTGGCGCGCGCGGCCGGATGAGGCGGGGCAGGAGCGGGGCAAGGGCGAGGGCGGGGCCGGATGGAGCCGGGTGAGGCCCGCGTGGGGGTCGAGTGGGGCCGGGCGGGGGCCGGGTGGGGCCGGGCCACCGCCAAGGGGGTTACTGACGCGGTGTCAATTCAGTAACCTGACAGAGCGTCAGTTCCAGGGAGGCGCCAGTCCCCGGCAGGCCACCACACGGGAGTGGGCGAGAGAACATGCTCGGATCGACTCACGGGACCCTCACCATGACCCCCCGCTCGGCCCGGGTGCTGGCCTGCGGCGGGCGTACCGGCGGCGCCGTGCACAGCAGCGCCTACGGCACCTCCGACGTCGCACTCGATGTCAGCGGGCGCCCGCTGCACGCGCCGGTGCCCGACCTGGACCGGTTCTTCCACCCGGAGGCGGTGGCCGTCGTCGGCGCCTCGGACGCCGAGAGCCGCCCCAACGCGGGCATCACGCGCCAGTTGCTGGCGTGGGCCCAGCGGGTCGGTGCCCGCCTGCACCCGGTGCATCCCGAGCGCCGCGAGGTGTTCGGACTGCCCTGCGTCCCCACCGTCGCCGCGCTGCCCGAGCCGGTGGACGTCGCCGTGCTGCTCGTCGCCGACCCGCTGCCCGTCGTCGAGCAGCTGGCCGGGACCAAGACCCGGTTCGCCGTCGTCTTCGCCTCCGGTTTCGCCGAGACCGGCGAGGAGGGCGCGGCCGCGCAGGTCCGGCTCGCCGAAGCCGCCGCCCGCTCCGGGGTGCGGCTGCTGGGGCCGAACACCAACCTCAACGCCTTCGAGCACTTCCGCGACGACCTCGAAGGGCCCGCCATCGCGCTGATCACTCAGTCAGGCCACCAGGGGCGCCCCCTCTTCGCCCTCCAGGAGCTGGGCATCCGGCTCTCGCACTGGGCGCCGACCGGCAACGAGGCGGACCTGGAGACCGCGGACTTCCTCTCCTACTTCGCCACCCTGCCCGAGGTCGGGGCCGTCGCCGCGTATGTGGAAGGGCTCAAGGACGGCCGCGGCTTTCTGCTGGCGGCCGACCGCGCCGCGCGCTGCGGCGTGCCCGTCGTCGCCGTGAAGGTGGGCCGCACCGAGGCCGGTGCGCGTACCGCCGCCTCGCACACCGGGAAGCTCACCGGAGCGGACGCCACGGTGGACGCGGCGATGCGGCAGTTCGGCGTCATCCGCGTGGCCGGGCTGGACGAGCTCCAGGACACCACCGCGCTGCTGGCCCGCGCCCGGCCGCCGCGCGCCGAGGGGGTGGCCGTCTACGCGATCTCCGGCGGCACCGGGGCCCACTTCGCCGACCTGGCCACCGCCGAGGGGCTGCGGCTGCCCGCTCTCTCCGCCGCCAAGCAGGCCGAGCTGCACCAGTGGATTCCCGCCGACCTCTCGGTCGCCAACCCCGTCGACAGCGGCGGGCACCCGGTGGGCGACTGGCGCGGCCGCAAGATCATCGACGCGCTGCTGGCCGACCCGGACGTCGGGGTGCTCGTCTGCCCCATCACCGGCCCCTTCCCCCCGATGAGCGACAAGCTGGCCCGGGACCTGGTCGCCGCAGCCGAGGAGACCGACAAACTGGTCTGCGTCGTATGGGGCTCCCCCGTCGGTACCGAGGACGCCTACCGGCACACCCTGCTGGGCTCTTCCCGGGTGGCGACCTTCCGCACCTTCGGCAACTGTGTACGCGCCATCCGCGCCTACCTCGACCACCACCGCTTCACCCGTGCCTACCGCTCGCCCTTCGACGAGGCGCCCCGCACCGCCTCCCCCTCGCTGCGCAAGGCCGAGGCACTGCTGCGCCCGGGACATCAGCTGAGCGAGCACGCGGGCAAGCAGCTGCTGCGCGCGTACGGGATTCGCGTACCGCGCGAGCAGCTGTGCACCAGCGCGGCCGGCGCGGTGCGCGCGGCGGCGCAGGTGGGCTACCCGGTGGTGATGAAGGCGTCCGCACCGCAGCTCGCGCACAAGAGCGAGTACGGCCTCGTCCGCCTCGGACTCACCTCGGCCAGCCAGGTGCGCGACACCTACCGGGAGCTGACGGAGATCGCACGGGCCGAGGAGATCGAGCTGGACGGCGTGCTGGTGTGCCAGCTGGTCGCCCCGGGCGTGGAGATGGCCGTCGGCATCACCCAGGACGAGCTGTTCGGGCCGACCGTGACGGTGGGGCTGGGCGGCGTCCTGATCGAGGTGCTGCGGGATGTCGCCGTGCGGGTCCCGCCGTTCGGTGAGGACCAGGCACGCGCGATGCTCGGGGAACTGCGGGGCGCGGCCCTGCTGGAGGGCGTGCGCGGCAGGCCGCCCGCCGATGTGGACGCGCTGGTCGAGGTCATCCTGCGGGTGCAGCGGATGGCGCTGGAGCTGGGCAGGGCCGGCCCCGGTTCCGGCCATGGCAGCGGGACCGGGAGTGGTGGCGGCGGGCTGGCCGAGCTGGACATCAACCCGCTGGTCGTCCTGGAGCGCGGACAGGGCGCGGTGGCGCTCGACGCGCTGGCCGTCTGCCGCTGAGCGCCGGCGGCCGCCGCCCGGCACCGAGCGGCGCTGCGGCGCCCGTGAAAGGAGCTGCACGTTGACGTCCTCCCCCCGTGATCCGTCCCCCGGGGCACCCTTGGTGACCCCGGAAGTCCTGGACGAGTCCCTGGAAGAAGTTGTAACGCAGGCCACTGACAACGCCGTGTCGTGGATCACCCTCGACCGCCCGCACGCGCTGAACGCGCTGACCTGGGAGCAGCGCGAGCGCCTCATCGGTCTGCTGGCCGACGCCTCGACGAACCCGGGAGTGAGGGCCGTCGTACTCACCGGGCGGGGCCGGGGGTTCTGCGCGGGTGCCGACCTCAAAGGCGTCGCGGGCGGCGGGGAGCGAGTGGCGGGCGATGTGGCCCGTACGCTCGAACGGGGTGCGCAGCGGCTGGTGACGGCCGTGCTGGACTGTGAGAAGCCGGTGCTCGCGGCGGTCAACGGCACCGCGGCGGGGCTGGGCTGCCACCTCGCGCTCGCCTGCGACCTGGTGCTGGCCGCCGAGGAGGCGTCGTTCGTCGAGGTCTTCGTACGCCGGGGCCTGGTGCCGGACGGCGGAGGCGCCTATCTGCTGCCCAGGCTGGTGGGGCCGCAGCGGGCGAAGGAGTTGATGTTCTTCGGGGACCGGCTGCCCGCGTCCGAGGCCGAACGTCTCGGCCTGGTCAACCGGGTCGTGCCCGCCGACGCCCTGGAGCGGACGGCGCGGGAGTGGGCCGGCCGGCTGGCCGCAGGCCCGACCCGTGCGCTGGCGCTCACCAAGCGGCTGGTCAATTCCTCGCTGGACGCGGACCGTGCGGCCGCGCTCGCGGCGGAGGCGTGGGCGCAGGAGATCAACATGACCACCAGGGATGCGCGGGAGGGCGTGGCCTCCTTCGCGGAGCGGCGCAAACCGGGCTTCGAGGGACGGTAGAGCGCCATGGTTACGCTGGAGTTGCCGAGCGCCGAGCGCGGCCCGGCGACCAGGACCGCCCGGACCTTCCGATCTGACGAAGCATCAGGTGCAATGAACCCATGATGGGACACGCTGGAATGGCAGCCACCGCGGTGCGCTACCTGCGCGCCGCAGGCGCACCGTCGGCACGCGCCGCGCGCGGCGCCCGGGAGACCCGGCGCGGCACCGAGCGGGCCGCGGAGCCCGGCGCGCTCCCCCGACCCGAGCTGCGCGCCGTGCGCGAGGACGAACGCGCACCCGTGGAACCGGCCCACTTCCGCCGCGTACTGGGCGGCTTCGCCTCCGGTGTGACCGTGGTCACCGCCCCGGCGACCGAAGGTGAGCAGAGCCCGGCCGGGTTCGCCTGCCAGTCCTTCGCCTCCCTCTCACTGGAGCCGCCGCTGATCTCCTTCATGGTGGGCCGCACCTCCACGAGCTGGCCCCGGATCGCCCGCGCCGGCGTCTTCTGCGTGAACGTCCTCACGGCCTCCCAGGGCGAGCTGTGCCGCGCCTTCGCGGTGAGCGGCGCCGACAAGTTCGCCGGGGTCTCCTACTCTCCCGCGCCGGTCACCGGCTCGCCACTGCTGGAGGGCGTGGCGGCGTGGATCGACTGCGAGATCCACGCCGTGCACACGGGCGGCGACCATCTCATCGTCGTCGGCCGGGTCCGCGACCTGGACACCGCTGAGAACGCGCAGGAGCCGCTGATATTCCACCGGGGGCAGCTGGGCACCTTCACGCCCCTGGATGCCGAGGGCTGACCGCCGGCACCCGTCGGCAAGGGGCGCTCACGCTCACGCGGAGTGCACCTCCAGTCCCGTCCGACCGGGTGCCAGCTCCGGGCGCAGCACCAGATCGGCGTCGTAGTCGCCGCCCGCCTCGTACCGGAAGGGCAGGGGCGCGAGCGCGTCCAGGCCGAGCAGCCGCTCCCGCAGCTCCTCCTGACGCTCCTTGACGTCCGCCTCGGTCGCGCGGTCGGCGCCGTAGACGACGAACGGGGGCAGCGCCGCCATGCCCGTGTACCAGAACGTGCCGTGGTGCAGCGGGAAGAGCACATCGTTGACGTACCCGTGGATACCGCGCGGACCGAAGCTGGAACGCCGTGCCCCGACCGAGGTGACGACCATGGCGCGCTTCCCGGCCAGCCCGCCGTCCCCGTAACGCCGGACGTGGCCGGCTTCGTCCCGCACTCCGAACGCGAATCCCTGCACCAGTACCCGGTCGAACCAGCCCTTGAGGATGGCGGGCGGTCCGAACCACCACAGCGGGAAGTGGAAGACCAGGGTGTCGGCCCATTCGATCTTCTCCTGCTCGGCACGGATGTCCGGGCTGAGGCCGCCGGTGAGGTAGCCGTCCTCCTGCGCGTCACCGACCAGCAGCCGCTCCCCCGGCCGCTGTCTGCCGGGGAAGTCCGCACCGTCGACGACCGGCTTCCAGCCCATCGCGTACAGATCGGACTCCCTCACCTCATGGCCGCCCTCGCGCAGCGCGGTCACTCCGGTGTCACGCAGTGCGGCGTTCAGGGAGCGGGCTTCCGGGTGGGCGAATATCCACAGCGTCTTCATGCCACTGAGCATGCGCCCGGGCGAGCACCCAAACGAGTGGCCAGATGGACGACAAGTGCAAGATTCCGGTCACGCCTCACCGGCCACGCCTCACCGGTCACGGCTCACCCGGCCACGGCTCACTCCGCCTGCTGCGCCGGTGTTCCCTCGGACTGTGTGCGGCGCTGCACCACCAGCGCCATCAGTGCCGCCATGGCGCACAGCACGCCGGTGCCGGTCCACGCCATGTCGTACGACCCGGTGGCGTCCCGTACGAGCCCTGCCAGGAAGGCGATCAGCGAGGCACCGGCCTGGTGCGAGGCGAGCACCCAGCCGAAGACGACCGCACCGTCGGCGCCGAAGTGCTCCCGGCACAGCGCCATGGTGGGCGGCACAGTGGCGACCCAGTCGAGTCCGTAGAAGACGATGAAGAAGAGCATCGGCGGCTGCACACTCGCGGCGAACAGCAGCGGCAGCACCAGCAGCGAGAGTCCGCGCAGCCCGTAGTAGACCGCCAGCAGCCTGCGCGCGTCGAACCGGTCGGTCAGCCAGCCGGAACAGACCGTGCCCACCAGGTCCAGCACCCCGATGAGGGCCAGCAGGGAAGCCGCGACAGGAACGGCCATCCCGTGGTCGTGTGCGGCAGGCACGAAGTGCGTGCTCATCAGCCCGTTGGAGGAGGCGCCGCAGATCGCGAACGTCCCGGCCAGCAGCCAGAAGACCCGGGTGCGCGCCGCCGTGCGCAGCACCGACAGGGTACGCCGCAGCGCGCCCGTCGTATCAGCGCGCGGGGTCACGTAAGCGGCACCGGCGCCGTACGGACGCAGCCCCACGTCCTCGGGGCGGTCCCGCAGCAACCACACCACCAGTGGCACCACAGCGAGCGCCGCACCGCACACCACCAAGGAAGCGGTGCGCCAGCCCGGGCCCTCCACCAGCAGCGCCACCAGAGGGAGGAAGACCAGCTGCCCGGTCGCGCTTCCGGCGGTCAGGATGCCGCTGACCAGGCCGCGCCTGGCGACGAACCAGCGGTTGGCCACCGTGGCGGCGAAGGCGAGCGCCATGGAGCCCGAGCCGACGCCCACCAGCAGCCCCCAGCAGAGCACCAGTTGCCACTCGCTGTGCATGAAGACGGTCAGCCCGCTGCCCACCGAGATCAACAGCAACGCCGCCGTGACGACCTGGCGTATGCCGTAGCGCTCCATCAGCGCCGAGGCGAACGGCGCGGTGAGCCCGTACAGCAGCACATTCAGCCCGACGGCGAACGAGATGGTGCCGTGCGACCAGCCGAACTCCTGGTGCAGAGGGTCGATGAAAACGCTCGGCGTGGCCCGGAACCCGGCGGCGCCCACGAGCGCGACGAAGCACACCAGGGCGACCCACCAGGCGCGGTGCACACGCGGGCCGGGAGAAGCCGAACCGGCGGGCGGTGCGCCGGGGGAAGGCGAGCCTGCAGGGTGCGGTTCGGACAGCGGTTCAGCCTGATCGGCGCCGCCCTTCCCGGACGGCCTCGGGGAGAGGGTCTCAGTCACGCGGACCAGCCTGTGCGACGGTGACCGGCCGATCGAGTGGCCCGAGAGCCACCATGTGCGAGGATCGGGCCATGGCTGTTTTCACCCGCCCCGGACTGCACAAGGTCGCCGTCCTGGTGCGGCACGGTCTGCTGCCGATCGAACTGGGCATCCCGCACGCCCTGATGGGCAGGGCGCGGTCGGCCACCGGTGAGCGGTTGTACGAGGTCGTCACCTGTGCGGTCGCCCCTGGCCCGATCCGCACGGAGGGCGACTTCACCGTCAATGTGGACCACGGCACCGAGGCGCTGGCCGAGGCGGACACAGTGATCGTCCCGGCCGCGCACGACAGGGACGAGCCGTACGACCGTGGCGCGATGAACCCCGGGCTGACCGAGGCGTTCGCCCGCATCCGCCCCGGCACCCGGGTCGCCTCCATCTGCACGGGCGCCTTCGTACTGGCCGCCGCCGGACTGCTGGACGGCAAGCGGGCCACAACACACTGGCGCGCCAGCGAGCGCTTCCAGCGCCTCTTCCCGAGCGTCCGGCTCGACTCCGACGTGCTCTACATCGACGAGGGCTCCGTCCTCACCTCTGCGGGCATCGCCTCAGGCGTCGATCTGTGTCTGCACATGATCCGCCGGGACCACGGCGCTGCCGTCGCCAACGCGGTGGCGCGGCGCACTGTCGTACCGCCGCACCGTGACGGCGGGCAGGCCCAGTTCATCCGCCGCCCCGTCCCCGAACCGCGCGTCTCCTCCACCGGAGCGGCCCGCGCCTGGGCACTGCGCCACCTCGACCGCCCCCTCACCCTGCGCGAACTCGCCGAGCGCGAGTCGATGAGCGTGCGCACCTTCACCCGCCGCTTCCGCGACGAGGTCGGGATGAGCCCCCAGCAGTGGCTCACTCAGCAGCGCATCGAACGCGCCCGCCAGCTGTTGGAGGAGAGCGATCTGTCCATCGACCGGATCGCCGCCCAGGCGGGCTTCGGCTCCGCTTCGACACTGCGGATGCACTTGCAGACAGCGCTGGGCGTCTCACCGAGCGCATACCGCCGTACGTTCCGCACGGGTGCGGCAGCAGACACCGGAAACGGCACCGGTATGGCGACGGACGGGAGCAGATGAGCATGGAGGAGCACCAGACGACAACCGGAGCGAGGGTTTTCACCCGCCCAGGGCGGCACCGGGTCGCGGTACTGGTCAGACATGGGGTGATTCCGATGGAGCTCGGCCTGGTGCACCAGGTGTTCGGGCGGGCGGCCACCCCGGAGGGTGAGCCGCTGTACGAGGTGGTCACCTGTGCCGTCGTGCCCGGAGCTGTCCGTACGGACGCCGATTTCCCCATCCATGTGGCACACGGTGCCGAAGCACTGGCGGAGGCCGACACGGTTGTCGTTCCGGCCACCCATGAGCCGGACGAGACGGAGACCGAAGGGAGCCTTCCCGAACCACTCCGTCAGGCGCTCGCCCGCATCCGTCCCGAAGCCCGTCTCGCATCCATCTGCACGGGCGCCTTCGTACTGGCCGCCGCCGGACTGCTGGACGGCAAGCGGGCGACGACGCACTGGATGTCCACCGACAGCTTCCGCGCTCTGTATCCAGCCGTCCGGCTCGACCCCGATGTGCTCTACGTGGACGAGGGCTCCGTGCTGACCTCCGCGGGCGAGGCGGCCGGAATCGACCTGTGTCTGCACATCGTGCGGGGTGACCACGGCGCTGCCGTCGCCAACGCGGTGGCGCGGCGCACTGTCGTACCGCCGCACCGTGACGGCGGGCAGGCCCAGTTCATCCGCCGCCCCGTACCCGAACCGCGCGTCTCCTCCACCGGAGCGGCCCGCGCCTGGGCACTGCGCCACCTCGACCGCCCCCTCACCCTGCGCGAACTCGCCGAGCGCGAGTCGATGAGCGTGCGCACCTTCACCCGCCGCTTCCGTGAGGAAGTCGGCGTCACCCCGCTGCGCTGGCTCAATCAGCAGCGCATCGAACGCGCCCGCCAGCTGCTGGAGGAGAGCGATCTGCCTGTCGAGCGCATCGCCTCCCAGGCGGGCTTCGGCACGGCGGCCTCCCTCCGCCAGCACTTCCAGGCGGCGCTGGGCGTCTCCCCACGCGCCTACCGCCGTACCTTCCGCGCGGAGGCGGAGAGCGCGGCGGCCTAGCGGTGCGGGCTGCTCCTCGGTCAGTCCTGAAAGGTGAGCACCGCTCGGGCCACCCGGCCGTGATGGGCGTCGTGGGCCGCGGCCGCGAACTCCTCGACCGGGTAGGTGCGGGTGACCAGTTCGTCCAGCAGCAGCCGCCCCTGTCGGTACAGGTCCGCGTACAGCGCGATGTCGCGGGGCGGACGGGAGGAGCCGTAGCGGCAGCCCAGGATGGACTTGTCCAGGAACAGCGCTGCGGGCAGGAAGACTGCCTCCGCTTCGGCCGGTGGCATGCCCAGCAGCACCGCCTGACCGTGCCGGTCGAGGAGATCGACGGCCTGCCGCACGAGTGCGGTGCTGCCGACGCACTCGAAGGTGTGCGCTGCGCCGCTGGGCAGGATCTCCTTGACGGCGGCCACCGTTCCCCCTGCGGCGTCCCGCTGCGCCGCGCCGGCGTCCCCCCACGCGGCGCCGGCGTCCCCCTGCGAGGCATCGGCTTCCCCCCGTGAGGCGTCCACGAAGTGGGTGGCGCCGAACTGCCGGGCCGTCGCTTCCTTCTCCGGGTCGGCGTCCACCGCCACGATGGGGTTCGCGCCCGCGATCCTGGCCCCCTGCAGCACATTGAGCCCGACGCCCCCGGTACCGATCACCACCACCGACTCACCCTGACCGACCTCGGCGCGGTTGAGCACAGCGCCGACGCCGGTGAGAACGGCGCAGCCGATCAGCGCGGCTGAGGTGAGGGGGATGTCGTCGGGGACCGGGGTGGCCTGGACGGCCTTGACCACGGTGCGCTCGGCGAAGGCCGAGTTGGCGGCGAAGTTGTACAACGGCTCGCCACCCCGGGTGAACGGCTGCTCGGGCCTGCCGATGGCCCGGGGACACATGGTGGGGCGGCCTCGCGCGCACTGGGGGCACGCGCCGCAGTTGGCGATGGTGGACAGCGCCACATGGTCTCCGGGCGCCACATGCACCACGCCTTCACCGACGGCCTCGACCACCCCGGCGCCCTCGTGGCCGAGCACCACCGGCCGTGGGAAGGGGATCGTTCCGTCGATGACGGACAGATCGCTGTGGCACAGCCCGGCAGCGCGGATGCCCACGAGCACCTCGCCGGGGCCCGGAGCCCGGACCTCCAGGTCGTCGACGACCTCGGCCTCTCCGCCCTCCAGGATCACGCCTCTCATGCCACTCCCGCTCCCCTCACCCCACTGGTAACGACGACACCCCGCTGGTCGCGGGACACAACGGCATCCCGCCCGTCACAACGGCATCTCGCCTGTCACGACGGCACCCCCTGTCACGACGGCCAGACGATCGACTGGAGCTCGCTGTAGGCGTGCAGCCCGAACGAGCCGCCGTCCCGGCCGACTCCGGACTCCTTGAAGCCGCCGAACGGTGTCTCCGGGTGCCGCTGGACGGTGTTGATGCCGACGTTGCCGCTGCGCAGCCGCCCCGCCAGCCGCCAGGCGCGGCCGGTGTCACTGCTGAAGACGTAGTCGTAGAGGCCGTAGGGGGTGCTGTTGGCGATGCGTACGGCCTCGTCGTCGTCCGCGAACGGGAGGACGACCACCACGGGGCCGAACAGTTCCTCGCGGGCGACGGTCATCTCCGGTGTGACGCCGGTGATCAGGGTCGGCGCGACGTAGAAGCCGGTGGCCGGGCGCTTGGGCCGTTCGCCGCCCACCAGCACCGTAGCGCCCTGCTCCCGGGCGCCGGCGACATACGCCTCGACGCGGTCGCGCTGGGCCGCGGAGATCACCGGCCCGACCACGGTTCGCTCATTCGTGGGATGGCCGAGCGTCAGTGCGGAGGCGTACCGTGAAAGCGCAGTCACGAACTCGTCGTGGAGCGAGTCGTGAACGAGCACACGCGTCGGTGCCGTACAGATCTGGCCGCTGTGAAACGCCCAGGTCGAGGTGACCGAGCCCAGTGCTGCCTCGCGGGCCCTGCCAACCGCGTCGTCCAGCACCAACGCCGCACCCTTTCCACCCAGTTCCAGCAGGGTGCGTTTCATCCCTCGTCCCGCGTTCCCAGCGATCTCCTTTCCCACGGAGGTGGAGCCAGTGAAACTGATCATGTCGACGCCCGGGTGTGCCACCAGGGCCTCACCCGGCCCGGGGCCCGACCCGGTGACGACGTTGTAGAGCCCGTCCGGCAGCCCCGCCTCCTGAAGCAGCGGACCCAGCTCCAGGCAGCTCAGCGGGTCCTGCGGCGCCGGCTTGCAGACCACGGCGTTGCCCATGGCCAGTGCGGGCGCCACCTTGCCCGCGAGGTTGACCACGGGGAAGTTGTAGGAGGTGATGCACCCGACCACGCCGACGGGACGGCGTACGGCGACGGCGCCGATCAGTCCGCCAGGAGCCAGCGCGCTGGGCCCCACTGGCTGCGGCGCCAGGGGCACGGTCTCCGGTTCGAGCGCGCCGCGCGCGTAGCGCCGGAAGCGGTCGGCAGCAGTGGGCAGCTGCATACCGCGTGCGACCTTGAGCGTGGCGCCGGTCTCGGCCTGCAGCAGCGGCACGAGTGCTCCAGCGCGCTCGGTCAGCAACTCGGCGATCCGCTCCAGCACCCGGGAGCGCTCGCGCGGGTCCGTGGCGGCCCATGCCTCCTGGGCGGCGCGTGCCGCGCGGACGGCCGCGTCCACCTCGGCGGCGTCCCCTTCGGGAGCCTCGCCGACCAGCAGCTCGGTGGCCGGGTCGATGACCGGGTAGTGACCGCGCGCGGGCTCGCGCCAGTCACCGTCGATCCAGTGCCGGTAGGCCCTGGGCGGCCCCGGCACGTCCGGCGGCGAGGTCGTCGCAGCGGTGCTCGGTTCCGTCGTCACGTGCGTGCCTCTCTGGGCAGGCCCAGCACCTGCTGGGCGAGGATGTCGCGCTGGATCTCGTCCGAGCCGCCGTAGATGGTGTCGGCGCGGGTGAAGAGGAACAGCCGCTGGAGGGCGTCGAGTTCGTAGGGCCGGTGCGGCGTCCAGTCGTACGGGCCGAGGGCGGCCGGGGCCCCGCGCACCAGCACGGCCAGCTCACCGAGCTGCTGATGCCAGCATCCCCACAGCAGCTTGGCGACGCTGGGCGCACCTGGAACCGCCGCGTCACCGCTCCCGTCGGTCGTGGTGCGGCTACCGGAGCCGGTACGGGTGCCGCTGTCGCTGCCTGCGCCGGTGCCAGTGGCGGTTCCTGCACCTGCACCGGTGCCGGTGCCGCTCCCGGTGCCGCCGAGGGTACGCAGGGCGTTCCAGCGCATCACCCGCAGCTGGGACCACGCCCGCACGAGTCGGTCGCGGAGGACCGGGTCGGCGGCGGCACCGGTACGCAGGGCGAGGCGGAGTACGCGGTCGAGTTCGGCGGCGAAGCCGATCTGCTGGGCAAGCGTTGACACGCCGCGCTCCAGGGCCAGCAGGGAGGTGGCGACCCGCCAGCCGTCGCCCTCGGCGCCCACCCGGTGCCCGGCTTCGGCGAGTGCGCCGTCGAAGAAGACCTCGTTGAACTCCTCCGTGCCCGACATCTGCCGGATGGGACGGACTTCGACGCGGCCGGGCTGGTCCATCGGCACCAACAGGAAGGAGAGTCCCCGGTGGCCGCTCGTGCCCTGCTCGGTGCGGGCGAGGACGAAACACCAGTCCGCTTCTTGGGCAAGTGATGTCCAGATCTTCTGGCCGGTGACGCGGTAGCCTCCGGCCCCACCGCCCGCCCCCAAGCCCCCCACGGTGCCGGTCCGTACGCCGTCGGCCCGTACGCCACCGGCCCGTACGGCGGTCGCGCGCACGGCGCTGGTGCGCACTGCGGTCGTGCGCACTGCGGCCAGGTCCGAGCCGGCGTCCGGTTCACTGTAGCCCTGGCACCACAGTTCCTCTCCCCGGGCGATGGCGGGCAGGAAGCGTTGGCGCTGCTCGGCCGTGCCATGGGCGAGCAGGGTCGGGGCGAGCAGGTTCTCGCCGATGTGGCCGACGCGGGCGGGGGCGCCCGCCCGGGCGTACTCCTCGGCCCAGACGACCTGCTGGGTGAGGGTGGCGGTGCGGTTGCCGTAGCTGCCGTGGCGGGGGTCCCAGCCGATCCCGATCCAGCCGGCGGCGCCCAGTTCCCGCTCCCAGCGGCGGCGGACGACGGTGGCCTGGTGCTCGCGGCCGGGCCCGCCCTCTCCGGTGGCGCCCGCGAAGTCGCCGGTCAGGTGGTCGTGGAGCCACTGGCGGGCCTCCGCCCTGAAGTCCTCGTCCTCGCGGGTGAAGCCGAAGTCCACTCGTCCCCCTCTCCACGGGCGGGGCCGGTATCCGTCCCCGCCGTCACCGGGTGTCAGCTCACGCGTTGGGGCGGTCCTTGCGGGCTGCGGCCTCGGCCATCTCCTTGAGCCGCTCCAGCAGGGGCATCGGGTCCTGGCCGACGGTGCCGGGCAGGTGGTCGGCGAGTTGCTGCGGAGTCCAGGAGCCGTCGGCGTAGGCGGCCCGAAGCTCGCGGGGCTGCGCCCATACGGCGATCTTGGGCCCGGCGACGGTGTAGACCTGTCCGGTGATCTCCTGCTGTCCGGCGTGGTCGCTCAGCAGGTAGACGACGAGGGGTGCGACGTCCTCGGGCTCGCCGATCTCGGTCAGTTCCACAGGGACGTAGGCGGACATCCGGGTGCGGGCCACGGGGGCGACGGCATTGGCGGTGACGCCGTACTTGTGCAGGCCGAGTGCCGCGCTGCGGACGAGGGAGATGACGCCGCCCTTGGCCGCCGCGTAGTTGGCCTGGGAGACGGAGCCCTGGTGGTTGCCGCTGGTGAAGCCGATCAGGGCGCCGCCGCGCTGGGTGCGCATGACGGCGCTCGCGGCGCGGAAGACGGTGAAGGTCCCCTTGAGGTGGGTGGCGACGACCGGGTCCCACTCGTCCTCGGTCATGTTGAAGAGCATCCGTTCGCGCAGGATTCCGGCCACGCAGACGGCCCCGTCAAGGCGGCCGAAGCTGTCGAGCGCGGTGTCCACGACGCGCTGTCCGCCCTCCATGGTGGAGACGTCGTCGGCGACCGGCACGGCCTGGCCGCCCGCTGCCGCGATCTCCTTGACGACGGCCTCGGCTATCTCGCTGCGCGGTTCGCCGCCGTCCACCGAGACGCCGTAGTCGTTGACGACGACCTTGGCTCCCTCGTCGGCGCAGGCCAGCGCCACCGCGCGGCCGATGCCCCGGCCGGCCCCTGTGACGGCGACGACCTTCCCGGCCAAGAAGTTCCCCACGTCCTGCCCCCTCCCGCCGAATCTGACGACCCGTTAGATTCTTGGGCAGGTGCCCGCCGAGCACAAGACCCCGTGCGACCGGGCCCACGCCGCCCGACGTTCCCGGGAGGACAGATGACCGTGCCGGCACAGTGCCCCGAGTTCGCCGAGATCGCCGCGCGCGTCAACAACTGGGGCCGCTGGGGCGCCGGGGACGAGATCGGCACGCTCAACCTCGTCACCGACGAGGTGGTGCGCCGGGCGGTGGCCACCGTCCGCAGCGGCCGCCGCCTCGCGCTCGCGCTGCCGCTCCAGCAGGACGGGGTACAGACCGGGCTGATCCCCGGCCGGGTGAACCCACTGCACACGATGGTCGCGCTCAACCTGGAGATGTTCGGGCCCGGGACGGTCGCCACCAGCGACGACGCCGTCACCATGGGCCTGCAGGCCGCCACCCACTGGGACGGTCTCCCCCATGTCTCGCACGGGGGGCGGATCTACAACGGCCGCCCCGCCGACACCGTCACCGCGCACGGCGGCGCGGCGTTCAGCGGAATCGAGAAGAGCGGCCCCGTCGTCTCCCGTGGCGTGCTGCTCGACGTGGCACGCGCCCGGGGTGTGGACCGGCTGGCGGGCGGCCACGCGGTCACACCCGAAGATCTGGAAGCAGCCGAGGAGTTCGCGGGCACCCGCGTACGAGCCGGTGACATCGTGCTCGTCCGTACGGGACAGCTGCGCCGCTATCTGGCCGGCGACAAGCACGGCTACGCGCATCCCTCCTCCGGGCTGTCGCTGCGCACGCCCGCCTGGTTCCACGCCCGGGACGTGGCGGCCGTGGCCAACGACACCCTCACGTTCGAGATCGTGCCGCCCGAGATCGAGGGCCTCTGGCTTCCCGTGCACGCCCTGCACCTGGTGGAGATGGGGATGCTCCAGGGTCAGAACTGGAACCTGGAGGAACTCTCCGCGGCCTGTGCGGACGAGGGCCACTACGCCTTCCTGTTGACGGCCCAGCCGGAGCCCTTCACCGGCGGCTCGGGCGCCCCGGTGGCTCCGGTGGCGGTGCTGTGAGCCGGGCGGGGCGCCGGAGTGCCGCGTTGCAGGCAGGACGGGTGTGGCAGGCGAGACGGGTACTGCGGGCAAGACGGGTGGCGGTGCGCCCTTGCGCGCCCCGAGCACGGCACGGCGTACCGCCACCCGACTCCGGCGCTCGGGGCCCTGCCCTCAACGGAGGTTGGCGCCGGACCGCGACCCGTACTCGTCGAGGAACCTCAGGTACCTCGACGTCCCCTCACAACGAATCGCTCCACCCAAGGGTGATCAAGCCGATACGAGACGTCAACACCTGGTCTGGACTTTGGCGGCTTTGCCCGTTTTGCCCCGGCGCATGTTCAGCCGAACGCGCCAGCACCTGCCCCCGCGACGTTGACTCGCGCACGCGCGTTCGCACCGGCGTGCACCTCGCCGTTCGGGCGCACTTCACCGTTCGCACGACCCTCGGTGCGCCCACCGCCCGCCTCACGGCCGGCGGTCGGTGCCGAACCCGTGGTCGCGAGCGGCGCCGTGTCCAGTTCGCACCACACCCGCTTGCCCCCCGGCTCGTGCTCCCAGCCCCAGCGGTCCGCGAGCCCCGAGACGAGTTCGAGTCCACGCCCACCGGTGTCCTCACCCTCCGCCTGGCGGCGGCGCGGCGCGCGGCTGCTCGCATCCGCGACCTCGACCCGCACCGAGCCTGCTGCCTCGTGCGCCGCACCACCGCCGCACCGCCGGGGCAGCAGCATGCACAGCACGGCCGGACAGCCGGTGTGCACCACCGCGTTGGTGACGAGTTCCGAGATCAGCAGAATCAGCGTCTCGGCAAGGGACTCGTCGGCGTCCACTCCGGCCCCCGCCAGCCGGGCCCTGGCCCACCTCCGGGCGCGCCCCACCTCCGTCGGATCGGATCCGATCTCCAACTGCTCCAGAAGCACCTGCACCGCTCACACCATCCGAACTGGCGGACACATCGCCTCGCGTCTCCATGTAGTCACGGATTGTGACTCCAGCGAGAACAGCATGGTTGACTCATAGTGATGTCAACAAGCGCTTCAGGCATATTCCGGCGCAAAGGAGTAGACGCACGGCATACTGTGCGACGCCGAGCGCGGGGACTCGAACGACCCGCCCTGAAACTCGTGGACACCCTTTTGTTCCTTGGTCTTCGGGGGTCGGGGTCGACTGGCGACCCGACCCGCGCCTTCTGTCGGCAGCCCGCCGCCACCGGGGCCGCCACACTCGCGCCCAGGGAGCGTACCGGAGTGGAATCCGATCTTCCGCTCGTGGTCGTCACTGGATGAATCCAAGGCGCCCATAACGCAGCGTAATCACTCTCATCGAATTTCCCGGATGAATACCCTGTTCACTCTCATATGGGGCACAGCAGCGCTGAGGCCAATCGCTCCTCAGACGTCACAGCGGTTCGCCACTGCTCGGCACGCAACCACGCGCGCTTCAGGTGCAGATGGACATCGGCCTCCCATGTGAACCCCACCCCGCCGTGCACCTGGAGACAGTCGCGTGCATTGCCCACGGCTGCCGTGTCGGCGAGGAGCTTCGCCGCGCTGATCTCCTCCTCGTCCACGGTGACGGCCGCCGCGTAAACCACACTTCTGGCCGTTTCCGAACGGACCAGCATCCCGGCGCACAGATGCTGCACCGCCTGGAACGCGCCGACCGGACGGCCGAACTGCTCGCGCTGCCGCGCGTACCCGACCGCCATCTCCAACGTGCGGCAGGCGCTCCCGAGCTGGAGCGCCGCGGTGAGCAGCACCGCCTCCCGCAGCAACACCCCCGCGCCCACGGCCTGCTCCCTCCCGCTGCCCCCCGCCGCCCGCGCCCCCGGGGAATCGCTCTCGCGCCGTCCGTGCACCCGGTGCAGCGGGGTGAGCGGGTCCAGGGAACGCATCGGGCGCGCCGCCAGTTCGCCGGGGGACAGCACCCGCACCGTGTGCCCCTCGTCGAGTACCAGCACGGCGTCCGCCGCAGCCAGGTGCTCGACCGGCGGTGTCGGACCGCCGTACGGTCCCGTACCCTCCACGGCCGTCACCACCGCCGTGCCGTCCTCGGCCCCCGCCACGAGCCCCGCACTGCCCGCAAGGTGGCTGGCGACCAGGGGGCCGGGCAGCAGCGCCCGTCCGGCCTCCTCGAAGAGCAGCACCGCCTCCGGCAGGCCCAGCCCGACGCCTCCCGCGCTCTGCGGCGCGCGCAGTGCGAACAGTCCCGCCTGTCCCAACTCGCGCCACAGGCCGCTGTCGAGCGCCGTGCCCGCCGCGTCCCCGCCCACCGCCGCACCGTCCACCGCAGCCGCGCCGCTACCCACCGCCGCACCGTCCACCGTGTCCCGCAACGCCTCCCGGTCGAACCGTGCTCGCAGCAGTTGGCGCATACCGTCTCGCAGTGCCCTCTGGTCCTCCGTCAGCCGGAAGTCCATCCGCGCCGTCACCGTCCCTTCGGGAGGCCGAGGATGCGCTCGGCGACGATGTTGTGCTGGATCTGCGACGTGCCGGCGGCGATGGTGTACGAGAGGGACGAGAGCCGCTCCAGTGCCCATTCCTCCGCCAGGTCCAGCGCGGCGGGGCCCAGCACCGCTGCCGCCGCGTCGTACAGTTCCTGGCGCGCCTGCGAGTAGCGCAGCTTGAAGACCGAACCGCCCGCTCCGGGTACCCCTGTGCCACCTTGGCGCAGCCCGTGTGCGGCCTCGCTGACGTTCCACTGGATGAGCCGCCACAGTGCGCTGAATTCCGCGTTCAGCCGGCCCAGCCGACGGCGCACTGCCGCGTCGTCCCAGCGACCGTTGTGCCGCGCACGGCGGGCGAGCAGCCGCAGGGTGCGGCGGCATGCGACGACCTCGCCGACGAACGCCGTGCCCCGCTCGAAGGACAGGGTCACCATGGTGACCCGCCAGCCGTCGTTCTCCGCGCCGACCCGGTTGTCGACGGGTACCCGCACCTCGTCCAGGAAGACCTCGGCGAACTCGTGCGAGCCGGCCAGTGTGCGCAGCGGCCGTACGGTGACGCCGGGCGTGTCCATGGGCAGTGCGAGCCAGGTGATGCCGTGGTGCCGAGGGGCTTCCGGGTCGGTACGGACGAGCAGTTCGCACCAGTCGGCGACCTCGGCGTGCGAGGTCCAGATCTTGCTGCCGGTCACCACATAGGTGTCACCGTCGCGTACCGCCCGGGTGCGCAGGCGTGCCAGGTCCGAGCCGGCGTCCGGTTCCGAGAATCCCTGGCACCACACCTCCTCGCCGCGCAGGATCGGCGGCAGCCAGCGGGCGCGCTGCCGCGGGCTGCCCTCGGCAGCGATCGTCGGCCCGGCGTGCAGCAGTCCGACGAATCCGGCTCCCACATACGGGGCCCCGGCCGCCTCCGTCTCCTCCAGGAAGATCAGGTGCTGGGTGGGTGTCGCGCCCTGGCCGCCCGCGTCCTTCGGCCAGTGCAGACCCGCGTATCCGGCGTCGTACAGCCGGCGCTGCCAGTCCATGTCGTAGGTGCGGCGGGCCTGCCAGTCCAGCGGGTCGGGCCGGGGCGGCAGGGTGGGCAGCACATCGGCGAGCCAGGTGCGCAGCCGCGCCCGGAACTCCTCTTCCTCCTCCGTGTACGCGAGACGCATCGCTGTCGGCTCACACCAGGTCGAGTTCGAGCATCCGGATGGCGTTGCCCCGCATCAGCTTGTGAACGGTCTCCTGGTCCAGCCCCTGTACGTGTTCCAGTGCGACTTGTTTGGTGTGCGGGAAGGTGGAGTCGACGTGCGGGTAGTCGGTCTCGAAGGTGGCGTTGTCCCTGCCGACCGAGTCCAGCGCGGTGACGCCGTGTTTGTCGCGGAAGAAGCAGCAGAAGATCTGCCGGTAGTAGTAGGTGGAGGGCGGCTCGGGGATCAGGTCGCGGACGCCGCCCCAGGCGCGGTGCTCTTCCCAGACGTCGTCGGCGCGCTCCAGCGCGTAGGGAATCCAGCCCATCTGGCCCTCGCTGTAGGCGAGTTTCAGCCGAGGATGTCTGACGAGCACGCCGCTGAAGAGGAAGTCCATCATGGAGGCCATGGCGTTGTTGAAGGAGAGCGACGCCTGTACGGCCGGAGGCGCGTCCGGGGAGGCGGCGGGCATCTGGGAGGAGGACCCGATGTGCATGTTGACGACGGTGCCGGTCTCCTCGCAGACGGCGAAGAAGGGGTCCCAGTAGCCGCTGTGGATACTGGGGAGCCCCAGGTGTGTGGGGATCTCGCTGAAGGTGACGGCGCGCACCCCGCGCGCGGCGTTGCGGCGTACCTCGGCGACGGCCAGGTCGATGTCCCACAGCGGGATGAGGCAGAGCGGGACGAGCCTGCCGCCGGAGTCGCCGCACCACTCCTCGACCATCCAGTCGTTGTAGGCGCGTACGCAGGCCAGCGCGACCTCCTTGTCGTGAGCCTCGGCGAAGGTCTGCCCGCAGAAGCGGGGGAAGGTCGGAAAGCACAGGGATGCCTCGACATGGTTGAGGTCCATGTCCTTGAGGCGTTCGGCCGGGTCCCAGCAGCCGGGCCGCATCTGGTCGCGGGTGATGCCCTCCAGGGTCATCTCGTCGCGGTCGAAACCGACGGCGGCGATGTTGCGCTTGTAGGGGAACTTCAGGTCCTCGTAGATCCACCAGTCGGCCGGTGGCCCGTCGGGGTCCATGGTGATCCGGTATTTGCCGCCGACGTACTCGAGTTCCCCGATGCCGGCGGTGAGCGGCTTGGGGCCGCGATCCCGGTACTTGGCGGGCAGCCAGGTGTCGAAGAGGTGCGCGGGTTCGATCACATGGTCGTCGACGCTGATGATGCGCGGTAGTTCGGTCACGGGCGTGGTCCCCTCGCCATACCGGCCTGCTCACTGCCTTATCTGATGACCCGTCAGATAGAGGCTAGCCCCGCACCTCTGGACCGACAAGCCGTCGCCTCCTACGCTTCCCGCACAACTGACGGGCCGTCAGCTCGTCGAGTCACTCGGCACGGTCGACAGCAGGCACCCAAGGGAGCGCCATGTCCACCCAAGACCACGCGGCAGCCTCGACCGCTGTCGCATACGAACTCGGCGCCTCGCGCACCCTGTGGGAACTGGTCACCCGCCGGGCGGAGCTCAGCCCGGACGTTCCCGTGCTCATCCAGGCTGCCGACAACCCGGTTGACGATCGCTCCCTCACTTTCGGCCAGTTGCGTACCCGCGCGGAACGCACAGCTGCCGGGCTGTACGCGCAGGGAATGCGCCCCGGACAGACAGTGGCCTGGCAACTGCCCACCCGCATCGAGACCGTTGTGCTCTCCCTCGCCCTGGCCCGGCTCGGCGTACGGCAGACGCCGCTCATCCCCGGGCACCGGGAGCGCGAGGTCGCTCTCGCGGTGCGTGCGACCGGCGCCGGATGGTACGCACACCCCGGCCAGTGGCACGGCACCGACTACGCCGCACTGGCCGAGCGGGTCAACCGGCGGTACGAGCACGCCCCGCGCGCGTTCACCGCGTACAACACCCTCCCCGAGGCCCCGCCCGGTCCACCGTCAGCGCTGCCACCGCCGCCCGCCGACGGCACCGCTGTGCGCTGGATCTACTGGACCTCGGGCACCACCTCCGAGCCGCGCGGCGTACGCCACACCGACCGCAGCCTGATCGCGGGCGGCTCCTGCCTGGCACACGCCCTGCGGCTGCGCCCCGACGACGTGGGGTCGATCGCCTTCCCCTACGCGCACATCGGCGGTCCCGACTATCTGGTGATGCTGCTCCTGTACGGATTCCCCGCCGTACTGTTCGAGAAGTTCGCGATGCCGGGCGCGCTGGCGGGCTACCGGCGCCACGGAGTGACGACGGCGGGCGGCTCCACGGCGTTCTACTCGATGTTCCTGGCCGAACAGCGCAAGCAGCCGCACCGCAGACTCCTTCCCGGCCTGCGGCTGCTCGCCGGCGGCGGCGCCCCCAAACCCCCCGAGCTCTACCACGAGGTGGTCGCGGAGCTGGGCTGCCGGCTCACCCATGGCTACGGCATGACCGAGGCACCGATGATCACGATGGGCGCTCCCGACGACACACCGGAGCAGTTGGCCACCACCGAGGGACGTCCACCGCCGGGAATGGAGATCCGGATCACCACACCGGACGGCGAACCGCTGCCGCCGGGGCACGAGGGAGAGGTCAGGCTGCGCGGCGAGGCGGTGTGCCAGGGCTACTTGGATGCGGACCGGACGGCCGAGGTCTTCGACGCCGACGGCTTTCTGCTCACCGGCGATCTGGGGCGCCTGCTGGAGAGCGGTCATCTGGTGCTCACGGGCCGGTCGAAGGACGTCATCATCCGCAAGGGCGAGAACGTCTCGGCCAAGGAGATCGAGCAGCTTCTCTACGAACACCCGGCGGTCGCCGACGCGGCGGTGATCGGTCTGCCCGACCCGGAGCGGGGAGAGCGGGTCTGCGCTGTCGTCGAGCAGCCGCCGGGGGCGGGACGGGTCACGCTCGCTGAACTGACCGCGTATCTGCGGGAAGAGGGGCTGGCCACCTACAAACTGCCCGAACAGTTGGAGGTGGTGGAGGCGCTGCCGCGCAACGAGACCCTGCGCAAGGTCCTCAAGTACAAGCTGCGGGAGCGGTTCGGCTGACCCTTCCGCGCCCCGGGGTCACGCCGTGAGCGGGCCCGCGGGGGTGTGCGCTTCGGTGGCGGCGGCCAGGTCCGGGTAGCAGTCGAAGAGCCGCCGTACCCCCAGCGCCGAGAGCACCCTGTTCACATGCGAGCCGTCCTCGGCACCGCGCGCGGGCAGGATCAGCCGCAGCCGCCCCGCGCAGGACCGCATCAGCCTTCGCGAGGCGATCAGGACGCCCACTCCGCTGGAATCGCAGAACATGACGTCGGACAGATCGAGCACCAGGCTTCTGCGCCCCTCCGCCACAGCATCGTGCACATGCTGCCGCACCGCGGGTGAGGTGACCAGGTCCAGCTCACCGGAGACCCGGAGCACGGCCCACCCGCCCCGCTCCTCCTCCAGCACCTTCAACGACACTCCCCGCAACCCCTTCGTCGATCGCCCTACAGCAGTCGGCTGCCCTGGCCCACCCCTCCAAAACTGGTCCCAGGGAATCGACCCTAAGCGGTCCGGCGGTATTACCCAGGGGAACCAGTGAGAACTTGTGGTCACGCCCCCATAACGCTCGGCAGCATCCGCCCCTTACGCCCCTGTACCACCGCCCGAACCAAGCACTCCGTGACGAGAACTGCACCCTCGGCAACTATCCAGGGGCGCACGTTGCCGCGAAAGGGGCGTGCGCAGTCAGTTGCTCGCACTACATTCGAGGCGTTGACGGGCATCACAAGAGGCGGAAGGGACCGCCGCAAACGGCACCGACGGGGCGGGCCGGAGGCGGACGGCGGAACCGAGGGCTGGGGGCCACCATGGCGAACGACACACCACCGCGCTGGGACCGGAAGATGCAGCAGCGGCTCGCGCGCGGCGAGGCGGCGGCGCTGGGTGAGCTCTACGACCGCTTCGCGTCACTTGTACACGGCCTCGCCCACCGGGTGCTGGACGACGAGGAGGCGGCCGACAGCGCCACCCGGGAGGTCTTCGCGCACATCTGGGAGAACCCGCACAGCTTCGACCCGCGTGAGGGCCCCATGCGGTCCTGGATAGCGGCACTGACCCAGCAGATCGCGACCGGCAGGCTGCGCAGCCAGCAGCGCAGCGCCGGCCCCTGTTCACCGGAACAGGCCGAGCGGTTCGAGGAGCAGGTCCGCACCGCTGCCACCGCGGCGCGTGCGGACTACATCGTCACCTCCATGCCGTCCTCCCTGCGCGCCGCCCTCGAACTGGCGTATTTCGAGCGCCACGACTACCGGCAGACGGCCCGCACGCTGGGCGTCACCGAGGACGAGGCCCGCCGCCGGCTGCGGCTGGGGCTCCAACTCCTCTCCTCCGCCATGACACAGCCCGCCATGACCCGATCCGGCGCGGAGTCCCGGCCATGAGTACGCCACCGACACCCCCGACACCACCGACACCTTCGGGCCCTGGTCCTGGTCCTGGTCCTGGCTCCGGTCCCGGTCCTGGTCCTGGCCCGGGGCAGCCCGCCGGGCGGCAGGCGCGCAACGTGACCTCCCCGGCCACCGGCACCGCCGAGGTAGCGCCGGAAGGCGAACTACAGGATCACCGGGTCCTCACCTCGCTGCTCGGCGCCTGGGCCCTCGCCGCCTGCTCCCCTGAGGAGACCGCCGCAGTGGAGGCGCATCTGACCGACTGCGCGCCCTGCGCAGAGGAAGCGCTGCGGCTGCGCGACGCCGTCGGCCTGCTGCACGCGGAGGACAGCCTCGACCTGGACCCGATGCTGCGCTCCCGGGTGCTGGAAGGCTGCCTCAACCGGCGTCCCGCCCGTATCCCGATGCCCACCTGGGCGGCGCCCTACGACGCGGAGACCGCCCGGCTGGACGCGCTGCTGCGGGACATGGCCGACACGGAGTGGCGGGCTCCGGTGCGGCTGCGCTGGTTCGACGGCGACCGGCAGACCACCCGGGAGACGACCGTGGCCGGTGTCCTCGGCCATCTGCTCGCGGTCGACGGGCTGGTCGCGAGCGGCATCGGCCTGCCCGACCCGCTGCCGGCCAACGCCCTCCCGGCCGGTCCCGACGCGGGACCGCAGAGCCGTACGGAGGCTTACTGGGCGCTGGGCGAGGCCGGGCACCAGAGCCCGGCAGCGCGCGAGCCGTGGCGGGAGCAGAGCCACGCCATGATCCGCGACGTGTCGTTCCTCGCCGCTCAGGACGAAGCCGACCACGAGGGCGGCACCGGCGAAGGCGGCACCGGCGAGGGCACTGCCCGTGGGCGGCTCGTCTCCTACGGCAGCTTCTCGCTGCCGCTGCGCGACGCGTTCCTCGACCGCGCTTTCGAGTGCTGGATGCACGCCGAGGACATCGCGGAAGCCGTCGACTACCCGTACGGGCCGCCCGGTCCGGCGCATCTCAACCTGCTGGTCGATCTCGCAGCGCGGCAGCTGCCCGGCGCGCTCGCGGCGCGGCGCCGCACGGGGCTCGCGCCGCCGTCCCGCGGTCTGGCCACGGCAGGCGCACCCGGCCGCACCCTGCATCTGGAGGTCGAGGGCGAGGGAGGCGGCGACTGGTACATCCCGCTCGATTCCCCGGGCAGCCGCGCCTCACCGGAGGGCAAGGTCGCCCATATCGCGCTGGACGGCCTGGAGTTCTGCCAGCTCGCGGCGGGCCATGTGCAGCCGCTGGAGGCTGCCGCCGGGCACGACGGTGACCCGCAGGCCATCCAGGACGTCCTCTACGCGACCGCTTCGCTGTCGCGGTTGTAGCCGAACGTGGCGGCCCGGGGCGGAAGGCCCCGGGCCCGGCCCGGCGTCCGCTCAGGTGAAGACGACCGTACGGTGGCCGTTCAGCAGGACGCGGTGCTCGCTGTGCCACTTCACGGCGCGGGCCAGCGCCTGGCACTCGACGTCACGGCCCACGGCGACCAACTGCTCGGGCGTGACGTCGTGACCGACCCGCTCGACCTCCTGCTCGATGATCGGCCCCTCGTCGAGGTCGGCGGTCACATAGTGCGCCGTGGCGCCGATCAGCTTCACGCCGCGTGCGTGCGCCTGGTGGTACGGCTTGGCGCCCTTGAAGCTCGGCAGGAAGGAGTGGTGGATATTGATGATCCGCCCGGACAGCTGCTTGCACAGGTTGTCGGAGAGCACCTGCATGTAGCGCGCGAGGACGACGAGTTCCACCCGCTCGGCCTCCACCAGCTCCAGCAGCCGCTCCTCGGCCTGTGCCTTGGTGTCCTTCGTCACAGGGATGTGGTGGAAGGGGATGTCGTAGGAGGCGACCAGCTCGGCGAAGTCGGTGTGGTTGGAGACCACGGCGACGATCTCGACGGGCAGGGCGCCGATCCGGGAGCGGAAGAGCAGGTCGTTCAGGCAGTGCCCGAACTTGCTCACCATGAGGACGACCCGCATCTTCTCCTCGGCCCGGTGAATCTGCCAGTCCATCCGGAAGGAGTCGCCGACCGCGGAGAAGCTGGCCCGCAGTTTCTCCACCGTGGTGTTACCGGTGAAGTGGACGCGCATGAAAAAGAGCCCGGTGTCGCGGTCCCCGAACTGCTGGCTGTCCTCGATGTTGCAGCCCGTCATGAACAGATAGCTGGAGACGGCGTGCACGATGCCCTGATTATCCGGGCACGAGAGAGTGAGGACGAACTGTCCCGCCTGCTCGCTTTCGCTCTTCTCGGCGATCTCGGCGGAGTTGTCGGGGGCGGAGTGCGACTGGCTCATGGCTTCAAGACTGGCACATCACCCGGGGTGCCCCGGTCACACCGTCCGAAGCATGATCGCCAGAAGCTCCAGGGAGCGTGGCGGCTCGTCCGGGTCCTCGCCGTCGTTCCCGGCGAGCAGCACATGGGCCTCCCGCGCCGCTTGTACGGCCTCCGGCCAGGCCGGATGTTCCAGGTACGAGGCGACCGGGGCGTCGGCGCCGACCTGGTGCATGATGCGCAGCACCCGCAGCACGGCGGCGTCCACCAGCTGGGCCTCCTGCGCGTCCCGGAAGATCGTTCCGACGTATTTCTCCGCCGACCAGTTGTCCAGCCAGGTGTCCTCGACCAGGCGGTAGACGGCGTCCGTGACATCGCCGTATCCGGGGACGCCGGCCAGCCAGCACTCGTGCTGGAAGGTCTGGTCGGAGAGCATGTGCAGCGCCGAGCGCACGTTGCTGCGCCAGCGCCACCAGGGCACGTCGTTGACAGGCATGCCGCCTATGGTGGTGGAACCACGGCCACGTCGGGAAGACTTCACGGAACCTGCTTGCTGCATGGTCACCGACCCTACGTTCCGTCCGCCGCGCCAGGGCGGCGGCCCCTCACCCTGCCGCGCACCCGCTCACAGCGCGCCCACGCCCGCTCACAGGGAGCCGTACTGCCGCTCGGTGAGGCCGTACTTCTTCGCCGTCGGATTCCACAGCCGCGCCGCCTTCTTCTTGGAGGCGGTCGCCTTACCGCTGGCGCCGTTGCCGGCCGCCAGGTGGCGGGTCGGTTTGGCCTTGCCCTTGTGGCAGCCCTTCTTACGCGCCGCCTGGTCCGCCCAGGCCGCGTAATGGTTGTCGGCTGAGGCCGAGGCCCGCCAGGCGCTCTTGAGCGCCGAGTTCAGCTCGGCGCTGTGCGGGATGGCGTCCGTCTTCAGTTCGCCGAGCCGCCGCACCAGGGCGGTGCGCTGCTTGGCGGCGGACCGCAGATCGGCCGCCGCCTTGCCCAGCGACTTGCAGGCCCTGATGTTCTGCACGGAACGTACGACCGAGGAGCGGCTGTTGTTGCTGTCGGCCAGCAGCGCGTCCAGCTTCTTGGCCTGCGCCTCGGCGGGGTCCGGCGCCGCTGAGGACTTCTTCTCGCCCGCGGGCTCGCTGGACGCCTTCGGCTTGTCGGAGCCGGGGTCGTCGTCACCGCCGTTCGCGAGGAGCAGGCCGACGACGAGCCCGATCACCGCGACGCCCGCCAGCCCCGCGCCTATCAGCACCCCGGGATGCATTCCGCGGCGGCCCCGGCCGGCGTCGCGCCGCGCCGCCCGCCCCCCGGCCTGCGGCTCGTACTGCCGCGAGCCCGGCTGGGGATAGCCGTAACCGCCACCCTGTGCACCAGGCTGCGGGTACCCGTAGCCGCCGCCCCGCGTACCGGGCTGCGGATAGCCGTAGCCGCCGCCCCGCGAGCCGCCCGGCTGCGGGTAGCCGTAACCGCCCGGCCGGGCACCGGGCTGGGGGTAGCCGTAACCGCCACGTGGCGGGGCGGGCCGCTGCGCCGCGTCGTCGAAGACGGGCAGGCTCTGCGTGGAGCCCGGCTCGTCGTGGCCGACAGCGGGCTGTCCCCGGCCGGACTGCGGCGCGTCGGACCTGAAGAGGTTCTCGAACTCCGGGAGGGGCTGCCGGGTGCCCTCCGCCCCGGCACCCTGCCCTTGGGGGGCGGGTGTGCCCGAGTCGGGTGTGCCCGCGCCGGGTGTGCCCGAGTCGGGCGCGCCCGCGCCGGACATCGGCGGGAGCATCTGGGTCGCCTCCGAGTCGCTGCCGACACCGGCCGCCATCGGAGGCAGATACTGCGTGGCCTCGCTGTCCGGGCTGCCCCCCACCGGGGCGGCGGGCCCCGGCTGCTGCGGCGGCAGCAACTGCGTTCCGTCGTCGGGACCGGCGGAACCCACTGCGGGCTGACCCGCCGGGAACGGCGGAAGCATCTGGGTGGCGTCGCTGTCGCCCGGTCCGCCCTGGTACGCGCCCTGCGGCGGAGTCGGCGGGGCCGAGGGCGGGGACGGCGGGGGCGCGCTCGGCGGGGGCGGCATCGCGCCGGGCAGCGGCTGCCCGTACGCGGGCGGCGGCATCTCTCCCTGAGTGCCATGGCCGCCCTGTCCCGCGGCCGGGGGCAGCGGCCCGGCACCGCCGGGTGACTGCGGCTGCGGCAGATGCGGCGAGGTGGCGGGTGCCGCCGGTGGAGTCCGTGGGCGGGCCGGGGTGCCCTCCGGGGGGAGCGGCAGCGCACCGCCGGGCTCGTCCTGCTGCGGAGCGCCCCAGTAGCCGGTGCCACCGTGCCCCGGGCCGCCGTGCCCCGGGCCGCCCTGCGCGGCGCCTTCGTAGCCGCCGTCGTAGCCGCCGTAGGTGCTGTCGTCGGCCTGGGACGCCTCGGCGCCCGGGCCCCAGGGGTCGCCCCACGGCTGCCCGGCCGGGGGGCTCACCTGCTCGCGCTCGGACTGGGCCTGGCGCTGCTGCTGAGGAGTCCAAGGGTCGCCGTTGGCCGGCAGCACGACCCCCTCGTACGGGGTCGTGGAGGCGGGCAGGGCGTCACCGGCGGAGCCGGAAGTCCCGTCCTGTCCGCGTCCGTTGTGCGTTGTCACCGAGACTCCTCGTTCGCATGGCTAGCGGAAGCGTCGGCTCACGCTACCGGGTCATGCCAACGGGCGACCACGCGCCCAGATGTGCGGACGCCCTTCCTTCACCTGATGTCACCATGAAGCCCGCAAGGAAGGATGAATCACGCGAAACGCTCGACTGGTCACCAGGGGCAGGGCAGGCCCCTCACGCCGCGGCGATCGGCTCCAGACTCTCGTGGAACTCCCGCACCACGGGCTCGTCCCGGTACGGTTCCAGCCGCTGCCGGAAGTCGTCCAGATACTCCGCGCCCCGGTCCGACCGCAGCCCCGCGAGCAGTTGCGCCGCCTGCCCGCCCGTCTGGCAGGCGCGCTCCACCTCGCGCTGCTGCACCTGCGCGCCGGCCAGCAGGAACAGCCCGATCGCACGCCGCCGCGCCCGGCCGTGCGGGTGCCCGGTGACGGCCTCCTCCGCGCGCGCTGCCGCGCTCTCGGCCTGGCCCAGGTCGCGATGGCAGTGGGCGAGTTCGTCCGCGAGGTAGGCGCGGTCGAAGTGCGCGATCCAGGACGGGTCGTCCCCGGCGTCGGCCGCCGCCTCGGCGCCGTCCATGGCCGTCAGCGCCCGGGTGACGGAACCCTGGCAGGCGCGCGCATCGCCCATCAGCGCGTGCCCGCGCGCCTCAGCGGCGTGGAACATCGCCTCCACGCGCGGCGTCACCCGCCCCCGCGCCCCCTCCTGTGCCGCACGCGCCAACTGGGCGATCTCGCGCGGGTTGCCGAGCGAGGCGGCCAGGTGGCTCATCCCGGCGGCCAGCACATAGCCGCCGTACGCCCGGTCCCCCGCCGCCTGGGCCAGCCGCAGGGACTGGATGTAGTACCGCTGCGCGAGCCCGTGCTGGCCGGTGTCCACGGCCATGTAGCCCGCCAGTTCGGTCAGCCGGGCCACGGCGGCGAACAGCGACCGGCCGACCGCCTCCTTGTAGGAGCCGGCGAGCAGCCCGGAGACGACGCTGTTGAGGTAGTGCACCACCACGGGGCGGATATGGCCGCTGCCATAGCGGTGGTCCAGGTCGGAGAGCGCCTCGGTCATCGCCTGTACGGCCGCCACGTCCGCCTCGCCCACCCGGGCCCCGGAGGAGCGTGCGACCTGGTGGTCGGGCTGCGTGATCAGCCAGTCCCTGCTCGGCTCGACCAGCGCGGAGGCCGCCACGGTCGACCCGGTCAGGAAGTCCCTGCGGCCCACGTCACTGCGCCACAGCTCACAGACCTGCTCGACGGCACCGACGACGGTCGGCGCGAACTGCAGCCCCACGCCCGAGGCGAGGTTCTTGCCGTTGGCCATGCCGATCTCGTCGATCGTCACGGTACGGCCCAGCTTGCGGCCGAGGGCCTCGGCGATGATGCCCGGAGCCCGCCCGCGCGGCTGCTGGCCGCGCAGCCAGCGCGCCACGGAGGTCTTGTCGTATCGCAGATCCAGTCCGTGCTCGGCGCCGCACATGTTGACGCGGCGGGCGAGGCCGGCGTTCGAGCACCCGGCCTCCTGGATGAGTGCTTGCAGCCGTTCATTGGGCTGCCTCGCGACGAGCGGCCTGGCGGCCATGCGATCCCCCTCCGTGGTTTCTCTGCAACCAAGACCCGGCGTGATCACGGCTCGGCGCCGACTGCTTGACGCAGACCGCGCGGCGCCGGCTGATTTGCGCATATGCCCGTGAGACCCCCCAAAGCCCGCGCTTCACAGCACAATGCGCCGCAGAGGGACTACCCACCCAAGACCGCTCTTCTGTGCACGCGCCCCCACACTTGCCACCATGCGCCGTCATGAGCGCGGGCTGCCCCCAGCCCGGTGAAATCAGTGACGCGCTGCCGCCGCATGCACCGTCGCGCCTCGGACCGCGCCGTTCAGCGCCCGTAACCCCTGCGAGGGACGAAAGTTGTGATGGTCGTGGAAGAGACCATCACCTTTACCTCTGGAGTGACCACGGACGCCTCTGGAGCGGCCACGGACGCGCACAGCCCCGGACAGCGGACAGCACCACCCGCGACACCCCTCGAACACGCGGTGCGCTACACGCAGGAGCGGGCCTGGGACGTCTTTCCCGGCGTCTGGCTGGAAACGGTGAACGGCGTCCCGCGCTGCGCCTGCGGCGAGCGCGCGTGCCCCGCACCCGGCGCACACCCGGCGCGCGCACGCTGGGCGGACGAGACGACGGGGAGCGCGACGACCGTGCGCCGGGTGTGGGCCACTGAACCGCGCGCCGCCGTACTGCTGCCGACCGGGCGCGCCTTCGACGCGCTGGAGGTCTCCGAAGCCGTCGGCTGCCTGGCCCTCGCCCGCCTCGAACGGATGGACCAGCCGCTGGGACCTGTCACCTGCACACCGGATGGCCGGATGCTCTTCTTCGTTCTTCCGGGCGCCATCGCGAAGGTTCCCGCGACTCTGCGGCGGCTGGGGTGGTCGCCCACCGCGTTGGACCTTCGATCCAGAGGTGCCGGGGACTGGGTGGCTGCGCCGCCCACGCGAGTGGGGACGCGGGGGGCTGTGCAGTGGGCTCGGGAGCCCACTGCGGCCAATCGTTGGTTGCCCGATGTGGATGAGGTGCTGCCCACCATTGCGTACGCCTGCGGACGCGAAGCCGCCGCCCTTGGCTGAGGTCGCCGCCAATGGCCGAGGGCGGAGCCCTCTGACCCCCTCTCGTTCATGGGGCTCCGCCCCCCCCCGACACGACCTGTCGGCGGCAGCCGGGACACGAACGGGGCCCGCGTCCACAACCGGGCGCCCCGAAGAGAGGGGGTGCCAAGGGGTCAGGTGCCAGTTGTGGGGAGGGTTGCTTGGAGGAAGGGTTCGACGACGCGGCGCCAATCGTCGGGCTGGTCGTAATGGATCAAATGCCCTGCCTCAGTGACCTCGGCGTAAATGCCCCGCGGCAGCACCCGCACCATTTCCTGGGCCTCGGCGCGCCCCAGCTCCCCGTCGAGTCCGCGCACCACCAGGGTGGGGCAGCGGACCTGGGCGAGCTCGTCCCAGTGCGCGTCATACACCCATCCCTCCCGGACACGCATCATCACCTCCGGCGAGAAGGTGGGGCGCCAGCCGTCCTCGCGTTCGGACATCACCTCCGCGAAGAACTCACCCCGCGAGGCGCGGGAGCGTTCGAGGGAGGGATCGTCCTCGCCGAACCACCTGCGGACGTCGGCGAGGGTCGCGAAGGGGACCGGCCAGGACTTGAACCACTCCTCCCACTCCCGCTGCGACTGCTCGCCGAGCGCGGTGGCCCGCATATCGCTGATCACCAGTGCTTGGACGAGGTCGGGGCGTTTGGCGGCGAGTTGCCATGCGGTGAGCGCGCCCATGGCGTGGCCGACGAGGGCGACGGGGGCGAGTTCGAGTCTTTCGAGCGCGGCTTCCGCGTCGGCGACGAACGCTTCCCGGTCGTAGCGGCCCTCGTTCGGCTTGTCACTGCGGCCGTGGCCGCGCTGGTCGAGGGCGACGGCGCGATAGCGGTCCGCCAGCCAGCGGGCGGTTCCGGCCCAGTGGGAGGCGCGGCCCATGAGTCCGTGCAGTAAAAGCACGCCCGGCGGTTTGCGGCGCTGCGTGTCGGCCAGGGCCTCGGGGCCGGCGCCGGCCTTGGGCGAGTCGGCGAACTCCCAGGCGGCGAGACGGAGTCCGTCCGCCCCCGTCACATCGATACGTCGCACCATGCGTCGTGACACCCCCACTCCTGTGACCGCCGCGTCAGACTATCGAACCTTTATTCGAACAGCCGGGGCTCACGGCGAATACCCCACCTTTGAGTGACAACGTTGCGGGGTTGCCCGTCGTCCCCCGGGGGAGACAGGAACCGGGAGGGCGGCAGACCCTGAGAGCTCGGGGCTCCGGGTTGCCGCGGGGGGACATGGGGAGGCGGGGCTCCGGAAGCCGAAGGCACCGGAGCCCCGGCTGCTCACCCGCGGTACGAGGCCAAGGCCCGCGGAACACAGCATCGATGGCTCCCTTCCGCCCGCGCCGGCGTCGCCCGGCACGCATACGGCCGCTCGTGTTCCGGCAACTCTGGTACGGCTGGAAGAATTTGGGAAGACGCCCATCCGCGCGGGCGCGTCGCCGCGCGCCGGGGCGTCTTCCCGTGCGCCCTACTTGGACGCAACCGTCCAGCTTCTGCCTGACCGAGGACGGCACGATGGCGGAAACCCGCCGTTGGGGCACGGCGCCGCGTGCCCGACGCGGGAATGCCGTGGCCGGCCGCGCCGTTCCCGCGCGCCCCTACGGGGCGCTCAGCGCTTGGCGACGAAGACGTGCGCGGCGACCTCGGTGCCCAGTTCCGCCGCCTCGCCGCTGCTGCCCACCTGGACGCCGCCCGCGGAGCCCGCGTTGACGCTGACGACCGCGCCCGGCTGCACACCGGCCCGCCGCAGGGTGTACATCAGCTGGGCATCCATCTGGATCGGCTCGCCGATCCTGCGGACCACGACGGTCTTGCCGTCGCCGCCCGTCTCGACGTCGTTCAGACTGACCAGGCCGTCGTCCAGGAAGGGATCGGCCTCGGCTTTCTCGCCCAGCTCCTCCAGGCCCGGGATCGGGTTGCCGTAGGGGGACTCGGTGGGGTGCCGCAGCAGATCGAGCACGCGGCGCTCGACCGCTTCGCTCATCACGTGCTCCCAGCGGCACGCCTCCGCGTGCACCTGCTCCCACTCCAGGCCGATCACATCGACCAGCAGACACTCCGCCAGCCGGTGCTTGCGCATCACGCGGGTGGCCAGCTGCCTGCCCTCTTCCGTGAGCTCCAGGTGCCGGTCCCCGGCGACCGTCACCAGTCCGTCCCGCTCCATCCGGGCCACGGTCTGGCTGACCGTCGGACCGCTCTGGTCCAGGCGCTCGGCGATGCGGGCACGCATCGGGACCACACCTTCCTCCTCGAGCTCCAGGATGGTGCGGAGATACATCTCCGTCGTGTCGATGAGTCCTGACATTGCGCAGCCCCTAGTCAGTCGTGCGGTGGCCCTGAAAGCAATTCTGACGCATCCCACTGACAACCGCGCCGCCCCGACCGGGTGCCGGTCTCCGCAGCGCGCTGCGGACGGTTGACAGGAGAAAGGTCCAGACCTCAACGTGATCGCCGTACTACGGAACGGAACCGGGCCCGATCACCTCGCCCGGTCCACGGTGACGGAGGCGAGGGGCGCGTATGGGCGAGCAGGGTGGCGCGGCGGGGACGACGGCGGCGCGGGAGTTCTTCGACGCGGCCATCGCGCTGCTGAGCCAGCTCAGGGACGGCGAGGCGGCGGGCATCGAGGCGGCGGGCAAGCTGCTCGCCGAGACGGTGACCGACGGTGGCCGGATCTTCGCCTTCGGCGCCGGGCACTCCTCCCTCCCCGCGCAGGACACCGTCTACCGGGCGGGCGGGCTGGCCGTGATGAACCTGCTCAACGTGCCGGGGGCCGTCGGGGTCGCCGTCCGCCCGGCCACGCTGGGCAGCGCGCTGGAGCGGGTCTCCGGGCTGGCGGCCGCAGCGCTGGACTCCAGTCCGGCGCGTGCCGGGGACGTACTGATCGTCATCTCCCTCTCGGGCCGCAACGAGCTTCCGGTGGAGCTGGCCCTCAACGCGCGCGCCCTCGGACTCAAGGTCGTGGGGATCACCTCGGTCGCGTACGCGGAACAGACCCGCTCCCGGCACGCCACCGGCACCTTCCTCAAGGACCACTGCGACATCGTCGTGGACAGCCGGATCGCCGTCGGTGACGCCGTGCTGACCGCCGAGGGCGTGGCAGCGCCGTTCGCGCCCGCCTCCACGGTGGTGACCAGCGCGGTGATGCAGGCGATCGTCGCCACGGCGGCGTGTGAGCTGGCGCGCCGGGGCGTGGAGCCGCCCATGCTGCGCTCGGGCAATGTGGACGGCGGCCACGACTGGAACGCGCACGTCATGGACGAGTACGCGGACCGGATCTTCTACCGCTGACCGCTCCCCAGCGTGTGACCGCTCCCCAGCGCGCCCGCCAGGTCCACGGCTGCCGCGACGTGCGTGGCGATCTGCTCCGCGTAGTCCGCGTCCTCCCGGTCGAAGGGGCGGCGGCCCGCGTCCCTCAGGAAGGTGACGACGCCGAGCGAGCGGCCCCGGCAGCGCAGCACCGTGCACAGCCCGTGCACGGTGCCCTGCGGCCACTTGCGGGTCCGCGCCCACTCGGCCGTGTCCGCCCCGCGCTGCGCCCCGCAGCTGGCCCTTACGGAGGTGCAGCGCTGGTACGCCTGGAGCGCCGGGTGCCCTTCCGGGTAGGCGACGGGGATACCGCTGGCGGTACCGGGCTCGATGAACGGCGGACGGCCGCGTTCGGCCGCGGGTGTCAGCGCGGCCCGCACCAGCCGCGGATCGCGGGGCGGCAGCGCGTCCAGCGAGGCGTCCTGGGTGCGCGAGGGCTCGGGTCCCGGTTCGGCTGCCAGGTCCAGCAGCGCGTGGTCGGCGAATCCGGCCAGTGCGAACTCCAGGTGGAGGCACGCGGCCTCCATGGGATCGGCGCACTCGGCGGCGGCGCGTGCCGCGCGGTGCGACTGGCCGTCGCGGAAGCGCAGCCGGGCCGCCTCCCGCTCGGCCTGCTTCTGGTCGGTGGCGTCCTGGAAGAGCCAGGCGACGCCGAGCGGCACGGGTTCCTCAGCCAGCGGTGAGGACAGCCGCAGGAAGCCGCTGCGCCAGCAGCGGCGGCGCGCCGACTCCGCGGTGGGCGCTGCCGCCCGGCCCTCGCCGTCGCTCATCCGGGCGGTGTCGCCCTCGGCGGCGTCGCCCGGGGCGGGGTCCGCGCCGTCGCCGCTCTCGCCGTCGGCAGGGGCGGTTCCGGTACCGGTACGGCCCGGGCCCGTACGGTCGCTGGGCGGGCGGAGCGTCACCCAGATCTCGGCGGGCGCCGGCGGTGCCCCCTCACCGAGCACGTGCTGGAGTGCTCCCTCCAGCTCCTCCGTGCCCTGTTCGAGGAGTTCGCCCAGCGGGCGGCCGAGCATGCCGGCGCGCGCCGGTACGCGGAAGGCCCGCGCCGCGTACGCGTTGACGACGGTGGGCCGCAGATCGGCGTCGACCAGGACGACACCCCACGAGGCGTCCTCCAGCAGCGCCTCGCTCAGCGCTATGCAGCGCTCCAGATCGATCTGGGCGTGCACCTCGCTGAAGGCGCAGTAGACACCCTGGGGACGGCCGTCGGCACCGCTGACGCCCGAGGACTGGATACGCACCAGCACCCGTCCGCCGTCCTTGGTCAGCAGCGCGAACTCGTGGACCTGACGGCCGGGCGAGCGCATCGCGTCCAGCAGCCGGCCCTCGACCTCCTCGGCGTCGGCCGGGCGCACCGCCCAGCCCGCCAGGCCCTTGCGGCCCACGGCCTCCTCCTGCGTCCACCCCAGCATCCGCTCCGCCTCGCGGTTCCAGTGTGTGACCACGCCGTCGGCGTCGAAGGCACACAGCGCGGCGTCCATGCCGTCGAGCAGAGCGGCGAGCAGAAGTTCGTCGTCAGGCCCGCCGTCACCGTCCGAGGACGACGCGGAGTGAGTCTCGGATCGAGCCGCCACCTCGGCACCCCCCTTGTTGCTGTGCCCGTCTTGTTGCTGTGCCCGTCTCTTGTCGTACCCGTCTGCTGCGTCGTCGCTCAGCGCCACGACGTATGTACGGATCATTCAACTCGAACGTGACGCACCCCACAGGGAGTTCCCCGAAATCGTTGTCGCCCCGAAATTCGTTTGCCGCCCACCGGAGCGGTGCCTACGGTGTGGAGCACACAGGAAAGGAGGTGATCCGGCTGATGATCAATCACCGGACGTGTGAGGTGGCTGCGGCCTGAGGCCGACGCCACTAGCGTGACGCCGGTTCGCCGGCCAATCCACAGCAGTCACCCGGCCCGTGGGCTCGTCGGACTCGTCCGACCGACGCCGCCGCCTCTGGCGGTGGAGTCGCCCACGGGCCGTTTCCTTTCGTGCGCCCCCGTTGGGCGGTACGGGGCGCGGCCCTCTCAGGGACAGAGCCGCTCGATCTCCCAGTTCCCGCCCGCCGCGAGGCGGTAGCGCAGGCGGTCGTGCAGGCGGTTCTCCCGGCCCTGCCAGAACTCCACCGTCTCGGGCCGCACCCGGTAGCCGCCCCACTGGGCCGGTGCCGGAACGTCCTCCCCCTCCGGGTAGCGCTCCGCGAGTTGTGCGTACAGCCGGTCCAGGTCCTCCCTGGAGGCCACCCGCGAGGACTGTTCGCTCGCCCACGCACCCAGCTGCGAGCCGTGCGGGCGGGTGCGGAAGTAGGCGGCTGTCTCATCGCGCCCGGTGCGCTCGACAGCACCCGAAATGATCACCTGACGGGCGATGCCGTGCCAGGGGAAGAGCAGCGAGGCATACGGATTCGCCTCGATCTCCCGTCCCTTGCGGGAGCCGTAGTTGGTGAAGAAGACGAAGCCGCGCTCGTCGTAGCGCTTCAGCAGGACGGTGCGGGAGCTGGGGCGGCCCTGCTCGTCCGCGGTGGAGCAGACCATCGCGTTGGGTTCGTGCAGCCCGCTGGCTGTCGCCTGGGCGAACCAGAGCGCGAACTGGGCGAAGGGGTCGGGCGCCAGATCCTTCTCACTGAGCCCTTCGTCCCGGTAGTGGGCGCGCATCGCGGCGGGGTCGAGAGTGGTCGAGGCCACAGGCGTCTCGGGGGCGGTCGCGTCGGGAGCGTCGTCGGTCTCGGCAGTGTCATCAGCGTGAGGCACGTCGCCATCTTGCAGCATCGATCCCGGCCGCGGTCGGACAGTCTGCCCGGTGGACACCCTCCGCACACCTGCCGGACGGGAATCGGCCGCTGTGCCGCTTCTCACCCTCCCCTACAGGTGCCGGAACCGACAGAATCCTGCCCCGGGAGCTGTGGTGGCCGCACACCAAGAGCTATCGTTGCCGCTCCGCCCAGCAGCGTGCTCCAGGCCACAGGCAGCGGAGCGTGACCACCGTCCGGGGCGGGCATGACCGAGGTGACGGCCCGGTCCGTGAGCCGCGGACGCCGGCAGCGGAACCGTTCGCCGCGCTCACACAGCATGCGCCGCATGTGCCGCACGCGCCGTATGCACGCAGACCACGCTGCCCCGCGCAGCCCACGCCAGCAGGTCGTTCCGCCGTCAGCACAGCTTGACGACGCTTTACGAGGGAGCCGCCAGATGTCCGACTTCGTACCCGGACTCGAGGGAGTCGTCGCGTTCGAGACGGAGATCGCCGAACCCGACAAGGAAGGCGGCTCGCTCCGCTACCGAGGCGTGGACATCGAGGACCTGGTCGGCCACGTCTCGTTCGGCAGCGTGTGGGGCCTGCTGGTCGACGGCAGCTTCAACCCCGGCCTCCCGCCCGCCGAACCGTTCCCCATCCCCGTCCACTCCGGGGACATCCGGGTGGACGTCCAGTCGGCCCTCGCCATGCTCGCGCCCGTCTGGGGCCTCAAACCGCTCCTCGACATCGACGAGGGCACCGCCCGTGACGACCTGGCGCGCGCCGCCGTGATGGCCCTCTCCTACGTCGCACAGTCCGCGCGCGGCCAGGGCCTGCCGATGGTGCCGCAGAAGGAGATCGACAAGGCCGACACAGTCGTCGAGCGCTTCATGCGCCGCTGGCGCGGCGAGCCCGACCCCAAGCACGTCGCCGCCGTCGACGCCTACTGGACCTCGGCGGCCGAGCACGGCATGAACGCCTCCACCTTCACGGCCCGCGTCATCGCCTCCACCGGCGCGGACGTCGCCGCTGCGCTCTCCGGTGCCGTCGGCGCCATGTCCGGGCCGCTGCACGGCGGCGCCCCCTCCCGGGTCCTCGGCATGATCGAGGAGATCGAGCGGGAGGGCGACGCGGACGCCTACGTGAAGCGCCAGCTGGACCGCGGCGAGCGGCTGATGGGCTTCGGCCACCGCGTCTACCGCGCCGAGGACCCGCGAGCGCGCGTGCTGCGCCGTACGGCCAAGGAACTGGGCGCCCCGCGCTACGAGGTGGCGCTGGCCCTGGAGAAGGCCGCTCTCGCCGAGCTGCGCGCCCGCCGCCCCGACCGGGTGCTGGAGACCAACGTCGAGTTCTGGGCCGCGATCGTCCTGGACTTCGCCGAGGTTCCGGCCCACATGTTCACCTCGATGTTCACCTGCGCCCGCACCGCCGGCTGGTCGGCGCACATCCTGGAACAGAAGCGCACGAGCCGCCTGGTGCGCCCCTCCGCCCGCTATGTGGGCCCAGGGCCGCGTGACCCCCGCGAGATCGACGGCTTCTCCGGCTGACGCCTTCTCCTGCTGACGCCGCCCACGCACGTCGTCCCCGCCACCTGCTGCGGTGGCGGGGACGACGTGCGCGGGCTCACGTGTCCGTTGTGCCCGTGTCCACCGGCCGACGGTCACTCCGACGCTGCAGAGCCCGGAAGTCCTCGAACCACGCCTGAGTGCGCCCGTCCTCGCCGTCGGCGCGCTTCCGGACGGTCCGGGTGGCGTACAGGCTGTTGAGCAGCCACGGCCGTTTGTCCGGGCCGATGTCGCGCACCATGGCTTCGGCCTGTGCCACGCCATAAGTGGCCACCGCGAGCTTCCCCGTGTCGCGGAACCGCTCCACCTGGTCCGCGAGGTAGTGCCTGTTTCTGCTGAACCAGGGACACATGGACAAGAAAGCGTTCCACTTCTGCTCCGGGAACGGGTTGCGGACAGCGCTCCGGAGCAGCTCCCACACCCGCGTATCCGGATCGATGCCGTAGCGCCGGGCGAACCGGGCCGGAATCCTGTCCCGCATGTGCGCACTCCAGTCGAGCACCAGGGAGAACTCGGTGGCAAGGAACCTCTGGTCTGCACGGAGCAGTGGGACCACGTAGTCCAGGTACTGCTGGGCGGCGTCGAGGGAGGCCACATGCGGGTGGATGTCGACGCCTTCGATCTCCCGCGTGCCGTGGACGAACTCCATCCACCGACGGGTGGCCGCGGTCCGCCAGGCGGGATCGTCCAGGTGATTCAACGCACCCATGTACAACCGGGTCCTGCAGCCTTGCGCGTAGTGCTTCCTGCGGTACGAGACGAGGTGCTGTGCCAGATGCTCGTAGAAGGCATTGAGGTCCGGGCCGCCGCGATCGGCCCGGCGACTCTCGATGAACGGCTCGTTCCCGATCACCAGGATGTCGACCTTGTCCAGCACGGCACTCGCCACCTTCTCCACGCGCGCGAGTTCAGCATCCATGAGCGCGCTGCCGACTGCGGGGAACGCACGCTCGTGGTAGGGGAACTTCAACGACAGGACGGTGCCGTACCCCTGCCCATGCGCGTCCAACAGCGTGGCCACGGCCCGCTGGCGCTCCAGTGGGCCTTTGCCGACCTCCCGCATCGGAAGGAAGCCGCGCAGCCAGCCCGCGGAGAGTCCACGTAACTGGGCGAAGCTCACATCGCGGGGGTCCTCGTTGAAGTTGGCCCCCAGCGCGCCGCTCGGGGCCGCCCCGCGGCCCGAGCGCCCGGCTCCTGACTCATCCGGCGCCCGCTTCTCCTCCGCGCTGCACCCCGCCGCCAGGAACGCGGCGGCGGACGCGCCGAGCAGCAGACACCGCCGCGACACTCCGGGCTCCCTTGCACGGCACGTACCGGACTCCGGTGCACGGCGCGTACCGGGCTCCGGCCGCGACTGGTGAGCCATCCCGTCCTCCTCCTCGGTGTTCCAAAGGACACTCCGTACGCGGGGCCGGACGTGTTCAGCTCGTTCAGCCCAGGACGATCGGGTTGACGAAGGTGCCGGGACGCGTGGCGCTGGACTGGTCCAGAATGGCGCCGCCGTAGGGCCAGTCGAGGGTGACGTGGGCCGTCTCGTTGGGCGGCGTGATCAGGACCTTGCTCGGCACGAAGCGCTTGGGGCCCTTCATGTCACTGGGCACCGGCAGGATGTTCATGCTGACCGCGGCGGTGCTCTCACCGGGATGCAGGGTGATGGTGCTGGGCGTGTCCGCGGAGCGGCGCAGGTCCCAGGTTTCGCCGGACTTGCTGACCAGTTGGACACCCGGGAAGCCGCGCAGGGTGCAGGTACGCGCGCTGTCGTTCTTCAGTTGGACGCTCGCGATCTGCTGGTGGTCGGCGTCCATGTCCGGGGCGCCACCGTGCGGGCCGCCCCAGGTGAAGTCCAGCTCGCCGGTGTGGCAGCGCTTGCTGGTGCCGGCGGCGGAGGAAGTGTTCACCGCGTCGGTCCGCGAACCCTTCTGGGCGGCCTCCTTCACCTTCACACCCGCGGAGCCCTTCGCCTCGGCGCCCGAGGAGCCCTTCGCCGCGTCGGCGTGCGTGCCCGCCTTGGAGGAGGAGGCGTCAGTGGACGAGTTGCACGCGGTGGCACCTGCGCCGACCGCGACGACGGCCAGCACGGCGGCAGTGCAGCGAACGGCGCGAGTGAGCTTGCGAGTCATGGTTCCTCTTTCCCGGCGCCGGACCTCTCCGTCCGGCGCTCCCCGTCTCATGGAGTGCGTCTTACGGGAGGTGTGATGCGGCCCCTCCTGCGAAGGTTCACGACCCTGGCCGGAAAGATTGTCCGGAACTTGTAACGGCCATCCACACCGCGTCGTCCCCGCCATCTGTAGCGATGGCGGGGACGGTGGGATCAGCTCTTTCTCGTACTCAGTCCTTGTAGTACGGGGTGACCGGCACCGTGCCGTTGTCGTTCACCATGCAGGCGTAGCCCTCGATCAGCCCCGCGTTCTGCAGTTGGTCGCCGACCTTCTGGCAGTCCTTGATGCTGGTGCCGGGAACCACGATGTCCTTCCCCTGATGGACCGCCGGAGCGGCCTTGGGCCGCGCCGATCGAGTTCACGCTGCCCCGCACATTTTCGGGCCTCTACCTCGCCAACCGCTCGATGAAGGCCGCCCACTGGTTGGACGGTACGGAGAGCACGGGGCCGCGCTGGTCCTTGGAGTCGCGAACGTGGACGGTGGTGGCGGTGTGCGCTACCTCCACGCAGTCGCCACCATCCGAGCCGCTATAGCTGCTCTTACGCCAGGGCAGATCACCCGTCACTCGACCCTCACCCTCTCGATGAAAGCTACCCACTGGGCGGGCGCTACGGAGAGCACAGGGCCACGCTGGTCCTTGGAGTCACGAACGTGCACAGCGGTGGGGGCGTGCGCGACTTCCACGCAGTTGCCACCCCCCGAGCCGCTGTAGCTGCTCTTGAACCAGGGCAGTTCGGGAAGCCGGGCTGCCGCGTGCTCATTCGTCATCGTTCTCCTGCCAACTGCTCGATGAAGGCTGCTGACTCCTCGACGTTCAGCGCCTGCGATCGCAGCTTGCCATACCGCAAGGCGAATGTACTCACTTGTTTGGAGTCGCTGACGACATGGCCGATGTCCTGGGACTCGAAGTAGCCGTACCGCTGGTGCTCTGCGGTCTCCACAAGCACGAACCCGCCGTTCAGACCGGTGTGAAAGCCACTGCCGATCGGCACAACCTGAATGGCCACGTTGCGGAGGTTCCCCATGGCCAGCAGGTGCCTGTACTGCTCCCGCATCGTGTCCGCACCGCCCAATTCCTGGCGCAGGGCTGCCTCCCCGATGACGAAGGAGAAGTCCACCAGGGGACTCTTGGTGAGGATCTTCTGCCTGTTCAGCCGCGCGTCCAGGCTGTCATCGATCGCGTCCTCGTCCAGCATCGGGACGTGGCCCTCGAACAGAGCCCGCGCGTACGCCTCCGTCTGCAACAAGCCAGGGATCAGCAGCGGGTCGTAGTCAAACCTGCTCACTGCCTCCATCTCCAGCAACACGAAGTCGCGGAAGAATGGCGGCAGCTTCGCGAAGTCCACGTCCTCTTGGAGGATCGCCAGCACGCCATCCGCGTTCAGTTCCCGTTCAGCCGCCTCCGTGAGGGGAGCCTTCGCCGGGCGGCGGCCCTGTTCGACGGAGGCGAGTTGCTCCGGCGAATAGCCGAGGAGGGGGGCCAGCTCCTCCTGCGAATACCCAGCCGCCTTACGAAACTTGGCCAGCAGCTTGCCGTAGCCGACCCAGATGCCGGGGCGGTCGTCCTCGCGTTTGCGCTGCTGGGCGGTGTCCGCCGTGCGGGGTGAGGGGACGGCGCGGCCGTCTTTCCTGCGGTGTGGTGCCGTTGAGTTCTGCTTCGCACCGGTCATACGCTTCACGTCCTCGTGCGTGATTCCCGAAAAGGGGTCTTGGCGCCAACGCCGTTCACCGCGCTCACGTCACGGCTCACGGCCCGTACTTCCCCGCGCAGAAGGCGTGTGTCGGCGTACCTGTCGCCGGGGGACACCTTCTGACCTGGCCCACGCTAGCTGCGTAACGCGATCGTCACGCTATGAATCCGCAAATGCAGAGAATTCGTGGGCCCGAGCCGACCCGGGCGGCGGCGTCGCCCACCTTCGTGGTGCAGCTCAGTTCGACGCGGCGGGGCGCACGACTGGTGCGGCTGCTGGCGACGCAGTGGCTGGACGAGCGGGCGCTCTCGTACCGCAGTACGACGTCGCACACGGCGGCACTGATCGTGGCTGAACTGGCGGCCAATGCGGTACGCCACTGCGGCAGCATCGGCCGGGACTTCCGGCTGCACCTGACGCTGCGCGAGTCGGCGCCGGGGCGGGTGCTGCGGGTTGAGGTCACCGACGCCCGCGCGGACAAGCCCCTGCCGCCGGGTACGCCACGGCTGCCTGGCGACGAGGAGGAGACGGGGCGCGGCCTGCTCCTGGTGGACGCCCTGGCAGACCGCTGGGGCCAATACGGCAACGACGCCATCGCCAAAACCCTCTGGGCCGAACTGGATCTCCCCGTGTGAGCAGCAAGAAAGGTGCCGTTTTGCCCACAGAGGTCGGAGGTTACGAGCCCCCGGTCGGCGGGGTAGGCGCCGGTGATCGGTTCGACACGACCGGTTGCAGGAGGGGGAACAGTGTCAGATTCCATAGGCACGCCAATCGGGCCGGACTCCGCCGATTCCGGCGACGGCCACACAGCGATGCGGCTGAACCACGCACTGCCGCCCGACGGCGCAAACGGCAAACCCGTCGGCGGGGAGGGCGACCTCGTCGTTCATGACGACGAGTTGGGGGCGCTCGGCAACATGTCCTTCGAGCTGCATTCACGCCTGTCGTCCGCAGGGGACCGGGCGCGGCAGAACACGTTCGACGCGGCGGTCCAGCTCTTCAACGACGGGCTGGACGCCGGTTCGGCGCTCACCACGCTGCATGACGCCTGGAACACCAAGCTGGGCACGCTCAAGGAGGCATGCGCCCTCATCTCCAACCATCTGGACTATTCGAAGGCCCAGCATGCGAAGGATGAGCAGGACATCGTCACAAGCATGAAGAACGCAGCGGGAGAAGACATGACCGTCTCCCGCATCTACGACTACCTCAAGTAGGCGGCGCGTGCGACGCGGAACCTGACGAAGGAGGAAAGGGAGATACTGCATGGTCACCTACCGTCAGCTTCATGATCTGCGGCTCGGGACTCTGAAGAAGGCGGTCAGCGACTGGAAAGACATGGTCGACGACCTGACAAAGTTGGCTGGTGAAGACGCTCGCGGGCAGGGCACAACTGCCGCTGGACTCGCACAGAAGGCCAAGGCCGCGGACTGGGCCGGGCAAAACGCGGATGTGACGAAGAAGTTCGTCACCAAAGCAGCAGGCGAGTTCCAGGACGTACTGGCGACTGCCCGGAGCGTGCACACGATCCTGGACGGGCTGCACACCAAGATGAAGGCCCACAAGGAAGCCCTGAAGGACGTGGTCGCCAACGCTGACAAGGGGGTCCACGTCACCGCGAACGGAGTAGTCGAGCCCCGGGAGGGTGCCGACCCGAAACCCACCCAGAAGCAGATCGACGCCGTCGCCGACGATATCAAGAAGGTCCTCAAGGCTGCCGATACCACCGACAAGGGAGCCGCAGAGTCTCTTCGGCATGAAGCCAAGGACAAGTACAACTTCCTCTCTTCTCGTATCACCGACTTCGAGAAGACGCGGCAAGCGGTCAAGGACGCGGATGCCGTTGTGAAGCTCGCCAAGAAGGACCCGAGCGAGTTGACCAGTACCCAACTCGACCGGCTGAATGACTGGCTGAAGCGCAGCGGCAAGGATCCCGTGTTCGCCGAGCGAGTGGCCACCGATGTGGGGCCGAAAAAGTCCCTCGCGTTCTTCGCCAAGGCGATGGACCTCGACGCATGGCGGTCAGCGCACGAGGGGGAACTCCCCAGGAATTACGGCGCCTACCAGAAAGCGGTGGACGAACGCAAAAAGCTCCTGGGTGAGTTGGAGGTCGGCCTCGGCACCACCCTGGCAACGGCGTCCCGCTCCGAGAGCGGTGACATGGCCGCGTGGAAGAAGGGTGTGATACGAGCCGGTGACGAACCCGTCGCGGGAACGTCCGCGCACAAGCCGATCTATGGCTTCCAGGCGATGAGCAACCTGATGCGGCACGGCAAGTATGAGGGCGACTTCCTCAACAACTACGGCAACGCACTGGTCGCCTACGAGAAGGAGCACACAGGCACCGTCAAGGACCCGGGTCCTGGCGGCAGGACCCGCGAGGACGTGCTGCCGTGGGACCGCCTGCCCTCCTATGCCCAGCAGGACCACATGCGCTTCGGGCCGGGCAGCGACAAGGACGCCGGTATCGATCCGATGACCGGTTTCATGAAGGCCCTCTCCCACAACCCGGACGCCTCGACGGACTTCTTCGGCCATCCGGACGAGCAGACGGGTGCGGACGGCAAGGGCGGACAGTCCCACTTCGACTACCTGTTCAAGGACCGCGAGTGGGAGTCGCTCCCGGGCTCGGAGGGCGGAAAGCCAGGCCACGATGCGATGGCTGAGGCGCTGGAAGCCGGGGCGACCGGCCATGTCGCCGGCGCCGAACCGGACTCCCTGGTCCACTCCGCCGCCCAGGCACGAATCATGGAAGACGTCGTCAAAGCCGTCTCGGACGATCCGTCCCGCCTCACCGGCCACCTGGAGATGGGCGACAGTATCGGCCGGATGGCCCGGGAGTACATGCCCGACATCTACCGGGGCCTGGAAAGCGGCACACCGCCGGAGGACCCGGGAATGGCCGATCTGCCCGAGGACCAGCAGTTGAACACACTTGAGCGGCTGTTCCCTATCGCCGGGGAGCCAGCGGTATTCGGATCCTCTGGAGAGGCCGAGTCGAAGGTGGCCAGATTCTTGATATCTCTCGGACAGAGCCCAGAGGGATACCAGGAAGTACTGGCCGGGCAGAAACTCTACGGGGACGCGGTCCTGAAGCACCATCTCGACCCTGAGATGCAGGCGCAGCTGCAGCCGTATGAACGTTTCGAGGCTTCTGAGACGGATGCCAAGGACCGGGCAGCGCATATTGTGGAGCGCGTCAGCCGGCAGTCCGGGTATGTCACAGGCGCACTCACACTCGGTCGGCAGGAAGCTGTGGTGAGTGAGGGGCTCGCCCACGACGCCGCTTACGAGAAGGCGCAGGCCAGGGTGGGAACATGGGGCTACGGTGCGGGTGCCACCGTTACCAACGTGTTGTTGGCGCACAACGGCGTCAAACCAGTCGCCAGCGCAGTCATCTCCGGCTTGACAGGATCCGGGCTCTTCGTCGGCCCGAGTGAGTGGAACATGGCCAACGACCACAATGAGGGCGCAGAGAAGGCAAAGCTGACGTCGGACTACTGGTCGCACGCAAGGGCGGACGACGTCACGTCGACCAACAAGATGTATCACGGATACGGCGGGGACCAGTACGGGCCCGATCATTGGGATACTTGGGTGCGTGCAGGGTCCACGGACGGCTTCAATGAGGCGCTGGTAGCCGGCCAGACAATGGCTACTGAATTCACAAGTGGTGACCAAGTGAAATCCCTGAAGCCGGCGGAGGAATAATGGTGGTTCTTGGCGAACGCCGCAATGCGCCAGTGTGGTTGCTCATTGCGGTGGCTGTCCTTCTTGTTGCGGTGGCTCTCCTGTCCTACGCCCTGGTTTCGGAAGAAGACGGCGGTGCGTCAGCCCGTTTCGACTCCGCGGAGGCCGACTGTTCCTCGGTCACTGGGACGAGTAACGCCGCCGAACTCCGCCGCATCGTCCCGGATGCGTCCTTCTACTCGGTGAAGGCCGAGAGACTCATCAAGGAGAGGGCGGCCAAGTTGCTGTGTGAGGTGCGCGCGGACGACCGGGTCGCCGTGCGGTTCCTGGTGAAGGAGACGGCGGGGGACCGGGACGACTGGGCGCGGTACATCACGCAGACCGACATCGACTGGTCTTCCGGCCGGCACAAGGTGGATGTATACGGGGGCGGCTTCTCCGACGCGCACGCAGCAGCGCTTTTCCTGCCCTGTCCAGGGCGAGCCGAAGCGATGGGTGCGAACCAGGGCATGAGCCTGACCGTCACCGCTCCCCCGGACGGTGACCACGAGAAGGACCTCCTCCAGCTGGCCAAGCGCACCGCGAAGTACGCCTCACAGCAGTTGGGATGCCAGAAGTAGCAGCGTGGCGGGCGGCCGTACCGCGGTACGGCCGCCACCGCCTAGCGGAGCTCCAGTGGGGGGAGGGTGGCCGCGTTCGGGGTGGCCGGCTGGGCTTGGGCTCGGGGGTCCTCCCCCAGGGAGTCGACGATGGCGTTGCCCGCCGTGGTGTGGACCGGGCGGAAAAAGCCGACAGCCAGGTAGAGGGCCAGTGAGGTGAGCAGGGGGAGGCCGACCGTCATGGGTTGGGAGGCGTCCTCCACGCCCCAGTAGAGGATCGCCCAGACGGCGATGCCGCCGGCCCAGGAGCTGATGGCGGCCAGCGAGCCGTGCCGTTTGAACCAGGGGAGGAGGCCGAGCATCAGGGGGATGGAGATCGGGCCCATGGTGGCGGCGACGATGCTGACGACGACGGTCATGATGAAGCCGTCGGGGTCGGAGAAGAGCGCGAAGCCCATGCTGAGGGTGACGAACGCGACCGTGGTTATTCGGGCGAAGAGGAGTTGGCCGCGCTCGCCGAGGGTGCGGACCCGGCGCACCAGCACCGGCGCCAGGTCGCGGGTGATGACGGCGGTGATGACGTTGGAGTCGGAGGCGACCATGGCCATGGTGTGGGAGAAGAAGCCGGCCAGCAGCAGTCCGACCATGCCGCTGGGCAGCAGTTCCTGAGCGAGTTCGATGTAGGAATCCTCGCCGTTCTCGATGCCCGGCACGATCAGCGGCGCCGCGATCATCGGGATGAAGAGGATCAGCGGCCATATCAGCCACAGTGCGCTGGACAGCAGCGCGGACTTCCTCGCCCGGGAGCCGGAGGGCGCGGCCATGTAGCGCTGGGCGAGGTTCCACATTCCGCCGTTGTACTCGAACGTCTTGACCAGCAGAAACGCGAGGATCAGTGTCGTGGTGACCGGTCCGGCGACCGGATCGCCGTGTCCGGCCGGCAGATCGCCCCACATGGTCCACAGCGTCGAGAAGCCGCTCAGCTGCGCCATGACGGCCACCAGCATGGCGATCCCGGCCGCGAACTGGATGATGAACTGGCCGAAGTCGGTGAGCACATCGGCCCACAGCCCGCCGAAGGCCATGTAGATCATGGTGCAGACGCCGGTGAGGGTGATGCCCCAGGCCAGCGGTATGTCGGCGAAGCCCTGCAGCAGTACGGCGATCGCGACCCACTTGGCCGCGATGTCGACGACCTTGAGCGCGGCCCCGCTGTAGGCGAGCACCTGCTGGGTGGGCAGGTTGTAGCGCACCGCCAGGTACTCCAGCGGGGAGTTGACACCGTGCTTGGCGCGCAGCCGGTTCCAGCGGGGTGCGAACAGGAAGGCGCCGATGCCGACGCCGATCCCGATGGTCATCGGCCACCAGAAGTAGACGGTGAAGCCGTAGTCGTAGGCGACGGCGGCGAAGGTGACGAACATGATGGCGCTGTAGCCGGACATATGGTGCGAGATCCCGGAGAGCCACCAGGGGATGCGGCCGCGCGCGGTGAAGAAGTCCGCGACGTTGTCGACCCGGCGCGTCGCGTACAGGCCGATCGCCAGCATGACGAAGAAGTACGCGCCGACAACTCCCCAGTCCAGTCCGGACATGGCGGCTCCCCTGGTTCGGTTCGCATCAATCAATTCATGTGCATGAACACGTGCCAGATCGCTGAACGTGCGTCACCCTAGAAGTGGCCTATAGGAGCGTCAAGACTGCGCACACGGCCGAACACACAGCAGCACCCCGCCGGTTCGCCATCCATGTCGATGAATGTGAACCGGCGGGGTGAAAGAGCGCATCATCCCCGTCAGCTTGCCGTCAGTCGTGCAGCGTGCTCTCCAGCAGCCGCGCCCACTGCGCGACCACCCGCTCGCGCCGCGCGCTGTCGTCGGTCAGCAGATTGGCGAGACCGAGCCCACGCGCCATGTCCAACAGCCCCTGCACGGTCTCCCGGACGCCGGGCCGGCGCTCGTCGACACCCAGCAGCTCCACCGCCATCCGGTGGGTCTCCCGTCCCATCCGGGCCTCCAGGTCCGTCACGCGGGGGCCGAGCTGGGGCTCGTTGGAGGCGGCGACCCACAGGTGCAGGGCCGCGCGGAAGAGCGGCCCGGTGTAGAGCCCGACCAGCGCCTCGACGACGGCACGCGCGCCGGCCGGAGCCGGCAGCTCCCGCAGGGCGCGCGAACGCCCCTCCGCCACGTACTCGACTTCGCCGAGGTCCCGGCCCTCATGTTCACCTGCGCCCGCACCGCCGGCTGGTCGGCGCACATCCTGGAGCAGAAGCGCACCGGCCGCCTCGTCCGCCCTCTTACGGGTCTCCGCGTCAACGCCGTCATGCCGTGGGTCGATCACGGCCGACGGCCCGTACATCCCCGCGCAAGAGCGCGCGCGTGGCCGTTACCGGTGGCCGGGGGACGCGCTCCTGACCTGGGCCACGCCAGCCGCGTGACGAGACCGTCACGCTATGAATCCGCGAACGCAGGAATTTCGCCAGTCCGGGCCACCCCAGGTGGGGGCCGGATCGGAGGAGCCGTGGGCCACGTTCTGCGTGCAGCTCAGTTCGACTCGGCGCGGAGCGCGGCTCGCGCGGCTGCTCACGACGCAGTGGCTGGACGAGCACACGATCCCGTACCGCAGCACGTCCTCGCACCATGCGGCGCTGGTCGTGACGGAATTGGCGGCGAACGCCGTACGGCACTGCGGCAGCGTCGGCCGGGACTTCCGGCTACGCCTGACGTTGACCGGGACGGCGTCCGCCGGGCGGCGGCTGCGGGTGGAGGTCACCGACGCACGCGCGGACAAACCGCTACCGCCCCGGGTACCGAACCACCGTCCCCCGAGGAGGAGTCCGGCCGCGGGCTGCTGCTGGTGGACGCCCTGGCGGACCGCTGGGGGGACCGGGTGAACGACTCGATCACCAAGACCCTGTGGGCGGAGCTGAATCTGCCCCTGTGCCCAGCAGACGGCAAGGCTGCCAGGCTGTCAGAAGTGCGGGCGGAAGCGAGCCACGACCGGCGCAGCGCGGCGACCAGCTGAGGTACCGCCACCGTGGGGCGGTACCTCGCAGCTGCGGGGGTCGGTCATCGGGGTACGGGCGCGACGATGCAACCGTCTGCGGATGGCTGCCAGCCCGGCAGGAGGCGGCCGAGCCGGTGCAGGGGTGGCCTGGGAAATGTATGCTCCGCCGAGGATCACTTCATCCCCCACGCGATACGGAACTACCGCTCCCAACGGACGGCGAGTTGGCGGGGCATTGTCGTCCAGGAGGCACGGGACGAGAGGGCCTGCTCACGGTGGCGGATTGTGTTCGGGATTCGGAGGAGGTGTCTGCAGCGGTGGGATCGTCGCAGTCCAGCCTGTTCATCATCGTGAGCGCGATCTTTGTCATGGTATGTGCCCTCCTGGTGATGTCCCTGCTGGTCGCACGTCACCGGCGACGACGCCAGTCAACGCTGCCTGCCATTGCCCGGAGGCGGCCGGTGGCACGAGCCACCACCGCCGCCGCTTCGCGGCCTCACCCGCCGTCTGCTCCGACCGCAACCCTTTGGGAGCCCGGCACCGCCACTCTGTCAGCCGGCCGGTTCACGCTGTTGGAAGAACTCGGCCGCGGTGGCATGGGCGTGGTCTGGCGAGCGAGGGACGGGGTGCTGGGTCGGCAAGTGGCGATCAAGCAGCTCCTCCCGCCTTCCGGGCTCTCTTCCGACGCCGGAGGGGCCGTGCGGGCCCGGATGCTCCGGGAGGCGCGGGCCGCCGCACAACTCACGCACCAGAACGCCGTCACCATCCATGACGTGCTGGTGGATGAAAACTCGGTTCTCATCGTGATGGAACTGGTCAAGGCGGTGACGCTGAGCGCAACGGTCGAGAGGGACGGCCCGCTGCCTCCCGCGCGGGTCGCCGCAATTGGTCTCGACACGCTCGATGTGCTGTCAGAAGCTTACGACCTGGGCATTGTTCATCGCGACATAAAGCCAGCGAACCTCCTTGTCCGAACCGACGGGTCGATCAAGCTCGCCGACTTCGGCATTGCCCGGTTCCAAGGTGATCCCACCCTGACCGAAGCGGGCGCCATCATCGGCACGCCTGCCTACATGGCTCCGGAGCAGATCCGAGGGCTGAACAGCTCACCCGCCACCGATCTGTGGGGACTCGGCGCCACTCTCTTCTATGCCGTCGAAGGGAAGCCCGCGTTCGGTCGGCCGAGCCCGACGGCAGCCATGGCTGCCGTCCTGACCGACCCACCACTCACTCCGCACCGCGCGGGCCCGTCGTTGAGCGCCGTGCTCACCGGTCTCCTCGCGAAGGACCGGAAAGACAGACCGACCTCATCGCAGTTGCGTTCGCAGCTTGCGGGAATTGTGTCGCATCGCTGAGCGCCTCTGGGAGAGGCGTGGAGGCAGGCGCCCCGGGCGGGGACGCGCAGACCGGAAAGGCGAGAGCCGACCAAGGCGCCGCCGAGCGGAGGAAGCCGTCAGTCCCGCAGGCTGTCCTCCAGCAGGCGGGCCCACTGGGCCACGACGCGCTCGCGGCGGGCGCTGTCGTCGGTGAGCAGGTTGGCGAGACCGAGGCCGCGGGCCATGTCGAGGAGGCCCTGGACGGTCTCGCGGACGCCGGGGCGGCGCTCATCCACGCCGAGCAGGTCGACGGCCATCCGGTGGGTCTCCCGTCCCATCCGAGCCTCCAGGTCCGTCACGCGGGGGCCGAGCTGGGGCTCGTTGGAGGCGGCGACCCACAGGTGCAGGGCCGCGCGGAAGAGCGGACCGGTGTAGAGGGCGACCAGCGCCTCGACGACGGCACGCGTCCCGGCGGGGGCCGGCAGCTCGCGCAGCGCGCGCGAACGCTCCTCCGCCACGTACTCGACAGCCGCCGTGAACAGGTCCTCACGGGTGGGGAAGTGGTGCTGCGCCGCACCCCGCGAGACTCCCGCGTGCTCGGCAACCACCGTGACCGTGCTGCCCGACCAGCCGTGCTCCGCCAGGCAGGTCACGGCGGACTCCAGCAGGCGCTGCCGGGTGGCCCGGCTGCGGTCCTGCTTGGGCGCGGCACCGCGAGTGCCTGCGGCGCCGCGCGCGCCCGTGGAACCGCCACGTGTGTTCGCGGGACCGCCGCGCGCACCCGCCGGGCCGCCGCGGGTGCTGCCCGGCTGCCGTTCGCGCCCGGCCCGTGTGTTCACCGCGCGGGCGCCTGCCGCACTGCCCATTCGGGCTCCCGTCGTTCGAGGAAGGCCGTCATGCCCTCGCGGGCCTCGTCCGACGCGAACAGCCGCGCCGACAGTTCAGCGAGCGTACCGGTGTCCCGGTCGAACGCGGCCAGCACCTCCCGGGTGACCAGCCGCTTCGACTCCGCCAGCCCCTGCGGGGAGCCGCGTCGCAGACCGTCCAGGACGGGTGCCAGCGCCTCGTCCGGATCGTCGGCGGCCAGCGTGATCAGGCCGATGCGGGCGGCCTCGGCCGGGCCGAACCGCTCCCCCGTCAGGTAGTACCGCGCCATCGCGCGCGGGTCCGTACGGGGCAGCACCGGCATCGAGATCACCGCCGGAGCCACCCCGATCCGCGCCTCCGTGAACGCGAACGTCGCCCCCGGCCCCGCGACGGAGATGTCACACGCCGCCAGGAGTCCGGTGCCGCCTGCCCGGACGTGCCCGGTGACCCGGGCCACGACCGGCTTGGGGAAAGCGGCGATCGCACGCAGAAGGGCGGCCAGCGCCCTTGGCCCGTCGGCCGATGCCGCGTCCGCGCCCGCCTCGTTCAGGTCGGCGCCCGCGCAGAAGGTGTTGCCCGTGTGGGTGAGCAGTACCGCCCGTACCGACGCGTCCTCCTCCGCACGCGCCAGCTCCGCGTACAACTCGCCCACCAGTCGTGCGGACAGCGCATTGCGGTTGTGCGGCGAGTCGAGAGTGAGCGTGCGAATGCCGTCCTCCGTCGCCGTACGGAGCACGTTCTCCGGCGCCGCCATCCGTTCCCCCGTCCCCATCAGTACGACTTCGGCAGGCCGAGCGTCTGGTGGGAGACATAGTTGAGGATCATCTCCCTGCTCACCGGCGCGATACGTGCCACCCGGGACGCCGTGATCAGCGCCGCCAGCCCGTACTCCCGGGTGAGACCGTTGCCGCCCAGCGTGTGCACCGACTGGTCCACGGCCCGCACGCATGCCTCGGCGGCCGCGTACTTCGCCATGTTCGCCGCCTCGCCCGCACCGACGTCGTCTCCCGCGTCGTACAACTGTGCCGCCTTCTGCGTCATCAGCCGCGCGCACTCCACCTCGATGTGCGCCTGCGCGAGCGGGTGTGCGATGGCCTGGTGCGCGCCGATCGGCTCCTTCCACACCTGCCGGATACGTGCGTACTCCACCGCTTTGCCGAGGGCGTGACGCGCCATTCCGAGTGCGAACGCCGCCGTCATGATGCGTTCCGGATTGAGCCCCGCGAAGAGTTGGAGAAGCCCCGCGTCTTCGTCGTCCTCGCCGACGAGCGCTTCGGCGGGCAGGCGTACATCGTCCAGTACGAGTTCGAACTGTTTCTCCGGCGCGTCGATCTCCATATCGATCCGGTTCCGGGAAAAGCCGGGCGCGTCGCGGGGGACGATGAACAGGCACGGTTTCAATTTGCCGGTGCGGGCGTCCTCCGTGCGGCCCACGACGAGGGTCGCCTCCGCGATGTCCACCCCCGAGATGAAGACCTTCCGTCCGGTCAGCACCCACTCGCCGGTCGCCGCGTCGCGGCGGGCCGTGGTCGTGATGCGGTGCGCATTGGAACCGGCGTCCGGCTCCGTGATGCCGAACGCCATCTTCAGGCTGCCGTTCGCCATGCCCGGCAGCCACTTCTTCTTCTGCTCCGCCGTGCCGAAGCGGGCTATCACCGTGCCGCAGATCGCTGGTGAGACCACCAGCATGAGCAGCGGGCACCCCGCGGCACCCAGCTCTTCCAGCACGATGGAGAGCTCCTGGATGCCGGCGCCTCCCCCACCATATGCCTCCGGCAGGTTGACGCCGAGGTAGCCGAGCTTCGCGGCCTCCTCCCACAGGGCGTCCGTGTGGGTGCCGTCCGCGACGACCTGTGCGAAGTAGTCGCGTCCGTAGCGTTTGCCGAGTGCCGCGACCGAGGTGCGCAGCGCCGTCTGTTCGTCGGTCTCGATGAGCGCGGTCATGGATGTCCCTTTCCGACTTCTCGGGCCTCAGGCCCCTGCTCACGCTGTGCGCCGGGGCCGCCCCCGGAGCATTCAGGCGGTGACCACCGCCAGGACCGCACCCACCTCCACCTGGTGTCCGGCCGCGACGTGCAAGGCGGTGACCCTCCCGTCGGTGGGGGCCACCACGCGGTGCTCCATCTTCATCGCCTCCAGCCACAACAGCGGCTGGCCCGCGACGACTTCGGCGCCCTCCGCGACGCCCTGGCCCAGCCGCACCACCGTGCCCGGCATCGGGGCGAGCAGTGATCCCGGCGCGGCGGCGGCCTCGGGCTCGGCGAGGCGCGGCTGGGCTGTGAAGGCGTGCCGGCCGACGAAGACGCGGTCGCCGTGCACGGCGACCGGGAACCGCCGCCGGACCCCCGCCACCTCCAGGACCACCTCGTCGGGCCGCACGTCGACGGCCCGCAGCCCCGGGTACGCGGCGGGCTCGGGGGCGACGCCGCCCCGCGTCCAGAGGTACCGCACCTCGTGCTCGGTGCCGTCCCCGGCCACGTACCGCCGGTTCGCGGGCGCCGAGGGCACATTGCGCCAGCCGCCCGACCGGGCGGCGACCCGTGGCCGAGGGGGCCGCCCCTGACCTGGCTCGTCGCGCACCGCCTCGGCCAGCGCGGCGGCCACCAGCGCGTACCGAGCGCCCTCGGACTCCCGGTCGGAGGCGGCCTGGGGGGCGGTCAGCTCCGCCAGGTTCCGTTCGTAGAACCCGGTGTCCAAGCACCCCGCGTCGAGGTCGCAGAAGTCGCGATGGCGCAGCGAGCGCACCAGCAGATCCCGGTTGGTGACCGGCCCGTGCACGGTGGCGGACTCCAGTGCGCGGGCCAGCTTCCGGATCGCACCCGCACGGGTCGGCGCCCAGGCGACGACCTTGGCGAGCATCGGGTCGTAGTGCATCCCGATCTCGCAGCCGTCCGTGACACCGGCATCCACGCGTACCTCCCCCGGCACCTGGAACCGCCACAGCCGCCCGGTCTGCGGCTGCCAGTCGCGGGCCGGGTCCTCGGCGTACAGCCGGGCCTCCACGGCGTGGCCCTGGGCGGCGGGTGGCCCCTCAGCAGGAAGGGACGCGCCCTCCGCGACCGCGATCTGGTGCGCCACCAGATCCACGCCGTAGACGCACTCCGTGACCGGGTGCTCGACCTGCAGCCTGGTGTTCATCTCAAGGAAGAAGGGGCGACCCGATCGCGAGACGAGGAACTCGACAGTGCCGGCGCCCGCATAGCCCACCGTGCGGGCCGCCACCACCGCGGCCCGCTCCAGCGTGCGCAGCACCTCGTCGCCGAGCCCCGGCGCGGGGGCCTCCTCGATGACCTTCTGGTGCCGCCGTTGCAGGGAGCAGTCCCGGGTGCCCAGCACCCACACGCCACCGTGCGCATCCGCGAGCACCTGCACCTCGACGTGGCGTCCCCGCTCGATGTACGGCTCGACGAACACCTCGCCGTCGCCGAAGGCGGAGGCCGCCTCCGCGCGGGCCGCGCGCAGTTCGCCCTCCAGCGCGGTCACCTCCCGTACGACGCGCATGCCGCGTCCGCCGCCGCCGGCCGCCGCCTTGACCAGGACGGGCAGGTCCGCCTCCCGCACCCGAGCCGGGTCGAGAGGCTCCAGCAGCGGCACCTCGGCACCGGAGCCGCCGCCAGCCGCCGCCAGCAGCTTCTTCGCGGCGGTCTTGGAGGCCATCGCCTCGATCGCGGCCGGCGGCGGCCCGATCCAGGTCAGCCCCGCGTCCTGGACCGCGCGGGCGAACTCCGCGTTCTCGGAGAGGAAGCCGTAGCCGGGGTGGACGGCGTCGGCGCCGGCCGCGAGCGCGGCGGCCACGACGAGGTCGCCCCGCAGATAGGTGTCGGCAGGGGCGCTGCCAGGGAGCCGTACGGCGGCGTCGGCCTCACGGACGAACGGCGCCTCGGCGTCCGCGTCGGAGTGCACGGCGACGGTGGCGATACCGAGTTCCCGGCAGGTACGGAAGACCCGTCGGGCGATCTCGCCCCGGTTGGCGACCAGGATGGTTCGGATCATTCGCTGCTCCCTCTCCCGCTGTACGCGGCTCACATCCGGAAGACGCCGAAACCGCCGCGGGCACCCCGCACCGGCGCGTTGTGGATCGCGGACAGGCAGATGCCGAGGACGGTGCGGGTGTCGCGCGGGTCGATGACGCCGTCGTCGTAGAGGCGTCCGGAGAGGAACATCGGCAGCGACTCGCTCTCGATCTGCTGCTCGACCATGGCCCGGAGCCCGGCGTCCGCCTCCTCGTCGAAGGGCCGGCCCTTGGCCGCGGCCGACTCGCGCATCACGATCGACAGCACTCCGGCGAGCTGCTGCGGTCCCATGACGGCGGACTTGGCGCTGGGCCAGGCGAACAGGAAGCGGGGGTCGAAGGCGCGGCCGCACATCCCGTAGTGGCCGGCGCCGTAGCTGGCGCCGAGCAGCACCGACAGGTGCGGGACCTTCGAGTTCGAGACGGCGTTGATCATCATCGAGCCGTGTTTGACGATGCCGCCCTGTTCGTACTCCTCGCCGACCATGTAGCCGGTGGTGTTGTGCAGGAAGAGCAGGGGGATGTCGCGCTGGTTGGCGAGCTGGATGAACTGGGTGGCTTTCTGGGACTCCTCGCTGAAGAGCACCCCCTGCGCGTTGGCGAGGACGCCGACGGGGTAGCCGTGCAGCCGCGCCCACCCGGTCACGAGGCTGGCCCCGTACAGCGGTTTGAACTCGTCGAAGGCGGAGGCGTCCACAATCCGGGCGATCACCTCACGCGGGTCGAAGGGCACCTTCAGATCGCCGGGGACGATGCCGAGCAGTTCCTCCGGGTCGTACAGCGGCTCGCCCACGCAGGCCGGGTCCGGGTCGGAGTGGGCCTTGCGCCAGTTGAGGCGGGCGACGACGCGGCGGGCCCGGCGCAACGCGTCGGGTTCGTCCAGCGCGTAGTGGTCGGCCAGTCCCGACGTACGGGCGTGCATGTCCGCGCCGCCCAGGCTCTCGTCGTCGGCCTCCTCGCCGGTGGCCATCTTCACCAGCGGCGGGCCGCCGAGGAACACCTTGGCGCGCTCCTTGACCATGATCACGTGGTCCGACATACCGGGTATGTAGGCGCCGCCCGCCGTCGAGTTGCCGAAGACGACCGCGAGCGTCGGAATACCGGCCTCCGAGAGCCGGGTGATGTCCCGGAACAGGGCGCCGCCCGGGATGAAGATCTCCTTCTGGCTCGGCAGATCCGCGCCGCCGCTCTCCACCAGGCTGATGCAGGGCAGCCGGTTGGCGTAGGCGATCTCGTTGGCCCGCAGCGCCTTCTTCAGCGTCCACGGGTTGCTGGCACCGCCGCGTACGGTGGGGTCGTTGGCGGTGATCAGGCACTCGACGCCCTCGACGACACCGATCCCGGTCACCAGCGAGGCACCGGTGGTGTAGTCGCTGCCCCACGCGGCGAGCGGAGACAGCTCCAGGAACGGGGTGTCCGCGTCGAGGAGGAGTTCGATCCGCTCGCGGGCCGTCAGCTTGCCCCGCTCGCGGTGCCGCGCCACGTACTTCTCGCCGCCGCCCGCGAGGGCCTCGGCGTGCTCGGCGTCCAGCTCTTCGAGCTTGGTCAGCATCGCGGAGCGGTTGGCCTCGAACTCCGGCGCACGCACATCGAGAGAGCTCTTGAGGGCGCTCATGGGAGGAACACCTCCGGTATGTCGAGACGGCGCGCGCGCAGCCATTCGCCGAGCGCCTTGGCCTGCGGGTCGAACCGGTGCTGTGCGGCCACGCCTTCGCCGAGGATGCCGTCGATCACGAAATTGAGCGCCGCGAGATTGGGCAGCTCGTGCCGGGTGACGTCGAGTGCGGCGGTCTCCGGGAGGAGCTCGCGGAGCCGGTCGGTGGTGAGCGTGGCGCGCAGCCAGCCGTAGATGTCCGGGTCGGCGTCGCGGGCCCAGACGCCGACGTTGGCGCTCCCGCCCTTGTCCCCGCTGCGCGCCCCGGCGACCAGACCGAGTGGGGCACGGCGGGTCCGCGGGCTCTGCCGCTGCCGCGCCGCGGGGGGTACAGGGCACGCGGCCTCCCGGTTCCGAGAGGGAGCAGGGGCGGGGGTGGAGAAGGAGGCATCCACCCGCGTACCGTCCGGCAGCACCGCCACATGCGGCACCGACTCGGCAGCCACGTACGCCGCCTCGAAGACCCCGTACGGCGCGCCCCGCGACGGCGGGGCCATCAGATGGAAGCCCGGGTAGCTCGCGAGCGCCAGCTCGACAGCGGGTCCCGAGACGGCGCGGCCGACCACGCTCTCGTCCGGGTCCCGCACCACCAGCCGCAGCAGTGCACTGGCCTCCTCCTGGACGTCCGCGTCCGTACGGTCCGTACGGGCCAGGCTCCAGCTCACCTCGGCAGGGCGCCGCGCACCGGGCCGCGCGAGGGCGGCCTCCAGCTGCTCCTGGACGAGCGCCGCCTTGGCGGCCACGTCGAGCCCGGTCAGGACGAAGGTGACCTCGTTGCGGAAGCCGCCGAGCCGGGTGAGGCCGACCTTGAGCGTGCCGGGCCGGGGCTCTCCCCTGACGCCCTCGACACGTACCCGGTCGGGGCCCTCCTGGCGCAGCCGTACGGAGTCCAGCCTTGCGGTCACATCGGGGCCGACGTAGCGCGGCCCCGCGGTCTCGTAGAGGAGCTGCGCCGTGACGGTACCGACGGTCACCGCGCCGCCGGTCCCCGGGTGTTTGGTGATCACCGAGGAGCCGTCCGCGGCGATCTCCGCCAGCGGAAACCCGGGATGGCGTACGTCGACGGCGTCCCGGACGAAGAAGGCGTAGTTGCCGCCGGTTGCCTGTGTCCCGCACTCCAGCAGGTGCCCGGCGACGACGGCGCCGGCGAGCCGGTCCCAGTCGTCGTCCGCCCAGCCGAAGTGCGCGGCGGCGCAGCCGCTGACCAGCGCCGCGTCGGCCACCCGCCCGGTGACGACCACATCGGCACCGGCGCGCAGGCACGCGGCGATCCCGGCTCCGCCCAGATACGCGTTGGCGGTCAGCGCGTCCCGGCCCCAATTCCCCGCCTGGAGCAGGTCGTCGCCCTCGACGTGCGCCACCCGCGCGGGCACACCGACCCGCTCGCTCAGCTCGCGTACGGCGTCGGCGAGCCCGGCCGGGTTGAGGCCGCCCGCGTTGGCCACGAGGGTGACACCGCGCTCACGGGCCAGACCGAGGCCGTCCTCCAACTGCCGCAGAAACGTCTTGGCGTAGCCGCGCGCCGGGTCCCCCAGCCGGTCGCGGCCGAGGATGAGCAGGGTGAGCTCGGCGAGGTAGTCACCGGTGAGGATGTCCAGCGGGCCGCCGGTCAGCATCTCGGTGAGGGCGGCGAAGCGGTCGCCGTAGAAGCCGGAGGCGTTGCCGATCCGCAGGGGCTCCGGGTGCTCCGGGGTGCTCACGCCTCTCCCTCCGGCACCACCCGGCCCAACGGCGCGCGTCCGACTCCGGGCGGGCCCGCGAACGCCTGCGCGATGCTCAACCACCGTTCGGCCTCCGCGCCTTCGGCGCGCAGGTCGGTGTCGTCCCGGTGCACCCGCTGGGTGACCAGGCGGCAGAAGTCCAGTGCGCTGCCGGCCACCGACTGGCCCGCGTCCTTCGGCCCGTGGGCCCACACCTGCCCTTCGGGCCCCGTCACCGCCACCCGGAAGGGCTCGGCAGGCGGCTCCAGTCCGCGCACGGCGTAGGCGAAGTCGCGGGCACGCACGCCGATTCGTACCACGTGCCGCAGTCGCTCGGTGGGCTCCCGTACGACGCCGAGAGCGTCGGCGACATCCGTGCCGTGTGCCCAGGTCTCCATGATCCGTGCGGTGGCCATGCTCGCCGCGCTCATCGACGTGCCGTACCAAGGCAGCCGGACGCCAGGTGCCAGTCCGGTCAGTGCCTCCTCCAGCTCTCGCCGCCCTGCCCGCCAGCGCTCCAGCAGTTCGCCGTGCGGCAGACGGGCTCCGTCTTCGGCTCCCTCGTCGATGAAGCCGCCCGCGTCGGCGAGCGCCAGGCGCTTCTCGGCCTCGCGGCGGAAGCCCTCGGGGTCCCGCGCGGCGAACAGCGCCTGCTGGTCCGTCCACGCCAGGTGGGCGATCTGGTGCGCGACGGTCCACCCCGCGGCGGGGGTCGGCGCAGCCCAGGCGGCGGGCGGCAGATCGGCCACCAGCCCGTCCACCTCCGCGCTCTCGTCCCGCAGGTCCTCCAGCACCGCCCCGAGTACGCCCTGTGATACGGCCAACTCCCCGCCCTCCCTGTGTCCGTGAGCACGAGAGTGACAGCGCGGTCAAAAACAAGCAAGCGCGCTTGCATGACTTTTTCTCTCGCCGGTGGGCGGTTGTACGGCGATGACGACCGATGACGACCGAACGTGTGAGCCGGGAAGCGCTGCTTGCGCCAGCCGAGGGGCACCATGCCCGGACAGTGCGCCCGCTGGGCAGTTCGGAGGCCGCCTGGCACGCGGACGTGCTCGAGGTCGAGGTGCGCTGAGCAGGCGCGGCAGCCTCCCGGGTTGCGGGAGCGTATGCCAGGCCCCCGTTCCGGAGTGAACGGGGGCCTGGCAGCGTGCCCGGGATCAATCCCGTGAGGTCAGGCTCTCCGCCAGGACCTCCGCCAGGTGTCGGCTCCGGAAGCCGCCGAGCTGGTCCATCTGGGTACGACAGGAGTAGCCGTCCGCCAGCAGCTCGGTTCCCGGCTCCGCCTCCCGCAGGGAGGGCAGCAGCTGGTCCTCCGCGCAGGCTGCGGAGACCTCGTAGTGGCCCTTCTCGAAGCCGAAGTTGCCGGCCAGGCCGCAGCAGCCGCCGCTGAGCTCGCCGGTGAGGCCCGCACGGTCACGCAGCCGGCGCTCCGCCGCGTCGCCGATGACGGCGTGCTGGTGGCAGTGCGTCTGCCCGGCGACCGGGCGGTCGATACGGGGCGGCTCCCAGCCGGGGGCCTGCTCCTCCAGGGTCTGCGCGAAGGTGCGGACGGCCTGGGCGAGCCGCTTCGCGCGCGGGTCGTCGCTCAGCAGCTCGGGAACGTCCGTCTGGAGCGCGGCGGCGCACGGGGGCTCCAGGACCGAGATGGGCAGGCCCGCGTCCAGGGCCGGTTCCATCACGTCCAGGGTGCGGCGCATCACCGTACGGGCCCGGTCGAGCTGGCCCGTCGAGACGTAGGTGAGACCGCAGCACACCTGCTTGGGCGGTACGACAGGCTTCAGCCCCGCGTCCTGGAAGACCCGCACCGCGGCCGACCCGGCCTCGGGGGAGAGGTAGTTGGTGAAGGTGTCCGGCCACAGGACGACCGGCTTGCCGGTGGCGGAGGCGCGGCCCGGCTGCTTGCGCCACCAGTGCGTGAAGGGCGTACGGGGCAGCGCCGGGATGTCCCGCTCGGGGGCCAGCCCGCCCAGCCGCTTGGCGAGCGCCGCGAGCGGGGGCACCTTGGCGCCGGCGTTCAGCAGCGGCACCGTACGGGTGGCGGCGGCCAGCCGCAGCCAGCGGGGCAGCCAGCCCATCGAATAGTGCGCCATCGGGCGGCGCTTGCCAGGTGTCCCCGTTGCGGCGTCACCCTCGTAGTAGTGGTGCATGAATTCCGCCTTGTAGGTGGCCATGTCCACCCCGACCGGGCAGTCGCTGCGGCAGCCCTTGCACGACAGGCACAGATCGAGCGCGTCGTGCACCTCCTCGGACTGCCAGCCGTCGGTGACGACCTCGCCGGCGAGCATCTCGTGCAGCAGCCGGGCGCGCCCGCGTGTGGAGTGCTTCTCCTCGCCGGTCGCGCGGAAGGACGGGCACATGACGCTCGCCCCCGCCGTCTCGTTGCGGCACTTGGCCACGCCCACGCAGCGGCGTACGGCTGCCGAGAAGTCGCCCCCGTCGTGCGGGTAGCCGAACTCCACATCGACCGGCTTGCGCGGCAGCGGCGCGAAGCGCAGGTTGGCGTCCAGCGGCTCAGGGCGTACGAGAACGCCCGGGTTGAGTCCGTCGGCCGGGTCCCACAGGTCCTTGAACCGGCCGAAGAGTCCGACCATCTCCTCGCCGTACATCCGGGTCAGCAGCTCGGCGCGGGCCATGCCGTCGCCGTGCTCACCGGAGAGCGAGCCGCCGTGCTGCACGACGACGTCGGCCAGCGCGGTGGAGAAGTCCCGGAACTTGGCGATGCCCGCCTCGCCCAGCAGATCGAAGTCGATGCGTACGTGGATGCAGCCGTCCCCGAAGTGCCCGTACGGCAGTCCGCGCAGCCCGTACTCGCGCAGCAGCTTGCGGAAGTCCCGCAGATAGGCGCCGAGCCGGGGCGGGGGGACGGCGCAGTCCTCCCAGCCGGGCCACGCCTCAGCGCCGTCGGGCATGCGGGTGGCCGTACCTGAGGCGTCCTCGCGGACCCGCCACAGGGCGCGCTGTCCGGCCGGGTCCACGACGAGGGCGTGGTCGGTGGTGCCCTCGCGCGCCGCGCCGCACAGCTGTTCCGCGTTGGCCCGCGCGTGGGCCGCGTCGTCGCCGCCGACCTCCACGAACAGCCACGCACCGCCCTTGGGGAGGGAGGCGCGGGCCGCGTCCCCGACCAGGTCGTTGGCCATGCCCTCGACGGTGAGGGGGTGGTACTGGAGCAGCCCGGCCGCCGCCTCGGCCGCCGCTGACTCGTCCGCGTAGCCGAGTACGGCCAGCACCCTGGCGCCCGGCGTGGGCACCAGCTTCACGGTGGCGCGGGTGAGCACGCCCAGCGTGCCCTCGCTGCCGGTGAAGACGCGCGCCCAGTCCTCGCCCTTCTCGGGGAGCAGCTCGTCCAGCGCGTAGCCGGAGATCCGGCGGGGCAGCTCGGGGAACCCGGTGCGCAGCCGGGCCAGTTCGCCCTGCACGAGAGAGGTGGCGCCGGTGCGCAGCCGCTCGGGGACGCCTTCCCCGCCGCGCCCGAGCCGGGCACGCTCGCCGCCGTAGGTGAGGACCTCCAGCTCGTGCACGTTGTCCGCCGTGGTGCCCCAGGCGACCGAGTGGGAGCCGCAGGAGTTGTTGCCGATCATTCCGCCGATGGTGCAGCGGGCGTGGGTGGAGGGGTCGGGCCCGAAGGTGAGCCCGAAGGCACCGGCCGCGTTGCGCAGGTCGTCCAGGATGACGCCGGGGCGCACCACGGCCGTGCGGCTGTCCGGGTCCAGATACTCGATGGTGCGCTGATGCCGGGTGAAGTCCAGCACCACACCCAGCCCTGTGGCCTGCCCGGCGATGGAGGTCCCCGCCCCCCGCGCCACCACGGGGACGCCCCGCTCACGGCAGACGGCCAGCACGGCCGCCACATCGTCGTCGTCCTTGGGCGCCACCACACCCAGCGGCACCCGCCGGTAGTTGGAGGCGTCCATCGTCATCAGTGCTCTGTCCTGGGCGCCGAACTCCACCTCGCCGCCGGGCACTGCTGCGCGCAGTGCCCGTTCCAGCTCCCGTGCGTCTGCGTCTGCGCCTGCGCTTGCGCTTGCGCCTGCCCTACGTGCGTCTCCCATGCGCACAGAGTGCACGCTGACCCGGGCCGCTCGCTGCCCCTGCGGGATCTTTCGTGTCTGTGGTCCGCGTCACGCTCTTCTCCGGCCGCCGGAAAGCGTCTGACCTGCGGATGGACGGGTTTTTGTCAGCCTGCCGATCTGGCCCAAGAGCGGCTGTGAAGCTGTCCAGCATGGCCATTGATGACCGGGCACGCAGCGGTGCCCGGCTCACTCGGCGTACGGATCGGGCACCGTGAACGCCTCCCGCAGCCGGGGCGGCGCGGCCTGCTGCCAGGAGTCGACGACGATGTCCCGCAGCTCCGCCATGTCCTCCAGTGCCGCCAGCCGCGCCCGCACCCAGTTGGAGCCCGCCTCGTGCGGCGGCACCCAGAACTTCTCCGGCTCGGCGGCGATCAGCTCCCCCCTCTCCAGGCGCGGGCAGCGCACCGCGAAGGAGGACTGGTCGTCCGGCATGGTGAGGAACATCTTCCCCGCCACCCGGAAGGTCGGCATGGCCCACGCCTCCACCTCCTTGGTCTCGGGGAGGACGAGGGCGAGACGCCGTACATCGTCGGGACCGGGGCGGGGGCCGGGCCGGGGATCGGACTGGGGATCGGACTGGGGATCGGACTGGGGATCAGGGCTGCGACCTGCTGTCATACGGCCAGCTTATGAACCGGCACCGACAGCGGACCGACAGTCGGGGTGTCCACCGTTTGTCTCAGGCCCTGGACGGCTGCCGTGGTGGTCTGGACAGCGGCACTAGGCTGACCCCGTGGCTGATCTCCAGATTCCCGCTGACCTCAAGCCCGCCGACGGCCGTTTCGGCTCGGGCCCCAGCAAGGTGCGTCCGGAGGCGCTCAGCGCCCTGGCTGCGACCGGTACCTCCCTCATGGGCACCTCCCACCGGCAGGCGCCCGTCAAGAACCTGGTCGGAAAGGTGCGCGAAGGCGTACGGAGCCTCTTCTCGCTGCCCGAGGGGTACGAGGTCGTACTCGGCAACGGCGGCTCCACCGCGTTCTGGGACGTGGCGACCCACGGCCTGATCGAGGGCAGGTCCCAGCACCTGTCGTTCGGCGAGTTCTCCTCCAAGTTCGCCAAGGCGGCCAAGCAGGCGCCGTGGCTCGGTGACCCGAGCGTCATCCAGAGCGACCCCGGCACCCACCCCGAGGCGCGCGGCGAGCAGGGCGTCGACGTCTACGCGCTGACCCACAACGAGACCTCCACCGGTGTCGCCATGCCGCTGCGGCGGGTGCCGGGCGCCGACGACGGCGCGCTCATCCTGGTGGACGCCACCTCGGGCGCCGGCGGCCTCCCGGTCGACATCACCGAGACGGACGTCTACTACTTCGCGCCGCAGAAGTCCTTCGCCGCGGACGGCGGGCTGTGGATCGCGGTCTTCTCCCCCGCCGCCATCGAGCGCGCGGAGCGGATCGCCGCCTCGGAACGCCACATCCCGGCGTTCTTCGACCTGCAGACGGCGATCGACAACTCGCGCAAGAACCAGACGTACAACACGCCGGCGCTGGCCACGCTCTTCCTGCTCAACGACCAGCTGGAGTGGATCAACGGGCAGGGCGGTCTGGAGTGGGCCGTCTCGCGCACCGCGGACTCCTCCTCGCGGCTCTACGGCTGGGCGGAGAAGGCGTCGTACGCGTCGCCGTTCGTCACCGACCCGGAGCAGCGCTCGCAGGTCGTGGGCACGATCGACTTCGCGGACGGCGTGGACGCCGCGGCCGTGGCCAAGGTGCTGCGGGCGAACGGTGTCGTGGACACCGAGCCCTATCGGAAGCTGGGCCGCAATCAGCTGCGGGTCGCGATGTTCCCGGCGGTGGAGCCCGCGGATGTCGAGGCGCTGACGGCTTGCGTCGACTGGGTGATCGAGCGCCTCTGAGCCTCGCGCTTGGCTGGGAGGGGGTGCCCCTGTTCCGCCGTTGCAGGCGGCAGGGGCGCAGGGTGGGCAAGCGCAGCCCCCATGCGGGGTAGCATCCCCTCCCGCTCCGCGGGGTACGGCACTCGCATGAGCACCCCCACCACCGGCCTTGAGCTGTTCGCCCGGGAACGGCGCGTACGGCTGACAACGTACGAGCGAGAAGGTACGCCCGTCGGACACGGCGCGCGGATCGCCGTCGAAGGCGACCGCGCGTACGTCCGCACCCACACACGCGCGAAACAGCGTGCGCACATCGAGCGCTACCCGGAAGTGGAACTCTCGGCCGCCACCCTCACCGGCACCCCGAACGGGGCGCCGATGAAGGCGCGGGTGCGGGAGCTGCGGGACAGCGAGGCGCGGCACGCTGCCGCGCGGCTGGCCCGCAGACACCCGCTCACCCAGGGTCTGCTCGTACCGCTCGGCTACCGGCTGATGTTCGACCGGCCGGTCCACTACGAGCTGCGGCTGGTCGGCGAATAGGCGCCGGAGCCGTCCGGAGCCGTCATCTGCTGAGGCGTTGGAACCGGCGTACCGCCAGCGGCAGGAAGACGGCCGTCAGCGCCAGCGGCCACACCACCGCCATCACGTCCGAGTGCTGCTCGATCCAGCTTCCCCCGGTCGGCAGGGGGTTGCCGTACAGCTCGCGGACGGCGTTGGCGGTGGCCGAGACGGGGTTCCACATCGCGATGGTGCCCAGCCAGTCCGGCATCTCCGACGGCGGCGTGAAGACGCTGGAGACCATGCCGAACGGGAAGGCCACGGCGAACAGATTGCCCGCTGCCTCCTGGTTCTTCGCCAGCAGGCCCAGCAGCACGCCCACCCAGATGAGCGAGAACCGCAGCCAGAGCAGCAGCGCGAAGGCCCACAGCGTGGCGAGCAGGTCGCCGTCCGAGCGCCAGCCGACGACCAGCGCGATCGCCGCCAGCACCGCGAGGTCGAGCGCCGCGTGCAGCACGTCGGAGACGCCGCGTCCGGTGACCACTGCCGAGGGGGCCATCGGCATGGAGCGGAAGCGGTCGGTGACGCCGCGTTCCTTGTCCACGACGACGGTCATCGCGGTGTTCATGAAGCCGAAGGCCATGGTCATCGCGAACATGCCGGGCATCGCGTAGTCCTTGTAGTCGACGCCCTTGCCGACGTCCATGGCGCTGCCGAAGACGTAGACGAACAGCAGCACGGACACGATCGGGAAGCCGAGCTGCCAGGCGATGAGGGAGGGCTGTTTCGCCAGGTGGGTCAGATCGCGGCGGACGATCGTCCAGCAGTCGGCGACCGCCCAGTACAGCCGCCCGCCGGTGCTCTGCCGCTCCGCGGTCTGCACGGCGCTCATACGGTCACCTCAGTGTGCTCCGTGCTCTCCTGTTGCTCCGTGCTCTCCCGGCTCTCCGTGCGGCTGCCGGTCAGGGCCAGGAAGACCTCGTCCAGCGTGGGGCGGCGCAGGCCGATGTCGGCGACGGCCACTCCCTCGTCCTGAAGGCGGCGTGCCACGGCGGTGAGTGCGGGCACCCGCTCGGCGACCGGCGCGTGGACGCGCAGTCCGGCGGCGTCGGTCTCCGGCTCGGCGCCCTCGGCCGCGGCCCGTGCGACGGCGGCCGCGACGGCGGGCAGGTCGCGGGCCTCGGCGGCGACCACCTCGATACGGTCGCCGCCGATGGCCCGCTTGAGACCGGCCGGGGTGTCCTCGGTGACGTTGCGGCCCCGGTCGATGACGGCGATCCGGTCGGAGAGCTTGTCGGCCTCGTCCAGGTAGTGGGTCGTCAGGATGACGGTGGTGCCCTGCTGTGCGAGTCCGCGCACCGCGTCCCACACCTCGCTGCGACCGCGCGGGTCGAGTCCCGTGGTCGGCTCGTCCAGGAAGAGCACCTCAGGGGCGAGGATCATGCTGGAGGCCAGGTCGAGGCGGCGCCGCATACCGCCGCTGAAGCCCTGCGGCTGCTTGTCGGCCGCCTCGGTGAGTCCGAACTGGTCGAGCAGTTCGGCGGCTCTGCGGCGGGCGCGGTGGGCGCCGAGGTGGAAGAGGCGGCCGAACATCTCCAGATTCTGCCGCGCTGTGAGTATCTGGTCGACGGCGGCGTGCTGCCCGGTGAGGCCGATCCTGCTGCGTACGGCGCGCGGGGCGCGGCTCACGTCGTGGCCGCCGACGGTCGCGCGGCCCCCGTCGAGTCGGACGAGGGTGGTCAGGGCGCGTACGGCGGTGGTCTTGCCGGCCCCGTTCGGGCCCAGCAGCCCGAAGACGGTGCCGCGGGGGACGGCCAGGTCGAGGCCGTCGAGCGCGTGTTTGTCGCCGTAGGTCTTGCGGAGCCCCTCGGCGACGACGGAGCACTGGTCCAGTGGTGGTGCGGGCATACTTCCCTCCTTGAATCTGGGTACGCCGTACCCAGATGAAAAAGCGTACAGCCTACGCAGATACTTGCAAGGGGATTTCCTACGATGGCCGCACCATGACGACAGAGCACACCGCCGACGGCGAAGGACTCACCCGCCTCGTCCGCAGCCTCGATCTGCTGTGGGGCCGCACCACCCGCGAGCGCCCCGCACGCGGGCCCAAACCCGGACTGACGCTCGGGCAGATCGTGGCGGCCGCCGTCGACCTGGCCGACCGCGAGGGACTGGCAGCGCTGTCCATGCGCCGCGTCGCCACCGAACTGGGCGTCGGCACCATGTCCCTGTACCGCTATGTGCCCGGCAAGGACGAGTTGGTAGCCCTGATGTGCGACCAGGTCGCCCTCCCGCCGGCCGACATCGAGCAGTGGCGCGGCAACAACTGGCGCGAGACGCTGGAACTGGTCGCCGAAGGGTCGTGGAAGCTCTACACCACACACACCTGGCTGCTGCAGGTCAACCAGGCCCGCCCGATCCTGGGCCCGCACTCCATGGCCAACCTCGACTTCGCCCTGGGAGCCCTGGAGGGCCTGCCCTTCACCAGCCAGGAGAAGATGACCGTTCTGGTCGCCCTCGACAACCTCGTCATGGGCGCGGCCCGCTCAGTCGTCCTGTACCAGCAGGCGGCCCAGCAGTCCGGCATCAGCGACGAGGAGTTCTGGCACACCCAGGAGCCCTACATCACCCGCGGCATGGAAGAGGGCGGCCTCACACACCTGGCCGCCCTCCCCGCGGACGCCTTCACCGCCGACCCCGCCGACAGCACCCGCTTCGCCGTCCGCGCCCTCCTGGACGGCTTCCAACACCTGCTGGACCAGCGGACCCCTCACAGGTAGAGCTGGCGTTTGCAGTCCTGGCAGCGGGTCTTGCCGTCCCATTTCTCGATCCGCCGGTGCTCGCACACACCGTCGCGCGTGTGACACTGAGCACGCACCATATGGTCGAGTTCCGCGACGCACGGACCGCACGCGTACACGTCACCGATCGCGCCGGGAGTCCGCACCGAGCCGACCCACACCACGCGCACGCCCGCACGGCGGCAGAACAGCCAGCACATCCCGGTCAGCCACGGATTGCCGTCGTCCGGCTGCGCGGTCGGCGGCCAGGCGTCGCGCCACTGGCGGTCGATGGCCAGCACGAACGAGGCATCACTCACCGCGCCGCGCCCTTCTCGATGACGGCCGCCAACTCGCGGGCCACGGGCGCCGCACAGTCACCGAGCCGCACGAGGGCGTACCCGGTGTCGTCGGTACGCATCTGAGGGCGGACGTCCATCACGGGAAGCTGAATCCCCGCGTGCCGCAGCGCCACCCGTAGGGCTTCCCGCGCCCTTTCGGCCTCACGGATCTTCCTCACCGACCGTCCTCGCTCCGTCATTCCCACCACTCCGAACGCCCCCTTTGTGCATACTTGTCCGCGCGGGTAGCTACGCGCTGTGCAACAACCATCACCAACATTGCCGACCGCGGCCCTGGAACACGCGTCGGCGCTGTCACCAATCGCCCCCGGTGGACAGGGGGGTTGAACGAAGAGGAGTTCGACGGCGATGTAGTTGAACAGCGAAGACGGCAAGCTCACCCCAAGGCTCCACCTCGGCCGGCGGCTCCGGCGACTGAGGGAGCGCCGGGGCCTCTCCCTGCGACAGCTCTCCGACCGCGTGGGCGGCTACTCACACAGCTACCTGGGCCGGGTGGAGCTGGGGGAACAGCTCCCTTCCGAGGCCCTGGTGGAAGCCCTGGACGCGTTCTTCGACACGGATGGAGTGCTCGCGGAGCTGCTGGAGCTGGCGCATGACACGTTGATTCCGGACTACAGCCGGAAGGCCATCAGCAAGGAGCCTGATGCGGAGCGGATTCAGGTCTTCAACAGCAGTGTGATCCCTGGGCTCCTGCAAACCCAAGAATATACGCGGGCGACATTCCAAAAGGCGCTGCTGGGTGAGTGCGAGGAGCGGATCGAGGAGTTGGTCACCGCACGCATGAAGCGCCAGCGCGTCCTGGATCGCGACGATCCACCGTTCTATTGGGGCATTATGGACGAGGCCGCCCTTAAGCGACCCGTCGGGGGCACACTGTGCATGGCTGCACAGATAAGGCGTCTGCTGCGACTGGCTTCCCGACCGCACGTTACCGTCCAGGTGCTTCCCTTCAGCAAGGGCGCATACTCGATGCACGGCGGCGGCAGCCTCACCTTGCACACGATGCCCGATGGCGCAACGATTGCGGTAGTCGAGAGCTTCGACTCTGGTGAGCCTGTGGAGTCTCCTAGAAGAGTCCTTGAGCTGACCCAGAGGTTCGACATGGCCCGCTCCCTGGCCCTGACGGACGAGGAATCACTCGATCTGTTCCGTCAATACCTGAAGGAGTACGACGTTGAAGACGCTTCCTGACGCATCGGCGCTCCCCGCATGGCGCAAGTCCACCTACAGCGAAAATTCGGTAGGCGGCTGCATCGAGGTGTCCGACGACTACCCCGGCGGCGTCCCCGTCCGCGACTCCAAGACCCCCCACGGACCGGCCATCATCTTCGACACAACCGCCTGGGCCTCCTTCGTCACCGCCACCAAGCACGGGGAGTTCACCGCCCCCTGACAGACGAGCCAAAGCCAGGGGCGCGCAGTTTCTCGTGCCCCTGGCCCCCAACTCGCAAGGAGCGCGAAGGTGAAAGCGGTTCCCGACGCATCGGCTCTTCCGACCTGGCGCAAGTCGAGCTACAGCGAGAACTCGGCTGGCGGCAGCATCGAGGTGTCCGACGACCACCCCGGCGGCATCCCGGTCCGCGACTCCAAGAACCCTCACGGTCCCGCCGTCACCTTCGACACAACCGCCTGGACAACCTTCATCACCGCCACCAAACGCGGTGCGTTCACCGCGTCCTGACGGTCAGAGGATCTTGTACTCTCCGTGGGGGACAGCTCGTTCCCATACCGCCTCGAAGGCACTGGCGCACAGCTTGAGCACTGCCGGGTCGGTACTCATCTCGCCTCCGCCGGAAGAGCCGTCCCCGGCGAAATGGTTCCAACGGACAAGCGACCCATCAAACAGCCAGAAGTCGTTGCCCGGCAGCGCGAGGTCTGACGCACGGCGGCGTGGCAGCCACCGCACCTGTTCGCCTGCGGCGACGTTGGTGAACGTGTCGGAGTGCTCGAACCGGATGTACTCGCTGACCGGCTCGGAAACGATGCGAGCTCGGCGAACGACTACACCTCGGCCGACAGTCTCCTGAATCAGATCCAGCCATGGGCGCCACCATGACGCCCTGTCGTCCGGGTCGTGCCGGAAGCCCGCTCGCCACGCGTCGAATTCCTCCCTCTCGTAGTCCACTGCGTAGAAATCGCGCATCTCCAAGTGGACAGCGGAGCGCTGGGCCCCGCGCAGCAGTTCAGCGAATGTCGGGACGTTCGAGGGAATCACACGTCTCCCCAGTCTCTGCCTGTCCGCGGGTCCGGAGGAGTCCGGTAGTCGCGAACGGGCTTCGGTTCCGTTCTCACGGCTCGTTCAGTTGCCGTCGCGCAGCATTGATCACGTTCTGCGCGACGGCACCGTATACCGCTGATTCCTGGAGGGTCCGCCACACCTTCATATACAGGGCGATGTTGTCGGCGTCGTCCAGCCATAGCTCGGCGTGCCAATCTTCTGCGACGACCAGACGATCATCGAGAACCCAGAATCCATTGGCCGGCACGATCCGCACCGGGGCGGTGAACGGGATGATCCCCAACTCGACCGTGTCCAGCCCTACCAGGCCGGTCAGCCGATCAAGTTGAGCGGCGAGAGCTGCGGGAGGGCAGACCAGCGCCCGCAGCGCAGCCTCCCATATGAGGACGTGCAGCCTGCGGCCTGGCTCGTAAAGCCATTCCTGGCGCTTCATCCTGGCCCGCACGGCAGCTTCGATGTCGCCGGCCGGGGCCAACAGTTCCGAATACCGCGTGATGACATGGCGCGCGTACTCAGGGGTTTGCACCAGCCCAGGGATCACTGCCTCCTCCCACAACCACAGACATCTGGTGCGTTCGATCTCACGGCTCAGGCTCTCGTGGGCGGGCTTGAAACCGCTCGCGAGGGCTCGTCGCCATGACCTGATATGCGACTCGAACCCTGCAAGACGGGAGGCCAATTCGGGATAGACCTCTGGTTGGCCGGTACTGTCCGCCCACGCCCGGAGATCATCGGAAGTGGCGGTCTGTCTTCCGTTCTCCAGCTTGCTGATCTTGGAGTTCGGCCAACCGAGTCGCCGAGCGAGTTCCTGGCCGGTGAGCCGACCATCAGGGCACGAGAACCGCAGTTCCCGGAGGCGCATGCCAAGCGCTTCTCTCGCCTGCTGATAGTCAGTGCTCACCGGCTAAGCTCGCTATCCAGCCCCAGCTACCTGCACTGCGAACTTCTGGTACGGAACGGCATAGTGCATGGCTGCGTCGCGGACGATGGAGTAGCGCACAACCTCAGCGGGCTCCGTGATCACCTCGATGTTGAGCAAGTTGTCGCCGTCGTCGAAGTGCAGCAACGCGACGATCCGCGAGTCGAAGATCCAGAAGTCCTCTGCGGGCAAGCCGATCCGGTCGGCCTCCTCTCGCCAGAGGTAGTTCATGTCTTCACCGACGGCTGCGTTGTGTCGGGCATAGTCGAGTAGGAACATCTGTTCCTGCGTAGGTGGCTTGTCGGCGATGCGCACGCGACCGACTGTCTTGCCTGTAGCCGTCTGACGGCGGATGTTGACGAACCACGGTTCGCTGAAGTCGCACGGAGCGCTACCCGTCTCCAGGAAGGCTCGGTACTCGGGATCGTCGCGGTCGGAGGCGTACCCACGCCGTGTTTCAAGGCGCCACGCTGTGTGCTCGAAGGTCTCAAAGAGGCGGCGGAAGCCGTCCCGGCTTACGAGGTCCGGCACGCGCGTCATCTCCTTCGGTCCCCAGTTCACAAGCAGTTCGCGCGGCACGATCACAGCAGCGTCCCCCTCGCCGAAGTGCCGTAGCTGGGCGATGTCATCCGGATCGGTAAGTGGCCTCCCCTGCACGACTACTTCGCCTGTCTTGACGTCTGCATGTAGCGCGGGGCAGCCGTCGACCTTGCTGTCTGTGCCGGTGAAGCGTAGCTGACGAGCCATCGCCGGTCTCCTTTCCATGAGCCTTTGTCACCGATCAGCATGGGTCGCCCCCCGGCTCCGCACCACACGACGTTGAGACGCACAGAAGAAAACAGCAGCAATTCAAGCCAGCTTGCGAGAAAACTCAAGAAAGCAGCGTAGTGCGCACCAATCGCCGCTCCCTAGCGTCGAGTTCGTGAGCACAGCACACCGTTGGGTCGGTTATCGGTACGACCATTCGAACGCCTTGCCGGGCAGGTTCACAAGGCCGCGGTACGCGGCTGACAGCGACGGTGACCCGGAGCCGGCGCCCTGCGGCTACTGCCAGCAGCTCCGCGACATGACCAGCCTGGCTCAGCATCGGAGCGAGACGGAGATCGCCTCCGTACTCAGCGACGTACTGCGCCGGCACCGGCGGGACAAACACCCGGGACCGCACCGCCTCACCCTCGTCAGGGGCGAGCCGGAAGACGACTGACCCCCGCCCCCAGGCGCACCGTCGCGCACGGCTTCCACTCCAACGCGTGACGGCCACAGCGCCGGAGGCGGGTCCCCGAGAAATCCAGCAGAAGGAGGAGCACCATGCATGCGCTGATCCTGGCCGCCGATCCCGAGGACGACGAGCCTACCCAACCGTCCGACACCCCGGACTGCGGCAGCGGCCAAGGCTGCGGCGGCAACCGGTAAAAACGCCCAACACGTGGCGCCCCCGTCGAAGGGGCGCCACGCCTCACCAGAAAGGCTGCGCCCAACGGTGCACTGGCACGCGTACACCTACACCGGGCCGCAGTGGCCCAGGGACGGCGAGGCCCGGAATCTCCAGGCGGCGGTGCCCCCGAACACGATCAGCCACTGGTTCCGCAAGCCGCAGTCCATGCGAGCAGGCACCTTCAGCGCCCCCGAAGAAGCGATCGCATGGCTGGACCAGGAGCTCAACGCGATGCCACCCAGCAACCTGGAGGCCAAGCTGGCCCATCTCGTGGCGTGCCTCGACCGGGGAGCCGACGCCTACGCCGGCTACTACTCAGCCGGCGGCCAGATGGTCGTGCGATGCACGCTGGTCTGCCCACGCGCCGGAGAGCAGTGCCCCGATCCTCCGCACTCACCGTGAGGACAGCGCGGCGGCCTGGTCACGGAATGAGGACCAGTCGGCCGCGCAGGCCGCCCTTGGCAAGCAACTCGTGTGCTCGAGCGGCGGCTACACCGGCGGCGTCGCTTGGGCCGCCTGCAGCTCCGCACGTTTCGCCGCCGCCACCCTGTCGGGGAAAGCTGTCAGCAACCGGAGCGCCTCGGTGCGTTGCTGCTGTGCCTCTTGAGATGCGCCCTGGCTGGTCAGCGCTTCGGCGAGGCGGGCCAGGGAAAGCACCAACGACCAGTTGTCGCCCCTGGAACGGAACGTCGAGGACGCTTGCCGGTGGAACGCCACGGCGTCCTCGGCGCGTCCGAGCAGCAGATGCGCTTCGCCAGTGGTGTCCCACGCGGCGGCCTGCAGATCGGGGCGGCCGACTCGCTGGAACAGCACCGAGGCATGTTGCAGATGTCCGAGAGCTTCGGCGCTGTTCTCCTGGGCCAAGCAGGCGCGTCCCAGCTCCAGAAGAGCGAGGGCCTCGAAGAGGTTTCCGCCGGCCTCGCCTGCGATGGCCAATGCCTGCTCAGCCATCTCGTTTGCCTCGAAGAAGCGTCCAGCTCGCCGATCAACCGCCGACAGCAGCGTGAGCGCTTCAGCCCGCTCCAGCGGCTCGTCCGCGTCAGCCAGAAGGGTCGCTGCCCGGCTCAGCCAGCCCCTCGCCTGGTCGAGGTCGCCCTGTTCCAGGAACGCCCATCCGAGGTTGCGTGTGAAGGCCCCGATATAGACAGGATCATCGAGCTCGTGCGCCTGCTCCAGCGCCCGCTTGAAGCAGGTTGCGGCGTCATCAACGCGGTGCGCGAGCATGTACACCACCCCCATGCCGTTGGCGGCTCGCGCGTGCCCCAAGGTACTGCCGAGTTCCCGGAAGATCCGCAAGGCAGCGTCGAAGCACTCTTCGGCCTCGGACAGCCGGAACAGATGCCGGTAGGCGATGCCCAGATTGTCGAGAGTGATTGCTTCCCCATGCCGATCGCCCGCCCTACGGGCGGACTCGAGAGCTACTCGCTGGGCGGGCAGCCAGGCGTCGGCCGGCTCCCGGTCTGCGATGACCGTCGTCAGGACCGCTGGAATCTGCCAGGCGATCCGGTCCATTCCAGCAGAGCTCGCGATGCGGACCGCGGTGGCGAGGTTGTCTCGCTCGGTTTCGTACCAGGCGATCGCCGCTTTCCCGTCATCGAAGGCAGTCGGGCCGACACCGTCGTCCACCGGTTCGAGGGCCAGCGGCATGGTGTACGCGCACGAGCCCGCTCGAGCGGCGGCAGCAGCGGAGTGCAGGTACCAGCCGAGGACACGTTCCAGCGCAGAACGCCGGTCCTCGGCAGATTCCTCACGCTGGGCCTGGTCGATGGCGTAAGCGCGCAGCAGGTCGTGGAACTGGTAGCGGTCATGCCCGCACTCCTCCAGCAGGTGCACGGCGGCCAGGCTGTCGAGATGACGCCGAGCGTGGGCCGGGGTCGAGCCGGAGAGGGCTGCAGCGGCCTCCGCCCGGAAGTCGGGACCGGGATGCAGCCCCAGCAACCGGAACACGCGGGCGGTCTGCGGGGGGAGGGCGCGGTACGACCAGGCAAACACTGTGCGCACGGCATCCGCTTCATCGGCCCCCTCCTCGCCCGTCGCCGACAGGGCGTCCCACAGTCCCGACTCGTCGCGCAGATCCGTGATCAAGTCGCGCAGTGGCATTCTCGGACGGGCTGCGGCACGTTCGGCCACGATGCGCAGTGCGAGCGGCAACCGCGCGCACAGGCGAGCCAGTTCGGCGAGTTCCGCGTCGTCGTCCTCTGTGCGGTATCCGGCAATGATGCTGCGCAACAACCGGATGGATTCGGCTTCCGACAGCGTCTCCACACTCACACGATATGCACCTTCCCGCACCACCAAACCCGACATTCGTGTACGACTCGTGATGGCTACCAGACAATCTGCAGAACCGGGCAACAGTGGACGGATCGCTCCGGCCGCTGCGGCGTTGTCCAGAACGACGAGCACGCGTCGGCCGGCCATCACCGATCGGAACAGCTCCGCGCGTGGTTCCTCTCCCGCTGGGATGCGCCCCACCGGCACATCCAGCGCCCGCAGGAACCTGCCGAGAACATCCGTGACGCTTATCGGCGGCCCCGGATCATATCCATGCAGGTTGACGTACAGCTGTCCATCGGGGAAGTGACTCTTGACGCGGTGTGCCCACCGAACGGCGAGCGTTGTCTTTCCCACCCCGGCCGTGCCGACGACAACGGCGATGCGTAACGCTTCCGCGTCCTGAAGAGGGCCTTGCGGGTCGTCCAACAGGCTGTCCAGGGCGCTCATCTCATCGGTTCGATTGACGAACCCGCGTACATCGCCAGGTAGTTGCGCCGGACGAGGCGCGGGCGCGAGCGCCGCTGCGTGAACGTGCACGTCACCACTGACCTGGCCGGCTTGGACGACGTTGCTTGCCGAGCCCGAGAGATCGTTGTGGGCGCCAACGCGAAATCCGGCCGTCGGCTCCTGTCCTGGCCCGCTCTGTCTCTCCGCCACGTCCCCTCCTCACCGACCGCCCTCAGCCGGACTACCCCTGAACCCCTGCACCGAACCGAGTAATCCGTCAGGGGGAACCTTCGAATGGCTTGTTTCCTACCCCTGCCGCTGCTAAATGCAAGGTTGAGGCCCCGCCGAGGCGCCTCGTCCGTAGAGTGATCAGGGATCGAGCGAGCCGTTCGGCCAAGCCAAGCCGTTCATTGCTCAGTAGTGGAGTGGTTTGCGTGCTGTCGAAATGTGAAGGGCGGTTATGAGGATTACGTTCGTCGGTGGCTCCACCGGCCAGGGAGGTTCACCGCGGTTGTACCGGGACGAGGAAAGCGGTGACTTCATCGTACAGGGCTATGTGGTCAGCGACCCGGCCGATCTGACGCAGATGGAAATCCCCAGCGGTGAGACAGTCGTCCGAGTGCCCGCCTCGCTTTTCACCTACCTGCCGAAGGATGAGGCGAATGGAGTCTCTTGACGCCGAAGGCTGGGCGCGGCTGTTCAACGACTGTCAGGTATCGGCCTGCCACCTGGAAATGCGCGACCACTACGCGGTCGCAGAGGAACTGGCCGATATCGAGAAGTGGCGGGCCGGTATGTGGGGCCCCGAACAGGACGCCGAGAGCAAAGCCGGCTGGCTGGACCTGATGCGGGCCACCACGGCGCGCGGGGTACGGATTCGCCGCACCCGCATCGTCTCAGAGCCGGTGAGCGAGTACATCCGGTTCGAGCACGAGGGAACCCCACAGAACATCGCGGCGGGGGAAGAGGTGCGCTGGCTGCCTCGGGTTCGCGCCTCCGGCCTGTCCCTGCCGGGCAACGACTGCTGGATCTTCGACCGTACGACTGTGCTGTTCAACCATTTCACCGGGGACGGTGGCTGGGTCGGCAACGAACTGAGCACCGACCTCGACGTGGCCGAACTGTGCACAGACGCTTTTGAATCGGCCTGGAGGCTGGGCATCCCACACAGTGAATACACCGTGCCCCGGCCGGCGAGCTGAGCACGCCGCTCCCGTTCACAAGGAGAACAGAGAGATGTCGCCCCCTCTGCGCATCGGCGTGGTCTCTTCCGGGCCCGCCGAGTTCTCCACCATCCACGTGGCTTGCACGGACGCCGGTCACCTACCGGTCGTCTATTTCTACGGCCGTTCCCTTCGCTCAGGCGGGAAGAATCTCCCCGACGCCGGTGAGACAACGGCTGCTGTTCTCGGTGCTGTGCCTCCTGGGATGGACCTGCTGCTCCCGGGGAGCGTCAACGGCCTCGCCCTCGCGCTGCGGAGCTACCGGCTCGATCTGCTGATCGTCTTCGGCTTCGCCTGGAAGCTCCCCCCTTCCGTACTGGCGCTTCCGCGGCTTGGCGTGCTCAACATTCATGTGTCGATGCTGCCGAAGTACCGCGGACCGGCGCCGCTGCTCTGGGCGATCCGCAACGGTGACCCGAGCAGTGGCATCACCATCCACCGGATGGACAGCGGATTCGACACCGGAAACATCCTGGCCCAGCAGGACGGAATCCGCCTCGCCGACGACATCAGCTGGACCACCTACTGCGCCGAGGCGATGCCCGTCGTCCGTGAGCTGCTCCGCACGTCGCTGGACCGGGCCGTAGCGGGAGACCAGGGCGAGCCACAGGATCACTCCCGCGCCAGCTATGCGGGGTTCATGGAAGCCGCGTTCTCCGTCATCCGCTGGTCCGACAGCGCCGACACCATCCACAACCAGGTCAGGACGCACCGCTTCATGCGGTCATCCGACGCCCCAGTCGCCAAGCTCGGCGACACCTGGCTGCACATCATCCGCACCAGTCTCGAACCAGCCGACGGGTTCCCGGTCGTGTGCGGCGACGGGAGGCCGCTGTGGATCACGGAATCCGCGGCAGGGCGGCCGCCGGAGGAAGTGTGAGGGGGTGGCCCCTGGTGGCGGCGGCCGTGGCGCTCAGTTCCGGCGGTTGCGGGTGAAGAGGCGGCGGAGGCCGAACCAGACGACCAGCGCTGCGATGAAGGTGGCGCCGCCCAGGGTGAGGGTGCGGTTGTCGTCGTCGGACGAGCCGTTGTCGCCGTCGCCGCCCTTGGAGGGTGACTTCGAGTCCGACTTGTCGTCGGAGGGCGGCGCCGCCTCGCCGCTGAGCCGTACCGGCTCGACGCCGCTGCTCGCGCCCTCGGAGCCGTACATCAGGGTGCGGCCGTCGGGAGCGAACGTCACCGACTCGCCCTGCCGCTGCAGTGGTACGGAAACGCTGCCGATCTTCTCCGGCTTGCCGTCGCGCCACTTGTAGCCGTACGCGCTGAAGTAGCCGCGCAGCACCAGCCGGGAGCCGTCCGGGGAGAACGCTCCGTCAGTCGCCTCGAAGTCGACCTTCGCGACACGTGAGAAGGTGTTGACGCCCTCGGGGTTCAGCTTCTCCGGGCCCGCGTAGAGGCCGCCCTTGCCCTTGCCGCTCTTGCTGGCGATGTAGACGCGGCCGGTCCTGGGGTGCACCATCAGCGACTCGGCGTTGCGCGGGCCGTCGGCGTAGCGGACGGTGTAGCGGGTGGGGTTCACGGTCACATCGCCGCTCAGGCGCTTGGGTTCGGGGAAGCGGTAGATCCACACTTCGAGCCACTGGCCGTCCAGGTTGTCGCCGATGTCGCCGACGTAGACGTCGCCGTCCGGGCCGATGGAGATCCCCTCGACGTCCCGGGGCTTGATCCCGTTGAGCGTCACCCGGCTGACGGTCTTTCCGGTGCGGCTGTCGACGGCGTAGACGTACGGGCCGTCGTCGGAGTCGTTGTGCGTCCAATAGATGCCCTTGTGGGCGCGGCTGGCGGCCAGACCGCTGGACTCGGTGATCCGCGAGTCGCGGATGGTGAAGCCCTGGGGCCCGTCCTCGGCGGCGGCGGGCGAGGCTGCCGTCATCGCTCCCAGCAGCACGGCAACCGCCCCGATCCCGACCCCGAACCCACGCATACGCACAGCCATGTGCTCCAGTGTCCAGCATCACGGTGCGGCCCAGGACAAGATCCCGGAGGATGTGCGAATGCGCGTTCTCTTCGTCGGCGACTCCATGACGATCGGAGCGGCCGGCGACCACACCTGGCGGTACCGGTTCTGGCAGCACCTGTGCCGTACGGTTCAGGACCGCGCGGCGTGGGAGATCGTCGGTCCTCGCACCGCCCTGCACGAGGGCAGCCACGCCTACGCCGACCCGCTCTTCCCCCACCACGCGCGGGCCCATCTCGCGGGCTGGGGCTCCGGGTGGCTGCATATGGCGCCGGTCATCCGGCAGACGGTCGCGGCGCACGATGCCGACACCCTGCTGGTCTCGCTCGGGCTGATAGACCTCGGCTTCTACACCGACCCCGAACAGACGCTCGCCAACGTCGAACTGTTCATGGCTCAGGCGCGCGCCGCCAACCCGGCGCTGCGCGCGGTGCTGCTGCCCGTCATCCCGAACATCCGCGCCGCCACCGAGCCCGAGTTCGCGGCCGTGTGCGCACGCTTCAACACCCTGCTGGCCAAGGCCGTCGCTGAGCTGTCCCAGCCGGGCTCGCCGGTGCTGCCGGCATCGGTGCCGGAGGACTGGTCGCTGGAGCGGGACACCTACGACGGCACCCACCCCTCGGCGGAGGGCGAGCACCGGCTGGCCGCCGCCTTCGCCGACGCCCTGCACCAGGCATGGGGCGTGGGCGGCCCGTACCGCCGGAGCGCACTGGCACTCTGACCTGCCTTGCGGGACCAGCGCGACCGGGTGCGGGCGAGTGCGGGCAAGTGCTGCTGCCTTGCTGCCAAGCATCATGAATACCGCCGAGTGCGGCAAGGGCGTCAAGTCCGGCAAGAGCTGCCAACTGCGCAGGTATCGTCAAGATCGGCAAAAACCAGCCAGGTGGCGTACCTTTCGCGTCGGAACCCCGCGCGGGCCGCAGCGGCGGGCGGCACCGGAGCTGTCGCTGCGCCAGACTGGCGCCTTGTGCCGCGAACACCCCCGGCGCGGCGGTTCAGAACCGCGCTGAGGGGCGCTCGCGGCATCCCCCGACTAATGCGCGCGAGCGCGCACTAAGTGCGGGAACAGTAATCGGAACCTGAGCCTCGACGCAATGCGGACCCCATGACTGCTCCACAACCGCACGGATCGGACCGACCGGCCGAACCCGCCCGTCCGCACGGATCGACCCGCCCAGGCGGACGCACCGCGCGCACCCGTGCCGCCGTACTGGCCGCAGCCTGGGAGGAGTTGGACCGCCGCGACTTCGCCTCGCTCACCATCGACCTGATCGCCCAACGCTCCGGAGTGCACGCCGCGACCATCCGGCGCCGCTGGCGGACCGTCGAAGGTGTGATCAGCGACATACTCAGCCAGCACGGCGAGACCATCCCGGTGCCCGACACCGGCAGCCTGCGCCAGGACCTGCACGCGCTCGCCCGCTCCATCGCCGACTTCTACACCCCGCCGCGCAACCAGCGCCTCGTCGAGGCCGTCGTCACGGCCGCCGTGCGCGAGCCGGGCGCCGCCGAGGTGCTGCACAACGTCTTCGGAGACCGCATCCGGCGAGTCGCCGTCATGGTGGAGCGGGCCGCCGAGCGCGGGGAGGTCGCCGCCGACACGGACGGTGAAGAGGTCATCGCCGCGCTGGGCGCCCCCTTCTACTACCGGCTGCTGATGACCCGCAGGCCCGTCGACGCCGAGCTCGCGCACAGGAGCGCGGAGGCCGCGTATCTCGCGGCCGTCGAGGGGGTCTTCCGTACTGGGCGCCGGGCCCCGTAAGGGGCGCGGGGAACTGCTCCCCCAGCCTCCGGCCGGGAGGTGCCCCCAAGCCACGACAAGCCCGCTCCCTGCAACGCGCAGCAAGGCGCACCCCTCCTCCAGCGGGCGGGCGGGGTGCAGCCCCTTGCTTCGAGTGTGCTCCAAGTGCCTAGCGTGGCGGCATGGAGTACACGCAGCTCGGACGCACAGGACTGAAGGTCAGCAGGCTCGTGCTCGGCACCATGAACTTCGGGCCGCAGACGGACGAGGCCGACAGCCACGCGATCATGGACGCCGCACTGGCGGCAGGCGTCAACTTCTTCGACACCGCCAACGCCTACGGCTGGGGCGCCAACAAGGGCCGCACCGAGAAGATCATCGGAAGCTGGTTCGCCAAGGGCGGGGGGCGGCGCGACAAGACCGTCCTGGCCACCAAGGTCTACGCCAACATGTCCCCCGACGGCGAGACCCCCTGGCCCAACCACGACAAGCTGTCCGCGCTGAACATCCGCCGCTCCGTGGAAGCCAGCCTGCGGCGCCTGGGGACCGACTACATCGACCTGTACCAGTTCCACCACGTCGACCGGGCCACGCCCTGGGACGAGATCTGGCAGGCCATGGACGTCCTCGTCCAGCAGGGCAAGGTGCTCTACGTCGGCTCCAGCAACCACGCCGGCTGGCACCTCGCGCAGGCCAACGAGACCGCGGCGCGGCGCGGCTCACTCGGGCTGGTCAGCGAGCAGTGCCTCTACAACCTCGCCGAGCGGCGCGCCGAGATGGAGGTCGTCCCGGCAGCGCAGTCGTACGGACTGGGGATCATCCCCTGGTCCCCGCTGCACGGCGGACTGCTGGGCGGCGCGCTGCGCAAGGCCCGCGAGGGCGGCGGCAGCCGTACGGGCTCGGGCCGCGCGGCCACCGCGCTGGCGGACGCCACGGTACGCGGCCAGGTCGAGGCGTACGAGAAGCTCCTCGCCGAGCACGGGCTGGAGCCGGGCGAGGTGGCACTCGCCTGGCTGCTGTCCCGGCCGGGCGTCACGGGGCCCATCGTCGGGCCCCGGACGGCCGAGCAGCTCGACTCCGCGCTGCGCGCCGTCGAGCTGAAGCTCGACGACGGACTGCTCGCCTCGCTGGACGAGATCTTCCCCGGTCCCGGCCCCTCTCCTGAGGCGTTCGCCTGGTAGGTCCGCTGCTCGGAGACTCCGGCTCAGCGGCCGCCCAGGGCCGAGGCCAGGACGACGACGAGGAAGAGCACCACCAGCACACCCGTCACAATGCGCATTCTGGTCTTAGCGTTCACGCCGACAACGGTAGCCGGGGCTCCGAGCGACTTCGTCACGGGCCCATTCGTCACGGGCCGAGGGGCCAGCGCTCCAGCGGTTCGTAGCGGGGCTGCTCCCCCGGCACCCCGCTGCGCGGCGGGACGCTGCATACCAGCAGCAGCTCCCGGGCCGTCCAGCTGGAGCCGTGGAAGGGCTCCAGCTGGGCGACGTACGGGCGCAGATCGGTCGTCCGCCTGCCCTTCGCGCGGGCCAGCGTGAGGTGCGGGCGGAACGAGGGGTGCTCGTCGGGAGGGAGCAGGCCCGCGCGGCGGCCGGCGGCAGTGGTGGCCGCCGCCAGCTTCTTGAGGGCTTCGCGGTCGGCGTCCGCCATGTGCAGGCCCGCCCACAGGGCGCGGTCCCCGAAGCGGCCGCCCCCTGCGAGGCGCGCCGGGACGGGGCCGGGCGCCCTTCCCGCTGCGCGGGCCAGACGGGTGGTGAGGTCGGCCCTCTTCTCGTCGTCCACCTCGCCGTAGAAGCTCAGCGTGAAGTGCCAGCTTTCCGGCTGCGTCCAGCGGAGCGCGTCCGCGCCGGGCAGCCCTTTGAGGGCGTCGACGGCCCGCTCCAGTTCCCTGGCCGCGTCCGGTGGGGGCCACAGTGCTGCGAACAGTCTCATGGGTGCGCAGCCTGCCACGGGTGCGTACGTTCGTCGGCGTCCGCGGGCCGGGTTGTGCCCAACCATCACGCCGGCTCCCTCACCTCCGTGCGGGGCACGAACCGAAGGTGCGGCTCCCCCCGCCGGAGGCTCACCGCAGGGCGCAGTCCGGCGAGGCGGGCGAGGACCAGTGCGACGGCCACAGCAGCGACCGCGGAGATCAGGCCACCGGCGACAAAGCCGGTACGAGCGCCCCAGGTGTCGGTGATCCAGCCCATGATCGGGCCGCCGATGGGCGTACCGCCCACGAAGACCATCATGAACAGGCTCATCACCCTGCCGCGCATCGCCGGGTCGGAGGCGAGCTGGACGCTGGAATTGGCGGTGACGTTGAACGTCAGGCCCGCCAGTCCGATCGGCGCCATGAGAGCGGCGAACAGCCAGTACGAGGGTGAGAGGGAGGCGACGATCTCCAGTACGCCGAAGACCAGCGCGGCGCCGACCATCAGCCGCATCCGGGACTGTCCGCGCCGGGCCGCCAGCAGCGCTCCGGCCACGGAGCCGACGGCCATCAGGAAGTTGAGGGTGCCGTAGGTGCCCGCGCCCGCGTGGAAGACGTCACTGGTGAAGGCCGTGAGCCAGATCGGGAAGTTGAAGCCGAACGTGCCGATGAAGCCCACCAGCACGATCGGCCACAGCAGCTCCGGGTGCCCGCCGACATAGCGCAGGCCCTCGCGGAGCTGGCCCTTGCCGCGCCGCACGGGCTTGCTGGTGTGCAGCTCACCGGGGCGCATCAGCAGCAGGCCGATGAGGGGTGCGCCGAAGGACAGGCCGTTGATCAGGAACGCCCAGCCGCCGCCGACGGCTGAGATCAGTACGCCCGCGACGGCCGGGCCGACCAGCCGGGCGCTCTGGAAGTTCGCGGAGTTGAGCGAGACGGCGTTGCGTATCTGGGCCGGACCGACCATCTCGGAGACGAAGGTCTGCCGGGTCGGGTTGTCCAGGACAGTGGCCAGGCCGAGAGCGAAGGCGAGCGCGTAGACGTGCATGACCTGCACGTTCCCGCTCAGTGTGAGCACCGCCAGCACCAGCCCTATGACGCCCATGGTCGACTGGGTGACGAAGAGCAGCTTGCGCTTGGAGCAGCGGTCGGCGATGACGCCGCCGTACAGCCCGAACAGCAGCATGGGGAGGAACTGGAGAGCCGTGGTGATGCCGACAGCGGTGGAGGAGCCGGTGAGGCTGTGCACCAGCCAGTCCTGGGCGATGCGCTGCATCCAGGTACCGGTATTGGAGACGGCCTGGCCCATCGCGAACAGGCGGTAGTTGCGGATCTTCAGGGAGCTGAACATCGAAGGCTTCGAGGACTTCGCAGGCTCCGAGGACTGCGAGGGCTGCGAGGGCTGCGAGGACTGCGAGGGCTCGGCGGACTCAGCGGCGGCGCCGCGTCGGTCGCCATGGCCGACCGATGCCTGGCCGGCCGGTGCCTGGCCGACCGTTCCCCGACCGGCCGCTCCCTGGTCGGTTGTCCTGATGTTGTCGTCGTCGGCTGTCGATGGTGCGGGTGCGGAGTCTGCTCCGTGGCCCGTACTCAAAGCGGCGTCGCCTCCTGTTCCGGTTCGTGCTCCTTACAGATGTGCCAGCTTCTCCAGTACCGGCGCGGCGGCGCGCAGCGTCGCCCACTCGTCCTCGTCCAGCTCCTGTACCAGTTCGGTCAGCCAGGCGTTCCGCTTCTCGCGGGCCGCGGCCAGCATGGATTCGGCCTGTTCGGTCTGGGTGACCACCTTCTGCCGGCGGTCCTCGGGGTGCGCGTCCAGCCGGACCAGCCCCTTGGCCTCCAGCATCGCGACGATGCGCGTCATCGAAGGCGGCTGCACATGTTCCTTGCGGGCCAGCTCGCTGGGGGTGGCCGAGCCGCAGCGGGCGAGGGTGCCGAGCACGGACATCTCCGTGGGGCTGAGCGACTCGTCGACGCGCTGGTGTTTCAGCCGTCGGGAGAGGCGCATCACCGCGGCACGGAGCGCGTTGACGGCGTCCTTGTCCTGCTGCGTGTCCTGCTGTTCGTCCCGCTGCTCGGCATGCTGTTCGGCCGGCGGATCGTCGAGCTGGTCGAGGGCACCCGGCAGGGGCCCGTCCGCGAAGCGCGGAGCGGGGAGCTGTTCCGACATAGTCCTTAGCCTAACTCATTACCCGGTCTAAAGACTACTGGGTTTACCCGGCAGGGGCTCACACGTACGAGTGAGTCGGTACACGTTCGCCGGACAGCGGGCGGGGTGCGTTCGCGACCGTTGTCGTATGAACAGCCTTACTCCGCCGTGTGACAACGACCACCACGAGCAGCCCGAGTCCCAGGTGCTCAGCCTGCGGATAGAGGCCGCCCTCTTCGAGCGGCTGAACGGCCACGCCGCGAAACGCGGAATGAGCGTCCAGGACTATGTGGTCCGGACGCTCGTCCGCGACGACTTCGACGAGCGCTTCAAGGCGTCGGTCGAGCGGACCGAGCGGTTCTACGGCCACTCGGTCCGCAGCAGCGGGGGCCTCGCCTGACCCCCGGTCTCACTTGACGCCGAGAGCCTGCTCGATCGGGTCCAGCAGGAAGTAGACGAGGAAGCACAGCCCGACCACGTTCAGCAGCCAGGGGATCTCCCGTGCCCGGCCGACCGCCGCCCGCAGCACGATGAACGAGATCACGCCGATGCCGATGCCGTTGGTGATGCTGTAGGTGAACGGCATCGAGATGACGGTGAGAAAGGCCGGAACGGCGACGGTGGAGTCGGCCCAGTCGATCTCCCGCACGTTGGACGCCATGATCAGGAAACCGACGATCAGCAGCGCGGGCGTCGCCGCCTGCGAGGGCACGACCTTCGCCAGGGGGGTGAAGATCAGCGCGAGCAGGAAGAGCCCGCCCGTCAGGACATTGGCAAGACCGGTGCGCGCGCCCTCACCGACACCGGCGGTGGACTCCGCGAAGCAGGTGTTGGCCGAGCACGAGCCGAAGCCGCCGGCCGCCACCCCGACACCGTCCATGAACAGGATGCGGCCCATCCGGGGCAGCTGCCCGTGTGCCCGGTCGTCGGCAAGACCGCTCTCCTCGCCGACGCCGATGATCGTGCCCATCGCGTCGAAGAAGCCCGACAGCAGCACGGTGAACACGAACAGGCAGCCCGTCAGCCAGCCCACCTCGTGGAATCCGCCGAACAGGCTGATGTCCCCGATCAGGCCGAAGTCGGGACTGCTGACCACCGAGTCCGGCAGCGCGGGCACCGAGAGGCCCCAGGCCGCGTCGGGGATCTCGGCCACGGCGTTGATCACGATGGCGAGGACGGCGCCGGCCACGATGCCGATGAGGATGGCGCCCCGCGTCCTGCGCACCGTCAGCACGAACATCAATATCAGCCCGATGACGAACACCAGCACGGGCCAGCCCTGGAGCCGCCCGTCCACGCCGAGGCCCAGCGGGACGCTGGTGTGCGCCTTGTCCGGGTTGCGGGTGACGAAGCCGGAGTCGACCAGGCCGATCAGCGAGAGGAACAGGCCGATACCGATCGCGATGGCACGGCGCAGCCCATTGGGGATGGCGTCCATCACCCGCTGCCGCAGACCGGAGGCGACCAGGATCATCAGCACGATCCCGGCGAGCACCACCATGCCCATGGCGTCGGGCCAGCTCATCTTGGGCGCGAGCTGGAGCGCGACCACGGCGTTGATGCCCAGCCCCGCGGCGAGCGCGATGGGCACATTGCCGATGACGCCCATCAGCAGGGTGGTGAGTCCGGCCATCAGCGCGGTGGCCGTCACCAGCTGCCCGTTGTCCAGGTGCTGCTGGTACTTGTCCTCGCCCGCCCCGAGGATGATCGGGTTCAGCACGATGATGTACGCCATCGCGAAGAACGTGGCCAGTCCGCCCCGCAGCTCACGGCCGACGGTCGAGCCGCGCTCCGAGATCTGGAAGAAGCGGTCCAGTGCGGACGGGGAAGCGGGCGGGGTCCCCTGCGGGGCTCCCTCGGAATCGACCGGGCCGGCCGAAGCGGACATGCGTGACCTCGGGTTGGTGCGGGTGCGTACTGCTACGCGCTGGTACGGGTGCCCGCCGGAACGGGCCTGAGGCTGGGGCAACCGGATCAGCTTGGTGCATCGCACGAAAAAAACCGGCCACCGCCAGACCGATTCAGTATGAACAACCGAACGGGTTGATCGCCAACTCCGCCCCCCGCCCCCGGCACCGCCGCTGCCCCCGGCACCGCCTCGCTAGGCTGGAGCCGGGGAACAGGCGAGAGACGAGGGAGCCGGGGCGATGAGCCTGATGGACAGATGGACCAGCGGCGAGCGCGAGGCGCCCGAGCCGCTGGAGGGCAACGTCGTCGCCACCGTCGTCACCGGCACGCTGGTGTGGCTCTTGCTGCTCCTGGTGCAGCTCCCCTTCTACGGCTGGTTCGCCGACCACGGCCACACCTGGTGGCTGTGGACCTGCGCCGCCGGCGCGGCACTGGGCTGCGTGGGCATCTGGTACGTACGAGCCAGGGACAAGGCCATCAAGCGCGCCCAGGGAGACTGACAGCGCCACGGCGCGTGCGGCGCACCCCCCTCCCGGCGCGGGCGCAGGCACCGTAACGTCGGAACATGACGTGAACGTCGGAACATGACGTACGCGCGCGAAGGTCTCACCAGCGACGAGTCGGCGGTTGCGGTGGCGGCCGTCGCGGGCGTCCTGCTGGAAGTGGCCTGGCGGCCGGCGGCCGGGAAGCTGTCCGGGTAGGTCCCGCGCGGCTTCCCGGCCCGCCCTGCCGGGGGCGCTTACGGCGCGCTGTCCGCCAGTTGGGTGCGCCCCTGGGCGCGGGCGCAGTGTGCGCAGCAGTAGTAGTGGCCCTCCGACTCCATGCCGTGCCCCAGGATGCGGCAGCCGCAGTTCTCGCACACGGGCGCCATCTTGTGGGCCGCGCACTCCAGGCAGTCGAACACGTGCACCTGTCCCGCGGCGCGGACCTCGAAGGTGTGGGGGTAGTCGTTGTCACAGACCTCGCAGACGGGCATGGACTCTCCTTGGTTCGGGTGCTGAGCCGGCACGGATCGGGTGCTGAGCCAGCACATCGTTACCCCGCACGCCCCGGCCCTGACCCGGCCTCAGCCAGCCGGGCGCACCCGTTGGAGGCACCGGCGGGGACGCCGCGCGGAGGCACCGGCGGAGGCACCGGCGGGGACGCCGCTCGGAGACGCCTGCGCGGGGAATTCCGGCCCTGAATTCACGAAATCATCTCGGGAACAATTGAACTGAACCCTCGGATAGAAAAGCCGAGTTGAAAATCTACGCGCGATGCGGCAAGAATTCGCGGCACCGAATCCGCGGCGTCGAATCCGCGATTCCTTCCCGTCCCCCCACAAGGAGAATTCAGATGTCCCGCTCCCGTACTGCGGCCCTCGCCGCCGCGGCCCTCTCGGTTGCCCTGGCCGTCACCGGCTGCGGCCCGGACGACTCCGGCGACGGGGGCGGCGAAGCTGCGGCCGCCGACTCGGCCCCGGAGGCGAAGCTGGCGCACAAGGTGCCGATGGCCAAGGTGTCCGAGCTGGCCCACGCAAAGGGAATGTGGGTGACCGAGAAGAATTTTGTGAAGGCCGATGTGAAGAAGATCGTCGGCTATCCGCGGGCCGGTGGGGCGCCTGCCTGGACGGTGCCGCTGACCGGTGAGACCTGCTGGACCTCGCCCGAGCCGACGAAGGACGGACTGATAGCCGTCGTCTACGAGAACGGCAAGTCGAACTCGGTCTGCACCGAGGTCGGCGTCATCGACCTCAAGCAGGGCAAGATGCTCTGGCACCGGCAGGCGATGGAGAGCGGCTCCGCCGTGATGTTCGACGAGGTGACCATCGGCAACGGCACCGTCGCCGCCGCAGGCACCAGCGGCAGTGCGGGGTGGACCGTCGGCGGCAAGCAGCTGTGGGGTCCTTCCTCGGACGCGCGCTGCCCGGCCGAGGGGTACGCCGGAAGCGACGAGAAGCTGATCGCCGTCCGCGACTGCGGTACGACGGACAGCCCCCGGCTCAAGGTGCAGACCGTCAACCCCCGCACCCGCGCCGCCACCTCCACCTTCTCACTGCCCGCCGGTACGGAGAACGTGCACGTGGTCTCCACCGACCCGCTGGTGCTTGCCGCCGACGACGGCAAGGCGCAGGGCGGCTCGGGCGTCTCCCGGTTCCTGTCCGTCGACGACAGCGCGGCACGCGGCCGGCAGCTCGCCGACATCCCGGCCAAGGGCGGGAAGTACGGCAAGTACAACGCGGACTGCCCGGCCACCGAGGTGACCGACTGTCAGAACATCGCAGTCGGCAAGGAGACCGGCGTGCTGTACCTGGGTACGGACAAGCCGCTGAAGTCCGGCTCCGAGGCGGACAACGACATCGTCGCCATCGACCTGCGGACGGGTAAGCGCAAGGCGCACGTCGAAGGCACCGACGCCGGTGAGATGTCGCCCATCGGTCTCGACAAGAGCGGCAATGTGCTCGTCTACCAGAAGGCCAACATGTACCGCGAAGAGGGCGGCGCGGTGTGGCAGCTCGACGCCCGCACCCTGAAGAAGAAGCCGCTGCTGCGGAACGAGGGCTCCGCCTACAAGACGGAGACCTCGTTCGAGATCGGCGACTCCCGCGTGCTGTACTCCGCCGGGCGGCTGTACCTGGGCCACGACGACGCCAGCAAGCCCTCCACCGGAGGGCCCACCCCGCTGGCGGTCGTCTACAGCACCAAGGGCTGACCGCGTCGTCCGCTCAGTCGAACCAGCGGGCCGCGGCCAGCTCCGCAGCCCGCTCCGGGTCCTCCAGCAGCGCCGTGACCTCGAAGCGGCGGGGCCAGGCGCCGGCCGACCAGGCGAGCGCCGAGGCGAGCCCTTCGAGGGTGGCGGCGTGCAGGGTGCCGTCGGGGGTGCGGCGCCAGTCGAGGTCCACACCGCCGATGGTCAGCTCCTCGTGCTCGCGGTAGCGGTCCGGAACCTTTGGCAGCAGTTCCCGTACGACGGCGGGCACCTCGCGCTCGGTGCCCGCCGACTCGGGCACCAGATGCGCGACGGCCTCGCTCGCGCACCGCACCTCCAGCAGGGCGGCCAGCTCTCCGGCGTCGGGCGGCGTGACCGGCAGCAGTGGCCGCTCCCCCACCAGCAGGAGGGCGTCGGGGGCGTCGGCGATCAGCGCCTCGGCCGCGTCCACGACGACCGTCCTGCCCTCCCGCACCGCACGCAGTTCGTCGGGCAGCGTCACCTCAGCAGGGTCGAGCCCCGCGGTGGCCAGCATGGTGTAGAGCCCGTGCAACTGGGTGGGCTCGACGTCCGATTCCGGGTCGGCCAGCCTGCGCAGCAGTTCGGCGGGGCCGCCCGGCTCCGCCACCAGTGCGGCGGCGGTGGTACGGACGCCGAGCGCGCGCAGCACCCCCTCGTCGGTGACGTCGCCCGGGTCGGCCTCCTCGTACAGCCCGCGCAGCAGCGGGTCGGCGCCGGCCGCGCGCAGGCCGGCCGGGCGGCGGCCGTCCAGGACCGGATGGCCGCGCAGCCACCAGGCGGTGTACGGGCGTACATCGGTGACCGTGCCGTCGCCGAGCCGCACCCGCACCGGCGCGGTCAGCGCGTCCCGCAGCGGCGGCCGCGCCAGCATCGCCAGCGCCTGGGGCCAGTGCGCGTCGTCCACCAGGTCCAGGTCGCGTACGGCCACGAACTCGACGGCCACCGGGGGCACGGAGGCCGCGGCCTCGTCGGTGTGGCCGTCGGCCGCCAGCTGGTCGAGCACGTCCTCGCACCACACGTCCACGGCGTCCAGCAGCCCGGGGTCGTCCGGCTCGGGGTGGTCGCCGTCGCGGGGCTCGAAGCCGTCCGGGTCGAGCACCACGTCCTCGGCGCGTACGAGTGCGAAGTCCGCCTGTACGCCGACGGCCGTCAGCGGCTGCTCGCCCCAGCGTTCGGCCAGCTCCGCGTCGCACGCCGCCAGCTCGCCCTCGTGCAGGACCCGGGCGAACGGGGAGCCCGGATAGACCAGTTCGGCGGCCGGTGCCGGCTCGCCGTCCTCGTCGGGCAGCGCCAGAGCGCCCAGCCACGGTTCGTCGCCGGGCGCCAGACGCGCGTCACGGACGAGGCCCAGGACGGTCTCGGCCAGCTCGTCCGGGTCCAGCGCTCCGGTGTCGGCACTGTCGTCCCACGCCTCCTCGGCGTCCAGCGAGGCGGCGACCGCGGCCCGCACCTGCGGTGTCGTCAGCACGGCGCGCGGGGTGGCGGGCGTGGCGCCCAGCCGCTCCAGCAGCGGATGAACGGCGTCCGGGTGCGCCGCCTTCAGCCCCAGGCGAGCGAGCTTCTCAGCGGGTACGGCGCCGTCCGGCAGCGGCAGCAGCACATGGCGCGGCCCGACCGCCGTACGCGCGTCGGCCAGCGGCACCGGCAGCCCGGTCAGCCGCTCCGGGTCGACGCCGGCCAGCGAGTCGTACAGCCGCCACCACCAGCCCGGCTCCCGCTCCACGCCGGTGAGCCGGTCCACGGCCTCGCCCAGCGGGATGCGGGGGACCTCCAGCACCCGCAGCTCGGTGCGGCGCTCCAGCCCGGCGGGCAGCAGGCTGGGGAAGAGTTCGGCCAGTACGGCGACTGTCGCGGCGCCCGCACCCTCGACGATCTCGGCGTCGCGGGGCCGCAGCGCGTACGGCTCGCCGGCCTCCCCCTCGCCCTCGATGCCGTCGGGGCCGTCGGCGCCGCCGGTGGCCGCGCTCGCCAGGAACGGAACGTCCGGCAGCCGCTCCAGCACCATGGCGCGCAGCTCGCCGTCGAGCTCGCCCGCGCCCAGCGGGCCTGGCACCAGGTCGACGGTGCTGGTGGCGACCGGCCGCCAGTCGCGCAGCAGCGCGGCGTAGGCGTCGGCGGCGCGGGTCAGCAGAAAACGGGTCAGCGGCCCGGGCGCCACATGACGCCTGGTGGGCTCCAGCGGGAACGAGGCCAGCAGCAGTGCGGGGAAGCCGACCGGCTCGTCGGTGGGCGTCGGCGCGTGCAGGCACGCGGCCGTACGCGGCTTGGCGGGCGCTCCCTCGTCGTCCACCGGCACCGCCCAGGTCACCGACCAGGTGGGACGAGCACGCTCCTCCACCGGCCGGTCGGCGAGGAGTTCCGGGCCGGCGATGCCGCTGTCCTGCGCCAGCCGCCACCGGGTGCTGCCGGCGGCGGAGTCCTCGATCCGGACGCAGCCGCCCTCCGCGCGCCGGGTGAGGGTGCGGGCCGGTCCCTCACCGGTCTCGATGACGACCTCGGCCAGGCCGGGCAGCGCCAGCAGCAGCGCGTCGTCCACGGCCGCCAGCAGCCGCCGGGCCAGCGAGAGCGCCGCCTCGTCCCGCAGCGGGAGCAGCACGGCGGTGTCGTACCCGGCGGGCACCACGGACGGCTCGTAACGGGCGGGGAACGGCAGCCGCAGCAGCGGCACATGCGCCTCACGGCGGTCGAACTCGGCCGCCAGTTCGGGGTTGGCGGTGGCGGCCCGTCGGGTCAGCTCGCGGGCCTCGGCCAGCGACCAGCGCACACCGTCACCCTCCGAAGTGGTGACGGCGGGCTCGTCGGTGACGGCCAGCACGGCGGAGAAACCGACCCCGAAGCGGCCCACCGCGCCCCGGTCGGTCTCGGCGCGCTTGGCCGAGGCGCGCAGTGTGGACAGCGACTCGACACCCGCGGCGTCCAGCGGCTCCCCCGTGTTGGCGGCGGTCAGCGTCCCGTCGGCGAGGGTGAGCCGGAGCCGCCCCGGTGTGCCCGCGCGGGCTGCGGCGTCCGCGGCGTTCTGAGCCAGCTCCACCACCAGGCGGTCGCGGTAGCCGCCCAGTGCGAGGTCCTGCTCGGCGTTGGCGTCCTCCCGGAAGCGGGCGCTGGACGCCTTCCAGGCGTCCAGCACGCTTTGCCGCAGTCGTTCGGTCCCGAACGTGTCCGTCACGGCGTCGGCCTCCTCGGCATGTTCATCCCGTCCCCTTGAGCCGTCCCCCACGGCGAAAGGGAAGGCTACGGCACGCATCGCCGTAGCCCTGCGGGCCGTCTGCCGACTGCGGCTACGTCATGGCTTGGGGGCACCACCCGGCCGGAGGCTGGAGGAGCAGTTCCCCGCGCCCCTTACGGGCGCAGCCCTCAGTCCCCGAAGGGGTCGGCGACCGTTTCATCGATGACGGGCGGCGGAGGCTGCGGAGCCTTCGGCATGACGGCGGCCTCCGAATGGCCCCCGCAGCCGAAGCCGAGGGAGACGACGTGGCCGTCGGCGGGGCTGTACTCATTCGAGCAGACCCCGAACGCCTGCCGCAGCGACCCCGCCAGCGGCACCAGGAAGCCACAGCTCATACAACTGGCCGGAGCCGCCTGGGCCATCGGCGTCTTCGGGCCGTGGGACTCCTCCCAGCGGTCGGCCGCAGCGTGCAGCCCGTACCGGGAGAGCACCCGCGGCCGTCCCATGCCCAGTTCCTCGGCGACGGCGCCGACGGCGGCGCGCGAGTGCCCCCGCGCCTCGGGCTGTTCCTCGGCGACAGCCGAATCCGGCGGCGGCGCGTCCGCTCCCGAGTAGCCGGGCTCCAGCCGCAGGTCGTCGGCGTCGGTCGGGAGCAGATCGCCGGGCCCCAGGTCGCCGGGGCGCAGCCGCTCGCTCCAGGGCACCCACTCGGGGGCCAGCAGCGCGTCGGGGCCTGGCACCAGCACGGACTCGTCGACGGTGACGTTCTTGGCGCGGGAGGCCCGCGCGACGGTCACCGCCCAGCGCCAGCCCCGGTACCCGGGCTCCTGCGCCTCGAAGAAGTGGGTGACCACTCGGTCCGCGTGGGGGTCAGGGACGGCTTCGAGCCACGCGCCGGCAGTGCCCGGCGCGGCCGCTTCCTCGGCTGCGGCACGGGCCAGCTCGACAGCCTCGGCACACAGTCGGTCGGGGGCGCGCCGGCTCCGCGCGCCACGGCTCGTACTCCGCGTCGCGGCACTCATGCAGCACTCACAAGAATCGTCTCTCCTACGCCGTCGCGCCGTTGTCGGCGTGCGCTGCCCGTACGGCCACGAGTGGAGGGGCGGGGTCGGGGACGGAGCGGGACCGGGTGGCCGCTGCGACGTCCGCGCCCGCGCTCAAAGGCCATACGGTGCGCACCGTTCACCCACGCTACCCCACAGGGTCACCCGGGGAATCCGCAGCCAGCCGTCCCCGCCCCCGGCAGGAGCCGACGGCGCCCCCGACAGGAGCCGACAGCGGGGGGACGACAACGGGGTGACAAGGGGACGGCGAGGGGACGGCAAGGGGACGGCAAGGAGAGACCACAAGGAGAGGAGACGTGGCGGAAAGGAACTGAACGGCGCGTTTCGGGGCACACTGACGGCGTGCCTGTCGACAAGCCCGGCAAACGCAGCACACGCGGCAAACTCCGCGGCGTGGGACGCGCCGCGGGCGCGCTGCGGCGCCCGCCTGCCGCGCTGGGCCGCCACATCCGACGGGCCACGCACGCCGAGGGCGCCGGCGAGTCCGGGCTGGGCCGGCTGATCGAACTGCACGCCGTCAACTCGGCGGGCGACATGCTGATCACGGTGGCGCTGGCCTCCACCGTCTTCTTCTCCGTCCCCACCGGCGAGGCCCGCGACCGGGTGGCGCTGTACCTGGCCGTGACGATGGCGCCGTTCGCGCTGCTGGCGCCGGTGATCGGCCCACTGCTGGACCGCGTACCGCACGGGCGCCGCGCCGCGATGGCCGGGGCGATGCTGGCCCGCGCGCTGCTCGCGCTGACCATGGCGGGCGCGGTGGCGACCGGCGGGCTGGAGCTGTATCCGGCCGCGCTGGGGGTGCTGGTCTCCTCCAAGGCGTACGGAGTCGTACGGTCCGCCGTGGTTCCCCGGCTGCTGCCGCCACGGATCTCCCTCGTCAAGGCGAACTCGCGGGTCACACTCGCCGGGCTGCTGGCCACCGGTGCGGCGGCGCCGGCCGGGGCCGGGCTGCACCTGCTGGGCGAGCAGTGGCCGCTCTACGGGGCCTTCGCGGTCTTTCTCGTCGGGACGTTCCTCTCCTTCTCGCTGGACCACAAGGTGGACTCGGCCAAGGGCGAGCGCCCGGCACGACTGGCCCCGGTGGCACCCGTGATGCCCGTCCCCGGTGCCGAGGAGCCCCGGGAGCAGGCGGCTCCGCGGCCCGGGCTGCGCACGGTCGGCGTCTCGGTGCTCAGCGCGCTGTTCGCCAACTCGGCGCTGCGCGCCCTCTCCGGCTTCCTCACCTTCTTCCTCGCCTTTCTGCTGCGCGAGCACCCCCTCGACGGGCTGGGGGCCGCCGTCTCGCTGGGGCTGGCCGGTGTCGCGGCGGGCGGCGGCAACGCGCTGGGTACCGCCATCGGGGCCTGGCTGCGCGCCCGCGGCCCCGAGGTGATCATCACCTGTGTGCTGTTCTGCGCTCTCGGCGCCACGATCACCGCCGCGCTGCTGTACGGCACCGTCACCGTGACCGCCGTCGCCGCCACCGCCGGGATCACGCAGGCCCTCGGCAAGCTGTCGCTGGACGCGCTCATCCAGCGCGATGTCCCCGAGCAGGTACGCACCTCCGCCTTCGCCCGCTCCGAGACGCTGATGCAGATGTCCTGGGTCGTCGGGGGCGCCCTCGCCATGGCGCTGCCGCTGATCGGCCGACTGGGCATGGGGGTGGCGGCCTGTGTGGTGGCGGCGGGGGTGCTGACGGCGGTGCGCGGACTGCTGAGGGCCACCCGCCGCGGCACACCGAACCCGCGTGCGGCGTGAGGCCGAATTCGCGTCGCGGCATGACACCGATCCGCCACGCTGTGCGAACCGCCCACTACGGCGGACGCGGCACGCCGTACCCCCGCGTCGTACGGCGGTGCGGGCCCGATAGCCTGCCCGCATGAGCAAGCTCGCGCGGCAGGGCCGCATGTCGTCACAGTCGAGGCGGGGCGTGCGCACCGCCACAGCGCTCGGTGCCGCCTCGCTCGGCCTCGTCGCCCTCTCGGCCTGCGAAAAGCCGTCCCCCATGGTGACCGTGACCGTCGGTGACGACTCGGTGACGACCGAGGCCGCCTGCTACGACGACGGGAAGGCGATCCCGTCCATCAACGGGAAGTCCGTCCCCCAGGGCGAGCTGCGCAAGTGCCTGGCCAAGGCGCCCGAGGAGACGATCTCCGTCGACACGGGCGAGAAGGTGCGCATCGGCGTCGACCCGAAGACGGCGCACGACGGGTGGCTCGTCCTCGTGGACGGGTCCGGGGTACTCCCCGAACGGCTGAAGAAGACCTACTACTCGCTCCCGGGCAACGAGCTCTTCCAGGAGCAGGAGCCCGGGAAGCCGCCGGTGACGAAGAAGCGCGTCCAGCTGACCGTGGTGCAGACCTCCGGCGGCGACTTCAACGGCGTCTGGCACATCACCCTCAAGAACACCTCGGGCGAATAGGCTCCCTGGCCTTCCGTCCGGAGAGGAGGCGACGAGGTGCTGTCGGCGTACCGGCGGGTGCTGGTGGTCGCGGCGGTCGCCGCTGAGCGCGAGGCCGTCGTCGCCGCCGCGGAACCCGCGCGCGCCCCGCACCTCGACGTCGTCGCCGCAGGTGTGGGCCCGGCTGCCGCGGCGGCCGCGACCGCGACGGCGCTGGTGACGGCCGCGCACCAGGCGCGCCCCTACGACCTGGTGATCGCGACCGGGATCAGCGGCGGCTTCGCGGCCAACGGCGTCCACGTCGGTGACACCGTCGTCGCCGACCGCATCGTCGCCGCCGACCTCGGCGCCGAGACCCCGGCGGGTTTCGCCTCCGTCGCCGAACTGGGCTTCGGGCACGCCGAGCACACCCCGCCGCCGCACCTCGTACGGGAGGTGGCCGAGGCGACCGGCGCCCGCACAGGACCGGTGCTGAGCGTCTCGACGACCACCGGCACCCAGGAACACACCGAACGGCTGCTGGCGCGCCATCCGGACGCGGCGGCGGAGGCGATGGAGGGCTTCGGCGTCGCGGAGGCGGCGAGGGCGCACAGCACCGAGCTGCCCGTCCTCGAACTGCGTACGGTCTCCAACGCCGTCGGACCGAGGGACCGGGCGGCCTGGCGCATTCCGGAGGCCCTGGCGGCTCTCACGACCGCCTTCGGGAAGCTGGTCCCCCAGCAGCACACAGAAGGACTCCCGTCATGGACACCAACGCCATAACAGCGCCGCTCTCCATCGCCTACTCGCCCTGCCCCAACGACACCTTCGTCTTCGACGCCTGGGCGCACGGACGGGTGCCCGACGCGGCTCCGCCGAACGTGACGTTCGCGGACATCGACGTCACCAACGGGATGGCCGAGCGCGGCGAGCTGGACGTACTGAAGGTGTCGTACGCCGTACTGCCCTGGGTGCTCCAGGAGTACGCGCTGCTGCCGTGCGGCGGGGCGCTGGGCCGGGGCTGCGGACCGCTGGTGCTCACCGCTCGGCCGGGCGGCCCCGCGTCGCTGAGCGGCAAGCGGGTGGCGGTGCCGAGCGAGCGTTCCACCGCGTATCTGCTCTTCCGGCTGTGGGCCGCGGCCGAGGTGCCCGGCGGGGTGGGCGAGGTCGTGGTGCTGCCCTTCCACGAGATCATGCCCGCCGTACGGGACGGCGCCGTGGACGCGGGGCTCGTCATCCACGAGGCCCGGTTCACCTACCAGGAGTACGGCCTGCACAAGCTCGCCGACATGGGCGAGCACTGGGAGGCCACGACGGGCCTGCCCATCCCGCTGGGAGCGATCATCGCCAAGCGGTCGCTCGGCGACGGGACGCTGCGGGCGCTGGCCGACACCATTCGTACCTCCGTGCGGATGGCGTGGCAGGACCCGTCCGTCTCCCGGCCGTACGTTCTGGAGCACGCCCAGGAGATGGACCCGGCGGTTGCCGAGCAGCACATCGGGCTGTACGTGAACGAGTTCACCGAGGGGCTGGGGGCGGACGGCTATGCGGCCGTACGCGGGTTGCTGGAGCGGGCCGCGAATGAGGGGTTGGTGCCGGCCCTCGGGCCTGAGGCGCTCGCTTTTCCTTGAGGCTGGGCCGCGCTGGATGCGGAGACCCGCCGTAGCAGCTTCGCTGTTCGGCGGGTGCCCGTGCGTCTCGGCTGAGCGCGCAGTTCCGCGCCCCTTTACACGTCCAGTTGGTCGGCGACTGCGCGGAGCATGCCGGCGATCTTGCGGCCGTGCTGTTTGTCCGGGTAGCGGCCGCGCTCCAGGGACTGGGAGACGCCGTCCAGCAGTGTCGTCAGGTCCTGCACGATGGAGGCCAGCTCGTCCGGCTTGCGGCGCTGCGCCGCCGCCACGGACGGGGCCGGGTCCAGCAGCGTGACGGAGAGCGCCTGGTCGCCGCGCTGTCCGGCGACGACGCCGAACTCCACACGCTGTCCCGGCTTGAGCGCGTCGACGCCGTCCGGGAGCACCGACGAGTGCACGAAGACGTCACCGCCGTCGTCGCGGGAGAGAAAGCCGAAGCCCTTCTCGCTGTTGAACCACTTGACCTTGCCGGTAGGCACGTCTGTCCTCGTCCTCGTACTCGTCCGGATACACCGGGCTGCGGCTGGATGGAAACTGGCTGACTCTGCTGCGCCGGGGCGGGCCAGGCCCCGAGACATCCCCGAACCCCGACCCCCGATCCCCCGGAATAGCAGTCGGGCGGGCCGCATGACCCGCCACCACCAAGGTTAATGGCCCGGGGCGCCGTGGCAAGGTGCCACCGAGAGCGGGTGCCGTCGGTGGTTCCCCGCCGTACGTGCTCCGGGCGGTCCGAGTGCCCGCTGGGGGAGCACTCGATCCCGGATCTACCCTGTGTGGGTGAACACTGAAACTCCGTCCGCCGGTGATCTTCTCGTACGTATCGGCGGGATCGTCTTTCTGGTCGGCGCGGTGGCCACACTCGTCACGGTGGCACCGCTGTTCCTGGGCACCGACCCGTTCCCCGCTCCCGCCTACTTCGTCTGCATGCTGATGGGCCTCGGCTTCCTGCTGGCAGCCGGGGGCGTCGTCCGGACGGCCCGCGACCAGCGGCGCCGAGCCGCCCAGTAGGAGGCGGCGCCGGGCAAGCCGCGGGACGCCGGCCGCGGGCGGCTGGCCGCTAGCCGCGGGTGAACTCGGCGAACCAGGCGGGGAACGCCGTCAGATCCGGCAGCACCACATCGGCGCCCGCCTGAGTGAGTTCGGTCTCGTCACACGGGCCGGTGGCGACGGCCACCGAGTCGGCGCCCGCCATCCGCGCGCCCCGGACATCGCCGACGTGGTCCCCGACGTAGACGGCGGCACCGTGCGCGGTCAGCGCTTCCGCCTTGCCCTCCGCCCACAGCTCGCCCACCAGTACGTCCGGGGCGAGCCCGAGGTGGTCCAGGTGCAGCTTCGCGCTCGGCCCGTGCTTGGCGGTCACCACCAGCGTGCGCCCGCCCGCTGCCCGTACGGCCGCCAGCGCCTCGTGGGCGCCCGGCAGCGCGGGGGACGGCTCGATGGCGTAGTCGGGGTAGAGGGCGCGGTAGCGCTCGGCCATCGCCGGGATCTGCTCCTCGGGGAACCAGTACGCCATCTCCTGGACCAGCGGCGGGCCCAGCCGGCTCACGACCAGGTCGGCGTCGATGGCCACGCCCGTCTCCTCCGCCAGCCGCCGCCAGGCCGCGTGGATACCGGGGCGGGAGTCGATCAGCGTCATATCGAGGTCGAAGCCGACGGTGGGTCCGGGCGAACCGCTCGACGCCGACGCCGGGTCGGAGGACGACTCCGGCGCCGGGTCGGAGGACGACGCCGACGCCTCCGCCGGGGAATGGGCGTGCGAAACCATGCCGGTCATTGTGCCTGGACCAGCACCTTGCCCGGTGACCTGCCCGGCGAACGTTCCGTTACGGCGTCGCCGGGTACTTGGTGGCGCTGGTGACCTGGCAGGAGTAGACCATCCGCTCGTTGGTGGAGTGCGAGACGTCCACGGTGACCGTACGGCTGCCACTGGGGCTGACGGTCACGGTCTTGAAGCGGGTGCCGATGGTGCGGGTCGCGATCGAGGAGTTGGGCGAGGAGCCGATCTTGAAGGTGACGGTGAAGTTGTACTTGAACGCCTGCTCGCTGGAGGCGTTCTGGATCTCCACGTCATAGCTGATCTGACCGAGCGAGCGGCTGTAGCGGCAGCGCTCGCCGTCGACCTCACCGAGCGCGCTGGAGTTGTACGTGGGCGGCGCGGACGGCGTCGGCCGATCGGTGCTGCCGCCGGTCAGGCCGCTGGAGCTGGAGCCGCTGTCGGAACCGCCGCTGTAGCCGCCGGAGCTGCCCGGCGAGGGCAGCGACGGCGCGGACGGCGCCGACGGCATGTCGTCCAGATCGCCCAGGCCGCCGAACGCCTTGTCCTTCGGATCGTCGGCGCAGCCGGCGAGGCCGGCCGTGGCGACAAGGACGAGACCCGCGGCCCCTATGGCCCGACGTATACGCATGAGATCCCCCGTTGAGAGCGCTTGCGCTCGAAGCTGCTACCGCTTGTACTTGTACAAGCTTGTACTGGAACGCCGCCTCGATGTCACGGCAGTTGCCAGGTCATGACAGTCCCGAAGCACTGAACCGGCAGAGTAACCGATGCGGAACGGCCGCGACTCTCCTGCCCGCGGCGTTCTTCCACCCCTGAGGACTTGGGTACCTTTGGCGCTCAGGTCCCAGCAGGTCCCAGCAGATCTCAGCCGATCCCGGCAGATCTCGGCAGAAGTTTCACATACGGGGGAACGATGAGTCAGCCTTGGCCGCCACAGCAACAGCCCATGCAGCCCATGCAGCCCGCGCCGCACATGCAGCCGATGCCGCCGGCACCCCCCATGCAACCGGGCTACCCGTACCAGCCCGGCTTCCCGCCACAGCGTCGCGGCAGCGGTGCGAAGGCGTTCCTGCTCGGCTGGCTCATCTCCGGCTTCGGCGCGACGGCGTTCGCCCTGCTGCTCCTCGCCAGCTATGAGGACCTGTCCAAGGTCGGCATGCGGGTCCTGTATGTCGTCTTCGCTCTCGGACTCGCCCTGGCCGTGGGCGGGGTGGCCGGCAAGATGGGCGGGCCCAACCCCGGTGCGTATGTCGCCCCGGCCCTGCTGGCCATGCTCGCCGTCTTCATGGGCGTCTGCAACGGCTTCGTGTTCGTGCTGCTCGACGCGGGCGGCGCCGATGCCTTCGAAGCGATGATGGAGCACCAGGCGGGCGCCCCTGCCGAGTTCTGGTGGAAGGGCCTCAAGGGCGGCATCGCACTCCTCGGCCTCGCCATCGCGGGCGGCGGCACCTTCGGCATGGCCAGCCTGATCGGCAAGCGCGCGAGGTAGCCCGAAGGGCTCAGCCCTGGGAGGGTCTTCTGGACCGCCACACCAGGTAGAGGGCGCTGGCTATCGCCGCCACGCGGAACGCGACGGGGAAGGCGTCGCTCATGGCCTCGCGCAGCGCGTCGCCGCCCTGGGCCAGATGCGCCCCCCACCGGTCGGTCGCACGGCCCCACAGCCAGACGGCCGTGCCGCCGAGCACCACGCCCGGCATGCCCAGGACCGCCCACTTGCCCTCGTTGCGGCTCAGCTTGGGCGACCACCAGGCCGCCAGCCAGCCCAGGGCCAGTGGGATGAGCGAACCGATGACGGCGCCGGCCACCAGCAGTACGGCGGCGGCCCACTCCACCACGCCGCCGCGCCCGCTGCCCTGCTCGCCCTTGCCGCGCAGCAGTCGCCGCAGCAGCACGGCCGCGCCCAGGCCGGGCGGGGTCGTCGGCGGGGACTCGGCCGGGGGGGCCGACGCCGGAGCCACCGGTACCTGTCCCGCGGGCTGTGGCGCGGCGGGGGCGTGCGGAGTTGCCTGTCCCTCGTCGCTCGGCGGCGGCTTGAGGACTTCCGGCAGCTCGATGCCGCCCACGAATCCCGGCACCGGCTCCCCCGCGGCCACGGCGTTGGTGCCGCCGGGGCCGGTGCCGAAGGGGCTGGGGTCCACGCGCCACCAGTCGGGGTCGGAGTCCTCGTCCCCCAGTTCGTCCAGGCCGGCCAGGTGCGGGGACGAGGCGCCGAAGGCAGCGGTGGGGGTCCCGGTTCCGGTGCGCTGCGCCGGCAGGGTCGGAACCGAGGGCGTGGGCTCCGGTCCGGCGTCGCGCGCCGGGCGAGGTGCCTGCGGGGTGCCGGCGCCCTTCGAGCCCCCGCCGCCCGCCGCCGGGGCCTCGGAGGACGGCATGGGTGCCGCCGGGCGGGGGCTCTCCCCGCCGGTGGCGGAAGCCACCACCTCCTCGGGGCGGCCGAACCGGTCGAGGATCTTCTGCACGGCGGCCTTGGTGACCGCGCCGCCCTCCGCGGCCCGCGCGCGGTCGATCTCCCCGCGCAAGCCGCCGACGAGCCGGGCGCGTTCGGCGGCGGTCATCCGCGTACTGTGCGCCAGGTCCCCGACCCGGCTCAGATAGTCGAAGACAAGCTGATCGCTCTCGATCCCCACCAAGTCCCCGCAGCCCGCTAGCCCTTCAAGCCTCCGCGAAGACCGTACCGCGCGAACCGTCCCGCGAGGGAGTACGAAAGCTCCCGCGAGGGGTACGAAGGCTTCCGCGGGGGAGCAGCGGTGACAGGTGCCGGCGCCGTCCGCGCCGGCTCCCACCCGGCCCGCGGGCCCCGATCGCTGCGGGTCGGGCGGCCGAAGGCGGCTACCGTTGGGAGGATGAGCAGTGAGCAGAACGGGGGCTCTCCCTCTCAGCCGGACGCCGCCCAGCGGCCCGGGCCGGGTTCCGGGGCCGTGCCGGGTTCCGGGGCCGGCCCTCGCACTCTCGCGGAGGACCTCCGCGCCCGGGACGACAGCGCGCTCGCCGCGCTGCTGCGTGCCCGCTCCGACCTCCTCTCCCCCGTTCCCGGCGACCTCACCCAGCTCGCCACCCGGGCGGGAACCCGCGCGTCCGTCGTACGGGCGCTGGAGCATCTGGACCAGTTCACGCTTCAGACCGCCGAGGCGCTGGCCGTCGCAAACGGTTCCCCGACCGCCTCCGGCGCCGGACCGCAGGAGAGCGCTCCGGCCGTCAGGGAAGCCCTCAGCGGGCTGCTGCCCGGCGAGGAGGCCGCCGATCGGCTGCCGCAGGCGCTCGCCGAGCTGCGCGCGCGGGCCCTGGTGTGGGGCCCTGAGGAGCAGCCCCGGCTGGTGCGTACGGCGCGGGAGCTGCTCACCTCGCCCTCGCCCACCGGCCTGGGGCCCACCCTTGTGGAGGCGGTGGCGGCGGCCGGGCCCGCCAAGCCCTCGCCCTCCCAGCTGCAGGAGACGCTGGCCCGGGTGGGGCTGCCCGGCACCCATGACCCGGTCAGCGCGCTGTCCGCGCTGACGTCCCTGTTCAGCGCCCCCGAGCGGATGGCGGCGCTGCTCGCCGAGGCACCGGAGGGTGCCGCGGCGGTGCTGCGGAAGCTGGAGTGGGGGCCGCCTTACGGCACCGTCGATCTGGAGGCCCCCTCGCCGCAGGTGGCGTGGCTGCTGGACCGTGCGCTGCTGGTGCCCACCGGCGGTGACACCGCGGGCGGTCCCGGCGCGCCGGGCAGTGTCGTGCTGCCCCGGGAGGTCGCTCTGCACCTGCGCGGCGGCCGGGCGCACCGGGTACTGGAGCCGTGCGCCCCGCCGGTCGCCGTCGCCCGGACGCACCCGGCCGGGACGGTCGACGCCACGGCGGCCGGGCAGGCGATGACGGCGGTGGCGACCGTCGAAGAGCTGCTGAGCCACTGGGAGACGGAGCCGCCGCCGGTGCTGCGCGCCGGCGGGCTGGGCGTACGCGACCTCAAGCGGACCGCCATAGCGCTGGACCTGCCCGAACCGGCCGCCGCCTACTGGATCGAACTCGCCTACGTCGCGGGTCTGGTGGCCTCCGACGGCGAGGTGGACGAGGCGTACGCGCCGACCCCCGCGTACGACGAGTGGCTGCGCGCCGCACCGGCCGAGCGGTGGGCGAAGCTGGCCGTGGCCTGGTTCGCGGCGACCCGTACGGCCGGACTGGTGGGCGAACAGGACGGGCGGGGCCGCGGCCTGGCGCCGCTGGGGCCCGGACTCGACCGCAGCCCTGCCCCTGAGGTGCGGCAGCGCGCCCTCGGCCTCCTGGCCGCACTCCCGCCCGGCTCCGCGCCCGACCGCGACACCCTGCGCGAGCGGCTGCGCTGGGAGCGGCCGCTGCTGGGCAACCGCGCTGCGGCCCGTACAGCGGCGGCGGGGCAGGGTGAGACCGGCGGGGGCCAGGGGCTGCGGGCCCGGCTCCTCGGCTGGGCGCTGGACGAGGCGGAGACGCTGGGTGTCACCGGCAGAGGCGCGCTCGCCTCCTTCGTGCGCCCCCTCCTCGAAGCGGGCGCCGGAGAATCCGCCACTCCGCCCGACCGCCGCACGGCCGCCGCGGACACCGCCGCCGACGCCGCCGACGCAGCCGTCGCAGCCGTCGCCGAAGCGCTGGCTCCGCACCTCCCCGAACCCCTCTCCGAGGTGCTGCTCCAGGCCGACCTCACCGCCGTGGCCCCCGGCCCCCTGGAACGCGACCTGGCCGCCTTCCTCGCCGTACTGGCCGACGTGGAGTCCAAGGGCGGCGCGACCGTCTACCGCTTCACCCCCGGCTCCGTACGCCGCGCCCTTGACACCGGCCGTACCGCCGCCGACCTGCACGCCTTCCTCGCCGCGCACTCCAGCACGCCGGTGCCGCAGCCGCTGACGTATCTGATCGACGACGTGGCACGCAGGCATGGACAGGTGCGGGTGGGTGCCGCCTCCTCGTATGTGCGCTGCGACGACGACGCGCTGCTCGCCGAGATCCTCGCCGACCGCCGCTCCGCGCCGCTGCGGCTGCGGAAGCTCGCTCCCACGGTGCTGGCCTCGGCGGCGCCGCCCGACCAGCTGCTGGCCCGGCTGCGGGAGATGGGACACGCGCCCGCTGCCGAGTCCGCCGAGGGAGACGTACTGCTGACCCGCCCCGACGCCCACCGCACCCCGCCGCGCACCGCGCCTGAGCCGGTGCCGGAGGGGCCGCCCGCCCCGGACGCCGCACTGCTGACGGCCGCCGTACGCGCGATCCGCGCCGGCGACCACGCCGCCGTCGTGCCCCACAAGCCCAAGCCCCCCTCCGCGCCGCCGCCCCAGGGCGGCCTCCCGCGCACGGTCATGGCCGAGACCCTCGCCACGATGCAGTCCGCCACCCTCTCCGGCACCCCGGTATGGATCGGCTACGTCAACGCGGACGGCGCCGCCTCCCAGCGCGTGATCGCCCCCGTCAAGGTGGAGGGCGGCTTCGTCACCGCCTACGACCACACAGCGGAAGAGGTCCGCACCTACCCCCTGCACCGGATCACGGGCGTGGCCGAGGTGACGGACGACTGACCGGTCCCGGTGCGCAGCGCGGCCGATGGGCGAGGCCCGGAATGCCGGGGAAGCCGAACAGACTGTCGGGGTTCACGCTTGTCGCCGCGGGGAGTGGGTCCGCTACTTCACCCGCTCACCCCCGGGCCCGGCGTCGCTGAGCCAGCAGCCCCTCGACCAGTACGTCCACGTCCGTCCATGGGTTGACCTGGTGCCCGGCGCGGCCCGGCGGTGCGGCGGCGCGCAGTGCCGTGGCCCGCTCGACAGCCTGTGGGTGCAGCGGCGGTAACGACGCGTATCTGAGGTGTTTGCGGTCCGCGTGGTATCCGCAGGCCGCGTGCCTCTCCAGGAGTTTCTGTGCCGCCTCGGAAGTCCTGTAGCCACGGAGCTCCTGGAAATGGAGCAGCAGCCACAGTTCGAAGCACGGGTTGCTGAGGGCGATGCTCAGTCCTTCGTCTCGCGCCATGCGCATCGCCCTGTCCAGGTCGGGATGCGCAGCCGGTGCCTCGACGTCCATCACGCACCACACTTCGTCGTAGGGCGCGAAACGGTCCTCCCGGCTGCGCGGGGCGCGTTCCTTGTGCTTGACAGCAGCACGTACGAGCTCCGTGGGCACCCCGTGCCGGGGGCCGATCTCCACCTGCACAGGAAGCCCCCGCAGATCGCCCCTCAGGCCACGGAAGTACTGGTCCTCGGTGCACTCACCCTCGCAGTAGATGAGGACTCTACGCAGCTCCGGCCGCTTGGGACCGCCCCGCTTCAACGGTTTGCCCCGCCCCACTGTCGCCTCCACCCGCGATCTCGTCGGCCATCCGCCGCAGCAGTTCGTCGTCGAGGAACGGCAGCGCGCCGTACCGTCCCGACAAGTAGCGCTTCTCCAGGTTGTCCTTGGCCTCCCCCGAGTCCCGTACATAGAAGTCGGTGATCGGGAAAATCCGGGTCGCCAGGGTGTCCGGGTCCTTCTCCGTGAACCAGATCTGGTCACGGAAGAGATGCGTGCGCGCGTTGGTGCCGAGCAGCGAAGCCTCGTGCGTGGTGAAGAGCAGTTGGGCACCCTTCCTGTTGATGTCCGGCGACTGGAACATGCCCACCAGCGCATCAGCGAGGTAGGGATGCAGCCGAGCGTCCAGTTCGTCGACGACGAGCGCTCCGCCCGACCCCAGCGTGTGCAGCACCGGACCCAGCATCCCGATCCAGGTGCGGGTACCGCTGGACTCCTCGTCCAGCTCAAGAGCGAAGGTGCCGCCCTCGACGCGATGCTGAACCCGTACGTGACAGTCGGGTACATCAACGCGGAAGGGCACTCCCACATCGTTCAGAGCCGTTTCGATGCGCTTGGTCTCTTCGAGCAGACGCTCGTCCGGTTCGCGGAATTCCAGCTCGGTGACGCCGAGGTCGGAGAAGCGCAGCAGATCGATCAGGGCGTCCTGGCTTCGCCTGTCCCTGCCGCGCAGCAGACCGACGGTGTAGTTGAGGCGCGCCTGGTAGTCGCGGTCGCTGGCGGTGCGCAGGCCGTCGCGGAACCAGCGGTGCAGGCGTCCGAGGAGTTCGTGGTTCTGCGCTGCGGCGACCGACAGATAGAGAGCGTTGGGTCGTAGCAACTCCGAGATGACCTTGCGCCGACCGGTCAGGGACCGCCCGAACGTCAGCGACTCCGGCCCGCTGCCGGCCCTCGAGTACAGCTTGCGCCGCTTGCCCTCCGGGAAATACGAGAGCCACTCCTCACGGATGCTCTCGTCGTCCGCTGTGAACCCGAACTCGTACCGGACGCCGTCGACAGCGAGGTCCAGTTCGTACGTACTGGGGTGGGCGCCCGGGTCCGGGCGGAGCCGGAACGGTTTGCGCGGGACGCCGCCCGCAGGGTCCCAATGACGGAAGGAGTCGAGGACTGCGGCCCGCATCCAGGCCAGTGCGGACACGACATTGGATTTGCCGGAGGCGTTTGCTCCGTACACGGCCGCGACCGGCACCGCAGAGAACCGGGTGCCCGGTACGGGCTGCTGTGCCCGCTGCGGCCGGTCGTCCCCGGCGACGAACGAAATCTCCTGTTCGTCCCGGATAGAGGCGTGATTGGTCACCTGAAAGCGCAGCAGCACGGCTACCTCCCCTCGATGCGGTCGGTGATGTCGCTGCAGAGCCTTTTTCGTCGTACTGCGACGATAACGGCCTGCATACGACACGCACCAGACCGTCAGCCGATCGTGTTACCGGCTCTTGCCCTCGGCTGCGGCGTGAAATGCTCCCGGCCCGCACACCGTCCGGTGCGGCACACTGGACGTTTGGTGCCGGAACCGAACGTCGGAAGGGTGACGCGTGAACGGTGGCCCCCTGATCGTGCAGAGCGACAAGACGCTGCTGCTCGAGGTTGATCACGAGCTGGCCGAGGCGTGCCGGAGGGCCATCGCGCCGTTCGCGGAGCTGGAGCGGGCTCCGGAGCACATGCACACCTATCGGGTGACACCGCTGGGGCTGTGGAACGCGCGGGCCGCCGGGCACGACGCGGAGCAGGTGGTCGACGCGCTGGTGGAGTACGCGCGGTATCCGGTGCCCCACGCGCTGCTGGTGGACATCGCCGAGACGATGGCGCGCTACGGACGCCTCACGCTCAGCAAGCACCCCACACACGGGCTGGTGCTGGAGTCCACCGACCGGCCGGTGCTGGAAGAGGTGCTGCGGTCGAAGAAGATCCAGCCGCTGGTGGGCGAGCGGATCGACCCGGACACCGTGGCCGTGCACCCCTCCGAGCGCGGCCAGATCAAGCAGGTGCTGCTGAAGCTGGGCTGGCCGGCCGAGGACCTGGCCGGGTATGTGGACGGCGAGGCGCACCGCATCGCGCTGGAGGAGGACAGCTGGGCGCTGCGCCCCTACCAGCAGCAGGCCGTCGAGGGGTTCTGGCACGGCGGCTCGGGTGTCGTCGTCCTGCCCTGCGGCGCCGGGAAGACGCTGGTGGGCGCCGGTGCGATGGCCAAGGCGCAGGCGACCACACTGATCCTGGTCACCAACACGGTCTCGGCCCGCCAGTGGAAGCACGAGCTGGTGCGCCGCACCTCGCTGACCGAGGACGAGATCGGCGAGTACAGCGGGACGAAGAAGGAGATCCGCCCCGTCACCATCGCCACCTACCAGGTGATCACGACGAAGCGGAAGGGCGTCTACCCGCACCTGGAACTGTTCGACTCCCGTGACTGGGGCCTGATCGTCTACGACGAGGTGCATCTGCTGCCGGCCCCCGTCTTCAAGTTCACCGCCGATCTGCAGGCCCGCCGCCGGCTCGGACTGACGGCGACCCTTGTGCGGGAGGACGGCCGGGAGTCCGATGTGTTCTCCCTCATCGGCCCCAAGCGGTTCGACGCGCCCTGGAAGGAGATCGAGAACCAGGGCTACATCGCGCCCGCGGACTGCGTCGAGGTCCGGGTCAGCCTCACCGACTCCGAACGGCTCGCCTATGCGACGGCCGAACCGGAGGAGAAGTACCGCTTCTGTGCGACCACCGACAGCAAGCGGCGGGTCACCGAGGCGCTGGTGCGCCGCCACGCGGGCGAGCAGACGCTGGTCATCGGCCAGTACATCGACCAGCTGGACGAATTGGGCGAGCACATCGGGGCACCGGTCATCAAGGGCGACACCAGCAACGCGCAGCGAGAGAAGCTGTTCGACGCCTTCCGGGCGGGCGAGCTGACCTGTCTGGTCGTCTCCAAGGTGGCCAACTTCTCGATCGATCTGCCGGAGGCCACTGTGGCGATACAGGTGTCGGGAACCTTCGGTTCCCGACAGGAGGAGGCCCAGCGCCTCGGGCGGGTGTTGCGGCCCAAGGCCGACGGCCACGAGGCGCGGTTCTACTCCGTCGTGGCGCGGGACACCATCGATCAGGATTTCGCGGCGCACCGGCAGCGGTTCCTCGCCGAGCAGGGGTACGCGTATCGGATCGTGGACTCGGTGGATTTGTTGGCGGAGCCTGACGAGGTGTAGTGCCCCTGAGGGGGCGCCCCTGCCTCGCCGTCGCAGGCTGCGGGCCTGGTGTGGTTGCTCGCGCCCACGCGGCGGAGCCGCATATCAGACACAGGCCCGCGCCCCTGAGGGGCGCCCCGCCATTCAGGGCGATGTCTTCGGGGGTTTCATGGCGACGCGGCCGTCCGGGGTGATGGTCGCGGTTTCGCCGGTGCGTAGCCAGCCCTCGTGGAGGGGGGCCTCGTCCTCCACGTACGAGGCGGTGATCCACGGCCCGCGCAGCAGCAGCTCGCCCTGGGACTGGCCGTCCCAGGGGAGCGGCGTCAGGTCGGGGCCGGTGACGCCGTACTCGACCGAGGCGGGGAAGCGGTAGTGCCCGGACTCGGGCCGGGCCACACACGCCGGGGAGAGCGTCTCGGGCGTGCCCCAGGCCGCCGCCGTGCTGATGCCGTGCCGTGAGCCCAGCTCCTGGGCCAGCAGCGGGCCCCCGGGTTCCTCACCCGGCCCGCCCACCACGACGGCCTCCCGGAGCGAGGACAGGTCCCGCGGGTGGGCCGCCAGCTCCTCCAGCAGACCGTCCCATACGGCCGGGTCGGCGACGGCGAGAGTGGGACGCTCCCGTTCGGCCATCTCGGCGAGCGGCGCCGGCTGGTCGTAGGTGCCGGGCAGCAGCAGCGAGGCGCCGCCCGCGAACGCGGCGTAGGGCAGCCCCCAGGCGAGCATCCGCGACATCGGTACGACGGGCAGCACGAGATCGTCTTCGCCGATGCCGTACGCCTGCGGGGTCTGCGCCTGCAGCGCGTGCAGGTAGAGGGCGCGGTGACTGTAGGCGACCCCGCGCGGAGCCGTGCCGTCGTCGGAGGCGGCGTGACAGAGCACCGCCGCGTCGCGCTCGTCGAGCTCGGGCCAGTCGTAGCGTTTGCGGCGGTCGGTGATCAGCTCTTCGTAGTCGTGCACCTCGGCGCCGTACGCCGTGCCGCCGCTGACGACGGCTGCGGAGTCGCTGCCGCCCGCGACGATCACATGCCGCAGATGGCCGAGCCGGGGCAGTACGGAGGCGAGGGGGGCGAGCCCCGTGGGGTCGGTGATCAGGACCTGCGCCCCGCCGCGCACCGTCGCCGCGACGAGTTGGTCGGCCGGCAGCCACGGGTCGAGGGTGTGCAGGACGGCGCCCATCGAGGGAACGGCCAGATACGCCTCCAGGTGGTCGGCGGTGTTGGCCATCAGGGTGGCGACGGTGTCACCGGCCGTCACCCCGAACTCGTCGTGGAGGGCACCAGCCAGCTGGACGGCGCGGACGCCCGTGTCGAAGAACGTACGGCGGTCGGGTTCGGCTCCGCCTGCGGTCCCCGCCCAGGTGGTCACCTGGGACGTTCCGTGCGCGAGCGCCCCGTGCACGAGGAGCCGGGTCACGGTCAGCGGGATGTCCTGCATTGTGCTTCGCACACCGGCCTCCTCGGGCCTCTTCACACTCTGGTCGGCGGCCGTCCTGACGCCGTTCGGCGGGCCCGTGGCCGGCGGGTGCCGGCCGGCGGGGCGCCCCTCGGCGGGATCGGCCGGGTGGGTAGCCGGATTGTCGACCTGGTCGTCCCTGTTGATTCTTGCCCGGAGAGCGCGCGGTGTCAGCGGGACGTGGCGGCGCGGCGGGGGCGCGTATGCCGGCGGCGTGCCGTCGGCAGGGGGGCTCACGAGACGGGGGCCCGCCGTGCGGGGCGTGCTCGCGGGGTGGCGTCGGGGCGGGGTACGAGGCGGCGTGGGAGGCGGGGGCGTGGTGGGTGGGGGGCGGGTTCAGGGCGTGCGCGGGTCCGGGGAGCTCGGCGCCGCTGCCAGTCACCCGTGCCGCCTCCTCGTCACCGGGAGGGCGGACCTTCCCGGATCGCCGTTGATTGCCGCCGGGCGACGACCTTAATCGAGTCACCGCCCCGACATCGAAACGGCACCGGCCAGAAGCTGCCCGGGGCCCGCCCCCGGAGAGCCCCAGGAGGGGCTGTGACGGCCCTGAAAATGGTTCGCCGGCCTCCCAGGAGCTGGCTACAATCCCCCACTTGCCCCCTCGCCGCCCCCGCTCGGCGCGAGGCGCCCGCCGCACGGAAACCGGCCGGGCTCGTTCGTAGGCCGGTACGTAGATCTGCGTATGCCTGCGTAGACCTGTCCATCTGTACGCCTGCACCCGTGTGCTGCGCCTGCGCCGCGTATCCGCCTGCCCCCGACGGCGGCGTGCCCGCGTGCGCGGACCCGTACGCGGCGCGCGGGTGCGTGCTCGCGCCCTCCCGGAGGCAGTCTCGTGACCACTCGACCAGCGACCGAACCGACCGAACCGACCGAACCGACCGAACCGACCGGACGGACCGGCCGGCCCTCCCCCGACGACGATCCCCTTGGGAGCGAACGCGCCCACCTCGCGGCCTCGCGTGCCGCGCTGCGGGCCATGCGGGCCGACGCGGAAGCCCTCGACATCCGCGATGTGACCGCGAACTGGGTCAATGCCGAGGTGCTGGCGTCCGGTATCGAGGCCCGTATCGCGTCACTGGCCGATCTCGCGCACGCGCCGCTGTTCTTCGGCCGCCTGGACCATCAGCGTGCGATCGCAGACGTCGACGAGGGCACCCCGGACGGTGACGACGGGCGGAAGTTCTACATCGGACGGCGGCACGTCCACGACGCGGACGGCGACCCGATGGTCGTCGACTGGCGTGCCCCCGTCTCGCAGCCGTTCTACCGCGCGTCACCGAAGGACCCGCAGGGAGTGGCGCTGCGTCGCCGGTTCGGGTACACGGGCGGCGAGCTGACCGCGTACGAGGACGAGCGCCTGACCGGCCCCGGCACCACCGGCGAGGGCGGGGACTCCGGGGCCGCCGGGGACTCCGGAGGTGCAGCGCGGCGCACCAGTGCGCTGCTCCAGGCCGAGATCGAGCGACCGCGCGTCGGCCCCATGCGGGACATCGTCGCCACGATCCAGCCCGAACAGGACGAGATCGTGCGCGCCGGGATCGATGGCACCGTGTGCGTGCAGGGCGCGCCGGGCACGGGGAAGACCGCAGTCGGCCTGCACCGGGTGGCGTATCTGCTGTACGCGCACCGGGAACGGCTGACCCGTACGGGCACGCTCGTCATCGGCCCGAACGACTCCTTTCTCCGCTACATCGAGCAAGTGCTGCCCGCACTGGGTGAGGTGGCGGTACGGCAGACGACCGTGGAGGGCCTGGTGGCACGGCCCGAGCTGCCCGTGCGAGCCGTGGACGAAGCGGAGGCGGCCCGGATCAAGGGCGATGCGCGGATGGCGGAGGTGCTGCGCCGTGCCGTGCACGCCGGGGTGCGCCCGCTGCCCGCTGAGCCGTGCGTGGTGGTGCGCGGCTCGCGGCGCTGGCGGGTTCCCGCGTACGAGATCGAGGAGCTGGTACGGGAGTTGCTGGCCCGGGACATGCGGTACGGGGCCGCGCGCGCCGCGCTGCCGCAGCGGATCGCCCACGCCGTGCTGGTGCGGATGGAGCAGGCGGGCGAGGCACCGGACGACCGGGTACAGGACGCCGTGGCCAGGAACGCCGCCGTCAAGGCCGTGGCGCGCGAGGTGTGGCCCGCCGTCGATCCGGCGAAGCTGGTGCTGCGGCTGCTGTCCGATCCGGAGTTCCTGGCCGAGCAGGCGGACGGGGTGCTCAGCCCGCAGGAACAGCGGGCGATCCTGTGGCAGAAGCCGGCGCGCGGGGTCAGGAGCGCCAAGTGGTCGGCCGCCGATGTGGTGCTGGTGGACGAGGCCGCCGACCTGGTGGAGCGCACCCCCTCGCTGGGGCATGTGGTGCTGGACGAGGCACAGGACCTCTCCGCGATGCAGTACCGGGCCGTGGGGCGGCGCTGTTCGACGGGGTCGGCGACGGTGCTGGGCGACCTGGCGCAGGGCACGACTCCGTGGGCCACCGAGAGCTGGGAGGCCGCGCTGGAACATCTGGGCAAGCCGAGCGCTGTGGTGGAGGAGTTGACGGAGGGCTTCCGGGTGCCGCGCGAAGTGATCGCGTATGCCTCACGGCTGCTGCCGGACATCGCGCCGGGGCTGCGGCCGGCGACATCGGTGCGTGAGTCGCCGGGGGACTTCGAGGTGCGGCGGATTCCGGATGGCGGCGCGGAGTCCGTTCCAGGGCGGCACGGTGCGGAGCCCGGTCCAGGGCACGGAGCGGAGCCCGGTCCAGGGCACGGAGCGGAGCCCGGTCCAGGGCACGGAGCGGAGCCCGGTCCAGGGCACGGAGCGGAGCCCGGTCCAGGGCACGGTGGCGGGTTCCCGGTGGCGGCCGGTGCGGCGCTCGATCATCTGGTGGTCGATGCCTGTCGGGACGCCCTGGAACGGGAGGGCTCGGTGGGGCTGATCGCCGCCGACTCGCGGATGCCCGCACTGCAGGGCGCGCTGGAGGCGGCGGGGCTCGGCTGGCTGTCGCCCGGCGAGGAGACCAGTGCCGACGCGCGGTTGACCCTCGTACCGGCCACGCTGGCGAAGGGGCTGGAGTACGACTACGTGGTGCTGGACGAACCGGCCGCGATCGTGGCCGGGGAGCCCGACCGGCGGACCGGGCTGCGGCGGTTGTACGTCTCGCTGACCCGAGCGGTCTCCGGGCTCGTGGTGGTGCACGCGGCGCCTCTTCCCGGGGCGCTGGCAGGGGGCGGTGCCGACGGGGCGTTGACGGAGCGACGGGGCGGTCGGTGTGAGGCCGTAACGTAGCCGTAACGTAGATGTTTGTCCCTTCACATCCGAGCACGTCCGAGCACGTCCAGGAGTCGCGCCGTGCACCATCTTTCGTACGGAGATGTCAAGACCGCCGCCGATCGGGTAGCCGGCGGCGTTCGCCCTGTCGCGGTTGCGCGCGCGGACGCCGGTGCGGCCTCAGGCGCCGCTTCGGAGTACGAGCTGTTCTTCGCGCTGGAGTTCATGCAGCACACCGGGAGCTTCAAGGCCCGCGGCGCGCTCAACTTCCTGCTGGCACACCGGGAGAGCGGTGAACTGCCCGACGCGGGTGTCACCATCGCCTCAGGCGGCAACGCGGGGCTCGCGTGCGCGTGGGCCGCGCGAGGGCTGGGCGTGCCCGCGACGGTTTTCCTGCCGCAGACCGCGCCGGAGGTGAAGGTCGACCGGTTGCGCTCGTACGGGGCCGAGGTGCGGCTGGTCGGTACGGAGTACGCCGAGGCCGCCGCGGCGTGTGAGGCGTTCGCGGAGGACACCGGGGCGCTGCGGTCGCACGCGTACGACCACCCGCTGATCGCCGCCGGGGCCGGGACGTTGGTGGAGGAGATCCGGTCGCAGGTGCCGCTGGTCGACACCGTGGTGGTGTCGGTGGGAGGCGGCGGGCTGTTCGCGGGGGTCGCGGCGGCTGCGCAGCACCATGGAATCCGGGTGGTGGCGGTGGAGCCGGAACGGTGCCGTGCGTTGAACGCCGCGTTGGAGGCGGGGCGCGTGGTGGATGTGGCGGTCGACTCGGTGGCCGCCGACTCGTTGGGCGCGCGGCGGGCCTCCCCGATGGCGCTTGCGGCGGCTGGTCACCGGAATGTGCGGTCGGTGCTGGTGAGGGATGAGGCCGTGGTGGCGGTGCGGCGGGAGTTGTGGGAGGGGTATCGGCTGGCGGTGGAGAACGCGGCGGCTACGGCGGTGGCTGCGGTGGAGGGGGAGGGCGCTCGGGAGGGTGCGCCTTATGTGCCTTCCGCTGGGGAGAGGGTTGTTGTGGTGCTGTGCGGGGGGAATGCCGATCCGGGGGGCATCGCTTCTTGACGGCTGCGCCCTGGGGGCGGGGTCCGTAGGATGCGTGAATTTGGCGTTTTACTGCCGGGTTTGCGTTTCGTGCGAACGCGCCTTGCGGCTGGCTACGGGGGGAGGGGTCGTGGGTTGCGGTGCGTTCTTGGCGCCGGTGCGGGTGCGGTTTGGCTGGGCGCCGTGCCGCCGCCGTCGCGGGGTGCTGTTGCGTGAACCGACCTTGCGGTGAGGTGTGGTTGCGGGGGAGCTGGCTGCTGCCGCGCGGAGGTTGCGGTTTCGTCTTCTCGCTCCGCTCGCGACACGCCGGTGGGGGCGGGCCGGGAGGGGGGTTGTTTTTTGGTTACCTGCTGAACCGGTGACGTTTTTGGCCCCTTGTCGGGGGAGGGGGCTGGGCTCGGGCTGTTCGACGCCGCGTTCCTGGATGGGGCGGATCCGACTGCGGACCGCCGGCCCTGGAGCCCGTGTCTCCATGAAGGTTTCACTTGAGGTGGCTGTCCGGGGAGGTGGCAGGGTGGGTGGGGGCCGTTAGGGTGCCGGGGTGAGAGCACCGGGCAGCAACGAGTACGAGCGGCTTCAGCAGGACGTGCTGCGGATGCGCACGTCGTCCCCGGAGGAGCGGAGGGCTTTGCTCCGGCCGCAGCGGACCTCCCCCGCCAACGCGCGGAAGGCCATGATGGCCGTCGCCGTGGTGTATCTGGTCGGTGCGGTCATCGAGACCGTCAAGGCGATCCACGGGGGTGAGTCGGCGCCGCTGATCGCCGTGTTGGTGGCCGCCACCGCTTTGGCGGGTGCCATGTTCGAGTTGGGGCGGCGCGGCCGTACGAGGATCGGTTTCACCGTCTTCGTCATCGGTCTGGTCGCGCTCTCCCTGGTGCAGGCTCTCTGAGGTCGCCCCGGGGAGCGGTTCAGCGGAGGAAGGCGGCGGCCAGGCGCCGGCCGAAGGGTTCGGGAGCACCGCGTCGGGCCAGGAACTCCTCCGCTGTCCGGATCACCCGCAGGGAGTTGCGCTCGCACTCCTGTGAGGTCTCGCCCCAGGCGGTGATGCCGTGGCCGCCCAGTACGACGCCGACAGCCTGCGGGTTGGCCTCCCTGACGGCGGCGATGTCCAGCCCGAGCTGGAACCCGGGGCGCCGCCAGGGCACCCAGCCGACGGCGTCGCCGAAGCACTCGCCGGTCAGCTTCTCGCCGTCGGCGGCGCAGGCGGGGGCTGTGCCGGAGTCGGGGTGCAGATGGTCGACGTGCGCCGCGTCAAGCAGGCCGTGCATGGCCGTGTCGATGGACGGTGCGGCGCCGCCCCTGCCGTGCAGGCAGTAGTCGAACGCGCCGACCATCTCGTCCTCGCGCTCGACGCCGGGGTAGGTGGCGGTGAGCGCGCGCAGCCGGTCCAGGCGGAGCACGGCCAGCCCGCCTTCGGTGAGAGTGCCCAGATCGCCGCCCGATCCTTTGACCCCACATCAGCTCGACGGGCTGCCCTGTGACCGGGGCGGTCGCGCTGCCCTTGGCCGAGGCGCCGCCCGCGTAGTTGGTGTTGCGCGGGTCGGCGCCGAGGGTGTGCGTGCGGTCCAGGAGTGCGGCCACGGCGGGGTGGCGGGACGAGGAGGGCATGCGCTTCCTTCGGTGGCGGGCGGCGGCGACGGAACGACCTCGTGAAACAGCTCGTGCAGTTCAGTTCGTGAAGTTCAGCCCTTGAAACGATTCAAACAGCAAGCAGCAAGCTAGAGGGGGGCGTTGGAGGTCTGTCAACGGCTCCGGAACTACTCGGAGGCCGGGGCCCAGTCGGCGATCAGCGCGAGGAGACCGGGGAAGCGGGCCTCCAGGTCGTCGATGCGGACCTGGTTGCGGCGGGACGGGCCGTACTGCCGCTGCCGGATGAGACCGGCCTCGCGCAGGGTGCGGAAGTGGTGGGTGAGCGAGGACTTGGGGCGGTCCAGCTCGAACCAGGTGCAGGTGTGGTCGAAGTCGACCGACTCCAGCAGGAGCTTGCGCACCACGCCGATCCGCAGGGGATCACTGAGCGCCGCCATGACCGCCTCCAGCCGGATCTCCCCCCGCGCGGGTTCGGGCAGCGGCTCGGGGAGCTCCGCGCCGGGCGGGGGCGGCGGGATACGGAAGTCCCGGGCGAGGGCCGTGTCACTCATGGGGCCTCCTTCGGTGGGGGTGGCGCCTTCCGGAGATGTACGAGTTGCATCGTACTACCTCCACTGGTACGAATTCTCTCGTACTACTTGTACGAGTTTACTCGTACACCCACCATCCCTGTCCTCCCCTGCCCAGGAGCGCTCGTATGCCCACGCCCACGCCCCCGCCGCCACCCGTCCCGTCCGCCGTACCCGGCCGGCGCTGGATGTGGCTGGCCGCCTGGCCCGTCGTCGCCGTACTGGCCCTCTCCAACGAACCCGCGCCGCTCTACGTCCTGTGGCAGGACCGGATCGGCTTCTCAGCCGCCACACTGACCGCGGTATACGCCTTCTACATCGCCGGACTCCTGGGCACCCTCACCGTAGCGGGCACCCTCTCCGACCGGTTCGGACGCAAGCCGGTGCTGCTGCCCGGGCTGGCTCTCGGACTGCTGGCCTCCGCGCTGTTCGCGGCCGCGCACTCGGTGCCGGCACTCGTCGTCGCGCGGCTGCTGAGCGGGGTCGCGGTCGGCGCGTTCCTCTCCGCCGGGATGGCCGCGGTATCCGACCTCGCGGACCGTACCCAGAAGCGAACCGCCGGGCTGATCGCCTCGTCCTCGATGGTCGGCGGTGCCGCCGTCGGCCCGCTGCTGGCCGGACTGCTGTCCGAACTGGTGCCCGGCCCCTCGGTCACCGTCTTCGTGGTCCAGTTCGCGCTGCTGCTGGCCGCGCTCGTGGTCGTACTCCGGATGCCGCTGCCGCGCCGGAAGCCGGGCGGTGCGACAGCACGCCCTCGGCGACTGATCCGTGTCCCCTCGGCGCCGCGCGCCAACCGGCGCCAGCTCCTGCTCGGCCTCGCCGTGTTCGCACCGGCGATCGCCGCCACCGGTTTCGTGCTGTCGCTCGGACCGACCCTGCTCGCCGAGCTGCTGCACACCAGCAGCCGGATCGTCTCCGGCGCGACCATCTTCGTACTGTTCGCCGCCGCGACCGGTATTCAGTTCGCCGCGCGGCGACTGCGGGTTCGCACGGACCTGCTGACCGGCGCCGGGCTGACCGTGGCGAGCATGGCCACGCTCGTCCTGGCCGTGCGCACCACCTCGGTCCTCGCCCTCGTCGCCTCCGCCGTGCTCGCCGGACTCGGCCAGGGGCTGACCCAACTCGGCGCCCTGACCATGCTCAGCTCCAACGTCCCCGCCGCCCGCCTCGCCGAGGCCAACGCGGCACTGACCGCGGGCGGCTACCTGCTCGCCGGCGCCCTCCCGGTGGCCGCGGGCGCACTCAGCGACCTCACCTCGCTGAATACGGCCACTGCGGTGTTCGGCGCCACCGTCGCCGCGTTGTCCCTCGCGGGGGCGACGGCGGTGGTGCTCCGGCTCCGCGAGGGCGACAGGGAGAGCGGAAACGGGGACGGCCCGCGCGGGGTCGTCGTCCGGGCCCGGCGGGTGCGCGTGCCTTCGGCGATTCGCTGAGGGGTGGACCGGAAGAAGCAGCTGCCCGTAAGCGACCGAAGGCGCGCGTCAGGGCTGATCGACGGCCCGGCGCCACGTCCGCACCGCCGCGGGGTCGACCGGGCCGCTCCAGCCCCGGGGGCGCGCCGCGCCCCCGATGTGGAACCCGTCGATCCCCGCCCGGCACAGCTCGGGCACCTGGCCCAGGGACAGACCGCCGCCGACCAGCAGCCGGGGGCCGTAACCCGGCTCGCGGGCCGCGGTGCGCTCGGCCTCGGCGAGCAGGGTCCGGTGCCCCTCGGCCACGCCGTGCGGGGAGCCCGCGGTGAGGAAGGTGTCCAGGCCGGGCATGTCGGCGAGTTGCTTGCGCAGCGCGTCGCGGTCGGCGGCGCGGTCCAGCGCGCGGTGGAACGTCCAGCGGCAGCCCGGGACGGCGGCTGTGACGGCCTCGATCGCCGGCAGGTCAGCCTGACCGGCGTCGTCCAGGAAGCCGAGGACGAACTCCTCGGCGCCTGCCGTGTGCAGCGCCTCGGCCCTGGCGCACAGTTCCCCGATCCCGGCCTCGCCCCCGGCGCTGAACCCGTCGGCGAGCCGCAGCATCACTCGAAGGGGGATGCTCACGGCGTCCCGGACAGCGGTGAAGGTCTCCACGGAAGGGGTGAGCCCGTCGGCGGCCATGTCGGTGACCACCTCAAGGCGGTCCGCTCCTCCGGCCTGCGCGGCAGCAGCGTCTTCCGCGCTGAGCGCGACCACCTCGAGAATTGGTCTAGACATGCGCAACAGGGTGCCATACGGCGAAGAGCGCTGGAAGACGGCACTCCTCTCGGACCACAATTGCCCGATGCCGACAACAGAGCCACCCGAGGGCCGGCGCCCGAGCAGCGGAACGCGCGCAGAGGGGGGCGCCGGAGCAGGTGCCGGAGCGGGCACCGGAGCGGGCGCCGGAGCGGGCGCCGGGGATGCGGACGGTCCGCACCGGGCCCTGCTCGCCCGCTGGAACACGCTGCTGATCAGCGCCCGCGGCGGCCCCGGAGGACCCGATCCGGCCCCGTACGGCGAGGATCTGCTGCGCCGCTGGTCCGAACCGCACCGCCGCTACCACGCCGCCGGCCATCTACGCGCCGTACTCGACCGCGTCGACGAACTCGCCGCGCACGTCTCCACCGCGCAGCCGGGCGCGAGCGCCCCGCCGGACGGGACGTCCGACGGGGCCGACGAGGCACACGCAGCCGGTGAGCCGGCCGCCGACCTCGACGCCGTGCGGCTCGCCGCCTGGTTCCACGACGCCGTCTACCGTCCGGACCGCAGCGAGAACGAGGAGCGCAGCGCCCGGCTCGCCGAACGCGCCCTGCCCGAGGCGGGGGTGCCGCAGGCACGTACCGCCGAGGTCGCCCGCCTCGTCCGGCTGACCGTCACGCACGACCCGGCGCCCGGCGATCTCAACGGGGAACTGCTGTGCGACGCCGACCTCGCCGTACTGGCCGGCTCCCCGGAGAGCTACGCCCACTACGCCGCCGAGATCCGCCAGGAGTACGCCTTCGTCCCGGACGCCGCCTTCCAGGAGGGCCGCGCGACCGTACTGCACCAACTCCTCGGCCTCCCCCAACTCTTCCGCACCTCCTACGCCCGCAGCCACTGGGAACCCACGGCCCGCCACAACCTGACGACGGAGCTACGGCTGCTGAACGCCTGAACGCCTGACCACCTGAGCACCTGAGCACCTGAGCACCTGAGCACCTGACGCCAACAGGCGGCCGCCCGGCGGGAATGCGGGCACCGGCGCGCCGGTTGGAGAGGGCATGCCTGGCGACCCCGTGGACGGTGCGCGCTCCCGCACCCGTATTCCGTTCTCCGTCTACGTGCTGGGACTCTCCGTCTTCGCGCTTGGCACCTCGGAGTTCATGCTGACGGGGCTTCTCCAGCCGCTGGCCCGCGATCTGGGGGTGTCGATCCCGCAGGCGGGGCTGCTGGTGTCGGCGTTCGCGGTGGGCATGGTGGTGGGGGCACCGGTGCTGGCCGCCGCGACGCTGCGGCTGCCGCGCCGGACGACGCTGATCGTGCTGCTCGGGGCCTTCGCGCTGGGGCATGTCGTGGGTGCGCTGGCGCCCACGTACGAGGTGCTGTTCGTCTCGCGGATCGTCAGCGCGCTGGCGTGTGCCGGGTTCTGGGCGGTCGGTTCGGCGGTCGCCGTCTCGCTGGTGCCGGAGAACGCCCGGGCCCGCGCCATGGCGATCATGGTGGGCGGGCTGAGCGTCGCCAATATCGCCGGGGTGCCTGCGGGCTCGTTCCTGGGGCAGCAGGCCGGGTGGCGCGCGGCGTTCTGGGCGGTCGCGGCGCTGGCGGCCCTCGCGGTGGCCGGAGTACTGGCGTCCGTGCCCGACCCCCCTGTACCGACTGGTGCCCAGGCGCCCGACCTCCGGCGGGAGCTGCGCATCTACCGCGACAAGCAGGTGTGGCTCGCGCTGGTGACCATCGCGCTGAACGCGGGTGCCGTCTTCGCGTTCTTCTCCTACCTCGCGCCACTGCTCACCGAGGTCGCGGGCGTGCCGGAGAGCTGGGTGCCCAGCGTGCTCGCACTGTTCGGACTCGGCGGGCTGATCGGTACGGTGATCGGCGGACGGATCGCGGACGCTCACCTGTTCGGCACGATGTACGGCGGTATCGCCGCGTCCGCCATCGTGCTGACCCTGCTGGCGCTGCTCGCCGAGTACCGGTGGGCGGCGATCGCGCTGGCGCTGCTGCTCGGTGTCACGGCCTTCACCACGGGTCCCGCGCTCAACGCCCGGATGTTCAACGCGGCCGACGCGGCACCGACCCTCGCCGGGGCCACCGCCACCGCCTCGTTCAACATCGGCAACACCGTGGGGCCCTGGGTGGGCGGCCTGGCCATCTCCGCCGGGTGGGGGTACGCGGCCGTCGCCTGGGTCGGCACCGCGATGGCGGCCTCCGCCGTACTGACCACGGCCATCTCCTCCCGGGTTCGGAGCCGCGCCCTCTCCCGGCGGGACCTCCCCCATCGCCCGCCGCAGCGGCGCGCACCCCACGAGACGTGCCCGGCGGTGCCGGACCCGGCGAACCCCACCGCGGGGGGCTGAGGCCGTACGGTCACCGCGGCACACCGGTGGCTGAGCGCGCACACGGCGGAGCCGCACATCGACACAGGCCCACGCCCCTTCGGGCCGCCCCCATCAGGTCGGTCAGCGGCCCTTCGGGGTGCGGAGGCCGGCGGCCGTCAGGCGGTGGAGGAGTTCCTTGGAGCCGACCGGGACGGCGCCGGCGCGCACCGCCGCGTCGTACAGCGAAGCCGGCACGTCGTAGTGGTCGCCGTCGAAGGCGCGCGGCGGGCATCCGAGGTCGGCGGCGAAGCTGTGGAGTTCCTCGTAGGAGACGTCGCTCACGAGGTGGGACCACATGCGGCCGTGCCCGGGCCAGATCGGCGGGTCGATGTAGAGCGTCACCCGGTGGGCCCCTGGCTCACAGCTTGCCGCCCAGGTAGCCCACCCGGGCCACAACCGTGGAGGTCTTGCCGCACACCCAGTTGGGCTCCTCGCCCAGTTCGGGCTCGACGTCGAGCGCGTGCGGGTCCGAGCCGACGCACACGGGGCAGACCGGCCAGCGTCCGTACCGTTCGAGCAGCGCGTCCTGCACGTCCTGCGCCACCAGCCCGTCCACGAAGGCCACGCCCTCCGGCCACTGGCCGACCCACCAGCGGCGGTGCGTGACGGCCTCCTCGACCAGCGAGACGATGTCGGCGCGCGCCACGTCACTGGCCTCCAGATCGGCGAGGATCAGCGCGCGGGCCGCGTGCAGCGCCCGCTCCAGCGCGTCCTGGTGGCCGTGTTCCGGCGGGCCCGGCTCCGGTGCGGGTTCCTTCGGTTCCATACCTCCATTGCACCACTGCGGACGATCGCACCACCGCGAACGGGGCAGGATCACAGCTCACGCCGCGTCGGGCATTGACGGTGCACCGATATGAAAATATCTTCCACCCGTGAGCAGTGACCTGAAGGAAAATTTCGCCTTCCGTCCGGGACGCCGCCCGGCAGGGCCCGGCACTCAGCCCCCGGCCCCCCGCGCGGCGGCCGAGGCCGGCGCCGGCGCGCCCGCGCGGAACACCAACCGCCCCGGGCCCACCGCGCTCGCGGCGAAGGTCCGCACCATGGCGCCCTCGATGACACGTTCGATGCAGCGCGTGGCCGAAGCCGTCGCCAGCGACCCGGCGGGGTGCGCGCAGCTCACCGTCACGGGCCTGGCCGAGCGCACGGGCACCAGCGAGGCCACCGTGGTGCGCACCTCCCGGCTGCTGGGCTACCCCGGCTACCGCGACCTGCGGCTCGCCCTCGCCGGGCTCGCGGCGCAGCAGGAGTCCGGCGCGGCCCCCGCCGTCACCGCCGACATCGTCGTCGACGACCCGATCGCCGACGTCGTGGCCAAGCTGGCGCTCGACGAGCAGCAGACGCTCGCGGACACCGCGGCCGGGCTCGATGTCGCGCAGGTGGAGGCGGCCGTCGCGGCGATGGCCACAGCACGGCGTATCGACGTATACGGCGTCGGCGCCTCCGGTCTCGTCAGCCAGGACCTGGCGCAGAAACTGCTGCGCATCGGCATGGTGGCGCACAGCCATGCGGACCCGCATCTGGCCGTCACCAACGCCGTTCAGCTGCGCGCCGGAGATGTCGCCGTCGCCATCACCCATTCGGGGCGGACGGTGGACGTCATCGAGCCGCTGCGGGTCGCCTTCGACCAGGGCGCCACCACGATCGCGATCACCGGCCGCCCGGACGGCGAGGTCGCCCAGTACGCCGACCACGTGCTGACGACCTCCACAGCGCGCGAGAGCGAGCTGCGCCCGGCGGCGATGTCGAGCAGGACCAGCCAACTCCTCGTGGTGGACTGCCTGTTCATAGGGGTGGCCCAGCGTACGTACGAGACGGCGGCGCCCGCGCTGTCCGCCTCCTACGAGGCGCTGGCACACCGCCACTCCCCCAGGCCGCGCACCCGCTGAGGCCCCCACCGCCCGCGCACCCGCTGAAGGCCCCGCCGACCACGCGCCCGTACGGCCCCACCGGCCGCACCCGCCGCGCCGCGGCCCACCGGACTCCGCCCTGAGCCACAGAAAGCGCGCCCCCATGACCACCTCACAGCCCACCGCCTCACAGCCAGGCGCCACACAACCCGCCACCGCACAGCCCGGCACGTCCCAGCCGAACGGCACCCCACAGCCGCCCGGCACCCCACAGCCGCCCGGCACCCCACAGCCGCCCGGCACGCCGCAGCCGAACGGCGCGTCACAGCCTGGCGTGTCACAGCCGAGCGGCACCGCGCGTTCCGGCGAGCGCGCCGACGCCGACGGCCTCGGTACCGACGGCCCAGGTACCGACGTCCAAGGTGCCGGGGCCGGGCGCTCGCGCTACGGCGACCTGCGGCGGGAGCTGGACACGCTCACCACCGAGGCGTTCCGCAGCGAGCTGGCCGAGATCGACCAGCTCCCGACGCTGGAGATCGCCCGCACCATGAACGGCGAGGACAGCACGGTGCCTGCGGCCGTCGCCGCACAGCTACCCGAGATCGCCGCCGCCATCGACGCCGTCGCCGCGCGGATGGCACGCGGCGGTCGCCTCCTCTACGCGGGCGCCGGCACGGCGGGCCGGATGGGCGTGCTGGACGCCAGCGAGTGCCCGCCGACCTTCAACACGGAACCGGGCCAGGTCGCCGGCGTGATCGCGGGCGGTCCCGGCGCGATGGTGGACTCGGTGGAGGGCGCCGAGGACAGCGCCGAGGCGGCGGCAGCCGATCTGGCGGCGCTCGGCGTGACGGCGAACGACACGGTGGTCGGCATCTCCGCTTCGGGCCGTACGCCCTTCGCCGTCGGCGCCGTCGAGTACGCGCGCTCCCTCGGCGCGCTCACGGTGGGGCTGGCCTGCAACGAGGGCTCGGTGCTCGGCGCCGCGGCCGAGCACCGTATCGAGGTCGTCGTCGGGCCCGAACTGCTGACCGGCTCCACCCGGCTCAAGGCCGGTACGGCACAGAAGCTCGTGCTCAACATGCTCTCCACCATCACCATGATCCGGCTCGGCAAGACCTACGGAAACCTGATGGTGGACCTGCGCGCCTCCAACGAGAAGCTGCGGGCGCGGTCCCGGCGCATCGTGGCGCTCGCGACCGGCGCGCCGGACGAGGAGATCGAAGCGGCGCTGGCGGCCACGGACGGCGAGGTCAAGGCCGCGATCCTCACCCTGCTCGGCGATGTCGACGGCTCCACCGCCCAGCGGCTGCTCGCCGCCTCGCACGGGCACTTGCGCGCGGCGCTGTCAGCGGCGACCGGCGCCGACGACGGCCGCGCCTGACCCCGCACCTGCCCGCACTCCCCCACGCACACACCCCCTGCACCACCCGCACCACCCGCGAAGTCCGCACCATGGCACCACTCAAAGAAGAGCGACCGCACCATGAGCACTGACGGCACCAAAGACAGCCCTGAGGCCAACCCGAACAAGCAGCTCGCCGAGGCGATTCTCCCGCTCGTCGGAGGCGCGGCGAACGTCACCTCCGTCACCCACTGCATGACCCGGATGCGGCTCGGCCTCGCCGACCGCTCCCTCGTACGGGACGAGCCCCTCAAGGCGCTCCCGGACGTGATGGGCGTGGTCGAGGACGACACGTACCAGATCGTGCTGGGCCCCGGGAAGGTCGCCCGGGTGACGCCGGAGTTCGAGGCGCTGGTCCGGACGGCGCCCGCAACCGCACCGGCCTCGACCTCGGCATCGACCTCGGCATCGACAGGGGCAGAGGCAGCGGAGTCGGCGTTGGCGTCGGCGTCCGGCCCGGCGCCGTCCGGGCTCTCGGGCACCAGGACGGCCGAAGACCTGGCAGCCGAGGGGGCGGCGATCCGCGCGACCCGCAAGGAGAAGAACGCCACGCCGGTGAAGCTGATACTGCGCCGGATCGCCAATATCTTCGTCCCCCTCATCCCCGCGCTGATCGGCTGCGGCATCGTCGCGGGCATCAACGGGCTGCTGGCCAACGCGGGCTGGCTGCCGACGCTCACTCCGGCGCTGGCGGCGATCGCCAGCGGCTTCATGTCGCTGATCGCGGTCTTCGTCGGGCTGAACACCGCACGGGAGTTCGGTGGTACGCCGGTGCTCGGCGGCGCCGCGGCGGCCGTCATCGTCTTCCCCGGGGTCGCCGACGTCTCGGCGTTCGGCCAGAAGCTGGCCCCGGGGCAGGGCGGCGTACTCGGCGCGCTGTTCGCGGCGCTGCTGGCGGTGTACGTGGAGAAGGCGTGCCGCCGCCTCGTACCGTCCGCCGTGGACGTCCTGGTCACGCCCACGGTGACGGTGCTGGTCGCGGGGCTGGTCACGCTGTTCGGACTGATGTACGTGTGCGGCGAGATCGCCACCGGCATCGGGCACGTCGCCGACTGGCTCCTCCAGCACGGCGGAGCAGCGGCCGGATTCGTCCTGGGAGGTCTGTTCCTGCCGCTGGTGATGCTGGGGCTGCACCAGGCGCTCATCCCCATCCACACCACACTGATCGAGCAGAGCGGCTACACCGTGCTGCTGCCCATCCTCGCGATGGCGGGCGCCGGCCAGGTCGGCGCGGCGGTCGCCATCTACCTGCGGCTGCGCCGCAACACCTCGATCCGCAAGACCATCCGCTCCGCCCTCCCCGCCGGTTTCCTCGGCGTGGGCGAGCCGCTGATCTACGGCGTCTCACTGCCGCTGGGCCGTCCGTTCATCACGGCGTGTGTGGGCGGTGCCTTCGGCGGCGGCGTCGTGGGCCTGTTCTACCAACTGGGCACCTCGGTCGGCTCCACCGCCATCGGCCCCTCCGGCTGGGCACTCTTCCCGCTGCTGAAGGGCAACCACGGCCTGGGCGCCATCGCCGCGATCTACGGGCTGGGGCTCGCGGCCGGCTACCTGGTCGGCTTCGGGGCGACGTACTTCTTCGGCTTTAGCAAGCAGATGCTGAGCGAGCTGAACGCGCCTTCGGAGGCGGAAGCGGAAGCGCCTGATCCCGAAGGCGGTCCCTCCTCCGAGGGCCCCTCGCCCGAACCCCCGCAGCCGGGCAGCCCGAGCCCCAGCCCGGCCCCGGCTCCCACGGGCGGCAGCGGCTCACTCGTCTGAGTCCGGGCGCCCCGGGGCCCCGTCCCCGGGGCGGGGCCTCAGCCCACCTCGGTCGCGGCGGCCGCACCGGGGCCCACGGCCGTACCGGCGTCGCCTGTCGCATCCGAGTGCGCGGCGGCCACCCGCGAAGCGCGGCGGCTGTCCCGGCCGCCGCCGCGCAGGTCCGGGAGCAGGGTGAGGACACCCAGTGCGGCCATGCCCACCCCGATCCACACCGGGGAGACCAGCCCGAAGCGGGGAATCGCGAGGCCGCCCAGAGCCGAGCCGATGATGATGCCGAGGGTGATGAAGGACGAGTGGACGGTGTTGACCAGCGGCCCGGTGTTGCCCGCGCGCTGGACACGGGTGGCCATGGCGGGGTTCATGGTGACGCCCACCAGGCCGATGGCCAGCATGAAGACGACGGCTCCTGCGGGCACTTCGGCCAGCAGCGCGAAGGCGGCGAGGAAGACGCCGAGGCTGATCAGGCCGGTCAGCAGCACCGCGACGGTGTAGCGGTCGGCGAGGCGGCCGACGATCGCGTTGCCCACCAGGTTGGCTGCGCCGTAGGCGACGAGCAGCAGCGGCACACTGCCGGTGGAGAACCCGGAGACCTCGGTGAGGATCGGGTTGAAGTAGCTGAACGCCGAGAAGGTCGCACCGATCACCAGCGTGCTGGTCGACAGCACCAGCCACAGCCTCGGTGCGCGGAAGACCCCCAGTTCCCCGCGCAGCCCGCCGCCCGCGCCGCTGCCGCCGCTCTCCTGCCGTTCCAACCGGGGCACCCACACCAGCGTCGCCACGGCGGCCAGGACGGTCATCACCGTGACGGCCCAGAACGCGCTGCGCCAGCCGTACCGTTCACCGATGAACGTGGACAGCGGCAGCCCGAGCAGGGTGCCGAGCATCAGCCCGTTGAGCGCCACGGAGACGGCGCGTCCGGCCAACCGGGGCTCGACGAGCCGTACGCTGAGCGAGATCGCCGCACCCAGGAACGCGGCGGAGGCGGTGCCGCTGACGATCCGCGCGGCGAGCATCACCGCGTAACCGGAGGCGAGCGCGGCCAGGACGTTGCCGGCCAGAAAGATCCCGAACAGCAGCAGCAGCGCTTGCTTGGGCCGCAGCCGCAGCACCCCGGCGGCGAGGAAGGGTCCGCCGACGGTCATCGCGGCGGCGAACGCGGTCACGAGGTAGCCGACCTGTGAGACGGAGACGTCCAGCCCGTCCCCGATCTGCGGCATCAGCCCCGCGACCAGGAACTCGCTGGTGACCATGGAGAAGATCCCTGCGGCCATGAGATAGACGGTCAGTGGCATCCGCGTGCTCCCGAGTGTGTGCGGTGGTTCGACCACCGCGTTGTGTACTGATCGGTTCAAAACTTGCCCAGCGTGAACCGCCTCCGTGCAGGCGCGAGCCACGGAGGGCTTCAGTACGTGAGCACGGAGGGCTTCAGCAACTGAAAGACCTCACGGACCGGAAGCCGGCGCAGACCCCCGCGAGCGAGGGGCGCCGGCGTCAGCGTTTGAGCGCACCCAGCGCCGTGACGGCGATCCCCTCCAGCGCCGTACGGTCCGCACCACCCTGCGCGGAGACCCGCATGCCGCCGATGACGGCGTTGACGAAGCGGGCCAGCGTCTCCGGGTCGCGGTCGGCCACGATGTCACCGGCCCGCTGCCCCGCCTCGACGGTGGCCCGCAGCGCGTCGAGACGCACCCGCAGATCCCGGGCCAGCACCCGGTCGATCTCCGGGTCCCTGGCCGCCGACTCGACCGTGGTGTTGACGGACAGACAGCCGATGCTCCGGCCTTCCGGCCGCTGCGTGAACTCCTGATCCATGATTCGTTCGAACAGCGCTGCGATCCGCTCCAGCGCCGGCCGCCCGGCGTCCTCCAGGATCTCCAGCTGGCTCGCAGTCATGGTGTCCACATAGCGGCTCAACGCGCGCTGGAAGAGGTCGTGTTTGCTGCTGAAGGTGTTGTAGATGCTGCTGCGCCCCAGACCGGTCGCCACACACAGGTCCTGGGTCGAGGTGGCTTCGTACCCCTTCTCCCAGAACGCGCGCATCGCCGCATCCAGGGCCCGCTCCTCGTCGAACAGTCTCGGCCGGGCCATGAACAGCACTGTAGCACGGTTATGTACCCACCGTTCCAATATCTTCCAGCGCGCCCACGCCGGAACAGAGGGCCTGCACCTGGGCGTACGACGGAACACCACCCGTCGCAGGCGTGGGGTCCCGGCCCTCCCGAACGGCCCGCGCCGCCGACACCGCCGCACCCAGCGCCGTGCGGTACAGCAGCGAGCCCAGACTCACCCGGCGCACACCCAGCACCGCCAGCTCGGCCACGGTCGGGCCTGTGGGGGTGTAGAGAATGTTCAGCGGTACGTCCAGGCAATCGGCCAGCGCCCCGATCCGCTCCGGGTCCGACAGCCCGGGGACGAACACTCCGTCGGCCCCCGCCTCCTGATACGCCAGCAGCCGGTCCTCCGTCTCGTCCTGCCGACAGCCCGACCAGTACGTATCGGTACGGGCGTTGAGGAACAGCTCCGGCACGGCCGCCTTGATCGCCTCGACCTTCGCCACGTGCGACTCCACGGCGGCCAGGGTGCCGTCCTCGCGCCCGTCCTCCAGGTTGATCCCGGCGGCACCGGCTGCCCACAGCCGACGCGCCAGCTCGGCGACCCGGACGGGGTCGTCGCTGAAACCCGACTCGGCGTCGACGGTGAACAGGAGACCGGCCCGGCCCAGTTGCCGCGCCAGCTCCACCGTGGAATCGGCGGTGGCGGCCGCACCGTCCGGCAGCCCGGCCGCGGCAGCGACTCCCAGACTGGTGGTGCCAACCGCCTCGAACCCCTCGGCCACCAGCGCCGCCGCCGAGGCGTGATCCCACGCGTTGGGCAGAAGCAGCGGCACCTCCCGGTGGTGCAACCCGGCAAAGCGCGTACTCCGCACGGGCCTCAGAAGACCGGCGGCCAGCGCCGACGCGTGCTCCCGGCCTGGGCACTCCCTGGGCCGAGCCCCAAAGGCAAGCGGCACCGTGGCCTCGTGGAACCCGGCGGAGCCACCCCCGTGCGCAGCCCCGCCCCTCCCCCCACTCTCCTCCCCGCCTGCGCCCTCTTCCCGGCTCGCCGTTGCCACGTCCAGGAGCACCACATCCCCCTCGGCGAGTTCCCGCCCCGCCACCCGGGTGGCGCGAGCCGCCACCCTGCGCAGCACCCGCACCGGCGGGTCCCGACGCAGTGTCTCCGCCAGCAGCTCCTCCACCGGCCGAGCACCGTCATCAGCGGCTGCCGCGTGCCGCACCAGCGACGCCGTGGCATCGCACGCCTGCACAAGCAGACAGATCCGCGCCGCCGTCACCTCCAACCCCCCTTCGCCCCGGGACGGCTCGTGCTCCCCCAGCGGCGCGTCACCCAGCAACTCCACCAGCTGCGCCACCGCCGCATCGGCTGCGGCATCCGTCCCGCCGAAGTAGACCCCGGCCACCACGCTGACCGCCTCAGCCACGGCCCCCGGCTCCCGCAGCCCCAACTCCCCGGCCAGAGCACGCACCACCTGCCTCCGCACGTCCTGGCCGGATGCCCCTGGCTCCTCGGCCACCGCCCGCCGCAGCGCCGCCGGATCGACCCGCCGCAGCTCGGCCTCCACGAGCGCCCTGCGCCGCACATGCGCCTCACCCGAGCTGAACCGGGAGACCGAGTCCCGCAACCAGGCCATCGAAGCGCCCTCCCGCCACCCCTCGGCCGCAGCCGGCAGCTCGGGCACCAGATGCGGGTCGGCCAGAGCTGCCCGCACGTCCTCATATCGGTCGAACTCATGCACGGTTCGCGTCATGGCTTGGACGCTAGAGCAGGAACACTTCGTCCCCGCCCGAAGCGTCCGCCCGACCAGGGGTGCCAGCCGTCAGCCGTCAGCCGTCAGCCGTCAGCCCATGTTCGGGTCTCCCTTGATCAGGGCGAACGGCGCGCCCGCCGGGTCCTTGAGCATCGCCAGCCGCCCCACCCCTGGTGCGTCCGTCGGCGGGATCAGCACCTTCGCCCCGGCTCCCGTCGCCCGGGTGCACGTGGCGTCGCAGTCCTCCGTAGCGAAGTACGGATGCCACTCCGAGGTCGATCCGGCGTTCAGATTCTCCTGCGGGAGCTGCATGATCCCGCCTTGCCCGGTGTCGCCCTCCGTACCGCCACCGGGCGACGAGACCACCGTGTACACCAGGTCGTCCCCCATCGACATGTCCTCGTACGTCCACGAGAACACCGCCGTGTAGAAGCCCTTGGCCGCCGCCGCGTCGGTGGTGTAGAGCTCCGTCCAGCACAGCGTCTCCGGTTCCATCACCATTTCCAAGCCCCCTGTGTCCCTCGGCTGCCACACGGCGAAGTCGGCACCGGTCGGGTCCGTGAACTGCGCCAAGCGGCCCGCCGTGAACACATCCATCGGCTCGACCCGCACGGTGCCGCCCGCACGCTCCACCTGGGCACGTGTGCCATCCGCGTCCGGGGTGTGGAAGTACGTCGTCCACGAGGAGGCCGCCCCCTCCTCCATCAGCGGGCCGACGGCGGCGACCGTCTTGCCGCCGCGCTGGAAGAACCCGTATCCCCCGGCTTCCGGGCCCGCCGACTGGAACTGCCAGTCGAAGACACTGGTGTAGAAAGCGACCGCCGCGTCCACACTGGGAGCGCCGAGGTCGAGCCAGTTGGGAGTGCCGGGAACGAAGTCGGTCGTCAGCATACGGATCCTCCGGCAGACGGGGCTGTGTACTGCTGCTCTGTGCTGCTGCTGGGTGTCCAAAGCTGTGGGGCGTCTCCACCCGGCGCAGCTTCCCGCCGCCTCAGGATGGCAGCAGTCCGGCCGTCTCGCCCCTTGAGAGACCGCTTCCGGCTGAGCCCAGCGGGCAGAGGGTCGGCAGGCGACCGGCAGCGGGCCGCCTCACACCTGGGCGCGGCGCAGCAGCACCCGGCCCAGGCTCGCCTGCGCCACCGTGAGGCCGCGCACCACCGGCACCGCCGTGACCAGCAGGAACACCCCCAGTGCGGTATTGAACGCGATATCGGGGCCGCGCCCGGAGATGCCGAAGGCCAGATCCATCAGGCCGTCGTTGTCGTCACGGGGTATCGACCACGACCACAGACCGTAGGTGAGTCCACCGAGCCCGCCCACCAGCCAGGTCAGTGAGAGGGCGAAGGTCGCCACCCGCACCGGGAAGGAGAGCACCGCGTGTGCCAGGTCCCGCCATGCCTGCGGATCGCGCACCGCCTTCCACCGACCACCGCCGCTCCCGGCCTCGGCCCCGGCCCCGCGCGATGCCGGCTCCTCCCAGCGCGCCGGGAGCGGGCGGCCCGTGACGACCGCTATGTGGTCCGCCTCGACGCGGGCCAGATACCGGGCCATGGCAAGCGTGCCGGCCAGCACCGGCAGGCCGATGACGAGGATGAGCGTGGAGACCCCGAGCGCGAATCCCACGATCATCAAGGTGAACGCAGCGATGCCCAGCGGCAGGCCGGAGAGGAGATAACCCACCTCCCTGCCGAACCGGCCACCGCGAGGGCGGCCGGAGGCCGTCGGGGCCGGAACCGGGGCCGGGACCGAGGCCGGGGCCGGAAGGGAGTCCCGGAGGGAGTGGGAGCCCGGCTGTGCGTGCGGTGTCGTCGTTGTCATACCTCCACTCTCCCCGGGGCAGCGGCCCGGTCCCATACGACTGGGGCCCGAACCCGGGGTGTACCTAGCACTACCCCGAGTCCGGGCCCCAGCAGGGCCTACAGCAGCGGCACAAGCCGCCGACACGCGGCGGCAGACTCAGCGGACCGTCACCGTCACCGGGTTGGACGGCTGGCCCGCGATCACCGTCCGGACCTGGTTCACGCCCTTGATACCGAGCTTGACGCGCATCGAGTAGTCCAGCGAGCGGTTGACCACCGACGTGCCCGGCAGCGTCTTCCACGTGCCCCGCTGCTTCTGCTGGAGGTGCACGGTCGTCCCCGCTTTGATGCCGGTCACCTTCCCGTGCAGCCGGAACTCCTCCCACTGCTTCACCTGTTGCCGATCGGCCGTGACGGTGTTGGTCTTGGCCGTGGATTCGGTCGGCGCCTCGGCAGACGTCGGCGCAGAAGTCGGCGCAGACGCAGACGCAGACGCCGACGCTGTCGCCGTCGCGGCGGCCGCACCGACCAGCCCGACGGCCATGACACCAGCAACGACGTTACGGAGACGGAAGGTTGCGACCATGGTGTGCGTCCTCTTCTCGTGAAAGCGGTGTCCTCCGCCCACAACTGCCGAGCAGTGGCAGGCATTTCAGGCATCCCCGCCTGATGAGTCGAATACTCCACAGAACAG
>NZ_JAFFZN010000012.1 GCF_017676385.1 Streptomyces spirodelae
TGACGCCCGGCCCCTTCTCGTGCGGGGCGCGGGCTGCTGATGGGCTGTCCCGTGCGGTGCGTTGCAGTCTGCGGGCTGTTCTCGGCTGTGGGGGCACCTCCCGGCCGGAGGCTGGGGAGCAGTTCCCCGCGCCCCTGAAGGGGCGCCCCGCAGGGACTGGCAGACTGGTGGGGGTATTCAGAGTCATCGGTGCGGCCCGAGCGCCAGGCGGAGAGACAGAGGACGGCATGGTGGAGATCAAGACCCCGGAGCAGATCGCGAAGATGCGCGAGGCGGGGCTGGTCGTCGCCGCCATGCACGAGGCATGCGCTCAGGCCGCAGTGCCCGGCGCGACGACCAAGGACCTGGACGAGGTCGCGGCGAAGGTGCTGGCCGATCACGGCGCGAAGCCGAACTTCCTCGGATACGGCGGCTTCCCCGGCAACATCTGCACGTCGGTCAACGATGTCGTCGTCCACGGCATCCCCAGCAAGGACACCGTGCTCAAGGCCGGTGACCTGCTCTCCATCGACGCCGGCGCCATCGTCGACGGCTGGCACGGCGACGCCGCGCTGACCGTCTTCGTCGGCGAGGGCCATTCGGCGGAGCTGCACGAGCTCAGCCGGGTGACTCAGGAGTCCATGTGGGCCGGGATCGCCGCCATGCGCAAGGGCAACAGGCTCGTCGACATCTCCAAGGCCATCGAGAGCTACATCCGCCGCCAGCCGCGCCCGGCGGGCGGCAAGTACGGGATCATCGAGGACTACGGCGGCCACGGCATCGGCTCCCAGATGCACATGGACCCGCACCTGCTGAACTACGTCGAGCGGCGGCGCGGCAGGGGCCCGAAGCTGGTGCCCGGGATGTGCCTGGCCATCGAGCCGATGGTGAGCCTGGGCACACCTCGCACGCACGTTCTGTCGGACGACTGGACGGTCAAGACGAACGACGGCACCTGGTCCTCGCACTGGGAGCACTCCGTCGCACTGACCGAGCAGGGCCCGCTCGTGCTGACCGCGCGGGACGGCGGCCGCGCCAAGCTGGCCGAGCTCGGCGTCGAGGCGGCGCCGGACCCGCTGGGCTGAGACAGCGGTCGCTTCCAGCCCGGTGGATTAACCCCCTCGCACGACGGGGAGACTCCCCGATTCGTCTATTCGGGGAGCGGTGTCGTAGACTGGCTCGTCGGCCCAGGTGTACCCGTATGTCACTCGGTGAAGCCAGGGCCTCCCAGGTAGCCGATCCCGGAAGGTGAAGCGCTCAAGCATGGCCAAAAAACAAGGGGCCATCGAGATCGAGGGCACCGTCGTCGAGTCTCTCCCGAACGCGATGTTCAAGGTTGAGCTCCAGAACGGGCACCAGGTCCTCGCGCACATCAGCGGCAAGATGCGGATGCACTACATCCGTATCCTTCCCGACGACCGGGTCGTGGTGGAGCTCTCTCCCTACGACCTGACGCGCGGACGGATCGTCTACCGCTACAAGTAGATCGACAGATCGTGCCGGCTTCCCGCTCCCGTGGGGAGAAGGCCAGACCCGGAGAACCTCACACCATGAAGGTCAAGCCGAGCGTCAAGAAGATCTGCGACAAGTGCAAGGTGATCCGCCGCCACGGCCGGGTCATGGTCATTTGCGACAACCTGCGCCACAAGCAGCGCCAGGGCTGAGTAACGACCTGCCTTTCGCAGTTCCTTCGCGCGACGCGAGCAACAGTTGTATAAGCAGGGCCCGACACCGCTGACGGTGTCGATACCCCCGGTCGGAGGCCGGGGACCCTCGGCCTCGTTCTGCGAGGCGACGGGAACGGCACTGCTGCAGACCTCCGACGGAATCATCAGGAGCCATCCATGGCACGCCTCGCTGGCGTCGACCTCCCGCGCGAGAAGCGCGTCGAGGTCGCCCTCACCTACGTCTTCGGCATCGGCCGCACCCTTGCCCAGCAGACCCTGCGCGAGACCGGGGTCAACCCGGACACCCGCGTGCGGGACCTGGGCGAGGAGGAGATGGTCAAGCTCCGCGAGTACGTGGACAACAACCTTCGGGTCGAGGGTGACCTCCGCCGTGAGATCCAGGCCGACATCCGCCGCAAGGTGGAGATCGGCTGCTACGAGGGTCTGCGCCACCGGCGCGGCCTCCCGGTCCACGGCCAGCGCACCAAGACCAACGCTCGCACCCGTAAGGGCCCGCGTCGCGCCATCGCCGGCAAGAAGAAGCCGGGCAAGAAGTAGTCCACACCGGACACGCTGCAAGCGGTCCGCGTAGTAGGACCGACCACCTCACGGGAGTTATCTCTATATGCCTCCGAAGGGCCGTACGGCCGGCGCCAAGAAGGTGCGCCGCAAGGAGAAGAAGAACGTCGCCCACGGGCACGCTCACATCAAGAGCACGTTCAACAACACCATCGTCTCGATCACAGACCCCACCGGCAATGTGATCTCCTGGGCCTCCGCCGGCCACGTCGGCTTCAAGGGCTCGCGGAAGTCGACGCCGTTCGCCGCGCAGATGGCCGCCGAGAACGCGGCGCGCCGCGCGCAGGAGCACGGCATGCGGAAGGTGGACGTCTTCGTCAAGGGTCCCGGCTCCGGCCGTGAGACCGCGATCCGCTCCCTCCAGGCCACCGGCCTCGAGGTCGGCTCCATCCAGGACGTCACCCCCACCCCGCACAACGGCTGCCGCCCGCCGAAGCGTCGCCGGGTCTGAAACTGAAGTAGGAGATCACAGAACTATGGCGCGTTACACCGGGGCCGACTGCAAGCGTTGCCGTCGGGAGAAGCAGAAGCTCTTCCTCAAGGGAGCTAAGTGCGAGAGCGCGAAGTGCCCGATCGAGATCCGTCCTTACCCCCCGGGTGAGCACGGACGCGGGCGCACCAAGGACTCCGAGTACCTGCTGCAGAAGCGCGAGAAGCAGAAGGCCGCCCGTATCTACGGCGTGCTGGAGAAGCAGTTCCGCGGGTACTTCAACGAGGCCAACCGCCAGCAGGGCAAGACGGGTGAGAACCTGCTGCGCATTCTGGAGACCCGTCTGGACAACGTCGTGTACCGGGCCGGCTTCGCCAAGTCCCGCGACCACGCACGTCAGCTGGTCAAGCACGGCCACATCGCGCTGAACGGTCGCAAGACCGACATCCCCTCGGCGCGGGTGTCCGTCAACGACATCGTCGAGGTCCGCGAGTCCTCCCGTAACCTGACCCCCTTCCAGGTGGCGGCTGCGGAGGCCGGCGAGAAGACGGTCCCGGCCTGGCTGGAGGCCATCCCGTCGAAGCTGCGGATTCTCGTCCACTCGATGCCCGAGCGCCAGGTGATCGACACCCAGGTGCAGGAGCAGCTGATCGTCGAGCTGTACTCGAAGTAATCGGGTTCGGCTTGTGGCTTCGGCATCTGGCCTGAGGCTGCGCCGTGTGCGTGGCTTGGGGTCCGGGGATCATTCCCCGGGGGGTTGCAGCATCGACACCCAGGTGCAGGAGCAGCTGATCGTCGAGCTGTACTCGAAGTAATCGGGTTCGGCTTGTGGCTTCGGCATCTGGCCTGTGGCTGCGCCGTGTGCGTGGCTTGGGGTCCGGGGATCATTCCCCGGGGGGTTGCAGCATCGACACCCAGGTGCAGGAGCAGCTGATCGTCGAGCTGTACTCGAAGTAATCGGGTTCGGCTCCGGGCTCAGTGCCCGGAAAGCGGGTGCAGGGCGGTCTTGGCTGTGTTTCGGCCGGGCCGCCCGTACCCTTGCAGTACCGGCATCAAATAGCGGTTGCCGAAAACTGGAGGAACACATCTCATGCTGATCGCTCAGCGCCCTTCCCTGACCGAAGAGGTCGTCGACGAGTTCCGCTCCCGGTTCGTGATCGAACCGCTGGAGCCGGGGTTCGGCTACACCCTCGGTAACTCCCTGCGTCGTACGCTCCTCTCCTCGATCCCCGGCGCTGCTGTGACCAGCATCCGGATCGACGGTGTCCTGCACGAGTTCTCGACCGTGCCGGGCGTCAAGGAAGACGTCACCGACCTGATCCTCAACATCAAGTCCCTCGTCGTCTCCTCGGAGCACGACGAGCCGGTCGTGATGTACCTGCGCAAGCAGGGCCCCGGCCTGGTCACCGCCGCGGACATCGCGCCGCCGGCCGGTGTCGAGGTGCACAACCCCGACCTGGTCCTGGCCACCCTGAACGGCAAGGGCAAGCTGGAGATGGAGCTGACCGTCGAGCGCGGTCGCGGCTACGTCTCCGCCGTGCAGAACAAGCAGGTGGGCCAGGAGATCGGCCGGATTCCGGTCGACTCCATCTACTCGCCGGTTCTCAAGGTCACCTACAAGGTCGAGGCGACCCGTGTTGAGCAGCGCACCGACTTCGACAAGCTGATCGTCGACGTCGAGACCAAGCAGGCCATGCGGCCGCGTGACGCCATGGCGTCCGCCGGTAAGACACTGGTCGAGCTGTTCGGCCTGGCGCGCGAGCTCAACGTCGACGCCGAGGGCATCGACATGGGCCCGTCGCCGACGGACGCCGCGCTCGCGGCAGACCTGGCGCTGCCGATCGAGGAGCTGGAGCTCACCGTTCGCTCGTACAACTGCCTCAAGCGCGAGGGCATCCACTCCGTGGGTGAGCTCGTGGCGCGTTCCGAGGCGGACCTGCTGGACATCCGCAACTTCGGTGCGAAGTCCATCGACGAGGTCAAGGCGAAGCTCGCCGGTATGGGTCTCGCGCTGAAGGACTCGCCTCCCGGGTTCGACCCGACGGCTGCGGCTGACGCCTTCGGTGCCGACGACGACGCGGACGCGGGCTTCGTGGAGACCGAGCAGTACTGAGCACGTCCTGAACGATGGGGGCTCCGACCGGAGCCCCCATGACCCCCGGTACCTGACACGGCCGGGACTGCCGCCGGTGCCTGACACGGCCGGTGCAGGAACAACAAAGGAGAGACACCATGCCGAAGCCCACCAAGGGTCCCCGTCTGGGCGGCAGCGCCGCGCACCAGAAGGCGATGCTGGGCAACCTGGCGACCGCGCTGTTCGAGCACGGCCGCATCACGACGACCGAGGCGAAGGCCCGCCGCCTGCGTCCGGTCGCCGAGCGCCTGATCACCAAGGCGAAGAAGGGCGACCTTCACAACCGCCGTCAGGTCATGCGCACGATCCTGGACAAGGGCGTCGTCCACACGCTCTTCACCGAGATCGGCCCGCGGTACGAGAACCGTCCCGGTGGCTACACCCGCATCACCAAGATCGGCCCGCGTCGTGGCGACAACGCCCCGATGGCGGTCATCGAGCTGGTGGAGCCGCTGACGGTGCAGCAGCAGGCGGTCGGCGAGGCCGAGGCGGCGACCAAGCGTTCCGCGAAGGACGCCGCTGGTGACGAGGCCGTCGCCGAGCTGAAGAAGGAGTCGGCCGAGGAGTCCGCGGAGCCCGCCGAGGGCGAGTCCAAGGAAGCCTGAACCGGCAGACTGAGCGGGCCCGCCCCATCGGGGTGGGCCCGCTTTCGCTTTGGAGGGTGTCGCATGGTGCGGATTCGGCTGGACCTGGCCTATGACGGGCGGGAGTTTTCCGGGTGGGCGCGACAGCGCGGGCAGCGGACGGTCCAGGGGGAGATCGAGGACGCGCTGAGGGTGGTGCTGCGGCAGAGCGAGACGCCGGAGCTGACCGTCGCCGGACGTACCGACGCGGGGGTGCACGCGCGAGGACAGGTCGCCCACGTCGAGCTGCCGGCCGAGGTGTGGGCCGAACACGGTGAGCACCTGCTGCGCCGCCTCGCGGGGCGGCTCCCGATGGATGTCCGGGTGTGGCGGCTGAGTGAGGCCCCGCCCCACTTCGACGCCCGGTTCTCGGCGGTCTGGCGCCGGTACGCGTACCGCGTCACCGACCATCCGGGCGGCGCCGACCCGCTGCTGCGCGGACATGTGCTGTGGCACAACTGGCCGCTGGACGTCGACGCCATGAACGAGGCCGCCCGCGGGCTGCTGGGGGAGCACGACTTCGCGGCGTACTGCAAGAAGCGCGAGGGCGCGACGACGATCCGCACGCTGCAGCGGCTGGAGTGGGTGCGCCGCCCCGACGGGGTGCTGGAGGCGACGGTGCAGGCGGACGCGTTCTGCCACAACATGGTCCGCTCCCTGGTGGGCGCCATGCTCTTCGTCGGCGACGGCCACCGCCCTCCGGAGTGGCCCGCGAAGGTGCTGGCCGCGGGCGTACGGGACTCGGCCGTCCATGTCGTACGCCCCCACGGCCTCACCCTGGAGGAGGTCGCCTACCCGCCGGACTCGGAGCTGGAGGCCCGCAACCTGGCCTCCCGCAACAAGCGGACGCTGCCGGGCGTGGCGGGCTGCTGCTGAGAAGCCCGGTCCTGCTCCAGCCCCTGCCTCGGCTCACCTTCTCCGGTCCTGCCTCAGTTGCCCTTCGCGGCTGCCTCCGACTGCTCCTTGCCGCGTTTGAGAACCCGCGCATAGGCGTAGTTGGAGCCGTCCAGCGCGGCCTGCTGGGCCTTCTTGTCGCTCGCGCCCGAGGGCTGCCCGTTGGTGCGGCCCGCGATGGTGAAGTACGCGTACCGGCCCAGGGAGTTCGCCGTGGTGCGGCAGGTGACCGTGCGGCAGAAGTCGGGGACGTCGCCCCCGGGGAGGGCCACCAGGTTGGGCTGGTACTCCTTCTTGACCTTCTCGGCGGTCCTGGCGTCCTTGAAGACGGCGATACCCACCGTGACGGCGAGGTCCTTGTTCGTATAGGTGGCGCGGTAGAGCGCCGTGCAGTTGTTACGCGTCAGTACGGGGCCCAGGCCCGCGTGGGCGGCCTCCGCGCAGTTCTTGCTGGTGTCCGTCTTGGCCAGCTTGTAGGGGTGGCCGTTGATGGTGACGCGCTCGGTGGGGTACAGCGTCTTCGCGCTGAGCGGCGCCTTGTCCCGCTTGACGTCCGAGATGAAGTCCCGGGGTGGCGGCGGGGGCGGCGGCTCGTCCTTGAAGGTGGGCTCGGGCGCGTCGCTGGTCGGGGAGACGTCCTTGGCCGGGGGCAGCGAGTCCGAGGGCTTGTCGGAGGCGCCCGAAGAGCCGTCCTCGTTGACGACGGCCACCGCGACGATGCCGGCGATGGCGGCGGTGGCCAGCGCCCCGCCGCCCGCCATCAGCCAGCGGCGGCGCCGGGCACGGCTGCGCTCGGCCTGCTCGGCGAGGGCCGCCCAGTCGGGGCCCGGGCCCCCTGGGCCCGAACCACCGGGACCCGCGGAGTTCCAGCCCTCGGGGTTCCCTCCGGAGTTCCACCCGGATCCGCCTTGGGACCCCCACCCGGGTCCCCCCTGCCCAAAGCTCATGGGCGCATCCTATTGCGCCTCGTACACGGTCGGCGCAGGCGTGGTCGGAACGTGACAATCGTGGGTACGGGCCGCCTCCGGACGGGGAGCGTTTTGACCCTTGAGGGTGCGGGTCGGTACTCTACTGGTTCGTTGTGTGTATTGGCTTGCCTGTTCTCACGTGGGGGGCTATACACCGGCCTACCGGTCGATGACCAGCGATCAGCATGCGGATGCGTCACCGCATGCGATCTTGCCTGTCGTGATCTGCCTGGTTGGCCCTGTCAGGACCCAATCACTGAAGAAGCGAAGGCTACGACCGTGCGTACGTACAGCCCCAAGCCTGGCGACATTCAGCGCCAGTGGCACGTCATCGACGCCCAGGACGTCGTCCTCGGCCGTCTGGCCTCCCAGGCCGCCACCCTGCTGCGCGGTAAGCACAAGCCCGTGTACGCGCCTCACATCGACACCGGTGACTTCGTCATCATCATCAACGCCGACAAGGTGCACCTCTCGGGCAACAAGCGCATCCAGAAGATGGCCTACCGGCACTCCGGCTACCCGGGTGGTCTGCGGTCCGTCCGCTACGACGAGCTGCTGGAGAAGAACCCGGAGAAGGCCGTGGAGAAGGCCGTCAAGGGCATGCTCCCCAAGAACTCCCTGGGCCGTCAGATGCTCTCGAAGCTGAAGGTCTACGCGGGCGACCAGCACCCCCACGGTGCGCAGCAGCCCGTGCCGTTCGAGATCAGCCAGGTCGCGCAGTAAGTCCGGCCACCCCCTACGACTGAAGAGAAGCTGAGGAGAATCGTGGCCGAGACCACCGCTGAGACCCCCGTCGAGGGTGTCGAGGAGTACACGACCGAGACCCCCGAGGCCCCGGAGGAGTACACCTCCGAGTCCCTCGCCTCCCGGTTCGGCGACCCGCAGCCGGCCGCCGGCACCGGTCGCCGCAAGAACGCCATCGCCCGCGTCCGGATCATCCCGGGCTCCGGTCAGTGGAAGATCAACGGTCGCACCCTCGAGGGCTACTTCCCCAACAAGGTGCACCAGCAGGAAGTCAACGAGCCGTTCAAGGTCCTGGAGCTGGACGACCGCTACGACGTGGTCGCCCGTATCTCCGGCGGCGGCATCTCGGGCCAGGCCGGCGCCCTGCGCCTCGGTGTGGCCCGCGCGCTGAACGAGGCGGACGTGGACAACAACCGCGGCCCGCTCAAGAAGGCCGGCTTCCTCACGCGTGACGCCCGCGCGGTCGAGCGCAAGAAGGCCGGTCTCAAGAAGGCCCGTAAGGGCACGCAGTACAGCAAGCGCTGACCCGGCGCTCGCTGGAGCGAAAGACGGCAGCCCGGATGCCCCGTCGGCACCTCACCTCGGTGCCGGCGGGGCATCGGTCGTTCGGGCCGTACGCCGTAGGAGTCGTACGGCGTACGGCCCGACACCCGGTCTTGTGACGGCGGCGCACCCGCCGTCAGGCTGACAACGGGGCGTATACCTGGTGTGCCGGGCCTGATCAGGCCCGCCCGGTGAATGCCCGGAGAACGCCCCCAGAACTCGGAGGAACGACTGTGGCACGACTCTTCGGTACCGACGGTGTACGTGGTGTCGCGAATGAAGGGCTGACGGCCGAGCTGGCGCTCGGGCTGTCCGTCGCGGCGGCCCATGTGCTGACCGAGGCGAAGGCGGGAGCGGACGGCGGTCCTGAGGCGGCCGCCGACGGCGCCCGGCCGGTGGCCGTCGTCGGGCGGGACCCGCGGGCCTCCGGTGAGTTCCTGGAGGCCGCCGTCGTCGCCGGACTGGCCAGCGCCGGGGTGGACGTGCTGCGGGTCGGCGTGCTCCCGACACCCGCCGTCGCCTATCTGACCGGCTCCCTCGGTGCCGACCTGGGCGTGATGCTCTCGGCCAGCCACAACCCGATGCCCGACAACGGCATCAAGTTCTTCGCACGCGGCGGTCACAAGCTCGCCGACGAGCTGGAGGACCGGATCGAGGCCCTCCACCGCGAGCACGCCGCCGGTGAACCCTGGGCGCGGCCCACCGGAGCCGGGGTCGGCCGGGTCAGGGACTACGACGAGGGCTTCGACAACTACGTCGCCCACCTGGTCGGGGTGCTGCCGAACCGGCTCGACGGGCTGAAGGTCGTCATCGACGGGGCGCACGGCGCCGCGTCCCGCGTCTCGCCGGAGGCGTTCGCGCGCGCCGGTGCCGATGTGATCACCATCGGGACCGACCCCGACGGTCTCAACATCAACGACGACTGCGGCTCCACCCACATCGACGGGCTACGGGACGCCGTCCTACGGCACGGCGCGGACCTCGGCGTCGCACACGACGGCGACGCCGACCGCTGCCTGGCCGTCGACGCCGACGGGCACGAGATCGACGGCGACCAGATCCTCGCCGTCCTCGCGTTCGCCATGAAGGAGGCGGGACAGCTCCGCAAGGACACCGTCGTCGCGACGGTGATGTCCAACCTCGGCTTCAAGCTGGCGCTGGAGCAGGCGGGTGTGGCACTGGTGCAGACCGCGGTAGGGGACCGTTATGTGCTGGAGGAGATGAAGCGCGGCGGCTTCTCGCTCGGCGGCGAGCAGTCGGGCCATGTGATCGTCCTGGACCACGCCACGACCGGCGACGGCACCCTGACAGGTCTGATGCTGGCCGCGCGTGTCGCCGCCACAGGGAAGCCGCTGGCCCAGCTGACCGCGGTGATGGAGCGGCTGCCGCAGGTGCTGGTGAACGTGCCGGACGTGGACAAGTCGCGGGTGGGCACGGCGCCCGAGCTGGTCTCCGCCGTCGCGGAGGCGGAGCGGGAGCTGGGGGAGACCGGGCGGGTGCTGCTGCGGTCCTCCGGGACCGAGCCGCTGGTGCGGGTGATGGTGGAGGCCGCCGACATCGAGCACGCGCGGGCCGTGGCCGGGCGGCTGGCGGACGTGGTGAAGCGCGCGCTGGGATGACGCCGGGGCCGGCCGCCGCTACAGCTTCCTGAGCGAGAGCCGTCGCACCTTGTGGTCCGGGCCCTTGTGCAGCTGGAGGGTGGCCCGGCCACGGGTGGGCGCTATGTTCTGGCGGAGGTTGGGCTCGTTGATGGTGCGCCAGGTGGTGCGCGCGTAGTCGAGGGCCTCTTCCTCACGGACCGCTGTGAAGCGGTGGAAGTACGAGCGCGGGTCCTGGAAGGCGGTTTCGCGCAGCTTGCGGAACCGCTCCAGGTACCAGCGCTCGACGTCGGCCGTACGGGCGTCCACGTACACCGAGAAGTCGAAGTAGTCGGCGACGGCCAGCCGGGTGCGGCCGTCCTTGCCGGGCAACGCGGGCTGGAGGACGTTGAGGCCCTCGACGATGAGGATGTCCGGCTGGTGCACGGTCAGCCGCTCGCCGGGCACGATGTCGTAGATCAGGTGTGAGTAGACCGGCGCCGTCACCTCCGGCTTGCCCGCCTTGACGTCGGCGACGAAGCGGGTGAGCGCTCGCCGGTCGTACGACTCGGGGAAGCCCTTGCGGGACATCAGACCGCGCCGCTCCAGCTCTGCCTTGGGCAGCAGGAAACCGTCCGTGGTCACCCTCTCCACACGCGGGTGCTCCGGCCACCGGGCGAGGAGGGCCTGCAGCAGCCGGGAGACCGTGGACTTGCCGACGGCGACGCTGCCCGCGACGCCGATCACGAACGGGGTGCCGCGCTGTGGCGCGTGCCGGCCCGCGCGGTGCGGGTCGTCGAGGAAGGTGTTGAGCGCCCGGCGCAGCTCGTGCGTGGCTCCGACGTAGAGGTTCAGCAGCCGGGACAGCGGCAGGTAGATGTCCCGCACCTCGTCCAGGTCGATGACGTCGCCGAGCCCCCGCAGGGCCTCCACCTCCGCGGCCGTCAACGGGAGAGGGGTGCGCTCGCGCAGGGCGCTCCACTCCGAGCGGCCGAGGTCGACGTAGGGCTTCGTGGACACGGGGCCATTCTGCGCGGGTGCCCGGGGGTGCTCACCTCCGGGGCGGCCGACTCCGGTGCCGTGCGTACGATCTACGGACGATCTACGGACAAACGGTGTACGAGATGTGCCGACAGGGGCTATGTTCCGTTCCATGTCCTCCCCCCTGAGTCGCATACGCCGCCCCCGCACCACCCGGCGCACCTCCGGAACCGACCCGCTGGGCCCCGCGGGCCACGTCTACAGCGATCTGACCGACGGGCTCCCGGACGAGGACCTGACCGAGGACCTGACGGACTCCCTGGAGCTGTACGTCATGGGCAGCAAGCCACGCTGCGAGGAGTCGGAGTACCTGGAGCTCATGGAGGACGCCATAGAACGGATGGCGCGGGGCGAATGAGCGAGTGAGCACGCGGGGAACGCCCTGACGTGCGCGTACCCTCGATCCGTCGATGACAGTCGATGACAGTCGATGACAACGGGCGACGGGACGAGGTACGGAAGTGGGACAGCAGTGATCATCGGGGTGGGAATCGACGTCGCGGAGATCGACCGCTTCGCCGCCTCGATGGCGCGGACGCCCAGCCTGGCCGACCGGCTCTTCATCGACCGCGAGCTGTGGCTGCCCAGCGGAGAGCGGCGCGGAATCGCGTCGCTGGCGGCACGGTTCGCCGCCAAGGAGGCACTCGCCAAGGCACTGGGTGCCCCCGGCGGACTGCGGTGGACCGATGCCGAGGTGTGCACCGCGGACTCGGGACAGCCGTATCTGCGGGTACGCGGCACCGTGGCGGAGCGCGCCGCCGAGTTGGGGGTGCGCGCGTGGCATGTGTCCCTCTCGCACGACGCGGGGGTCGCCTCGGCGGTCGTGGTGGCGGAGGGCTGAGCCCCGGGACGCGGCCCGATGAGGCGGACGCCACACTGGGGGCATGAGGACTGGTTACGGCGTGGAGACCGTGCGTGCCGCCGAGCGGGCGCTGATGGCCCGGCTTCCGGAGGGCGCGCTGATGCGGCGCGCCGCCGCCGGGCTGGCGGCGGCGTGCGGACAGCTGCTGGGACGTACCTACGGGTCCCGCGTGGTGCTGCTCGTCGGCAGCGGCGACAACGGCGGGGACGCGCTCTACGCGGGCGCCCGGCTGGCCCGGCGCGGCGCCGGGGTGACGGCCGTGCTGCTGACGCCCGAACGCGCGCACGAGGGCGGGCTGGCCGCGCTGCGCGCCGCCGGAGGGCGCGTACGGGTGGCCCCGGGCGCCGTGGTCGAAGGGGTCGCCGAGCCGGTCGGCGACCTCATCGCACGGGCCGACCTGGTGGTGGACGGCATCGTCGGCATCGGCGGCAAGGGCGGACTGCGGCCCGCCGCCGTGGAGTTGGCCGACCTGGTACGGGACGCCGGAGTGCCGGTCGTCGCCGTCGACCTGCCCAGCGGGGTGGACGCGGACACCGGCGAGGTGCCGGGATCGGCGCTGCCCGCCGAGGCGACCGTCACCTTCGGCGCGTACAAGCCGGGGCTGCTGATCGACCCGGCCCGGGAGCACGCGGGAGCCGTCCGGCTGATCGACATCGGGCTCGGCCCGCACCTGCCGGGGACGCCCGACGTGGAAGCCCTGCAGCACGCCGACGCGGCGCGTCTGCTGCCGAGGCCGAAGGCGGAGAGCGACAAGTACCGGCGCGGCGTCGTCGGTGTCGTGGCGGGCTCCGGGCGCTATCCGGGAGCCGCCGTGCTGGCCGTCTCCGGTGCGCTGCGCAGCGGTGCCGGCGCGGTGCGGTACGTGGGGCCCGGCGCGGAGGCGGTGATCGCCCGCTATCCGGAGACCCTCGTCTCCGAGGGGCCGCCCGGACACGCGGGGCGGGTGCAGGCATGGGCCGTCGGGCCGGGACTGGGCGACGAACCGGCGGCACGGCAGGCCGTCGACGAGGTGGTGGCCTCCGAGGTGCCGCTGCTCGTGGACGCGGACGGGCTGCGGCTGATGGACCTGGAGGCCGTACGCGCCCGGACGGCCCCCACCCTGCTGACCCCGCACGCCGGTGAGGCGGCCGCGCTGCTCGGCGTGGCACGCGAGCAGGTCGAGGCGGGGCGCCTGACGGCGGTACGGGACTTGGCGGAGCGAACGGGGGCCACCGTGCTGCTCAAGGGCTCCACGACGCTGATCGCCGAGCCGACAGCGCCCGGGGCCGCACCTGCCCCCGTACGAGTGAACGCCACCGGCACCGGCTGGCTGGCCACGGCGGGCAGCGGCGACGTCCTCACCGGCCTGGCAGGTGGCCTCCTGGCAGCCGGCCTGTCCGCCCGCGACGCCGCTTCGGCCGCCGCCTACCTCCACGGCCTCGCCGGCCGCCTGGCCCCCGACCCGCCCTCCGCGATGGATGTGTCCGCCGCACTGGCCACCGCCTGGCAGGACGTACTCCGCGGCGACTAGGTGACCAGGGGCGCGGGGAACTGCTCCCCCGGACTCCGTCCGGGAGGTACCCCAGCAACCACACACAACCGGCAGTCGCCCGACATGGCTCGGGGGCAGGACATCAGGCGCCACCGGGCTCGTCAGCCGGCCCACTCACATCGACGGCTCCGGCGAAGCGGGCACCAGCGGCTTGCCGAACCAATGGTCGGCGTAGGGCGAATCGTTGAACGGTGCGATCTCCTCGTAGCCGAGCCGCGCGTACAGCCGCCTGGCCTCCACCAGGTCGTCCCGGGTGTCCAGCCGTACGGCCGTCGCGCCCATGTCGAGCGCGGCGTGCTCGGCGGTGTTGACCAGCAGCTTGCCCAGGCCGCTCCGGCGCGCGTGCGGGGCGACCCAGACCCGGCGGATCTCGGCCGTCGTCCCGGTCACCATGAGGACGGCGACACAGCCGCCGACGTTGCCGACGGCGCCGTCGCGATGGTCGCGGGCCAGCATGAAGACACCCTTGGGCGGGACGAGTCCGTCGTCCGGCTCCCCGGCCAGCGCGGCATCGATCTCCTGCTCGGTCGCCGGGCGCCCGTAGTAGCGGCCGGCTATCTCGCGGATGTACGCGCGGACGGTGGCGACCGCGTCGGGGCTGTCGATGGGCTCAGGTCGGATGATCCATGTCACGCCAGTCATTGTCCGAACGCCCGCAACCGGTTTTCCGTCGGCTGTCAGTGGCCGGTGCCACACTCGGGACATGACTGAGAAGAGTGCCACGAGCGGGATGCCGACCGTCTTCGCCGAGACGTTGCCGGACGACACCAGGGAAGCGGTGCCCCTGGTGGGCGACGAGCGGGAGCTGCTGACCGGGTTCCTGGACCGCTATCGCGAAACGCTGCTGCTCAAGTGCACAGGTGTGCCGATCGCAGAGCTCTCGGAGCGCAAGGTCCCGCCCTCGGGGCTGAGCCTGCACGGGCTCGTACGGCACCTCGCGGCGGTGGAGCGCTGGTGGTTCCGTATCCAACTCGCGGGCGAGCAGGTGCCGTTGCTGTACTACACGGACGACGACCCCGACCAGGACTTCGACTCCCTGGACGGGGACCCCGCCGAGGCGCTGGCCGTATGGCGGGGCGAGTGCGAGCGCTCCCGCGAGATCGTGGCCGCCATGGAGCTGGACGCGACGGGAACACACGCCCGCACGGGCAGCCCCGTCTCGGTGCGCCGGGTGCTCATCCAGATGATCGCGGAGTACGCCCAGCACTGCGGCCACGCCGACCTGCTGCGCGAGCGCATCGACGGGGTGACCGGACACTGAGGAGCCGCCCCGGGACCGGCACCTGCGACACTGAACCGGTGAACGACGTGTACGAGCACCCTGACGGCGACACCCGGGCCGAGAATCACGGCCGGGCGCGCGCCGAGATCGACCTCGGCGCGCTGCGGGACAACGTGCGGACGCTGCGCGGGTACGCGCCGCGCGCCGAGTTGATGGCCGTCGTCAAGGCGGACGGATACGGGCACGGAGCGGTGCCCTGCGCCCGGGCAGCGCGGCAGGCGGGGGCGGGCTGGCTCGGCACCGCCACCCCCCAGGAGGCGATCGCGCTGCGGGAGGCCGGGGACCGCGGCCGGCTGATGTGCTGGCTGTGGACGCCGGGCGGCCCCTGGCGTGCGGCGATCGAACGGGACATCGACGTCTCGGCGAGCGGTACCTGGGCGCTGGACGAGATCGTGGCGGCCGCCCGCGCCACCGGGCGCACCGCGCGGGTGCACCTGAAAGCCGACACCGGGCTCGGCCGCAACGGCTGCCAGCCCGCCGACTGGCCGGGGCTGGTGGCTGCCGCGCGCGCCGCCGAGGCCGAGGGCACGGTGCGGGTCACCGGCGTCTGGTCGCACTTCGCCTGCGCCGACGAACCGGGCCACCCCGCCAACGCCGCGCAGCTCGACGCCTTCCGGGAGGCCCTCGCCGTCGCCGAACGCGCCGGGCTCGACCCCGAGGTGCGGCACCACGCCAACTCACCGGCGACGCTCACCCTGCCCGAGTCCCACTTCGACCTGGTCAGGACCGGCGTCTCCGTCTACGGCCTCTCCCCGTCCCCCGAGGTCGGCACGGCGGACAGCCTCGGGCTGCGCCCGGTGATGACACTCAGCGCCTCGCTCGCCCTCGCCAAGCGCGTGCCCGGTGGCCATGGAGTGAGCTACGGATACGCCTACACCACCCCGGGCGAGACGACGCTCGGGCTGGTGCCCGTCGGTTACGCCGACGGCCTGCCCCGGCACGCGTCCGGCACCGGTCCTGTGCTGGCGGCGGGCAAGTGGCGGACGATCGCCGGGCGGGTCGCCATGGACCAGTTCGTCGTGGATCTCGGCGGCGACCGGGCTGCGGCGGGCGACCGCGTCGTCCTCTTCGGCCCCGGCGGCCAGGGCGAGCCCACAGCCGAGGACTGGGCCCGCGCGGCGGGCACCATCTCCTACGAGATCGTCACCCGGATCAGTCCCCGGGTCCCGCGGGTATACGCCAATGAGCGGGCCGACGGCTGAGCCGACCGCGCACAAGCACGGCGCTCGGCCGTCGGCACCGGTGACGGACAGGGTGCGACCGGGCGGACGGGACAGACGGGGGCGGTCATGAGCGAGGACAGCAGGGCGCAGCGGGTGGCGGACGCGCTGGAGGCCGCCGGTGCCGCACAAACCGCCCGGAGCGTGTGGCGCACGGCGGCGGCAGCCGCCGAGGGCGCGGGGGAGTACGCGCAGGGTCCGCGCGCGCCGAGCGGTGCGGGCTGGCCCCGCCGGGCGGGGGTCGCGGGCGCCGCTCTCGGTGTCGTGGCGGCCGGCGTCGCACTGGAACGCCTCACGGTGCACCGGACCGTACGCCGCAAGGCCCGGGTGGCGCTGGATGCCGCAGGCCCCTACGGCACGCTGCGCGGCGCCTCGGGCCGGGCGCGTGCCGAGGACGGCACGGAGCTGTACTACGAGGTCGACGAGCCCGCCGACCACCCGCTCGGCTGCACGGACACCGAGGCGGCGGCCACCGCCTCCGGTGACGGCCTGGGCGGTCCCGAGGTCGGCCCCGTACCCCTCCCGGAGGTTTCGGCGGGGCGGGGATACCCCGACGACGGAGGCCCGGGCCGGCTCGCCGGACGCTGGGCGCGGCTGCTGGGGCTGCTGCGGCGCCGCAGCACGAGCGACGCAGCGCCGTTGACCGTCGTCTTCTCGCACGGCTACTGCCTCAACCAGGACGTGTGGCACTTCCAGCGGGCCGCCCTGCGCGGCGCGGTCCGGTGCGTCTACTGGGACCAGCGCAGCCATGGCCGCTCCGGCCGGGGCCCGGCCGGAGAGCCCGTCTCCATCGATCTGCTGGGCCGCGACCTGAAGGCCGTGCTCGACGCCGCCGCGCCCGCGGGCCCGGTGGTGCTGGTGGGGCACTCGATGGGCGGTATGACGCTGATGGCGCTGGCCGAGCAGTATCCGGAGTACGTCGCCGAGCGCGTCGCGGGCGTCGCCCTGCTGGGCACCAGCGCGGGCGGCCTCACCGAGGTGACATACGGCCTGCCGGCCGCCGGGGTGCGGGCCGTGCGACGGGTGGTGCCCGGGGTGCTGCGGGCGCTGGCGTCCCAGTCCGAGCTGGTCGAGCGCGGGCGCCGGGTGACTGCCGACCTGTTCGCCGGCGTGGTGAAGCGCTACTCGTTCGGCAGTCCGCGCGAGGTGGACCCGGGGGTGGCCCGATTCGCCGAACGCCTCATCGAGTCGGTCCCGGTGGACGTGGTCGCGGAGTTCTACCCCGCCTTCGCCGAGCACGAGAAGAGCGGCGCGGTGCCCGCCTTCGACGGGCGCCCCTCCCTGGTGCTGGCCGGCGACCGGGACCTGATGACGCCGAGCGAGCACAGCGAGCGGATCGCGGCCGCGCTGCCCGACGCCGCGTTCGTGGTCCTGGAGGCGACCGGTCACCTGGCCATGCTGGAGCGTCCCGAGCCGGTCAACGAGCACCTGGCCCGGCTGCTGACGCGTACCATCCGGACCCATGGAAGCACCGCAACACCAGCATCCTGTCCCGCCTCCTCAGGCTCCGTCCGGCGACCCTTCGGGCGGTGAGAGCGGCACCGGCGGCCTGCCGGACACCCCCGCCGAGGGTGCCCGCGAGGTCACCGTCACCGTGCCCACCGCCGAGGCCATGCGCGCACTCGGCACCCGGCTCGCCGGGCTGCTGCGCGCCGGGGACCTCGTCCTTCTGACGGGTGAACTCGGCGCCGGGAAGACGACCTTGACGCGCGGCCTGGGGGAGGGCCTGGGCGTGCGCGGCGCGGTCACCTCGCCCACCTTCGTCATCGCGCGCGTCCATCCCTCGCTGACCGAAGGCCCGCCGCTGGTGCACGTGGACGCCTACCGGCTCGGCGGCGGCCTGGAGGAGATGGAGGACCTCGACCTGGACGTCTCGCTGCCCGAGTCGGTGGTCGTCGTGGAGTGGGGCGAGGGCAGGGTCGAGGAGCTGACGGAGGAGAGGCTGCACGTGGTCATCGCCCGCACGACGGGCGAGGGTGCCGAGGAGGGCGCCGACGACGTGCGGACCGTCACGTTCCTGGGAGTGGGGGAGCGCTGGGAGCGGGCGGATCTCGAAGCCCTCGGCTGACCGCGGCGCCCTCGGCCGGCCGCGCGCCGCTGTTCCGACACGGTTCCGACATGGCGTCGGCAAGATGTTGCGCGGTCGGTGCGGGCCGTGGTCCCATGGGAGGTGAGAGCAAGGTTAGGTATGCCTAAGTGCCACCGTGCCGACGCCCCTGGAGGAGCCATGACCGCACAGCAGCAGCGAGCACCGCGGGTGCCGCACGCGCCCGCGCGGGACGAGGCGGCGTCCGTTGGCGGCCACCCCGCCAGGCATGACGGCACGCCGCCCATGAGTCAGCTGCTCGCATCCTGCGCGGCCGCGGCGGCGGTGTCCCGCCCCCCGCGCGACGAGCCCCTCACGGACGAGGCCGACTGACCGCAGGCTGCGGCGGGACAGGGGCAACCCCTGTCAGCGCATGGGGCCCCAGTCAGCGGACTACCACCACATGCGTACCGATCGGCGCATGCAACCACAGTGCCTCGCCGTCCTCCCGCTTCTCACGGATGCCGCCCGTCTTCCGGGCGGCATCCGGCGTGGGCGTGGAGCCGTCCAGCGCGGCGCTGAAGCCGATCGTCACGCCGTCGACGCTGGCGAACCGCACGACGTTCTCGACGGGAACGCCGTCCGAGCCGGTCACATGGGAAGAGCGCGAGGTGACCTTGTAGGTGCCCGGCTCGGGGGTGACCGAGCTGGGGGAGACCGTGTAGGTCCTGGTGACCTTGGAGCCCTTGCCGACCAGCCACACCCGCTGCCGCTTGAGCGAGTAGACGACGCGGTGGCCCTGGCCCGAGGCGGCGGGCAGCGCGGTCTCCTTCCGGGCGCGCTCGCGGTTCTTCCCGTCCGAACTGCCGGGGGAGGGCTTGGCCGTCTTCCCCGCCGAGGGCTTCTCGGCGCGCTCCTGCGCGGCCGACGCCTGGAACGCGAAGAAACCGATCACGGCGAGGGCCGCTGCCGTCAGCCCGGCGACGATCACTCCGGCGCTGCCGCCACTGCTCCGTGCCACCGTGCGCTGCCACCTCTCGTGCCCGCCGCGAATGCTGACTGTCCGGCCTGTGGTTGACGGTAGCAGGAGAGAGGCGGGTGGCCGGGGGGAGGCGGGAGGGGGAACTTGGAGTAACAGCCGCGCTTGTGTTCGCATGAGGCGATGACCCCCCACGGTTCATCGACAAACTCCACAACCCCCATACCGGAAGTCCCCCACCCCCACAGCCCGGCCAATCCGTACGAGGAACTGGCCGCGCTCGCCCCGCCGGACGACGCCGGCCCGCCGAACGGCGCCGCTCCGCCGAGCGGCCCCGGCCCGAACCCGTACGAGGCGCTGGGGGACGGCGCGTCCGAGGAGCCCTACGACAGCGGGCTGCGCGGCCTGGGCATCCGCTCGGACTACGACGAGCCCGCCTACGAGGACCGGATGCCCTACTTGCGGGCTGTGCGCAGGCGCCGGCGCTCCCGGCTGTCGCGCACCGTCAAGCTCGGCATCGCCTGCTGCGCCCTGCTGGCCTTTCTCGGGGTGGGGGACCGGTGGGCCGTGCTCTACGCCGAGGGGAAGGCGGCCGAGAAGGTGCAGGACTCGCTGCACCTGCACGCCCGCCCGGAGGTGCACATCAACGGCTTCCCCTTCCTCACCCAGGTGGCGAAGGGGCGCCTGGACCATGTGGAAGTAGCCGTCCCGGACGTGCCCGCGGGCCGGGTCTCCGTCGCCCAGGTCAGCGGCACCGTCAACGACGTCAGGATCGTCGGCGACGCGCCCTCCGCCATCCGGGGCGCCGTGCTCGGCCGGATGAAGGGCGACGTCCTGCTCGACTTCGACGATCTCGACCGTGAACTGGGAACCTCCCAGGTGAAGTTCACCGCCGGCGGTGAGCACACCGTGCGGGCCGCCGGTGAGCTGCCCGTCGCGGGCAGCGAGGTCAAGGTGCGCGCCCGCGCCCACCTCGAACGCACCGGCGACCGCAGCGTGGGCACCACGGTGGACGACATGCGGCTGGTCGTCCCCGGGATGTTCAGCTTCACACCCGGTACCGGCAAGCAGGCGGGCCTGCGGCTGTCCCGCCCGCTGGCCGAGCGTGTCCAGCACGACCGCGAGAAGGCGCGGGCGCTGTTCGGGGTGCGCTCCATCGCCCGGCGGTTCGGTATGACGCCCGAGCACGCGCGGCAGGTGCGAAGCAGCGACCGGGAGCTGCGCCGGGTGACCGGGACCCCGCGCTTCACGGAGAAGGTGATGCGGGTCAACCTCCTCGACGCCGTCGTCCAGCACCCGCAGGTGCTGGAGAAGATGGGGATCGACCCGGCGCTGGTCGAGGCACTCAAGAAGGTCGAGGAGCCGAAGCTCGCCGACAAGCTCGCTCTCCACGTCGAGCTGCCCGAGATGCCGGGGGACGTCAGGCTGCGCGGCGTCTCCGTGGCCGACCAGGGCATCCGCGCCGAGGTCACCGGCGTCAACGTACCGTTCGGCCGGACGGCTCAGAAGGAGGGCAAGGCGGCGGGAAAGTGACCTGCCTGGCCCACCCCGACGTGCGGCGGCGTCCCGCAGGGGCCGAGCGGGCCGCGCGGGCGCCGTAGGCTGGTCGGGTGTTGATGCTCGCGCTGGATACCGCTACACCCGCCGTCACCGTCGCGCTCCACGACGCGGACGGCGACCGTACGCTCGCCGCCGCCCACAAGATCGACGCCCGTCGGCACGGCGAACTGCTGCTGCCCTGTGTCGACGCGGTGCTCACCGAGGCCGGGCGGAAACTCACCGAGGTCACGGACGTGGTGGTCGGCGTCGGCCCCGGCCCCTACACCGGGCTGCGGGTCGGCCTGGCGACGGCCGAGGCGTTCGCGGCGGCGCTCGGCCAGCGGGTGCACGGGGTGTGCACGCTGGACGGTATCGCCTACGCCTCCGGGCTGACGGAGCCGTTCGTCGTCGCGACGGACGCCCGCCGCAAGGAGGTCTACTGGGCCCGGTACGCCGATGCGCGCACCCGGACCACCGAGCCGGCCGTCGACCGGCCCGCGGAGCTCGCCGCCCGGGACGAGGAGATCGCCGCCCTCCCGGCCCTGGGCGCGGGCGCGGTGCTGTACGAGTCCGTCTTCGGCGGCGCACGGGCCGACCTGCCCACCGACCAGTCGGCCACGGCCCTCGCCCGGCTCGCCACCGAACGGCTCGCGCGCGGCGAGGAACTGCTGCCGCCCCGGCCGCTGTACCTGCGAAGGCCGGACGCGCGCGTGCCCGCCGGCTACAAGGTGGTCACCCCGAGGTGAGCACCACGGACGGCCCGTCGCACGACGGGGTTCCGCACGGCGAGGTGCCGACGAACGGCGAGGTTCCGCACGGCGGAGCGCCGCGCCGTCATGGCTCCGGTGGCGGGGTCACGCTGCGTGAGATGCGCTGGTGGGACATCGAGCTCGTGCTCGGGCTCGAACAGCGGCTCTTTCCCGAGGACGCCTGGTCGGCCGGGATGTTCTGGTCCGAGCTGGCCCACGCGCGGGGCTCCGACGCCACGCGCCGCTACCTGGTCGCCGAGGAGCCGGACGGCTCCCTGATCGGCTACGGCGGCCTCGCGGCCGTCGGCGGCACCGGCGACATCCAGACCATCGGCGTACTGCCCACCCACCGGGGCACCGGCCTCGGCTCCCGGCTGCTGCGCGCGCTGCTGCGGGCCGCGACCGACTTCGAGTGCGCGGAGGTGCTGCTGGAGGTGCGGGTGGACAACGCCCCGGCGCAGCGCCTCTACGAGCGCTTCGGCTTCGTGCCCATCGGTATACGCCGCGGCTACTACCAGCCCGCGAACGTCGACGCGCTGGTGATGCGGCTGGCCGACCCCGCCTCGTACGCGGCCGCCGCCGACACCCCGGGGGACCTCCCCGCGAACACCCTTCCGCACACGCACCAAGGATCGAAGAGCCATGGCTGACGAACCGCTCGTTCTCGGCATCGAGACCTCCTGCGACGAGACCGGCGTCGGAATCGTGCGCGGCCACACGCTGCTGGCCGACGCCGTCGCCTCCAGCGTGGACACCCACGCGCGGTTCGGCGGTGTCGTCCCGGAGATCGCCAGCCGGGCGCACCTGGAGGCGATGGTCCCGACGATCGAACGCGCGCTGAAGGAGGCCGGTGTCGCGGCCTCCGACCTCGACGGCATCGCCGTCACCGCGGGGCCCGGACTCGCCGGGGCACTGCTCGTCGGCGTCTCGGCGGCCAAGGCGTACGCGTACGCGCTGGGCAAGCCGCTCTACGGTGTGAACCACCTCGCCTCGCACATCTGCGTCGACCAGCTCGAACACGGTGCGCTGCCCGAGCCGACGATGGCGCTCCTCGTCTCCGGCGGCCACTCCTCGCTGCTGCTGGCCCCCGACATCACCGCCGACGTACGGCCGCTGGGCTCCACCATCGACGACGCGGCGGGTGAGGCATTCGACAAGGTCGCCCGCGTGCTCAACCTCGGCTTCCCGGGCGGCCCTGTCATCGACAAGTACGCCAAGCAGGGCGACCCCGAGGCCATCGCCTTCCCGCGCGGCCTCACCGGCCCGCGCGACGCCCCCTACGACTTCTCCTTCTCCGGCCTCAAGACCGCCGTTGCCCGCTGGATCGAGGCCAAGCGGAACGCGGGCGAGGAGGTGCCTGTCGCCCATGTCGCCGCCTCGTTCCAGGAGGCCGTCACCGATGTGCTCACCCGCAAGGCCGTCCGCGCCTGCCGCGACGAGGGCGTCGACCACCTGATGATCGGCGGCGGCGTCGCCGCCAACTCCCGGCTGCGCGCCATGGCCGAGGAGCGCTGCGCCGCTGCGGGCATCACCCTGCGGGTGCCCCGCCCCAAGCTGTGCACCGACAACGGAGCCATGGTCGCGGCACTCGGCGCCGAAATGGTGGCCCGCAACCGTGCCGCCTCCGCCTGGGACCTGCCCGCTGATTCCTCCCTGCCGGTGACCGAACCCCACGTGCCCGACCCCTCGGCTCCCGCGCACCCCTCGGCCCACTCCCACTCGCACGATCACGTCCATGAGCTGAGCAGGAAGAACCTCTACACCTGATGCCGACCGTCGCTCTGATGTGGGAGGCCAAGGCCGCTCCCGGCCGCGCGCCCGAACTGCTGTCCTGGGCTCGCGACCAGCACCTGCCCCCGTCCCCGGTTCCCTGCGAACGCCGCGAACACTTCACGGCACCCGGCGACCGGGTCCTCGTCATCACCTGGTGGCAGGGCGACTACGACACCACCGTCCCCGAACTCCCCGATCCACCCCCCGCACTGACCGCCCGCCCGGTGCACCGATGGCGCTTCGAGCGGGTGCACGACTGAGGCGGATGTGGTGACGGTGGGTGAGGGGGCAGGATGGGGGCGTTGAGGTTGTAGTCGGGTACGGGGGGCCGGGATGGGCGGGGTCGTCGCGGCGGGCCGTGTGCGGTGGTGGGCGCGTTTCGGCGCCGTGCTGCTGGTCGCGGTGGTCGCGCTCGGCGGGGGTGCCGGGCCTGGCGTGGCGGCCGACGACGTGGACTCGCCTGCCGCCTACCTCGCCGCGCAGTTGCGCAAGAGTCCCGTGTACCTCTCGGACCAGCTTCCGCGTACCAACCCGCTCTCGGCCCGCCCCGCCTTCGTGAAGGAGGCGAAGCGGACCGGGGTGCCGACCTATGTGCTGGTGCTGCCCGGCTCCGGGGTCAGGCACGGGAAAGGGCTGCTGGCGGCGGTGCACGAACGGCTCGGCAAGGACGGGCTCTATCTGCAGTTCGGCGGGGACGGTGGGAGGCCCGAGGTGGCGACGTTCGGGGTGGACGTGCCCGCGCGGAACGCCGCCACCGCGACGATGTACGAACTGCCCTACGACGCGGGCACGCTGGAGACCTTCCGGCACTTCGTCGACGTCCTGCGCTCCGGGCACGCGACCGAGCGGGCCGAGCGGGGCGGGGAGGCCGGCGAGGAGCCGGACAAGCTGTACACCAGCCGCACCGACCGCGCCGACCAGAGCTTCCTGACCGGCATCCTGCTGACCGGCGTACCGCTGCTGATCGTGGCCGTCGGCTGGTACACCCGCCGGTGGCGCGGCGGCAAGTGGCCGGGGCTGCGGCTGCTGGTGCCGGTCGCCGCCGCCACAGCGCTGGTGATCGGCGTCGGTGCTCCGCTGGTCTTCGACGACACCCGTTCGGACGGCGACCCGGTGCCCACCGCCGCCGATATGCGCGCCAGGACCGATCGGCTGGCCCGCGCGATGCGCTCCGGCCCCGTCCATGTCGACCCGCTGGCGGCCGGGCTGCTGAGCCGCGGCGAGCTGGGCCGGCTGCGAAAGCGCGCCGAGCGGCTGGACGTGCCCGTACACCTCGCGGTCGTCCCCCTCGACACGGCGGACGAGTCGGCCGGCGACGGAGAGCTCCTCGCCAAGAAGCTGCACAGCCGCCTGGGTTCGCGCGGTGACGGCGTCTACGTGATCGCGGACGCCGCCGACGACGGCGAGCTGGAGATCGTCAACTACGGCGCCGAGGTGGACAGCGCGGCGCTCTACGACGCCACGGAAGACCTGCGCTTCGGTACGGACGAGGAGAGTCGCGGGGCGAACGACGAGGCGGGCGACGACGATGGCGGTCGGTTGTTCTCGCGGCTGGACGAAGCGCTGCGGATCATCGACCGACTGCCCTCGGCGCCGCCCGGCGACCCCTACCTGGACCCGCTGGCCCCGGACGACCCCGTCACGGAGGACGAACTGCCCGCCCTCTACTCCGGCGATTTCGGGCCCGGCACTCTCATGGGTGCTGTGGCCGCGCTTGCCGTGCTGGGAGTGACGGCGGCCGGACTGGGCATCGCCCGGCGTACCGGCCTCGGCAGCGCCCGGCGCATCGGCCTGGGCGGCGCGTCGGCCACCGCCCGCCGGGCCCCCGGCCGAGCGGGTCGGGGCGCGGCCTCCGACGGCGGTACGGCCCCGCAGACCCCCGCCCGCCCCTCGACCGGCTGGCTGCGCAGAACCGCGCGGCGGGAACTGGAGGAGCTGAACGACGAGTTCGAGCGGCTGTCCGACACGCTCCCGGACGCGGCACGCACCCGCGTGTGGGACTGTCTCGACGCCGCGACCCTCCTCCTCGACCAGGAGGGCGACAACAGGGTGGACGCCGACGCCGACGCGCCCACCCTCGCCGCCGGACTCGCCCTCATCCGCGGCGGCCGCGGGGCGCTCGACGACGGCCGCCACCGCCGGGGCAGCGGCACCGGGCGCATCCGGCTGTGCACCCTCAATCCGCTGCACGGACCCGCGACCGCCACCGGCAAGCTGAAGCTGCCCGGCGAGACCAGCGGGGCCCGGTCGCGCTCCGTCTGCGCCGGGTGCCGTGCCGCGCTCCACGTACGAGGCACCGCCTCGCCCAGCACGCGGGCAGCGCGGACCGCGGACGTCGTCGGGTCGCGTCTGCTGTGTCTGCGCGCTCCCGGCGCCGCCCGGTCAGCGCCGTACGAGCCCTACCACCGGGTTCCGGGCCCGCTGGAGGCCCCGCGGGGCGTCGGCGGGGGCCAGGGGCCGACCACCGAAGAGATCGTCCGTCGTGTACGGGAGCAGCTAGGTGTCCACTGAGCTTCGCGCCGCACCCGGCGCCGCCTCCACCCGTCCCTCCCGCGCCGCCCGATTGACGGCAGCCGTACTCGCGCTCGTCCTCGCTGCGCTCGCGTCGGCGCTCGGTACGGCGGGCCGCGCCGCCGCCGACGGCGACAGCCCCGCGCAGCGGATCGTCGACGGGCTCCGCAAGTCACCTGTCTACGTCGACCCGTCCTACGAACAGGCGTTCCCGACCGACCAGCAGCGCCGGCTGGTGAAGAAGATCAAGGCGTCGGGTCTGCCGGTACGGGTCGTCGTCGTCCCGTTCATCTCCGGGGACGCCTGGGACGGCGACCCGGAGAAGATGGTCGATGTCGTGCGCTACCGGCTGGGCGAGGGGTCGGACAAGGAAGCCGTCTACATGACCCTCAGCAGGACCGAGGGTTTCCTGAACGGCTACGAGTTCCCCCGCAACGGCAAGCACCAGGCATTCTGGGGCGTCGCGGCAGTGGGCCACCAGGAGGACATGAAGGGCAAGAGCCTCTACGCGAAGTTCACCCGGGCGCTGGAGATCGTGAAGTCCGGCAACGGCGACAAGGCGTACGAGAAAGCCACCAAGGATCTGCAGCGCGACCGCCCCTCGTCGGGCGGTGACGGGGCCGGGAGCGGCGCGGGCGGGCTGTCCCCGGTGCTGCTCACCGTGGTGATCGCCGCGGCGGCGGCCGTGCTCCTCGCCGCCGTACTGGGCTACCGAACCGTGCGTACCCACCGCGCCCGCACCTCGGCCCGGGCGCCGTTCACCTCGCCGCGCTCCGTCTTCGCGACCGCGCGCAAGACGCGCGTACGCGACCTGCGCAAGCGCGCACAGCGCGAACTCCTCGCGTACAACGAGGAACTCCTCGCCCACGAGCCGAGCGAGGACGGCGCCGACGGCGACCTGCTCCAGCTCTCCCTCGACGCCTACGCCGCCGCCGGCAAGGTGCTGGACGAGGCACGGGACATACCCGACCTGGCCGGTGTCCTCGCGCTCATCCACGAGGGACGGGGCGCGCTGCGCCGGTCCGAGCCGTCCGCGTCGGCCTCCGCGCTGCCGCTGTGCTTCTTCCACCCGCTGCACGGCCCCGCCGCCAAGCGGGTCAGCTGGCGCCCGCTGGGCCGCCGCGAGTCGCTGGACGTGGCGGCCTGCGCCGACTGCGCCGCCGCTGTGGCCGCACGCCGCGCGCCGGAAGTCCTCACCCAGGCCCACGGTGACGTCCGCCAGGCCCAGGGCGACGTCCGCATCCCGTACTTCGAAGTTCCGCCCGAGTCCAGCCTGTGGGCCGCCACCGGCTACGGCTCCCTCACCGAGGACACCTTGACCGAACGCGTGCTGCGCGGCGACTTCACCAGGACCTCGCGCAGGCCCTGACCCGGGTCAGCGCAACGGGTGGCCCAGCAGCATGCTGGGCGCGCCCGCGACGCGGGTCAGGAAGACGGTGCAGGAACCGCTCGCCGCCTTCGGGTCCAGCTTCAGCTTCCGCCGCAGCTCCTCGGGCTCCACCGCCGAGCCGCGCTTCTTGACGGTGACGACACCGATCCCCCGCTCCCGCAGCAGCGCGCGCAGCTTCTTGACGTTGAACGGCAGTACGTCGGTGATCTCGTACCCGGTCGCGTACGGCGTGGAGTGCGCGGCGTCCGCCGTCACATAGGCGATCGTCGCGTCGATCAGCCGCCCCGCAACCTGCTCGGCCAGCTCGGCGACCAGGTGGGCGCGGATCACCGCGCCGTCCGGCTCGTAGAGGTATCGGCCCACCTCGCCCACCCCCGGGTCGGGCAGCCCGCGCCCGGCCAACGTGTCCCCGGCGGGCAGCAGGGTCGCCCGTACCCCGCCCGGGTCCACCCGGCCGGCGCCGAACCACAGCACCGCCTCCTTGACGTCACCGGCGTATGACACCCACTCGGCCTCCGCCTGCTCCGGCACCGCCTCGTGCGGAATGCCCGGCGCCACCTTCAGCGCGGCCAACGGTGCCGCACCGGCCGTCTCCACGGCCCAGCTCAGCGGCGGGGAGTACGCCTCCGGGTCGAACACCCGGCCCCGCCCGGTGCGGCGTGCCGGGTCGGCGAAGACCGCGTCGTAGCCGTCGGTGGCCACCTCGGTGACATCCGCGCAGCGCACCTCGACGAGGCCGCCGAGCCCCAGCGCCTCGGCGTTGGCGCGGGCCACCGCACACGTCACCGGCGAGCGGTCGACCGCCAGCACGCTGATTCCCTCCCGGGCGAGCGCGAGCGCGTCGGCCCCGATGCCGCAGCACAGGTCGACGGCGCTGCGGACGCCGAGCCGCCGTATCCGCCGGGCCCGGTGCGCCGCCACCGGGGTGCGGGTGGCCTGTTCGAGCCCGTCAGCGGTGAAGTACAGCTCGTGCGCCTCGGCGGGGCCGAACTTGGCCTCGGCGCGGCCGCGCAGCCGGCTTTGCGCCAGCGCCGCCGAGACGAGATCGGGCTCGTACCGATGCCGCAGCCGCGTCGCCACGGCCAGCTCCTGCGCCGGCTCGACGCCCCGCACCTGACGCAACAGCGCCTGCCCCTCGTCGGAGAGCAGCCGCGCGAAGACCTCACCATCCACCCACCCATTGTCCCGCCCCGCCAGGCCGGAGCGTTCGCTGACCCAGCCGAGTGAATCGGAGCCGCGCCAGGGGCGCCCCGTCAGGGGCGCGGGGAACGGCGCGAGCAACCAGAGCACAGCCGCACCCGGCAAACGCCCGGAACCCCCACGGCGAATCCCCGCAGAAAACCGGGAGAGGGGGCGCCCCCGCACATCGCCACAAGCCGGTGCGGCTAGCACTCCGCTTGACCGAGTGCTAAGCCAGGCATAATCTCAACCTTGGCACTCTCCCCGTGGGAGTGCCAGCAGTACGCGACGGGCAGATCCGGCACCCGCGACGACGGATCTACCAGGTCGCCACCCCAGACATAAGCCCTCATTTGACGTATTGAGATCTCCGAAGGGGGAGGTCGGATCGTGACGACCGCCAGCTCCAAGGTTGCCATCAAGCCGCTCGAGGACCGCATCGTGGTCCAGCCGCTCGACGCCGAGGAGACCACGGCCTCTGGCCTGGTCATCCCGGACACCGCCAAGGAGAAGCCCCAGGAGGGCACCGTCCTGGCCGTGGGCCCGGGCCGCTTCGAGGACGGCAACCGCCTGCCGCTCGACGTGTCCGTCGGCGACATCGTGCTGTACAGCAAGTACGGCGGCACCGAGGTGAAGTACAGCGGCGAGGAGTACCTCGTCCTCTCGGCCCGCGACGTTCTCGCGATCGTCGAGAAGTAATACGGCGAGAAGCAGTACGGACTACGGACGCAGCCGCGCTCTCTCCAGCTTCCCAGCGGCAGCGTGCAGTCGAAACGCGCCCTGGTGCCGGCTCCTCGTGAGAGGTAGCAGGGACCAGGGCGCGGCTCGTACGGGCCGATACGCGCGCGTACGAGACGTGCGAGACGTGTGAGAGGACACAACAGCTTCCATGGCGAAGATCCTGAAGTTCGACGAGGACGCCCGTCGCGCCCTTGAGCGCGGTGTCAACAAGATCGCCGACACCGTCAAGGTGACCATCGGCCCCAAGGGCCGCAACGTCGTCATCGACAAGAAGTTCGGCGCCCCGACCATCACCAACGACGGTGTCACGATCGCCCGTGAGGTCGAGGTCGAGGACCCGTACGAGAACCTGGGCACCCAGCTCCTGAAGGAGGTGGCGACCAAGACCAACGACATCGCGGGTGACGGCACCACCACCGCCACGGTGCTGGCCCAGGCGCTGGTCCGTGAGGGGCTGCGCAACGTCGCCGCCGGTGCTTCCCCGGCCGCCCTGAAGAAGGGCATCGACGCCGCCGTCAGCGCCGTCTCGGACGAGCTGGTCTCCACGGCCCGCCCGATCGACTCCAAGGAGGACATCGCCTCCGTCGCCGCCCTGTCCGCGCAGGACAAGCAGGTCGGTGAGCTGATCGCCGAGGCGATGGACAAGGTCGGCAAGGACGGTGTCATCACCGTCGAGGAGTCCCAGACCTTCGGCCTGGAGCTGGACTTCACCGAGGGCATGGCCTTCGACAAGGGCTACCTCTCGCCCTACTTCGTCACCGACCAGGAGCGGATGGAGGCCGTCCTCGACGACCCCTACATCCTGATCCACCAGGGCAAGATCAGCTCCATCCAGGACCTGCTGCCGCTGCTCGAGAAGATCATGCAGGCGGGTGGCTCCAGGCCGCTGCTGATCATCGCCGAGGACGTGGAGGGCGAGGCCCTCTCCACCCTCGTCGTCAACAAGATCCGCGGCACCTTCAACGCCGTCGCCGTCAAGGCGCCCGGCTTCGGTGACCGCCGCAAGGCCATGCTCGGCGACATGGCGACGCTGACCGGCGCCACCGTCATCGCCGAGGAGGTCGGCCTCAAGCTCGACCAGGCCGGTCTCGACGTGCTGGGCTCCGCCCGCCGCGTCACCGTCACCAAGGACGACACCACGATCGTCGACGGCGCCGGCAAGGCCGAGGACGTGCAGGGCCGCGTCGCCCAGATCAAGGCGGAGATCGAGACCACCGACTCCGACTGGGACCGCGAGAAGCTCCAGGAGCGCCTGGCCAAGCTGGCCGGCGGCGTGTGCGTCATCCGCGTCGGCGCCGCCACCGAGGTGGAGCTGAAGGAGAAGAAGCACCGCCTGGAGGACGCTATCTCCGCGACCCGCGCGGCAGTCGAGGAAGGCATCGTCTCCGGCGGTGGCTCCTCGCTGGTGCACGCGGTCAAGGTGCTGGAGGGCAACCTCGGCAAGGAGGGCGACGAGGCGACCGGTGTCGCCACCGTCCGCCGCGCCGCCGTCGAGCCGCTGCGCTGGATCGCCGAGAACGCGGGCCTGGAGGGCTACGTCATCACGTCCAAGGTCGCGGAGCTGGAGGCCGGGCAGGGCTTCAACGCCGCCACCAGCGAGTACGGCGACCTGATCAAGGCCGGCGTCATCGACCCGGTCAAGGTGACGCGCTCCGCGCTGGAGAACGCGGCCTCGATCGCCTCGCTGCTGCTGACGACCGAGACGCTGGTCGTCGAGAAGCCGGCCGAGGAGGAAGAGTCCGCCGCGGGTCACGGCCACGGCCACGGTCACGCCCACTGAGGCACCCGGCCTCTTGGTGAGGGCGCACTCCACTGCGGGGTGCGCCCTCTCTGCTTCGCGGGGTGCGGTCCTACTTCGGCCCGTACTTCCGCCCCGTCGTCGACGAAGCCCGCGCCAGCACCCCGCGCGGCAGCAGCTTGGAAGCCCCCAGCAGCGCCTTGTACCGCGGGTCGGGCACGGACAACGTGCGCCCCCGCGCAAGGTCCCGCAGCGCCGTCTCGACCACCTGGTCGGCATCGAGCCACATCCACTTGGGGATGTCTGCGGAGTCCATCCCGGCCCGCTCGTGGAACTCCGTACGGACGAACCCGGGGCACAGTGCCAGCAGCCGTACGCCCCGACCGGCGAGGTCTTTCGCCGCGCCCTGGGTGAACTGGGTGACCCATGCCTTGGAGGCGCCGTACGTCCCACGAGGGAAGAACGCGGCGACGGAGGCGACGTTGATGACCCCGCCGCGCCCCCGTTCGCACATCGACTCCGTGGCGGCGGACGTCAGCCGCAGCACCGCTTCACAGTGCACCTTGAGCATCTTCAGCTCGTCGGCGACCGGCACTTCGAGATAGCGGCCCTTGTTGCCGAACCCCGCGTTGTTGACCAGCAGGTCGACGGGGTGCTCGCGGTCGCGCAGCCGCTCTTCGACGGCCTTGATGCCGTCCTCCGTCGCCAGGTCGGCAGTGACGACGTCCGCCTCAACGCCGTGCCGGTCGTGCAGTTCGGTCGCCTCACGCCAGAGCCGGTCGGTGTTCCGCGCGGCGAGCACGAGGTGGTAGCCGCGGCTCGCGAGCCGCCGGGCGAAGGCGGCGCCGATGCCGGCGGTGGCTCCCGTGATGAGTGCAGTCGTCATGCGGGCCACGCTATCGGCCCGCGCCGAGCCCGGACGCCGGCCGTACGCGGCGGTCGCCCGGCCGCGTGCAAGCCCCCGGCCCGGCAGTGGGCGTGGCACCACGTCAGGTGTGGCGAGCCGTCAGCTCCCGATACGCCGCAGCGCCTTCTCCCGTGCCTTGGGGTCCAGTGCCTCGCCGGCCGCCAGGACGCGCGGCAGCAGTTCGGGCTCCTGGGTCAGCGAGCGGAACACAAAGCTGACCGAGACCTCGTGGCCTGGACGGTGGACGACGGTGACCGGGTCGCCCGCGCACACCTGTCCCGGCTCGATGACCCGCAGATACGCACCGGGCATACGTCGGTTCGTGAACCGCTTCATCCAGCCCTGCTCACCGAGCCAGCCCGCGAACGTCCGGCAGGGGATGCGCATGGAGCACACCTCCAGCAGCGGCCCGGTGCCGGGGGCGCCGACCTGCCAGCGCTCGCCGATGAGGGCGTCGTCGACGGGGACGTCACGCGTGGTGAAGTTCTCGCCGAAGGAGCCGTTGGGCAGCTGCCGGCCCAGCTCGCCCTCCCAGAAGTCGAGCTCTTCCCTGGCGAAGGCGTAGACCGCCTGTTCCTCGCCGCCGTGGTGGCGCAGATCGCCGATGGTGTCGCCGGCCAGTCCGCTGCCGCCGGTGCCGCGCGGGCCGGGCGCGGCGACGGCCACCTGGCCCTCGGCCGGCTGTTTGTCGATGCCGGTCCACCGGCCCTCGGCGTCGGTGTGCTCGGAGCGGTGTGGCTTGGCGAGGTTCACGGAAAGCAGTCGCATGCGCTGAGGCTATCGACGGCTTCTCCAAGCCGCTAACCGGAATTTCCTGCCCGGTACCCAAGGCAGCCTTATGCTCGGTGTCATGATCGAGGCCCGTCATCTGCGTGTCCTGCGCGCGGTCGCCACCACCGGTTCCTTCTCGGCCGCGGCCCGTGAGCTGGGCTGCACCCAGCCCGCCGTCAGCCAGCAGATGAAGGCGCTGGAGGCCACCGCCGGCACCCCGCTGCTGGTGCGTGCCGGACGCGAGATGCGGCTGACGGAGGCGGGCGAGGCGCTGGTACGGCACGCCACGGGGATTCTGGCGGGCCTGGCGGCGGCCGAGGAGGAGGTCGCGGCGCTGGCCGGGTTGCGTGCGGGGCGGGTGCGGCTGGTGTCCTTCCCGAGCGGGAGTTCGACGCTGGTGCCCACCGCTGTCGCGGCGATGCGGGCCGACCACCCGGGCACCCGGGTCTCGCTGGTGGAGGCCGAGCCGCCGCGCTCGGTGGAGATGCTGCAGGCCGGGGACTGCGAGATCGCGCTGGCCTTCCGCTACGAGGCGGCGCCCTGGGGGAACCTCCCGGCCGAAGGCGGGGGGAGGGAGGACCTGGTGGTACGGCCGCTGCTGACCGACCGGCTGGTGGGGCTGGTGCCCGAGGGCCATCGGTTCGCGGACGCCGAGGAGGTCGACATCGGCACGCTGGCCGAGGAGCCCTGGGTCGCGGGGTGCCCGCGCTGCCGCCAGCACCTCGTGCAGGTGTGCGAGGCGGCGGGGTTCACGCCGCGGATCGACTTCGCGACCGACGACTACCCGGCGGTGGTGGGTCTGGTCGGCGCGGGCCTGGGGGTCGCGGTCCTGCCGGAGCTGGCCGTGGAGTCCGTACGGCCGCGGGGGACGCGGGCCGTGCGGGTCGTCCCCGCGGTGCAGCGCGAAGTGGTGGCCCTCACCTTGCCGGACCTGGCCCAGGTGCCGGCCGTCGCCGCGATGCTGAGCCGCCTGGTGGCGGCAGCACGCCGATGAGGGGCAGTCCCTCCCGGACGAGTCCGGGGGAGCAGGGCCGAAAAGCGCAGCATCCACGCCGGGTACGCGGGACGGGTGGGTGAGCCCCTAGTCCTCGGGGGGCGGGTCCGCCGTGTGGTGGGCGGTCACCAAGCGGGTGCGGGCGCGGCCCAGCAACTCTTCGCGCTCATCCTCGGTGAGCCCGCCCCAAACCCCGTAGGGCTCCCGCACCTGGAGCGCGTGCGCCGCGCACTCGGAGCGCACCGGGCAGCGCATGCACACCTCCTTGGCCGACGCCTCACGCGCACTGCGGGCGGCGCCGCGCTCCCCCTCGGGGTGGAAGAACAGCGAACTGTCCACCCCGCGGCAGGCTGCCAGAAGCTGCCAGTCCCACAGATCCGCGTTGGGGCCAGGAAGGCGGGAGAAGTCTGCCATCGCGTTTCTCCTGAGTGCTGCTGGGGTGATCTGACACTCGTGCGTAAATATGACTCTTTCGCGAATCTAGCGATCGATCTCACAAAACGGAAGGAATGCATCTGAATAGGGCACTTCGGGAGGAAAGGGGTGTCGGGTCGAGGAAAGCCAGGATGTTGCTGCTCCGTGTACGAGTGCTCACGTAGAGTGCTGATGACGGTGGTCGGAAGCCGTAACTCTTTCGGGTGACCGTCGTTGAGAGAGCGAAAGCGATTGGCTCGGAACCGGCCGGGCATGCACGTCCGAGGCCGTCAATCGCGCAGGTGACGATTCTCAAAGCAGCCTGGAGGCTCAAGGTGATGCGCATCAGCAGCGGAGGGCGGCCATGACATCCGTCCTCGTATGCGACGACTCCCCGCTCGCCCGAGAGGCCCTGCGCCGCGCGGTCGCGACCGTGCCCGGCGTCGAGCGTGTGACGACGGCGGCCAACGGCGAGGAAGTCCTCCGCCGCTGGGGCGCCGACCGGTCCGACCTGATCCTGATGGACGTGAGGATGCCCGGCCTGGGCGGAGTGGAGACCGTCCGCCGGCTGCTCTCCGCCGACCCCGGCGCCCGCATCATCATGCTGACGGTGGCCGAGGACCTCGACGGCGTCGCCCTGGCCGTCGCGGCCGGCGCCCGCGGCTATCTGCACAAGGACGCGTCCCGGGCCGAACTGCGCGCGACCGTGACCCAGGCCCTGGCCGACCCCACCTGGCGGCTCGCCCCCCGCCGGCTGCGCTCGGCCGAGATGGGCGCGGCGCCGACGCTGACAGCGCGCGAGATCCAGGTGCTGGAAGGCATGAGCCACGGCCGCTCCAACGCGGAGATCGGACGTGAGTTGTTTCTCTCCGAGGACACGGTCAAGACGCACGCCAGGCGGCTGTTCAAAAAACTCGGCGCATCGGACCGCGCGCACGCGGTGGCGCTCGGCTTCCGCTGGGGTCTCGTCCGCTGACCAGGGGCGGGGCGCCCGCCCGGGGGCACTCCCTCAGCTGCGGCCGGGGGCGGCCCCGCCCAGCCGGAGGCTGGGGAACGGGGGCCCGCAGCCTCGCCGGACCCCGCTCGCCCGCCCGCTCGTCCGCGCCCGGCGCCGGTCGCAGACGGGTGGGAAGGCGGCCCTCGGACGGGTCGGGGTCCCCGCGGATTCCCCCGCGGCAGCCGGGAAATCTCGCGCGTGCCGCATGCTTGTTGTATGGAGTTCCTCGGGGACCGTTCGGTCAGGCGTGAGGGGAGGGCGTGGACATGAGGGCCAGTGCGCCTGCTCATAACGCTTCGGCTCACATCTACGAGCGCGGTGCGGCGAACCGCGCGGCATCGGTGCACCATGGACCGATGCGCGACGAGGAGAACGGGCCACAGCCCGCGGCCGCGGACGCGGCCGAGGTCGCGAAGGTCAGCAAGCTCGTCCAACGGGCGGTCGAGGGCGACCGCCAAGCCACGCACGATCTGCTCGCCCACGTTCATCCACTGGCTCTGCGCTACTGCCGTACCCGGCTGACGAGACTGCCGGGTGACGCGCGTCACTTTGTCGACGACCTCGCGCAGGAAGTCTGTATCGCGGTGCTCTGCGCGCTGCCGCGCTACCGCGACACCGGAAAGCCGTTCGAGGCGTTCGTCGTCGCCATCGCCCAGCACAAGGTCGCCGATCTGCAGCGGGCCGCCATGCGCGGGCCCGGTTCCACCGCCGTGCCCTCGGACGAGATGCCCGAGCGGCCCGACGACTCCCTCGGCCCCGAGGAGCGGGCGCTGCTCTCCAGCGACGCGGAGTGGGCCAAGAAGCTGCTGGCCAACTTGCCCGAACACCAGCGCGAGCTAGTGCTGCTGCGGGTCGCCGTGGGGCTGACGGCCGAGGAGACCGGACAGATGCTGGGAATGTCACCCGGAGCCGTCCGCGTTGCCCAGCACCGGGCGCTCAGCAGGCTGCGGGCCCTGGCCGAGCAGTAGTTCCCCGGCGTCGCGGGTCCCGGGAGGGTTGTCCACAGGCGGTCCGGCACACCTCGCCGGGCCGATAGCATGGACATCCGGCAGGGGCAAGGATTGGGAAAGGTGTCATGACTGAGAACGTCGACGGAGTGCCCGCGAAATTCGCCACTCTGGGCCTGACATACGACGATGTCCTGCTGCTGCCGGGCGAGTCGGACATGGCCCCGCATGACATCGACACCGCGTCGTACGTCTCGCGCAACGTAAGGGTCAACGTCCCGCTGCTGTCCGCCGCCATGGACAAGGTCACCGAGGGCCGGATGGCCATCGCGATGGCACGCCAGGGCGGCGTGGGCGTGCTGCACCGCAACCTGTCGATCGAGGACCAGGCCAACCAGGTCGACCAGGTCAAGCGGTCCGAGTCCGGCATGGTCACCGACCCCATCACCATCCGCCCCGACGCCACGCTGCAGGAGGCCGACGCGCTGTGCGGCCGGTTCCGCATCAGCGGCGTCCCGGTCACCGACCCGGCAGGCAAGCTGCTCGGCATCGTCACCAACCGGGACATGGCCTTCGAGCTGGACCGCAGCCGCCAGGTGCGGGACGTCATGACACCGATGCCGCTGGTCACCGGCGAGGTCGGGATCTCGCGCGACGAGGCCATGGAGCTGCTGCGCCGCCACAAGATCGAGAAGCTGCCGCTGGTGGACGGCTCCGGCACCCTCAAGGGCCTCATCACCGTCAAGGACTTCGTCAAGGCCGAGCAGTACCCCAAGGCCGCCAAGGACTCCGAGGGCCGGCTGGTCGTCGGCGCGGCCGTAGGCGTCGCGGGTGACGCCTACGACCGGGCGCAGGCGCTGATCGAGGCGGGCGTCGACTTCATCGTCGTCGACACCGCGCACGGCCACTCGCGGCTCGTCGGAGACATGGTCGCCAAGATCAAGTCGAACCACCCGGGCGTCGACGTCGTCGGCGGCAACATCGCCACCCGCGACGGCGCCAAGGCGCTGATCGACGCCGGGGTCGACGGCGTCAAGGTCGGCGTGGGCCCCGGCTCCATCTGCACCACCCGCGTCGTGGCCGGCATCGGCGTCCCGCAGGTCACCGCGATCTACGAGGCGTCGCTGGCAGCCCAGGAGGCAGGCGTCCCCGTCATCGGCGACGGCGGCCTCCAGTACAGCGGCGACATCGCCAAGGCCCTGGTCGCAGGGGCCGACACGGTCATGCTGGGCAGCCTGCTGGCGGGCTGCGAGGAGTCCCCTGGCGAGCTGCTGTTCATCAACGGCAAGCAGTTCAAGTCCTACCGCGGCATGGGCTCGCTCGGCGCGATGCAGACCCGCGGCGACGCCAAGTCCTATTCCAAGGACCGCTACTTCCAGGAGGGCGTCAGCGGCGACGACAAGCTGATCCCCGAGGGCGTCGAGGGCCAGGTCGCCTACCGCGGCCCGCTCTCCGCCGTCGTCCACCAGCTCGTCGGCGGCCTCAAGCAGTCGATGTTCTACGTCGGTGGCCGTACCGTCCCCGAGATGAAGGCCCGCGGCCGCTTCGTCCGCATCACCTCGGCCGGGCTCAAGGAGAGCCACCCGCACGATGTGCAGATGACGACGGAGGCGCCGAACTATTCGCGCCGCTGACCCCTCCGGTAGGGACGGCGACGAGGCGGCCCTCGCCCGTCGCCGGGTGCGGCGTGTCGGCGATACTGGTCGCGGCACACCAGAGTGAGAGGCAGTAGACGTGACTGAGATCGAGATCGGGCGCGGCAAGCGCGGGCGGCAGGCGTACGCCTTCGACGACATCGCCGTGGTGCCCAGCAGGCGCACCCGTGACCCGAAGGAGGTCTCGATCGCCTGGCAGATCGACGCCTACCGCTTCGAACTGCCGTTCCTCGCAGCCCCCATGGACTCGGTCGTCTCGCCCGCCGCCGCCATCCGCATCGGAGAGCTCGGCGGCCTCGGCGTCCTCAACCTCGAGGGCCTGTGGACCCGCTACGAGGACCCCGAGCCGCTGCTGGCCGAGATCGCCGAACTCGACGACGCCACCGCCAACCGCCGGATGCAGGAGATCTACGCCGAGCCGATCAAGGAGGAGCTGATCGGCCAGCGCATCAAGGAGGTCCGTGACTCCGGCGTGGTGACCGCGGCGGCGCTGTCGCCGCAGCGCACGGCGCAGTTCTCCAAGGCCGTCGTGGACGCCGGCGTGGACCTGTTCGTCATCCGCGGGACCACGGTCTCCGCCGAGCACGTCTCCAGCGCCGCCGAGCCGCTGAACCTCAAGCAGTTCATCTACGAGCTCGACGTGCCGGTCATCGTCGGCGGCTGCGCCACGTACACCGCCGCGCTGCACCTCATGCGCACGGGTGCCGCCGGGGTCCTGGTCGGCTTCGGCGGTGGCGCCGCGCACACGACGCGGAACGTACTGGGCATCCAGGTGCCGATGGCGACCGCCGTCGCCGATGTCGCCGCCGCGCGGCGGGACTACATGGACGAGTCCGGCGGCCGCTACGTCCACGTCATCGCCGATGGCGGCGTGGGGTGGTCCGGCGACCTCCCCAAGGCGATTGCCTGCGGCGCCGACGCCGTGATGATGGGCTCGCCCCTGGCGCGGGCCAGTGACGCCCCCGGGAGGGGGCACCACTGGGGCATGGAAGCCGTGCACCTCGATGTGCCGCGGGGCAGGGTGGTCGACCTCGGTGCGGTCGGCACCATGGAGGAGGTCCTCCTGGGGCCCTCCCACACCCCTGATGGGTCCATGAACTTTTTCGGGGCGCTGCGGCGGGCGATGGCCACCACGGGGTACTCCGACTTGAAGGAGTTCCAACGCGTAGAGGTAACCATCGCCCGCTCCCGCTGATCCCCGCCCATGGCTGAGGGACCCATCCTTGGGCCCCGTCCCGTTCATGGAGGCTCCGCCCCCTAGCCCCGGGCCCCCGCCGGACGGGCGTTGGGGCGGAGCCCTCATAGGCGGTGGGCCGCCCCGGAGGGGCTGGCACCGCGGGTATCGAGCAACAACTGTGCCTTCGCCGCAAGCCCCTGCAGGTCGTACACCCGATGGTTCTGCAACAGCAGCGTGAGGTCAGCCGCGGCGGCGGCTTCATACAGCGAGTCCGCGCGGGGCACAGGCTGCCCCGCGACACGCCACTGCGGCACATAAGGATCGTGGTAGCTCAACTGCGCGCCCAGCTCCTTGAGGCGCCCGGCGACCTCACGGGCCGGCGCCCCCTCCTGACTGGCGAGGTCGGGCTTGTAGGTGACCCCCAACAAGAGGATGCGCGCCCCGCGCGCGGACTTGCCGTGCTCATTGAGCAGCACCGCCGCGCGCTGTGAAACATAGCGCGGCATACGCTCGTTGACTTCCTGCGCGAGCTCCACCATGCGGAGCGGATAGCCCAGCGAACGGCTGTGGTAGGAGAGGTAGCTGGGGTCTACGGGGACACCCGGACCGCCCACGCCCGGCCCCGGCCGGAAGGACTGGAAGCCGAAGGGCTTCGTCTCGGCGCACCGCACCACATCCCACAAATCGATGCCCAGATCGTGGCAGAAGACCGCCATCTCGTTCATCAGCGCGATGTTGATGTGCCGGTAGTTGGTCTCCAGCAACTTGGTCGTCTCGGCCTCCCGCGGCCCGCGGGCCCGCACCACCTTGGTGAGCCGCCCGTAGAACGCGGCGGCCGCCTCCGTACAGGCCGGGGTGAGGCCGCCGATCACCTTGGGGATGGCGGCGTAGCCGTAGGCGCGGTTGCCGGGGTCGACCCGGGTGGGGGAGTAGGCGAGGTGGAAGTCCTGCCCGGCGCGCAGCCCGGAGCCCTCTTCCAGGAGCGGCCGTACGACGTCCTCGGTGCAGCCTGGGTAGACGCTGGACTCGATGATGACGGTGGTGCGCGGCCGCAGCCGGGCGGCGAGGGTGCGGGCGGCGGTGCGCACCGCGCTCATATCGGGGGTCCGGTTGGGGCCGAGCGAGGTGGGTGCGCAGATGACGGCGGTGCGCACCCGGCCGAGGACGGCCGGGTCGCTGCTGGCGCTGAACCCCTTGGCGAGCATCCGCCGCACCTCGGCGGCGGTGAGCGGCGCGTCACCCGGTGGGCGGCCCGCGCCGATGTCGGCGACGGTCGCATGGTCGGGGTCGTACCCGAGGGTGCTGATTCCGTTCGCCGTCGCTGCCTGGGCGAGCGGCAGCCCCGAATGGGCGAGTCCCAGCACGGCGAGATCTGCGGGCATGACAGCGGTCTTCCCTTCCCCTTATCGTCCCGGTTCCGTCCCCGGGCAGCACCGGGAGTGGCGAGCGGCGCGCATTAAGGTTAAGAGCCCATATGACAGATAAGTCGGATTGCGCGCTCAGCAGGGCCGAGGGACAGCCAAAGTCGCGGGAATGGGGGACCATCGACAGGGGGACCACGTGGGCGGTGTCCGAGATCCGACGGCGACAACCTGACGGCGAGCACCAGCGAGCACCAGCGAGCACCAGCGAGCACCAGCGAGCACCAGCACGAGCACCAGCCGAGCACCCTGGGAGGCAAGCAGTGAGGACAGCGGCACTGGGACCGGAACAGCGCGCGAACGCACTGGCGAGGATGGCCGAGACCGAGCTGGACGTGCTGGTGGTCGGCGGCGGCATCGTCGGCGCGGGCACAGCACTGGACGCGGTCACCCGCGGCCTGTCCACCGGCATCGTCGAGGCGCGCGACTGGGCCTCGGGCACCTCCAGTCGCTCCAGCAAGCTCATCCACGGCGGGCTGCGCTATCTGGAGATGCTGGATTTCGCGCTGGTGCGCGAAGCGCTCAAGGAGCGCGGACTGCTGCTGGAGCGGCTGGCGCCGCACCTGGTCAAGCCGGTGCCCTTTCTCTACCCGCTGCAGCACCGCGCCTGGGAGCGGCTGTACGCGGGCACGGGCGTGGCGATGTACGACGTCATGTCGGTCTCCTCCGGGCACGGCCGCGGGCTGCCGAGGCACCGTCACCTGTCCCGGCGTCATGCTCTCCAAGTGGCACCCGCGTTGCGGAAGGACGCGCTCGTGGGTGCGCTGCAGTACTACGACGCACAGGTGGACGACGCGCGGTTCGTCGCCACGCTGGTGCGCACGGCGGCGGAATACGGGGCGCTCGCGGCCAACCGCGCGCGGGTGGTCGGCTTCCTGCGGGAGGGTGAACGGGTCGTCGGGGCGCGTATCGAGGACCTGGAGCAGGGGGGCGAGTACGAGGTGCGGGCCCGTCAGGTCGTCAACGCGACGGGCGTATGGACGGACGACACCCAGGGGCTGATCGCGGAGCGCGGTCAGTTCCACGTACGAGCGTCCAAGGGCATCCACCTGGTGGTGCCGAAGGACCGTATCAACTCCACGACAGGGCTGATCCTCCGCACGGAGAAGAGCGTGCTGTTCGTCATCCCGTGGGGGCGACACTGGATCATCGGCACCACGGACACCGACTGGGACCTGGACAAGGCGCATCCGGCCGCCTCCAGCGCCGACATCGACTATCTGCTCGACCACGTCAACTCGGTGCTGGCCGTGCCGCTGACGCGGGACGACGTGGAGGGTGTCTACGCGGGGCTGCGGCCGCTGCTGGCGGGCGAGTCGGAGGCGACGAGCAAGCTGTCGCGCGAGCACACGGTCGCCCACCCGGTGCCGGGCCTGGTCGTCATCGCGGGCGGCAAGTACACGACGTACCGGGTGATGGCCAAGGACGCGGTGGACGAGGCGGTGCACGCGCTCGCCCACCGGGTCGCCGACTGCGTCACCGAGGAGGTGCGGCTCGCCGGGGCCGAGGGCTACCACGCGCTGTGGAACGGCCGTGCCCGGCTCGCCCAGCGCGCCGGGCTGCATGTGGCGCGGGTCGAGCATCTGCTGGGCCGCTACGGCTCGATGACCGAAGAGGTGCTGGATCTGATCGAGAAGGACCCCAAGCTGGGCGAGCCGCTGCCCGCGGCCGACGACTACCTCAAGGCCGAGGTCGTCTACGCCTGTACACACGAGGGCGCCCGTCATCTGGACGACGTCCTCACCCGCCGGACGCGCATCTCCATCGAGACGTTCGACCGGGGCGTACGCAGCGCGCGCGAGTGTGCCGAGCTGATGGCGCCGGTGCTGGGCTGGGACTCGGACCAGATGGACCGGGAGGTCGAGCACTACGAGAAGCGGGTCGAGGCCGAGCGGGAGTCGCAGTTGCAGCCGGACGACCAGACGGCGGACGCGGCCCGGTTGGGAGCACCCGACATCGTGCCGGTGTAGCCCATGAGGTGGGAGCCGGGACGGTCGGGGTCCGGCCGTGGGTCCCCCGTTGGGCTGGTCGTCCGGGCACGGGCTGTTGGGCGTGTGAACCCGGGTGAGAAGCGGTGGGGCTGTGGTGTAACCGTGCTGCCCCCGTACACGTCTTGTCAGAGCGATGGTTCACAATGAAGGCTCTGCCGGGGGCGGGCTCTCACGCAGAGGGGACACAAGGGGATTCATGAGCGAGGACGCGGGACGGCTGGTAGGCGGCCGCTATCGGCTCGGGGGTGTCCTCGGGCGTGGCGGTATGGGCACCGTCTGGCGTGGCGAGGACGAAGTCCTGGGCCGGCGAGTCGCGGTGAAGGAGCTTCGGTTCCCCTCCAGTGTCGACGAGGAGGAGAAGCAGCGGCTCATCACCCGCACCCTGCGTGAAGCCAAGGCCATCGCCAGGATTCGCAGCGGCAGCGCGGTCACCGTCTTCGACGTCGTCAACGAGGACAGCCGCCCCTGGATCGTCATGGAACTGGTCGAGGGCCGCTCCCTCGCCGACAAGATCAAGACCGACGGCCCGCTGGACCCGCAGCGCGCCGCCGAGGTCGGCCTCGCCATCCTCGACGTGCTCCGCGCCGCTCACCGCGAGGGCATCCTGCACCGCGATGTGAAGCCCTCCAACGTGCTGCTGGAGGACGGCACAGGCCGGGTCGTCCTCACGGACTTCGGCATCGCCAAGGTCGAGGGCGACCCGTCGGTCACCTCCACCGGCATGCTCGTCGGCGCCCCCTCCTACATCTCGCCCGAGCGTGCGCGCGGCAAGCCGCCCGGGCCGCCTGCCGATCTGTGGTCGCTGGGCGGCCTGCTGTTCGCCGCCGTCGAGGGCCGTCCCCCTTACGACAAGGGCTCCGCCATCTCGACGCTGACCGCCGTGATGACCGAGCCCGTGCCCTACCCCGAACACGCGGGCGAGCTGAGCGAGGTCATCTCCGGGCTGCTGGTCAAGGACCCGGAGAAGCGCCTCGACGTCAACGGTGCCCGGCTGCTGCTGGAGCCGGTCGCAAGCGGTCACAAGAGCCCGTCGGGACCGGCCGCCCGGGAGGCGGACGGTCCGGCGGAGCGCACGTCGATACTGCCTCCGGTGCCCTCCTCGCCCTCCGGCTCCTCGTCGTCCCCCTCGGGCCCGTCGTCCCCGGGCGGCGGCGGTTCCCGCGCAGGCGGCCCCGCCTACAGCTCGGGCACCACCGGCGGTAGGCGCAAGCGGCGCTCCGAGGGCAGCAGTTCGGGCGAGCGGCTGCGCGGCGCCTTCAAGTCCGTGCGCAACGCGGCGGGCGCCGGTGGCGCCGCCGCGGGGGCCGGCACGGCCGGTACCCCGGGCCGCACGGGCACCGGCTCCGGCACGGGCCCGGGTTCCGGTTCAACCGGGCGACGCGAGGGCTCGGGCGACGCGGCCTCCGGCACCGCACGCTCCGGCCCCAGACACGGCGGCGGCTCCTCGGGCGGGGCCGCCTCCTCCGCCGCGCGTGCTTCCTCGGCGCCGCCCGCGCCCGCGAGCCCGCCCCGCCCCGCCGGTCCGCCCGCTTCCTCGTCGGGCCGGCACTCGGGCCGCAAGAGCGACGGCGTGAGCGGGTACGGCAGCGGCCAGGGCGCCCGTACGAGCAGCGGAGCGGCGGCCGACAGCGGGGTGGGACCGGGCAGTGGCGCCTCCAGCGGCGGAACGACGCCCGGGTCCGGTCCCGGCACCGGCGGCCCCGACGTCGGCGGTTCCGGCGGCGGCTCACTGCCGGGTACCGGCAGTGGCGGCCGGGCGCTGCCCCCCGAGAGCGGCGGCAGCGGCGCGATCACCTCGCTGCGGGACCTGCGGGAACTGCCCGAGCTGCGCAAGGGCCTCTCGCGGCGGACGCTGGCCATCGCGGCAGCGGCTCTGCTCGCCGTGATCCTCGTCATCGTCCTGATCGTGGTGAACCTCGGCGGCGACAGCGGTGACGCGTCCAAGGGCGGCTCCGGCGGGACCGGGACCAGCGCCGAGGGTCAGGGCGGCGACCGGGAGGCCGAGGAGGCCGGCACGGCAGGCCAGTCGGACGGCAAGTCCGGCCAGAACGGGGACGGCGAAGCGGCGGACAAGGCCGACGACGGGAAGCCGGGCGACGCCAAGGGCGACTCCGCGCTGCCGGACGGCTATGCCAAGGTCTCCGACGGCCGGTTCCACTTCTCCGTCGCGCTGCCCGAGGGGTGGAAGCGCGCCGGAATAGCCGGCAAGAACTCCGGACGCAAGTACGCGGCGCCAGGCGGCGGTTATCCGCGTATCCAGATCGACCACACCAGCAGTCCCGGCCCCGACGCGGCCGCCGCCTGGCACCAGCTGGAGTCCGCCGTCAAGCGCTCCAGCCCCGGGTACAAATCGCTGGGCATCAAGAAGGTCGAATGGCGCGGCTATCCGACCGTCGCCGACTGGCACTTCGTGCGCAAGGAGAACGGCAAGAAGGTCCGCGTCGTCAACCGGGGCTTCAAGGTCGACGGCAAGAACGGTTACGCCATACTCATCACCTGCCGGGCCGACGCCTGGCAGGACAAGGCGTGCGAGACCCTCCGGAAGACCGCGTTCAAGACGTTCCGGCCGCGCGCCTGACAGACCATCGGCGTCGGCGGGTCCGACGTCGGTGGCGGCATCGGCAACCGTGTCCGCAACGGTGTCGGTGCGTGGTGCGTCCGCCGAGCACGCCCCCGGCGCACACGGATCAGGCCCGCGCCCCTCCGTGCACGGTCCGGGCGAGCGTTCCGTACGCGTGCGTCGGCAGGTGGCACCGGACGGCCGAGGCGCGGTGACGTAGCCCGTTCCCGGACGTATCGTGAGGGACGCGGACCGTGGCTATCCGCAAGGGGACGAAAACAGAACGGTATTGGCGGTCTCGTGCGCGGTGGGGAGGGCGTCGTGGAGGAGAACGCGGAGTACGCGGGCCGACTGCTGGCCGATCGCTACCGCCTGCCCTTGCCGCCTGCCGACGCGTACGAACTGGTCGAGTCACTGGCGTTGGACGTGGCCAGCGGACAGGAGGTCTTCGTCCGGCAGGTGCCGCTGCCCGAGGTCGTCGACGCGGAGGTGGTCGGGGCCGAGGCGGCCGACGACGGCCACGGCGACGGTTACGGCAACGGATACGGCTACGCAACCGCCGCACGGGGCGCGGGCGGAGGGCCGCGCGGCGCATCCGGGCGCACGAGCCGCCGGCCTGCCGACCCCGCCGTGCGCAGAGCGATGGAGGCCGCCGTCGCCGCGGCGCAGTTGCCCGACCATCCCCGGCTCGACCAGGTCTTCGACGTCTTCGTGGAGGACGACGGGCTGTGGATAGTGAGCGAGCTGGTCCCCGCCCGCCCCCTCGCCAGCCTGCTGGCGGAGCGGCCACTGGGCGCGCACCGCGCCGCCGAGATCGCCGCCGATCTGCTCGCCGCGCTCCGCATCGTGCACGCGCACGGCTGGATTCACCGCAATGTGACCGCCCGTACCGTTCTCATCTGCGAGGACGGGCACGCTGTGCTGACCGGGCTGGCGGTCGGGGCCGCCGAGGAGGCGCTGTGCGGTTACGACCCGCTGCCGCCTCCCTCGCTCGACGGCTCCGCCGCGGGAGCCGAGGCAGGCCACGGGGCGGCCGCCCACGACGGCCCCGGAGCCGCGGGCGGCCCGGCATCAGTCCCGGCACCCCGTCCGGCAGGGACGCCGACACCGAAGCCATCGCCCGCACAGCCACAGCAGGACCACCCGGCCCCCGCGACCTGGACCGGGCACCGGCTCCCCGAAGGCTTCACGGCACGCGAAGGCGGCTCGTATCCGCCACAGCGGGACGAGCGGCACCAGGGCGACGAGGGCCACGGCGCGGGCGGCAGCCGGTACGGCGGCACCGAGAGCCGGTACGGGGATGTGGAGCGCCCCCGGGGCATCTTCGGCTTCGAGGGCATCGACCCCGAGGAGGACGTACGCGGACCGCAGGGGCAGGGCCTCCGCGGACGGGACGGACCCTCGGAGGACCTCTCCGCGCGGGCGGCGCGGCGCGGCGCCATCGCCGCGTACCGCGAGGGCGCCCAGCGCGCGGCGGCCGACTCCCGGGACGCCGGGCGGCGCGCCGGGGACGGCAACGACGGCGCGGAAGCGGACGGGAGCGCGCGGCGGCCGCCCGTCACCGACTGGTGGTCGACGGGGCCCGGCGGCAGCACGGCCGGGCAGGACACCGAGGCCCGGCGCGGTCCCACCCACGCCCTCGACGACGACGTGCGGTGGCTGCCGTCCGATGAGGACGAGGTGCTGCCCGACGCGCTGACCGACGGCGGCGTGCGCGAGGTCGAGCGCGGCGACATCTACGGCCCGCACGCGACCGGCCCCTACGGCACCCCACCGTCACGCCCGTCACACCACCGGCAGCCCGGCAGCGGGTACGCCGAGGAGCCCGCCGAAGGGCCTGCCGACGAGCCCGCCGAGGGACCCGGCTCGTCGTACGGCACAGGTGCCGAGGCCCTCCCCGGCCTGTACGGCACCGGGACCGGCATCGGGGCGCCAGGCGAACCGCCCGGCGAACCCCCAGGCCATGCGCCCGGCGAACCGTCCGGCGAGCTGCCCGTCGAGCCGGACGGCGGTCCCTGGGGCGGCATCGAGGCGTCACCCGGCCGCTACCGTGGTCCGGCCACGGCGCTGGCGGCGGAGCGCGCACGGCACGCGCGGATGACGGTGGTGGGTCCGGTCACCGAGCGCTGGGCCCCTGAGCAGGCGGGACCGGTGTACGAGAACTGGCGGCTGGCCCCGCCCGTCGGCCCGGCCGCCGACCTGTGGGCGCTGGGCGTACTGCTCTTCCGCGCGGTGCAGGGGCACGCCCCCTACCCCGAAGACAGCGCGGCCGAACTGGTGCAGATGGTGTGCGCCGAGCCGCCGGCGTTCGCGGAGGACTGCGGGCCGCTGCGCCCGGTGGTCGAGTCGCTGATGCGTCAGGACCCCACCGAACGGCCGGACTTCGAGGAGCTGCGGGGCTGGCTGCGTTCGATCATCCGCTCGGCTCCGGAGCCGGACGTCGGGCTGCGCACCGTCACGGCGCCGCTCACCCTGGACGCGGGCGGCCCGGCCGATCCGCGCCGGCTGCCGATCCTGCGGCGGCGCGGCGAGCTGGTGCGCAGGCGCCGACGGGCCAGGCGGGCGGCCGCCGTGGACCAGCCGCCCCGCCGTGAGCCGGAGCAGCCCCCGGCCGAGCCCGCCGCCCCGGAGCCGGTGCGGCGGCACCGCAGCCCGGAGCGGAGTGGTGGTCCGCGGCGGCTGGGCCTGCTGGTGCTGGCGCTGATACTGCTCGGGATGGCGGCGGCGGTGGCGTTCGTCGCCCTGTTCCTGCCGGACAACGACGGTGGCGAGGGCGCACAGAAGGGCTCGGTCGTGGTGCCGGAGGAGGACAAGTCCCGCCCGGGGTCCGAGCGGACGGGCGAGGGCGGGTCCGACGGCAGGTCCGACAGCGCGTCCGGCGGAAAGCCGGACAACAAGTCGGGCGGCAAGTCCGACGGCAAGAGCGACAACGAGTCCGGCGACGGGAACGACGGGAACGACGGGAGCGGGGCCCGGAACGACCAGGGCCCCGAGGCCCCCAAGGGCTACCGGATCGCCCGCGACCCCGCCGGGTTCCGGATCGCCGTGCCCAAGGAGTGGGACCGCCGTTCGGCCAACGCGCGGGGCCAGGTGCGCTTCAACGGCGGCGAGGTCGAGATGGTCGTGGTCAAGGGCCGGGACCGCACCGCAGAGTTCGGCGAGGACCCGATGGCCTATCAGAGCGAGGACGAGCCGGAGCTGTCCGCCTACCGTGCCTCCGACTGGGCGAGCACCGGCGGGCTGCGCCGCATCGACGTGGGGGACACGGCGATGGCCGAGGGCACCTTCAGCTGGCGCGAGGACGGCGGGCGTCAGGTGTACGCGCGCAACCGGGCGATGATCCTGGACGGGCGCTATCACGTGCTGCTCGTCCTCGGCTCCAAGAGCCACAAGGCGGAGATCGACCGGCACTTCGAGGCCGTCGCCGACACCTACCGTGTGACCCGGGCGCGCTGACGTCACAGCTGTGTGAACTCACTGGAAACCGCGCTGCTCAGTGCGTAAGGGTTGGGGCCATGAGCAACGAGGGGGACCGGTTGGACGAGTCGACGACCAGCTATGGACTGCAGCCGCCACGTCAGCCGGGCCCGACGGAGCTGCCCGGAGCGCGGCTCTCCTCCCCTCGTGCGTACGAGCCGACCGAGATCGCGCCCCCGGCCGCCGCCTCCGGCGGGGACCCGGGCACCGGACGGCTGATCGGCGGCCGCTACCGCCTCATGGCACGGCTGGGGCACGGCGGTATGGGCACCGTGTGGCGGGCGCACGACGAGGTGGTGGACCGGGATGTGGCGGTCAAGGAGCCACGGCTGCCCGACCATCTGTCCGAGCGTGAGCGCGAGACGATGTACACGCGGATGCGGCGCGAGGCGCGTACGGCAGCGCGGATCGACCACCCCTCCGTCGTCACCATCCACGACGTGGCGGTGGAGGACGAACAGCCGTGGATCGTCATGGAACTCGTGCAGGGGCGCTCACTGGCCGATGTGCTCGAGGAGGGCACCATCGATGTGCGCGAGGCCGCCAGGATCGGGCTCGCGGTGGCCGGGGCGCTGGACGCCGCGCACGAGAAGGGCGTGCTGCACCGCGATGTGAAGCCGGACAACGTCATGCTGGGCCGCTACGACCGGGTGGTGCTCACCGACTTCGGCATCGCCAAGGTCCAGGGCGAGCAGGGGCTCACGGAGACCGGCGCGTTCGTCGGTTCGCCGGAGTTCGTTGCGCCCGAGCGGGTGCTGGGCCAGCGGCCGGGACCGGAGTCGGACCTGTGGTCGCTCGGAGTCGTGCTGTACGCGGCCGTCGAGGGTGTGTCGCCGTTCCGCCGTTCCAACTCTCCCGCCACCCTCCAGGCGGTGCTCTCGGCCGAACCGCAGCGTCCGGCACGCGCGTTGAGCGGCTCGGGCGCCTTCGGGATGCTGCTCACCCGGCTGCTGAGCAAGGAGCCGGCACTGCGCCCGGACGCGGCCGAGGTCCGGCAGACCCTCGCCGATGTGGCCCGTCCGCCGCAGCAGTCGCCTCGGCCGGTGCCGGGCCCGGGCGGCGGCAACGGCCTCGCCCGTCTGCTGCGCGGCTTCGGCGGCAGGCTGCGGAGCAGCCGTCCCTGGCAGTTCGGCACGGGCGGCGCGGTGGTCGCCGCCGCGGCCGCGCTGGCGCTGTTCTTCGTCTACACCGCCGACCAGGCGCCGGAGGGCTATACGACGAAGAACGAGGACAAGCGGGTGCGGGCGTCTCTCGCTGTACCGGAGGACTACAAGCGCAGCGCGAACGAGGACGAGGTGACCTACATCGACCCGGGGAACGTCATCTCCCTCAAGCTGAGCCGCAGCAGCAAGGACATCAAGGAGAGTTCTCTGCTGGAGGCCAACTCCTGGAAGGGCTACTACGAGGAGGGGGCCAAGGCGGACGGCTACCGGGAGACGATGGAAGAGGTGGTCTCCCGGGTCACCGAGGCGAAGCAGCAGGGCAAGGAGGCGGCCGAGATCTCCACCGGCTACCGTCCGCGCGCCGACATCGGTGAGGACAAGGAGCCGAAGAAGTTCCGGCACGAGTTGGTGTACGTCAACAAGGACGGCGTCCGCTGGCGGCTGTATGTGGACATGCCGGCGGCGGGCAAGACCCGGAAGGACGGCGAGGCCGTCTACCAGGAGGCGAAGAAGTCCCTCAAGATCAACGATCTGTAGGCCGGGGCTCCCGTGCGGGGAATCCGCCAGCAATCACTGGCAGATTCCGTGAAAAGGGGTTACCGCTGGGTATACGAGCCCGCTTCCGCAGTCGTACGCTCACTCGCATGACGGACTCGAAGGCTCCCCGCACGGGCTCGAAGGACAGCAACCCGGTCGCCCCCGCCCCCGCCGAGGCCCGGACGGCGGCCGACGTCGTCACCCCGGCGCTCGTCACCGGGCTGGCCAAGGGCGTGGTGGGCAGCGGCAGGACCAGCAGCCGTTCGCCCCTCACCGGCCAGGTGCTGGCCGAGCTGCCCGAGTCCACACCCGAGGACGTCGCCACCGCCTTCGAGAAGGCCCGCGCGGCCCAGCGGGCCTGGGCCGCCACTCCGGTGCGGCAGCGTGCCGCGGTCCTGCTGCGCTTCCACGACCTCGTGCTGTCCCGCCAGTCGGAGGTCCTGGACCTCATCCAGCTGGAGACGGGCAAGGCGCGGCTGCACGCGCACGAGGAGGTGCAGGCGGTCGCCGTCGCGGCGCGGCACTACGGGCGCAGGGCCGCGGCCTACTTGCGGCCCAAGCGGCACACCGGCGCGATACCCGTACTGACCAAGGTCACCGAACTGCGCCACCCGCGCGGGGTCATCGGCCAGATCGCACCCTGGAACTACCCCTTCGAGCTGTCCGTCGGCGACGCGCTGCCCGCCTTCGTCGCGGGCAACGCCGTGGTGATGAAGCCCGACACCCAGACCGCGCTGACCGCACTGTGGGCACGCCGACTGCTGGTCGAGGCCGGGCTGCCCGCCGACGTGTGGCAGGTCGTACTCGGCGAGGGGCCGGTGATCGGGCCCGAGGTCGCCGACCGCGGCGACTACATCTCCTTCACCGGCTCCACCCGCACCGGACGGGAGGTCGCCCAGCGCGCCGCCGCCCGCCTGGTCGGCAGCTCGCTGGAGCTGGGCGGCAAGAACGCGATGCTCGTACTGGAGGACGCGGACCTCGACAAGGCCGCGGCGGGCGCGGTGCGCGGCGCCTTCTCCTCCGCCGGGCAACTGTGCATCTCCATCGAGCGCCTGTACGTCCACGAGTCCGTCGCCGACGCCTTCCTGGAACGCTTCGTCGCCCGCACCCGCGCCATGCGGCTGGGCGCCTCGCTGGCCTACGGCGCCGACATGGGCTCCCTGGTCTCCGAGCGGCAGCTGGAGACCGTCGAACAGCATGTGAAGGACGCCGTCGCCAAGGGCGCCACCGTACTGACGGGCGGCAGGGCGCGCCCCGACATCGGCCCGCTGTTCTACGAGCCCACCGTGCTGGAGGGCGTCGAGCCCGCGATGACCGTCTGCGGCGAGGAGACCTTCGGACCCGTCGTCTCCGTCTACCGCTTCTCCGACGTCGACGAGGCCGTCGACCTGGCCAACACCACAGCGTACGGCCTCAACTCCAGCGTCTGGAGCGGCAACGGCCGCCGGGCACGGCAGCTCGCCGCCCGGCTGCACACCGGCACCGTCAACGTCAACGAGGGGTATGCCTCCGCCTACGGCAGCGCCCAGGCCCCCATGGGCGGCATGGGCGACTCGGGACTCGGCCGCCGGCACGGCTCGGAGGGCATCCTCAAGTACACCGAGCCGCAGACGGTGGCACACCAGCGGGTGCTGCCCATGGCTCCGTCGCTGGGCATGAGCGACGAGGCGTACGCCGCGTTCATGTCCCGCTCCCTCAAGGCGCTGAAGGTGCTCCGCTTCCGGTGAGGGTGTGCCCCTGACCGTTGCTCGCGGGCTGCGGGCCGTATGTGGCTGGTCGCGCCCACGCGGCGGAGCCGCATATCAGACACAGCCCCGCGCCCCTCCCGGGCGCTCCCGTCACCGTGGAACCGGAGGTATTCGTGTCCCAGGCATCCCAGGTATCCCAGGAACGTTTCGACTACGACGTGCTCGTCGTCGGCTCCGGCTTCGGCGGCGCCGTCTCGGCGCTGCGGCTGACCGAGAAGGGCTACCGGGTGGGCGTGCTGGAGGCCGGGCGGCGCTTCACCCGTGAGGAGTTGCCCAAGAACTCCTGGGACCTGAAGAACTTCCTGTGGGCGCCCTCACTCGGCCTCTACGGCATCCAGCGCATCCATCTGCTCGCCAATGTCATGATCCTGGCAGGCGCCGGGGTCGGCGGTGGCTCGCTGAACTACGCCAACACCCTGTATGTACCTCCCAAGCCGTTCTTCGAGGACCGCCAGTGGGGCCACATCACCGACTGGCAGGCCGAACTCGCGCCCTACTACGAGCAGGCCAAACGGATGCTCGGCGTCCGGCTCAACCCCACCACCACGCCCTCCGACGTCCATCTGAAGGCCGCCGCCGAGCGCCTCGGCTACGGCGACACCTTCCACCTCGCACCTGTCGGGGTGTTCTTCGGCGACGGCGAGGACGCCGACGGCACCGTGCGGGCAGCCGCAGGCGAGGCCGTCCCCGACCCCTACTTCGGCGGCGCGGGCCCCGACCGTACGGCCTGCGTGGAGTGCGGCGAGTGCATGACCGGCTGCCGCCGGGGCGCCAAGAACACCCTCAACGAGAACTACCTCCACCTCGCGGAGCGGGCCGGGGCCGAGATCCGCCCCCTGACCACCGTCGTCGGCATCCGGGAGCACACCCCGGGCACCGAAGAGGACGGTTACGAAGTGCTGACCGTACGCACCGACAAACGGCGGGCGAAGCCGCACATCCTGCGCGCCCGGCACGTCGTACTGGCAGCGGGCACCTACGGCACTCAGAAGCTGCTGCACCGCGTCAAGGAAGCGGGCACCCTCCCCGGGCTCTCGGCCCGGCTGGGGGAGCTGACGCGCACCAACTCCGAAGCGCTGGTCGGCGCGCAGACCGTGCCGCGCCGGTACCGCAAGAAGTGGGGCAAGGACGCCGAACTCGACTTCACCAAGGGCGTCGCCATCACCTCCTCGGTGCACCCCGACGCCAACACCCACATCGAGCCCGTCCGCTACGGCAAGGGCTCCAACTCCATGAGCGCGCTGACCACACTGCAGGTACGGCAGAACACGGTGCTGCCACGTGCGCTCGCCCACGTCGTCACCTGCCTGCGCCACCCGGCGCTCTTCCTGCGCTCTCTGTCCGCGCGCAAGTGGTCCGAGCGCATCATCATCGGACTGGTCATGCAGACCCTCGACAACTCGTTGACCACCTACCGCAAGGACAAGGGCCTCGGCAAAGGGATGCTCACCGCACGCCAGGGACACGGCGCGCCCAACCCGGTGCACATCCCCGAGAGCGCCGAGGCGGCGAGCGCGCTCGCCGAGGAGATCAACGGCTTCGCCGGCACCAACGTGGGCGAACTGATGGGCACCCCGCTGACCGCGCACTTCCTCGGCGGCTGCCCCATCGGCGACAGCCCCGAGCGCGGTGTCATCGACCCGTACCACCGGCTGTACGGGCACCCGGGCATCTCCGTCGTGGACGGCTCGGCGGTCTCGGCCAACCTCGGCGTCAACCCGTCCCTCACCATCACGGCGCAGGCCGAACGTGCCATGTCGTTCTGGCCGAACCGTGGCGAGGAGGACCCGCGCCCGGCGCAGGACGCCGCCTATCAGCGGCTGGACCCCGTCGCCCCCGCCGGTCCCGCCGTCCCCGAAGGTGCCTTCGGAGCGCTGCGGCTGCCGATCGTGCCGGTGCCGCCGGTGCCGCCGGTGCCGCCGGTGCCGCCGGCACCGAAGGTCCCCGCGGGGGAGTGATCGGGTTCCCCGCGCGGGACCGAGCTCCCCGCGCGGGACCGACCGGCCGTGGGGGCACGGGCACGACGAAGGGCCCCGGGCGCCGACCGGGTGGGAGGCGGCAGCCGCGGGGCCCTCGGGTCAGCACCGGCGTCAGGGCAGCGCCTGTGCTGAGGGCGCGGCGCCGGGGGGAGCGCCGCTGAATTGGTCGAACCAATGGCAGAACGTTGCCACGGTCCACCAACTGGCCTTGTGGTCAGGTTGTTTGGCTTCGTCGGTTCACTGCATCGTGCTGGATACGCCACACCCCGCGCAACCATTTCGACGGAGAGGGACCACAGGTTCTGGCGAAGATCCCGTGCGGGTTCCGTGTGCGTGGGTCCGGCATGCGACTCGGCGTACGGGAGAGCCGCGGAGCGGCCGGCCCAGAGCGTCCCCGGGACCGGCCGCTGTCGTGACCGGGCTGCTGTCCCCTGCCGTCCGGTCACAGCACCGGAACGAGGTCCCACGACGCCCGGCGTCTCCCCTCCCGGGGAGGACGGGCGTCTCATCGCTCCGGTGACGCCGCCCCGCTCGCCGCCGGGCGCCCGGCGGAGATCAGGGACACCGGGTCCAACGAAGGCCCTGCGGGGCGGTCACGCGCCGTACGGGTGAGGGCCTCTCTCCTGTGCCGGTGAGGGGCTGCCCCTTGCTGTCCGTCGCGGGCGCGGGCGCACTGTGGCTTGTCGCGCAGTTCCCCGCGCCCCTGAAGGGGCCATCTCATCCGCGCTCAGGAGGTCTGGAATGGGGCCTGCCCTAATGGCCGCGGCACAAGCGCAACAGCGTGAGCGCGAGATCGCGGCCCGGGGCGCCGAGCTCGGTGCTGTAGTGGCCGAGGATCTCCATCTCGCGGGCCAGGTTCACCCGCCGTCCGCCGCTGCTCTCCGACAGCGTCATACGGTCGCGCACGAGCGCGATCAGCCGGGCGTCGAGCGCGTCGATCCGCTCCCGCATCGCCGCTTCCGTACCGGTGCTGATGTTCGTGGTGCTCATCTGGCGTGTACTCCTCGGTTCGCGGAGCCCGCGGGCCCGGCGGCCCGGACACGCATCGCGGATGCACAAGCGCCCCGGGCCTGACCGGCCCGGGGCGCCTGGGGAAGTTCGTCTGTGGCTTCTCTCACACAGAACGACGACCACGGCAGCCGGCCGGGCCGGTGCCATAGGTAAACCACACGTTCTGCATGCGCATGTGCCCAGTATGCCACCGCTCCGGCTGCGGGTCGGGCGGCGGATGGGCACCGCTATCATCGGAGGTGAATCCCCGCTTCACCGCCGAAAGGCATCAGCTTCGTGGCTTCCAACCCGTCCGAGAGCAGCCCTCCGGACACCGTTCTCGTCGTCGACTTCGGCGCGCAGTACGCCCAGCTCATCGCGCGCCGCGTGCGCGAGGCGCGGGTGTACAGCGAGATCGTGCCGTCGACCATGCCGGCCGCCGAGATGCTCGCCAAGAACCCGAAGGCGATCATCCTCTCCGGCGGTCCCTCGTCCGTGTACGCGGAGGGCGCGCCCTCCCTCGACCGTGCGGTCTTCGAGGCCGGCGTCCCGGTCCTCGGCATCTGCTACGGCTTCCAGCTGATGGCCACCACGCTCGGCGGCAAGGTGGACAACACCGGCGGCCGGGAGTACGGCCGTACGCAGCTGACCGTCTCCAAGCCGTCCTCAGCGCTCTTCGAGGGCACACCGGACGAGCAGCAGGTGTGGATGTCGCACGGCGACGCCTGCTCGGCCGCGCCCGAGGGCTTCGCCGTCACCGCGTCCACGGACCTGGTGCCGGTGGCGGCTTTCGAGAACGAGGAGCGGAAGCTGTACGGCATCCAGCACCACCCCGAGGTGATGCACTCCACATACGGCCAGCAGGTGCTGGAGCACTTCCTGTACCGGGGCGCGGGGCTGTCCCCCTCGTGGACGACGGCGAGCATCGTCGACGAGCAGGTGGCGGCGATCCGCGCGCAGGTCGGCAGCAAGCGCGCCATCTGCGGACTGTCCGGCGGGGTGGACTCGGCGGTGGCGGCGGCCCTCGTGCAGCGCGCCATCGGTGATCAGCTCACCTGCGTGTACGTCGACCACGGACTGATGCGCAAGGGCGAGACCGAGCAGGTCGAGAAGGACTTCGTAGCGGCGACCGGCGTCCAGCTCAAGGTCGTGGACGCGGCCGACCGCTTCATCGACGCGCTGGCCGGGGTGTCGGACCCGGAGCAGAAGCGCAAGATCATCGGCCGGGAGTTCATCCGGGTCTTCGAGCAGGCGCAGGCTCAGATCGTCGCCGAGGCGCCGAGCGACGAGCCGGTGGCCTTCCTGGTGCAGGGCACGCTCTACCCGGACGTGGTGGAGTCCGGCGGCGGCACCGGCGCGGCCAACATCAAGTCGCACCACAACGTGGGCGGGCTCCCCGAGGACCTCGAGTTCGAACTGGTCGAACCGCTGCGCAAGCTGTTCAAGGACGAGGTGCGGATGGTCGGGCAGGAGCTCGGGCTGCCGGACGAGATCGTCCACCGCCAGCCGTTCCCGGGCCCGGGCCTGGGCATCCGGATCGTCGGCGAGGTCACCCGCGAGCGGCTGGACCTGCTGCGCGAGGCGGACGCCATCGCCCGCGAGGAGCTGACGGCCGCGGGTCTCGACCGGGACATCTGGCAGTGCCCGGTGGTGCTGCTCGCGGACGTGCGCAGCGTCGGCGTGCAGGGCGACGCGCGGACCTACGGTCACCCGGTGGTGCTGCGTCCGGTCTCCTCCGAGGACGCGATGACGGCCGACTGGTCGCGGCTCCCCTACGACGTGCTGGCCCGGATCTCGACGCGGATCACCAACGAGGTCGCCGAGGTCAACCGCGTCACGCTGGATGTGACCAGCAAGCCCCCGGGGACCATCGAGTGGGAGTGAGCCCCCGTCGCGCGCGGCGCTCCGCCGCCTGAAGTACCCCTGTGTGCCCCGCGCTCAGCGCCGAGCGTGGGGCACACGTGTGTTCGGGTGCGGGGTGGGGCTGGGATACGGTGCCGGGGTGTCGGATGCGGAGGAACGACAGCCGGACGGGCCCGAGTCCGAGCCGGAGAGCGAACCCAGGAACGGGCCCGAGCCGGGCGGTGAGTCCGAGCGCGAGCCGGGCGGTGAGCGCGAGAGCGAGGACGAGCGGCGTGAGCGGTGGCGCCTGCTCCAGGAGCTGGCCGACCGGCGCCGGCGCCGTACGAGGATCGCCGTATGGTGCGGTCTCGGTGTGCTGGCGCTGGGCGGGGTCGGCTGGGCGCTCGAACCCACGGTCCAGGACAAAATGATCACGGCCGACGCCTGCGACGGCGCGCTGCCCGACGGCAGCCTGGACACGCTGCGCGCCACGTCCGGCGACTCCGACAGGCACCTCGGCGAGTCCGAGTCCGAGACCGACAACGACCTGGGGCGCTACTCCTGCGAGGTGACCGACGAGGAGGGCCACCGCGTCCTCGAAGTCCGCGTCTACAGCCGCCGCGACGACATCGACCGCCTGCTGGTGCGGGAGTTCCAGGACAACGGAAGCCACCCGTGGGCCGCGCTGCCCGGCGGGCTGCCGGGCTTCGAGTCCCGGATGGCGGGTGTGACGCTGATGCCCGAGTGCCCAGGGTTGGGCAAGGACGCGGCAGGCCGCCCCGGCCGGCTCCTGGTGGACGTGCTGGCCGGACACCTCTCCCAGCCGCACCAGTTGGTACGGGCCGGTGCGGCGGTCGCCGGCAAGGCGGCCGAGAAGCTCGGCTGCGACGCGGACCCGCTGCCCGTCCCGCCGAAGGAGATCGAGAAGAAGGCCCCCCGGGGGCTGCCGCCCTCCCGCGCGGCCGGTACGGCCTGCGCGGCGCTCGCCCGCGGTCCCTTCCGTGGTGCGGGCTGGACAGTGGACCTCAGAATCCCGGAGAAGGGCGCCGCCCCGCTGACCAGTTGCGTGGTGCGGCCGTCGGGAACCGACGAGGACGGGGAACCGCACGAACCGGTGGTCCGGCTCTACGGCCTGTACGGGGAAGGGGCGCAGCGGGTGATGTACGGCCGGGCCGGTCGAGTCGGCGCGCGCTCGGAGAGTTCGCGGGTTCAGCCGTGGCTCACCGACAGCAGCGCCTGGGCCATGGCGCGGTGCGGCGGCCGGCCTGCGGGCTTCCAGCTCCAGGTCAGCCGCCCGGACAAGGACTCCGGCGAGTCGGAGGGTGAGGTGCTGGACAGCAAGGAGCTGGACCGGGACGCGATGCGCGCGATGCTCGCCTCCTTCGCCGAGAAGGAGAGCGCCGCACGCGGTTGCACGGCGCTGCGGCTCCCCGCCGCGGACTGACCGGGACCGACCCGGCCGCGGGCTACAGCAGGTTGAGGGCGTTGGCGTACCGCGTGTCCATCTCGGTACGGAGCCCTTCGACCGTTCCCGCGGGTATGTGGCGCTTCCGCGCCCACGTGTCGAACACCGTGAAGAGCTGGACCCTGCCGTCCATCAGCCGTTCGACGGCCCTCTTTCCGCTGCCTGCCGAGGCGTCGGGCCGGCGCTGTGCGAGCGTGGCGTCCGAGGGCCGGGTGCGTACCCGGTGGTCGGCAGGGTGGTAGAGGCCCCGGGTGTGCTTGAGCACAGCGCGGTCGAAGGCCGCCAGTGAGGGCGCGAGCGCGAACCCGTCCTTGACGGCGGCCGTGCGGGCGCCCATGAGCTCGGCGACGAAGGTGGCGCTGCGTTCGAGCTCCGTCTCGGTGGACATCACGCCCTCCTTCGGCTTTTCCCCGGGCTCCTGCGCGTTGTCGGTCAGCCGCTCCAGGTACCAGGCGAAGCGGGCGCGTTCGGCGTCGTACAGCGTGGCGAACGCGCGCGGTGAGGCGGCCACCCGGCGCAGCACCTTCTCCGTCTTGCGGGGCTCGGGGAAGACGGCATGGATGTCGTGCCCGGAGGGGAAGGGCGTGGCCCAGTTGCCGCTGCCGTCCCCGTACTCGGCTTCCTCGTCGGTCGCCGTGGGGTGCTCCCAGTCCGACGGCGCCCCGCCCAGCACCGACCTGCTGGTGTCCTGGATGTACGAGGCGAACATCTGGGCCAGATAAGGGCTCAGGCCCAGCGGGAAGTCCGGCTGGTACTGGTCGCGGCCCCTGCCGAGCACATCCACGACGGCGTACGCGACGAGAGCCTGGCGCTCGGTGTGCGGACGGGCGGGCTCGGCCTGGTCCTCGGCGGTGCGGCCGGTCGTCGCGGCGACCAGTACGCGGCCCGCGAGCCGGGTGCCCTCGGGGCCCTCGCACAGCGGGGCGCCGGTGACGCCCAGCAGCCGCCTGACAGGTTCGGTGCCGGCGTGGGTGACAACCTTCCCCGGATCGAGGGCTTTTGCGGCGCGTTCCGGGTCGCGCGCCAGTGCGCGCGCGGTGGCGGGCGCCTGCCGGCACTCGGTCGAGTCGTCACCGTCCGGCACCAGCAGGGGGACGAGAACGGCGAGCAGTGCGAGAGCGAGGACCCCGCTCAGCACCACCAGAAGCTGGGTGCGCCGCGCGGCGCCACGTATCCGGCCGAGGAAAGACACCGGCTGAGAGTACCCGCTCGCCCTGTCACTTGCTCCGGGCGCGGGGTCCCGGCTCGCCGTCCACTGGATATCCGCGTTGTTGCGTATCCGCTCTCGAATGTAGTACTTCTTATACATGAGCGAGCACGTACACAACAGGCTGGCGGTCGTCCGGGCAGAGCGGAAGGTCTCCCGACAGGCGCTGGCCGAAGCGGTGGGCGCGCACTACCAGACGATCGGCTACATCGAGCGCGGGCAGTACAACCCGAGTCTCGATCTGGCGCTGCGCATCGCGGCCTACTTCCGGCTGCCCGTGGAGGCCCTGTTCTCCCTGGAGCCGTTCCGCCCGCTCACCGACGAGGTGTACGGCACGGGAGGCGCCGGCACCGCACGCACCACGGGGAGGACCACCACATGACCACCAGCACCAGCACCAGCGCCGGCCCCGGCCCCGAGCCCCTCGCGCCCGCCACCCGCTACGACAGGTGGCTGTTCAAGACGATGAACGACGCGCGCACCAAGCGGTACCACGCGACCCGCGCGGCGCGGCGCCGCATCGTGCTGGCGCACATGGCCACCACCGCCGTAGGGCTGGCGGCCATGGTGGGCGCCTTTGTACGGGCCTCCCCCTGGCTGCTGGCGGCGCTGCCGGTGGCGCTCCTGGCCTGGGTCCCGCTCACCGGCTTCCTCAACTCCATGACCCGGGGGCTGCTGGAACTGCGGGTCCGGGTGCTGGATGAGCGGCAGGTGGCCGAGCGCGGCGAGGTGCACGCGCGGGCCCACCGCGCCGTTTCCTGGGTACTGACCGCTGCGCTGCTCGGTTTCTACGTCGCCTGGCTCGCGGGCGCCTCCGTGGCGGACCTGGCCGTTCCGCTCGCCGCCGCCGGGCTGCTCGTCTGGGCGCTGCACCGTCTGCTGCCGCTGTGGATCGCGGCCCTGCGGGTGCGGGACGAGCCGGAGGACGACGAGGTGGAGGCGCTGCCCGCAACCTGATCCGACCTCAGATGGCTGGAATGCACCTCCGTCAGGCGGAAGTGACTGTTCGTATCGCGTAAGCGGTGCGCTGTTCGAGGGGACTCCGGAAGCTGTGTGCGCGTGGCTTCCGGAGTCCTTCTTGTGCCGGTGCTAACCAGAAATCATGCGATCCGATAGTCATATTGTTTCGCGCAGGACTCTGCTGTGCGTCGGTCTCGGTGTCGGTACGGCGACGGTCACGGGCGTCGGCGTGGGTTTCCTCACCCACCAGGGCACCGCCGGCGGCGCGGACCCCGGACTCCCGCACGGGGCCGGTGACGCTCCGGCACCTGCGGCGGGAGGAGCGGCACCCGGGGCGCCCAAGGCAAAAAGGGCGCCCGAGTTGCGCCGAGCGACCCCCGACAGCTACCGGCTGCGCCCTCTCGCGGGCGAGACGTCCATGGGCGAGCCGGCCGCACACCCACCGGTGCGCACCCACGCCGAGAGCCGGCTGTCCTCGCTGCACGGCCGCCACGTCGTGGCCCTGACCTTCGACGACGGACCACATCCCGAACACACGCCCAGACTCCTCGAAGTGCTGCGCCGCCACGGGGTGCAGGCCACGTTCTTCGTCGTCGGCCAGAACGCCGCCGCCTTCCCCGAGCTGCTGCACGCCATCGCCGCCGACGGCCATGTGGTGGGGAACCACTCCTACACCCACCGGCAACTGCCCCGGCTGCCCTCCACCGAAATCCGCAGCGAACTGAGCCGCACCAGCGAACTGATCGACCGCGTCGTCGGAACCCCGCCCCGCTGGTGCCGCGCCCCCTACGGCGACTGGCACCCGCCCTCCCTGAAGATCTGCTCGGAGCTGGGCATGGAGCCCATGAACTGGTCCGTGGACACCCAGGACTGGGCCCGCCCCGGCACGGCCCGCATCGTGCGTGCCGTCCTTGAGAACACCACACCCGGCGCCATCATCCTCCAGCACGACGGCGGCGGCCTCCGCGACCAGACCGTCGCCGCGGTCGACCGCTACCTCCCGCTGCTACAGGAACGCGGCTTCACCTGCGTACGACCCTCCGTATGAAGGGGGTCAGTCGCCCAGCCAGGCTCTGCGCCCCAGCTGGTCCGTCCGATCGCCTGCCGCTGCCCCGCCGCCGTCAGCCGCCGTGTCCTTCTCGACTCGTCGCACACCCGGACAACCGTTGTGCGCCTGCTGGGGCGGAGAGGCTTAAGGGACAGGGGGAGTTGGGGGGGACGAGTGCCGGTCAGGTGGCTGCCGACGGAGTGGTGGCGGCGAGTGCGTTCCGGGCGGCGCGGAAGGCGTGGAGGCCGGTGCCGGGTGGGGTTGCTGGTGCTGCCGCCGCTTGCGCGGCTGCCGAGGTGGTGCGGCATGCGGGGCACCGTTCCTCGTCGCCGACGGGAGTGAACAACAAGGGCTGGACGTGCGGACCCGCGCACTCCCGCATACGTGAGACGCGCGGCGATGACGGGGCGGCTTTGTTCGGTTGCGTGGCGATGGGCTCGGGCAGCGCGTGCTCCAGCCGCCAGCGGAGAGCCCCGAGCGGGGAGCGGGCCTGCTCCAGCCCTGCTGTGAGCGCCGTGCGGATTTCCTCGGTGCCGATTCCGCACTCCAGCCAGCGCGCCGCGAGGGGCGCCCAGCGGCGTGCCTTGCGGGCGGGCATCGCGAGGTAGGGCGCGGAGTGGGAGAGGGAGAGCAGCAGCGCCTCGGCGCGGGCGTGAGCGCGTGCATCGGTTTCGGCGTCGAGTTGGGGTGCGGCTTCGGCCTTGGTGGGAGGGTGGGAGGTGTTCCCTACGGGTGTTTTACGGGGTTGAGGGGCGACGGGCCGACGGGTCGGTGCACCGGCGGCCGGTACGGCGGCTGCCGGTTGGGCGGCGGGCTGGACAGCGGCGCGGGCTTCGTCGGGTGACAGGGGGATGTTGGCGACGAGCTGGACGGTCTGCCACCGCCCGTGCTCGTTCTGGCGGCGCCACTCGAACAGGTAGCGCTCGGCGCGCAGTTGCCGCTTGGCGTGCTGGAAGGCGACCTTGCCGATCCCGGCGCGCTCTGCTGTCTTCCACAGCGGTTCGTCCGTGCCCTCGGGGAGGGAGAGCTGCCAGGCCAGAAGCCGTACGGCGTTCGCGGACAGGCGGGGGTGGCGGATGATGTCGTTCGGCAACTGGGAGAAGAAGCGCGTGGGCGCGCTAACATGCCTGTGCATCCCAGGGTCCCTCCAAGACCTTGGTGGTGAAGGCCCTCGATCGGTGCTGACGACACCGTCGGGGGCCGCCTCATATGCGGCACATGAGGCGAACTGACACGCGGCAGAGTACACCGACTGTCGATAGTTGGCGACGGACGGTTACGGGGCGTAAGACCCTGCGCAGGGCTGCTAGTTGGGGCGGTTGGGTGTTGAGTAGCCACGCATCCAGCACCGCCAGGGCCGGGTGACCAGTTCCCGGTAGGTGTGGTGGGACGGGTTGCGTCCGGAGTGGCGCAGCGCCCAGGCGTGTCCCTCGGTGTAGTCGAGGCTGGCGGCGGACTGCTCCTCGCAGACGGCGCACTGCATCGCGTACGTGATCGGCTCGGCGTCGGGCTCCTGGTCGGGCACGAACACCCAGTTCTCGAACCGGATGACGGAACGGGGTCGACGGGCGCCGCTCACGGGAGCCTGCTCTGCCAGTTGAGATCGGTCACCCGTGCGCGCAGCTCCTCACTGACCCGCGCGGGACGGATCGCGTTGGGCGGCACGTCCCACTCGCAACCAGGTTGTCGTCGACCTTCTTGATGTTCGCGCCGTAGGTCTTCACGAAATCGGGCTGCTGCCGCAGGCGGTCGCGTGCGTCGTTGCAGACGCAGCCGAAGGTGCCTGTGTAGTTCTGGTAGTGCAGGAGTCGCCACAGCTCGAAGCAGGGGTGCGAGTAGGCGATCCCGATCTTCTCCCGCTTGGCATACGCCACGGCTTTCTTGATGTCTTTGTGCTGGTCGCGATCGAAGAGGCACCACACCTGGGGCCAGCGGATGTCGTCTTCGGTGAGCTTGGCCTTCCGTGCTTCTCGCCGCACGCGGTGGGCGAGTGCAACCGCGTCCTCGACCAACGGAAGCGGCTTGCGCTCCTTCGGCGTGCGGAACTCGCACTTCACGGGGAGGTCCGGGTGCTTGCGGACACCATGCTCCAGGACGATCTGTGCGTATTCGTCCTCCGTCACCTCGCCCTCGGCGAAGACGTAGACCTCCCGGTGCCGCTTGGCGCCCTGCTGCTTCCGCTTCCGATGTGCGTTGTCCCCGCCCCGCTGCCTGGCCATCAGGAGTTTCCGGCCTCCATCGCGTCTCGCTCCCTCGCGTCCTGGATGTCCTCCGTCAGCCGCAGGCTGCGCCCGATCTTCCCCGCCGGCAGCCGGGGCACCCCGCCGAACGCCCCGGCAAGGTAGGAGTCGCTGAGGTCTTCCTCCTCGCCCGGGTCGATGTCCGCCAGCGGATACAACTCGGTGCTGCCGTCCCGGTCCTTCTCCGTCAGCCAGATCTGCCCCGGGTCCAGCAGCCGACCGCCTCGGGGAAGGCTCAGCAGGGAAGCGTCGTGCGAGGTGAAGAGAAGCTGTGCCCCGTTGGTGTTGACAGAGGGGGTCTGGAAGAGGCGGACGACCTCGGCCGCGAACTTCGAATGCAGGCTCGAGTCCAACTCGTCGACGAGCAGCACCGCGCCCCGGTCCAGAGCCAGCAGTATCGGCCCGAGCAGCGCGAACCAGGAGCGGGTGCCGAAGGACTCACGATCCCAGTCGATGGCGACCGGTTCGCCGCTGCTGCTGGTGTGGAGGAGGCTGATTTTCGGCTGCTCGCCCGGTTTCCGTTCGACCCGCGCCTCGCTGATGCCCAGGTCGGCGACGCGGAGCAGTTCCTCGATGCGCTCGCGGTCCTCGTCATTCAGCAACCGCTCGGCGGTGTAGGTTTCGCGATGTTTCTTTTCGGTCTCCGGGGTGACGTCCCACAGGTTCTGCTGGAACCAGCGGTGGATCGGCGTGAGCTGAGGGTGGTTGTCATTGGCGGCGCGGGTGAGGAGGAGGGCGTTGGGGCGGGTGGTTTCGGCCAGTCGGGACCGGTCGCGTAGTCGTCCGCCCGGGAAGTCGTACACCTGGTCGCGCGAGGCATCACGGTCGTACCAGACCTGGCGTCGGCCCTTGGGGTAGGCGTGCAGCCACTCCGACTCCACACGGCGGTCGCCGAGTTCGAAGCCGTATGTCCAGCGGACCCGGGTTTCGGGCAGGACGAAGTCCACCTCGAAAAAGGTGCTGTCAGCGCCGGATTTGGGATCGAGGGCGAACGGCTCGCGCGGGATGCGCTCGTGGGCCGTCCAGCCCGCGTACGAGGTGAGGACGGCCTTTTTCATCTCGCGCAGAGCGACGATGACGTTGGACTTGCCGGAGGCGTTGGCACCGAAGAGGCCGAGCACGGGGAAGACGGCCAGATGCTTGCCGTCGGACAGTGAGAGCTCGCGGGTCATTCCGCTGGGCTCGTCGGGCGGTGGGACGAAGGACAGCTCCTGCTCGTCACGCAGCGACCGGAAATTGGCCACGCGGAACTTCAGCAGCATGGGCCCTCCTCTCCGCGCACAGACTAACGGCGCGATCAAGGTCCCGCGAGGCGAACGCCGTCATCCGGGGCCCCTGGCTCGGCCGGACGCTCCGCAAAGTTACCGAAGGGCTCACACCAGTCGGCGCGCCGTCGCCCAGCGGGTCAGTTCGTGGCGGTTGGACAGTTGGAGCTTGCGCAGCACCGCCGAGACGTGGGACTCCACCGTCTTGACGGAGATGAACAGCTGCTTGGCCACTTCCTTGTAGGCGTAGCCGCGCGCGATCAGGCGCAGGACCTCGCGTTCGCGCTGGGTGAGGCGGTCCATGTCCTCGTCGACCGGCGGGGCGTCCGTGGAGGCGAAGGCGTCCAGGACGAAGCCGGCCAGCCGCGGGGAGAAGACCGCGTCGCCGTCCGAGACCCGGAAGATGGCGCCGACCAGGTCGTCGCCGGTGATGGTCTTGGTGACATAGCCCCGCGCGCCGCCCCGGATGACGCCGATGACGTCCTCGGCGGCGTCCGAGACGGACAGTGCCAGGAACCGCACCGGCTGCTCGGCGTCGCCCATCAGCGGGGCGCTGCGGCGCAGCACCTCCACGCCGCCGCCGCCCGGGAGGTGGACGTCCAGCAGTACGACATCGGGGCGGGTCGCCTCGATGACCGTCATGGCTTGGTCGACGTCGCCGGCCTCGCCGACCACGTCCACGCCCGTCTCGTCCGTACGGCCGATCTCCGCCTGTACGCCCGCGCGGAACATACGGTGGTCGTCCACCAGGACCACCCGGACCCGGCGGCGGCCATCGGTGGCGTCACCGCCCTGGGGGGTGACGCCGCTCTGCGGGCCGCTGCCGCCGTCGCCCTGCTGCTCGTTCCCCGTCGCCTCGTTGGTCACGACTCCGCCGCCCTCTCCATCTCCAGCTCGACCTCTGTGCCCTCGCCCGGTGCGGTGCGCAGCCGCGCCGTGCCGCCGTTGCGCCGCATCCGGCCGATGATGGACTCCCGTACGCCCATCCTGTCCTCCGGCACGGCGTCCGGGTCGAAGCCCGGACCGCGGTCCCGTACGGAGATGAAGACGGTACGCCCCTCCACCTCGGCGAAGACCTGCACGGCACCGCCCTCGCCACCGTACTTGGCGGCGTTGACCATCGCCTCGCGCGCGGCCTGAAGCTGGGCGCCCAGCGCCTCGTCGAGCGGACAGTCGCCCACGCAGACCACCTCGACGGGCACCCCGTGGTGGTCCTCGACCTCGGCGGCAGCGGCCCTGACGCCCTCGGCGAGGGTCTTGGGCTCGTCCTCCTCCTCGGCCGCCTTCCCCGCGGCGTCGGCGGGCTTGTACAGCCAGGCGCGCAGCTCCCGCTCCTGGGCACGGGCCAGCCGGGCCACCTCGCGGGGCTTCTCGGCGTTGCGCTGGATCAGGGTGAGGGTGTGCAGCACCGAGTCGTGGACGTGCGCGGCCACTTCGGCCCGCTCCTGCGCGCGAATGCGCATCAGCCGTTCCTCGGACAGGTCCTGCATCATCCGTACGAGATAGGGGCCCGCCATCAGCGCGATGCCGACCAGCACCGCGAGCGCGGCCTGGAGCACCGAGCCCAGATGGCTGACCGAGCCCTGTACGACGACGATGCCCGTCACGCCGACCGCGACCAGCGCGACCCCCGCCGCGCTGCGGGCTATCGGCAGCAGCCGGGTACGGCGGCTGACCTCCGCCCAGTGGGCGCGGCGCGAGTTGTCCGCCTGCCGCCACACCAGCGCTACACCGACGCCGATCAGGACGACGGGCCACAGATAGGTGTTGGCGGCGCCGAACTGGAGGTTGTCCGCCGTGATGAAGATGGCGACGACCAGCGCGAGGACGGCGATGATCTGGCCCTTGTCGGGCTTGCGGAGGAACCGGCGGCGCAGTCCGTCCCGGTCCGTGACCACCTCCGTCAGCCCGGCAGCGCCGGTCCGGTGCCCGGCACCCACCCCGCCCGTACCGAGCGGCACCACGAACCAGAACGCCGCGTACAGCAGCACCCCCAGGCCGTTGGCCAGGCTGAGCGCGATGAGGACGATCCGCACCCAGGAGACGGGCAGCCCCAGGTGCCCCGCGAGCCCGCGCGCCACGCCGCCGAGCATCCGGCCCTCCGCGCTGCGGTACAGCTTGCGCAGAGGCGGTTCTTCCAGGGGCTCCGAGGAGCCGGGACGGGGTCCGGTTCCGTGCGGGGCCGACTCGGGGGCGGGCGAGGCGGGCGCTGTCATGCTCCGATCGTCACACGGCTCAGGCCGCCGGACATCAGGGTTCGGCCCTGAGCCACCCCCGAAGCGGCCTCCGGGCCGCGCGCCGGATCTCAGGGATCGCTCGGGGTAGGCCCCCGATGCCTCGCCGTGCCAGGGGCGCGACCATAGGGGCCATGAGCGAGGAGGAGCAGCACGCGGCGGAGCCCGGCCACGGCCATGGCCGCGATCCCGGTCCCGGTCCCGGCCGCGGTCCCGGCGGCCCGGGCGCGGAAGGCGGCAGCGGTCAGGCTTCCTCCTGGGGCGCGCACAACGCGGTGCCCGGACCCCAGCGGGGCCGGCTGCGGCGGAGCCGCAAGCACAAGGTCGCAGGCGGTGTGTGCGGCGGCCTGGGGCGGTACTTCGACCTCGATCCCGTGCTCTTCCGGGTGCCGCTGGTGGTGCTGTCCGTCGTCGGGGGACTGGGGCTCATCTTCTACGGGTTCGCCTGGCTGCTCATCCCCGCCGAGGGGGAGACACAGAACGAGGGGCGGCTGCTGCTGTCTGGCCGGGTGGAGGGCAGCGCTCTTTCGGCGATCCTGATCGCGCTCGTCGGCTGCGGCCTCTTCCTCGCCTCGCTCGGCAGCCGCAGCGTGCCCTTCTCGGTGGTGCTGATCGGCGCGGTGGCGGGCGCGGCCTACTGGTCGCAGCACCGGCGCCAGGTCGAGGCCGCCGGTGCCGAGGGCGCGCAGATCGACCCGGCGACGGCGCACGCGGTCGCGGACGCGCCCCCCGAGGCGCAGGCGCCGCCCGTTCCGGTACCCGCCTCCTGGTGGCGTGAGCCGCTCACCAAGGACGCCGGGGCCACCAAGGGCAGCGGCGGCCCCGCCTGGGGGCGGCCAGGAGCCGCGACCGGCTACCTGTGGGGCCCCGAGGACGCCCTCCCGTACGCGGCGCCGCCCAGCGCCCACGAGCGCCCCGGAGGGTACGGCCCGCCCAGGGTCCCCGTTCCCGCCGGAGCGCCGGGCGGAGGTCCGCCGGCCCGCGGCGGCGCCGGAGGTTCGCTGGGCGGTCTCACCTTCCTGCTGGCGCTGCTGGCCGGCGGCGTCACCACGGCCGTCTCCTGGAACATCAACCCGCTGGCCACCACCCTCACTCTCGCCCTGGCGGGCATGCTCGCCGTCTTCGGCCTCGGGCTCGCGCTCAGCGCGTTCGTCGGCCGTACGGGGCCGGGCACCATCGTCTGCATCGTTCTGACGGCCGGGCTGCTGGCGGGCGCCGCAGCGCTGCCGAAGGACATCACGACGCACTTCCGCGACACCCGCTGGGTGCCCGCCTCGGTCGGCGAGGTCAAGCCGCGCTACGCGCTCGGCTCCGGCTCCGGAGAACTCGACCTGCGCGGGACGGGACTGAAGGCGGGCCAGACGCTGCGTACCGAGACCCGGGTGGGCGCGGGCGAGATGAAGGTGGTCGTACCCGAGGGCGCGCTGGTCAAGGTGAGCGCCGACGTCGACATGGGGGACATGCGGTTCCCCAAGGCACTGGACGGCGACGGGGAGGTTGTCTTCGACCAGGCCAGCGGACTGGGGACGAAGCGGAAGCTGACCCTGCGGCCGTTCAGCGGCAAGAAGGCGAAGGGCACCGTCGTGGTGAAGCTCAGCGTGGGTGCCGGCCGCACCGAGATCGTACGGGAGCTGCCCTCGGGCGAGCGGTCCGACAATCAGTCGCTGCCGGGCGACGGACCGACGCCGACGCCGAGCCCGACCCCGACCCGGCCTCCGAGTCCGAGTACGGCACCGAGTACGGCACCGTCCACGGAGGAGGGAGGGACCCGATGAGGCACCGTTTCGAACCCTCCAGGCTGCTGCTCGGACTCGCCATGACCGCGGTCGCGGTGGTCTACCTGCTGGACGCTGCGGGCGAGGCGGAGGTTCCGTTCTGGGTGCTGCTGGTGGTGGTACCGGTCTCGCTGGTGCTGGCCGGACTGACGGCACTGGCGACGTTCCTGGTCCGGCGCTCGGTCGCCCGGCGGCGCGAGTTGCGGGGGTGAGGGCGCCGTAACGGTGCCCCCACAGCCGGCCGGTGACGTGCGCACTGTCAGCCGAAGATCTGCTGGCCTCTGCGGCGTTTGCGTACCGCCAGCAGCGCGTCCAGCGAGAACATCGGCGCTCCTGCCATCACCAGAGGAAGCCACGCCATCAGATACGGCAGGTCGTTGCCGTAGTAGTACGGATCGCTGGACCAGCTCACCGTCAGCCACAGACAGAAGGAGAGCAGCGCGCCACCGGCCGCCGCCAGCCGGGCCCACAGTCCGCACAGCGTGCCGAGCCCCACGGCGATCTCGCCGACCGCGATGGCCGCGCCGAACCCCTGCGGGCTCTGCTGCGCCAGTTCGACCATCCATGTGGCCCCTGCCCCGTCATGCACGGCGGCCAGCGTCCCGGCGAAGGAACCCGGCCCTTTCGCGGTGAGGAAGCCCGGGTCGGTGAGCTTGTCGATGCCCGCGTAGAGGAAGGTGATCCCGAGGAAGAGCCGCAGCGGGAGCAGCGCGTAGCGGGACGCCGTACCGCGTATCCCGACGGGTGCCCCGGCGACCGGCCCGGGATAGGCGCTGACGGCTTTGGGTCCGTCGTCGGCACGACCACCCGCCGGCCCTGTCACAGACATCCGTCGCTCCCGCCTTCCGCAAATGCGTTCGGTGTGCGGAGGCGATTCTTCCCCCAGGTCCCACCCGGCTGGCAAGTGCCCATCGGCCCCGTCGGAAACGCCGGTTCCGGCACTGGTATCACGGGCCTGCTCGGTGCTCGGGGAGCCGGACACGTCGGGCGCACGGGCACGTAGGGCGCGCGGGCAGGCACGGCGTGCGGGCAGGTCGCGCGCGGGTGGGCAGGGCGCGCGGGCGCGCGTTCGGACCCTCCCTATTCGACCACGTCGATGGGGTAGCGGTTGGTCTCCACACCCGCGGCGGTGACCACTTGGACCTCCACCCGGCCCGGCTCGACCTCCACCGGCACCGGAACCGTCAGAGCGGTGTCCGAGGGGCTGGTGAAGCCGCCGGGTACGGGGATGAGGGGAGCGTGCACATGGACGGCGCCGATCCGGACGACCATCCGGGCCAGCCGGTCGGGCGCGGTGGCGCCGGGAGGGACGAAACCGGCGCCGCGGATCTCGATGTCGTCGCCGGTACGGATCGGGGAGTGCAGGTCGCCCATCTCGCGCGCACGGACCACCGACAGCACCACGGGGCGGCCGCCCTCGGCGTACTTACCTGCCAGATACGTCGCCGCCGAGACGACGACCAGCAGAGCCAGTCCCCAGGGCAGGTCGGGCAACTGGTCGGGCTGCCGGGCCAGCCGGACCGCGGCGAAGACCACCGCGACCGCGCTGATGAGCACGTACTGCACGTCAGAGAACGCGCCACGGCCCGCGTCGTCCGTCAGCAGATCGGCGGCGTGCGGACGGTCGGCACGCACCTTCTGCAGCCGCCTGCCCTGCACCCGTACGGCGACCGTACGGCGCACCACGACGGCCACCGCACAGGTCAGCGCGAGTACCGTCACCACGCCCGCGCCGCGCGACAGATCCAGCCCCGCCAGCAGCGCCCGGCGCTCGTCGGGACCGGGCGCCGTCGCCAGCTCAACGGCCAGGACCAGTACGGAGAAGACCGACAACAGCACCCACCCGGCGGCCACCGTACGGGAGGTGGACAATCTGTTGTCCTCCCCGATGACGGGTGCCAGGACGCCACCGCGCGCCCGGTGCAGCCAGGCCGCGAGCGACAGCAGTGAGCCCGAGACGAAAGCCGCCACCAGTCCGGCTGTCCGCCCGCTCGACCAGCCGCCGGCGAGTGCGCACAGCAACTGCACCAGCAGCAGCACGCCGACAGCGGCCCATACGGCGAGCAGGGTGCGCCGCCAGAGCCGCGCGACCCACACCTCGCCCTCTTCACGGCTGCGGTCGGCCACAGCCCGCGCAGCCTGGGTCAGCTCATCGGAGACCCACTGGCGCGAGGCACCCGCGGAGTGCGCCAGTCCCACGGGGACACCCTGGCCGGTGGCCAGTTCGTCCCTGCGCCGCACGAACGCGGCCAGCGCCTTGCGGTACCCCTCTCGGGCACTGTTGGGACAGTTCTCGCACTGGCACGGCGACTTGGCGCCGCTGTCGGCGGGAGGGGAGTCACTGCCGATGGGGCGGCCGGTGGGAGAGGGCGGTGTGGGGGAGGGGGAGGACGTCGAGGGTGTGGAGGGCGCGGGGGGCGCGGGGGGTGCGGCGGACGCGCCGGACCGTGCGCCGGGGACTCGGCCCGCGCCCGTGCCGGGGGAGGTGCCTGTGTCGGGGGAGGGGCCCGTTCCGGGAGTGGCGCTCTTCCCAGGGGTGGTGCTCTTGCCGGGAGAGGTGCTCTTCCCAGGGGTGGCACCGGGGGAGGGGATTCTCCCCCGTGCCGAGGGCCTTCCGGGGGCGGTGGACTGCTCCGCGCCGGGGCGCGTCCCCGGGGCAGCGCTCTCACGGGGGGCGGCACCCTTCCCGCCTGCGGCGCCCCGCTTCGGGGCGGCGCCCGGGCCCGAGGTGGTGCCCTGGCCTGCGGGGGAGCCCTCCCCCCCGGCGGAACTCTTCCGGGGGGAGGTGCCCTGGCCCGGCGGGGTGCCCTGTCGAGAGGGGGTGCCCTTCCCCGGTTCGGGGCCCGTGCCGGACGTGCGGCGCGTGCCCTGCGTGCCGTCCGGCCCGTCCTCGTCGCCCGGGCCCCTTGAGCCGTCCTGAGCCGCATCCACGGCCACTGCGCAACCCCGCCTCTCAACTTCCATGGGATGGAAGGGGATTGTGCCTTACGTGAGCAGGTATCAGCTCGACAGGGCGGACTCGTCCCGGGTGATCCTGAGGGAGGGAGGTTGATGTGCGGGCCATGTCGTAGCTGAGCAGCGCCGTACGGCTGTGGAGGAAGGGGGCAACGCTCCGCCGCGCGCTGGGCACTTGTGAGTGAACGGCGAATGCGACTCGGTTGACGCGTCGGTGCCGCGCAAGGGTGCCGCTCTCACGCCGGGCGGACAGCCCCGGCGAAGGGCATCTGGTCGATGGGCGCGACCCGCACAGCGGTGCCGGGCCGGGGAGCGTGGATCATGCGACCGCCTCCGATGTACAGGCCGACGTGGCTGACGCTGTCATAGAAGAAGACGAGGTCGCCCGGAGCGAGGTTGCCACGTGAGACGCGTTTGCCCGCGTGGATCTGGCTGTAGGTGGTGCGCGGTAGTGAGACGCCGGCCGCCTTCCAGGCAGCCTGGGTCAGCCCGGAACAGTCGTACCCGGTAGGACCCGTACCGCCCCACACGTACGGCTTGCCCAGTGCGCTGCGGGCGAAGGCGACCGCACGGGCGGACCGCCCGGTCGCCGGCTGCCCGGCGGCGGGCGCGGCGGGGCCTGTGTTGTGGTCCGCGTGCTTCTGTGACGTATGGCTCCGTGCCGCCTGACCGCGCCGGGGGGCAGCCTCTCGCGCGGTGGCGCGGTCCCGCTCCCCGTTGCGCGACGTGGGGTGGTGTCCGTCGAGGACGGCGGCGCGCTGCTTCGGCGTCAGCCTGTTGAGCAGGTGCTGCGCACGGCCGAGCTTGCTCTGGACAGCGCGCTTGTGGCGGCTTGCCCTCTCCGCCGACTTTTCGAGCTCTGCGGAGACGTCCGCCGCCTCCTTGCGCACCTGTGCGAGCTGTCGGGTCCGTGCGGCGGTACGTTTCACCGCTGCCGCCTGAAGGTCCCCGGCGCGTTCGACAGTGGCGGCGCGGTCCAGGTAGTCCGCAGGGCTGGAGGAGAGTGCGAGCCGTACGGCGGGATCGACGCCACTGCCGTCGCGGTACTGCGCCGCCGCGTAGGACCCGAGTGCGTCCCGGGAGGCGTTGAGCTTCTCCTGGCGGCGTGCCGCCTCGTCGTGGAGCGTCTCCAGCTCGCGCCGGGCCGCCCGCGTTTTCTCCCGGGCGCCGTTGTACGCCTCGGTGGCACGCTCGGCGTCCCGGTGCAGCCGGTCGACCTCGGCTTCCACGGCCGCCGTCCGGTCCGCACTCCTGTCCGCACTCCTGTCCGCTCTCTCGTTCGCTGCCCTGTCCGCCGTTTCCGGTTGCGGGCGAGGCTGTGCGTGGCCGGAGCCCTGGAAGGAGGTGACGCCCGCCGTGCCCGCCAGTACGAGGGTGAAGGCGGCGCGGGCGAAAGGGACGGCGAGAGGGTAGGGCTTGGGCTTGCGGTGCGAGGCCATGGTCGGCCGTCACTCCCTTACTTGCGCTTGCTGATCGGTGCTTGCTGGTCCGATGCGTGCTGATCTGTTGGTGATCTCTACGAGCGCGGTGTTGTGCACATCACACCTGTCCCGGCGGCCGGGGTGGCCGCGCCGACCGGCAGGGCGCGGCCACCTGGCGAGGACGCTAGGCGAAGCGGTGACGGCCGGACGCGGGAATGATCACAAGTGAGCCTTTTCGGCGCGAAGCTGCCCGGGTCGGCGCGCCTGACCGCGCAACGCGGGGGGCATATGCGCGAGCACTGACCGGTACCGCGAGAGCCACCGCCGAGAAGCCGGGGGTGTGCTAAAGGCCCCGAAAAAGCCCGGATACGCTCGCGCTCATGGACGTTCTCATCAATGCTTTCGTCGGCCTGCACATCATCGGGATAGCCGCGCTGCTGGGCGGTTTCCTCACGCAGATGAAGGCGATCGGCAAGGGCGAGGCCCACATCAGTCCCAGCATGCTGCACGGGGCGCTGACCATGCTGGTCACCGGCGTGGCACTGGTCGGGCTCAACCAAGCCGACGACAGCACGGTGAACAACGTCAAGATCGGTCTGAAGCTGGCGCTGCTCGTGGTCGTCCTCGGTATCACCTATGTGAAGCGGGACGAGGAACGGCTGAGCGCCCCCCTCTTCGGCACCGTGGGACTGCTGACGACGGCGAACATCTTCATCGCCGTGCTCTGGGTCTGACCCAGGCTCCCCGCGCTCTCGCCGGTCCGCCGTTCCCCGGAGCCCGCTCCGGCGGACGGCCGGTTTTCCACAGGGCCTCCGGGTGTCGGTGCGGCGGCCTAGACTCGTACGACGATGAGCAGCCTCTTCGACGACAGCTTCCTGGCGGACCTCGACGGTATGGCACCCGAGGCGGACGCGCCCCCGCCGCCCGACCCCGAGGGCTCCGCAGACCCGGGCCCCACGGAGGAGATCCCGGACGACCTGTTTGCGGGCACCTTCGCGGGCGGTGCCGCGGGCACCGGCGGGCGTGACGCGTATCACCGCGACGGCGCCCCCCGCTCCGTCATCGACCCCGCCGCGCTGCTGGAGGGGATGAACGAGCAACAGCGGGACGCCGTCCTGCATGCGGGCTCCCCGCTGCTCATCGTCGCCGGCGCCGGCTCCGGCAAGACGCGGGTGCTCACCCACCGCATCGCCTATCTGCTGGGCGCCCGCAGCGTGCACCCTGGGCAGATCCTCGCCATCACCTTCACCAACAAGGCGGCGGGCGAGATGAAGGAGCGCGTCGCTGAGCTGGTGGGGCCCCGCGCGCAGTCGATGTGGGTCTCCACCTTCCACAGCGCGTGCGTACGCATTCTGCGCCGCGAGAGCAAGAAGCTGGGCTTCACCTCGTCGTTCTCGATCTACGACGCCGCCGACTCCAAGCGCCTGATGGCCCTGGTCTGCCGCGACCTCGACCTGGACCCCAAGCGCTTCCCGCCCAAGTCGTTCAGCGCCAAGGTCTCCAACCTCAAGAACGAGCTCATCGACGAGGAGGACTTCGCGGGGCAGGCGAGCGATGGGTTCGAGAAGACCCTCGCCGAGGCGTACACGATGTACCAGGCGCGGCTGCGCGAGGCCAACGCGCTGGACTTCGACGACCTGATCATGACGACGGTCCATCTGCTCCAGGCGTTCCCCGACGTTGCCGAGCACTACCGCCGCCGCTTCCGGCACGTCCTCGTCGACGAGTACCAGGACACCAACCACGCGCAGTACCAGCTGGTGCGCGAGCTGGTGGGCCCCGCCGAGGACCAGGCCGAGCTGTGCGTCGTCGGCGACGCCGATCAGTCGATCTACGCCTTCCGCGGTGCCACCATCCGCAACATCCTCCAATTCGAGGAGGACTACCCGAACGCGACCACCATCCTGCTGGAGCAGAACTACCGCTCGACGCAGACGATCCTGTCCGCCGCCAACGCCGTCATCGAGCGCAACGCCGACCGGCGTCCCAAGAACCTGTGGACCCAGGCGGGCTCGGGTCCCAGGATCACCGGCTATGTCGCCGACACCGAGCACGACGAGGCGCAGTTCGTCGCCGACGAGATCGACCGCCTCAGCGACGGCGAGCACGCGAAGGGTGAGCTCCAGAAAGGCGAGCACCAGAAGGGTGAGCACCAGAAGGGCGAGGGGGACGAGGGCAGAGTCCGCCCTGGCGACATCGCCGTCTTCTACCGCACCAACGCCCAGTCCCGTGTCTTCGAAGAGGTCTTCATCCGCGTCGGCCTGCCGTACAAGGTCGTCGGCGGGGTGCGCTTCTACGAGCGCCGCGAGGTCCGCGACATCCTGGCCTATCTGCGGGTGCTGGCCAATCCGGAGGACGCGGTGCCGCTTCGCCGTATCCTGAACGTGCCCAAGCGGGGCATCGGCGATCGCGCCGAGGCCATGATCGAGGCGCTCGCCCTCCGCGAGAAGATCACCTTCCCGCAGGCGCTCGCCCGCGTGGATGAGGCGTACGGCATGGCCGCGCGCTCCCTCAACGCCGTCAAGCGGTTCAATGCGCTGATGGAGGAGCTGCGCACCGTCGTGGAGTCCGGCGCGGGGCCCGCCACGGTGCTGGAGGCGGTGCTGGAGCAGACCGGCTATCTGGCCGAGCTGCAGGCATCCACCGACCCGCAGGACGAGACGCGGATCGAGAACCTCCAGGAACTCGCCGCCGTCGCACTGGAGTTCGAGCAGGAGCGCGGCGAGGCCGAGTCTCCCGGCACCCTCGCCGATTTCCTCGAACAGGTCGCCCTGGTCGCCGACTCCGACCAGATCCCCGAGGAGGGCGAGGACGAGGGCGTCGTCACGCTCATGACCCTGCACACCGCCAAGGGCCTCGAGTTCCCCGTGGTCTTCCTGACGGGCATGGAGGACGGCGTCTTCCCGCACATGCGCGCCCTGGGCCAGACCAAGGAGCTGGAGGAGGAGCGACGGCTCGCCTACGTCGGCATCACCCGAGCCCGGGAACGGCTCTACCTCACCCGTGCCGGGATGCGCAGCGCCTGGGGCCAGCCCTCCTACAACCCGCCCTCCCGCTTCCTGGAGGAGATTCCGGCCGAGTACATCGACTGGAAGCGGACGGGCAGCGGTGGCGGCGCCATGGGCGGTGCGGGCTCGTCCGGCACCGGAATCGGTGCGTCCCTCTCCTCGTCCGCGAGCGCCTCGGCCCGGCGCGGGGGGCCGTCGGGCTTCGCGACGCGCCGCGCGGGCGACCGGCCGGTCGTCTCCCTCCAGGTCGGTGACCGCGTCACCCACGACAGCTTCGGGCTCGGCACGGTGCAGGCGGTCAAGGGCAGTGGCGACAACGCCGAGGCGACGATCGACTTCGGCGGCGAGAAGCCCAAGCGGCTGCTGCTGCGCTATGCGCCCGTGGAGAAGCTGTGAGACGGCCGTCCATCCGGTCGGCCGTCCCGCTGTTGTGAGCTTCGGCTGAGCCCCAGCCCCAGCCCCAGCTGAGGCTCAGCTTCAGCTGGGGCTGGGCCTCAGCCGAGGGCGACTCTCAGCTGATGTTGAGGCCCTTGCTCTGCAGCCACGGGATCGGGTTCACGGCCGAGCCGCCGCCCGGGTGCACCTCGAAGTGCAGGTGCGGCCCCGTGGAGTTGCCGGAGTTGCCGGAGTAGGCGATCACATCGCCCGCCTTGACCTCGCCCGAGCGGATCTTGTTGCTGCTCAGGTGGCAGTACCAGGTCTGGGTCCCGTCCTTCGCCGTCACAACGGCCATGTTCCCGTACGACACATCGTGCTTCGTGGTCACCGTGCCGTCGGTGGCCGCCATGACCGGGGTGCCGTAGCTGACGGGGAAGTCGATCCCGGTATGGACCGACATCCAGTTGACGCCGGCCTGGCCGTAGCGCGCGCTGAGAGTGTGGTCCTTGACCGGGATCACGAACTTGGGGCGCATGGCCTCCTTGCGCGCCGCCTCCTTGGCCTTGCGCTCCTTCTCGGCCTGCTGGCGCTGCTTGAGGTCGATGCGCTCCTGGGTGCGGCTGGCGCGGTCGGCGAAGTCGTCGGCGTCGGCGGAGAGGCTCTGGAGCTGGGTGTCCAGCTTGCTGTTGACGCTCGACGGCTTGACGGGCGCGGCGTCGGGGGCGGCGACGGTGGTGGTGTCCTTGTCCTTGCCGTCGTCACCCATCACACTCGCCGCGGCCGCTCCCGCGACGCCCATGACGGCGACGGACGGAACCGCCACGGTCATCAGGGCCCGGCGACGGGGGCGGGGTTTGGGGGAGCGGCGGCGTCCGCGTCCATGCGGGCCGCCGACGGTGCCGAGGGCGGCGGGTGCGCCGGGTTCGTCGGGACCGTCCCACTCACTGTCCGGTGCGGAGACCTCGTGGGGCGCGGGGAGGTCGTGGGGCGCGGGCGCCCCGGCGAAGTCGGCAGCTGCGGGGTCGAAGCCGTGCTCGTCCTGCGTAAGGACGGAGAAGTCCCACTGGGCGGTGGCGTCCTGGTCCTGACCGTGCTCTGGATGCTGGCCGTGCCCGCCCGGATCGCTGTAGCCGTCGTGGCCCTCGTAGCTCTCGTGTCCCTCGTAACCGCCCTGGCTGTCGTAGACACCCTGGCTGTCGTAGGTGCCCTGACCTTCGTAGGCGTGGTCTTCATACGGGGCATAGCCGCCGGAGTCGGGCCGACTGCCGTGCTGCGGGTCGTAACCGTCGTAGGGGGATGCGGCCTGCGCGTGCGCGTCATAGGCGGCGTGTTCGTATGCGCCGTAGCCGTCCTGACGGGCGTAGCCGTCCTGGCTCTCGTAGCCGTACGCCGCGCCCTGGCCGTCCGTCGTCCAGCCGGCCGTCTCCGTCCCGGCTGTCTCCCAGCCGCCGGTGCCCCAGGTGGTCGAGTCCCAGCCGCCGGCCTCCTGCACACCGAACGTCCACTGGCCGGTGCCGTCGTCCGCCGTGGGGAGTCCGGGCCCGTTCTGCGCGGGGATGTGCGGGGCGGCCGCCATGGCGTCGGGCACGTAACTCCCGGTGCCCCAAGCGGTGGTGGCCTCCCAGGACGCAGTCGGGTAGCTGCCGGTGTCGGTGCCGGGGAGCGTCCCGAAGAGGGGATCGTCGTCGCCGTAGGTGGTGTACGGACCATCGGCGTAGGAGCCGCCGGAGGTGTCGTAGGCGCCGATGGGGTACCCGTCGTACGAGCCGGCCTGGTAGGCGTCCTCGCTGTAAGCGCCGTACGCCGACTGCCCGTGGTCCGCGTGGTAGGAGCCGTACGAGAAGCCGGAACCGGGGTCGTCGGGACCGGGGACTCCCGACGGATGACGGTCGTTCACCACCAACTTCTCTTTCGCCTAGGCGACAGGGGCGGAGCAGTGCGGTGACTGTACCCGGCGGTATGCGATGGCGACAATCTTCGGGAGGTTTTAGCGGCGCAGGAAAAGGGCAATCGGCCGCCTTTCGGCGGACTACGGACTGGTAGCAGAGGTTGAGTTCGAAATTAGTTCGAAAGAGTGAGCTTCTCGGACGGAGCTGTCCGCCGTACCGGTGTCCGGCGTGACGCAGCCGGGCTACAAGTGCCGTTCGTCCCCAACTCCGTGCGGACCGGGGCAGAAACGCCGCAGTCCACCGGCAGCGCCATATACGCCGGAACCTCACTCATCCCCATCGGAAACGCACAGGTCGGAACGGTCGCGCGGGTCTGTTCCGCTGTTTCGGGAGGGAAGATCGAGCACCGGAGAAGAAGATCAGGGTTTCTGAGTGGCCGGGGGCGAGGCGGCGGAGCGGGAGCCCTTCCGCTGGGCGGTCCCGCCCTCCCCGCCTCCGACCGTGGCGCGGATGGGCGCGTCCGGCGCGCGGTGGTGTGCGGTGGGGGCGCGTACGGGCGGGCGCCGGGCGCGCACATGAGGCCGGGGCCGCGTGTCGGCGCCAGGGCGCCCCGGGCGAGGGCGGCCCCGCGTGTGATTTCCCCCTCGGTTACCAACACGGAACGGGACGCGTGCGGGATGCTGGCGATAACGTGCGTTCACACCCCGTGGCCCGTCCCGGCCCAGTGGTCGTCCTAGAGGGAGGCAGTGATGGATGTGACCGGTCCGATCCGCGTGGTGGTCGCCAAGCCGGGCCTCGACGGCCATGACCGAGGTGCCAAGGTCATCGCCCGCGCCCTGCGCGACGCCGGCATGGAGGTCATCTACACCGGTCTGCACCAGACCCCGGAGCAGGTCGTGGACACCGCCATCCAGGAGGACGCGCACGCAATCGGCCTCTCCATCCTCTCCGGCGCGCACAACACTCTCTTCGCCCGAGTGCTGGAGCTGCTGCGCGAGCGGGACGCCGCCGACATCAAGGTCTTCGGCGGCGGGATCATCCCTGAGGCGGACATCCCTCTGCTCAAGGAGCAGGGCGTGGCCGAGATCTTCACACCCGGCGCCAGCACCGGCGAGGTCGTCGAGTGGATCCGTACCCATGTGGGCCCGGTGGCGGCCTGAGCCGCCATCCTCCTACGGCCGCCTCCTGCCGCTGTCTTCCCGCACTCTCGTCGTCCCGTGTGGCCGCCTCGCCCGTCGGGTGCGCCGCCGCTGTCGTCCCCTCGGCTCGCGTCACACCTGTCCCGCCTGGGGTTCCCCCTCTCTCCGCTCGCCCCGTAGTTCCGCCAGCATCGAGGAGCGCAGCCGCAAGGTGGCGACCAGCCGCTGGAACGACTCCGCCCAGTAGGCCCCGGCGCCCGGCGACTCCCCCTCCTTCTCGTCGGGCACAGCAGCCAGCGGCGCGAGCCGCTCCGCGTCGGACGGGTCCAGACAGCGCTCGGCGAGCCCCATCACCCCGCTGAAGCTCCACGGGTAGCTGCCCGCGTCCCGTGCGATCTCCAGCGCGTCCACCACAGCCCGCCCCAGCGGCAGCGACCACGGCACGCCGCACACCCCGAGGATGCGGAACGCCTCCGACAGCCCGTGCGCGGCTATGAAGCGCGCGGCCCACTCGCCGCGCTCCTCCTCGGGCAACACCGACAGCAGCTTGGCCGGGTCGCCCGGGCCCTCGGAGAACGGCTCGGTGGGCTCCCCGATGAGGGCGCGCGCCCACTCCACGTCCCGCTGGCGCACGGCCGCACCGCACCACGCCGCGTGCAGATCCTCCCGCCAGCCGTCGGCGACCGGCAGCGCCACGATCCGGGCCGGAGGGAGCCCGTCGAACTGCTCGCTCCACACCCGCAGTGGCGTCGACTCCACCAACTGGACCAGCCACCAAGCCCGTTCCCCGCGCCCCGAGGGCGGCCTGGGCACGACACCGTCGCGCTGCATATCGGCATCGCACTCGTGCGGCGCCTCCACCACGATGATGCCCCGACCGCCCATCCGGTCCGGCCCCACACAAGCACGGGCACGCTTCGCCATCCGGGCGGCCAGCGCCGAGCCTGGCAGCGCCGCCAGCAGCTCGGCCGCGGTCGCCCGTACGGTGCGGCTGCGGTCGGTCAGCGCCCGCTCCAGGAACGGCTCGTCGGCGGGGCCCAGGCCCAGACGCAGCGAGTCCAGGAACATCAGCCTGTCCTCGGCCCGCTCGGTCTGCCAAGTGGAGGACAGCAGCGCCAGCGCCGCCTGCGGGTCCCGCTGCCGCTGGGCCGTCAGCAGCGCCACCCGCTCGGCGAACAACCCCTCCTGCCACAGCTGTTCGGCCTCCTCGGGACGCTCGCCCGGCACCTGTCGGCGGACGCCGTCCCGCAGCGCGAACTTCCAGTCGGTGTTGTACCGCGCCAGCCACAGCGCCCGCGGACCGGCGAACGCCAGCGTCTCGGCCCGCAGGTCGGTACGGGCCCGCGCCGCGTCCAGCAGAGCGGGCAGCAGCGCGGCGGGCGCCCGATAGCCCTGGGAGTTCGCCTCCGCGAGCCACTGCGGCAGCAGCTCTCCCAGGTCCGGACCCGAACCTCGGCGCCCGGCCGCGGCGCCCGACGGACTCGCCCCGCCCAGCGCCCGGTCCGCCAGCAGCGTCGCCAGTCGCCGCTCGGCCGCCGCGGGCAGCGGCTTCCGCCCGTCCTCCGGCGCGGGCTCTGGCCGCTGCCGGGGGACGGCGGGCCGGGCACCGGCGCGCCGTCGGACCGTCTCGGCCGCCGCCGCGTCCAGCAGCGCCGTCACGCTCCCGCCCGGTGGACGCCGCCGCTCGGCTCCCAACAGCGCGGCTGCCACCAACTCCCCCCACGCCCCGCCCTCTCCGGCCCGGCCGCCCCCACCGGTCGCTGCCACCGGTGGCTCGCCGCCGGGTATGCGCTGCTCTGCAACCGTCTCAGCCGTCACATCCGCCCCTTTCAATGCCACCCCGCCGATTCGCCCTCGGTTCGGACCGCCGCTGTCACAGCGGGACGGCCTTGCCCTCGCTCCAAGCCGTGTACGGGCTGAAGCCGCGATGGCCGCATTCGCCGAAGACCGTGACCGGACCGTCTCCGGAGATCGCCAGCAGCCTCCACAGCGCGGCCGTGCCGGTGCCCGGCGCCACCGGAAGGGCGGTCTCCTCGTCCGCTGCCGCGAGCTGCCACCCCTCCCCGCTGCCTCCTCCCGGCCGGCTCGCAGGGCTGCCCCCGGTTCCGCCGCCGGCGCGGCCCCCCACGCCGCGCTGCGGCCCCGCACTGCCGCCGGACGGGCCGGAGTCGGACGGCGGGACGGGTATCACGTCCCGCAGCACGCATGGCCACCCCTCCAGCCACGGGTCGTCGCGGAGCGCCCCCGCATAGACGTCCAGGGCCTGCGGAATGGTGTTGCCCGGCGGCCGGAAACCGGGCAGCGGAGCGCCGTGCCGTTCCCCGAGGGTCGCCCGCAGCGGGCTGGCGCCCGGGTAGTAGGCCAGCTCCGCGTCCAGCGCCGCGCCCACCGGCAGTGCCAGTTCCGGAGGGCGGCCGCCCGCGCCGAACGAGAGCAGCAGCGCCGGACGCCCCGTGGCACGGCCGTGCAGCCAGATGCGGCGGGCCGTCAGACGCCCCTCGTCGGTGTCCGACTGGGCCAGCACCAGCCACTCGTCGCGTATCAACGCCTGCTCGTCCGCAAGCAGTTCTGCTGCTTCCACCGTCAGGCCCACCCGCGATCTGACCGTCTCGGCGAGCGGGGGCGGAAGTTCGTCGGCCCGCGTCCAGCCGCGCGCCAGCAGATGGAGCAGCGCACACTCCTCCAGCAGCCGTTCCGGCCAGCCTGCTCCCGAGCCGGGGACGGCGCCCAGCTCGCGTATCCGGTTGGCCAGCCCGGGGGCCTGCGCGTCGACCATGCGAGCCGCCATCTCCTCCCAGGGTGCGTACCCCGACTGCTCCGCACCCGCGAGACCGCCGCGCAGCAGGTCGGCCAGCCGCTGCTCCAACTCCTCGGCACCCGCCGTGATCCGTGCCGCACGCTGCTCGGCGCGGCGGCGCGCTGCCTCGGCCCTCGACCGGGCATCCCCCTCCTCACCCTCCGCCGCCTCGGCTCCGGCCGCCCCCTCTCCGCCGTCCCGCGCCCCCGTCTCGCCGGCTGCGCGGCCCGAGCTCCTACCGCCCCCGGAAGCGGCTTCTCCGCCCGGCTTCTTGCCCGGCTTCTTCTCCGCGCGCTGCCTGCGGCCGCTCAGCCAGCCCTCCGCCCACTCCGGAGGCTCGCCCTGCTCGGCCACGGCCGCCTCGTCACCGGCCCACAGGAGAAGCAGGCCGAGAGCGTGTTTGCACGGGAACTTTCGGCTCGGGCACGAGCACTTGTAACCGATCCCCTGGCCCCCGTCGAGGTCCACCACCGTCTGGTACGGCTTGCTCCCGCTGCCCTTGCACAGCCCCCAGACCGCGCCGCCGCCCGTCCCCGCCTCCGTCCAGGGGCCGGGTGCCGACAGCTTGCTCCCCGCGCGACGTGACGCCACGTCAGGCGCCAGCGCCATTACCTGCTCCGCTGTCCAGCGGACCGCCTGTCCACCCATGTCGAAAACGGTAGGCGGCGCCACTGACAACCGGCCCTCAACTGCCCATCCGTGCAGGTCAGGGCGATTGTCAGTGGCGGCGTGCAGAGTAGTTCACGGATCGGCCGAGGCGCTGCGGCGCGGGGGTTCCTTCCCTGGCCATCCCCTTGTCTTTTTCCGTACGAGAGAGCCCTGCGTTGAGGGGGAGTTGTGACCGAGAGCCATGTCGCAGACCCGGCCGCCGAGTCCGCCGCCCAGCCGGCGCCAGGCACGGCCGCCGCGGCCGCTCCTGCAACCGCGCTGCGGCCGCACGCCGAGGACGCCTTCGCCGACGAGCTGGCGGCCCTCACCGAGGCCGACGACCGGCCGCGCCCCGCGCGCTGGCGGCTGTCCCCATGGGCGGTTGCGACGTATCTGCTCGGCGGCGAGCTGCCCGGGGGCAAGGTCATCACGCCCAAGTACGTAGGTCCGCGCCGCATCATCGAGGTCGCGGTCAGCACACTGGCCACCGACCGTGCCCTGCTGCTGCTCGGTGTCCCCGGCACGGCCAAGACCTGGGTCTCGGAGCACCTGGCCGCGGCCGTCAGCGGGGATTCGACGCTGCTCGTGCAGGGCACAGCGGGCACAGCGGAGGAGGCGATCCGCTACGGATGGAACTACGCGCAGCTGCTGGCGCAGGGGCCCAGCCGTGCGGCGCTGGTGCCGAGCCCGGTGATGCGCGCGATGGCCGAGGGCATGACGGCCCGGGTCGAGGAACTGACCCGTATCCCGGCCGATGTGCAGGACACGCTGATCACCGTGCTGTCCGAGAAGACCCTCCCGATTCCCGAGCTGGGCGAGGAGGTCCAGGCGGTCAGCGGCTTCAACTTGATCGCGACGGCCAACGACCGGGACCGCGGGGTCAACGAGCTGTCCAGCGCGCTGCGCCGCCGCTTCAACACCGTGGTGCTCCCGCTGCCCGAGACGGCGGAGGCCGAGGTGGAGATCGTGGCCCGCCGGGTGGGCCAGCTCGGCAAGTCCCTCGATCTGCCGCCGGCGCCCGAGGGGTTCGACGAGATCCGCCGGGTGGTCACCGTCTTCCGCGAGCTGCGCGAAGGCGTCACCGACGACGGCCGTACGAAGCTGAAGTCACCCTCCGGCACGCTGTCGACGGCCGAGGCCATCTCCGTCGTCACCGGCGGCCTCGCACTGGCCGCACACTTCGGCGACGGGGTGCTGCGCGCCGGGGATGTGGCGGCGGGCATCCTCGGCGCCGTCGTCCGCGACCCGTCCTCGGACCAGGTGGTGTGGCAGGAGTACCTCGAGGCGGTCGTAAGGGAGCGCGAGGGCTGGAAGGACTTCTACCGCGCCTGCCGAGAGGTGTCCGCATGACGGCTGTCCGAGAGGGCGCGGCAGGCCAGCCGGCGGAAGGGGGTGCCGGGGCCCCACACGTCCGGGAGCGTGCGGCAGGTCCGCTGCTGCTGGGGGTGCGGCACCACGGCCCCGGCTCGGCGCGCGCGGTCGCCGCCGTGCTGGAGGCGTACGAGCCGCGTGTCGTACTGATCGAGGGCCCGCCCGAGGGCGACGCGGTGGCCGAGCTGGCCCGGAGCGAGGAGATGGTGCCGCCGGTGGCGCTGCTGGCGCACGCCGTCAACGAGCCGGGGAAGGCCGCGTTCTGGCCGCTTGCCGAGTTCTCCCCCGAGTGGGTGGCGCTCCGCTGGGCGGTGCGGCGCGGCGTCCCGGTCCGCTTCATCGACCTGCCCGCCACACACACGCTCGCCCTGAGCGACGCGGACGAGCCGGCGTCCGGAGGCGGGGAGGAAAAGCCGGGGGGAGAGGGGGAGGAGACGGTCCCCGGCGGCACCGACGGGGGTGGTGCTGCCGGGGACGCCGATCCAGCCTCCACACACCGGAAGCAAGGGAGCGGGGACGGCGTGCGGCTCGACCCGCTCGCGGCGCTCGCGGAGGCCGCCGGATACGACGATCCGGAGCGCTGGTGGGAGGACGCCGTCGAACACCGGGGCGGTGGCCGGGGCGAGGGCCCGGTGGCCCGCCCCGCCGACCCCTACGAACCGTTCGCGGCACTCGGTGAGGCCATGGCCGAGCTGCGGGCCGTGCACGGGGAGGGCGGCCATGAGCGGGACCTCGTCCGGGAGGCCCATATGCGGCTGCGGCTGCGCGAGGCACGAAAGGAGTTCGGGGACGCGGCGACGGCCGTGGTCTGCGGTGCCTGGCACGTCCCGGCGCTCACCGAGGCGACGACGGTGACAGCGGACCGGCAGGCGCTCAAGGGGCTCCCCAGGGTGAAGACGGAGGTCACCTGGGTCCCCTGGACGCACCGGCGCCTGGCCCGCCGGTCCGGCTACGGCGCCGGAATAGCCTCCCCCGGGTGGTACGGACACCTCTTCGCAGCGCCGGACCGGCCCGTGGAGCGGTGGATGACGAAGGTGGCCGGTCTGCTGCGGGCGCAGGACCACTCCGTCTCCTCGGCACACCTCATCGAAGCGGTCCGGCTGTCCGAGACGCTGGCCGCGATGCGCGGCCGCCCTCTGGCGGGGCTGACCGAGACGACCGACGCCATACGGGCCGTGCTGTGCGAGGGCTCCGATGTGCCGCTGGAGCTGATCCAAGACCAGCTGGTGGTCGGTGACGTGCTGGGGGAGGTGCCCGAGGGGGCTCCCGCGGTCCCGCTCCAGCGCGACCTGGCACGGCAGCAGCGCGCCGTGCGGCTGAAGCCGGCCGCCGCGGAGCGCGAGCTGGATCTGGACCTGCGCAAGGAGACGGACGCGGCGCGCAGCCGCCTGCTGCACCGGCTCCGGTTGCTGGGCATCGGCTGGGGCGAGCCGGCCGGCTCCCGGAGCGGCAGTACCGGCACCTTCCGCGAGAGCTGGCGGCTGCGCTGGGAGCCGGAGCTGTCCGTACGGGTGGCCGAGGCCGGCATCTGGGGCACGACCGTCCATGAGGCAGCCACCGCCAAGGCCCGTGCCCAGGCGACGGAGCAAGGCGGTGGCACCCTCGCCGAGGTGACGGCGCTGGCCGAGCTGTGCCTGCTGGCCCACCTGCCGGAGGCGCTCCCCGTGGTGATGCGGGTGCTGGCCGACCGGGCTGCACTGGAATCGGACGTCGGACACCTGGCGCAGGCCCTGCCCGCGCTGGTGCGCACGCTGCGCTACGGCGATGTGCGGGGCACCGACGCGGGGGCCCTGGCCGAGGTCGCCGGAGGGATGGCCGAGCGGGTCTGCGTCGGACTCCCGCCCGCCTGTGCGGGGCTGGACAACGAGGGCGCCCGCGGGATGCGGCGCCATCTGGACGCGGCACACCAGGCGGTGAACCTGCTCGCACGGGACGACAGGGACGCCCGGGACGACAAGGACGACCAGGCCCACCGGGCCGACAGGGGCGACGGGGACGCCTCCGGCACCGGTGCGGAGGGGCCGCGGCCGGAGCCGGAGGGGCGGCCGTCGGGAGGGCTGTCGAGCAGATGGCGAGGGGTGCTGCGCACACTCGCCGGACGGGACCGGATACCCGGCCTGCTGCGCGGCCGCTGCGCCCGACTGCTGCTGGATGACGGCCAGTTGACGGACGACGAGGCCGAGCGGCTGATGAGCCTCGTACTGTCGCCCGGTACGCCGCCGGGGGAGGCCGCAGCGTGGATCGAGGGCTTCCTCGCGGGTGGCGGGATGCTGCTGGTGCACGACGAACGGCTGCTCGCGCTCGTCGACCGCTGGCTGACGGAGGTCCCCGGCGAGGCGTTCACCGATGTGCTTCCGCTGCTGCGGCGGACGTTCGCGGAGTACGAGGCCGGGGTGCGGCGGACCCTGGGGGAACTGGTGCGGCGCGGTCCCGTGGGCGACGGCGACCGGGGGAGCGGCGCCGGGGACGGGGCGCCCGGATTCGGGGCCGGACTCGACAGGGCACGGGCCGACGCCGTGCTGGAGACGGTGCGTCTGCTGCTCGGCGGGGCGCGGCGAGACGAGAGCGAGGGGGTGCGCGTATGACGGCCCAGGACATGGAAACGGAGGCCGTGGGCACGGAGACCACCGGGGCCGGGGTGGCGGAGGCGGAGCGGCTGCGCCGCTGGCGGCTGGTACTGGGCGGCGGTGCGGCGGATGGTACCGGCTGCGTGCTGGGCGCCGCCGACAGCGGGATGGACCGCACCCTGGAGGCTCTCTACGGGGGCGGCGGGCCCGGCGGCAGGGGCACCGGCGGAGCCCAGGGCGGTGGCGGCAGCAGTGGTGCCGGCGGCGGGCTCGGGGCCTCGGCGCCGCACGTCTCGCGCTGGCTGGGTGACATCCGCACCTACTTCCCCAGCTCCGTCGTGCAGGTGATGCAGCGGGACGCGATCGACCGGCTCGGGCTCTCCACGCTGCTGCTGGAGCCGGAGATGCTGGAGGCGGTCGAGCCGGATGTGCACCTGGTGGGCACCCTGCTCTCGCTCAACAAGGCGATGCCGGAGACCAGCAGGGAGACGGCGCGGGCCGTGGTGCGCAAGGTGGTCGCCGAACTGGAGAAGCGGCTGGCCTCCAGGACCCGCTCGACCCTCACCGGCGCGCTCGACCGCTCCGCGAAGGTCAACCGGCCCCGGCACCGGGACATCGACTGGGACCGGACCATCCGCGCCAACCTCAAGAACTATCTGCCCGAGCACGGCACGATCGTTCCCGAGCGGCTGATCGGATACGGGCGGGCAGCGCAGGCGGTCAAGAAGGACGTCATCCTGTGCATCGACCAGTCCGGCTCGATGGCGTCCTCCGTGGTCTACGCCTCCGTCTTCGGCGCTGTGCTGGCCTCCATGCGCACGCTCGACACCCGGCTCGTCGTCTTCGACACCAGCGTGGTGGATCTGACGGACGACCTGGACGACCCCGTGGACGTGCTCTTCGGCACCCAGCTCGGCGGTGGCACGGACATCAACCGGGCGCTGGCCTACTGCCAGTCCCGGATCAGCCGCCCCGCCGAGACGGTTGTCGTACTGATCAGCGACCTGTACGAGGGCGGGATACGGCAGGAGATGCTCAAGCGGGTCGCCGCGATGAAGGGGGCCGGTGTTCAGTTCGTCACCCTCCTCGCCCTGTCCGACGAAGGCGCGCCCTCCTACGACCGCGACCACGCGGCCGCGCTCGCCGCGCTGGGCGCTCCCGCGTTCGCCTGCACCCCCGACCACTTCCCGGAGGTGATGGCAGCCGCAATCGAAAAGCGCCCCTTGCCGGTCCCGGACTGAGCCGGCCACGCGCCGTGAGGGGCGCGGGCTACCCCGCATCAGAGAATGACCGACCTCGCTGTGACCGTTGTCACCGCGTATGTGTGAGGTGCGATTTAGGCAGCGCACGCACGCAGGGCTAACCTGCAAGGCGGACATGCCGCGCGACCCGTGGACGCCGCGGCCCTGCGGCACGCCCACGCTGACAACGACCGCGAGACCACTGATTAAGGGGACGGACGCGCGTGGACCTGTTCGAGTACCAGGCGAGGGACCTCTTCGCCAAGCATGACGTACCGGTGCTGGCCGGTGAAGTCATCGAGACACCTGAGGCGGCGCGCGAGCTGACCGAGCGGCTCGGCGGCCGGGCTGTCGTCAAGGCGCAGGTCAAGACCGGCGGCCGCGGCAAGGCCGGTGGCGTCAAGCTGGCCTCCGACCCGGCGGACGCGGTCGAGAAGGCCGGCCAGATCCTGGGCATGGACATCAAGGGCCACACGGTCCACAAGGTGATGCTCGCCCAGACCGCGGACATCCAGGAGGAGTACTACGTCTCCTTCCTGCTGGACCGCACCAACCGCACCTTCCTGGCGATGGCCTCCGTCGAGGGCGGCGTGGAGATCGAGGAGGTCGCGGCCACCAAGCCCGAGGCGCTGGCCAAGATCCCGGTCGACGCCATCGAGGGCGTGACCGAGGCGAAGGCCCGCGAGATCGCCGAGGCCGCCAAGTTCCCGGCCGAGCTGATCGACCAGATCAGCAACGTGCTGGTGAAGCTGTGGGACGTCTTCGTCAAGGAGGACGCCCTCCTCGTCGAGGTCAACCCGCTGGTCAAGACGGCCGACGGCAAGGTCATCGCGCTGGACGGCAAGGTGTCGCTGGACGCGAACGCCGACTTCCGCCAGCCCGAGCACGAGGCGCTGGAGGACAAGGCGGCGGCCAACCCGCTGGAGGCGGCGGCCAAGGCCAAGAACCTCAACTACGTCAAGCTGGACGGCCAGGTCGGCATCATCGGCAACGGCGCGGGTCTGGTCATGTCCACCCTCGATGTGGTGGCGTACGCGGGCGAGGCGCACAACAACGTCAAGCCCGCCAACTTCCTCGACATCGGTGGCGGCGCCTCCGCCGAGGTGATGGCCAACGGCCTGGAGATCATCCTCGGGGACCCCGACGTCAAGTCGGTCTTCGTGAACGTCTTCGGCGGCATCACCGCCTGCGACGCGGTCGCCAACGGCATCGTGCAGGCGCTCGAGCTGCTCAAGTCCAAGGGCGAGGACGTCAACAAGCCGCTGGTCGTCCGCCTCGACGGCAACAACGCCGAGCTGGGCCGCAAGATCCTGACCGACGCGGCGCACCCGCTCGTGCAGCAGGTGGACACCATGGACGGCGCGGCCGACAAGGCCGCCGAGCTGGCCGCCAAGTAAGCCCGGACGAGACCGAACGAGGACATCGACACACCATGGCTATCTTCCTCACCAAGGAGAGCAAGGTCATCGTCCAGGGGATGACCGGCTCGGAGGGCCAGAAGCACACCAAGCGGATGCTGGCCTCCGGCACCAACATCGTCGGCGGTGTGAACCCGCGCAAGGCGGGCACGACCGTTGACTTCGACGGCACCGAGGTGCCCGTCTTCGGCGGCGTCAAGGAGGCCATGGAGGCCACCGGCGCCGACGTCACCGTGATTTTCGTCCCGCCGAAGTTCACCAAGGACGCCGTGATCGAGGCGGTCGACGCCGGGATCGGCCTCGCCGTCGTGATCACCGAGGGCATCGCCGTCCACGACACCGCCTACTTCTGGGACTACGCCACCCAGAAGGGCGCTGCGTCTGATGGAAAGCAGGGGACACGGATCGTCGGCCCGAACTGCCCGGGTCTGATCACCCCCGGCCAGTCGAACGCCGGCATCATCCCGTCCGACATCACCAAGCCGGGCCGCATCGGCCTGGTCTCCAAGTCGGGCACGCTGACGTACCAGATGATGTACGAGCTGCGCGACATCGGCTTCTCGACCTGCGTCGGCATCGGCGGTGACCCGGTCATCGGCACCACGCACATCGACGCCCTCAAGGCGTTCGAGGCCGACCCGGACACCGACCTGATCGTCATGATCGGTGAGATCGGTGGTGACGCGGAGGAGCGCGCGGCCGACTTCATCAAGGAGAACGTGACCAAGCCGGTCGTCGGCTACGTCGCGGGCTTCACCGCTCCGGAGGGCAAGACCATGGGCCACGCCGGCGCCATCGTCTCCGGCTCCTCCGGCACCGCGCAGGCGAAGAAGGAGGCCCTGGAGGCCGCGGGCGTGAAGGTCGGCAAGACCCCGTCCGAGACCGCGCGGCTCGCGCGGGAGCGCCTCAGCGCGTGATGCGTGCCCGCACGCCGGCGCCTGGCACCTGACGTCTGGTGGGCCTGGCGTCCGGCGTCCGGCGGGCGTCAGGTGCCTGGTGCCCGGTGCTTGGCGTCTGAGTGAGCGCTCGCGCGTCGGCTGAGCGTCCGATGGGCCCGTACCCTCCGGGGGCGGGCCCGTCAGCCGTTCGGGGCGCGGTACCCGGGCGGCTGGAAGTCGCGCAGGTTGCCGCGCTCGTTGGTGGAGCGGAGCTGGGGCAGGTAGGCGTGGCCTGGACCGCCGGCGGGTTTCCGGTACGTACGTTCGGCCTTGCTCTCGTCACTCGTACGAGTGGTGACGGGGCTCTCGCGCGTTCCCGAGGCCATGCCCGTTCCCGGGGGCGTACCTGTTCGCGGGGGCGTACCCGTTCCCGGGGCCGTGCCTGGGAACAGGACCGCACCGGCGTTCGGTCCGCCCGGCAGCGTGGCGGGTGCGAAGGTGCGTGACGGGGCCCGAACGGGCTTGTCCGCCGGGCCGTCGCCGGTCTCGGCCGTCAGGAGCGCGAGAGTCGTCGCCGTCGCCACCGTCGCCGTCAGACCGATCGAGGCGCGGGTCCACAGCCGCGTCGTACGGAGACTGCTGCGGCGCACCAGCTGTGGCGGCATAGGGCGTACCGGCTGCGCGGCGGCGAGCTCGCGCAGCGCGTGTGCCAGTACCGCACCGCGCTGTCGCCGTGGTGCCCGCGCCAGCCGTGGCCAGCACTCCTCCAGTGCCGCCCGCCCGTGCGTGACCCGGCCTGCCGCCGCCTCGGTGCTGCACTCCACCTCGGCGGCCGTCTCCTGCAATGTCAGTCCCAGCCCGTAGTGCAGCAGCAGCGCGGCGCGGTAGCTGCGCGGCAGCCCCAGGAACGCCTCCAGCACGGCCCGGTGCTCCGGTGCGCCCTGGTACGTCTGCGGCCTGCGGTGCCGAGGGTGGAACTGGTGCCAGGGGGAGAGCGCGTACTCGTACACCGTCGCTCGCACCGTGCGCGTGGGCTCGCGCTCCGCCAGGACCTTCGGCCAGTGCTGCCATGCCTGGTGGAACGCCCAGCGAACGGCTCGTTCGGCCACTCGGCGGTGCCCGCTCAGCACAAGCGCCTGCCGGCTCAGCGCCCGCGCCTGCCACCGGTAGAGCTCGTCGAATGCCTCGACCGGATCGTCGGGCAGCGCCGTGCGCTGCCTGGCCGACCCCACGAAGTCCTCGACCGGACCCGGCACCGTCTCGACGACCTCGACCCACGGCTCCGGCTCACCGCGCGGGGCGGGCGCCGGCACCCGTGGCGCCGAGCCTGACCCCGGCTGCCCTTCGCTGCGCGGGGCAGGCGCGTCCAGCACGTCCACACCCTGCGGCGCGTCAGAGGCATCCGCCGCCTCGGCTCCGTCAGCCGCAGCCGCGTCAGCCTCCTCAGCCGCGTCCGGCGGGGTCTCATCCGGGAGCGTTTCCGAGTCCGCACCCGGTGCGTTTGCCGTTTCCGGTGCCGTTTCCGGTGCCGTTTCCGGTGTCGTTTCCGGTGTCGTTTTTGGTGCTGTTTCCGGTGGTGTATCCGGTGCGGCCGCCATCTCTGGTTCTTCGGGTGCGTCCGGCTCGCTCGACGGCGCGTCCGGTGCCTCTTTCGCCTCTGGAGCGGCCTGGGCGGAAGGGGCGTCAGAGTCTGCGCGAGCACGGCGCTTCGCCGCACTCGCGGTCGCGTCGGCAGAGGCGGAAGAAAGTTGCATAGCCCATAGCTTGTGCGACACAGCGACAAAATGCCTGCTACTAGGGCAAAACGGGTGTTCTTGGCAGCATGGCGCCCGTGAGCCAAGTGACGCACCGCGGTCCGCCGTTGTCCTCGGGCCGTGGCCACCCCCGCCCCCTGCCCCTCACCAGCGGCTGGTTGCTGGGCGGCGCCGTGGCCGCCGGGCTCGGGCTCGGCGCGTTCGCCGTCGTCGTCCTGCTGCTGTGGACCGTCTCGCCGTACCCCGACAGCGGGGCCGGTGGAGCCCTGCGTACGGCGGCGGACCTGTGGTTGCTGGCGCACGGCACGCATCTCGTACGGCACGAGACGCTGTCCGGTGCGGCGGCACCCGTGGGAGTGACGCCGTTGCTGCTGACGGCGGTACCCGTGTGGCTGCTGTGGCGCGCCACGCGCGAGGGGCTGGACGCACGGCTCACCGCGGACGACGACGAGTACGGGCCGCTCGCCGTCGCGGGCTGGGTGTCGGGCGGCTATCTCCTCGTCACCGCGGCGGCGGTCGCCTATGCGTCCGACAGCCCGATCGAGGCCGATCCCGTCAGCACGATGTGGCGACTGCCGCTGTTCGTCGTCGTGATGACCGGGCTGTGCGCGGCCTACGGTGCGCCGAACCGTTCGGGGGCGCCTGCCGCCTGGGCGGCTGCTCTCACCGCTCGGCTGCCGGAGACGGCCAGGGCCGGGCTCAGAGCACTGCGCGGACACCTCACCCGGGACCGTGTCGCCGTCGCCGTCCAGGCGGCCGGTGCGGCGACCGTGGTCCTGTGTACCGGAGGAGCCGCGCTGCTCGCCGGTTCCCTCCTGTGGAACGTGCAGGCGGTGTTCGGTGCCTTCCCGGAGCTCTCGAACAGTGTCTCGGGTCATCTCGGCGTTCTGCTGCTCACGGCCGCGCTGCTGCCCAACGCGGTGCTCTGGGCCACCTCGTACGGCCTTGGGCCAGGCTTCACGCTGGGTGCCGACAGCATCGCCGCTCCGGCCGCAACGACGGCAATGCCGCAGCTGCCCCCGTTCCCGCTGCTGGCCACCGTTCCGGACGAGGGCACCGGCGGCGCTCTCGGATGGTGCCTGGCGGGTGTGGTCCCGCTGCTGGGCGGCCTGATCTGCGGCTGGTGGGTGGGCCGCTCGGAGGCCGCCGTCGGCGCCGGACCGGACACAGCTCACCGCAGGACCGGCAGCCGGCGCGCCGTCGTGGTGTCGGTGCCGCTCGCCGCGGTGCTGTGCGGCGCCGTGCTGGCGCTGCTCACCGCGTCCGCGAGCGGCCCGCTCGGCAACGAGGCGCTCGCGCACCTGGGCCCCCGCTGGTGGCAGACCGGCGCCGCCGCGTGCGGGTGGCTGCTCGTCGTCGGCCTGCCGACCGCCCTGTGGGTCCGCTGGTGGACGCGGCGCAACGCGCACCGGTCGGCACTCCTCGCCGCGCTGATGGCGGCGGTGGCCGCACCAACCGAGGAGGAGAGCGGCCCCGACCCCGCCTGGCACACGGACGAGGCCCGCCGCGAGCGCTGGACCGCGATGAAGGCGGCTTCCGGCGGCCTGATGCCCGCCTTCGAGCCGCCCGACCCGGCGGACGACGGGCCCGAGGCGGATTCCGAGTCCGAGCCCGAGTCCGAGCCCGAGTCCGAGCCCGAGTCCGAGCCCGAGTCCGAGCCCGAGTCCGAGCCCGAGCCGGAGCCCGGGTCCGAGCCCTCGGCCCCATCCGGTTCCGGACCCACCCCGCAAGCCGGCCCTGAACCCGCCCCCGAACCGCGCCCGGAGTCCGGCCCCGACCCCGACCTCAGCCCCGCCCCCGAACCCGACCCCGCGAACGTCAGCGCCTAGACATGCGGCAGGAAGACCCCTGGGAAGGCGGCCCCAGCAGCCCCGACGGCCCCAGCAACTCCAGCGCCCTCAGCGGCCCCGGCCGCAACGTCAGCTCAGCGGTCTTCCAGGAACGGCCGCAGGTCCTTGGGCAGGTGCCGTTTGCAGTCGTCGCGGGAGGACTGGGTCAGCGCGTCGTTCTGGCAGGTGTAGAAGTCGCTGTAGACGAATTGGAGCGCGAACGTCGCCGCCACGATCGTCAGCGTCAGGCCGGCGGTGACCAGCCCGCCGATGGCCGCTGTCCGCTTGGCCTTGTCCGCCTGCGCCGGTGTCACAGCGAGCGGGATCGGGGACCGGCCGCCGCCCGCTCCTTCGCGGGTGTCGGCGGCACCCTCCCCCTCGGCCGCACGGGAGGTGCCCGCGACGTCCTCCGCGGTCGCGGCTGTACCACGGCGTCCGCGCTTGTCGTTGTTGCTCCCCTTCTCCCGCACGGACTTGGGCAGCTTGCCGCGCAGCGCGTTGATGCCCCAGTACAGCGAGAGCGCTCCGAGCAGCAGGGCGACCTGCGGCACGCTCAGCAGGGCGAAGAAAAGGCCCCAGATACCGGCGTGCAGGGAGTAGCGGGCGTGCCGTTGGAGGGGATCGGTGGGGTCCCAGCGCATACCGCGTGTGCCACCGGGTCCTGCCGGTCCGCCAGGCCCACCCGGGCCGCCCTGGCCCCGGCCGCCGCTGCCCTGTCCCGCGCCACCGCCGTTGCCGCCGCCCGCGCGGTCCGGTCCGCCGCCGAAGCCGCCACCGTGCCGCCCAGGCTGTCGGCTGCTCCACTGGCTGCCCCACGCCGACGGCTGCTGCTCACCGTCCGAGGAGCCGGAATCATCGCCTCCGCCGACCCCGGCGCCCTTGCCGTCGCCGCCGTCGCCCCCGCCGTTCCCGCTCCCGTGCGCGTTCCCGTCGTCGCTGCCGCCACCGCTGCCGGACGCCCCGCCCGGCCCTCCCGAACCACTCGACCCCCCGGAGCGGGATGAGCGTGACGAATCAGACGAATCGCGCGAACCGGACGCCCCGAAGACTCGCGGCTCCCACGGCTGGTCCGGCTGCCCCTCCGGCGGTGGCGCGAAGGGGTTGTCCTCGCGGGAGGAGCTGTCGGATGCGGCCGCACGGCGGCGTCGGTCGGTCATCTGGTGTGTGTCTTCCTCATCGCTTCCGCGTCGGTTCCACGGCCCTGCGGCCCCCCAGCCCCCGCAGGAGCCCGAGGAGACCGTGTCCCTGACGCTACCTTCCGCGTGCGCCCCCGTCCCGTGGGGGCGGTTTCGAGTGCCGGTATCGTTGCCGACGGTCGGACGCTTCGTAGAGTTCCCCGGAATCCTCGGGTCCACGTACTTGTACGACCACACAATTCCGTCTCCCCTCGAGAGAGAGCCCCGTCGTGGACGCGCAGTCCTTCCGTCCCGTCGCCCCCGTGCGCCTTGTCGTCCTGGTGTCCGGTTCCGGCACGAACCTCCAGGCGCTGATCGACGCCGCTGCCGACCCGGCACTCGACACCCCGTACGAAATCGTCGCCGTCGGGGCCGACCGGAGCGGTATCGAGGGGCTGGCGCGGGCCGAGCGGGCCGGGATTCCGACGTACGTGTGCCGGGCCAAGGACCACGGCAGCCGCGAGGAGTGGGACGCGGCGCTCGCCGAGGCGACGGCCGCGCACGCGCCGGACCTGGTGGTCTCCGCGGGCTTCATGAAGGTGGTCGGCAGCAGCTTCCTGGCGCGGTTCGGCGGGCGGTTCCTCAACACCCACCCCGCGCTGCTCCCCAGTTTTCCCGGTGCTCACGGCGTACGCGACGCGCTCGCGTACGGCGCGAAGGTGACCGGGTGCACCGTCCACTTCGTCGACGACGGCGTCGACACCGGACCCGTCATCGCGCAGCGCGCCGTCGAGGTCAGGGACGAGGACTACAACGACGAGGGTGTCGCCCTGCACGAGCGGATCAAGGAAGTCGAGCGACGGCTGCTCGTCGAGGTCGTGGTGCGCATCGCACGCCACGGCTACACGCTCGAGGGGCCGAACATGAGAAGGGTACGACTGGGTCATGAGTGAGAGTGCTGCGCTGGGCGCCAAGCGGCCGATCCGCCGCGCGCTGGTCAGTGTGTTCGACAAGACGGGGCTCGAGGAGTTGGCGCGGGGGCTGCACGCCGCCGGTGTGCAGCTCGTCTCGACCGGTTCGACGGCGAAGCGCATTGCGGACGCCGGGGTTCCGGTCACCCCCGTCGAGGAGCTGACCGGCTTCCCCGAGTGCCTGGACGGGCGGGTCAAGACGCTCCACCCGCGCGTGCACGCGGGCATCCTCGCCGACCAGCGGCTCGAGGCACACCGCGAGCAGCTGGGCGAGCTGGGTGTCGAGCCGTTCGAGCTGGTCGTCGTCAACCTGTACCCGTTCGCGGAGACCGTCGCCTCCGGCGCCTCCGACGACGAGTGCGTGGAGCAGATCGACATCGGCGGCCCCTCCATGGTGCGCGCCGCTGCCAAGAACCACCCGTCGGTGGCGGTCGTGGTCAACCCCGACCGTTACGGCGAGGTGCTCAAGGCCGTCGAGAACGGCGGTTTCGACCTGGCGGCCCGTAAGCGGCTGGCGGGCGAGGCATTCCAGCACACTGCCGCCTACGACGTGGCGGTGGCCGGCTGGTTCGCCACGTACGCCGAGGGCGATGCCGAGAGCGGCGCCGAGGCGAACTCGCCGGAGACGGGCGAATCCGCGGCCTCGTCGCAGTTCCCCTCCTTCCTCGGCACCACCTACGAGCGCAAGAACGTGCTGCGGTACGGCGAGAACCCGCACCAGCCCGCCGCGCTCTACACCGCGGGCGGCGGCGGTCTGGCCGAGGCGGAGCAACTGCACGGCAAGGAGATGTCGTACAACAACTACGTCGACACCGACGCCGCGCGCCGTGCCGCCTACGACCACACCGAGCCGTGCGTCGCCGTCATCAAGCACACCAACCCCTGCGGAATCGCGGTCGGCGCCGACGTGGCCGAGGCCCACCGCAAGGCGCACGCCTGCGACCCGCTGTCCGCGTACGGCGGTGTGATCGCCGTCAACCGACCGGTGTCGCTGGCGATGGCCGAGCAGGTCGCGGAGATCTTCACCGAGGTCATCGTCGCTCCCGACTACGAGGACGGCGCGGTCGAGGCACTCTCCCGGAAGAAGAACATCCGCGTGCTGCGCTGCCCCGAGGCGCCCACCGCACCTGCGGAGTTCCGCCCCATCGACGGCGGCGGTCTCGCGCAGGCCAAGGACGCCTTCCAGGCGGCGGGCGACGATCCGGCGAACTGGTCCCTGGCGGCCGGCGAGGCGCTGTCCGACGAGGAACTGGCCGAACTGGCCTTCGCCTGGCGGGCCTGCCGCGCCGTGAAGTCCAACGCGATCCTGCTCGGCAAGGACCGCGCCACCGTCGGCGTCGGCATGGGGCAGGTCAACCGCGTCGACTCGGCCCGGCTCGCCGTCCAGCGGGCCGGTGCGGAGCGGGCACGCGGCTCGTACGCGGCCTCCGACGCGTTCTTCCCCTTCCCCGACGGCCTGGAGGTGCTGGCCGAAGCGGGCGTGCGCGCGGTGGTGCAGCCGGGCGGCTCGGTCCGCGACGAGCAGACCGTCGAGGCCGCCACCAAGGCGGGCGTGACGATGTATCTGACGGGGACGCGGCACTTCTTCCACTGAGCGCTGCGCGACGTCGCTACGGCACACAAGGACGGGCCCCGCACGTGAACCGTGCGGGGCCCGTTCCCGTTCTCGGCAGCGCCGACGGTCAGTACTGCGGCCGGTTGAACCACTGGCCGGCGGCGCTCATCGAGCAGAAGACAATGGTCAGCACCGCGGTTGCCAGCCACAGCAGGCACATGAAGATGGTCCCGGCGACGTCGCTGTCCCCGCTGCCTATCGCGCCGAAGATGGCCACCAGTGGAATCAGCGCATTGAGCGAGCCCGCGATGATGGCGGTGACACGGGTGCCGATACGCCCCTTGCCGAACATGGCGGCCGGCACGATGTGCAGCGCCGCCATGCCGCCGAAGATCAGGAGCCCCACCAGCGCTCCGCCGAGCGCCGCGCTTCCCACGGAGTCCGCGACAGGGATGTCGTCGAGCGCGTCGTTCGCAGCCAGGCCGACCGTGAGCACAATGAAGGCGAGCAGCCCCCAAAGCGCTCCCGCGATGAACAGCAGCACGCGCGCGGTGACGACCACCCCCGGCATGCTGACGGTGGGCCGCATGGGGCCGCCCGGCCCTGCCGGATACCCGGGCATGCCGCCGGGGTAGCCGTAGTTCGGCTGACCGGCGCCCTGCTGCGGGTAGCCGTAGGGGGCGCCCGGGGCACCAGGGGCGCCGGGAGCGCCCTGCTGCGGTGCCGCATACGGGTTGTTCGGTTGCTGGCCGGGGGGCGGCGGGTAGCTCACGGGCTGTTTCCTCCGACGGCGTTGAGGAGCGGATGGGGCCGAGTGACTCCGGAGAATCACGGCCTGCCCTCAGCAATGTCGCTTCCCCCGGTCACGGCGCCGCACCGTCGGCCCTCCCTGCACTGCCCGACGCCGTTCACCCATGTTGATGGTCCGACTGTCGGCCTGTCCAGCCACGTTTCCCGGCTGTGGACAACTCACAACGCTAGGTCAGCCCCTCGCGGAACCGTTTCGGACGGCTCTGAGGTGCGTTTTCAGACCAATTGCCCCGCCAGTACGGTCAGATGCCCTTCCTGTACGAGGTCGAACCGGAGTGCGAACCGCACCAGTGCCTCGCGGACGGTGTCCGGATCGTCCGGGGCGCGCAGCCGCAGCTTCAGCCGCAGGTAGTCGATGTTCCAGGCGACGGCGGCGGGGGAGACGTCGGGCCATACGGGGCGCAGCCGCTCGGTGAGCTCCGCGATGTCGGGCACCTGGGCGGGTGTCGCCTCCCCGGAGCGCAGACTCGCCTCGCACAGTGCCGCCAGAACGAGGAAGTAGTGACAGGTGTGGTCGAGGGGGTAAGGGCGGGGGAACGGGTCGAAGGTCCAGTCCTCCGCGCCGTGCGCCCCCGGGGTGGCCGCACTGTCGCCGCCGACGCCCCCAACTGTGCCTGCACCGATGCCTGCACCGGCGCCCGCGCTCTCGGCGAGCGCCCCGCCGAATGGTGAGCCGCCCGGTGCGAGGTAGTCGTGGCGCGGCGCCAGTACGTCGAAACCGCAGCCGGGTCTGGACTCGCCGGCGCACAGGTGTACGCGCGCGAACTCGAAGGGGACCGGCGCGTCGGCACGGCCGGGCGCGACCCTGATGTGCTCCCCCGCGCCCTCGGGATTCTCGACGATGTAGGTCTGGTCGCTGCTGAAGTTGGTCAGTATCCAGAAGGCACCGGTCGCCGTGATCTCCCCGGCCGCACACGCGACGGCGGGGTGGGAGATGGTCAGGCCGTTGCCTGCCGGTGCCGTGCGGCCGAAGCGCAGCGTATGGCCCGGCTCCAGCCGGTACTGCTCCTCGGGTCCCCGGCACCCGTCCGGGACGATGATCACGCTGAACACGCCCGGCACGCTACTGACTCTCCGTGCCTGTGCACAACGGAGCGTAGGGGGAGCAGAGAGGCACATGAACCGACCTTTGCCGTCCCGTTGCCAACGCGACGCCACGCGGGTGACACGGGCTCGCACAGCAGGCTGAGCGGCTCGCACAGCAGCACCGGTCGCACCGGCCCGCGCCGGTGCGACCACAACAGCGCCCGGCGCAGCCCGGCGCCGCCCCGCGCGGCACCGAACGGCGTGCGGCAGGGACGCTGCGCGACACCCGCCACGCGCTGAACGGTGCCCGAGCCTTGCTCGGTGCCTCTCGGTGCCTCTCGGTGCCTCTTGGCGCCTCCTGGTGCCGCTCGGTGCCCTCGGCGGAGCCCGGGAAGAACCTGCCACCGGCACCTGAGTGGAGAGCAGGGGCCCCGATCCGCGAGGATGGGCGTATGACCGCCCAGATTCTCGATGGCAAGGCCACCGCCGCCGCGATCAAGTCCGATCTCACCACGCGTGTCGAGGCGCTCAAGGCGAAGGGCATCACGCCCGGCCTGGGCACGCTGCTCGTCGGCGAGGACGTCGGCTCCCAGAAGTACGTCGCCGGCAAGCACCGCGACAGTCGGCAGATCGGCATCAACTCCATCCAGCGTGAGCTGCCCGCGACGGCGACGCAGGAGGAGATCGAGGCGGTCGTCCGCGAGCTGAACGAGGACCCGTCCTGCACCGGCTACATCGTCCAGCTCCCGCTCCCCAAGGGCATCGACGTCAACCGGGTGCTGGAGCTGATGGACCCGGCCAAGGACGCCGACGGCCTCCACCCGACCAACCTGGGCCGCCTGGTCCTCAACAAGCCCGCACCGCTGCCGTGCACCCCGCAGGGCATGCTCGTACTGCTGCGCCGGTACGGCGTCGAGTTGAACGGTGCCCACGTGGTGGTCGTCGGACGGGGTGTGACGGCGGGCCGTCCGCTGCCGCTGCTGCTGACCCGGCGCAGTGAGAACGCGACAGTGACGCAGTGCCACACCGGTACCCGCGACCTGCCTGGGATGCTGCGGCAGGCGGACATCGTCGTCGCCGCTGCCGGTGTGCCCCACCTGATCAAGCCGGAGGACGTCCGTCCGGGCGCCGCCGTGCTCGACGTGGGCGTCAGCCGGGACGAGAGCGGCAAGATCGTGGGCGATGTGCACCCGGGTGTCGCCGAGGTGGCCGGCTGGCTCAGCCCCAACCCGGGTGGCGTCGGACCGATGACGAGGGCCCAGCTGCTGGTCAACGTGGTGGAGGCGGCCGAGGCCCAGGCGGCCGAGACGGCCCGCTGAGCGCGGTCAGAGGGAGTGCCGTGAGGGACGAGGGCGACCGCGCCGGGACCGGCCCGGACCGCGACGACGGCAACCGTGATGACGGCGACCGTGACCGTACGGGTGACCCGGGCTGCGAGGCGGGCGGTCCGGAAGAAGGCGCTACGGCCGCTGCCGCAGACGGTGACGTGAAGGGAGACTCCGCGATGGCCACGCAGGAGGCCGTACCACCGCGCAAGGCGTCGCGGCGCTTTCCGGTGCTGACCAGGGACACAGCACGACCCGAGGGCGGGGGCCGCGCGATAGGAGGCGACCGCCCGGCCCCCTACCGGCAGTGGCCGCTCCTGGTGGTGTCCGCCGGAGTGCTGGCCGGACTGCTGGTGACGGTCGCCCAGTTCCGCGCGGGCACCCTCATCGTCGGTCTGTCGCTGCTGAGCGGTGCGGTGCTGCGCTGGGGCAAGCCCTCGGTCGGCATGCTGGCGGTGCGCTCGCGCTTCACCGACATGATCACCTATGGCGTACTGGGCCTCGCCATCGTGCTGTTGGCCATGATGGCGCAGCCGAGCCCGTGGCTCACGATCCCGTTCTTGGACACCGTCGTGCACTTCACAGTGCGCTGACCGAGCGTTCGGGCGGGGCGCGTAACCGTTGGTGTCCGGACGGGCTGGCAGACTAGGGAGCGTTTGCGCGGACGAGCTCCCAAAGGCCGTGGCGCGACACGGGGGAAGGGAACAGTGAGAGCGCACTCGCGGACAAGGGGGAGGCTATGCCTCGTTGGAGGTCGCTACCGGATGATCTGGACCCGCAGATCCGGGAGTTCGCGAGCCAGCTACGTCGGCTTGTCGACCGCAGCGGGCTGAGCGTCGCCACCATCGCGGACCGGACCGGGTACAGCAAATCCTCCTGGGAGCGTTATCTGAACGGCCGTCTGTTGCCCCCGCGTGGCGCCACTCAGGCGCTCGCCGAGGTGACCGGGACGGACGTGCGGCATCTGGGCACCATGTGGGAGCTGGCCGAACGGGCGTGGAGCCGCAGCGAGATGCGGCACGACACCACCCTGGAGGCGATCCAGATCGCCCAGGCGCGCGCCGCGCTGAACGAGGAACCCGAGGAGACCCGCGAAAAGGGACGCAGGCGGCGCAAGGGCAAGAGCACACCCGAAGGCGGCGAACCCCAGGGCGGCGCCCCCGGAGCGGCAGCGTCCCGCAGCGGTGCGCCCGTCGCCGAGGGTGGCAGCCCCACCGTGCCGCACCAGGGCACCCCGGAGGGTCGGACCGTTCCCTCCCAGCGGGCCGACCCGGAACAGGGCGTCCCGGAGGACGGCGATGTGGGCACCGCCATCCTGCGCAAGGACGCCATTCGCGCGGCGGGCGACGCCGCGACCGCGCGCGAGCGGCGCCACCGGTCCGACGCGACCGAATGGGGCACCACGGCACCGGGCCTCGGCAAATCGGGGTCGACCGACCGGCCCGCCGCCACCGGCCACCCCGCCGCCACCGGCCACCCCGCCGCCACCGGCCACCCCGGCACCACCGGCCACTCCGCCCTCGCCGGTTCTTCCCTCGACGGGAGTCGGCCGGGCGTCGGCGCGGGCGGCCCGGACAGCGACCGTACGGGCAGCGGCAAGGGCAAGGGCGGGGGTGGCCGCCGGAAGATGACGGTCCTGCTGGCATCCCTCGTGGCCGTTCTCGTCGTCGCGGCGGGCGCCGTGCTGTTCTTCGACCTCGACGGCGGCAAGGAGGAATCCGCCGAACCGAAACCCAGCCCGACCCGGAAGAGCTCGCCCCTCCCCGCCGGAGTGAAGTGCTCGGGCAAGAGCTGCTCGGGCAAGGACCCGGAAGCCATGGGGTGCGGCGGCAAGCACGTCGGCACCAGCAGCTCCGCCTGGGTGGGCACCAGCTTCGTCGAAGTGCGGTACAGCAAGGTGTGTAAGGCGTCCTGGGGACGGATCACCCGGGCGAGGACCGGTGACGCGCTGCGTATCACCGGACCGGGCGGGCAGACGGAGAGCGACAAGGTGACGACGACGAACGACGCCTACACAAAAATGGTCTCCGTATCGGCCCCGGACGAGGCGCGCGCCTGTGCCACGCTGGCGGCGGGCGGCAAGGGCTGCACCGTCCCCGGCAAGAAGGCGCGGTGAGCGGGCCCGGGGTGACGTGAGCGGACCCGGGGATGAGGCGGGCGCGGTGTCGGATAGCCTGGCCGGTGGGTCTCTTGACGTAGAGAGACTTCCGGCCACCCGCCAGCCACGTCGTCAAGTACTACGGAGAACGCATGACCCGCACTCCCGTGAACGTCACCGTCACCGGCGCCGCAGGCCAGATCGGCTACGCGCTGCTGTTCCGTATCGCCTCCGGCCAGCTGCTGGGCGCCGACGTGCCGGTCAGGCTGCGTCTGCTGGAGATCACCCCGGCTCTGAAGGCGGCCGAGGGCACTGCCATGGAGCTGGACGACTGTGCCTTCCCGCTGCTCCAGGGCATCGAGATCACCGACGACCCGAACGTCGCCTTCGACGGTGCCAACGTGGCGCTGCTCGTCGGCGCCCGGCCCCGTACCAAGGGCATGGAGCGCGGCGACCTGCTGGAGGCCAACGGTGGCATCTTCAAGCCGCAGGGCAAGGCGATCAACGACCACGCCGCTGACGACATCAAGGTCCTGGTCGTGGGCAACCCGGCCAACACCAACGCGCTGATCGCCCAGTCGGCGGCGCCGGACGTTCCGGCCGAGCGGTTCACCGCCATGACCCGCCTCGACCACAACCGCGCGCTCACCCAGCTCGCGAAGAAGACCGGCACCTCCGTCGCCGACATCAAGAAGCTGACGATCTGGGGCAACCACTCCGCCACGCAGTACCCGGACATCTTCCACGCCGAGGTCGGCGGCAAGAACGCCGCCCAGGTCGTCAACGACGAGAAGTGGCTGGCCGACGAGTTCATTCCGACCGTCGCCAAGCGCGGTGCCGCCATCATCGAGGCGCGAGGCGCCTCCTCCGCCGCGTCCGCCGCGAACGCCGCCATCGACCACGTGCACACCTGGGTCAACGGCACCCCCGAGGGCGACTGGACCTCCATGGGCATCCCCTCGGACGGCTCCTACGGCGTACCGGAGGGCATCATCTCGTCCTTCCCGGTGACCACGAAGGACGGCAAGTACGAGATCGTCCAGGGCCTGGAGATCAACGAGTTCTCCCGCACCCGTATCGACGCCTCCGTCAAGGAGCTCACCGACGAGCGTGACGCGGTCCGCGGTCTCGGCCTCGTCTGAGAAACCGACCGCCGGCTCCAGGTCGGCCGTCTCCCGGCCCTGTGAGCCCCTGCGCCCCGTGCGTCCCGAGGGCCCGTACGGATCAGATGATCCGTACGGGCCCTCGGACGTTTCCGGGCAGGTGCGGCCGATCCCGGGCGGCGCGTGCGGTCAGTCCTCGTCACCGCCGTCCTCGTCACCGCCGTCCTCGTCGGCCATCGCGTCCTCGTAGGCGCGCAAGGTGGCGACGATCAGCGCACGCTCGGCGGGCGAGAGCTCGGTCAGCACCTGGCGCCAGGCGCCGGCGCCGCGGGCGAGCCACCGCGAGATGGTGGGGCGGTGGGCCTCGGTGATGCTCACGATGCGACGTCGCCGGTCGTTCTCGTCCTCGTGCCGCTCCAGCACGCCCTTCCGGCTCAGCTCACCCACCAGCAGGCTGACCGTGGTGGGGGCGACCTCCAACCGGGCGGCCAGGTCGTTGACGGTCATCGGGCCGTCGAAGAGAAGGAACGAGAGCAGGGAGAGATGCCGCGGAGCCAGCGCGAGGGCCTGCAGCTCCTCGGGCACCGGGATGCGCTTGACCCGGCCGACGATGCGCGGCATGAGCAGCAGGAGCGCGCGTACGGCGTCGTCCTCGGCGAGCTCACCCTGCCGGGTCGGCTGTGCCTTCGGGTCCGGGACCGGGTGGCCCGGCTGCTCCTGCTGCTCCTGTTGCTCCGGGGGGATCAGCTGCTTCTCCAGTCCCAGTAGCTCCTCCACTCCCTGCTGCTCCCCGTCTCCCTGCTGTCCCTTCTCCTTCCCCCGTCTCTCGCTGTGACCGTCCATTGACATGGCGGCGGGCCTCCCATTAGCTTTGGAACCAAAGATGCTTTGCGTTCAAAGGTGAATCGACCGCAATGTTAGCGATCCGGCTGTTCACCTTGCCGATCGGGAGGTGGCCATGCCGCACTTCGAGGTGCAGATTCATGAGGAAGCCCTGGGTGGGGAGGATTCCGCTGTCAGTGGGCAATTGATCAAAGAACTGACGGAAGCCGCACTGACGGTGTATCCCGAGTCGTTCCGGAAGCTGGTCGGGGTCGAGATCTTCGGTGTACCCAGCGGGAGGTGGGGCGTGGGCGGCGAGATCACGGATGAGCTCGCGCCGATCGTGACCTTGCGCTCACGGGAGGGGCTCTTTCACCACCCCGACCTCGTCGGAGCGCCCGCCCGGCTGATATCCGCGATCACCGACGCCGTCGCCGCTGTCCTCGGAGAGGGTGTGCGGGAGCGGGTGACGGTCCGGCTGGTGGGGGTTCCGGCGGGCCGCTCGGGCGTCGGCGGCGAGCCGGCCTGATCAGTCGGCGCCGGCCGTTCCCGGGGCGCGATCCTGCCGCGCTGCCCCTGGTCGGAGCCCGATGGAGAGGGCCGCGGTCACCGTCAGGGACAGCGCGGCGATCAAGGTCATGGCGGTGGCCGGGGAGGTGAGTTCCGCGACGACGCCCGCAAGTGCGGCACCCACCCCTTGCAGGGCCAGCATCCCCGACGCATGCAGGCCCAGCGCATGGCCGCTGAGCTCCTCCGGAGTCAGTTCCATCAACCGCTCCTGGAGCAGCAGGCTTGCGCCGAAGCCGACGGACGCCAGCATCACCAGCCCCGCCGCCAAGGGCAGTGAGGGGCGCAGTACGAAGAGGAGATAGGGGGAGGCCAGCAGAACAAGCATCGGTACGGCCAGCCGCTTCCGCCAACGGGGTGGCACAAAGCGGCCGACGGCGGTGTCTCCGGCCAGCATGCCCGCCGCTCCGCAGGTGAAGAGGAGCCCGGCCTCTCGCGGGGCGAACGGTACGAAGAGGGACTCGCAACCGACCACCAGGCCGTTGGGCACCCACAGCCCCAGATAGACGAACCGTCGGGAAGGGGACGACCACAGCAGAGCGTTGTTCCGCCAGGTCTGCGCCACCGAGGGCCTGCCCGTGGCCCGGGGCGGGCGCTCTCCGAGACCGAGCCGTGCCACGGCCGCACCCGTCAGATACAGCACGGCACCGATCAGCAAGGTGCCTCGCGCGGAGAGAACAGCGACAAGGACACCACCGAGCGCATAGCCGCAGATCTGCATGACGCCGTTGGACATATTGAGCACCGAACGACCGAGGAGGTATCCGTCCTTGCGAAGGACCTCATTGAGAAGCCCGTAGCGCACCCCGCCCGCCAGCGAGGCGAAAACACCGAGGACGAGCAGCACGGAGAACGACGCAGCGACGGGCAGACCCGGCACGGCCTGCACGGCCGTACCGAGAGCGAACGTCAGAAGCAGCACGCTCATCGCAGCGCGCGGCCGCAGCCGGTCGGCAGCCGACAACAGTGTCGCGGCCCCGAGGAGTTGAGCCAGCGACGGCCCGAACATGGCAAGGGAGGACAGCAGCGGGGACCCGGTAGAGGTGTAGATGAGCGTGCCCAGCGCCAGACCGCTCACCGTCTGCCCTGCCACCTGGAAGGTGCTGGTGAGAAAGAGAGGAGTGAACTCGGGCGCCCGGAAGAGCTCTCGATAGGTGTGCATGGCGGGGAGTCTCGGCCGGAACGAGCCAGCCGGTTACTGTTTCGCCCCAGCACGAAAGGTCGCTGCGGCGCGACGCCGAACGCTGCGTGGGCCTGCTTGGACAGCGGGGTGAGGAGGAGCGCGCAGCGTGGGGTGGTGGCAGGTCAGCGCAGATACCTTGGCGGGCAGCCGATTCGTGGTCTCGCCGCTCGCGGAGACGATCGCCGGTCTCAAGGTGCTGGAACGGGGGAGCGCTGCCCACCCCGGGGAACGCGCCTGGCTCGACGCCCATCGGCCCGCCTACCGCGCCCGCCAGGAGACCAACCCGGTCACCGCGCAGCTGATACGGGCGGCTCTCGGGCCCACCTGGAACGCCGACTTCCTCACGCCCCCGCCGGACCCCGACGCATCCGACTCCGCCGTGCCCTCCTTCGAAGAGGAGGTTGCCCGGGTGCGGTCTGCGCCGCCGGAAGCGGCCCGCGCCGACCTGCTGGTGTCGCTGGGCAGCAAGGGCCCGCTGCCCGCCGCGCTGCGCCGGGACGACCTGCCGCGGCGTATGGCGGACGCCCTGGAGTGGGTGTGGCAGGAGACGGTGCTGCCGTACTGGCCGCGGCGGCGACGGGTCATCGAGGCCGATGTGGTGGCCCGTACGGCGCAGCTGAGCCAGGGTGGCTGGGCGGCCGCCCTCGACGACATGCGGCCGGGTATGCGCTGGCTCGGCGAGAGCAGGCTCCAGATCAACACCCGCACCTACCCGCCTCGCGAACTGGCAGGGGCACGACTGATGTTCGTTCCGGTGACGCCGCATACGGGGTGGGTGTCCTGGGAGTCCGCCGTCGACCGGCCGTCCCGCTATGCCGTGGTGTACCCGTGCGCGGGAACGCTCGCTGGGGCGCTCGGGGAGGCGGAAGGGGTGTCGGTGTCCGAGGCGTTGGGGGCCCTGCTCGGGCGTGCGCGGGCCACCGTGCTGGTGCTCCTCGACTCCCCGAAGAGCACCAGCCAACTTGTCGCGCTGACCGGCCAGGGGCTGGGTTCGGTGGGCCGCCACCTCCGGGTCCTGCGGGAGGCGCGGCTGATACAGCGCCGCCGTGCGGGCCGTTCCGTCCTCTACTACCGCACCCCGGCCGGCGACTGCCTGCTCCGTGCTCAGCGATGACCGGCGGTGGAGCGGGGGTCGGGCCGCAGCCAGGCCACCGTCACCGTGCCGAGCACCGCGAGCACCACTGCCGCGACGCGGAACCCGGCGGCCATGCCCTCGGTGAAGCCGCCGGTGTGGGATGCCATCACGGTGCCCATCGCGGCGACGCCGAGTGCGCTGCCGAATTCCCGTGCTGCACCGTTGAGTCCGGAGCCGAGGCCCGCGCGGTCGGCGGGCAGGGCGCTGAGGACGGACAGGGAGAGCGGCGGCATCGACAGGCCCATGCCGACGGCCATCACCAGCAGGACGGCGGCGTAGGGGAGATAGGGGGTGGAGCCGTCGACCAGTGAGAGCAGGCCCAGTCCGACCGTCAGGGAGGCGAGCCCCGTCGCCACCATCGGGCGGGCGCCGAACCGTCGGGAGAGGCGGGGGCTGAGCCGGGAGAAGACCAGCATTCCGACGGCGACGGGTCCGACGGCGAGCCCGGCGACGGCGGGGGAGTAGCCCTTGGCGTACTGCAGATACTGGGCGTTGACGAAGAACAGCGCGAACAGCCCGAAGAAGGTGGCCCCTATCCCCAGTACCCCGGCCCGCAGCGGGCGGGCAAGGAACAGGCGCGGGTCCACCAGCGGACGCGCCGAGCGCAACCCGTGTCCGACGAACGCGCCCAGCAGGAGGGCGGCCAGTGCGAAGGAGACGAGGACCAGCGGTGAGCCCCAGCCGTGTCCCGGGCCCTCGATGAGGGCGGTGAGCAGGGCGAGCGAGCCGAGCACCAGCAGCGCGGTGCCCAGTGGGTCGGCGGGGCCCGCCGGGGCTCCGGCCGTACGGGGGGTCAGGCGCGCGGTGAGTGCGAGGAGGAGCAGCGCGGCCGGGGCCGTGACCCAGAACAGCCCCTGCCAGGGCAGGTACTGCAGGACGAGGCCGCCGCCGAGATTGCCCAGCAGGCCGGCGGCACCGGTCGCGCCCGTCCAGACGGCCACGGCGTGTGCCCGGCGCTCGGGCGGTGCGGTGCGGACCGCGAGGGAGAGGGACGCGGGCATCACCAGCGCGGCGCCCGCGCCGGCCAGGGCCCGGCCGGCGATGAGTACGGCGACGTTCGGTGCGAGCGCCGCCAGCAGGCAGCCGGCGGCGAAGACGGCGAGACCGGCGAGCAGGGCGCCCTTGGGGCCGCGCCGGTCGCCCAGCGCCCCGGCGGGGATGAGGAGTCCGGCGAAGACGAGGACGTAGGAGTCGACGATCCACAGCAGTTGTGCCGAGGTGGGGTGCAGGTCTCCGGAACTGAGCTTGGGCAGCGCCAGGTTCACGGCGGCCACCAGGGCCACGGCGAGCATGACGCACGCCGACATCAGCCCGAGCACGGTCGCGTGCCGTGGGCCGTGGGAGCTGCGCGGCGTCGCTGTCCCGGGCTGGAGCGCTGTGTCGGACGCGGTATCAGGCATGGGTGTATCCCCCGAGCAATGAACGAAAGACAGGTGAACGAAAGACAGGTAAGTGAAAGACAGGTGAACGAAAGTCGGGCGAGCGAAGGGCGGGCGAGCGAAAGACGAGTGAGCCGCAGAGCAGGTGCGGCGGGGCGGGGTGCGGCGGGGGCGCGGCGGTGGGGCGCGTGCGCTGCCCGTCGGGTGGCCGGGCTCTTTCCGGTCGGGTGAGGAGCCCGGCGGGTGCTTGTACGGTAGGCGGGCCAGCTGGGTTAATTCAATTGCAATCTTCGCAAGGGAAAGTTGCTCTGCATGCAATCGACGTCCTCGTTGGACCTGAATCTGCTGATCGCCCTTGACGCGCTGCTCACCGAGGGCAGCGTCACCGACGCCGCGCAGCGCCTGCACCTGTCCACGCCCGCGATGAGCCGGACCCTGGCCCGTATTCGGCGGGCGCTGGACGATCCGGTGCTGGTCCGCGCGGGGAGGCACATGGTGCCCACACCACGGGCGCTGGAGCTCGCGGGGGAGGTACGGGAGATCGTGGAGCGCGCCACTGCCGTCTTCACCCCGGGAGCGGGTACGGGCGCCGCGTTCGACCCGGCGACGCTGGAGCGCACCTTCACGCTGATCGCCGACGACGCGCTGCTGACCGGTATCGGGATGCGGCTGCTGGAACGGGTGCGGGCGCAGGCGCCGGGCGTCTCACTGCGGCTGCTCCCTGAGGGGCCGGGGGAGCCGACCGCGCTGCGGGAGGGCGTCGCCGATCTGGAGCTGGGCGTGGTGAACGCGCCGGCACCGGAGACGCGGGTCGAGCATGTCTTCACCGACACCAACGTCGGCGTCGTCCGCCGGGGGCATCCACTGCTGGAGGGGGAGATCACTCCGGAGCGGTTCGCTGCGGCGGACCATGTGACGGCGTCGCGTCGGGGCAGGATGCACGGCCCGATCGACGAGCTGCTGGCGGAGCGCGGGCTGCGGCGCCGGGTGGTCGCCTCCGTGCCGACGCTGGCCGCCACGCTGCTGGTGGTGGCGCAGACCGATCTGGTGGGCCGTACCGGGCTGCGGCTGGGCGCCGGACTGGTGGAGCGGCTGGACCTGGTCACCTTCCGGATTCCGCTGGGGCTGCCGGCCCTCCCCATCGCCCAGGCGTGGCACCCCCGCTACGAGAAGGACGCCGCGCACTGTTGGCTGCGCCGCTGTGTGCGGGAGGTCACTCAGGGCCTCGACCTCTGTGACCCTCCGCCCGAGGCCCCCACCTGAGGCGCCGCCTGAGGTCCCCATCTGAGGCAGGACCCGAGGCCCCCACCTGAGGCCCCGGCCGAAGGCCCCAGCTTGGCGGCGCCCCCTACACCGATTCCGACGGCGGCTCGCCCTGGCCCGAGTCCCCGCCCTGTCCGCCGCCCAAGTGGCGCCGGAGCTGCTCGACGGTGACCGTGCGGTCCTTGGGCGGGGTGGCGCGGGAGACGGGGCGGTCGAAGTGGCCGAGATCGATCCGGTCGTGGTTGCTGCCCGCCCTGCGCTCCAGGCGCAGCGGGTAGGGCTTGCCCTCGGCCGAGACGTGCATGGTGACGCGGGCCTTCTTCTGGGCGCGGGTGACGAGGACGGAGCGGTGGCCCTGCACGCTGCTCTCGTGCCCTCGCTTCCAGTGCGGTCCCGGGGTGTCGCGTACTCCGGACGCGGCGCGGAAGGCGTCCAGGTCGCAGGCGGTGGTCAGGCCCTTGCCGCCGAGGTCGTCGTCCTTGGCGCTGCCCTTGATGTAGCGGCCCTTGAACTTCTGGGCGGCCTCCGCGCCCTGCCGGGGGCCGAGCTGGGCTTTCCAGAAGGCGGCATCGGGCTTGAGCCAGACGGTGTCACCGTGTTTGATGAGCCGAACGGACCCTCTGCCCGGTACCGAGATTTTTCCGGAACAGTTCGCCTTTTCGTCCAGCGTGAGATGAATCCTCAGGTCGGGCGCCTTCATTCTGAGCCGGAGGGAGTGTGCGGAATTCAGTTCATCGGACGCTTTCTCCGCTATTTCCTCTCCTGACAACTCTGCGATATCAGGACCGTCACGCTGGGTTGCCGTGGGGGTGGCATGAGCCGGGGCCAGGAGTCCGCCGGAGGCCGTCGCCGCAGCGCATACGGCTACGAGCAGTGAGGTGCGGTGCTGCTTTCGCATCGATGGCTCCGATCCGCCGAGAGGGAAGGCGGGTGGCCGTGTGGCGGCACACCGATCTCCCAAATATGGACAAAGACGTACTCACCGTACGTTCCGTCGGGGGGTGGCGCACTTCGGCCAGTGATGAAGCCCACTTGTCATCGGTTTTTGGACATGAGACCGGGGGAACGGGGCAGGGTTCACGACTGCCATCTGCCCAGGGCTGTGGCAAAAGCCCCCAACGGGGGCACGGGGGCCACCCCGGAGAAAGCAGTAAGTAACGGAAGGCAGTACCGAAGGTGTCCGTTCTGGAGAGCATTCACATTGACGGCGAGTGGCGTACGGCCGCAGCCGGCGGTACGCGGGACGTGCTGGACCCCGCGGACGCCACCACGCTCGCCGTTGTCGCCGAGGGCGACGCAGCGGACACCGACGCGGCTGTCGCCGCAGCGCGTCGCGCGTTCGACGAGGGCCCCTGGCGGCAGACCCCCACCGCCGAGCGGGCCGCGCTGCTGCGCCGGGTAGCCGATCTCCTCCAGCGCGACCGCGAGGAGATCGCACTGACCGAGTCCCGGGACACCGGCAAGACCCTCGAAGAGGGCCGGGTGGACGTGGACGACGTCACCAATGCGTTCCGCTACTTCGCCGACCTGGTGATGAACGAGTCCGGCGGCCGGGTCGTGGACGCGGGCAGCGCCGATGTGCACAGCGTGGTCGTGCACGAGCCCGTCGGTGTCTGCGCCATGATCACGCCCTGGAACTACCCCCTTCTCCAGGCCAGCTGGAAGGTCGCCCCGGCGCTCGCCGCCGGCAACACCTTCGTGATCAAGCCGAGCGAGGTCACCCCGCTGTCCACCGTCCACCTGGTGAAGCTGCTGGTGGAGGCCGGTCTCCCGGCGGGCGTCGCCAACCTCGTCACCGGCGCCGGCGCCCCGGTCGGTGCCCGGCTTTCCGAGCACCCCGACGTCGACCTGGTCTCCTTCACCGGCGGGCTGGTCAGCGGCACCAAGGTCGCACAGGCCGCGGCGCCCACCGTCAAGAAGGTCGCCCTGGAGCTCGGCGGCAAGAACCCCAATGTCGTCTTCGCCGACGCCTGCGCCACCGAGGAGGGCTTCGACACCGCCGTCGACCAGGCCCTGAACGCCGCGTTCATCCACAGCGGCCAGGTGTGCTCGGCCGGTGCCCGGCTGATCATCGAGGAGTCCGTCAAGGACCGCTTCGTGGCCGAGCTGGTCTCCCGCGCCCAGCGCATCAAGCTCGGGCGCGGCACCGAGGAAGGCGTCGAGTGCGGTCCGCTCGTCTCCCAGCAGCAGCTGGAGAAGACGGAAGGCTATGTCGCCTCGGCGCTGGAGGAAGGCGCCCGGCTGCGGTGCGGCGGCGAGCGCCCAGAGCCCTCCGAGGTACGGCCCGAGGGCGGCTACTTCTACGCGCCGACCGTGCTGGACGACTGTCACCGCGGGATGCGGGTCATCCGCGAGGAGACCTTTGGCCCAATCTTGACGGTAGAGAGCTTCAGCACCGAGGACGAAGCTGTAACCCTGGCCAACGACACCGAGTACGGCCTCGCGGGCGCCGTCTTCTCCGGCGACACCGCACGCGCGCGCAGGGTTGCCGCGCGGCTGCGCCACGGCACGGTGTGGATCAACGACTTCCACCCGTACCTGCCGCAGGCCGAGTGGGGAGGCTTCGGCAAGTCCGGCGTGGGCCGGGAGCTGGGCCCCCACGGTCTGGCCGAATACCGCGAGACCAAGCACGTGTACGAGAACCTGCGCCCGGCACCGGTCCGCTGGTTCGGCGGCTGAGCCGACGGAGCGAAGGAGACCGGCAACCGGCCACACCCACCCGCAGACACCCGAACAGAGCGCCACGGCGGTTCGTCCCCGAGCCGTCGGGGCGCACCCGTACCAACCGCCAGCCCCTCCCCGGAAAGTTCCCAAGGAGCAGTACCCCTATGCCCAGCTATGACTACGTGATCGTCGGAGGTGGGACGGCCGGCTCGGTGATCGCCTCCCGGCTCGCCGAGGACCCGGACGTCACCGTCGCCCTGATCGAAGGCGGCCCCTCGGACGTCGACCGGCCCGAGGTGCTCACCCTCCGTAAGTGGCTGGGCCTGCTGGGCGGTGAGCTCGACTACGAGTACACGACCACCGAACAGCCCCGCGGGAACTCGCACATCCTGCACAGCCGCGCCAAGGTGCTCGGCGGCTGCTCGTCGCACAACACCCTCATCTCCTTCAAGCCGCTGCCCTCGGACTGGGACGAGTGGGAGGCGGCCGGGGCCACCGGCTGGGGCGCCGAGGCCATGGAGCCCTACTACGGCAAGCTGCGCAACAACGTCGTCCGCGTCGCCAAGAAGGACCAGAACGCGATCGCGCAGGACTGGATCGACGCGGCCAAGGAAGCCCTCGACGTCCCCGAGGTGGTCGGCTTCAACGACCAGCCCTTCGAGGAGGGCGTCGGCTTCTTCGACCTGTCCTACCACCCGGAGAACAACAAGCGCTCCTCCGCCTCGGTCGCCTACCTGCACCCGCACATGGAGGCCGGCGACCGCCCCAACCTGCACATCCTGCTGGAGACCTGGGCCTTCAAGCTGGAGCTGGGCGGCGAGGACGGCAAGACCGTCACCGGTGTGCACGTACGCGGCAAGGACGGCACCGAGCAGCTGCTGACCGCGGGCCGTGAGGTGCTGGTGTGCGCCGGCGCCGTCGACACGCCGCGGCTGCTGATGCACTCCGGCATCGGCCCGAAGGAGGACCTGGAGGCGCTGGGCATCCCCGTCGTCCACGACCTGCCGGGCGTCGGCGAGAACCTCATCGACCACCCCGAGTCGGTGATCGTGTGGGAGACCAACGGGCCGATCCCCGACAACTCCGCGATGGACTCCGACGCGGGCCTGTTCGTCAAGCGGGACCCGGACCACAAGGGCCCCGACCTGATGTTCCACTTCTACCAGATCCCCTTCACCGACAACCCCGAGCGACTGGGGTACGAACGCCCCGAGCACGGCGTGTCGATGACGCCCAACATCCCCAAGTCCCGCAGCCGCGGTCGGGTCTACCTGACCTCAGCCGACCCCGAGGTCAAGCCGGCGCTGGACTTCAAGTACTTCGAGACCGACGAGAACGGCTTCGACTACGACGGCCAGACCCTGGTGGACGGCATCAAGCTCGCCCGCAAGGTCGCCCAGGCCGAACCGTTCGCCAAGTGGCTCAAGCGGGAGGTCTTCCCCGGTCCCGAGGTGACGGACGACGAGGAGATCAGCGAGCTGGTGCGCAAGGCCGCGCACACCGTCTACCACCCGGCGGGCACCTGCCGGATGGGCGCCGAGGACGACGCGCTCGCCGTCGTCGACCCGCGGCTGCGCGTGCGCGGCCTGTCGGGCATCCGCATCGCGGACGCCTCCGTCTTCCCGACCATGCCCGCCGTCAACCCGATGATCGGCGTGCTGATGCTCGGTGAGAAGGCGGTCGATCTCATCCGACCCACTGTGTCCGACAACCGAGCTACTACGGCACCGGGAGGTGTTGCGTGATGTCCGAGGCCGCTGAAACCACCGCCACCGCCGAGAACGAGGACGCGCAGACGAACGTGAAGGCGAACGACAACGACACCCGGACCGGTCCCGTCTTCTCGGTCCGCAACCTGTGGAAGGTCTTCGGGCCCAAGGCGGACCGGGTACCGGGCGACCCGGAGCACGCCGCGCTCTCGCAGACCGAGCTGCGCGAGAAGACGGGCTGCACCGCCGCTGTCCGCGACGTCTCCTTCGACGTGCACAAGGGTGAGGTCTTCGTCGTCATGGGCCTGTCGGGCTCCGGCAAGTCCACCCTGGTGCGCTGCCTGACCCGGCTGATCGAACCCACAGCGGGCACGCTGGAGTTCAACGGCGAGGACGTCATCTCCATGGGCAAGGACGCCCTGCGCGAGCTGCGCCGGCACCGCGCCTCCATGGTGTTCCAGAACTTTGGCCTGCTGCCGCACCGCAGCGTGCTGGACAACGTGGCCTACGGCCTGGAGATCCAGGGCATGGCCAAGGCCGTACGCCGCGAGCGCGCCGCCGAGATGGTGGCCAAGGTCGGCCTGGAGGGCCTGGGCGAGCGCCGTCCCGGGCAGCTGTCCGGCGGCCAGCAGCAGCGCGTCGGCCTCGCCCGCGCGCTCGCCGTCGACCCGCAGGTCCTGCTCTTCGACGAGCCGTTCAGCGCGCTGGACCCGCTGATCCGCCGCGACATGCAGGAGGAGGTCATCCGGCTGCACCGCGAGGAGGGCCGCACGATGATCTTCATCACCCACGACCTGTCCGAGGCGCTGCGCCTCGGCGACCGCATCGCGCTGATGCGGGACGGCGAGATCGTCCAGCTGGGCACCCCCGAGGAGATCGTCGCCAACCCGGCCGACGACTACGTACGCGACTTCGTCCGCGACGTCCCGCGCGAGCAGGTCATCTCGGTGCGCCGCGCCATGCGCCCGGCGGACGCCGCCGAGGCCGCGACGGGCACCGAGATCACCCCGGAGACGCTCGTCTCGGACGCGATCGCGACCGTCGCGCGCACCGGCGAGCACTGCCGTGTCGTCGAGGACGGCCACGTGCGCGGCGTCGTCGACCACGCGAGCCTGCTGACCGTCGTGGCCGGTCTCGACAAGGACTCCGCCGGCGAGGACGGCATGGAACGGGAGGTGGCCGCCGTATGAGCACGGCAAGCTGTAGGAGCACCACACGCCACGGCGCCGCGCAGGCGGCTCATACCGGCGGGGGGCTGATATGAGTTCCCCGACCCTCACCAAGGACGAGACCACACAGTCCTCGCCGCCGAGCAGCGGCTCGTCCGGGCCCCGGACCACACCTGAAGCACCCTCGGCGCTCGCCCGCTTCGCGGCGAACCCCAAGGCCCTCGCGCTGGTCGTCGCCGCACTCGTGGTGATCGTCAGCGGGCTGGTCTCCGGTGACGGCACCTGGCCGCACTCGCTGACCGCCGATGTGAAGTCGCCGCTGAACGACCTGGACAACTGGCTGGTCGACAACCGCGACACGCACTGGATCTTCCTGTACTTCCTGCTGCACCTCAGCAACACCGCGCAGGTCTGCTACGACACGCTGCTCAGCCTGCTGGAGTCGATGAGCTACGTCGGCGTCATCGTCGTCGGCACCCTGATCGCCTGGGCCGCCGGCGGGGCCGACCTGTCCCGGCGCGCGCTGCGTACCGGCGGCACGGCACTCGCGGTCTTCGTGGTGTGCGGTGTGCTGGACGTGTGGGAGCCGACGATGGAGACGCTGGCGCTGATGATCGTCGCCGTCGTCTTCTCCGCGCTCCTGGGCGGCCTGCTGGGTCTGGCCTCCGGGCTCTCGGACCGCTGCGAGAAGATCCTGCGGCCCGTCTTCGACACCATGCAGGTGATGCCGGCGTTCGCCTACCTGCTGCCGCTCATCCTGATGTTCGACATCGGCGTACCCTCCGCGCTCATCGCGACGGTGATCTACGCGGCCCCGCCGATGGCCCGCCTCACCTCGCTCGGCCTGCGCCAGGCCGACCCGACCGCGCTGGAGGCCGCCACCTCGCTGGGCGCCGACGCCCGGCAGCGGCTGCTGACGGCACGGCTGCCGCTGGCCCGCAAGCAGATGATGCTGGGCCTCAACCAGACGATCATGATGTGTCTGTCCATGGTCGTGCTGGCCTCCCTCATCGGCGCCGGCGGCCTGGGCTCCGAGGTCTACGAGGCGCTCGGTGCCCTGAAGATCGGCGATGCGCTGGTCGCGGGCATCGCCGTGGTCCTGCTGGCCGTGCTGCTGGACCGTACGACGGCCGCTGCCGGTGAGCGGCTCGACGACGTCGCCACCTCGGGCATCTCGCGCACCGTGGAGCGGCTGCGGCTGGCCGTCTGGGGCGGCATCGTCGTGCTGATCGGCGTCTTCGCGGCCGTCGGCACCGCCATCGCCGGGAACGAGTGGCCCGAGGGCTGGGTCGTCGACTTCTCCAACTCCGTGGACACCGCCGTCGACTGGTTCACCGACCACCTCGGCTCCGGCATCCCCGTCCTCGGCGGCACCATCACCTGGGCCCAGGGCTTCACCGAGTACGTCCTCAACCCGCTGCGAGACGGCCTGCTGGCCACCCCCTGGTGGGGGCTGGCGCTGCTCGTCGCCGTCATCGGATGGATTGTCGGCACCTGGCGCGCCGCGCTGACCGGTGTGATCTGCCTGGCGCTGATCGGCTGGATGCGGCTGTGGGACGTCGCCATGGACACCCTCTCGCAGGTGCTCGCGGGCCTCTTCCTGACGATCATCGTCGGCGTGCTGGTCGGCATCCTCTGCGCCCGGGTGCAGCGGGTGGACCGCATCATGCGGCCGGTGCTGGACACCATGCAGACGATGCCGCAGTTCGTCTACCTGATCCCCGTGATCGCGCTGGTCGGCCAGAACCGCACCGGCGGCATCCTCGCCGCGGTCATCTACGCGGCTCCGGCGGTCATCCGCATCACCGCGCAGGGGCTGCGCACCGTCGACCCGGCGGCGATGGAGGCATCCACCTCCCTCGGTGCCACCGGCAAGCAGCAGCTGTTCGGTGTCCAGCTCCCGCTGGCGCGCAAGTCCATGCTGGTCGCGCTCAACCAGGGCGTCGTCCTGGTGCTGTCCATGGTCGTCATCGCAGGACTCATCGGCGGCGGCGCGCTCGGCTACATGGTGGTGCAGGGCCTCTCGAAGGGTGACCTCTCGCAGGGCTTCCCTGCCGGTATCGCCATCGTCTGCCTCGGCATCATGCTCGACCGCCTCTCCCAGCCGGTCGGAAAGCGCGTCCGCGACTGAGGCTTTCCCCCAGAAAGAACCCCGCCCCCGACGGATCTTCCCCGTCCGTCCCCCTTGAGAAAGAGAAATTCGCATGAGAATGAAGCGCATAGGCACCATCGGCGTCGCCGGCGCCGGCATCCTGGGCGTCCTCGCCCTCACCGGCTGCGCCGCCGATACCAAGGCGAGCGGCGGCGGCGACGACAAGGTCGTCCTGGCCGAGCCGTCCTGGGTCGGCGCGACCGCCAACGCGGCTGTTGTCAAGAAGCTCCTCGAGGACGAACTCGACGTGAAGGTCGAGGCCAAGCAGATGGACGAGCCCGTCGCCTTCGACGCGCTCAACAGCGGCAAGGCCGACGCCATTCTCGAGGACTGGCACGGCGTTCCGAAGAAGGAGAAGCTGTACGTCGAGAAGAAGAAGACCGTCGTTTCCGGCGGCGACCTCGGCGTGGTCGGCCACATCGGCTGGTTCGTGCCGAAGTACTGGGCCGACAAGCACCCGGACGCCGTCAAGGACTTCAAGAAGCTCAACAAGTACTACAAGGACTTCAGGACCTCCGAGAGCGGCAAGCTGGGCCACTTCATCGGCGCAGCGCCGTCGTACTCGCAGCACGACAAGGAGCTCATCAAGAACTTCGACATGAAGTTCAAGCACATCCCGTCCGGCGCCGAGGCGGCCCAGCTCAAGGAGCTGAAGCGGCTGTACGACGCCAAGAAGCCGTTCCTCACCTACTGGTGGGAGCCGCAGTGGATGAACGAGAAGATCGACATGGTCGAGGTGAAGCTGCCCAAGCACACCCCCGGCTGTGAGGTGCCCGCGTCCAAGGCGAAGTGCGGTTACGAGACCAACCAGCTCGAGAAGTTCTTGAACGCGGACTTCGCGAAGAGCAACAGCAAGGCCGCGCAGTTCATCAAGAACTTCCACTGGAGCACCGAGGACCAGAACGAGGTCGCCGGAATGATCGCCGGGGAGAAGATGGACCCGGAGGACGCCGCCGCCAAGTGGATCAAGGAGAACAAGTCCAAGTGGGAGAAGTGGATTCCCAAGAAGTAAGGCTCCGCCTCTCTGCGAGGCTCAGCTTCTCTCCGAGGCCCAGCCCCGCTACGAGGCCCAGCTTCTCTCCTTGAGGCAGCCCCACCGATACGCCCCCGCCCCCGTGACGCCCACCGTCACGGGGGCGGGGGCGTACTGGGGCAGAATGACCGGTGTGAGTCAGCGCCCTTCGTCCGCCCCGGCCCCTGTGGGCCGCGGGCGGCACCGGGCGTCGCGGGGCGGGCGGCGAAGACCCCTGCTGCCGCTGCTGCTGGTCACCGGCTGCGCCGCGATCCTCGTCGCCGTCGCGCTCACCGGCACCGATCTGGCAACGGACAGCACCGACGACCCACGGATACCCGGCGGCGGTACGACCACCCTGCTGCGGTCCGTGCTGCTGGCGGCGCTGTGCGTGCAACTGGGCGAGCTGGCCGGGCGGCGGCTGGCCCGCGATGTCGCCCGCACCCTCCCCGGCACCCAGCTGCCCGGCACCCAACTCCCCGGCACCGCGGCCGACGGCCCCCGGCAGCCCCCGGAATGGGCCGCGGGCGCGGCCCTCGCCGGGATGCTCGCCGCGCTGGGCCTCGCCTCCATGGCCGCCGCCGGGGACGGCCGACTGGCCGCGGGGCTCCCCGAACTGAGCGAGATCTACGCCACCCGTGACGGACTGCTGGCCTTCAGCGAGGCCAACGGCTTCCTGCTGGCGGCCCTGAGCGTCTTCCTCGGCCGGCCGGTGTGGGCGGCAGCGCCGCTGTCCGCGGTCCTCGCCGCCGAAGCCGTACGGGCCCACCCGGAGTCCGGGACCCCGGCCGTCGGCGTCTCCCTCACTCTCGTCCACCTCACCTGCACGGTGCTGTGGGCCGGGGGGCTCATCCAGGTGCTGCGCACCATGCGTGCCTGGCACGGCGAACCGGGCGCGGCCCGCGCCCTGCTTGCGGCCTACGCCCGCCGCGCCTTCTGGCTGTTCGCCGCCCTGTGCCTGACGGGCACCCTCAGCACCCTGCGGAAGCTGCCGTCACCCGGCGCGCTCACTTCTTCCGCGTGGGGCCGCACGCTGCTGGTGAAGCTGGCGGTGGTGGCAGCGGTCGCGGCGTGCGCCGTCGCGGCCCGGCGGGTCCTGATGCGCGACCGCGCCCGCACGACCTACGCGCATGTGCTGCGGCCCACCGCCTGGGAACTGGCCGCACTGGGCGGGGTGCTGGCGCTGTCGGCCCTGCTGACGGTGGCACCGGCGCCGCGACCGTAGGGCCGGCACCCCCGCAGCCCGCGAACAGCAGACAGCGGCCCCCTCACCGGTGCAGCTCGGCCGCCATCTCCCGTACGCCCTTGTACGCGTGCTCCGCGAGCCCGCCCCCGAAGGTGACCCGCGCGCAGCCGGCCGCCGCCAGCTCGGCGACGGAGGGCCCGCCGTCGGCGAACCGGGCCAGCCCGTTGACCGGCACCGGCAGCTCGCGGGCCAGCACGGCGAGGTCGTTGAGGGGTGCGCCGATCGGATACACGCCGTCAGCTCCCGCGGCGACATACGCGCGGCCCCGCGCCAGCGCCTCCTCCAGCGGCTTCTCGCTGCCCCGCAGATGGACATCGACGCGGGCGTTGAGGAACGGACCGTCCGGGCCGTCCCCCAGCGCCTCGCGCACGGCCGCCAGGAACTCGGCCTGTTCCCCGGCCGCCACCAGCTCGCCGTCCACCGAGTCCTCCAGGTTGCATCCGACGGCCCCGGCGTCCCGCAGCCGCTCGGCGATCTCGGACGGCGGGAGCCCGTATCCGCGTTCGATGTCGGCGCTCACCGGGATTCCGACCGCCCTGACGATCCGGGCGACGGCGGCGAACATCTCGTCGGCGGGGCACTCGCCGTCGGCGTATCCGAGTGAAGCGGCCACGCCCGCGCTGGGTGTGGCCAGCGCGGTGAACCCCGCCTGGGCGAAGGCGCGCGCGGCGGCCGGGTCCCAGGCGCCCGGCAGCACCAGCGCCTCGCCCGGCTTCCTGTTGTGGTGCAGCTCCCGGAGCCGGGCGGCGGCAGCGGTGCCGGTCATCCCGCGGAGCCGCGCGCGCCGTCGAGCATGCTCTGCGGCACCCCCCGCACCGTGACGCTGAAGCGGTTCCAGGCGTTGATCGCCACTATCTGCCCGATCAGCGCGGCCAGCTCGCGCTCGTCGAAGTGCTTGGCGGCCCGCTCGTAGACTTCGTCGGGCACGTAGCCGTCCGTCAGTTCGGTGACGGCCTCGGTCAGCGCCAGCGCGGCCCGCTCCCGCTCGGTGAACAGGTCGCCGACCTCCTCCCAGGCCGCCAGCAGATCCAGCCGCTGCTGCGTCTCGCCCTTCTTGCGGGCGTCGGTGAGGTGCATGTCCAGGCAGTAGGCGCAGCGGTTGATCTGCGAGGCCCGGATCTTGACCAGTTCAGCGATCACGGAGTCGAATTCTTCGGCGGAAGCGGCCTGCTGGAAGCCTCGCATCCCCTTCATCATGCTGGGGGCGACCTTCCAGAGGTCCATACGCGGTGTCGTCGTCATGCCTCTGAGCCTATGCCGGAGTGGGCCATCGGTATGGTCCACTTTCATGGCAGATTCGTGGGCCAATTCGACCTCGTCCGGACAGCACGGTTCGGCCCCGTCCGGGCGGCAGCGGCACCGCCAGGCGCGCCGGAGCGGCAGCGACCTCCACCTCGACCTGCCACCGTCCGCAGGCCCCCGGCCCCGCGCGGCGCTGCTGGCCGCACTGCGCGAGGCCGTCCGCACCGGGCGCCTCGCCCCGGGGACCCGCCTGCCCTCGTCCCGTACCCTCGCCGCCGACCTGGGTCTGGCCCGCAACACCGTGGCGGGCGCGTACGCCGAACTCGTCGCGGAGGGCTGGCTGACGGCGCGGCAGGGCTCCGGCACCCGGGTCGCGGACCGCGCCGAACCGGCACCCCCGCGCCGCCCGCGCCCCCGGGGCGGCACCGAGCAGCCCTCCCGGCTCTCGCTCAGCCGCCACCTGCGCCAGCAGCACCGCCCCGCCCACGATCTGCGCACCGGTGCGCCCGATGTCTCCGCCTTCCCCCGCTCGGCGTGGCTGACCTCGGCCCGTCGCGCGCTCACCGCAGCACCCGCTCACGCCTTCTCGCACGGTGACCTGCGCGGGGCCGTCGAGCTGCGGCGGGCACTGGCCGCCTATCTGGCCCGGGTGCGCGGCGTGCGCGCCGACCCGGAGCGCATCGTCGTCTGCGCGGGCTTCGCTCAGGGCGTCGCGCTGCTGGCGAGGGTGGTCGCCGGGGACGTCGCCGTGGAGGAGTACGGCCTGCCCTTCCACCGCGAGCTGCTGGAGACGACACCGGACCGCACCCGCCCCCTTCCGGTGGACGCACACGGCGCCCGTACGCACCTCCTGGACACCGACCCGCACTTCGGCGGCGTACGCGCGGTGCTGCTCACCCCAGCACACCAGTACCCCCTCGGCGTCCCGCTGCACCCCGACCGCAGGGCGGCCGTCGTCGACTGGGCGGGACGCACCGGCGGCCTGGTCGTGGAGGACGACTACGACGGCGAGTTCCGCTACGACCGTCAGCCCGTGGGCGCGCTCCAAGGGCTCGACCCCGAGCGCGTCGTCTACCTCGGCACCGCCAGCAAGGCGCTGGCCCCCGCACTCCGGGTGGCCTGGATGGTGCTGCCCGAACACCTGGTGGAGCCGGTCCTGGCGGCCAAGACGCCCGCCGAATGGACCACCGGCGCCCTCGACCAGCTCACCCTCGCGGACTTCCTGGAGTGCGGTGCCTACGACCGCCACGTACGGACCATGCGGCAGCGGTACCGGCGCCGCCGTGACCGGCTGGTCGAGCATCTGGCGGCGCACGTCCCCGAAGCCCGCGCAACCGGCATCGCCGCCGGTCTGCACGCCGTCCTCCGCCTCCCACCCGGCGTCACCGAGCTCGCGGCCCTCCGCGCCCTCGACCGCGCCGGCACGGCGCTCGACGCCCTCACGGCCTTCCGTCACCCCGCCGCACCCGGCGACCCGCCACCCCCCTCCCTGGTCGTCGGTTACGGAACCCCACCCGAACACGCCTACACAGCCGCCCTGGACGCCCTGTGCGGAACGCTGGCGCGCAGCCGTCACTCGTGACGGGGCCTGACGGCGCCGATCCGGAAACCGGCCGCGAGCCGGGCATACGCCGTCCCTTTGCACAGATGGCCAACTAGGGGGAGAGTTCCATGAATTTGCCGCGATGCGGTGGCTGATACCTCACTTGCGGGGTATTCGATGCAGATTCTCAAGGAATTCACGGGTGTCGACCACCGCCCCGCCAGGCACCCGGCCAGCCACCCCGACAGGAAGTCGCAAAAGCCCCCTCAAATTCCCTCGATGCCGACCACAAATCCAAGTTGCCCATGTACTGTTCAACTTCGACGCGCGGCGAACAGCGGCGTCTCGCGTTTCAAACGGGAGGAAGAGAAATTGAAGGTCAGGAAACTGATTGGGGTCGTGGTCGGAGCACTGGCGATGACGGCCATGGCGTCCGCGCCGGCATCCGCCGATGAGGCGGTCACCGGCGGCAACGTGGAAATGGTGATTTTCGGCAGCGGCTACCACGTCAGCTCGGTCACGATCCACGGGGTCCCCGAACCCCAGGGCCCGGCCCAGTACCAGTTCACTTACTACGCCACGACCTCGCCGACCAAGACGCACACAATGATTTGCGGCGGCAGCAGCACCGGGAACAGTTGCAGCCACAAATTCAGCATCAACGCCACATACGCGGGCGGTGCTGGAATCCGAAGCTGCGGCTCGATCAAGCGTGTCGACAACCAGCAGATCCTCGGAACCGCCTGCAAGAAGTGGTGATCGGCAACGGCCCGCAGGGCTGAGGCCAACGCGCAACTGAGTCCAACCCGACGGCGGATCCGCCCCGTTGGGCGACTCGACGACGCGATGAAGCCCCTGGCAGCAGGCGTCACGACCAAGCCCCACCGCCACCTGCCAGGAGCTTCTCGCGTTCGCCTCCACCCCGGCGTCACCGAGGCCGCAGCGCTGCGCACCCTCTGCGGGGCGCTGGCGCGCCGCCCTCAGGTATCGGTGGCTGCCCCACCTGGATCGGTCTCGTAGGAGAGGGTGAGCCGGGGCGGCAGGCACCATTCGCCGTAGAGGATCATGCCGTCCTCGTCGCTCCAGCGGTGCGCGCCTGCGAGAGTCGGCGCGCCTGGCGGGATGCCGAGGTGTCCGGCTTCGCGTCGGTCGGTCTCACGGGCGTGCATGTCGTCGCGCGCGTAGGTGGGGTTCCGCCCGGTGGCTTGAAGGACTTTCGGCAGCAGCCCGTGCACTTTGCCGGGCGCTGTGCTGAGCAAGTCCGGTACCAGCGCCGCGAAGTGGGCGGGAAACCAGTCGACGGCCAGCATCAGCCGGGCCTTGCCGCGCCCGACGACGTACTCCCGCCGGACGACCTGATCACCGTGGTCGAGGTCGAAGATCTCTCCCACATACAGCGGGGGCACAATCAGTTCCGCCGCTGTGACGACGACCGACTCATGGCCCGTCAGCACGCTCCCGGTCCTGCGTGCCAGCCCCGCGCGTTCGGTGGGCGTCAGGCTGACCGGTGCCTCGTCTGCGACGAATGTGCCGCGAGGCGACGTCCGTACGACGCCTTCGACCACCAACTGTCCCAGTGCGCGTTGCGCGGTCGCCCCTGCGCAGCGGTAGGACGCCGCCAACTCCTTGACGGTCGGCACCTTGTCCCCGGGCTCCAGCTCTCCGCTCAGGATTCGGTCCCGCAACTCCGCCGCGATGTCCATGAAGCGCTGCTCTGCCATACGACGCACGCTAACCGGTGTGCTAGTTCACTGGAAGCACCCAACGGCGAACCAGTACACCCCTGATGGGTGACAACTGGCGGATTGGCTTGCGAGTGACCTAGGACGGCTGGACAGTGAACTAGTACACCGCATCTGGCCAAGGAGCGCTGATGAGCCCCGAGAAGGAACCCCTCTTCCAGGAAGACCTCCGGCTGTTGCCGTGGACGTCCGACACGGGCAAGCCCTGCTATCTGGCACCCGGCGCCGACGACGGGATGATCTCCGCGTTGGCCGACGCGGCCGAGGACCGGCAGATCGGCGAGGCCGCACGGGTGCTGAGGGAGTGCGAGGCCGTCCTGGCGCAACCAGCCGCAGGCGCCCTCGCCTTGCGGCTGGCCTTGACGGCGGCGGCTCGCGCTCTCCGCGACGTGGCGCGCGTCGCGCACAGCCGGGGGTTGCGGCTCGGGGCCTGTGGTGAGGAGTAGCCGGCCCTCCGGAACGATCGCGGTGCCCCCTCACGACCCCGATCGGCACCCCACTGCGCCGCCTCCCGTGAAGCACGCACTCGGCGTGCGGGGTCGGCGAGCGCAGCAGGGGCCGACCCGCTACTTCGTCAGAACCGCCCGCAACTGCTCCAGGCCCCAGTCCAGGTCTTCCTTGGAGATGGACAGGGGTGGGGCGAGGCGGATGGTGGAGCCGTGGGTGTCCTTGACCAGGACGCCCTTGGCCAGGAGCTGTTCGGAGATCTGGCGGCCGGTGCCGTGGGAGGGGTCGATGTCGACGCCGGCCCACAGGCCGCGGCCCCGGACCTCGCGGACGGCCGAGCCGGGCAGCAGCCGCAGTTCGCGGTGGAGGTGTTCGCCCAGTTCCCTGGCGCGCTCCTGGTACTCACCGGTGCGCAGCATGGCGAGGACTTCCAGGGCGACCGCGCAGGCCAGTGGGTTGCCGCCGAAGGTGGAGCCGTGTTCGCCGGGGCGGTAGACGCCCAGCACCTCGTGGGTGGAGACGACTGCGGAGACCGGCACCACGCCGCCGCCGAGCGCCTTGCCGAGGACGTACATGTCGGGGACGACGCCCTCGTGCTCGCAGGCGAAGGTGGCGCCCGTGCGGCCGAGCCCCGACTGGATCTCGTCGGCGACGAACAGCACCTGGTGCGCGCGGGTCAGCTCGCGGACGCCCGCGAGGTAGCCGGGCGGCGGGACCAGTACGCCGGCCTCGCCCTGGATGGGTTCCAGGAGCACGGCGACGGTGTGCTCGTCGACGGCCGCCTCCAGCGCCGCGAGGTCGCCGTAGGGGACGATTTCGAAGCCGGGCGTGTACGGTCCGTAGTCGGCTCGGGCCTCCTCGTCCGTGGAGAAGCTGATGATCGTCGTCGTACGGCCGTGGAAGTTGTTGTCCGCGACGACGATCTTGGCCCGGCCCTCGGGGACGCCCTTGACCTTGTAGCCCCACTTGCGTGCCGTCTTGACGGCCGTCTCCACCGCCTCGGCGCCGGTGTTCATCGGCAGCACCATCTCCATGCCGCACAGGTCGGCCAGCTGCGCGGCGAAGTCGGCGAAGCGGTCGTGGTGGAAGGCGCGGGAGGTGAGAGTGACCCGGTCGAGCTGGGCCTTGGCCGCCTCGATGAGCCGCGGATTGCGGTGGCCGAAGTTCAGGGCCGAGTAACCGGCCAGCATGTCGAGAAAGCGGCGCCCCTCGACATCGGTCACCCACGCGCCGTCCGCTGTGGCGATGACGACGGGGAGCGGGTGGTAGTTGTGCGCGCTGTGAGCTTCCGCTGTGGCGATGCTCTGGGCGCTCGAAGCACCCGTGGCGCTGGAGGGGCTTGAGAGGGTGGACATCGTCGTCTCCGTTCCTCTGTGCATACCGGCGTGCCTGCCCGGTGGGGCCGCACCTTTCTATCCTCTGTCGACCAGGGGCGTCTGCTCCGGCGCCCGGCGTATTTCCCTGCGCCCCTCGCCCGGCCCATGTGCTCCCACCGGCCGGGCCCCGTGCCCCAGCTCACCCGAAACCGGGGCGCAGGCGGGTCCGGACACCTGAGAGAATGGCCGCATGGCCAATGATCGTCCTCGTGTGCTCTCCGGAATCCAGCCCACCGCCGGTTCGTTCCACCTCGGCAACTACCTCGGCGCCGTACGCCAGTGGGTGGCGCTCCAGGAGACACACGACGCGTACTACATGGTCGTCGACCTGCACGCCATGACGATCCCGAAGGACCCGGCCGACCTGCGCAACAACTCGCGGATGGCCGCAGCGCAGCTGCTGGCCGCCGGGCTGGACCCGGAGCGCTGCACGCTCTTCCTGCAGAGCCATGTGCCCGAGCACACCCAGCTGAGCTGGATCGTGGAGTGCCTCACCGGCTTCGGCGAGGCCGCGCGGATGACCCAGTTCAAGGACAAGTCCGCCAAGCAGGGCACCGACCACACCAGCGTCGGGCTGTTCACCTACCCCGCGCTGATGGTCGCCGACATCCTGGTCTACCAGGCGCACCAGGTCCCGGTGGGAGAGGACCAGCGCCAGCACCTGGAGCTGACCCGCACCATCGCGGAGCGGTTCAACGGGCGCTACGGCGCCACCTTCCCCGTCCCGGAGGCGTACATCCTCAAGGAGACGGCGAAGATCTACGACCTGCAGGACCCGGCGGTCAAGATGAGCAAGTCCGCCTCCACCCCCAAGGGCATCATCGAGCTGCTGGACGAGCCGAAGACCACCGCCAAGAAGATCAAGAGCGCGGTCACCGACACCGACACCGTCATCCGGTTCGACCGGGACAAGAAGCCCGGTATCAGCAACCTGCTGACGATCTACTCGACACTCACCGGCGCCGGAATCCAGGAACTGGAAGATAAGTACGCGGGCAAGGGCTACGGTGCGCTGAAGACGGATCTCGCTGAGATCGTCACGGACTGGGTGACGCCTTATCGTGACCGGACGCAGGAGTTCATGGGCGACCCGGCGACGCTGGACAAGATCCTGACCGACGGCGCCGAGAAGGCCAGGGCCGTGGCGAGCGAGACACTGCGGACCGTGTACGACAAGGTGGGCCTTGTGCCCGGCAGGCGGTGAAGGGAGAACCTATGGGCGCGGGAGCGACCGTCACCCTCGGCGTATCGCTCGCCGTCCCGGAGCCGTACGGCACACTGCTCCAGGCGCGGCGGGCCTCCTTCGGCGACGCTGCGGCCCACAGCATCCCCACCCACATCACCCTGCTGCCGCCCACCGAGGTGGCGGCCGCCGCGCGGCCGGCCGTCGAGGCGCACCTGGCGGGCGTGGCCATGTCCGGCCGCGCCTTCCCGGTGCGGCTGTCGGGTACGGGCACGTTCCGGCCGCTGTCCCCGGTGGTCTTCGTACAGGTCGTGGAGGGCGCCACGGCCTGCTCCCGGCTCCAGGAGCGCGTCCGCGACCCGGAGGGCCCGCTCGACCGCGAGCTGCACTTCCCGTACCACCCGCATGTGACGGTCGCGCACGGAATCCCTGAGCCGGCCCTGGACCGCGCCTACCAGGAGCTGTCCGAGTTCGAGTGCGCGTGGACCGCCACCGGCTTCGCCCTCTACGAGCAGGGCAGCGACCAGGTGTGGCGGCTCGAGCGGGAGTTCCCCTTCGCGCAGCACCCGAGCCCGAGCCCGAGCCCCGGCCATCCGCAGGGTGGCCCCGCGCTCGACGGCCCGCCGTCCCTGGAGATCCCGGCCCCGGCCGCGCCCTGCCGCCCGCCGCACCAGCGCCGTTCGTCCCTGCGGCCGCCCGCCGCCACGCTCTGACGGCCGCCCGTCGCCACGCTCTGAGGGCTGTCCGTCGCCACGCTCCAGCGCCGCGCCCGCGGCAGTCGGCGGGGGCCGTCGGCAGGCGGTAACGTCCAGCAACGGCTGAAGATCGCTGGGCTGGGCAGGTGGCTGGTGTGGAGAGAATGAAGAAGCTGCCGCTGGTCGGCCCGCTGCTCGGGCCGCTGACGGCCTGGTTCCGCGCGGTGCTCGGACGGCTCCGCACCACCCGCGTCTGGCGGATCTACCAGCACCTGGACGAGCGCAAGTGGACACGGCTGGCCGCCGCCATCACCTTCACCAGCTTCCTGGCGCTGTTCCCGATGCTCTTCGTGGGCGTGGCCGTCGCCGCCGCGCTGTTGTCCCACGACCAGACGAACCGGCTCCAGCACACCCTCACCGAGCAGGTGCCCGGCATCTCCGACCAGCTGGAACTCCAGTCGCTGGTGGACAACGCGGGCACCGTCGGAGGCGTCGCCGGCGGTGTGCTGCTGTTCACCGGCGGACGCTGGGTCGGCACCCTGCGCGAGAGCCTGCGCGCCCTGTGGGACCTGGAGGAGGACCCCGGCAACCTCGTCGTCCGCCGGGCCGTCGACATCGGCATCCTGCTCGGCCTCGGCGTCATCGGACTGGTCTCCTTCGGTGGCTCGGCGTTCGCGGTGACCGCAGCGCGGTGGGTCGCCGAGCAGCTGGGAGCGGCCCAGGGCAGCGCGGGGACGGTGCTGCTGCGCGCTGCCGCCTACGCCGCCGCCGTGGCCGCCGACTTCCTCCTGCTGTGGTACGTGCTCACCCTGCTGCCCCGCGTACGGCCGCCGCACCGTGCGACCCTGGCGGCGGCCCTCCAGGGCGCGGTCGGCTTCGAACTGCTGAAGCTGCTGCTGGGCGGCTACCTCCAGCAGGTCGCGGCCAAGAACGTCTACGGTGCCTTCGGCGTGCCCATCGCCCTGCTGCTGTGGATCAGCTTCATGACCAAGCTGCTGCTCTGGTGCGCCGCCTGGACGGCGACGGCCCCCGCGCCCGGCGGGGACCCCGATGCCCAGCAGCCCGTCGAGGACCTCGCCGTGGGCCAGACGGACACCTCATCCGACGGCGAGGACGTCAACGGCGGCGACGACGCGCCAGCTCCGGAAGCGGCCACCGGCGATGCACCCCGTACGCCACCAGAGCCAGGGCCACCAGAACACCGGCAGTGACTGCCAGCGCCGTCCCGGCACCGCCCGAGGGCTTGCTGTGGGTGTGCGCTGCCGCGTGGGCATCCGAGCCGCCGGCCTCGCCGCCCTTGCCCGCGGGTGCGCCCCCGCCCGCGGCGGCATTGCCGGGCGCCGCCAGCTCACCGACCGGCTGCACCTTGCCGTCCGCCGCGAAGCCCCAGTCCAGCAACCTGGCCGCCTCCTTGTAGACGCCGTGTGCCTCGCCGCCCTCCGGATGCATGACCGTCACCAGCAGCACCCGGTCACCGCGCTGTGCCACGCCGGTGAAGGTGTTGCCCGCGTTGGTCGTCGAGCCGTTCTTCACCCCGGCGATGCCCGGGTACGGCTTGATCCCGACGTCACCGGTCAGCAGCCGGTTGGTGTTCTGGATCTGGAAGCTCCCGCGCTTCTTCTTGCCGGTCTTCTTGTCCTTCTTCGTCTCACCGGGAAACTTCGCGGTGGCGGTGGCCGCGTACTCGCGGAAGTCCTTGTTCTGCAGCCCGGACCGCGCGAACAGCGTCAGGTCGTACGCCGAGGAGACCTGGCCCTTGTGGTCGTACCCGTCCGGGCTGACCACCTTGGTGTCATTGGCGTGCAGGGTGCGGGCCCGCTCGTTCATCTCCCGGACCGTCTTCTCCTTGCCGCCGTTCATGGCCGCCAGCACGTGCACGGCGTCGTTTCCGGAGCGCAGGAAGACACCGAGCCACAGGTCGTGCACCGAGTACGTCTCGCCCTCCTTGACGCCGACGAGGCTGCTGCCCTCACCCATCCCCTCCAGGTCCGAGGGGACCACCTTGTGGACGCGGTCCTTGGGCAGCTTCGGCAGCACCGTGTCGGCGAAGAGCATCTTCAGCGTGCTGGCCGGAGGCAGCCGCCAGTGCGCGTTGTGCGAGGCCAGCACCTTGCCCGACTCCGCGTCCGTGACGATCCAGGAGCGCGCCGAGACCTTGGTGGGCAGCTCGGGAGCGCCCGGCGCGAGGTCCACCTGGGTCCCGGGGCGGCCCAGCCGCTCGCCGCCGATGGTCGACATCTGCGCGGGCGGCTTGGGCTGCGACTGCTTGCCGGCCGGTTTGTTGTCGTCGGCGTACGAGGGCTGGGTCCCCGCCGCGGTCACCAGGCAGAGGACGAGTGCGGTGGAGGCAAGGCCACCGAGCGTGGTCGCGCGGCGCCTGCGCAAGACGCCGCGCCGGTAAGGGCGCGCGGCGTGGTCTGAATAATGCGAAGAAATGGGCACCCTGTGAACGTACAGGCCCTTCGGCGCGTTGGGGATGTCGCGCCCCTCCATGCGAAGCTTCCCGTCGCCCAACTCGCCCAGCCCGCTAGCCCAATGGGGGGTGGCCCGCCGCTCAGCCCCCGCCGTGTGACGGCCACGGGACCCCGCCGGACAGCCGATCCGGCCTACGCCCGGCTTCGCTGTGTCCGACGGTCTCGAGGCTCGGGGTCCCGGCCGCCGGGGTTCCGGGCACGGCGGTCATACTGGACAGCATGCGCGACACCTCCACCGCACCCCCCACCGCGGACCCCGGGCAGGGGCCGGAGCCCCGGGCGGGACGGCGGGCGGGCCTGGTGCTCTCCCGGCGTACCTCGTGGTTCCTGCTGGCTTTCGGGGTCTGGTCCTGGTTCGTCTGGATCACTTTCGTCAAGAACCTCTGGAAGGACAGCAGCGGACTGGCTTTCGACGACGCCGGTGATCCGACGGGTTATTTTTGGATCCACCTGCTGCTGGCGATCACCTCGTTCCTGCTGGGGACGGCGATCGGTCTGCTCGGGCTGCGCGGAGTGCGCGCTGCCCGGCGCGCCTGAGGCCGCCCGGGCAGGTCCGGGAGCGGGGGAGAGCGAGGGGGAGGGACGGTCGTGATGGTGGTTGTGTTCGTACTGGTCGGACTGGTGGTGCTGGGCCTGCTGGCCGGCAACCATCTGTATCTGTGGCGGCGCTTGGTACGTGACGTGTCCGCGCCCGGGAGCTGGTGGCGCCGGCTGGGCACGGTGCTGGCGGTGGTGCTGCCCGTCACCCTGTTCGGCGCGCTGATTTCCGGCCGCGCGAACGCCCCCTTCACGGTGGAGCGCGTACTGGCCTGGCCCGGCTTCCTGTGGCTGGCCTGCCTGCTCTATCTGACGCTGGCGCTGCTCGCCGGGGAACTGGTGCGGTTCGTGGTGCGCCGCACGCCGTGGGGGAGGGAGCGGCAGGCCCGGTCCCGGTCGGCGGAGCCGCCTGCCGCGGCGGAGGTACCGGAGGCGAGGGAGGCCCCCGCGGCGGCCGAGGCGCCCGCGGCGGCGGAGGTTCCCGCGGCGGCGGCAGCGGAGTCGGGCGGCGGCACCGGCACGGGCGGCGTCACGACCGAGCCCGGCGCTGCCACGCGTACCGCCCCGCGGACCGACCCGCCTACCGCCTCGCGGGCCGACGCGCCTACCGACCGGCGTACCGGCCAGGCCACCGTCCCCCTCTCAGCGCCCGTCCCCACCCGCCGAGTCTTCCTCGCGCGCACCCTCGCCGTGACCGCCGCCACAGCCGGTCTCGGCACCACGGCGGCCGGGGCCTACAGCGTGCTGAACGGGCCGACCCTCAAACACGTCACCGTTCCGCTGACCAAGCTGGGCCGCCGCACGCACGGCTACCGCATCGCCGTCGTCAGCGACATCCACCTCGGGCCGGTCCTGGGACGCGCCCACACCCGGCGGATCGTCGACACCATCAACAGCACGCAGCCGGACCTGGTGACGATAGTCGGCGACCTGGTCGACGGCAGCGTCGCCCACCTGGGCCCGGCCGCCGAACCGCTGCGCGAGCTGCGATCCCGCCACGGCTCGTTCTTCGTGACGGGCAACCACGAATACTTCGGGGACGCCCGCGAGTGGATCGACCACCTGCGCGAGCTGAACGTCCACCCGCTGGAGAACGCCCGGCGCGAGCTGCCGGGCTTCGACCTCGCCGGGGTCAACGATCTCGCGGGCGAGGACCAGGGCGAGGGCCCCGATTTCGCCAAGGCGCTCCGCGAGCGGGACACCGCACGCGCCTGCGTGCTGCTGGCGCACCAGCCGGTACAGATCCACGAGGCCGTCGACCACGATGTCGACCTGCAGCTGTCCGGCCATACGCACGGCGGCCAGCTGTGGCCCGGCAACTATCTCGCTGCCCTCGCCAACCCGACCGTCGCCGGGCTGGAGCGCTACGGCGACACCCAGCTGTATGTCACCCGGGGCGCCGGCGCGTGGGGCCCGCCCGTCCGGGTGGGCGCCGAGTCGGACATCACCGTCGTGACGCTGGCGGCCAAGCGGGAGGCTTAGCAGCCGCCTTCCTGGGAGGGGTGCCCCTTACGGGGCCCCGACCCCGACCAGCAGTTCAGCTCTCCAGCAGCCGCAGCACCCTCCGCCAGGAGTCGGCCCGTGCCACCTGGTCGGCGCGTGATGTGCTGACCACGGCGCCGTTGCGCCCGCCCTCCTGGCCGGGCTGGCCGAGTGGGAACCAGTTCACGTGGTGGCCGGCGTCCGGGTAGACCAGCTTCTTCGCGCCCTGCCGGGCCATGGCGGCGGCCGAGGCGGCCGAGCCCCACATCTTGTCGTTGCCGCCCGCGACGGCGAGCACCGTGCCGCGTACGCGGTCCAGCGGGATGGGCCCGGTCGGGATCGGCTCGCCGTGGTCGGTCCAGGCGGTGGTGCCGCTCAGATAGGGGCCGTTGACCTTGGAGGAGGGTGCGTAGGCGATCACGTCGTGGAAGACGGACGGGCGGCGCTGTCCGAGGAGCTGCGCAGCCTCGCTGCCGCGCGAGTTGCCCATCACGGCCAGCCGTCCGGGATCGGCGCCCTCCTGCTCGCGGAGCAGGTTCCCGGCGCGGGTGAAGTAGTCCAGGTCGATGTCGTCGATCCCGTTCGGGCGCCCGGAGCCCTTTCCGCAGCGGAAGTAGCACACCGACATGGCCGGGTGTCCGTGCGAGGCGAGCAGCGCGGCCGTGTACGTTCCGGCATTGCCGCCCTCCGAGCCGCCGAACACCAGCACGGGCGCCTTCCGGTCGCCGCCCTTCGGGGGCAGGTACAGATCGCCTGCGATCCTGTCCTTGGCGACGGTGAGTTCCCGGTGCTCCGTGCCCTTCTTCAGCCACTGCCGTACCAGGTCGTGGCGGGCGACGCGCTCGCCCTTGTCCTTGCCGGACAGGGCGGTGGCGCTGAGCCCGAGTTTGTAGGAGCGCTGTTGTCCGGGCGGGCCCGGGTGGTAGGAGAACGCCTTGCCGCTGCCGATCAACTGCTGTGCGCGTCCGCCCGTCGGCAGCATGCTCCCCAGCAGCCGCGCGCTTCCCTTCTCACCCAGGTCGACAGTGCCCTCGCTGTCCGCCGTACGGGAGGCAGAGGCCGCCCATCGGGTGCCGTGCCGGTCCTCGGCCCGGACGCCGATCTCGACCCGGGTGCGGGGGGCGAGTCCTTCGAGCCGTATCCGCACCGGTGCGTCCGCGAGAGCGACCGTCCCACCGGTCTCGAAGCGCACCGCGTGCTGCCCCGAGGGTTTCGCCGGGCCGCCCTTGTCCGCGCCGTCGCCGCCCGAGCAGCCCGCCGCGGTGAGCGCGAGAGCGAGGGCCGCCGTTGCCGTCGGTACGATCCGCATCCGTCCCATCGGCCGCACGATACGCACCTCGGTGGCGGCGCCGTCCAGCAGCCCGGGGCTGTCCGCGGTCCGCGGAGCCGTAGCATCACAGGAAGAATGTCAGGCGGCCTGACAGCACAGCGTCGGAGTCGCCGCAGGGCCGGCGGCGCCTTCGAGTGTTTCTTCGAAACCCTGGGTGAACCCACCGACCGGCACGGGCTGCCGCCCCGGCCCGTCGTACCGGCCCCGCACAAGTCGCCACCGTGCCCGCGCAGTACGACGTACGCTTCCTGCCCGACCACCACCGATGGAGGCCCCCCGTGACCGCTCCCAGTCCGGACCTGCTGCGACAGCTGCCCGCGCCGCATCCGGACGTCGCCCCCCTGCCGCCCGCCGTACGCCTCGGCGGCGTACGGCTGCTGCGTGGCGTGCCCTACGCGGTCCCCGACGGAAGCCGCCCCCTCGAACTGGACCTGTGGCTCCCCGAGGGACCGGCCGCTGCCCCCGCTCCTGTGGTGCTGTACGTCCACGGGGGCGCGTGGCGGCGCGGGCGTCGCGACGACATGGGCATGCGCACCCGCGACTGGGACCCCGCCCCCTTCGCTCGGATCGCTGCCGCGGGCTTCGCCGTCGCCTGCGTCGACTACCGCCTCAGCGGAGAGGCCCGCTTTCCCGCTCCGCTGGACGATCTGCGTGGGGCGCTGCGCTGGCTTGGGCAGCGGGCGGGGGAGCTCGGTGTCGACCCTGGGAGGGCGGTCGCCTGGGGGGAGTCCGCCGGCGGGCACCTCGCGGCGTTGCTTGCGCTGACGCCGGGGCCTGCGGCGCCTTTGGCGGGGGGCGTGGTCTGGTACGGCCCTGCTGATCTGACCACCGCGCGGGGAGGGTTCCGCCCGGATGACGCGGCCACCCCTGAGGCCGCGCTTCTGGGGGCCGCCCCCGCTGAGGCGCCCGCCTTGGCGCGGGCCGCCAGCCCCTTGCACCAGGTGCGGGAGGGGTCGCCGCCGTTCTTCCTCGCCCATGGGGAGCGGGACACGATGGTGGACCGCTCCCACACCGAGGATTTGGCAGCCGCGTTGAGGGAGCTCGGCGTGCGGGTCGAGCTTCGGCTCGTGCCCGGCGCCGACCATGGCTGGTACGGCGCCCCGGACGCGGAGGTCTCCGACCTCTTCGCGGCGTCCCTGGACTTCATCCAGGCCCTGTGAGACCCGGGGCACCCGCTTGTGGACGGACGCCCCGTTTGTGTCCCGGCTGGTGCCGAGGGCCGTGTCGGGGGCTTCTCCCCCGGACGGAGTCCGGGGGAGAAGCCCCCGACAACGGAGGCGGTCAGAGGGCTCGGCCCTCAGCCATTAGAAGCGGCGAGTGATGAGCGCTCGCTTGACCTCTTGAATGGCCTTGGTCACCTCGATACCCCGCGGACACGCATCCGTACAGTTGAACGTGGTGCGGCAACGCCACACCCCGTCCCGGTCGTTGAGAATCTCCAGCCGCTGCTCCCCGGCCTCGTCCCGCGAGTCGAAGATGAACCGGTGCGCGTTCACAATGGCCGCAGGCCCGAAGTACTGGCCGTCGTTCCAGAAGACGGGGCAGGACGACGTGCACGCCGCGCACAGAATGCACTTGGTGGTGTCGTCGAACCGTTCCCGGTCCTCGGCGGACTGGTACCGCTCACGGGTCGGCTCGTTCCCCTTGGTCACCAGGAACGGCATGACGTCCCGGTACGCCTGGAAGAAGGGCTCCATGTCGACCACGAGATCCTTCAGCACCGTGAGCCCCTTGATGGGCTCCACGGTGATCGGCTTCTCGGGCGAGATGTCCTTCAGGAGCGTCTTGCAGGCGAGCCGGTTGCGCCCGTTGATCCGCATGGCGTCCGAGCCGCAGATGCCGTGCGCGCAGGAGCGGCGGAAGGTGAGGGTTCCGTCCACCTCCCACTTGATCTTGTGCAGCGCGTCCAGGACGCGCTCCTTGGGATCGATCTCCAGCGTGAAGTCCTGCCACTGCGGCTCAGCGGCGACCTCGGGGTTGAACCGGCGGATCCGCAGCGTCACGGTGATCAGGTGCGCGGCAGCGGCGTTCTCCCCCGAGCCGGCGGGCCCGGCGGAGTCGTTCTTCTCAAGGGTCGCGGTGCTCATCAGTACTTACGCTCCATCGGCTGGTAGCGGGTCTGTACGACCGGCTTGTAGTCCAGCCGGATCGACTCGGTGCCGTCGTCGCCGACCTCGCGGTACGCCATGGTGTGCCGCATGAAGTTGACGTCGTCGCGGTTGGGGAAGTCCTCGCGGTAGTGGCCGCCGCGGGACTCCTTGCGGGCGAGCGCGGAGACCGCCGTGACCTCGGCCAGGTCGAGCAGGTTGCCCAGCTCGAGGGCCTCCAGGAGGTCGGTGTTGAAGCGCTTGCCCTTGTCCTGGACGCTGATGTCGCGGAAGCGCTTGCGCAGGGCGCCGATCTCCTCGACGGCCTCCTTGAGCGTCTGCTCCGTGCGGAAGACCATCACGTTCTTGTCCATGCACTCCTGGAGCGCCTTGCGGATCTCGAACACCCGCTCGTTGCCCGTGGCGTCGCGCAGGTTCTCGATCTCGTCGAGCACGAACTTCGCGGGCTCCTCGGGGAGTTCCACGTACTCGGCGGTGTCCGCGTACTCGGCGGCGGCGATGCCGGCCCGGCGGCCGAAGACGTTGATGTCCAGCAGCGAGTTGGTGCCCAGCCGGTTGGCGCCGTGCACGGAGACGCAGGCCACCTCGCCGGCCGCGTACAGGCCCGGGACCGGGGTCTCGTTGTCGGCCAGCACCTGGCCCCGCACGTTGGTGGGGATGCCGCCCATCGCGTAGTGCGCGGTCGGCTGGATCGGCACCGGGTCGGTGTAGGGCTCGATGCCGAGGTAGGTGCGGGCGAACTCGGTGATGTCGGGCAGCTTGGCGTCCAGCTGCTCCGGCGGCAGGTGGGTGAGGTCCAGGTAGACGTGGTCGCCCTCGGGGCCGCAGCCGCGGCCCTCGCGGATCTCGGTGTAGATCGCGCGGGAGACGACGTCGCGGGAGGCGAGGTCCTTCATGACGGGCGCGTACTTCTCCATGAAGCGCTCGCCGTCCTTGTTGCGCAGGATGCCGCCCTCACCGCGGGCGCCCTCCGTGAGCAGGATGCCCATCTTCCAGATGCCGGTGGGGTGGAACTGGAAGAACTCCATGTCCTCCAGCGGCAGCCCGCGCCGGAAGGCGGCGGCCTGGCCGTCACCGGTGAGGGTGTGCGCGTTGGAGGTGACCTTGAAGAACTTGCCGTTGCCGCCCGAGGCGAAGACGACGGCCTTGGCCTGGAAGACGTGCACATCCCCGGTGGCCAGCTCGTAGGCGACGACGCCGGCGGTCTTCTTGATGCCGTCGACCTCGTTGAGCAGCAGGTCCAGGACGTAGAACTCGTTGAAGAACTCCACGCCCTCCTTGACGCAGTTCTGGTACAGCGTCTGGAGGATCATGTGCCCGGTACGGTCGGCCGCGTAGCAGGAGCGGCGCACCGGGGCCTCACCGTGGTTGCGCGAGTGCCCGCCGAACCGGCGCTGGTCGATGGTGCCGTTCGGGGTGCGGTTGAAGGGCAGGCCCATCTTCTCCAGGTCGAGTACGGAGTCGATGGCCTCCTTCGCCAGGATCTCGGCGGCGTCCTGGTCGACCAGGTAGTCGCCGCCCTTGATCGTGTCGAAGGTGTGCCACTCCCAGTTGTCCTCCTCGACGTTGGCGAGGGCAGCGGCCATGCCGCCCTGGGCAGCGCCGGTGTGGGAGCGGGTGGGATAGAGCTTCGTCAGCACCGCGGTGCGGCTGCGCTTGGTGGCCTCGATGGCCGCGCGCATGCCGGCGCCGCCCGCGCCGACGATGACGGTGTCGTACTTGTGGATCTTGACGTTGTTCACGTTGCTCATCGGGAAAACCTCAGCCTTCAGCCCCGGTACGTCAGCGGATGTTCGGGTCGAAGGTGAAGATCACCAGCGTGCCCAGCAGGACGGTGAAGACGGTGGCGGTGTACAGCAGCATCTTCAGCCAGAAGCGGGTGTTGTCGCGCTCGGCGTAGTCGTTGATCACCGTGCGCAGCCCGTTGGCGCCGTGCAGCATCGCCAGCCACAGCATCAGCAGGTCCCACACCTGCCAGAAGGGCGAGGCCCAGCGGCCCGCGACGAACGCGAAGCCGATCTTGCTCACGCCGCCGTCCAGGACGAGCTGGATCAGCAGGTGGCCCAGGACGAGGACCACCAGCACGATGCCCGACAGCCGCATGAACAGCCACGCCTGCATCTCGAAGTTGCCGCGCGACGCCTTCGGCGTCTTCGCGGTCCGCTTGCGCGGCGGCTCGATCACGGGCGCGGGGTGGTCCACGTCGAACAGCGCGACGTCGTCAGTGGGCTCTTCGGCGCCGTCGTTCTTGGCGGCCTCGGTCGTCTCGGTCGTCGACATCACGCATCAGCTCCCGAACAGCTCTCGCAGCGTGTGCTGCAGGACCGGGTAGAAGGCACCGGCCATGAGGACGATCCACACGCCCATCACGGTCCACAGCATTTGCTTCTGGTACCTCGCGCCCTTCGACCAGAAGTCCACGGCGATGACCCGCAGGCCGTTGAGCGCGTGGAAGAGGATGGCGGCCACCAGGCCGTACTCCATCAGGTTGACGAGCGGAGTCTTGTAGATCGCGACAGTGTCGTCGTACGCCTCGGGCGAGACGCGCACGAGCGCGGTGTCGAGGACGTGCACGAACAGGAAGAAGAAGATGAGGACGCCGGTGACTCGGTGAGCCACCCAGGACCACATTCCTTCCCGGCCGCGGTACAGCGTTCCAGCCGGCACGGATAAACCCTCCGGGAGCGGATATTGGGGCCTGCCGGCTTCGGTAGGTCGGGCGGGCCCGGCCGGGTACGGTCCACCGGCCTCGGTCATCGTAGCGACGGGGTGTCGGCACGTTCGCCCAGGGGTATGCAGGTGTGATCAATCAGGCACGGACGGCCTATGTGTGATGTGAGGGGTGACACACGGCCTGCTCGGGCCGCGTGCCGCCATTTGCCCCTTTCATCGTTTACTCGGGTGAATCGGACCCGACCAGCCGTCCCAGCCGGCCCTGTGCGAGGCGCCGCAGTTCCTCGGCGGTCACGCACAATTCGTCCTCCGCATCGTTCTCCAACCGCAACCGGATGCCGGCCAGCGCCTGGTCCAGTCGCTCCTCCACCGCGAAGCCGTCCAGGCAGCACAGGAACGCGTGCCCGAACTTCCGCTCGTAGGCACCGTGAGCGGCCCGCAGGGCGGTGTGCGCAGCCAGGATGCCCAGCTGCGGCTCGCCCTCCAGGGGGTGCGCTGCCGACTCGTCGACCAGCGCCTCGCGCAGGTCGGCCGAGGTCAGGTCGTAGCTGGCCTCGTCGGCAGCCGCCAGCAGCGCCGCCACGTCCGGATAGGGGCGGTGCGCCACGATCCGGCGCGCCCAGCGGCGGCTGCCGCAGCAGCGCAGCAGCAGGGGCTCGACCGTCGCTTCGGCAGCGGTGTTGAGCCGCTCCAGAGACATCCGCCGTGTTCGCGGCTGCGATGGTGAAGGAGTGGGAAAGCTCATGCGCTCCGTATGGTCCGAAGAATCCCGAGGTCGGCCCGGCTTCGTCACCGTAGTGGTGAGCGGGCAAGATCGGCCGTTGGCACCGTGTTTTTCACCCGGAAGGGAACGCGTGGGAGCGCATAGCTGACGGGGAAGGGTTGAGAAGGGGAAATACCGTAGTCGTATGGGACGAAACTGGTCGAAGAAGTCCGGACGGGCCGATGCCGGGGCAGCCCGCCGCCCCAGCAGCCTGCTGGCACTCACCCTCGGCACCGCTCTTCTCGGGCTGGCCGGGCTCACCGGGCTGACCGCCTGCGGCGCGAACGGCGACGGAGGCGGCGAAGGCGACCGGGACACCCCCTCCGCCTCCCAGCGCGACGGCGACCGGCCGCCCAAGGGGCCCGACCGGCTCGGCCCGTCCCCCGTCGCGGTTCCCTCCGTACGCGAATGGAAAGCCGTACGCGGCCCCGGCTGGCAGCTGACGAAGCACACCCGCGTCATCGCCGCGCACGACTCGCTCCGCGACGAGGCGAAGCTGCTCGCCGACGAGCTGAAGGTGCAGGTCGCCAAGGGCCCCGCCCGCACGGACGACGTCGAACTGGACCGTGCCAAGGGCGGCGAGCAGGGCAAGCCCGGCGGCGGCCCCGAGGGCTACCGGCTCGTCAGCCGCGACGGCAAGGTCACCATCACCGGCGGCGACGACGCCGGGGTCTTCTACGGCACCCGCACCCTCCTGCAGACCCACCGCGCCCAGGGCCGTTTCGCCGAGGGCACCGTGCGCGACGCCCCGGACCGCCCGCAGCGCGGCTTCTCCCTCGACATCGCCCGCAAGAACTTCAGCGCCGACTGGATCAAGGCCCGTATCCGCGAGATGGGCGACCTCAAGCTCAACCAGCTCCAGCTGCACCTCTCCGACGACCAGGCGTTCCGCGTCGAGAGCGATACCCACCCCGAGATCGTCTCCGACCCCCACCTGACCAAGGCCCAGGTGCGGGACATCGTCGAGCTGGCCTCCTCCCGGCACATCACCGTCATCCCCGAGATCGACTCACCCGGCCACCTCGGCGCCGTACTGAAGGCCCACCCCGACCTCCAGCTGCGCAGCGCCTCGGGCGCCACGCCGCGCGGCGCCATCGACATCAGCAAACCGGCCGCGGCCGAACTCGTCGACGACCTGCTGGTCGAGTTCGCCGACCTGTTCCCCGGCAAGTACGCGCACGCCGGCGGCGACGAGTACCAGGCGCTGATGACGGAGAACCCTGAGCAGACCTACCCGGGCCTCGCCGAGGAGGCGCGGAAGCGGTACGGCAAGGACGCCAAGGTCCAGGATCTGGCCACCGCCTGGCTCAACGACCGCACCGAGACCCTGCGCAAACACGGCAAGACCCCGCAGGTGTGGAACGACGGCATGCACCGCGGCGGAGTCGTCAAGCCGGACAAGTCGCGCCAGGTCGCCTACTGGACCGGGCGTGAGGCGGGGCAGCGGCAGCCGGCCGAGTACCTGGAGGGCGGCTGGGAGGTCGTCAACCTCAACGACGAGTACCTGTACTACGTCCTCGGCCAGCCCAACAACTTCACCTACCCGACGGGCCGCCGCATCTACGAGCACTGGACGCCCGCGGTGGTGCGCGGCACCGAGCCGGTGCCCGGGAAGTGGGCCGACCGCAAGCACATCGTCGGCGGCCGGTTCGCCGTCTGGGGCGACCTCGCCGACGCGCAGACCACCGAGCAGGTCGCTCGCGGCATCCGGCTGCCGCTCGCCGCGACGGCCCAGAAACTGTGGGACCCCGCGAAGCCCGACCGCTCCTGGTCCGACTTCGTGAAGCTGGTCGACCAGGTGGACTGACCGCGCCCACTCGCTGCTCCCGCGGGGCCGCACCCGGCACCCTTCGGCCCGGCATGCGGGACGAAGGGTGCCGGGAGCACCATGGAGGGAGGAACGTCCACCACAGGAGCAGCGATGACACGGTTCATGGACGTACACCGCGGCCTCAAGGGCATCACGGCCGAGCAGCTCAAGGCCGCGCACCAGGCCGACCAGGAGATCGAGGGCGACGAAGGGGTCCACTTCGAGCGGGCCTGGGCGGACCCGGACTCGGGGATCGTCTACTGCCTCTCGGAAGCACCCTCGGCGGACGCCGTGCAACGCGTGCACGACCGCGCAGGCCACCCGGCAGACGAGATCCACCCGCTGCCCCTGGTCGTATGAGACCGGGGTGGGGGCGCTCCGGCAGGTGAGCCGGAGCGGAAAGCCGAAGACGACCGGGGTCGCCACCCCCCACAGGAGAGACCCCGGTCGCCGTCGGACACGGGCTCACTACGCCAGCGGCTTGCCCGTACTCCCCTCAGCGTCACTGCCGCGCAATCTGTTACGCCCTCCTCCCGCACCACTCCGCGCGCGCGTCACCACGCGAGCCCCGGCGCGCGCGACGCCCGCTCCGCGAGCGCGCGACGCCCGCACTCGGGCACGCGCGACGCCCGCTCGCACAGCGCGACGCCCGCTCGGCGCGGGCGTCGTCCAGGACACAGCGGGCGTCCCCGGCTCGGCTCCGTCCCCGGCTCGGCTCCGTGCCCGGCTCTGCTCCGTGCCCGCGTCACGGCCCGCACCGCGCAGCGACGGCGGGCGACCAGGTCCTCACACACAGCGCCCGGGGCGTCCACCACTGACTCCGGCATGGACGAGCGTGCACACTTGGCCTTAGCGTGCTCCTCGCGCCGCGCCAGGTAGACCGAGCCTGGCAGCCGGGACGCTGACCCACGGCAACGGCGCACGGCACAGACACCTTCGCGGAGTGGGGCGAGACACGAGCGTGCAGGGGGACGACGCGGAGCTGACCGCTGCGGTACGCGCGGCGCAGGAGGGGGACGAGGCCGCCTTCCGCACCGTCTACCGCTCCGTGCACCCGCGCCTGCTCGGCTACGTCCGCACACTGGTGCCGGACGCCGACGCGGAGGATGTGGCCTCCGAGGCGTGGCTGCAGATCGCCCGCGATCTGCCCCGCTTCAAGGGCGACGCGGACCGGTTCCGCGGCTGGGCGGCGCGGATCGCCCGCAACCGGGCGCTCGACCACCTGCGGATGCGCGGGCGCCGTCCCGCCGTCGGCGGCGACGAGAGCGAACTGACCGGCCTGCCCGCAGGAGCCGACACGGCGGACGAGGCGCTGGAGGCCCTCGGTACGAGCAGCACGATGGCCCTCATATCCCAACTCCCGCGCGACCAGGCCGAGGCGGTCGTGCTGCGGGTCGTGGTCGGCCTCGACGCCAAGAGCGCCGCGCAGGTACTCGGCAAGCGGTCCGGCGCCGTACGGACGGCCGCGCACCGCGGACTGCGCAAACTCGCCGAACTGCTGGAAGAGGGAGCCCCCGGGCAACCCGGGAGCGCGCCCGACGGCACGGGCGGGCAGCTGGGCGACCGGCCGGTGACCGACGGCGCGGTGGAGGACTCGATCGGCGGCTCCGGAAAGCGCGGCGCGGGGCCCAGGCCGGGCGGGGGCGTGACCAAGGGCCGTGCTCGTGGCATGGCGCGCGGTGTGACGCAGAAAGCCACACGAACGCTGAGGGAAACGTGATGGCGGACGACCGGTACAGCTGGCTGGATGAGGAAACCGCGGAGCGTTTGCTCCGCGGGCTGCCGGTCGACGCCTGCGAGGGCGACGACCCGGGAACGGGCTTCGCGCCGGGTCCCGAGCGGGGTTCCGGATCCCGTGCAGACACGGTCGAAGGGGCGGCCGAGGAGCCGAACGCCGGACCAGGGGCCGCCGGGTCACGGGCCGCCGGTCGGCCCGGCGGGTACGAGCCCTCCGCCGTGCCGCAGGAGTCCACGGTGCCGGGCGAGCCCCGCGAGGCCGCCGTGGCGGGACGTACGGGCCGGGCCCGCCGGAGCGGGCGATCCGGTCGAAGAGCCGAGGGCCGTCTCGACGTGCCCTCCCACGACTGGTCCCGCGAAGCCGACCGCCGCACGGTCGTCCGGCTCGCCGCCGCGCTGGACGAACTGTCCACCGCCTACACCACGCCCACACCCACCTCCACCGCACCCGGAGCCACCCCCGTCGAACTCCCCGGAGAGGCCGCGGCGCTCGACGCGTTCCGCGCAGCCCGGGTCGGCGCGCCGCGCGGCGTATCCGGTGCGGCGCCGGTGAGCCCGCTCGGGGGCGGCGGGGCACCGGGCGGCGCCCGCAGCCGGGCCCGCCATCTCCTGACCGGCAGGCCACTGCGCGCCGGCTTCGCCGTCGCCCTCGCGGGCTGTGCGCTCGGCGGTGTGGCGGTCGCGGCCGGTACGGGCATGCTGCCCACCCCCTTCTCCAACGGCGACGCGCCGTCGGTCAGCGTCTCGCCCGGCGGCACCTCCCAGGGGAAGACCCCCGCCAGCGGAGGCGCCAGCAGCGACGGCGAGACGCCGGGCAGCGACGGCAAAGGCGACCGGCACAGCGGCGCCGGCCAGGCCGGCGGCCACGACGGTGACGGCAAGGGCGGCGACGGGGACAAGTCGCGGGACGGCTCCCGCGATCTGGCCGACTCCGGCGGCGCCGGGCGTGACAAGAACGACAAGGACGACAAGGACCGGGACAACGGCAAGCAGCCCGGCTCCGGCCGTCACCTCGACGACTCCCAGAAAGACGCCATCGCCACCGCCCTGTGCAAGGCGTACGCGGCCGACAAACTCGATGCCGACGACCGCCGGAAGCTGGAGCGCGCGGCCGGCGGCCGCACGGTGGTACGGAAGTTCTGTGCCCAGCACGGCAACGCAGGCTCCGGCGACGGAGGCAGCCGGGGTGGCGCGTCGGGCGGCGGAGGCCAGGGCAGCGGCGACTCGGGTGGCTCCGGCGGTTCCGGCAGTGACGGCGGCGGACAGGGCAGTGGCAGTGACAGTGGTGGTGGCGGAGGGGGCGGCGGATCGACCGGTGGTGACGGCGACCCTCCACCCCCGGGTGACTCCGGCGGATCGGCCACCGGTGGCTCCGGCGGGGCGGACGGCGACGCGTCGTCCCCCTCCAGCACGCCCTCGTCGAGCCCCACCTTTTAGCGGTACGCGGCCGTGACGGGCGCCACAGCAGAACACTGAGCCGACGGTGTGACACTTTCGCCGGGCACGGCGCTGAAGAGAGTGAGCCGACTGGTCATCGGCGGCGCGGTAAGCCCGAGGTTCCCCCCGTACCTCTGGGTTCGCGCGATGGCGCGGGTGGGACACGTTCCCCCGGTCCCACCCGCGCCCCCTTCGTTCCGGTCTTCCGGGCACTTCTTCTCCGGCCCGTCCCTTTTCCCCGGCTGCGGCGGTGAGCAGCCGATGCCATGGCGGCGGATGCTCGCCGTAGGTGCTCGTGATTGGCCGGCTGCGGGCATGCCGTGGTTGCTCGCGCAGTTCCCCGCGCCCCTGCGGGGCGCCCCTTCCGGGGCGCCCGGGGTTACTTGTATACGACCACCTTGTCGCCCGGGTGGATCTCGGCGAAGACCTTGGCGATCTTTTTCTTGTCACGGACGTTCACACAGCCGTGTGAGGCTCCGGCGTAGCCGCGGGCTGCGAAGTCGGCCGAGTAGTGCACCGCCTGGCCCCGGCTGAAGAACATCGCGTAGGGCATCGGGCTGTCGTAGAGGGTCGAATGATGGTGGCGGCTCTTGAAGTCGACCTTGAACCGGCCTTCCCGGGTCGGCGTGTACGCCGACCCGAACCGCACGTCCATGGCCGTCCGCACCTTCCCGTCGACCATCCACGCCGCCGTGCGGCTCGTCTTGCTGATGCACAGCGCGCGCCCCGTCAGACAGCGCGGGTCGGGCTTGGCGAGCGGCCGGCTGGTGGGCGGGTACAGCTCGGTGCGGGTGGGCTGGTGGGTACGCGCGCGCAGCGCGCTCAGCACCGCGTCGGTGACCTTGCCCGTACGGGCCATTCCGCGCTGCTGCTGGAACGCGGAGACCGAGGCGGCCGTCACCGGGCCGTAGTAACCGGTCGGGTTCCGGTGGAAGAGGCCGAGCTGCCGCAGCCGCGCCTGGAGTTCGCGTACGTGTGCGCCGCGCGCGCCGGGTGCCATCCGCACGCTCTGTGCCACCGGCTGTGCCGCTTCGGGCTTGCGCGGTGGTGACTTCGGCTGTGCGGGCTGCCGCACCGGCTTCGGTGGCGCGTTCGTGTGCGCGGGCGCCGTCGACGGTCTCGACGGCGGCTTTCCCGGCACCTGTTGCGGTGCCTTGGAAACGCGGACAGCCGGCGCGCCCGCGCCCTCCTCGACCTGGCACCCGGCGAGGGCGCCCGCCGACAGCAGTACCGCCGTCGAGGCCGCTACGCCGCGCCAGGCTGCTGATCCCCTCCTGTGCATCCCCCCACCCCCGGAAGGTTCAACGGATGTACGTGTCCATCAATGCCCAGCGCGCCGCCCTCGCGAACCTGTGGTGTGCCGGGGGATGCTGGGAGGGACGCCCGCCGCGCGCCCACGCGTCCTCTGGAGGCTCTTGATGACACGTCCCACCGATTCCGGCCGTCGGCTGACCGAGTCGGGGCTGCCCGTCGAGCCCGTCTACGGACCGGACGCGCTGGCGGGCTGGGATGCCGCCGTCCGGCTGGGGGAGCCGGGCGGCTACCCGTTCACGCGGGGCGTCTACCCGACGATGTACACGGGGCGGCCGTGGACGGTGCGGCAGTACGCGGGTTTCGGTACGGCGGCCGAGTCCAACGCGCGCTACCGGCAGTTGATCGAGCACGGCACCACGGGGCTGTCCGTCGCCTTCGACCTGCCCACCCAGATGGGGTACGACAGCGACGCTCCGCAGGCCGCCGGTGAGGTGGGCAAGGTGGGGGTGGCGATCGACTCCGTCGAGGACATGCGGGCGCTGTTCGACGGTATCCCGCTGGGCGAGGTCTCCACTTCCATGACCATCAACGCGCCCGCCGCGCCACTGCTGTTGCTCTACCAAATCGTGGCCGAGGAGCAGGGGGTGGCGCCGGGCGCGCTGACCGGCACCGTGCAGAACGACATCCTCAAGGAGTACATCGCGCGCGGCACGTACATCTTCCCGCCGAAGCCCTCGCTGCGCCTGACGGCGGACATCTTCCGCTACTGCGGCGCCGAGATGCCCCGCTGGAACACCATCTCCATCTCCGGCTACCACATGGCCGAGGCAGGCGCGACGCCCGCGCAGGAGATCGCCTTCACGCTGGCCAACGGCATCGCGTACGTACGCGCCGCGGTGGCGGCGGGGATGGACGTGGACGCGTTCGCACCCCGGCTGTCGTTCTTCTTCGTGGCCCGTACGACGCTGCTGGAGGAGGTGGCCAAGTTCCGTGCGGCGCGCCGGATCTGGGCGCGGGTGATGCGCGAGGAGTTCGGCGCGCGCAACCCCAAGTCGCAGATGCTGCGGTTCCACACGCAGACTGCGGGTGTGCAACTGACCGCGCAGCAGCCGCAGGTGAACGTCGCACGGGTCACGGTGCAGGCGCTGGCCGCCGTACTGGGCGGCACCCAGTCGCTGCACACCAACTCCTACGACGAGGCGCTGGCGCTGCCGTCGGAGTCGGCGGCCCGGCTGGCGCTGCGCACCCAGCAGGTGCTGGCGCACGAGACGGACGTGACCGCGACGGTCGACCCGTTCGCCGGCTCGTACGCCGTCGAGTCGCTGACCGACGGCGTGGAGGAGGCGGCGCTCGACCTGATGCGGCGGGTCGAGGACCGGGGCGGCGCGGTGGCCGCCGTCGAACAGGGCTTCCAGAAGAACGAGATCGAGCGCAGCGCCTACGCGGTCGCACAGGAGATCGAGAACGCCGAGCGGGTGGTCGTCGGCGTCAACCGCTTCCGCACCGAGGGGCAGGAGGAGCCGTATGTGCCGCTCACCGTGGACCCGGGGCTGGAGGAGGCGCAGGCCGGCAAGCTGGAGCGGCTGCGCGCCCGACGGGACGGTGCCGCCGTACGGTCCGCGCTGGACGCGCTGCGCACCGCTGCCGAGGCGGAGGAGGAGAACGTGCTCCACCCGATGAGGGAGGCGCTGCGCGCCCGGGCGACGCTGGGCGAGGTGTGCGACGCGCTGCGCGAGGTGTGGGGCGCCTACACCCCGTCGGACGCCTTCTGAGGCGCGCGCCTCCCCGTGCGCCGCCCGCGCCCCCACCAAGTTGTTACTCACGGGTTTCAACGGGGCCGGGGATCGGGGACAGTAGGCGCAGGCGTGACCGACGACCGACGAGCAGCCTGCGAGGTGTGCGTGGCGACCGATATCAGGACCGGGTCCGCCGACGAGCCCGGCGCGCACGGGGAAGGGGCCACCCGGCCGCTGCCCGGCCTGGCCGCCGCAGCGGCGGCGCTGGCGGCGGGCGAGACGACCTCCCGTGAGCTGACCGAGCGGGCGCTGGCCCGTATCGAGGCGACCCGGTCCACGCTGAACGCCTTCCGCCTGCTGCGCGCGGAAGCGGCGCTGACCGAGGCCGAAGCCGCTGACCGTGCGCTGGCCGGCGGCGAGCGGCGGCCGCTGCTGGGCGTGCCGGTCGCGGTCAAGGACGACACGGACGTGTGCGGCGAGCCCACCGCGTTCGGCTGCGCCGGGACCTTCCCGCTCAAGACGGCCGACGCGGAGGTGGTGCGCAGACTGCGGGCCGCCGGAGCGGTCATCGTCGGCAAGACCAACAGCCCGGAGCTGGGCCAGTGGCCGTTCACCGAGGGCAGCGCCTTCGGCGACACCCGCAACCCCTGGAACGGGGCCCACACCCCGGGCGGCTCCTCCGGCGGCGCGGCAGCGGCCGTCGCGGCCGGGCTGGTACCCGCGGCGCTGGGCTCGGACGGCGCGGGCTCGGTGCGCATCCCCGCGGCGTGGACGCACCTGGTGGGCATCAAACCGCAGCGCGGCCGCATCTCCACCTGGCCTGACCCAGAGGCGTTCAACGGCATAACGGTCTTCGGCCCACTGGCCCGTACCGTCGAGGACGCGGCGCTGCTGCTGGACGTCGCAGCGGGCAATCGGGAGGGCGACCTGCACCGGCCGCCCCCGGTCGATGTGCGGTCAGCGGTCGGCCGGGACCCGGGGCGGCTGCGGATCGCGCTGTCCACCAGATGGGCGTTCACCGCCACCCCGAAGCGGCTGGACGCGCGGGTGGAGGCCGCCGTACGCGCGCTGGCCGAACGGCTCGCCGCGCTGGGGCACGAGGTGGAGGAGGCCGATCCGCACTACGGCCCGATCGGACTGACGTTCGTACCACGCGCGACAGCGGGCATCCGCACCTGGGCGATGCGCACCCCGGAACCCCGCCTGCTGGACCCCCGCACCCGGGCCGCGGCCCGCACCGGACGGCTGCTGGGCGGCCCGGTGCTGCGGGCCGCACGCGCCGCCGAGGGGCCGCTGCGCCGCCGCGTCGGCCGGATCTTCCGCAGCTACGACGTCGTCCTCACCCCCACCACCGCCACCCCGCCGCCCCGGATCGGCGACCTGGCGCGGCTCTCCGGCTGGCAGACCGACCGCCGCATGATCGCGCACTGCCCGTACGCCTGGCCGTGGAACGTGCTGGGCTGGCCCGGCGTCAACGTCCCGGCCGGGTTCACCCGCCCTGACCACCTCCCCGTGGGCGCCCAACTCCTCGGCCCGGCCCACAGCGAACCCCTGCTGATCTCCCTCGCCGCCCAACTGGAAGCCGACCAGCGCTGGTACGAACGGCGGCCACCGGAGCAGCGCCTCAGCCCAGGGCGGCGCGCTTGAGGGCGCGGGCGCGGCGGGCGACGCGGCGGACCGCGCGATTGCGGGGCACGAACGCGAACTGCCGGGGTACCGCGCCGGGCAGCGCCAGCGCGGTCAGCCGGCGGCGCTTGAAGTAGCGGCGGGTCGCCGGGGACAGGCTGGCCGCCAGATAGCGCTCGGCCTCCGGGCGCAGCTGCGGATGGATCTGCGGCTGCATACAGAACCCGACAGCACGGATCAGGCCCGTCAGTTCGCGCGCTGAGGGCGGAGTGAAACCGGCTCCGGCGGCCTCCGCCTCCAGCTCGGGCAGCAGCGCGTCCACCAGCGTCACCGGTACGCGATTGCTGTTCTGGTACGGCGTCACCCGCTCCAGCAGCAGCTCGGTGCCGGTGCGCGCCACCGGCAGGCCGTAGAACGCCGAGGCGGTCAGCAGCGCCGTCGAGAAACAGCCCACCACCAGCGCCGGACGCATCCGCTCGTACAGCGCCTCGGCCAGCACAGGCGAGTCCAGCACCGTCAGGTCGACGCCCAGCTCGCCCGCCTCCTTCTCCAGCGCGCGGGACCAGCGGGCCGGAGCCACGGGGTGCGGCTTGAAGACCACCTCGCGGTGCCCGCGCGCGGCGGCACCCCGCAGCATCCGCAGGTGCAGCCGCTCCTCCTCGTCAGGGGAGAGGATGTCCAGCGCCGAGAGGTACTGGCCCAGCAGCAGCGCCGCGCCCGTGGGCGCCTCGGTCACCGAAGTCGGCACGTCCCGCGCCACCTCGGCGAGCACCGCGCGGAAGGCGTCGGTGGAGACGAGTTCGGGCTCCACGCCGAACTCCGAGAGCAGCATCGGCGTCAGGCCAGGCACCAGGTCCAGATGGAGCAGTCGGCGCGCCCGCGAACCCACCAGCGGGTCCAGCTTGTTGCGGGTGGGCCCGTAGCTCATCAGCCCGTCCGCGTACACCTCGATCGGCGCGTCGGGGAACAGCCGTGCCACCGCCAGCGCGGGCTCCACCTGGATCGACTCCAGGACGAGCGTGATCTCGTCCTCAGGGCCTTCGCCCAGGCCCCACAGCAGCCGCAGATACCGCTCCCACAGCGGGACGTCGTCCCCGCGGGGCGACCAGCCGGCCGGGTGGAGGGGCCGGATCGTCTCGTTCCACGACAGCAGGCGGTCGAAGCGGCCGCGCAGCCGCTCGAAGCCGGGCATGGTGTCGAGCGACGGCGCCGTCTCCGGATTGGCCGCGTTGTTGCTGACCAGCAGCAGCCGCTGGTCGGCGGGTTCGAAGTGGTCGGCGTCGACGGCCGCGGCGAGCGTGGCGGCGCCGTAGAGGGTGGAGGCGAAGAAGATCTGCGTACGCATCAGGCCGCCACCTCCGTGCTGCCGGTGCTGCCGGTGCTGCCCGTGCTGTGCGGGCCGTGCGGTGTCGTGGGCCGGGCCGGGCGCCTGCGGAGCCGCCGCAGCCGGGCGGCGCGCTCGTGGTCCATGGAATCCAGCGCCTCGGTCAGCAGGTCCGCCGGCAACCGCTTGAGCGCTGCCGCGCCCATGGCCCGCAGCTTGCGCGCCACCTGCGGCTCGAACCTGTCGCTGCTCAGATGGTGCGCGAGGATCGCGCAGTAGGTGCGGATCGCCTTCGGCAGCAGCTGCTCGGCGTCCCGGTCCTGGGCCGTCTCCTCGATCACCTGATCGAAGGCGCGGATGAAGTCGAGCTGCCTCACATCACCGATCTGGGTGAGCGAGGAGGCGACCCCGCGCCGGTAGAAGACGCCCAGCAGGCCCACGGCGGCGAACGAGCGGGCCTCGCGGTGCAGCCGCCAGATCCACGGCCGGTCCTCGGCCGTGCGCAGCCCGTCGGTGAAGTGCAGCAGCCCCTCGTCCAGCAGTCTGCGATGGTAGATCCCGGCCCAGGCGTAGGCGTAGTCCACCGAGGTGCTGCGGGTGGCGGGCAGGATCGCCGCGCGCGGGTCCTGCACCACGCCCCTGCGACCGTGCGGCACCCGCGCCAGCGTGCGGGAGCGGGCCGTGCACTGCACATGGTCCGTACGGACGAAGTCGCAGCCCAGCCGCTCGATGCAGGCGACCAGCTCCTCGTAGTAGCCGGGCGCCAGCCAGTCGTCACCGTCCAGGAAGGTGACGAATTCGCCGCTCGCCCGGTCCAGCCCCGTGTTGCGCGCGGTCGCCAGGCCGCCGTTGCGCGAGTGCCGGGTCCGGATCACCCGTGCGACGTCTCTGAGATCGCTTTCGGCGCGTTCGAGAATCTCCGGCGTCTCGTCCTTGGAAGCGTCGTCGACGAGAATGAACTCGAAATCCTGACGCGCGTTGGCTCGGAGACTCCGCAGGGTTTCCGGGGCGTATGACTGCACGTTGTAAAACGGCACGATGACGGAGAGCTTGACCACCCGAGGGACCTTAGAGTTCGCGCCCCGCCCCGTCTTGACCTCGGGCGGGCCCGTGGGTGAACGACGCGTGGCGGGATGATGAACGGCCCGTCGGCGCCAGCGGGTTGGGCATTCGTCGGTGTGCTGTTAACCGGCTGTTGCCTTTACGTTGGGCCGCCTTCCCCAATCCCTTCCTAGCGTCGACGACGTGTCCTCCCGAGAAATCCTCTCTGCCTCCACCGACGCGCAGACCGCCGCCTCCGTACTCGTATCGAACGAGCGGTCGGCGCACGTTTCGCGCGAACGGTCGGAGTCCGTTTCGCACGAGCGGCCGGTGCCCGGCCGGGTGGCCGTGCTGGCGGATTCCGACACCCGGTGGAAGTGGGGTGTGCTGACCGCGCGCAGGCTGGCCCCCGAGGCCGCCATCGACGGCCTGCTGCTGCGGGGCCGCGCCACGCCCACGCCGCGCCAGCTCGCGGAGGTCGGTGTCACCGTGGACACCCTGCGTGAGGTCACCACCGCCGAGTTCCTCGGTACGGCCACCGCACCCGGCGCCTACGACATGATCGTCCTGGCCTGCGTCGGCGGCGCCGTCCAGGCCATGCTGCACGGACTGGGCCGGGCCGTGACGGGAGCCGCCGAGGAAGCTGCGGCGGAGGGCGCCGGGGGAGCCGTCGGGGGGCGGCTTGCGCGGCGCCCCGTGATCGTCACCGGGTACGTGGGTGTCGTCTACGAGAAGCTCACCGACGGGCTGCTGTTGCGGCACGGCGCCGATCTCGTGCTCGCCAACTCGCCCTACGACGCGGACCGGTTCCGCGCCGTGTACGAGGGGGTGGGCACGGACGCCAGGAGCGTGGTGGAGTGCGCGCTGCCGTTCCTTGAGGGGACCGGCGGGGCGGATGACGCGGCAGGGTCGGAAGGTGCGTCGGGGCCGGAAGGTGCGTCGGGGCCGGAAAGCGCGGCGGGGGATGCGGCGAAGGCTGCTGCGCCTGCTGCGGATGTTGTGCCTGCTGCGGATGCTGTTGTGGGGGGCGCTGCGGACGGCGTGGCCGGTGACGGTCGGTTCACCGTCGTCTTCGCCGTACAGCCGTCCGTCCCGGCCGGCCGCGCCGACCGTGCGTACCTGCTGCGCCGGGCAGTCGGCCACGCGCTGCGGCACCCCGAGCGCGACGTACTGATCAAACTGCGCAGCAAGCCCGGCGAACACACCACGCACATCGAGGAACTCCCGTACCAGAAGCTCGTCCGAAAGCTGCCGGGCACCGGTGGCGGGGAGAGTGGCGGACTGCCGCCCAACTGCCGCCTCGTCTACGGCAACATGGGCGAGATCCTCGACCGGGCGCAGCACACCGGCGGACTGCTGGTGACCGTCAGCTCCACCGCGGCGCTCGAGTCACTGCACCGGTCGCTGCCCACCGCGATCCTCACCGACCTCGGCGTCCGCGAGGCCCTGGGCAACCACTACTTCACCGGCTCCGGCTGCCTCGCCTCCTGGGACGAGCTCGATGACGGCCTGCTGCCGCAAGCGGATGAGAAGTGGGCGCTGCGGCAGGGAGTACGCGGCGGTGACGGTTTCGCGGCCGCGCGTGACCGGGTCGCCGCGCTCGCAGCGCGCGCCGGGCTGCCGCCGCTCGCGCCGTACTACACCGTCCGGACAGCGCCCGGCTATCTGCCCGGCATCCTGCGCCGCTACGGACTCGCACCGGACGGCACCCCGGTCGGCGGCCCCGCCGGTGACGCGGCGGCGGGGCAGGGAGCGGCCGGGCGCGGGGTGGTGCGGCGCGTCGTCCGCGAAGCGGCGCGGGGCGCCTACCGGCACGGGGTCCAGCGGGTTGCCCCGCTGATCCGGAAGGCGGGCGAACTGTGATGCCGCGCGTCGTCCGGCCGGCGTCGGACCCCTCCGAGGCGGTCTCGGCCGCTGCGGTGTCCTCGGCTGCTGCGGTGTCCTCGTCCGGTTCCGGGTCGTCCTCGTCCGGTTCGTCTCTCTCCGTTTCCGCGTCGGCTCCGGGTCTCTCCGCGTCGATGTCCGATCTGTCCGAGTTCCAGCCTCACTCAGGAGCCAGCATGTCCCCAGCCCCCGCCGTGCTCGCGGTGATACCCGCCCGGGGCGGGTCGAAGGGCGTGGCCGCGAAGAACCTCGCCCCGGTCGCGGGCGTTCCGCTGGTCGCCCGCGCCGCCCGCGAGTGCCTGGCAGCGCGGAACGTGACCGACGTCGTCGTCTCCACCGATGACACCGCCATCGCCGAGGCAGCCCGCTCGGCAGGCGCCGAGGTGGTCGAACGGCCCGCCGACATCGCCGGTGACCTGGCCACGAGCGAGGCAGCGGTGCTGCACGCCATGGACGTGTACGAGAAGCGGCACCGCAGACCGCTGCAGACGGTGCTGCTCGTGCAGTGCACCAGTCCCTTCCTCGTACGGGAGGACGTGGAGCGAGTGGCGGCGGCCGTCATCGACGACGGCGCGGACAGCGCGCTGACGGTGGCGCCCTTCCACGGCTTCGTATGGCGGGACGGTGCCGCGGCCGGCGAGGGGGCTGTCGAGGGGGCGGCTGGGGGAGGCGCGGGCGCCGGCGCGGCGCACAGCGCGTACGGCGTCAATCACGACCGTGCCGTGCGCCCCCGGCGCCAGGACCGGCCCGAGGACCTGTTGGAGACCGGCGCCGCGTACGCCATGGACGCCATGGGGTTCCGCGAGTCCGGCCACCGGTTCTTCGGACGGACGGCCGTCGTCCGTACCGACCCGGCGCGCGTCCTGGAGATCGACGACCCGCACGACCTCGACCGCGCCCGCGCGCTCGCACCCCTGCTCGACGCCCACCGCGACGGGCCGGGCGCGCTGCCGACGCGGGACGACGTGGACGCGGTCGTACTGGACTTCGACGGCACCCAGACCGACGACCGGGTCTACATCGACGCCGAGGGACGGGAGACCGTCGCCGTGCACCGCGGTGACGGACTCGGTATCGCGGCGCTCCGGCGCTCGGGTCTGGAAGTGCTGATCCTCTCGACCGAGACCAACCCGGTTGTGGCGGCTCGCGCCGCCAAGCTGAAGCTGCCCGTGCTGCACGGCATCGACCGCAAGGACCTCGCGCTCAAACAGTGGTGCGAGGAGAAGGGCATCGCGCCCGAGCGCGTGCTGTACGCCGGCAACGACGCGAACGACCTGCCGTGCTTCGCGCTCGCGGGCTGGCCCGTCGCCGTCGCCGACGCCCACGACGTGGTGCGCGCCGCCGCCCGGGCCGTCACCACGCGGGGCGGGGGAGCGGGGGCCGTCCGCGAGATCGCGGGGTGGTTGGTGGGGGCGGAGTTGTGAGGGGGCGTGGGGGCGTACGCGTACCGCAGCTCGTTGGTTGGGCCCACCCATAAAGGGAGCCCGCCGGAGCCCGACGCCCACACCCGCCACCTCCTGACCTGCGAAAACCCTACCCCGCCCCACCCACCACACCCCCCGAAAACCACCCACCGACCTTCTGCACCCACCCAAGAACGAAACCCCCGGAAATGGTGAACATGTCCAGCAACGCCCGCACCCGCACCCGCACCCTCGGCACCAAGACCGTCGGCCCGGACCACCCCGTCTACGTCACCGGCGAGATCGGCATCAACCACAACGGCGACCTCGACAACGCGTTCGCCCTCATCGACGCCGCCGCCGAGGCCGGCTGCGACGCGGTCAAGTTCCAGAAGCGGACCCCCGAGATCTGCACCCCACGCGACCAGTGGGACCTCGAGCGGGACACCCCATGGGGCCGCATGACGTACATCGACTACCGGCACCGCGTCGAGTTCGGCGAGGACGACTACCGCGCCATCAGCGAGCACTGCGCCAAGCGCGGCATCGACTGGTTCGCCTCCCCGTGGGACGAGGAGGCCGTGGCCTTCCTGGAGAAGTTCGACGTGCCCGCGCACAAGGTGGCCTCCGCCTCGCTCACCGACGACGACCTGCTGCGGGCCCTGCGCGCCACCGGCCGCACGATCATCCTCTCCACCGGCATGTCCACCCCGAAGCAGATACGGCACGCGGTGGAGGTGCTGGGCAGCGAGAACATCGTGCTCTGCCACGCGACGTCCACCTACCCGGCCAAGGCCGAGGAGCTGAACCTGCGGGTCATCCACACTCTCCAGGACGAGTTCCCGAACGTGCCGATCGGCTACAGCGGTCACGAGACGGGCCTGCAGACCACCCTGGCCGCCGTCGCGCTCGGTGCCGTCTTCGTCGAACGCCACATCACCCTCGACCGCGCCATGTGGGGCTCCGACCAGGCCGCCTCCGTCGAGCCCCAGGGCCTCCAGCGCCTGGTGCGGGACATCCGCACGATCGAGGAGTCCCTCGGCGACGGCGTGAAGAAGGTCTACGACAGCGAACTGGCACCCATGCGCAAGCTGCGCCGCGTCAAGGGCGTCGTGGCCGAGGACGCCGAAGCCACCAGCGAGACCGAGACCCGCGAGCCGGTCACGGTCTGACGGCACCAACCCCGGGCCGCCCCGGGGCCACAGCCCACCCGGGGCCACCCCCCCCCGGACCCCCGGCCCCCGGACCCATCACAGGGCCCATCTCACCCCACCGGATTCACCCACCCCCACAGCGGAACGGAGCGTATGCGCACATGTCCCGTAGCCGCTCCGTCCAAGGAGCCGAGCCGGCCGAGCTCCAGTCAGCGGCACCGTCCGCGTCCGAACCCGGGGGTGGAGCCGATCCCGGGGAGGGAAAGCGGGACGGGGCTCTCGCCATCGTCGAGAGCCCCGTCCAGCTCCTCAACGTCCTCGAATGGGCCCACAACCACCCCGCCCCCGACACCGCGAAGCCCCTCACCCTCGTCGTGCTGCCCCCGCGCGACCCGATGACCCGCGGCCAGTTGCGCCGCATGGCAGAGCTGGCCCGGGACGAGGGCATCACCGTCAGCTGGCGGGAGGCGCGCGACGGCATGGGAGGCGCCGTCACCAGCCTGCTGTCCCTCGCCCGCAGGCTGCGCAAGGCCCGCACCCTGGTCATCGGTGACCCTTTCTCGCGCTACGTGCAACTCCTCCTCGCCCTCACGCCCGCCCGCGCCGAGCGGCAGATCACCGTGGTGGACGACGGTACGGCCACCATGGAGTTCGTCTCCCAACTGGCCAGTGGCGAACGCTTCGTACGCTGGCACCGACGCGGCGTACGCGGAGGGGCGCGCGGTCTCCTCTTCGCGCCCGTCTCCCGCCGCGCCCGCCGCCGCCTCACTCCGCGCCCGGATGGCAAGCGCCCCGTCGAGGTCTTCAGCTCGATGCCCGTGGAGCCGCCCGCGAACGTGACCGTGACGGCCAACGAGTTCGCCTGGACCCGCGCCCGCTTCGGACCACCCCGCCTCACCAAGGGCGCCGACCTGGTGGGCACCTCCCTTGTGGAGACGGGCGTGGTCGACACCGAGCGCTATCTGGAAGCTGTCGCCTCGCTGGCCCACGAGTACGGCGCCACCCGCTACTTCGCGCACCGCCGCGAGAGCAGCGAGAAGCTCCAGCAGGTCAGCGCCGCAACCGGACTGGAGATCGTCCGCCCGGACCTGCCACTGGAGCTGGTCGCCCGCCGCGGCCCCGTCGGCCGTACGATCCTGAGCTTCCCCTCCACCGTCGTCCACACCCTCCCCCTGGCGCTCGCCGGGACAGCGGTCACCGTCGCGGTCTGCGATGTGGACCCGGACTGGCTCACCCGTACCGCCTCGCCCCGAGCCCAGGGCTTCCTCGCCGGGGTCACCGGCACTGCCCGGGGCGTCCGCCGCCTCCCCTCCGCCCTCCCCACCCCACCGGGCCAGAGCGCCTGAGGCTTCCGAGCCGGCCGGCCCTCAGCCCGGCTCTCAGCCCGCCTCTGACCCCGCCCCCGGCTCCGGCCCCGCCCCAGCCCCCGTCGCATACGCCAACGGCGGCGCTATCGCCTGCGCGTCCGCGCCCTCTCCCACCCACAGTCCGATGAACAGCGCGGCCGTCGCCTCCAGCAGCCCGGCTCGTTCGAGTCCGCCCCCGGCCACGGCGTCACAGCCCACGTCCCGCACCAGTTCGCCGACGAGCGCGCAAGCCCCCGAATCGTCGCCGCAGACCGGCACCGCCAACGGCCGTCCGTCGAAGACCGGCGGGTCCATCCGCCATACGTCCTCGTGGCACAAATTGAACGCCTTGACGACCCGTGCGCCCGGCGCAGCCGCTGCCAGCCGTTGTGCTGCCGAGGGGCCGCCGTCAGTCAGCAGCCGGAAGCCAGGTCCTACCGGGTTGGAGCAGTCGACCAGCACCTTCCCGTCCAGGGCCGCGCCCAGCTCAGCGGCCACCTCCTGGCCCACGCCGTACGGCAGCGCGGCCAGCGCCACCTCGCCGAACCCGGCTGCCGCACGCAGGCTCCCGTGGCGAGCGCCGCCGATACGTGCCGCGAGCCGCCGCGCCTTTCCCTCGTCCCGTCCTCCGATCAGCACCTCGTGCCCGGCCCGCACCCAGTGCGTGGCGAGTGCGTCCGCCATGTTGCCTGTTCCCAGTACGCCGATGCGCATCAAAAGCCCTCCTTGTCAGCTGGGTCAGCTGGGTCAGCTGCTTCGGTAAGGACACTAGGAAGCCGCTCAGGCACCATTTGGTACGTGACGACCGACGCCTTCCTCGCCGACTGCCGGGCCCGCCTCGCCTTCGACCTGCTCTCCAACACCTGGAACGCCGTGGTCCTGTGGGCGCTGCGCGAGGGCCCGTACCGCCATGGCGAGCTGCGCGAACGCATCGGCGGCATCAGCTCGAAGGTGCTCACCGAGACGCTTCGGCGCCTGGAGTTCAACGGTCTGGTGGAACGCCACGCCCACGCGGAGACCCCGCCCCGCGTCACATACGAGCTCACCTCCCTCGGCCTCACCCTGCTCGGCCCCATCGGCACCATCGGCGCCTGGGCCTTCGCACACGGTGACGAAGTCATGGCGGCCCAGGACCGGGCGACCGGGCTCGAGTGACCCCGTGGCTGTCCACGGGGCGTGGGCAAAGCGCGTAGGTATACCCATCCGCATCTGGACATAACCGCCGCCCAGCCTAGATTTTCTTCCCCTGGGAGGTTGAACTTTGGTGGATCTCTAGTGAGTTGCGGTGTCAAGGGGCCTACTCTTCGGACCATGAACGAACTCCTGTCCCCTGCAGCACCGGAGGTAGACGCACGCGGGGCCGCCGGCGTACTTCCCGAGCTGCCCGGCCGGCTGACCGAATCCCTCCGCCGTGAGCTCATCGCTTTCCGTCGCGACCTCCATATGCACCCAGAGCTGGGCAACCAGGAGTTCCGCACGACCACGGCCATCAAGACAAGACTCGAACGTGCGGGTCTGCGTCCCCGAGTGCTGGCCATGGGCACAGGACTCATCTGCGACATCCACCCCGAGGCGGGGGCAGGGGAGGGGGCGGGCGAGCAGGGTGCCGCCCCCGAGGCCCCGGGCCCCGGCGAGGGCGCGGCGCCGCCGGCCATGCTGGCTCTCCGGGCCGACATCGACGCGCTGCCCATTCCGGACACCAAGGAGGTGCCCTACCGCTCCACGGTCCCGGACCGGGCCCATGCCTGCGGGCACGATGTGCACACCACCGTCGTGCTCGGTGCCGGGCTGGTGCTGGCCGAGCTGGCTCGCGCGGGCGTGCTGCCCCGCCCGGTGCGGCTGCTGTTCCAGCCGGCCGAGGAGGTGCTGCCGGGCGGCGCTGCCGACGCGGTGGACTGCGGGGTGCTGGACGGGGTCGGCTCGATCCTTGCCGTGCACTGTGATCCACGGGTTGACGTGGGCCGGATCGGGCTGCGCGCGGGGCCGATCACCTCGGCCTGCGACCGGCTGGAGGTGGTGCTCAGCGGCGCCGGCGGGCACACCGCGCGCCCGCATCTGACCACCGATCTGGTCACGGCGGCCGCCAAGCTGGTCACCGAGGCGCCGGCGCTGCTGGCCCGCCGGGCGGACGCGCGCTCGGGGCTGTCGCTGACCTGGGGCCGGATCGAGTCCGGGCACGCGCCGAATGTGATCCCGCAGCGCGCGGAGCTGTCCGGCACACTGCGCTGCCTGGATCTGCCGACCTGGCGGGAGGCCCCCGACCTGGTGCACGCGGCCATCGACGAGCTGGCGACGCTGCACCGGGCCAAGTGCGAGCTGACGTACGTACGAGGCGTTCCCCCGGTGGTCAACGAGCCGTCGGCGACGGCGCTGCTGCGGGAGGCGATGGCGGCGCGCTCGGGCGCGGCGTCGGTGGAGACGACGGAGCAGAGCCTGGGCGGCGAGGACTTCTCCTGGTATCTGGAGCATGTGCCCGGCGCGATGGCCCGGCTGGGGGTGCGGCCCGTCGGCGACCGCCGCAGCCGCGATCTGCACCAGGGGGACTTCGACGCGGACGAGACCGCGATCACCACCGGCGTCGAACTGTTCACCGCCGCCGCACTGCTGCACCGTTCGTGACGCCCGCGAACTGAGACCGGCGACGGCCGTGCCCGAAGACGTCCGCTGCACGTACGGCGCCGTCCGCGGCGTCTGCCGACGGCCGCGTCCGGAACGGCGCCGAACGAGCACCACCGCCCCCTCCCACCGGGAAGCCCGCCAGGGAACCACACCAGGAAACCCGCAGGGAAACCCCACCGGGAAACCCTCAGGGGAGAAATCCCGAACCAGGGGAAATCCAAAACGGGCAAAAAGGGGCAGCAGTGTGGAATTCGGCGCCGTTCGCGACGATCCGATAACAGCGGTTCCCGTCTTCTTCTGCTGGTTATCTACGCGCGTTAATCTGTGGCCGTCTCAAGGGCCGGAACCCTACTGCGGTGCCGGAACCGGTGCTCCACGACTCGTAAGGGGACTCCTGTTGCGTCGGGTAACAAAGCTGGCTGCCGCGGTCACCGCCACCGCGGCTCTCGCACTGACGGCCACCGCGTGCGGTGAGAGCTCTACGGAGTCGGGTGGCAAGAAGAACAAGGGCGTCGGGCTCGCCTTCGACGTCGGCGGCCGCGACGACCACTCGTTCAACGAGGCGGCCGCCCGCGGTACGGACAAGGCCGAGAAGGAACTCGGCGTCAAGACCAAGGAGATGACCGCCGGCAACAACGAGACGGAGGAGACCCGCGAGCAGCGTCTCACCTCCCTCGCCAAGGCCGGCTACAACCCGGTCATCGGTGTCGGCTTCAACTACGGCAAGTCCGTCAACAAGGTCGCCAAGGAGTTCCCCGACACCACCTTCGGTGTGGTGGACGAGCAGTCCCACGCCAAGAACGTGGTCGGGATGACGTTCGCCGAGAACGAGGCGTCCTACCTGGTCGGCGTGGCCGCGGCCAAGAAGACCAAGACCAACAAGGTCTCCTTCATCGGCGGCGTGGACAACGCGCTCATCCAGAAGTTCGAGGCCGGCTACGTCAAGGGCGTCAAGGACACCAACCCCAAGATCAAGGTCGAGGTCGACTACCTCTACAAGGAGTCCGACAAGGGCTTCAACGACCCGGCGCGCGCCAAGAACATGGCCAAGGGCATGCTCGCCCGCGGCAACGACGTGATCTACACGGCGGCCGGCCAGTCCGGCGCCGGCTCCATCGAGCAGATCAGCAAGAAGAAGGGCGCCTGGGCCATCGGGGTCGACTCCGACCAGTACCGGCAGAAGGGCCTGGAGAAGTACAAGGACGCCATCCTGACCTCCTCGGTCAAGAACGTCGACGTCGCCGTCTACGAGCTGATCAAGAGCGTCAAGGACGGCAAGCCGCTGAAGGGCAACCAGACCTTCTCCCTCAAGGAGAAGGGCGTCTCGGTCGCCACCTCCGGCGGGTTCATCGATGACATCAAGGGTGACATCGACAAGGCCACCGAGAAGATCGTCTCCGGCGAGATCAAGGTCCCGACCAGGCCCTGACCCGGACCTGCCCTGAGCGGCACCGTACGCAGCGCGGCGCGCGAGAGCCGCGGCGCGTACGGTGCCGCCCGTAGTCCCTCACCAAGAGCCGCCGCGCCCGCACGCGAAACCGGACCGCGTGCCCGCACGCGGAATCAGACCGTGTGCCGGAACGCACACGCGGAACCAGACCGTGTGCCGGTGCCGTACATCAGCGGCCTCAGCGCCAGCAAGGGAGCGCGTCAGTCAAGTGTCCAGCGAGTCCAGCGGCAGCAGTGGCGCGCCGTCCGGTTCGGGCCAGGAGTCCGCGGCGGCCGTCGAACTGCGCGGCATCACCAAGCGGTTTCCCGGCGTCGTCGCCAACCGCGACATCGACATCCGGGTCGAGCGCGGCACCGTGCACGCTCTTGTGGGCGAGAACGGCGCCGGCAAATCCACCCTCATGAAGATCCTCTACGGCATGCAGCGGCCGGACGAGGGCACCATCAGCGTCGACGGCGAGGACGTCACCCTGCACAGCCCCGCGGACGCCATCGCCCGCGGCATCGGCATGGTCCACCAGCACTTCATGCTGGCCGACAACCTCACGGTGCTGGAGAACACCGTCCTGGGAGCGGAGAAGCTCTACGGCATCGGCTCCCGCGCCCGTAAGAAGGTCATGGAGCTGTCGGACGCCTACCAGCTCGGTATACGCCCCGACGTCCTCGTCGAGGACCTGGGTGTGGCCGACCGGCAGCGGGTGGAGATCCTCAAGGCCCTCTACCGCGGCGCCCGTGTCCTCATCCTCGACGAGCCGACGGCCGTCCTCGTCCCGCAGGAGGTCGACGCGCTCTTCGCCAACCTCCGCGAGCTCAAGTCCGAGGGTCTGACGGTGCTGTTCATCTCGCACAAGCTGGGCGAGGTGCTCTCGGTCGCCGACGCGATCACCGTCATCCGGCGCGGTACGACGGTCGCCTCCGTACGGCCTCAGGAGACGACGCCCAAGCAGCTCGCCGAGCTGATGGTGGGCAGCGAACTGCCGTCGGCCGAGACCCGCGAGTCGACCGTCACCGACCAGCCGCTGCTGCGCGTTACGGACCTGCACCTGTCGGCCGCCGACCCCGACGGCGGCCTGCGCACGGTGCTGGACGGGATCTCCTTCACCATCCACAAGGGCGAGGTGCTCGGTGTGGCCGGTGTGGAGGGCAACGGGCAGGCCGAACTGGTCGAGGCCATCATGGGCATGAGCGACCCGGACGGCGGCAGCGTCACCCTCGACGGCCAGGACATCTCCCACGCGTCCACCCGCAGCCGGCGTGAGAGCGGCATCGGCTACATCCCCGAGGACCGCCACCGGCATGGGCTGCTGCTGGAGGCCCCGCTGTGGGAGAACCGCATCCTGGGGCACGTCACCGAGAAGCCCAACACCAAGGGCCCGGCGTTCGGTATCCCCGGCGCGCCGCACCTGCTCGCGCTCAAGGAGGCGCGGGCCGACGCCGAGCGGATCGTCGAGGAGTACGACGTACGCACCCCCGGCATCGAGGTGTCGGCGGCCAGCCTCTCGGGCGGCAACCAGCAGAAGTTCATCGTCGGCCGCGAGATGAGCCACGACCCCAAGCTGCTGATCGCCGCGCACCCCACCCGGGGCGTGGACGTCGGAGCCCAGGCGCAGATCTGGGACCAGATACGCGCTGCCCGCCGTGAGGGCCTGGCTGTGCTGCTGATCTCGGCCGACCTGGACGAGCTGATCGGACTCTCGGACACCCTGCGGGTGATGTACCGGGGCAAGCTGGTGGCGGACGCCGACCCGGCGACGGTCACCCCGCAGGAGCTGGGCTCGGCGATGACAGGCGCGGCCACCGGCCACCTGGAGCACCGCGAGGAGCACCGCGAGGACGGCCCGGCGCCGGATACCGAGGACGCCCAAGGCGCCGAGGACGCCGAGGACGCGCGGGACTCCGACAGCGACACCTCCGAGAGGGGAGGCGACAAGTGAGCCGTCTCAAGGACAAGTTCAGCGCCCAGGCCGTGCTGCAGGCGCTGGCGGCGCCCGCGCTCGCCCTCCTCACGGCGTTCGTGCTCTCCTCCGCCGTCATCGCGGCGACCGGCAAGGACCCGTTCCACGCCTTCTACGTGATGATCGACTTCGGCTCGAAGAGCGACAGCCAGGTCTGGATCATCAACAAGGCGATCCCCTACTACCTGTCAGCGGCGGCCGTGGCCATCGGCTTCCGGATGAACCTCTTCAACATCGGCGTGGACGGGCAGTACCGGGTGGCCGCGTTCTTCGCCGCGGTCGTCGGCGGCGCCCTCGCGCTCCCCGGCGTGCTGCAGATCGGCGTGATCATCGTCGTCGCCATGGCGGTCGGCGCCCTGTGGGCGGGCATCGCGGGCGTACTGAAGACCACGCGCGGGGTCAGCGAGGTCATCACCACGATCATGCTGAACTCCATCGCGGGTTCGCTGATCGGCTACTTCCTCTCCGAGGACAAGCTGGCCGTCAAGGACGGCAACCTCTTCCACACCCCGACCATCCCTGAAGCCGCCCGCTTCTTCCTCATCCCGACCTCGCCCGACCCGATCTACGGCACCGTGGTCATCGCCGCCGTCATCGGACTGGCCTACTGGTTCGTGCTCGGCCGCACCCGCTTCGGCTTCGACCTGCGCGCCGTGGGGCGCAGCGAGTCGGCTGCCTCTGCCAGCGGCGTCAGCGTCCGCCGGATGGTCGTCACCAGCATGGTGCTCTCCGGCGCCGTCGCCGGTCTGGTCGGTATGCCCACGCTGCTGAACAAGTCCTTCAGCTACGGCACCGACTTCCCCACCGGCGTCGGCTTCACCGGCATCGCCATCGCCCTGCTGGGCCGCAACCACCCCATCGGCATGGCACTGGCCGCGCTGCTGTGGGGCTTCCTGGAGCGCACCGGCATCCAGCTGGAGTTCGAGGGATACGCGCAGGAGATCGTCGGCGTCATGCAGGGGATCATCGTGCTGTGCGTCGTCATCGCGTACGAGATCGTCCGCCGCACGGTGCTGCGCAGGCAGCAGAGCGCGGTCGGCGCCGAGCTGAGCGCACAGGGCACACCGGGCGCCCCCGCAGGCCCGGACGCCGCGGAGGCGCAGGACGGAAAGAGCGCACAGAGCACCCAGTCCAAGAAGGCGGGGACCACCGCATGAGCACCACTACGTCCGCGTCGTCTGCGTCGAAGAACGCCCCCGCGGCGCCCGCCGCCCCACGCGGCAAGCGCAAGCTCTCCTACCCGCTCGTCCTGCTGCTCATCGCGGGAGGTCTGCTGCTGCTCTCCCTCGTCCGCCTCATCACCGGTGACGAGCAGCTCAGCAACAGCGACCAGTTCGCCTCCGCGCTGAGCGCAGCCGTCCCCATCGGGCTGGCCGGACTCGGCGGACTGTGGGCCGAACGCGCCGGTGTCATCAACATCGGCCTCGAGGGCATGATGATGCTCGGCACCTTCGCGGCCGGCTGGATGGGCTGGCAGCACGGGCCGTGGGCCGCCATCCTGGCCGGCATCGTGGGCGGCGCGCTGGGCGGGCTGCTGCACGCGCTGGCCACCGTCACCTTCGGTGTCGACCACATCGTCTCCGGTGTCGCCATCAACATCCTCGCGCTCGGCCTCGTCCGCTATCTGGCCAAGCTGTGGTTCGGCGCCGAGGGCAGCGAGGCGGCCGCGGCGGGCGGCAACGACAAGCAGTCCCCGCCGATGGACAGCATGCCCACCTTCACCGTCCCCGGCCTCGCCGACGGACTGGCCGCCATCGAGAAGCACCACTGGTTCCTCGTCTCCGACCTGGCGGGCATCCTGCGCGCCCTGGTCGACGACGTCTCCTGGGTGACGGTGCTGACGGTGCTGCTGTTCGTCGGCAGCTTCTACGTCCTGTGGCGCTCCTCGTTCGGACTGCGGCTGCGCTCCTGCGGCGAGAACCCGGTCGCCGCCGAGTCGCTGGGTGTGAACGTCTACAGGTACAAGTACGCGGCGCTGGCCGTCTCCGGTGCGCTGGCCGGACTCGGCGGCGCGTTCCTCGCCGTGGGCGTACACATCTACCAGGAGAACCAGACCGGCGGCCGCGGCTACATCGGCCTCGCCACCATGATCTTCGGCAACTGGCGCCCCGGCGGCGTGGCCATGGGCGCAGGGCTCTTCGGCTTCATGGACGCGCTGCGCGTCGTCGGAGGCGGCACCACGGTGCACGCCATGCTGCTGCTGATGGCCGTCCTGCTGGTCGTGCTCGCCGTCTGGAAGCTCCGCGCGGGCCTGCGCGGTGCCCGCGGCGCCCGTATCCAGGCCGCCGTCAGCCTCGTCATCGCCGTACTGCTCGTGCTGTGGTACACGGCGACCGACACCGTGGCACTGGAGTTCGTCGAGATGACGCCGTACGTCACGACGCTGCTGGTGCTCTCACTCGCGGCCCAACGCCTCCGCGCGCCACGCGCGATCGGCAAACCGTACCGCCGGGGCGAGGGAACGTAGCGTGGGGGCCGTGCACAAGGCGGACATCGACTGGAACACCCTGCGCGGACAGGCACGGCAAGCCATGTCCCGCGCGTACGCCCCCTACTCCGGCTTCCCCGTCGGCGCTGCCGCGCTGGTCGACGACGGGCGCACGGTGACCGGCTGCAACGTGGAGAACGCCTCCTACGGAGTCGGCCTGTGCGCCGAATGCGGCCTGGTCTCCGAGCTCTTCGCCACCGGCGGCGGCAGGCTGGTCGCCTTCACCTGCGTCGGCGGCGACGGCTCCGTCGTCGCCCCCTGCGGCCGCTGCCGCCAACTGCTGTGGGAACACGGGGGCGGCGCACTGCTGGTGGAGGCGCCCTCGGGCGTACGCCCCCTGTCCGAGCTGCTGGCCGAAGCGTTCGGCCCGGAGCAGCTGGCCCGCTGACCTGCCCGCTGAACAGGCACCCGCACCCTCCGGGCCGGTCGAAAGAAAGAGGTACTCAGGCATGGACGCCATCTCCGTCATCCGCGCCAAGCGCGACCGCCACGAGCTGACCGGCGAACAGATCGACTGGATCATCGACGCCTACACCCGCGGAGTGGTCGCCGACGAGCAGATGTCGGCGCTCGCCATGGCCGTCTACCTCAACGGCATGAGCCGTACGGAGATCTCCCGCTGGACCGCCGCGATGATCGCCTCCGGCGAGCGGATGGACTTCGGCGCGCTGCAGCGCCCCACCGCCGACAAGCACTCCACGGGCGGCGTCGGCGACAAGATCACCCTGCCGCTCGCCCCCCTGGTGGCCGCCTGCGGCGCCGCCGTCCCCCAGCTGTCCGGCCGCGGCCTCGGCCACACCGGCGGCACCCTGGACAAGCTGGAGTCCATCCCCGGCTGGCGCGCCTCGCTGACCAACGACGAGATGATGAACGTCCTGCGGGAGACCGGTTCCGTCATCTGCGCGGCCGGCGACGGCCTGGCCCCCGCCGACAAGCGCCTCTACGCGCTCCGCGACGTCACAGGCACCGTGGAGTCCCTCCCGCTGATCGCCTCGTCCATCATGTCCAAGAAGATCGCCGAGGGCACGGGCGCGCTGGTCCTGGACGTCAAGGCGGGCTCCGGCGCCTTCATGAAGAACGTCGACGATGCCCGCGAACTGGCTGCCACCATGGTCGAGCTGGGCCACGATCACGGCGTCAAGACGGTCGCCCTCCTCACCGACATGAACACCCCTCTCGGCCTGACGGCGGGCAACGCCCTGGAGGTCCGCGAGTCGGTGGACGTCCTGGCGGGCGGCGGCCCCGCCGACGTCGTGGAACTCACCCTCGCCCTGGCCCGCGAAATGCTCGACGCGGCGGGCCTGCCGGACGCCGACCCCGCGAAGGCGTTGGCCGACGGCTCCGCCATGGACGTCTGGCGCCGCATGATCACCGCCCAGGGCGGTGACCCGGATGCCGAGCTCCCCAAGGCGCGCGAACACCACGTGGTGAAAGCGGAGACCTCCGGCGTACTGACCCGCCTGGACGCCTACGCCGTCGGCCTCGCCTCCTGGCGCCTCGGCGCGGGCCGCGCCCGCAAAGAGGACCCCGTCCAGGCCGGCGCGGGCGTGGAACTGCACGCCCGTGTGGGCGACCACATCCCCGCGGGCGCCCCTCTCCTCACGTTGCACACGGACACCCCGGAAGCCTTCGCCTACGCGGAGCAGGCCCTGACGGACGCCTGGGACATCACCGACTCGCCCTCGTACAAGCCGACACCGCTGATCCTGGACCGCATCGGGTAGGACGCTGACGGCGGACGGGCTCGCTGCGGGGCTACTGGACGTCCAGGCAGTCGGCGCACGTGACGCGCCGCTGCCACTCGTCCACCTCGCCGACGGCACCGCAGAGCGGCGTGCCGTCGCGCACCTTGTGCACGGTCATCACGTCGTCTCCGACCGTGCCCGGCACCCAGTCGGACGCGCCTTGGATCTTCCTCCGCATCTTGGCGAGCAGTCGGGCCCGCTCCGCGCTCTGCTTCCGCGCGCCGGCGTCGTCCTTGTCGGCCAGCGCGTGGCGCGGCCCGTTGCCCTTCGGACGCTGCCAATCGAGAGGGCGGCTCATTCCTGCCCCCTTCCGTCGGCGGCGGACAGTGCGCCGTGTTCAGGATGCCGCTTCAACAAGACATCGCAGTCGGTCACCCGGCTGAAGTCCCCCACACCCCTCGCCGTATCCCTCTCCCGCTCCAGCTGGGCACACTCGGCACACTGCGTGTCGCTCATACGGGCATCACCCGCCGTGCCTCCTCGAGCCGTCGGGCTGTCTCGCACGAGGTACCGGGCGTGCAGACACCGCATTCCTGCCGGTGCATCACGTAAGCCGCCTGAAGCTGCGCGATGTCCGCACTGCGCGGGTGGTCGGATACATCAACTGGAATCGCCTCCGATCCCGCGGCCGACGACTGCCACCTGGTCCGCTTCATGGCTCTGCCTTCCCTTTTCAGGTGGGTATCCATGGTCCCCCGCAGCCGGTGGCCCTTCGGGGGCGCCATGGCTGGCCACTTCACCGGAGAAGAGGGATCAGCACCACGGCGGAACTGCCGCATCCAGGCTGCACTTTGGCTGCACGAGGTACCCTGACCAGGGGAGACGGCAGCCAAAGGAGTACGGGCATGGCGGGTAAGCGGCAGCGTCTGACACAGCGCCGGAAGTCATGCGGCTATACACAGGAGACGTTCGCTGAATCCCTGCGAGTGGATCGCACGACGGTGCAACGCTGGGAACGCGGCGAAGTCGACCCTCAACCGCACCAACGGCCGAGAATCGCAAAGATTCTGGGAATCGCACCCGAAGAGTTCGACGCGCTACTGGAACCCGATACGCCGAAGCTGTGCGCGCTCAATGGGCGCAAGGGTGAAGATCTCGCCCTGGCCATCCGAGAGTTGTCACAGCACCTCGTGGCACTGGACAACGAATTGGACGGTCTTCCCATCGCAGACACGGCAGCGCGTTCCTTCAAGAAGGTGCACCGTCGTCTGGGAGAGGGAGACTACGACCACAAGGCGGAGCACGACGTTCAGGCAGCGGCAGCAGAGTTGGCCGAAGTCGCAGGCTGGGCGCTCTTCGACGCCGAGGAGCAGGCTGCTGCCCGCAGGCTCAACCAGGAAGCCCTGTTGTTGGCGAGGCTTTCCGGGGACCGGGAGATCGAACTTCTGATCTTGCAGAACATGGCCATGCAGGCAGGATGGGTGGGGCGTCCCCGAGAAGAGCTGGCAATCGCGCGAGCTGTTATCGAGCAAGGGCGGATCTCACCCCGCGTCGAAGCCATCTTCAGACTCCGCGAGGCCAGGGGGCTGGCGGGGACAGGGCAGGAACGCGAAGCCGTTCGGACCTTCGACCGTGCCCGGTCTCTCCTCCAAGACGGTGAGCGGCGCGACGACCCCCCTTGGGCATGGTGGGTCACCACGGATGAGCTCGACGGGCAGTTGGGGTCCACTTTCCAGGAGGCAGGCCAATGGAAGCGGGGGATTCCCTACCTTCAGCAAGCCGTGCAACAGAAGGCAGGAGCAAAGGTGGGCTACAGGTCCATTTCCGCCGCCCGTCTTCTCGGCTGCTACCTGGAAGAGCACGCATGGCGGGACGCCGAACGCCTGGCTGAGTCAATTGTGCCCAGCATCGGTGAGACGTCATCCGCCCGCACGCTCGGATTGCTCAGCAGCACTGCGAATCGGGGGAAGTCCGTCCGCACCGCGCCGAGCAATCTGCGGGATGCGCTGCATCGGATCGATTCCATGATGCAGGAAGATCCATGCGAGATCTGACTTCTGCTGCTGGGCGAACACATCGAGCAGAGGTCACTGCGCGTGGTGGGAAGTCGCCGTCTGTGAATTGATCTTCGTGTGTTAAGTGCGGGCGCGCAGCCACTGCGATCCTTTTGTGGTGTTTGCCAGCCACCACAATCCTCCCATGGGTTTCCAGTTGCATGCTTCGCAAGCTCGCTTGAACTTGTCGAGGATCTGGTCAATCGGCTCTTCCCATGCTTCGAATCCACTTTCACCCAGCTCTCCGATTTCCATGAGCCCGTCATCGAGCAATTCCTTCAGGAGGGCCAGGGAAACCTCTCGGAAGTCCCCGCCATGAGCGCTTGTGTGATCTTCTGCTGTCCCGATGAGGAAGTCAACCATCACCCAATCGTCTTCGCCTTCCCGTAGTATTTCCTCTGCTGACCTTGCGAGGCTTTCTCTCACCTGGGTCTCTCTATTCCGGCGGCTCAATGTGGACCTTTCGAGGTTTATTGCTTTCCGGGTAGATCATGTCTATAGTTTCGCCGCCTGAAGTGGAAGATGTCCTCCATTGGATCACTGTGCCGTCTTCCAGTTTATAGACTTCGGGGACCTTGGGGCCGCGTGCCGGTAGCTTTTCTGCTCCCTCTGTCCACTTGTCGAACAGGTTACGGAGCTCCTCCGGTGTGTCGACGAGCCCGGTTCGGTTCGTCGAACCCTTGCGGAGGGAACTGAACTCTGTCCTCACTTCCTTAGGGCACTTGGCCAGCCCCAGCGGGTCAGAAGACGTACAGGGATTTTCGACGAATAGCTGGTGATTGGGCGCTGGGCTGAGCCCCAGCGGGTCCGGCGTCAGATAGTGGGCCGTTTCCGGGTCGTAGTAGCGGAAGTAGTTGTAGTGGAGGCCCGTTTCGGGGTCAGCGTATTGGCCGGGGAAGCGGAGGGGGCAGTTCGCTGCTCCCGGTGGGTTGGGGAGCGGTGTGCCCCAGAGGGTGGTGCGGGATTGCCAGGCCAGGTTGCCGTCAGAGCTGAGGAGCTCGGTTGGTGTGCCCACCACGTCCGTGACGATCGCGTGGAATGCGGGGTTCTGTAGTAGGGGGTCGCGGGTGGTCTGGCCCAGGGGGCGGTGGGTTCCTGGGGAGTAGTCCCAGGTGGTTGTGGTGCCGGTGTCGGTCGTCTGTTCCGTTACCCGGGTGCCGTCCCAGATGAAGACGAGGGAGCGGCCGTCGGGGCCTGACTTGGATATGCGGCGGCCCAGCGGGTCGTAGGCGTAGTGCCACTCCTCCCCGCTCGGGTTGGTTGCCGAGATCAGGCGGTCCTCGGTACTCCAGGTGTAGGTCCAGGTGCGGGTCTGGCCGTTGAGGAGCTTGCGGGTCTTGCGGATCAGGCGGCCCGCGGTGTCGTGTTCATAGGTGGTGCGGCCCGCCCGGCGGATCAGGGTGCCATCGTGCACGCGTTCGCCCGCCGCCGAGTGGGTGGGGGCCTGCGCGTGGGACTGGTTGCCTGCCGCGTCGTAGGCGTACTTCTCCGTCCAACCGTGCGCCTGGACGCCGGTGACGCGGCCCGCCTTGTCGAGGTCGAAGCGGCGGGTGCCGGATGTCAGTTCGCGGATCTCGGTGATGTAGCCGTCCGGGCGGTAGGCGTACGCGCGGTGCTGGAGGAGATCTCCGTCGGCCTCCTCCACCGTTTGGCGAGTGAGACGGTCGGCTGCGTCCCATGCCTGGGTGAGGGTCACCGCCTCGGTGAGCCAGCGGTGGGTCTCGCGGCCCGCCGCGTCGTGCGTGAAGGACAGCGCGCCGCCGTCGGTCGTCAGGGAGAGGGGGCGGTCCGCCGCGTCGTAGGTCCAGGTGGAGGTGTGCCCGGAAGGGGTGGTTAGGCTGGTGTGGCGGCCCGCAGCGTCGTACGCGTACGAGACCGTACGGCCGTTGACCGTCTCCGACAGGACGCGGCCCAGTTCATCCCGTTCCAGCGTCACCTCCGCCGCCGCGTTCGCCGTACGGGCGAGCGCGCCCGCAGCGTCGTACGCGTACGTCGTCACCTCGCCCGTCGTCTCGTCGCGCTGCTCGACGGGTCGGCCCAGCGGGTCGAGCGCGTACGTCAGCCGCTCGCCCAGAGCGTTGGTCCGCGCGACGATGTTGCCCGCCGCATCCAGTTCATACGTCTGCGTCGCCCCGTTGAAGTCGGTCTCCGCGACGAGGCGGCCCACCGGGTCGTACTCGTAGTCCCACGTCCTGCCCTGGGGGTTGGTGACCTGGACCAGGCGCAGCTCGGTGTCGTACGCGAAGGCGTACTCCGCGCCGTCCGGGTCGGTGCGGGTGACGGGCAGGTCGAAGTGGGTGTGGGTGTAGGTGGTGGTGTGGCCGGCGGCGTCGGTGTGACTGACCAGGTTGCCCTCGCCGTCCCACTGCCAGGTCTCGCGGCTGCCGTCCGGGTTCTCGCGCCAGGCGGGCCTGCCCTCGATGGTCCAGCCGTGGCGGGTGGTGTGGCCCAGCGGATCGGTCACCGCTGTGACGCGCCCGTGCGGTCCGCGTCGGACATGGGTGGTGTTGCCGAGTGGGTCGGTGAGGGCCACCGGGAGACCCGCGGCGTTCGGGATGACGGTCGTCGTGTTGCCGAGCGGGTCGGTGATCCCTACGAGGTGGCCCGCGTCGTTGTAGGCGTAGTGGGTCGCCGCGCCCGTGGGGTCCGTGGTGGAGGTGCGGTTGCCGCGGTCGTCGTAGGTGTGGCGCCACACGCCGCCGTTGGGGTCGCGGATCTCCAGCGGGAGGCAGTCGTCGTCGTGTACGGCGGTGACCGTGCTGCCGTCCGGACGTTCGATGCCGGTGAGATTGCACAGATCGTCGTACGTGTAGCGGGTGGTGCGGCCCAGGGGGTCGGTGACGGCGACGGGGAACCGGTTGCTCTCGTCCCACTCCGTGCGGGTCGTATGACCGAGGTTGTCCGTCTCCGTCACGATCTTGTACGCCTCGTTGTAGACGTAGACCGACTCGTGGCCGAGGGAGTCGATGTAGCGGGTGGTGCGCACCGCCTCGTCGTAGAAGAAGCGGCCGGAGAACGTGCCGTTGGGACCGACGGTACGCAGCACGCGCCCGCGATGGTCGTAGACGTAACCGAACGTGGCGCCGTTGCGGTCCTCCCACGAGGTGATGCGGTGCTCGTCGTCGTAGCGGTAGCGGAGGGGAAGACCGGAGGAGTTGACGACCTGGACCAGATCGCCCGCAGCGTCGTACAGGTAGGAGGCCAGTGTTGTGCTGCGCTCGCCGTCCTTGCCGTGCAGTAGGCGAAGCCCGGTGATGCGTAGCAGCTCCGGGTCGGTGTCCACGGCCACGTGGTAACCGCCTGAGTGGGTGACGTCGCGCGGGGCCCCCTCCTCGTCATAGGCGACGGTGATCCGGTTGCCGGACCGGTCGGTGATGGCTGACAGGGCCAGTTCCCGGCCGCCCCCGGCGGGCAGCGGAGTGAAGTGCAGGATGCGGTTCCGCTCCGGGAGGGTGACCGTCATGGTGCTGTCGGGCTTGCCGTCCCAGCGCAGCGGCCAGTGCGGACCGCTGGTGGGCGAGGTGGGAACCTCCGGCTCGGGTACCGGGTAGGTCAGCACCCTTCCGTCGTCCGCCACATAGACGATGCCCTGGTCGTCCAGTTCGAGACGCTGGTCCAGCGTCCCCGCCCAGGTGGGGCCGAACCAGCCGCCGCACGGGTGGCCTGATACGTAGTGCCGCTCCAGGGCCAGCGGAAGAACGCCGGGGAAGTCCACATCCGTCGCCGAGGTGAACATCTCGCCGGTGGCCGCGTCGACGGGCTCGTTGAGGCCCGTCTTGTCGCCGTTTCCCTTGTTGGCCTTCTCCGGGTCGCCGTCCGCGTGCTCCCGGGCGCTGCCGTCCCGCCGTAGCGCCCGCTCGCGCCCCGCCAGCCGCTTGGCGGCGTCCTTGGCGGCGGAGGCTCCCTTGCGCAGGGCGCTTCCTCCCCCTGTGGCCAGTGCGAGCAGCAGGTCGGGGGTGAGCTGGCCCGCCGCGCGGTACGGGTGGCGCTGCCACTCATCCCAGTTGCTGACCGCCTTGGCGAACTCCCTGGGGTTGTGGGCCGCGTACGCAACGCCGTCGGCCATCCCGGCGATTTGCATGGATGCGCCGCCGTAGCCGTCTTCGACCAGGTATTCGCCCTGCTTGTACAGACCGTGGAGGCTGTCTCCGACACCGCCGAAGAACTCTCCCAGCTTCTCCTTGACATAAGCCCCGCCTTTGGGCGAGTCAGGGGCCTTCTCGGCCGCCTTCTTCAGCTTGTGCTTGGAGGCGTCGACGACGCGTTGGAGCTCGTTCTCCAGGATGTCCAGGCGCCGATAGCAATCGCTGAGGGCGGAGACGCCAGGATTCTCGTCCGGTGGCTTGTCCGGCAGGTCCTCGTCACCACGGGCCACGGCCGCGTCGTACTTGTGGGACTGCTCGACGTATTTCTTGGAGGCTGCCCGGGCAGCGTCCGCGTCCGCGATGATCGGCTTGACCCGCTTGTGCACGGAGCGCAGCTTGTCGGCGTAGGCGTCCAGGGCGCCGGCGGCCGAGGTGAAGTACTTGTGAGCTGCTTTGAGTTCCTTCGGCAGTACCTCGATGGCGTCGTTGAAGCCACGGGAGGCGGCACCGGTCCACGCCATCCGGGTGAGGACGTCCAGCTTGCCGTCCCCCTCCTTGAACGCTCCCGCATAGGCGCGGAGTTTGACGACGAGGTCATCGATCTTTCCGGGGTCGCCGGGGATGACTTCGCCGGGTTCGGCGTGCGGTGGTATGCGTTCTGTGGTGCTGCCCGGCGCCCCGCCCTCGGTCGCGTCCTTCGAGCTCACCGGAGTTCACCACCGTCGCCGACCCAGCCCTGTCCGCCTTCGACCCGGCGGCTGGGGCCGTCCTTGCGCTCGGCGTCGTCCTCCCACTGTTCCTGGAGGCTCTTCGGCGCCGGGTCGAATTTCCCCCGGTCCCCCTGCTTCCAGGTCTCCAGGCCGTGGTCGCCGACCGGGAGTTTGGCCATGTTGTCCTCCGTCGGTGAGAAGTCCTTCACCCGCAGCAGGTCGGCCATGATGTAGGCGGAGATGACCCGTTGCAGCGTCCTGAGGATTTCTTCCGTGTGCTCGGCGAGGCGGCCCATGCCGAAGCCCCACTCGGAGAGCACGTCCTTGGCGGGCTTCTCGATATCGATGGTCGCCGCGTAGTGGATGTCTGCGGCCATCGACTTCCAGTCGTTCTTGATCCTGTGGGCCGCGATCACGGACTCCTCCAGCGGATTCATGACCTTGCGGACCGAGGCGATCTCAATCGCGTACCCGTCGCCCGGCTTCGGGCCGCCCCCGCCCTCACCGGCCTTGCCGTCTCCCGCCACCCCTACTCCCCCCGGAGTTCGGCCGTCTCCTCCATCGCTTCGGTGTCCAGCAGAAATGGACGCGGCCCCAACGGGTCGACAAGCGCCCGCACTCCTTCCGGCAGCAGCTCCACCAGGTCCTCAGCCGTGGTGGATGCCCACTCGCACGCGCCTGCGAAGAGGGCGAGCCGCTCCCAGGAGGTGAAGACCGGTACGACCGGGCCCTCCACGGTCTGAGAGACGAAGAAGCCCGGCTGTTCGGGCCGCTGGAAGTAGAGCCGCAGGGAACGCAGTTGTGCGAGGCGCTGTTCCGGAGACATCCCAGCGACGCTCTCTTGGCGCACCAGGTCACGCAGCGACACCGCTTGCTCCCCCCTGTTCGCACCGTCACCGGACGGACACCAACAGGTATGGTCGCACACCCGTCCTGGCGCCGTCGGCGCGGTTTCCCGGTCCGGCTCCTGAGCCGTCGCAGTTGCTCCGGGCTACTCCGGGTTGGTCAGCGACGGACTCAGTAGGCGGCCCACCTCGGCCATCACATCCGGGCGGCCCATGGCGGAGTGGGTGCAAGGGAGGTGGTGGAGGGTGAGGGTGCCGGTGAGGTAGGGGCGCCAGGCTTCGGGGGTGCGGGCTTCGAGGGCGCGGGCTTCGCGGGCCGGGGGGTCCTCCGGCGCGGCCTCGGTGGCGCTGAAGTAGTGCGCGTCGCCCCGGTAGACGGCCGGGGTGTAGGTGGGGCGCAGGGCCGCGTAGTGGCCCAGCATGCGGGTGACGGCGCTCAGTTGGGCGTCGTCGGCCAGGTCGTGACCTACGGCCTCGGTGACCAGGCGGTGGACGACGGCCGGGTCGGCGTCAAGGTCGAGGGGCGGTGTCCGGTCGAGGGGTGCCGAGTCCAGCAGCGCCAGGGTGTCGACGTTCTCGCCCTCCTCCTGCAGGCGAGCGGCCACGGCGTGTGCCAGTGCGCCGCCCAACGACCAGCCCAGCAGCCGGTAGGGGCCGTGCGGCTGTACGGAGCGGATGCGTGCCGCGTACTGGGCGATCAGCTCGGGAAAGGTGCCGACGGGCTCGTCCGTCGGGCGCAGGCCCTGCGCCTGGAGGGCGTAGACGGGGACGGACGGCGGCAGATGCGGCGGGAGGGTGGCGTAGCACCAGCCGAGGCCGCCTGCTGGGTGGACGCAGAACAGGGGCGCCGCCTCGCCGGCCGTACGCAGCGGCAGCAGCATGTCGTACGCGTGCTCGGCCGGCGGGCCGGGTTCGGCGGCCACGTCCAGCAACTTGGCCAGCTGCGCCACGGTGGGCGCCTGGTAGAGCGCGCCGAGTGAGAGCTCCGTGCCGAGCTCGGCGTGGACGCGGGCCAGCAGCCGGGTGGCGGACAGCGAGTGGCCGCCCAGTGCGAAGAAGTCGTCGTCGAGGCCCACTTCGGGTACTTCCAGGACCTCGGCGAACAGCGCGCACAGGGTCCGCTCCGGGCCGGTGGCTGCCGTACGCGGCTGCGCGTTCCTGGACGCGCGGGTGGCCTGGGCGGGCAGCGCGGCGGCCGACAGCGCCGCACGGTCCAGCTTGCCCTGCGGTGTCATGGGCAGCGTCTCGTGGGTGTAGAAGGCGGCGGGCACCATCGCGGAGGGCAGCCGGGAGGCGGCCCACGAGCGCAGCTCGGCGGGGTCCAGCTCGGCCGGCTCCGGCGGGGGAGTGGGGGAGGGGCTGCCCTCCTGGGGTGCGGAGTGGCGGTTCTCCCCGGGCGCGCGCCGACCGGGCTCGGGCGCCCGCCGACCAGCTTCGGGCGCGCGCCGCCCCGCGTCGGCTGTCCGCCCTGCGTCGGCTGTCCGCCCTGCGTCGGCTGTCCGCCCTGCGTCGGCTGTCCGCCCTGCGTCGGCTGTCCGCCCTGCGTCGGCTGTCCGCCCCGTGTCCGCCGTCCGCTGCGCCGGCACCACGTGTGCCGCCAGATGGACCGGACCGCCGGACGGATCGTCCCCGGCCCGCTGTGCCGCGACGGCGACCTGCGCCACGTGCGGGTGCCGAGCCAGTACGGTCTCGACCTCCTGCGGTTCGATGCGTACGCCGTGCACCTTCAGCTGGGTGTCGGTGCGGCCGAGATACTCCAGCACACCGTCCCGCGTCCACCGCACCCGGTCCCCGGTGCGGTACATGCGCCCGTTCCGGCCAGGCGCGTTGCCGTCGTCGGCGAACGGGTCCCGGACGAACTTCTCCGCCGTCAGCTCGGGAGCACCCAGATAGCCGCGGGCCACCTGGGCCCCGCCCAGGTGGAGTTCGCCGGGCACACCCGGGGGCACCAGGCGGCCGTGCCGGTCGAGTACGTAGGCGCGCAGGTTGTGGCCGGGGCGGCCGATGACCGGGTCGGGCCCCTCGGCGTCCAGGCGGCACCACACGGCGTCCACCGCGCACTCGGCGGGGCCGTAGCAGTTGTACGCGGCGACGCCGGGCAGGGCACGCAGCCGCTGCCACAGGGCGGGATCGAGGGCCTCTCCGCCGATCAGCAGGGTGCCGGGGCGGTGGCTTCGGCCGGGGCCGAAGAGGCCGGCGGCGAGCAGGGCCCGCACATGGGTGGGGGTGAGGGCGAGCAGGTCGATGCGCTGCTCCTCGACGCGGGCGGTCAGGGCCGCCGGATCGTGGCGCACCTCGTCCTCGATGAGGTGCAGTTCGTGCCCGGCGGCCAGGCACAGCCACGCCTCCCAGGAGGCGTCGAAGCAGAACGAGGCGGTCTGCGCGGCTCGCAGCCGGCGTCCGGTCGTCCCGGTGACCTCGGCGGCCGCGGGGGACAGCAGTGCGGTGCGGTGGTCGTGGTACAGGTTGGCGAGCTGCCGGTGCTCGACCTCCACGCCTTTGGGCCGCCCGGTGGTGCCGGAGGTGAAGGCGAGGTAGGCCACGTCGTGCGGCCGCAGGGCGCGTGGCCGGTCGCCGTCGCCGGGGTCGGTTGCGGGTCGGCGCGCCAACTCGGCTTCGGTCGCCGCCGCGTCGACGACCAGCACGGGTGCCCCGCCGGACGGGACGGCGACGCAGACCGGTTCGCCGCCTCGGGCCGTGGGCGTGGAGACCGGTGCGGCGCCTCCGCGCCGGGCGGCCAGCACGCACACCGGTGCGGCGTCGGCGAGCATCTGCCGGGTGCGTTCGACCGGGTGGTCGGCGTCGAGTGTCAGACAGGCGGAGCCCGTCTTGAGGACGGCGAGCAGCGCGACGGCGTAGTCGGCCGAGCGCGGCAGCGCGAGTGCGACGGTGGTGCCGGGGCCCGCGCCCCGCGCCAGCAGCAGGTGCGCGAGCCGGTTGGCCCGCGCGTTGACCTCGCCGCGCGTGAGGCTGACCGCGTCGGCGCCGGACCCGCACACCAGCGCGGTCGCGCGGGGCTCCTCGCGTACCCGCTCCTCGAAGGCGGCGTGCAACGGCAGGTGGGGCAGCGCGCGCTCGGGCCCGCGCCCCCAGGCCAGTACGCGCTCCCGCTCCGCCGCCGTCACCAGCTCCACGTCCTCCAGCGCTGTCGTCTCCGTGGCGGCGGTGAGGGTGCGCAGCAGGTGGAGGAAGCGGCGCTGGTGCGCGGCGATCGTCTCGGCCGGGTAGATGTCAGGGTCGGCCTGGAAGTCGATGCGCAGGGAGCCGTCGCAGGGGCGGTCGTAGACGTTGACGGCCATACCGGTGACCGGGCCGTTGGACAGGTTGTGCAGGGTGGCCGGGTGGCGGCCGAAGCTGATCTGCGGATCGTGGAGCATCACATTGAGGCCCCAGTCCTCCATCCGCCCGGCGGCCGGGCGCCGCGCGTGCGGGCCGCGCACCAGGTTGACGTACGAGTATCGCTGGTGCCGCAGCAGGGCCTTGGCCTGCGTCGCGGTCTTGCGCAGCAGATCCCCCACCGTCCCGGACGACGGCTGCGGGACGCGCAGCGGAAGCACGTTGGCGACCATGCACGGTACGTCGCGGGTCGCCGGGCCGCGCGCAGCGACGGTCACATCCACGACGGCGTCGTCCCGCTCGTCGTCGGACAGCCGGTGCACATACAGCGCCAGCGCGGCCATGGCCGCCGTCGCCAGGCCCGTACGGGCTGTGCGGGCCAGCGCCCGCAGCGCGTCGGCGGTCTCCGCGTCCAGGTGGCCGGTCTCGCGTACGAAGGACGGCGCCGGCTTGGGCAGCCGGGCCGCGGTGGCGGGCGCGGAGACGGCGCACCTGGCCAGTTCCTCGGCCCAGTAGGCGCGGTCGCGCTCCTCGCGTTCGGAGTGCGCGTAGGCGGCTTCGTCCTCCAGCGCCTGCCGCAGCGGACCCAGCCGCGAGGGCGGCACCGCCTCGCCGCCCTCCAACGCGCTGTAGATCTCCGCGACCCGCGGCACGAACAGGCTGGTGGCGTAGCCGTCCATGAGGATGTGGTGGCTGCACATGTAGAAGAGGAAGCGCTCGTCGGTGACACGCAGCACGGCGAACGAGAAGAGCCCGGCCCGGTACATGTCCATCGGGGTGCGCAGGTCCTCCCACATCCAGGCCAGCGCCGCCGCATCGGGATCGGCCTCGCCCCGCAGGTCGACCCGCGGGAACCGCCAGTCGGCGCAGGGGTCGATGATCTGCCGTACGCCGTCCTCGCCGTTCGGGCCGGTGGGCACGAACCGCACGCGGAGCGCCTCCGTCTCGATGACGGCCTGGCGCAGGGCCCGCTCCAGCAGCTCCACCTCGACGGCGCCGTGGATCTCGATCACTTCGGCGGGCCGCAGGCAGGGGCTGTCCGGAGCGAGCTGCTGCGTGAACCACATCCCCGACTGCGCCGCCGTCAACGGCAGACCCTCACCGATGTCGAACCTGGCCATCCGTACCAACTCCCGATCGCAGCCTCACGTCTGGGAGCACAACGAGAGGGGCAGGCGAGAGGGCACCTTCCCGGTGGGGACCCCAGCTCAGGCGCGTGCCAGAACCGCCGCGCGCCGGGTTGCGTACAGGGTGATCCCGGCAGCGAGCACCATGGCGCCCAGCGCCAGCGCCACGGTTGCGGCCCAGCCGCCGGCCGCGAACGCCACGGCGCCGAGCGCCCCGCCCAGCGAGCTGCCGATGTAGTAGCTCATCTGGTACAGGGCCGAGGCTTGCGCCGCCCCGTGGGTGGCGGTGTGGCTCACCGAGCCGGAGGCGACCGCGTGCCCCGCGAAGAACCCGGCGGTGATCAGGACGAGACCCGCGACGACGGCCACGATGCTGTCCGCGAGGCTGATCAGCAGGCCGGCCGAGGCGGTGCCGATGCCCAGGTACAGCGTGCCGCGCCGGCCGAGCCGCGCGTTGAGCCGGCCCGCCGTCGCCGAGGCGGCCGTCCCCACCAGGTAGATGACGAAGATGGAGCCCACCAGGCCCTGGGAGAGTCCGAACGGCTCGGCCACCAGCCGGTAGCCGATGACGGTGTAGACGGCGCCGAACACCGTCATGAACAGCAGCCCGATCGCGTACAGCCGCATCAGCAGCGGGTTGCCCAGGTGCGCGCGTACGGTCGCGGCGACCCGGCGCGGATGCAGGGGCGCGGGGGTGAAGTGCCGGGCCGGCGGTACGAGAATCCGGAAGGCGACCGCGCACAGCAGCGAGGTGACGGCGACCGCGCCCAGTCCGGCACGCCAGCCCCACGCCTCGGTGACCCAGCCGGTGAGGATGCGCCCGCTCATGCCGCCGACGCTGTTGCCCGCGACGAACAGCCCGACGGCGCCCACCAGGTGCCTGGCCCTTACCTCGTCGGAGAGGAACGCCATCGCCGAGGCGGGTACCCCGGCGACCGCGGCGCCCTGCAGCGTCCGGAGCGCGATCAGCACCGGCAGGCTGGGCGCGAACGGGATGACGAGGGCGAGGGCGACCGCGACCGCCATGGAGACGGTCAGCATCCGGCGCCGTCCGAAGCGTTCGGAGAGCGCGGCCAGCGGCAGTACGGCGACGGCCAGTCCGATGGTCGCGCCGGAGACCGTCCAGCTCGCCTGCGCGGGCGCCGCGTGCAGGGCGCGGGAGATCTCGGGGAGGAGTGCCTGGGTGGAGTAGAGCAGTGCGAACGTGGACAGACCGGCGGCGAACAGCGCCAGGCGCATCCGCCCGTGCCCGGGGTCACCCGGGCTCAGCTTCGTCGCGTCGGAGGTCGCGGATACGGCGTCGGAGGTCTTGGATACGGCGGGGGCGACAGCTGAGGCGTCCACCTGCTCGGTGGACGCCCCGGTATCAACAGCGGGCATGCCTCGAACGTACGAGCAGGCGTTTCATCCGTCCAATGCATGAAAGTGCGACAATCGATCCCCTGATGCATCACAGCAGCTAGCCGCCTTCCGTGGGAGCCCAGTGTCACCGTCACGCAACAAGAAAGACATCTCCGTCACACCGCCACCAGGCACCGCGGCGCTCCCCGCCTTCTCCCTCGCCCCACGTCTGGCGCAGTTCGCCGCCGTGGCCCGCCACGAGCACGTCACCCGCGCCGCCGGCGAACTGGGCATCCCGCAGTCCTCGCTCAGCCGCGCCCTCGCCCGGCTGGAGGAGGACCTGGGCGTCGCCCTGTTCGCCCGGCACGGCCGTACGCTCTCCCTCACCCCCGCGGGACGGACCTTCCTCGCCTCGGCCGAACGCGCGCTGACCGCCCTCGAACAGGGTGCCGAGGCCGTACGGTCCGACGCCGACCCCGCCACAGGCAAGGTCGCCTTCGGCTTTCTGCACACCCTCGGCTGGGAGACGGTCCCCGAACTGCTGCGCGCCTTCCGGGCCGACCACCCGCGGGTCCGTTTCGCGCTGGTGCAGAACTACGGTGACGCCATGCTCGAGCGACTCCGCGCCGGCGAGCTGGACCTGTGCCTCACCTCGCCCATCCCCGAGGCGCCCGACCTGGTCGCCCGGCGCCTGGACGAACAGCGGCTGCGGCTGGTCGTACCGGACGACCACCGGCTGGCGGCCCGTAAGCGGGTCCGGCTGGCCGAGGCGGCCGAGGAGTCCTTCGTGACCCTGGAACCCGGCTACGGTATGCGGCGCATCCTCGACACCCTGTGCGCCGAGGCCGGGTTCACGCCCCGGATCGCCTTCGAGGGCGAGGAGGCCGAGACCATCCGTGGCCTGGTCGCCGCCGGGCTCGGCGTCGCCCTGCTGCCGCCGCCCGTCTTCCCCCGACCCGGGGTGCGCGAGCTGACCGTCACCGCGCCGCGCGCGGTCCGCGAGATCGGGCTCGCCTGGTCGGCCGGGCGTCCCGACACCCCACCGGTCGCCGCCTTCAAGAAGTTCCTGCTCAGCCGCAGGGGCCAGCTCCTGCGCACCCAGTCGGCCTCCGGCCCCGATACCTCACCTGACCACCCCGCCGGTCCACGCCCCCAGGAGGCACCGTGACCCCGCACGAGCACCCCCACCCCCACCCCCACGCGCACTCCCACTCCCACGGGTCCGGTTCCGCCACCGAACCCGACTGGGAAGCACTCGGCACCCACCTCGAACGCGAGGCCGAGCTGAAGGCGGGGTTCATCGAGGAGGCGGCCGGCTGGCTGCGCGATCTGCTCGGCCACCGGGACGTCACCCGGGTCCTGGACCTGGGCAGCGGCCCCGGCGTCACCACCACCGCGCTGGCCCACGCCTTCCCCGGTGCCGAGACGGTCGCCGTCGACAGCACCCCCGGGCTGCTGGAGCGCGCCCGTGCCCGCGCCGAACGCGAGGGACTCGCCTCCCGTATCACCCTCCGGGAGGGCGAACTCCCCACCGACCTGCCCGGCCTGGGCACCGCCGACCTCATCTGGACCAGTAACGTCGTCCACCACCTCGGTGACCAGCGCGCAGCCCTGGAGAGCTTCGCCTCGGCGCTGCGTCCTGGCGGCGTGCTGGCGGTGCGTGAACGGGGTCTGCCCACCCGCTTCCTGCCCCGCGACATCGGCATCGGCCGCCCCGGACTGCAGGCGCGGCTGGACGCGGCCGAGGAGGACTGGTTCAGCGAGATGCGCGCCCAGCTGCCCGGTCACACCCGCACCGTCGAGGACTGGCCCGCGCTGCTCGTCGCTGCGGGGCTCGCACCCACCGGCAGCCGTACGTTCCTGACCGACCTGTCCGCACCACTGGACCCCGTCGCCCGCACCCATCTGCGCGACCGCGTCGCCCGCTTCCGTGAGAGCCTTGCCGACAGCCTCTCGGCAGAGGATCTCGCGACCCTCGACACCCTGTTGGACGACGCGTCCCCGGACGGCATCCTGCGCCGCCCTGACGTCTTCTTCCTGACGGCGACGACGGTCCACACGGCGGCCCGCACGTAGGGCTCGGTCGCCCTCTCACGGGCGCGGGGAACTGCTCCCCCAGACTCCGTCCGGGAGGTGCCCCCACAGCCACCACGCACGGGCGGCCTGCGGACGGCGGAGGAGGCACCCCCTCACCAGTGCACCGGGAGGGGGAGGCGAGCCGAAGCATCCCGTGGCGCGCTGTGTCGCGCCATGACGCGCCTACCGCAGGTTCTTGCCGAAACCACTGGCCAGCGGCATCCGCAGCCCCAGCGGCGGCGGAGCGGCCAGCGCGTCGGTCAGCGGGCGGCACAGATCGCCGCCGCAGAGGGTGCCCAGGACGAAGTCCTGGGTGAGGGCTGCGACTTCGGCGGCGTAGCCGCGCAGCCCGTGCCCGTCGGTGTGCACCTCGAAACGGCACACCTGCGCGTTGACCTTCTTCGCGCGCTCGGCGAGGCGGAAGGAGAGCTCGGGGTGACACCGGGTGTCGTTCGTCCCGTGCACGATCAGCACATGGCGGCCCCGCAACTGCTGCACGGGCTCCTCGTCCCCGCCGTCCACGGGCGCCGCTCCGGCCCCGTCCGCGGGCTCGCACAGCAGGGGTCCCAGGGCCGCCACCGAGGCCACCGCCTCGTGGCCGGCCGTGCGCAGCGCCGCCAGGGCACCGATGTCGGTGCCGACCAGGCAGACGGGCACATCCCCGTACCGACGCACCACTTCCGCGACGGCGCTCTCAGCGTCGGCCGCGCACGCGGCCGCCACCCGGCTCACGCCGTCACCGTGACCGTGACCGGCACCGGAGGCCGCACCGGAGGCGGAGGCGCCCACGCCCGCGCCCACGCTCGGGTCCGCACCCCTGCCGCCGTGGCGGTAGTGCACGATGTGCGTGATCACGGGGTCGTCGTCCGAGGTGGTGCGCGCCAGCCGACGGGCCAGTGGTACCGCGGAGACCGTGGCGGCCAGCGCGGCGCCCCGGCGCGTTCCGCCCGTCCGCCCACCGCCCGGCAGTACGAGGACGACCGCGTGCGGGGCCCTTCCCACGGCCCCCCGGGGCCGTCCCAGTCGTGTCTCCCTCTCGGGCAACGCTCGCTGAGCCATGGCGCAACAATGGCACGCCCTCACGCGTTCGTAAGGCGGTTCGCAAAGCACATGCGTTCTACGCGCGTAGGCGCTACAGTGCCGTGATGGCAAGCGATTCCCCGAACACCGTCCCCACCCGGGAGCAGATCCGCCGCGCACCCAAGGTTCTGCTCCACGATCACCTCGACGGCGGGCTGCGCCCCGCGACCATCGTCGAGCTGGCCCGCGAGACCGGCTACGACGCGCTGCCGGAGACCGACGCGGAGCGGTTGGAGGTCTGGTTCCGCGAGTCCGCCGACTCCGGCTCGCTGGAGCGCTATCTGGAGACGTTCACGCACACGGTCGGCGTGCTGCAGACGCGCGACGCGCTCTTCAGGGTGGCCGCCGAGTGCGCCGAGGACCTGGCAGCCGACGGCGTGGTCTACGCCGAGATCCGCTACGCGCCCGAGCAGCACCTGCTCGGCGGGCTGACCCTCGAACAGGTTGTCGAAGCCGTCGACGAGGGCTTCCGCGAGGGCGAGCGCCGCGCCCGCGCCGGCGGCAACCGCATCCGGGTCGGCGCGCTGCTGACCGCCATGCGGCACGCCGCCCGCGCCCTGGAGATCGCCGAACTGGCCAACCGCTACCGCGATCTGGGCGTCGTCGGCTTCGACATCGCCGGGGCCGAGGCGGGCCACCCGCCCACCCGCCACCTGGACGCCTTCGAGTACCTCAAGCGCGAGAACAACCACTTCACCATCCACGCGGGCGAGGCGTTCGGTCTCCCGTCCATCTGGCAGGCCCTGCAGTGGTGCGGCGCCGACCGGCTCGGGCACGGGGTGCGCATCATCGACGACATCCAGGTCGCCGAGGACGGCACCGTCAAGCTGGGCCGGCTGGCCTCCTACGTGCGGGACAAGCGCATCCCGCTGGAGCTGTGCCCCACCTCCAACCTGCAGACCGGCGCCGCGCCGTCCTACGCCGAGCACCCCATCGGGCTGCTGCGCAGGCTGCACTTCCGTACGACGGTGAACACGGACAACCGGCTGATGAGCGGCACGAGCATGAGCAACGAATTCGAGCAGCTCGTGCACACATTCGGCTACACGCTGGACGACATGCAGTGGTTCACGGTCAATGCGATGAAGTCCGCGTTCATTCCTTTCGATGAACGTCTCGCCATGATCAATGACGTGGTCAAGCCCGGGTACGCCGCGCTCAAATCCGAATGGCTTTTCCAGGAAAACCCTCACTGACCCCGGGTGACCAGGGGTTCAGCCGTCGTCGCGCCTCGCGCGCGGGGCGGCTGAACTCACTCGGAAGGCCCCTTTGAAGCAGTGTGGAACGGCGACTTACGGCGGCGTCGGCTTGTTTGCGGCTCCTCGGAATTCCTGGCTACGTTCGCCAGGCTGCTCAAGCCCCCTCCGGGCTGCTCAAGCCCCCGTTCCGAGGACGTAAACACTGATGAAGCAGGTAGCCAAGAAGACCCTGGGCGTCGCCGCGATGAGCGCGGCGGTCGTCGCGGCGGGCGCCGGTACCGCCAACGCGCTCCCCCTCGACACGATCGGTACCCCCACCGATGTGCTCGGCTCCAAGGCGGTCGGTGCCAGCGGCCGCGCCCTCGGTCCGGTCGCCAAGAGCGCCGCCATGACCGCCGGCAAGACCCTCAAGGAGCTCCCCCTCGAGGAGGCCACCCAGGGTCTGCCGGGCGGCCTCTCCCAGCCGGTGGGCGTCGCACAGGAGGCACTCGCCGGGACGCTGACCGGCACCCCGCTCGACGGCACCGAGACGGTTGCCGACCACGCCCGTAAGGCGGCCAAGGGCAAGAGCTCCAGCCCGGGCGGCGGCATGATCGGCGGCCTGCCGCTGGGCAAGGCCCTTCCGATCGGCGGCTCGCACTGAGCGAGCACCCGGTGTGTTCCTGACGCGCGGACGGCGGGTGTCCTGTGGGCCACCCGCCGTCCGTGTTGCGCCTCGCTCCCGGGCGTCGGCCCCCAGGCACCGGCTCCGGGCGTCGGCCACCAGCAGGAGCCCCCTACCAGGAGCCCGCTACCAGGCGGAACTGTGGGTGCGGCCCTCCTCCGGGAGGAGAATCCACAGCGCCAGGTAGACAAGGAACTGCGGCCCCGGCAGCAGACACGAGGCGAGGAAGATCACCCGCATCGTGGTGGGTGTGGTGCCGAACCGGCGGGCGAGCGCGGCGCACACGCCGCCGATCATCCGGCCTTCGGTGGGGCGGGCAAGTGTGGACATCAGGACGGCTCCTTCGCTGTCCGGTCTGCACGGCGCTTCGCGTTCGCGGCGCGGTACGGCTGTCGTCGCCGTACTCCTTCGACGGTAGACCGGACTTCCCGGACGAAACCTCGCCTCAGGGTGCCATTCCGACCCTGGTCGTTCTCGGGGTCGAACCCTGACTTTTCTCCTTACGCTCGCCGAGCCCGCCCCGGGGCGCGACGGCATGCGACCGCTGCTCCCGCTCTCCGAGCCGGTCGCCGTGGCCCCCGTAGTCGCCGTCCCGGTGCCGCAGCCAGCGGCGCAGCAGCGGGAAGAGCAGACCGGCCGAGAGCGCCACGCCCGTGGTGTTCAGCAGCACCGAGTCGATGTCGGCAACGTGCCCCGGCACCCCCGTCTGCGCCAGGGTGAGGACGACCGACACCATCGCCCCCGCGAAGACCGTGCGTGCCACGGTGCCCGGCAGCCGTCGGTGCAGCCGCCCGGTGGCCAGCGGCAGCAGCACCCCGAACGGCGCCAGCAGCAGCAGTCCGCCGCCGATTCCCTCCAGCGTCGCCCGGGGCCCCTCGGCCAGGTCCGAGCGGATGCTGGCCAGCGGATGCAGATTGGCCGGCGCCACCCAGGGCACCGACAGCGGGCGCAGCGTCAGCCAGCCGACGAGACACAGATGCGCCGCCAGCAGGAGGAGTCCCGCGAGGCGGATTCGGGTGGCGGAGGGTGTCGGGCCGCCGGAGCCTAGGCGCTGCACGTCATGGAAGACGCCGACGCGTTCCGCTGTGGTTCCGGGGTGGTGTGCCGAGCAGGTCATGGCTGTGTCACACGACGGTTCCGCACCGTGCTCCGCCCGGCGCTCCGTGACGCGTGCGGCGCATGCGTCACCTGCGACGCATGCAGCGTCACAGGTGGGTGCCAGCCGTCTCGGCGGACTGGGGATGGGTGCGCAGCGCGGAGCCGCACTCGTAACGCCGGAGCGGCGAGCCGTCCCCGTCGTTCCCGTCCCCGTCACCGTTCCCGTCCCTCTTACCGCTGCCGGCGGGTCCGCCCAGGACCACACCGCCCTCGGCGTCGGCGGCCGAGGTGTCCGCGTAGGTGCACACGATCTGCGCCAGCGCGTACGGCGGCAGCTTGTCCAGCGGCTCGCTGAGCCGCAGCGCCTCGTCCGGGTCGCCGTCCGTGCCCTTGCTGATCGTCAGCCTCCTGGGGACGGCGGTCTCGAAGCCTGCCGACTTCTCGACGGTCTGCGGCGGCTTCCTCAGCTCGTTCAGCAGTTTGCGGGCCACCGGCAGCCGCTCCGCAGAGGAGCGCCCGCCCGGCATCCGCACCTCCCGCTCGACGGGCGAGACGCGCGAGCCGCACACCAGATAGACGCGGACGACGGAGGCGGAGCCGCCTCCCTCGGGGCTCTCGCGGTCGTCAGACAGCACACAGCCCACCCGGGAGGGTGCAGCGCCGGCGTCCACCGGTACGGAAGTGGCGCGGATGCCGCAGCCGGTGGCCAGCGAGGCCAGGGCACACAGCAGCGCGAGCGCGGCGACACGGCGCCTCATCGATCGTCCCCCTCCCCGCGCCCCCGCGCCTGCGGGCCACCCGATTCGCCGTCCGAGCCGTTGTCCGGCCGGTCGTCCGGGCCTACGCCGCTGTCACCGGCGCCGCCCGCGCCAGGGGTGTCGGTGCCGTTCTCGTCGTTGCCGTCGCCATCGCGGCTTCGGTCGCTCCCGCTGGTGTCACCGTGCACGTCGTGCACGTCGTGCTGGTCGTGCTCGCCGTTCTCGCGCTCCTCGGCGATCCGGCGGGCGTCACGTGGGAGCCGGAGGGTGAAGACCGCGCCGCCCTCGCCCTCGGGCGCGTTGTGCGCGGTGATCTCGCCGCCGTGGATATGGGCGTTCTCCAGCGCGATGGACAGGCCCAGACCGCTGCCCTCGGAGCGGGGGCGGGAGGCGCTGGCCTTGTAGAAGCGGTCGAAGACATGCGGAAGCACATCCTCCGGGATGCCGGGCCCCTGGTCGGCGACCTCGATCAGCAGCGCGTCGTCCTCGGTGCGCACCGAGACCCGCACCGGGGAGCCGCCGTGCTTGAGGGCGTTGCCGATGAGGTTGGCGAGGATGACATCCAGGCGGCGCGGATCGAGCCGCGCCATGATCCCGCGGTCCGCGTCCAGTTCGACCGCGTCCAGCCAGGCGCGGGCGTCGATGCAGGCGGTCACCTGGTCCGCCACGTCCACGTCGTCCAGCACCAGCTTGGCCGTACCCGCGTCGAAGCGGGTGACCTCCATCAGGTTCTCCACCAGGTCGTTGAGCCGCCGGGTCTCGCTCACCACCAGCTGTACGGCGGGCGCGATCATCGGGTCGAGGTTGTCCTGCTCCTCCTCCAGCACCTCGGTGACCGCGGAGATCGCCGTCATGGGTGTCCGCAGCTCGTGCGACATATCGGCGACGAAGCGCCTGCTGGACGCCTCCCGGGCGCTCAGCTCGGCAACCCGCTGCTCCAGCGAGGCCGCCGCGTCGTTGAACGTACGGGACAGCTCCGCCAGCTCGTCCGTGCCCGAGACCCGCAGCCGGGTCTCCAGCTTGCCCTCGCCCAGCCTGCGCGCCGCCTCTCCCAGCCGCCTTACGGGCCGCAGCACGGTCGTTGCGGCGGCCTGTGCCAGCAGCATCGCGCCGATCAGCGCCAGCGCGGTGGCGATCCCCAGCGACCAGGCCAGCGAGTTGAGGTCGTCACGCTCGGGCCGCAGGGACTTGAGCAGGTACCCGGTGGGCGTCGGCTCCTCGCCGATCACCTTGGCGCCGCCGACCAGGTACGGGTCGCCGTCCAGCGTGATCCGCTGCCAGTACAGGTGGTACGGGTGCTTGTTCTTCTTGTCGACGGAACGCTTCTTGGCGACGGCGCTGCGCAGCCGCTCGGGGACGTCCCCAAGCGTGAAGTCGTCCACGTTGGAGGCCGCGGCGCACTTCTTGCCGTCCTCGGTGCGGTCGATGAGCAGCACCTGGTAGTTCTGCGAGCTGCGTGCCATCTTCGCGGCCGCCTCGCGCAACTCCTGGCAGCTGAGCTTGCGGGGGAGGTTGCCCGCGTTGTCCTCCATGGCCTTGCGGAAGTCGTTGAGGGCCGCGTTCTGGGCACGGGTGAGGACCGCGTCGCGGTTGAGCCAGTAGGCGATGCCGGAGGCGGAGACGGCGGCGGTGAGCGCCACCAGCGCGAAGACGACGACCAGGCGCAGCCGCAGGGTGGGCAGTACCCCGGCGAGCCGGGTGCGCAGGCGCTCGCCGAGAGAGGGGGCCTCGGTCACTCGGCGGTCCCGTCCGCCGCGGTCCCGTACGCCCTGTCCCCGCACGCCGTGGTCGTACACGCCGTGGTCCTGCAGACCGTGGTCCCGCACGCCGTGGTCCCGTTGGCCGTACGCGTCGACACTGCGATTCCGTTCGTACGTCGGGTCACTGCGGGGCGTCCAGTCGGTAGCCGACGCCGCGCACGGTACGGATCAGGGTGGGGGAGGAGGGCACGTCCTCGACCTTGGCGCGCAGCCGCTGCACACAGGCGTCCACCAGCCGCGAGTCGCCGAGGTAGTCGTGCTCCCACACCAGCCGGAGCAACTGCTGCCGCGAGAGGGCCTGCCCCGGCCGCCTGCTCAGCTCCAGCAGCAACCGCAGTTCGGTCGGCGTCAGTTGCAGGTCCTCGCCGTTCTTGGTGACCGTCATCGCCGAGCGGTCGATCACCAGCGAGCCGAACGTCGCCGAGTCGTTGGACTCCCGTTCGCCGCGCCGCATCACGGCACGGATGCGCGCGTCGAGCACCCGACCCTGGACGGGCTTGACGACATAGTCGTCCGCACCCGACTCCAGGCCCACCACGACGTCGATGTCGTCGCTGCGCGCCGTCAGCAGAATGATCGGCAACTGGTCCGTGCGGCGGATGCGGCGGCACACTTCGAAGCCGTCGATGCCGGGCAGCATCACGTCCAGCACGATCAGGTCGGGGCGCTGCTCGCGCAGCAGTTTCAGGCCGTCCTCGCCGGACGCGGCGGTCACCACGCGGTGCCCCTGGCGGGTCAGACCCATCTCCAGGGCGGTACGGACAGCGTCATCGTCCTCGATCAGCAACAGGAAAGGCACGCGCGCCATTCTGGCCCATGGCGCCCCCATACTTCGACCGGCGGTCGTCGCAGGGCAGCGACACGCCCCCCGGCCTGCGCGTTGTGTGGCCCGCCGCCCCTTGTGACACCGCTGTGACAGACGGGGGACCTGGCGATGAAATGAGGGCGGCAGTGTGTACGGGGTCAAGCAAGCGATCGGGTTCTGCTCCGAGGGGGCGCGAGATGAACACACTGCACGGCACCAACACGAGCGCAGTCCTTCACACGCGTCTGCACCTCCCTTCGGTTCCCGTTTCTTCGAACCGGTCCGGTTCGCAGAGCCGGCCGGGCGAGAAGTCCGGCGCCGAGACGGGTACCGCCCTGCTGGAGCGGAGCCGGGAGCTTGTGGGCGGGCGAGGATGTGCCCGCGGTGCCGGACGTGTGCGGCCGCGGACCGTCTTCGGCCCCGCCGTCGAGGGGCTCCGGGGGGACGCCCCTGGGGGGAACACGGGGGAACAGGGGGAAACCCGAGGGGAGACGGGGAACACGGGGGAGAACGGGAGCGAGGGGAACTCCCGTAGGAGTGGCGATTACAGGGAGGCGGCCGTTCTCGGCACCGCCGGGGCGTACGTGGGGGACGCTGCCTCGGACGGTGAGACGGACGCGGACGCCGAGGCGGCGTTCACCGCGTACGTACGCGAACGCCGGGCCTCCCTGTACGCCACCGCCTACCACCTGACCGGCGACCGGTACGAGGCCGAGGACCTGCTGCAGAGCGCGCTGTTCTCCACGTACCGGGCCTGGGGCCGGATCAGCGACAAGGCCGCCGTCGGCGGTTACCTGCGGCGCACCATGACCAACCTGCACATCAGCGCCTGGCGCCGCCGCAAGCTGAACGAGTACCCGACCGAGGAGTTGCCCGAGACGGCCGGCGAGCAGGACGCGATGCGCGGCACCGAACTGCGCACCGTCCTGTGGCAGGCCCTGGCCCGCCTGCCCGAACTCCAGCGCACCATGCTGGTGCTCCGCTACTACGAGGGCCGGACGGACCCTGAGATCGCGGACATACTCGACATCAGTGTCGGCACGGTCAAGAGCAGCATCTGGCGCTCCCTGCGCCGCCTCCGCGACGACGAGGTCCTCAGCTTCGGCCGCAACCAGGAAGAAAGCTTCGACGAACTGGTCGCCTGACCGCGCGACCGTCCGCCGAAAACGATCGTCTGCCCCCGCGGGGACACGGGGGCAGGCGATACGGGGGAAACGGGGGAAGGGAAAAGGGGAAACAGGGGGGCAACGGGGAACACCGGGGGGACAAAAGAGCGGTTCCGGGGAGGGTCACACCCTCCCCGGAACCGCTCTTTCACGTGCTCGCATGCTGGTCAGCGGAGAGCGACCGGGAGGGAACGCACCGTCGGGAACGTGGGGTTCCGTCTTGGGTCAGGGGGCAGCTTCGCGGAGGTGGGTGATGCGGGCCGCGGCTTGCGGGTGGGCGCAGGGATGGGCGCTCAGGGCGTGGTGGCGGGCGACGATGGCGGGCTCGGCGCGCAGGAGGCGGAGGCCGCGGGTGAGGAGGGTGGGGAGCGGCTTGCGGGACTCGCGGATGTCGCGGACCAGCCGGCGGCGGAAGGTCGTCAGAGGGTGGCCGCGCAGGCAGATGGCATCGGCGAGCAGGCCGAGGGCGGTGCAGCGTGCGGTGATGTCGGCGGCGAAGATGCCCTCGGCGATGAAGAGCGGGGAGCCGGCGAGATCCAGCTGCTCCTCGCCGGTACGGGTGCTGCGGGAGATGTCGTAGAGGGGGACCGTGGCGGTGCCTTCGCCGCAGAGGCGGGTGATGGCGCGTACGGCGGCGTCCGCGTCCCAGGAGAGCGGCGAGTCCCAGTCGACCTCGGTTCCGACGAGGGGGAGGGTCGGGTCGTCACCCTCCTTGTAGAAGTCGTCCAGGCGCAGGACGGGGAGCCCGCTGCGCGCCGCCAGTCGGGTCTTGCCGGAGCCGGAGGGGCCCGTGAGCAGGATGACCCGGGCGGCGGTGGCGGGGGCCGCAACGGGTGCCGGGACCGCGGGGGTCGCTCGCTCGGGTACGTCGCATACGTCGCTGGAGTCGGTCACGGGCAACCATTGTCCGGCATCCACCGGGTGGAATCGAAGGCGCGTGCGGCAACCCAGGGGAAGCGTGTGCGGCGATCGCGGGTAGCGGTCCGTGAAATGGACGCGGCTGGAATTCGTCCGCACCGACGCGCGCCCGCCCCTCCCGGAAACCGTTCCCGAACAGCGAGAATGGCGCCCCACAGCAACCTGATGGAAGAGGGAGGCCCGCACGTATGGCTCAGGAAGTACGCGGGGTCGTCGCGCCGGGTAGGAACGAGGCGGTGCGGGTCGAGACGATCGTCGTCCCCGACCCGGGCCCCGGCGAGGCAGTCGTTCAGGTGCAGGCGTGCGGCGTGTGCCACACGGACCTGCACTACAAGCAGGGCGGAATCAGCGACGACTATCCCTTCCTCCTCGGACACGAGGCGGCGGGCGTCGTGGAGGCGGTCGGCGACGGGGTGACGGACGTCGAGCCGGGCGATTTCGTGATCCTCAACTGGCGTGCCGTGTGCGGACAGTGCCGGGCGTGCAAGCGCGGGCGGCCGTGGTACTGCTTCGACACCCACAACGCCGAGCAGAAGATGACCCTCAAGAGTGACGGGCGCGCGCTGGAGCCGGCCCTGGGAATCGGCGCCTTCGTCGAGAAGACGCTGGTCGCCGCCGGGCAGTGCACCAAGGTGGACCCGGCCGTCTCGCCCGCCGTCGCCGGGCTGCTGGGCTGCGGCGTGATGGCCGGGATCGGCGCGGCGATCAACACCGGGCAGGTGACCCGCGGGGACACCGTCGCCGTCATCGGCTGCGGCGGCGTCGGGGACGCGGCCATCGCGGGGGCGCGGCTCGCGGGTGCGGCGAAGATCATCGCGGTGGACATCGACGACCGCAAGCTCACCACGGCGGAGAAGATCGGCGCCACGCACGTCGTCAACTCCGCCACCGCCGACCCGGTCGCGGCCATCCGCGAGCTGACCGGCGGCTTCGGCGCCGATGTCGTCATCGAGGCGGTGGGCCGTCCGGAGACGTACGAGCAGGCGTTCTACGCCCGCGATCTGGCGGGCACCGTCGTGCTCGTCGGCGTACCGACCCCGGAGATGAAGCTGGAACTGCCGCTGCTGGACGTCTTCGGGCGGGGCGGCTCGCTCAAGTCCTCCTGGTACGGCGACTGTCTGCCCTCCCGGGACTTCCCGATGCTGGTCGACCTCCATCTGCAGGGACGGCTCGACCTGGGCGCCTTCGTCACTGAGACGATCGCGCTGGACGAGGTCGAGAAGGCGTTCGAGCGCATGAACGGTGGCGATGTGCTGCGTTCGGTGGTGATGCTGTGATGGCGGCCCGCATCGATCACCTCGTCACCAGCGGGGAGTTCCGGCTGGACGGGGAGACGCACCAGGTCGACAACAACGTGTGGATCGTCGGGGACGACCGGGAAGTCGTCGTCATCGACGCGGCGCATGACGCGGACGCCATCGCGGCAGCCGTCGGGGAGCGTACGCTGCGCGCGATCGTGTGCACCCACGCGCACAACGACCACATCGACGCGGCGCCCGCGCTCGCGGAGCGTACGGGCGCGCCCGTTCTGCTGCACCCGGACGATCTGCCGCTGTGGGAGATGACCCACCCAAAGCGGGCGCCCGACGGCGAGCTGGCGGACGGCCAGGTGGTGTCGGTGGCCGGTACGGATCTGACCGTGCTGCACACTCCCGGCCACGCGCCGGGTGCCGTCTGTCTGTACGCGCCGACCCTGGGCACCGTCTTCACCGGCGACACGCTCTTCCAGGGTGGCCCGGGGGCGACGGGGCGCTCCTTCTCGGACCATCCGACCATCGTCCGCTCGATCAAGGAGCGGCTGCTGACGCTGCCGCTGGAGACTGTCGTACGGACGGGGCACGGGGACAGCACGACGGTGGGGGAGGAGACGGCCAACGTCTGACCTGGCTCCGCGCTGCCCCGCCCGCCCCATGGGCGCCCACCGTCTCGCCGGTGGGTGCCCCATGGGGAGCGGCAGATGGGGGAGCGCCGCCTACTGCTGGTAGCTCTCCAGGAAGCGGCCGATGCGGGAGATCGCCGCATCGAGGTCGTCCGCCCGCGGCAGCGTGAGGATGCGGAAGTGATCCGGGTGGGCCCAGTTGAAGCCGGTGCCCTGGACGACCTGGATCTTCTCGCGGAGCAGCAGGTCGAGGACGAAGCGTTCGTCGTCGTGGACCTTGTGGACCTCGGGGTCCAGCCGGGGGAACGCGTACAGGGCGCCCTTGGGCTTCACGCAGCTGACGCCGGGGATCTCGTTCAGCTTCCGCCAGGCCACGTCCCGCTGTTCGCGCAGCCGCCCGCCGGGCAGTACCAGGTCCTCGATCGACTGGCGGCCGCCGAGTGCGGCCTGGATGGCGTGCTGGGCAGGCGCGTTGGGGCACAGCCGCATGGAGGCGAGCATGCCCAGGCCCTCCAGATAGTCGCGGGCGTGCTGTTTGGGCCCTGAGACCAGCAGCCAGCCGGAGCGGAAGCCCGCCACGCGGTACGCCTTGGAGAGGCCGCTGAAGGTGAGGCAGACCAGGTCGGGGGCGAGCGTGCCGACGTGGTGGTGGACGGCGTCGTCGTAGAGGATCTTGTCGTAGATCTCGTCGGAGAAGACCAACAGCCCGTTGCGGCGGGCCAGGTCGAGGATGCCCTCCAGCAACTCGCGCGGGTAGACGGCACCGGTGGGATTGTTGGGGCTGATGATGACGACGGCCTTGGTGCGGGGGGTGATCTTCGCGGCCATGTCGTCCAGGTCGGGCAGCCAGTCGGCCTGCTCGTCGCAGACGTAGTGCACGGCCTTGCCGCCGGCCATCGTCGTCACTGCCGTCCACAGCGGGAAGTCCGGTGCGGGGATCAGGATCTCGTCGCCGTCCTCGACCAGGGCCTGTACGGCCATGGAGACGAGTTCCGAGACCCCGTTGCCCAGGTAGACGTCGTCCACGTCGGCCTCGGGGAAGCCGCGCTCCTGGTAGTGCTGGGCCACCGCACGGCGGGCCGGGAGGATGCCGCGCGACTCGGTGTAGCCGTGTGCCTGGGGGAGCATCCGCACCATGTCCTGGATGATCTCCTCCGGCGCCTCGAACCCGAACAGCGCTGGGTTGCCGGTGTTGAGGCGGAGCACGCTGTGGCCTGCCTCCTCCAGCGCGTCGGCCTGTTCGATCACCGGGCCGCGGATCTCGTAACAGACCTCGCTGAGCTTGTTCGACTGCCGGAACTCCATGGTGCCCCGCCCTCCTGGTCCACATCTGGCTACTTGGTTCTACCAAGCTGGCACTTGGAAAGTCCAACTTAATGTCTAGACTGAGCGGCATGCCGAGCCACGCGAGTACGAGCGAGAGAACGACCAACCCGGGGCGGTCCCGGCGCAGTTACGACCAGTTCTGCGCCATGGCGCGCGCCCTCGACTCGGTGGGGGACCGCTGGACCCTGCTCATCGTCCGCGAACTGCTGGCCGGTCCGCGCCGTTACACCGACCTGCACGCCGACCTGCCCGGCGTCAGCACCGACGTACTGGCCGCGCGGCTCAAGCACATGGAGGGCGAAGGGCTGGCCGAACGCCGCCGCCAGCCCCGCCCGGCGTCCGGCTACGTCTACGAACTCACCGAGCGCGGCCGCGCGCTGCTGCCCGTGCTGACGGCCCTCGCCGACTGGGGCGCCCCCGCGCTGGGCAAGCCACGCGCCACCGACGCCGTGCGCGCCCACTGGTGGGCGCTGCCCCTGCGGGACGCCGTGCAGCGGGCGGTCGGGCACGAGAGGGCGCTCGTCGATGTCGTACTCCCCGAAGGTACCTTCCACCTGCGATTGGGTGACGCCAAGGGCGGCTCGCTGTACGGCGAGGGCCCGGCGTCCGAGGGCGCCGACCTGCGACTGGAGCTGGCTGCTGAGGAGTGCGTGGCGCTTGCGGAGGGCTCGCTGGCGCTGGCGGACGGCGTCCGGGCGGGGGCGGTACGGGTGGCAGGGGCGGGTCCGCTGGCGCGCTCTTTGGCCACGGGTGGCCGGCAGGCCGAGACGGGGTAGCGGCTGCACTGCCAGGCACCCGTACGGGCCGAGGCGGGATGCCGACACGGCGCAGTGGACGTATCGTCCGTATATGGGTGACGTGTGGTGCCGCTGGTGCGGTACGAGGGTCAGGAGCAGCGCCGAGGCCACCCGCGGCAGCTTCCGCTTCGGGTACAGCCGCAGCGCCGCGTCTGTCGACCGTGGCAGGTGACGACCATGCATCCCCCCGAAGGAGCCACCGACCACGGCGGAGGGCTGCTGGATGCGCTGCTGGCCAACCTTGTGCGGGACACCGGCGCATCGGTGGGAGCGGTGTTTCTGCTGCCGCCGGGAGAGCGTGCGCTACGGCCGGTAGTGGCTTCCGGTTTGTCCCGGCAGGTCCTCGCTCCGTGGAACCGGGTACCCGTGGACGCCGAGATCCCGGTGACGGACGCTGTACGCAGGCGGCGTCTCGTGTGGCTGACCGGCCAGGAGGAGATGGCCCGCCGCTACCCGCGGGTCGGCTTCGTCCTGCCGTACGATTTCATGCTCGCCGCAGCGCCGATCACGGGCGACACCACCGTGTGGGGTGGCATTGTGCTGCTGTGGCCCGTCTGGCACCCGCCGCAGCTCAGTGCGGCCGAGCAGGAGGCGATCACCGCCTGCTGTCGGCGTGCGGCAGAGCTCCTGCAACAGGCCGCCGACAGCGGCCGTCCGCTGGAGATCCCTCATGAACCTCGTCTGCTGCCCGCGCTGCACCCCCACACGGCCGACCCCGCCCGGGCCATGGCCGCCCTGGGTTTCGCCGAGCGGCTGCCCGTGGGCTGCTGCGCGCTCGACTTGGACGGCCGTCTCACCTTCATCAACTCCGCAGGCGCCGAACTGATCGGCTCCAGTGCCGCCTCTCTCCTGGGCAAACGGCCCTGGGAGGTGCTGCCGTGGCTGTACCATCCGGTCTTCGAGGACCGCTACCGAGAGGCGATGTTCTCCCGGCAGCCCACTGCCTTCACGGCCGAGCGCCCTCCCGACTCCCGGCTGTCCTTCCAGCTCTACCCGGACGACAGCGGTATCAGCATCCACATCACCCCCACCGCCAAGGAACCGACCGCCACTGATGACGTCGGCGCTGCGGCCCTGTCCACAGCCGGGCCCGTAGGAGCGACGGCGCTGTACCACCTCACGTACCTTGCCACCGCCCTCGCCGAGGCATTCGGAGTACAGGACGTGGTCGAAACGGCAGCCGACCAGATCGTGCCGGGCTTCGGCCCGAAGGCCATGGCTCTGCAGATCCTGGAGGAAGGACGACTGCAGCTCACCAGCCACCGCGGCTACAGCCCTGAGCTGGTGGCCCGCTTCGGAGGGACACCGCTGCACTCCGGCACTCCTGCCGCGCGCGTCGTCACCACAGGTGTGGCGAGCTTCTTCGCCACCTTCGCCGACCTCAAGAGGGCCTACCCGCAGGCGCACGAGGACGACATGGCCTCGTGGGCCTTCCTCCCCCTGACCGTCTCCGGCAGTCCGGTCGGCTCCCTGATCCTCGCCTATGACGAGCCCCACCCGTTCCCGCCCGCCGAGCGGGCCTTGCTCATGTCGCTGGCCGGGCTGATCGCCCAGGCCGTGGACCGCGCCCGCCTCTACGACGCCAAGCACGCTCTCGCCCACGCCCTGCAGACCGGTCTGCTGCCGCACGCCCTGCCGCGCCTCTCCGGCCTGGAGGTCGCCGCCCGTTACCAGCCCGCCGACCACGGTGTCGACATCGGCGGTGACTTCTACGACCTCATCCGCTGCACACCCACGACGGCCGTCGCCGCGATCGGCGACGTGCAAGGCCACAACACCACTGCCGCCGCCCTGATGGGACAGGTCCGAACCGCCGTCCACGGCCACGCCGCCGTCGGTACCTCCCCCCACGAGGTCCTCGCACGCACCAACCGCCTGCTGACCGATCTCGACCCCGGACTGTTCGCAAGCTGCCTCATCGCGCACCTCGACCTCACAAACCACCGCGCGCTTCTGGCCACGGCCGGCCACCCCCCGGCCCTGCTCCGCCACCCCGACGGGCGCACCGACATCGTTCACCTGCCCCCAGGGCTGCTGCTGGGCATCGATCCGGACGCCGGATATTCCACTACCGAGGCCCCCCTCCCGCCCGGCGCCGTCCTCGTCCTGTACACCGACGGGCTCGTCGAGTGGCCCGGCTGCGACATCGACGACGCCATCAGCGCACTCGCCCGCCACCTGGAAGCAGCCGAACCCGAGAGTCTCGAAGCCCTGGCCGACGGCATCCTCCGGCAGGCCGAACGGTCGGCACCCCGCCATGACGACATCGCCCTGCTCCTCATCCGCGCAGCCGACGGACCATGACCGCTGCTCTCACACGGCCATCAGGTGACGTACGAACGCGGTCAGGCGCCGATCGGATGCCAGACCGTCTTCGTCTCCAGGAAGGCGGTCATCCGCTCAAGGCCGGGTTCGGCCGCCCAGTCGTCGCCGTCCGGCCGCAGCACCCGCTTCAGGTTCTCAGCAGCGGCGCCCTCCAGCTCTGCGGCCAACTCGGCGTCGGCGCCCGCCAGGTCGATGGCGTTCACGTCCTGGTGCGCGGCCAGCGGGCGGGCGAGTTCGGCCGTGTCGCCGGAGAGCATGTTGACCACGCCCCCGGGCAGGTCCGAGGTGGCCAGCACCTCGGCCAGCGAGAGCGCGGGCAGCGGTGCCGCCTTCGAGGCGACCACGACGGCCGTATTGCCCGTGACGATCACCGGTGCGAGCACTGACACCAGCCCGAGCAGCGACGAGCTCCGCGGCGCCAGCACGGCCACCACACCTGTCGGCTCCGGTGTCGAGAGGTTGAAGAACGGCCCCGCGACCGGGTTGCCGCCGCCCACCACCTGGGCGAGCTTGTCCGACCAGCCCGCGTACCAGACCCAGCGGTCGATCGCCGCGTCCGTCCGCGCCTGTGCCTTCGCCTTCGACAGCCCCTCGGCCGACGCCACCTCGGCGGCGAACTGCTCGCGGCGCCCCTCCAGCATCTCCGCGATCCGGTAGAGGATCTGCCCCCGGTTGTAGGCCGTCGCGCCCGACCAGCCGCCGAACGCCTTACGGGCCGCGACCACCGCGTCCCGCGCGTCCTTACGGGAGGCGAGCGGGGCATTGGCCAGCCACTGGCCGCTCTTCGCTTCCGTCACCTCGTACACCCTGCCGCTCTCGCTGCGAGGGAACTTGCCCCCGACGTACAGCTTGTAGGTCTTCAGTACGGACAGCCGCGCGCTGCTGTGCGTATCAGGCGTGCTCAAGGTAAGCCTCCAGACCGTGCCTGCCACCCTCGCGGCCGTAGCCGGACTCCTTGTAGCCGCCGAACGGCGAGGTCGGATCGAACTTGTTGAACGTGTTGGCCCACACCACGCCGGCCCGCAGCTGGTTGGCCAGCTTCAGGATGCGCGAGCCCTTCTCCGTCCAGATACCGGCGGAGAGGCCGTAGGGCGTGTTGTTGGCCTTGGCGACCGCCTCGTCCGGCGTACGGAAGGTGAGCACCGACAGCACAGGGCCGAAGATCTCCTCACGGGCGATCCGATGCGCCTGGCTGACGCCCGTGAAGACCGTGGGCGCGAACCAGTAGCCCTCGCCCGGCAGCTCGCACGGCGGCGACCAGCGCTGGGCACCCTCCGCCTCGCCCGCCTCGGCCAACTCGGTGATCCGGGCCAGCTGCTCGGCGGAGTTGATGGCGCCCACATCGGTGTTCTTGTCCAGCGGATCACCGACCCGCAACGTGCCGAGCCGCCGCTTGAGCGCGTCCAGCAGCTCCTCCTGGACCGACTCCTGGACCAGCAGCCGGGAGCCGGCGCAGCACACCTGCCCCTGGTTGAAGAAGATCCCGCCGACGATGCCCTCCACCGCCTGGTCGAGGGGCGCGTCCTCGAACACGATGTTCGCGCCCTTCCCGCCCAGCTCCAGTGTCAGCCGCTTCTCCGTCCCCGCCACCGTCCTGGCGATCTGCTTCCCCACGGCGGTCGACCCGGTGAACGCCACCTTGTTCACATCCGGGTGCCCGACCAGCGACGCACCGGTCGCACCATCACCCGTGACGATGTTGACGACGCCCTTGGGCAGCCCCGCCTGCCGGCAGATGTCCGCGAAGAACAGCGCCGACAGCGGCGTCGTCTCGGCCGGCTTGAGCACCACCGTGTTGCCGGCAGCCAGCGCCGGAGCGACCTTCCAGGCCAACATCAGCAGCGGGAAGTTCCACGGGATGACCTGCGCGGCGACCCCCAGCGCACGCGGATTCGGCCCGCATCCGGCATACGCCAGCTTGTCGGCCCAGCCCGCGTAGTAGAAGAAGTGCGCCGCCACCAACGGCAGATCGGCGTCCCGCGTCTCCCGGATCGGCTTGCCGTTGTCCAGCGTCTCCAGCACCGCCAGCTCACGCGCACGCTCTTGAACGATCCGCGCGATCCGGAACAGATACTTCGCCCGCTCGGCCCCCGGCATCGCCGACCACGCCCCGAACGCGGCACGCGCAGCCCGCACCGCCGCGTCGACATCGGCCTCGTCCCCGTACGCGACCTCGGACAGCACCTCTTCACTCGCCGGCGCCAGTGTCTTGAACACCTTCCCGGCGGCCGCCTCACGGAACTCCCCGTCGATGAAGAGTCCGTACGACGACGCGATCTCGACGACGGACCGGGACTCGGGCGCGGGCGCGTAAGCGAACAACTTTGCGTTCATCGGCTCAGTCCACCGTTACGTAGTCGGGACCGGAGTAGCGCCCGGTCGAGAGCTTCTGGCGCTGCATCAGCAGATCATTGAGCAGACTTGATGCCCCGAACCGGAACCAGTCCGGACTGAGCCAGTCGTCTCCCACCGTCTCGTTCACCATCACCAGGTACTTGATCGCGTCCTTGGCCGTCCGGATCCCACCGGCGGGCTTGACCCCCACCTGACGCCCCGTGGCAGCCCGGAAGTCCCGTACGGCCTCCAGCATCAGCAAGGTGTTGGGAGGCGTGGCATTCACCGCCACCTTCCCCGTCGAGGTCTTGATGAAGTCGGCCCCGGCGAGCATGGCCAGCCAGGAGGCCCGCCGGATGTTGTCGTAGGTGGCCAGCTCCCCGTTCTCGAAGATCACCTTCAGATGGGCCGCGCCGCAGGCGGCCTTCACCTCCTGGATCTCCTCGAACACCTGCATGTACCGACCGGCCAGAAAGGCACCCCGGTCGATCACCATGTCGATCTCGTCGGCGCCGGCGGCAACCGCGTCCCGCGTATCGGCCAGCTTCACCGGCATCGCGGCGCGCCCGGACGGGAACGCCGTGGCCACGGACGCCACATTGATCTCACCCGCCCCCAGCTCGGCCAGCGCCTCCTTGGCGACGGCCGCCATGTCCCCGTACACACAGATGGCGGCCACCCGGGGCGTCGAACGATCTCCCGGGTCCGGCCGGGCGCCCTTGGCACACAGGGACCGCACCTTGCCCGGCGTATCGGCCCCCTCCAGCGTCGTCAGGTCGATCATCGAGATCGCCAGATCGAGCGCGTACGCCTTGGCGGTCGTCTTGATGGAACGGGTCCCCAGCGCGGCGGCCCGGGCCTCCAGCCCGACCGCGTCGACACCGGGAAGCCCCTGCAGAAAGCGACGGAGAGCGGCATCGGAAGTCACGACGTCGGAGAGGGAGCCCCTCCCCGCGTCGCGAGGGGCCGCATCGGTAGGCATGCTCACCAGAGCACCATATCTACGCGCGTAGTGACTGTCACCCCTCCCCACTCGACCACCCACCGAAAACGTCACCCCTTGAACAGGTGACGAAACAAACCCAAGCCCCCCCAGCACGACCACCCCAAACGCCTCCCCGTGGTCACCGAACCCTGGGCCCGCCCTCCCGATCGACAAGCCCGACTTGCCGCTCCAGTGCCGCGGGGGACGAGCAACCCGGCAACACGGCATGTGGTAGCACTGCGTCCATGAAGGGCAAGCCCAGTGACCGTGCTGGCTATCACCATGGCGACCTCCCCGCCGCCCTCACCGCGGCGGCCGTCGAGCTCCTGGACGAGCGCGGAATGGAGCAGGTGACCGTACGGGAAGTGGCGCGCCGCGCAGGGGTCTCGCCGGGCGCCCCGTTCCGCCACTTCGCCGACCGCCAGGCCCTGCTGACGGCGGTGGCCGACCGCGTTCTGGCCGACTTCGCTGAGCATCAGCTCCGCACGGTCGCTGAGGCCGAGCGGTCGATGATGCGCGCTCTGGGCCTGGGGTTCGTCCGTTACGCGATCCGCCACCCGCGCCGCTTCGAGCTGATCAGGACCAGGGTGTTCGGTGGCAGTCAGCCCGTCGAGTTGCACCAGCGCCTCGCGGACATCGAGCGGGTCTTCACCGAGATCATCGTCGCCGACCAGGAGGCCGGGGTGCTGCGGCCCGGTGACCCGGCGATCGTGGGTCTCGCGGGACAGGCCGTTGTCTACGGCCTGTCCCAGATGATCGTCGACGGATACCTGCCGCCGGACCGCGCTGAGCAGCTCGCCGAGCAGGTGCTGGACACCTTCGGCATGGGCATCGCCAACGTCCCTGATTCCAGGGAGGGTTGACCCGCGCTCCAAGCCTTGACCCGCGCTCCGGCCGCTGATGTAATCGTTGATTACATCAGCCGAGGAGGCGCCGATGCGCGTGCCACGCCCGTCCCGCATACCGCGTTTCCCGAACCCGGCGGCCACCGGCACGGTCACCATCAACGCGACCCCGGCTGCCGCGTACCGCGTCGTCAGTGATCCGCTCCTGCTGACGCGGCTCGGCGAAGAGGCACACCGCGCCCGCTGGCTGGGCGGCGCTACGACCGCCGCGGTGGGTGCCCGTTTCCGCGGCTACAACCGCAACGGCTTCAGACGCTGGTTCACCAACTGCCGTATCACGGACGCGGATCCGAACCGGAGGTTCGCCTACGAGGTGGCGGCGCCGCTCGGAGTCCCCATCTCCCGGTGGCAGTACGACATCGCGTCCGTACCGGACGGCTGCTGCACCGTCACCGAGACCAACTGGCTGCGCGTGCCGCTGTGGTTCATTCCCTTCGCCATCCTGATCACGGGCGTCCCCGACCGCATCGGCGTCAACGAGCGCCACATCACCACGACCCTGAAGCGCCTCAAGCACCGTCTTGAGGAGTCACCCCTGCCCGGCACGGCGGGCAACTCGGGGGGCGGTGAGCGGCGCACGGGGTGACCAGCACAGCGACTCGGTGAGTCACACCAGGAAGGAGACCCGCACATGAAAGATGTACGCGACTTGCTCGACCCTGGCGCGTGTGTGTGAACGGCGGACAGCGAGTGGTGGTGTCGCTTGCGGCGGCCGGTTTGTCGACGGCTGTGCTGACGGGATGCGGCGACGTGGAGGGGAAGATCGGAAACTACGACGACGTCACGGTCTGGCCGGCTGCCGACCCCCGGGGCCGGCAGCCGGTCGGCAGGCTGACCACGCTCACCCCGGTGACGGTCGAGTGCTACACACCGGGTGAAACGGATGCGTCCGGATACGGCTACGGCGCGACGTACAAGGTCTCCTACGACGGCGGATCGGGCTATGTCGCCGCGAGCACGTCGATCATCAGCGACGACGGCGAGGTGTCCCCCGACCGGGTACCCGAGTGCTGAGGCGCCGCCGCTTCCGGACCTGTCTTCCGGCCGATCGGTCTTCGGTCCGTTCGGGCTCTTCGATGCCGTACCGCAATGTCCGTCATGCGGACGGTCCGGCACAATCGTTCGCATGACGAGCGAGGACAGTGAGGACAGCGGGGACAAGGGCCGGGGCGACGGCGCGGGAAGCGGCGGGCAGGAGTTCCCCGACCGGGTGTACCGCTCGCCCGCCGGAATGGCGGGCGGTATCGCGCTGCTGGCCATCGGCCTGTGGCTCTCCATCGACGCGATCATCGGCGGCGAGGGCCGCACACCATGGCTCGCGCTGGCCGGCCTGCTGTTCACCGTACCGCTCGTGGTCGCATTCACCCTGCGCCCCGCCGTCTTCGCGGGGGAGCGCCGGATGCGGGTCCGCAACCCGTTCAGGACGATCGAGGTGCCCTGGGGAGCCGTGGAGGCCGTACGCGCCGGATACTCCAGCGAGGTCGTCGCCGACGGAAAGAAGTACCAGCTCTGGGCCATCCCGGTCTCCCTCCGCGCCCGCAAGAAGGCGACCCGGCACAACGAGCGGATCGCCTCGGGCCGCCCGCCCGCTGCCGGACCCGGTGGACTGTTCGGCGGGCGCGGGGTGCCGCAGGTCGCCGCTGGGGACGCGGACACGGCGGAGAAGCGGGCCCCTTCCGACCAGACCATTGACGAGCTCCGGGAGCTGCTGGAGACGCACGGCGAGAAGGATGCGGCCCGGGGCGCGGTCGCCGTCCGCTGGGCCTTCGAGGTCATCGCCCCCTCCGCGGCAGGCGCCGTCCTCCTGGCCGTCCTGTTGGCCACGGGCTAGCCGGGGCTGAGCGGAGCGCCCCGTCAGGGGCGCGGGTCGTGCGCCTCCATCTTCGCGACCACCAGCTCCGCCTCCCGCTCGGAGAGCGCCAACCCGAACGTTCCGGACAGCAGCCCGGGCAGCTCCTGCGGCTGCACGGTGCGCTTCTCGTCCGGCTCCGCCCCGGTGTTGGTGGCGGCGTGCATCGTCCAGGTGAGGCCGTCGAGCCGGTCGGTGCGCTCGGGGCGGATGCGCTGGATGAAGAGGCGGCGGTTGAAGGGGGAGTGGTCGCTGGTGGCGATGAAGTGGTTGCCGAGCTGGTAGTCCACCGGGTACTGGGGGTTCTCGGTGAAGTTGTGCCGCACCATCCAGCCGCCCCGCCCGTCCGGCTGGTGCAGCGCCCAGCCGTCCGCGCCCGGAGTGATCTCGGTGCGGCGCAGCAGGAAGGGCCGGCCCTCGATGGTCACCTCGTTGCCTGCCTCGCCCTCGACCAGCTCGATCGGGGCGAGAGGGCTGCCACCGTAGCCGATGTCGCTCAGCCAGCGACGCCCGTCGATGTCGACGAGCAGCATGGCGTGCGTCGCCGGAAGGATCTTCTCAGCGCCCAGCTGCACCCGCCCGCTCACCGCTGTGAAGCGGAAGCCCATCCGCTCCAGCGCTGCCGCGTAGAGCGTGGCGTGTTCGTAGCAGTAGCCGCCGCGGCCCCGTCGGACGAGCTTGGCCTGGAGGTCGGCCAGGTCCAGCGAGACCGACTGGTGCAGAAAGCTGTCCAGGTTGTCCCAGCGCACCGAGAGCACATGTGCCCGGTGCAGTGCCCGCAGGGTCTCCAGCGAGGGGTCACGCTCCCCCTCGTACCCGAGTCTGTCGAGGTACGCCTCAAGATCGAGCTGCTCACCGTGCCACATGGTTGTCGACCCTCCTGCCTGGGATTCCGTTCGGGCGGCCATCCGCCTGTCCGG
>NZ_JAFFZN010000013.1 GCF_017676385.1 Streptomyces spirodelae
GCTGCGCCCCGTGGACCCCTACCGGTCGGTCAAGGCGGCGCTGGGCTGGCTGGTGATCGTCTCCGTGGTGATCACCACGCTGCTGGCGCTGTTCGCGATGCAGTCGGCGACCGAGCTGCGGGTCATCACGATCATCTCCATCGTCGCCTCCCTGCTGATCACTCAGTTCGTCGCGCAGTCGCTGACCGCGCCGCTGGACGAGATGACCGACGCGGCCAAGGCGATGGCGAGCGGTGACTACTCCCGACGGGTGCGCGGCGAGCGGCGGGACGAGTTCGGCGAGCTGGCGGCGAACTTCAACCGGATGGCGGCCGACCTGGAGGCGGTCGACCAGCACCGCAAGGAGCTGGTGGCCAACGTCTCGCACGAGCTGCGCACCCCCATCGCGGCCCTGCGTGCCGTGCTGGAGAACGTGGTGGACGGCGTCTCCCAGGCCGATCCGGAGACGATGCGCACAGCGCTGTCGCAGACCGAGCGGCTGGGCAGGCTGGTGGACCACCTGCTGGACCTCTCACGGCTGGACAGCGGCGTGGTGCCGCTGCACTCGCGGCGCTTCGAGGTGTGGCCGTATCTGGCCGGGGTGCTGAAGGAGGCCAATATGAGCAAGGGCTCGGGCCACTCCCGCAAGGACGTCCACCTCCATCTGGATGTCTCACCGCCTGAGCTGGTGGCCTACGCGGACCCCGAACGGCTGCACCAGGTGGTGGCCAACCTGATAGACAACGCCGTCAAGCACAGCCCGCAGCACGGCCGCGTCACGGTCAAGGCCAGACCGGGCCCTGGCGCCGCCGGGGGTGCCGGCTCGGCGCCGGGCGCCGGGGGCGGCGGCAGCCTGGAAGTCGAGGTGCTGGACGAGGGGCCCGGTATCCCCGAGGCGGAGCGGGAGCGGGTCTTCGACCGGTTCAACGGCACGCACAGCACCGAGTCGGTCACCGGCCGCAAGGGCGGGATCAGCCCGGGCGGCGGCACCGGTCTGGGGCTGGCCATAGCGCGCTGGGCGGTGGAGCTGCACGGGGGCCGGATCCGGGTGGCCGAGTCTCCCCGTGGCTGCCGGATACAGCTCACTCTTCCGGGGGCGGGGGGAACACAGGTCTGACGTACCCTCGCAGGTGAGACCTCGCGGACGCGAAACAAGGGCTCCCCGGTTCCCGTGCTGGGCAAATCCGTCAGTGATTCCCGCCGAATCCTGCCCCGAAACCGCCGCCGCGATGTGATGTACGTGACCAAGAGCGGCCCGGACTCCACCAATCGTCCGGAGAGGCGTAGCCTTTATTTCCGCTGTCCACCACCTAAGGAAGCGGAAGAGGGCGGTTGCCGCCGTGTCGTCACAGTCCCCCAACAGCTCATCGAGCACCACTACGGAACGGAAGGACGGACAGGGCAAGGACCCTGGCCCTTCGTTCGGGCCAAACGAGTGGCTCGTCGACGAGATCTACCAGCAGTACCTCCAGGACCCGAACTCGGTAGACCGAGCCTGGTGGGACTTCTTCGCTGACTATCAGCCGGAGTCCTCCGACGGAAGCACGGCGCCGGACGGCGCGGGCACCCCTCGGGACAACACCCCGTCGCCGGTGAAGGCCGCACCGGCCCAGGCGCAGGCGCAGGCCCCCGCCGCTCCCGCCGCCGGGCAGGCCGCCCCACAGCCTGCGCAGGCCGGCGCCCCGGCGAGCGCTCCGGCGAAGGCGGAGCCCGCCGAGCCGAAGCAGCAGCCCAAGCAGGCCGGGCCCAAGCAGGCCGAGCCCGCGAAGCCCGCGGCGCAGCAGCCCGCCCAGGCGGGCGGCGCGAAGGCGCCCGCCGGCAAGGCGGCGCCCGCGACGGAGGCCGCCGAGGGCCCTGAGTACGTGCCGCTGCGCGGCCCGTCCGCGGCCGTGGCGAAGAACATGAACGCCTCGCTGGAGCTGCCCACGGCCACGTCCGTGCGCGCGGTCCCGGTGAAGCTGCTGTTCGACAACCGCATCGTCATCAACAACCACCTCAAGCGCGCCCGCGGCGGCAAGGTGTCCTTCACGCACCTGATCGGCTACGCCATGGTGCAGGCGCTGAAGGCGATGCCGTCGATGAACCACTCCTACGCGGAGAAGGACGGCAAGCCGACCCTGGTCAAGCCGGACCACGTCAACCTGGGTCTGGCCATCGACCTGGTGAAGGCCAACGGCGAGCGGCAGCTGGTCGTGGCGGGCATCAAGAAGGCCGAGACGCTGACCTTCTTCGAGTTCTGGCAGGCGTACGAGGACATCGTCCGCCGCGCCCGGAACAACAAGCTGACGATGGAGGACTTCTCCGGCGTCACCTGCTCGCTGACCAACCCCGGCGGCATCGGCACCGTCCACTCGGTGCCGCGTCTGATGCCGGGCCAGGGCCTGATCATGGGCGTCGGCGCGATGGAGTACCCGGCGGAGTTCCAGGGCACCTCGCAGGACACCCTCAACCGGCTCGGCGTCTCCAAGGTGATGACGCTCACCAGCACCTACGACCACCGCGTCATCCAGGGCGCGGCCTCGGGCGAGTTCCTGCGCAAGGTCTCGCAGCTGCTGCTGGGCGAGGACAACTTCTACGACGAGATCTTCAAGGCGCTGCGCATCCCGTACGAGCCGGTGCGCTGGATGCAGGACATCGACGCCTCGCACGACGACGACGTCACCAAGGCGGCGCGCGTCTTCGACCTGATCCACTCCTACCGGGTGCGCGGCCACATCATGGCCGACACCGACCCGCTGGAGTACAAGCAGCGCAAGCACCCCGACCTGGACATCACCGAGCACGGTCTGACCCTGTGGGACCTGGAGCGGGAGTTCGCGGTCGGCGGCTTCGCCGGCAAGTCCATGATGAAGCTGCGCGACATCCTGGGCGTGCTGCGTGACTCGTACTGCCGCACCACCGGCATCGAGTACATGCACATCCAGGACCCCAAGCAGCGCAAGTGGATCCAGGACCGCGTCGAGCTCCAGCACGTCAAGCCGGAGCGCGAGGAGCAGCTGCGTATTCTGCGCCGGCTCAACGCCGCGGAGGCGTTCGAGACGTTCCTGCAGACCAAGTACGTCGGCCAGAAGCGGTTCTCGCTGGAGGGCGGCGAGTCCGTCATCCCGCTGCTGGACGCGGTCATCGACGCGGCCGCCGAGTCGCGGCTGGACGAGGCCGTCATCGGGATGGCGCACCGCGGCCGGCTGAACGTGCTGGCGAACATCGTGGGCAAGCCGTACGCGCAGATCTTCCGGGAGTTCGAGGGCAACCTCGACCCGAAGTCGATGCACGGCTCCGGCGACGTGAAGTACCACCTGGGTGCCGAGGGCGTCTTCACCGGCCTCGACGGCGAGCAGATCAAGGTCTCGCTCACCGCCAACCCCTCCCACCTGGAGGCCGTCGACCCGGTCCTGGAGGGCGTGGCACGCGCCAAGCAGGACATCATCGGCAAGGGCGGCACGGACTTCACGGTGCTGCCGATCGCGCTGCACGGTGACGCGGCCTTCGCGGGCCAGGGCGTGGTGGCCGAGACGCTCAACATGTCGCAGCTGCGCGGCTACCGCACCGGCGGCACCGTCCACGTCGTCATCAACAACCAGGTCGGCTTCACCGCGGCTCCCGAGTCGGCGCGCTCGTCGATGTACTCGACGGACGTGGCCCGGATGGTCGAGGCGCCGATCTTCCACGTCAACGGCGACGACCCCGAGGCCGTCGTCCGGGTGGCGCGACTGGCGTTCGAGTACCGGCAGGCGTTCAACAAGGACGTCGTCATCGACCTGATCTGCTACCGGCGCCGCGGTCACAACGAGACCGACAACCCGAAGTTCACCCAGCCGCTGATGTACGAGCTGATCGACCGCAAGCGCTCGGTGCGCAAGCTCTACACCGAGTCGCTGATCGGCCGGGGCGACATCACGCTGGAGGAGGCCGAGCAGGCGCTCCAGGACTTCCAGGGACAGCTGGAGAAGGTCTTCACCGAGGTGCGGGATGCCACGTCGGCCCCGGCCCCGGCCGAGGTCCCGGCGCCGCAGCCGGAGTTCCCGGTGCACGTGGAGACGGCCATCAGCCAGGAGGTCGTCAAGCGGATCGCCGAGTCCCAGGTCAACATCCCCGAGCGGATCTCCGTCCACCCCCGCCTGACGCCGCAGCTCCAGCGCCGCGCGCAGATGGTCGAGGACGACACGATCGACTGGGGCATGGGCGAGACGCTCGCCATCGGCTCGCTGCTGATGGAGGGCACCCCGGTCCGGCTGGCCGGCCAGGACTCGCGGCGCGGCACGTTCGGCCAGCGGCACGCGGTACTGCTCGACCAGAACACCGGTGACGACTACACCCCGCTGCTGTACCTCTCCGACGACCAGGCCCGCTACACCGTCTACGACTCGCTGCTGAGCGAGTACGCGGCGATGGGCTTCGAGTACGGCTACTCGCTGGCTCGGCCGAACTCGCTGGTGATGTGGGAGGCGCAGTTCGGCGACTTCATGAACGGCGCGCAGACGGTCATCGACGAGTTCATCTCCTCGGCCGAGCAGAAGTGGAACCAGACCTCTGGTGTCACCCTGCTGCTGCCGCACGGCTACGAGGGCCAGGGCCCGGACCACTCCTCGGCCCGTATCGAGCGGTTCCTCCAGCTGTGCGCGCAGAACAGCATGACGGTCGCCATGCCGTCGCTGCCCTCCAGCTACTTCCACCTGCTGCGCTGGCAGGTGCACAACCCGCACCACAAGCCGCTGGTCATCTTCACTCCGAAGTCGATGCTGCGGATGAAGGCTGCGGCCTCCAAGACGGAGGAGTTCACCAGTGGCGGCTTCCGCCCGGTGATCGGTGACACGATGGTGGACAGCGGCCAGATCGACCCGGCCAAGGTCCGCAAGGTCGTCTTCTGCTCCGGCAAGGTCTACTACGACCTGGACGCCGAGCGGCAGAAGCGGGAGCTCAAGGACACCGCCATCATCCGCCTGGAGCGGCTCTACCCGCTGCCCGGCAAGGAGATCCAGACCGAGATGGCGCGGTTCTCCAACGCCGAGAAGTACGTGTGGGCACAGGAGGAGCCGGCCAACCAGGGCGCGTGGCCGTTCATCGCGCTCAACCTGGTCGACCACCTGGACCTGATCATCGGCTCGGAGCCCGTCCCCAACGCGGACCGGCTGCGGCGCGTCTCCCGGCCGTCCTCGTCCTCGCCCGCCGTGGGCTCGGGCAAGCGGCACGCGGAGGAGCAGGCGCAGCTCATCAAGGAGGTCTTCGAGATCTGAGCCGGCCTGCACGGGACGGCTTGCCGTACGGAACCGAGGGCCCCCGCCGCGCGATGCGGCGGGGGCCCTCGGGCATTCGCGTAAGGGGCGCTCAGCCCAGGTACGGCTCGTAGTCCCAGTACGGGCGGGTGCGCTGGCGGGCCGCCAGGGTGTGATGGTGCTGGGCGCCCAGCGAGCGGGTGAACCGCTCCAGGGCCTCGCTCTCCAGCTCGCGGGCCTCTTCCCGGCGCCGCAGCGAGCGCAGGTCACCGGCGTTGGCCACCATGCACGAGAGCGTGAGGGGATGGTCCCCGCCCAGCACCTGCCGGGACCGCTCCAGAGTGTCGCGGCTCAGTTCGTACGCGTCCTCCAGCGCCTCGCTGAAGTTGCGGCCGCCGCTGGTGTTGAGGGCGCAGCCGAGCGTGGCGGGGTGGTCGGCGCCCAGCAGCGTGGTGAGCCCGGCCAGCGCCTGCTCGAACATGTTCAGCGCCCCGTCGCGGTCGCCCGACGCCTGGAGCACCAGGCCCGCGTTGGACTGCATCGCGGTGGGGACCGGGTGCGCCGGGCCCAGCAGGGCGCGGAAGGCGTTCTCCGCCTCGATCAGCAGTTCGCTGGCGAGTGCGAGGTCGCCGTTCTCGCGCAGGAAGTTGCCGTAGTCGGTCAGCAGGGACAGCGTGGAGTAGTGGGTGCGGCTGTGCACCTGCTCGTGCTGTTCCAGCAGGACGGCCATGGCGGTCGCGATGTCCTGGCGCGGGGTTCCCGCTCTGCGCTGGCAGAGCAGCAGGTTGTGCCGTGCCATGAGGGTCTGCGGATGCTGGGCGCCGAGCACCTGGAGATGCAGCCGCATGCCCAGCTCCTGCCGGGCCAGCGCCTCCTGGTAGCGGCCCATCAGCCGCAGGTCGCGGGCACAGGCGTTGCCGGAGGCGAGGGTGTGCGGGTGACGGGCGCGCAGCACCTGCTCCCGTTTGCGGAGGGTGTCCAGATCCGCTTCGTAGGCGTCCTCGTAACGGCCCAGTAGCCGCAGGCCGACGGCGAGATTGTGCTGCGCCAGCAAGCTCGTCCACTCCTCCGGGCCGTACAGCCGACGGGAGACCTCGACGACCTGCTCCTGCAGATGCAGCGCCTCGTCGTACTGGCCCAGCAACCGAAGGTCGGAGGCGAGGCAGCTGGTGGCGTCCATGATGGCTTCCTCGTGGGCGCCGTCGGCTTGCGGCATCTCACGCAGCCGTTCGAGGCGGGCGCTGTCGAGGGCCTGGGCCTCCCGGAAGCGGCCGCCTTCGCGCAGCAGATTGCCCTGGAGGGTGGTGAGGGCCAGCATCTGGTCGGCAGCGGCGTCCAGGAACGTCTCCCAGTCGGCGCGGATGCTCTCGGCCAGCTCGGCGCCGAGGGAGTACTCGCCGCTGGAGTAGCTGTAGCGCAGGCAGTTGAGCAGCATCTCCTGGACACGCCGCTCCTTGCTGGAGGGGGCGGCCGAGGCCAGCAGGTGGGGCAGCATCTCGGCGTACCGGCCCCAGTGGCGGCTGTCGTTGGGCGTGCTCGGGTCGGCCTCGACCAGCAGCCGGTGCACGGTCTCGCGGTAGACGTCGTTCTGCCGCCCCTGGGTCAGCTCGCTGATGACGCTGTGGACCACCTGGTGCATATGCACGGAGTCGTTCTGTTCGACGTCGCCGACCGCGGAGGTGCGGGCCTCGCGGGTGAGCACCGAGTAGTTGACCAGGGAGTCCAGAGCGCGGGACCAGCCGGAGCGGTCGGTGCTGAGCCAGCGCAGATTGTCCGGGAGTTCAGCCGACGGGATGCCCCGGGCGAGGCCCAGTGGGATGCGGCCGGGCGCGAAGACCGAGCACAGGGAGAGCAGTTCGACCGCGCGCGGCTCGGACTTGCGCAGCTTGTTCAGCAGCATCGACCAGGAGGTCAGGGACGAGTACGGGTAGTCGTCCGGCATGGTGTTGGTCTCCAGCCGGGTGAGCCCCACGCCGCGCACCATGCGCAGGTACTCGGGGACCTCCATGCCCTCCTCGCCCAGCCAGGCCGCTGCCTGTGCCAGCTGGAGCGGCAGGTCCTGGAACTCGCTCGCCACCTGGTCGGCCTGCTCGACGGTGATGTGCGGGGCGCGGCGCATCAGATAGCCGGTGGACTCGGCGCGGCGGAAGGCGCTGATCTGCTTGATGTCGGTGAGGGACCGCCAGCTCTTGTTGCGCGAGGTGATCAGGACGTGGCCGCTGCCGCCCTGCGGGAGGTAGGCGGCGGCGTCCTCGGGCTCCTCCCAGCCGTCGAAGATCAGCAGCCACCGTCCGGAGGGCTCGTTCCTGCGCAGCGCCTCGCGTACGGCACGTACCCGCTCACCGACCTCGCCGGAGCTGTCGAGGCCGATCTCGGCGGCCAGCGACCCGAAGGTGTCACGCTGGGTGTTGCGCTGGTCGCAGTTGACCCACCAGACGACGTCGTAGTCGGGTGCGAACCGGTGTGCGTACTCGGCCACGATCTGCGTCTTGCCGATGCCCGCCGTACCCACGAGCGTGCAGACGGCGGCACCGTGCTCGGCGTCCATCAGCCGCTGCTGGAGGTCGCCGAGGATGAGGTCGCGGCCCGTGAAGCGCGCGTTGCGGCGCGGCACCTCGCCCCACACGGCGGGCGGGTCGTTGGGGTAGCGGCTGGCGTAGCCCGGCTGCGGTACGGGCATCCGGCGGGGGCGCAGCCCCAGGCGGTTGAGCAGGCGCCGCTCGGCCTCCTCCTCACCGACGCCCCACAGGTTGACCGGCTCCAGTACGGCGGTGGCCGGCAGCAGTTCGCGGTTGGTGAGGTTGACGGCGGCGAACCGGTCGACGTGGTCGGCGACATAGCCGCGCAGCACCGCGTTCCAGTCGGCCTCGGTGCGCGGTCCGAGCTGGAGGAACAGGTCGCTGATCACCAGCAGGACCCGCCCGGAGGCCAGCAGCAGATCGCCGAGCGCCTCCTCCAGCGGCTGCTCGCGGTCCGGGTCCCACCGCTGGAGGGTGGTGCGATGCCCATGGCTCTCCAGCCGGTGTGCGATCCAGTTTCCCCACCCCCGGTGGTAGCCGGGAAAAACCACCACGAAGTGCTCGGACTCCCCTCCGGGCGCAGTGCCCTGAGCCGGTTCCCGCTGAGCGACCATGCTTGCGTTCTCCCTCGTCCAGCAGCCGTCGCCGCCCTGCGGGCGACGTATACGGCGAGATTACCCAAAGTGACCGTTTGTGAGCCTGTCGGCTGCGCTTTCTGTGTTCCCGCGGGCGCCGCCGGCCCGCACGCCCGGGGAGCGCAGCCGCTCGTAGCGGTGGCGCATGCCCTCCACGAACTCTGTGCCCTGACGGGTGAGTTGGCCAGAGCCCAGAAGGAGGAAAAGAGCGTGGTCGACCTGGGCGCCGTAGTCGGCGGCGTGGGCACGCGCGGCGGCACGTTCGGCGGATGTGGCCGAGGCCCGGCGGGCCAGCCTGCCCCACAGGTCGGCGAGGGCCAGATGCGCGTACGTGCCCTGCACCACGGCGCCCAGCGGCCTGGGATCGCTGCGCCAGCCCACCCGGTAGACGGCCTCGGCCGACTCCTCGTTGAGCCGTACGACACCGCCCAGCACGGCGAGCTTGCTGTGCTGCACCTCGTGGACGAGGACCTCGGCCATCTCCTGGGGCGTCTGCGGAAGCGTCGTCAGCACCGCCCAGGGGGCGGCCAGCCGGGTCGCGCTGGCGCGCCCGTCGGGCTTCCAAAGGACGGGTACGACGGTACGGACCAGCGTCGCCACCTCGGTGGCCCGCTCCGGATCCGCCTCGCGCAGCAGGTCCAGCCCCCGCGCCCACAGCTCCCGCCACTCGTACGCCTCGTCAGGGGCCGTGACGGAGGCGGGCAGCAGTCCGGCCAGTCCGGCGCGGCCCGTCTCGCTCGCCAGGTGCGGGTCCTGGTCGTCGAGGACTGCGGGCGCCCCGGGCAGCGGCGTCAGCGGGCGCCAGCGCGGCTGCGGGCCGCCCTGTGGCGCGTCGGTGCCGAGGCCGCGCTGCGGCACGGTCCGGTGGCCGAGTAAGTCCTCACGGGGAACGGACAGCGGGCGTCCGTCCTCGGGGGTGAGGGTGACGGTGTTCTCCGTCGCCGCTATCCGCACCCGCGGCGCCGAAGCCGCATACGAGCCCAGGCCGGGGAGGATGAGGCGGCCTTCCGTCGCAGGCAGCACGAGCCGGAAGTCGCATCCGGCGGCGAGGGCGACCGTCGCGGCCAGCGTGCCCAGGCCCGACAGCGCGGTGACGAACTCCTCATCGGGCGGGGCGGCGAGCGCGTGTGCCAGCCAGTTCCCGGCGGCCGGGCAGCCCAGGGCGGCACGTGCCGCGACGGGATCGTGGTGCTCGGCGTCCTCCAGGAGCGCCCAGTGCTCCCGCAGGGCTCGGGCCGCAGGCCCGGGGAGCCGGGCACGCTCGGCCCGGGTCAGCAGGGTCTTGAGCAGCACCAGGCGTCTGCTGTGCAACCAGCCGTCCAGTAAGTCGGCTTCGCCCGGCAGCGGTCGTGTCTCCCCCATCCGGCGTAGCTGAGGGGGCGGAATCTCAAAGGGGTTCATGGCGGCCCACGCTGTCTCCCGGTCCCACAGGCGGGCCGGAGGTGCCGTGGACCGAGCCGAAGGTTGACCGGATCACGCCCCGTTTTCCAGCTGTCCGGGCGCTGTTCTGCTGCGCGTCACCCGTGTGCCCGGGCCGCGCGCGCCCGCCCTGTGTGCCGGAGGACCGCCACACCCGCGAGAGTTCCTCGGGAGCACGCAGCGCGCTCTCCACGGCGGCGGTTACGGCGGGATCGTCGCAGGTCCTCAGAGCGCGCAGGGTCAGACCCGAGAGATCGGGCAAGGGCGACGACGGTGCGGCGCCGGGCCCACGGCCCGGACTGCGGGACGCGCCCTCGGTCCGCTTCGGCACGCTCTTCTCCTCCCTAGGAACCCGCCCGGGGGCAGTTGCACGGATGCTGTCTCTTTCCCGGGGCAGGAAACCGGAAACACTTGCGAGGCGCGGTGCCACCGCATTCGGCCGGTCCTCGTCTTTCCCCGCACACCACATCAGGGCACCCCCCGTTCCCCCTCGCTGCCTCCCCCCGTAACCCCTACCCGCTCAGGACAGTTCGGCCACCCGGTCCCTGGTGTCGCGTACCTCTTCCCAGGGGATGTCCGCCAGATGACCGGCCAGCAACCGCCATTCGGCCTCCGCCGCGCGGTAGTCGGCCAGCGCCTCCTCGGTGCGCCCTTGGGAGCGGTGGAAACCGGCCCGTGCGTGCAGCGCCCTGGCCGCGGTGAGGGAGCCGCGCTCCCGCTCCTGGGCCAGCTCCTCCAGTGCTCTGCTGAACTCTGCCGCCGCCTGCTGGGACTCCGGAGCGGCCGCCGGGAAGAGCGCCCGGGCCCTGCCCAGGCGCAGCCACGCCTGCGCCCTGCTGTCCGCGTCGGGGCCCTGACGGGCCGCCTGCTCCAGCAGATGGCATCCCTCGTACAGGTCGGGCAGGAAGTTCTCGCGTTCGTAGCGGAGCAGCAGCGCACGGCCGAGCAGCAGCGCCGCCCTGGCCACGGTGGAGCTGCCGGACGGTGCCCGGGTGAGCGCCTCGCGCAGCAGTCCCTCGGCGCGCGAGAGGTCGCCCGCCTCGCCGAGCAGCATCTCGCCCCATTCGATGAGCAGTTCGCCGCGCTGGGCGCTGTCGCGTTCGGTCAGCCCCTCGGCCTCCCGGTACGCCTCGGCCGCCGCCTCCCAGTCGCGGGTCTCGCGCAGTACGCGGGCGCGCTCCCTGGCACTGCGCAGCCGCAGCCCGGACCGCTCCCCGGCCAGCGCGCCGGCCTGTGCCAGCACCTCGAGGCGCTCCTGCGGCGGGGCGCCGCTCAGCCGCAGCGCGGCCGCCAGGTCCAGCAGAGCGCCACAGCGCTGTGCGCCGGTCTCGTCACGGCTGCCGGCTTCCCGGCCGCCGGCATCGGCTGTCTGCCGGGCCACCGGTACGGCCTGGGTCTCGGAGGTCGCGGAGGCGCTGGAGGGCTCTGGGGACCCGGGCGCGCGGTCTGCCAGCATGTCGCTCGCTTCGCGGAGTTCGCCGACGGCCTCGAGGGCCGCCCGGTGACGGTGTTCGGGTGCGGTCTGGGCCAGGGCGAGCAGCACCCGGCCCAGCCGGAGTTTACGGGTGCGCTCGGCGTCCGAGGGCAGTGACGGGTCGGCCGTGTCCTGCGGTGCACCCGTGCGGCCCGCCAGCGAGCGCAGCAGTCCTTCGGCGCGCAGCAGGTGCCGGGTGCCGCCGCTGATCTGCCAGAGCGAATGTTCCACTCCCGCGCGCTCCAGCAGGGTCCCGGGCACGCTGTCGGTCAGCAGTTCGGCGGCGTCCCGCAGCAGCGGCTCGGGGCCCTGCGGGCTGCGCCGTACGGCGGCCGTGCCGGCCAGTGCGTGCAGGACCCGGCCGAGGGCGAGCCGGGCGCGTGCGCTGTCGCGGTCGGCGGCGCGTGCGGCCTCGCCCACCGAGCGGGCGCGGTGCAGCAGTTGGATGTCGCCCTGGGCACGCCACTGCCGCAGCAGCCGCTCGGTCTCGGCCACCTGGTCGGCCGCGGTCTGCTCGGGCAGATAGAAGCGGACGACCTCGGCGGGGATGGTCGCGAACATCTCGTCGCCGTCCTCGGCCTCGTCCGGCTCCGAGCCGCCCTCGACGGTGCCCGCGGGATCGCCTTCGGCGCGTTCCTGTTCGGCGCGGCCGGTCAGCTGGGCGACGGCCATGGCGGCGAAGTTGCGGGTGCCCTTGCCGAAGCGCTGCGCCACATACCCGGACAGGTGTTTGAGGATCAGCACTGCCGCGCCCTGGTCCAGGGACTGCAGCAGCAGGTCGCGGACGCCGGGAGCGAACGCGTAGCGCGGACCCGGCAGACTTCTGCGGCAACCGGTTCCCTCCGGCCCGTCGTCCTCCGGCAGCCGGGTCAGCAGCCCGGACAGCAGGACTTCCGCCAGCTCCATCGGCCCGGTGTCGGGCAGCATCGCTTCCTGCACCAGATGGATGACCGGCAGCAGCAGCGGCACCACGGCCAGGTGCACGGCCAGATCGAGGGCCCCGGGGGAGGCGCTGTTGCGGAACTCGCGCAGCAGGGTGCGGGCCGGTACGCCACCGGCCGGGGTGCGCGGTGCGGGCATCGCCGGGTGCCGGGGCAGGACCCAGGCGGCGGCGCCCGCGACCGCCCGCTCGCTGTCGGTGCCCAGCAGCCGCGCCCAGTTGCCCAGCGCCTCCGGTGTGGGCAGCAGCACGGGAACCGGCACGGCCTCCGCGGGCGGGGGCGGGCCGTAGCTGTCGGGCTCGAAGGTGACGCGCCCGCCGAGCCCGCGCTCGCGCAGTAACCGCCCGGGTTCGGCCGGCAGCGCCGTACGCGGCCACAGCCGGGGCGGCAGCGGCTGGACGACGGCCAGCGGCGAACGGCCCGACCAGTGGTGCAGCAGCCGCTGGGCGCGGCCGTCCTGCCACAGGGCACCCACGCAGTCGCTGACCACGAGGGTGAGGCGGCGGCCCGTGGTGTCGCGGTACTCGTCGGCGGGGCGCAGCCGCGCTGTGCCGTCGGCCGGCCCTGTGCCGATGAGCGGGGCTCCGTCCCTGGCGCGGTGCAGATAGCGCACCTGGACGTCGCGGAAGGCGCCGAGCTGTTCGAAGGTCTGCCGCAGCCGCTCCAGGGTGGGCTGCCATACGGAAGCGGTGGGCGAGGCGTCCATGATGAGCTGGATCTCGCTGTAGCGGCGGACCTCGGTGCCGAAGACCGGCCGCACGGCCGTGGAGCGGGCGCTCAGGTCCGCGGTGGCGTCCTCGTCCAGCGCGCCCTTGGCGGGCGGCAGCGGCGGCCGGTAGCCGTGCAACGGGCGCAGCGCGTGCTGGAGTTCGAGCAGTCCGGACAGCGCTCCCGCCGCGGGCGCACGGACCGGGAAGCCGGCCGGCGGGGCGCCGCCGTGCCGGCGCGGCGCGAACAGCGAGACGGGAGCCGTGCGCTCCGGTCCCGGGGGCGTCTCCTCCGGCTCGTCGGCGGCGTGGTCCTCGACTGGTGGCATGGGGGGCTCCGGCTGCGGCTTCCGGCCCTCTGGATAGCCGGGCCGGGTGGAGTCCGCGTCGGGTTCCCCTGCAGCGCTCGCCAAATCGAAGCGGGCCAGCCACAGTGCCTCGGCCAGCTCCTCGGACGACGGGTTCCAGCCGGCCGCCCGCAGCCGCGCCACCAGCTCCGTGACGTCCTGCAACGGCTGCCGCCCTGGCCACGAGGCCGCCGTGGACCGCGGCGCGTCCAAAGGTCGCCGCGGCGGCGGCGAGGCCGCACTCATGTGAACGTCACCTCGGGCGGTCGAGGGGGCGTAGCAGCATCTCGGCCAGCCGGTCGCGGGTGACCCGCTCGACGCCCGAGGCGCGCTGTGTCAGGAACAGGGCGTTGAGCAGCTGGTCGGTGGCGATGACCTGCCCCGGCTGGCGCCGCAGGAATCGCTGGACCAGTTCGGCGCCCTCCTCCAGCGCCTCTTCCCCCAGGTGTGCGGAGACCATCGCGGCGAGCTGTTCGTCGCCGGGCGGTTTGAGGTCGAGCTGGATGCAGCGGCGCAGCAGCGCGGCCGGGAAGTCGCGCTCCCCGTTGGAGGTGAGCACGATGAACGGGAAGACCGTACAGCGCACCCGGCCGCCCTCGATGCGCACCTTCTCGCCGTCGGCCGTCAGCACCTCGGTGACCGGCTCGCGGTCGGCGATGCGCTCCAGCTCGGGGATGACGAACTCGCCGTCCTCCAGGACGTTCAACAGGTCGCTGGGCAGGTCTATGTCGCTCTTGTCCAGCTCGTCGACGAGCAGCACCCGGGGCAGCGGGGTGCCCTCCGGCTCGGCCGGCCGGGCCGGCAGCAGCGCCGTGCCGAGCGGACCGAGGCGCAGATACGAGCCGATCGGCGGGCGGGCGCGCGGCGCGCTGCTGTCCCCGGCGACGGCACGGTCCAGCTGGACGTCCTGGAGGCGGCCGATGGCGTCGTAGTGGTAGAGCCCGTCCTGCAGCGTCGTCCGGCTGACGACTGGCCAGCGCAGCACCCGGCCCAGGCCCAGCTCGTGTGCGACGGCGTGCGCGAGGGTGGACTTGCCGGTGCCAGGGTTGCCGGTCACCAGGAGCGGGCGGCGCAGATACAGTGCCGCGTTGACCGCCTCGACCTCTTCGGGCCGCGGATGGAGGCTCTCCACCAAGCGGCGCCTGGCGCCCAGCCTCCGGGCGGTGTCGGCGCCCTCCGGGTCGTCGCCGTGCGCCCCCGCCGGGGAGTCGGGGCCGGTGCCCGCGCCGGTGAAGTCGCGCCAGGGTGGCGGCTCGGGCAGCCCGCGCACACCCTCGTGCGGGACGCCCGCACCGCGGTAGATGCGCCAATCGCTCACGGTGTGCTCCTCAACGCTGTCGGCGGCCTGGGCATGAGCGGTGGTTCGCGCAACGGTCCGTCCCCCGAGGTCCTGTGGGGCGGATCGTAGAGCAGGACGATATGCCGTGCCCAGGCCGACGAGGGATCAATTGGCCTGCTGTTGACGTCACTTGCGCCATCCGAGTCGTCGGACAGGTCGGCGTTCCTGTTGCGCAGGGCTCTGATGTGCCAGGGCAGCTGCCGTGCCGAGTGTGTCTCGCGCAGCAGCTCGGCGGCCCGCTCGTGGAACTCCGCGCAGTCGTCGTGGTCGTGGCCGTCGCTGTAGGAGTGCCGCCACAGTGCCATGGCGTGTCCGGCACCGAGCGCCGCCGCCATGGCGCGGGCCCCCGAGCCGCTGCCGGTCCGTGCACAGTACACCGGCACGGCGCCGGGCGGCGCCGCCATCAGCCGTCCGTAGGCGGCCTGGCCGCCCTCCGGCACCGGTGCGTCGTGGCCTGAGCCCGGCACCTCCCTGCGCAGCGGGACGGCCTCCATGGGGCCGTCCAGCACAGCGGCGGCGCGGCTGCGGCACTCGGGGGTGAAGCCATGGTCCTTGCGGGATCTGTCCCGTACGACCACGAGCCTGCGCTGGCCCAGCGGCAGGGTGTGCGGGTTGAACGGGTCGGAGGGGTCGTAGGGCCTGGCACGCCAGGCGTCCACCGGCTCGTCGAACAGCGGGCGTGGCAGTACGAACTCCACGGCCGCCAGGTGGTCGTCCACATCGCACTGGTCCAGGGCCTGGGACAGCGCGCCGCGCACGGCCTCCTCCAGCCGGGAGCGCGGTGCGTCCTCGCGGCTCTGCTCGACGGTGATCTCCTCCCGCTCGCCGTCCTCGGCGGCAGGGTCGGTCCCGGGTTCGGCTATCCCGCCGACGGTCGCGGGGTCACCGGTGTGGAACTCGTCCTTCTCGGCCGGGCGCACCAGCGCGACTCGCCAGGCGTGCCGTCCGGAGCCGTAGATGTCCGGTTCTATCTCCACCAGCACATCCGCGCGTGCGGCCGAGGCGGGGCGGTGGCCGTCCAGCACTCCGGGGACGCGGGCCCGGATGACGTCGTTGAGCAGCGTCCGGGCCGTGCGCTCCACCCACTCGCGCAGGTCGGCCAGCGCCCGGGCGGCGCGCGGCGTACGCGTCCTACCCGATCGGGTCAGCGCGGCCGTCACCTTGGCGGCGTACAGCACCACCGCCTCCAGGGCCAGATCCCCGGACGGCTCCTCGTCGGCCGTGCTGTTGTCCCGGGGGTCGTAGAGCAGCCCGGCGCCCTCCCGCCAGGAGCGGGGATCGTGGTCGCGCAGCGTGTAGGGCCAGCGCAGCACCATGTTGCGTGCCTCGTTGGCCAGTTGCAGCACCTGGCCGGCGCCGGTGGGCGGGTCGACCTCGGCGAACAGCGCGTACAGCTCGGCGCGGCGGTCCACCGTGAAGCCGTACGCGGGCTCGCCGCCCGAGGGCCCCAGGCGGGCGTGCTGCCGGTACCAGCTGTGGCCCCAGAACCCGCTGTAGCGCCTCAGGTGGTGTCTGTCGTGCGCGGAGAGCACCTCGTGCAGGAGGCGGGCGCCGCGCGGCCCCGCGTCGCACAGCTTGCGGAGCGCGGTGACGGGGGTGGCCAGCCCGGAGCCCGGTCTGCGGCCCGCGCCCTTGCTGACGCCGAGCACGGTGCCGCGGCGCTGGTCGAGCACGGGCCCGCCGGAGCAGCCCTCGGTCAGCTGGTCGCCGCTGAGCATGAGCGGGCGGCCGACGACTCCGGTCGCCTTGCCCAGCCCGGTGAAGAACATCTGCTCGCCCTTGACCTCGCTCGGCGCCCAGCCGTACAGCCCGATGTCCGCCGGAGTCAGTACCGAACGGTCGCTCAGCCACAGGCAGTCGGCGTCCTCGGCGCCCGGCACCCGTACCAGCGCCAGGTCCGGGAACGGCCAGGGGGCCGGGGGCGCCTGGGGGTCCTCGGGCAGCGGCAGCCCGAACGCGAGCTCACCGAGGAGGACGGTGCCGGCGGCGCCCTCGGCACCGACTACCTCGTCCGAGCTGCCCAGGTCACCCGCGCCCACGCCACCGGCCGCGACGGCTGTGCCCGCGGTGTCCCCGATCGTGATGCCGATGGCGCGCTCCCCCCTCCACACGGGCGCGGCACCCTTGCCGACGACATGGGCGCACGTGAGGACCCATCCGGGCGCGACGAAGAAACCGCTCCCCCAGAACGCTCGCCGGTTCCTGTCGCTGCGACGGCTGTCGCCGCTTGGCCCGCTGCTTGCGTCGTACCCCTCGGGCGGTGCCCCGATGCGCACGACGGATGCGCGAACGGAGTCGGCGAGGTTCGCGGGGGCGTTCATGCGGCACAGGGCGCGCACAGCAGCACGCCGAATCGTCGCCCCCCGCGTCGCGCGGCTCGCACTCCTTGCACAGCGCTCCCCCTCTACGCCCCGTTCCCCCGCGGCTCTCCTACGTGAGGTGTATGAGGTAGCAGGCTAGTCGCCGGGGGTGACAGACGGGAGGGGCGGGTCCCCGTGGTCATCCGCCCGGCAGGGCCGTGGTCCCCGGGTCGGCGGCTCCGCCGAGCGCTGTGGGCCCGTCGTCCGCCGTCGGGGGCTTGTGCCAGGTGAGGGTGACGGAGACCGACCCCTTGGCCTCTCCCTCGGCGAGGACGGCAGCGAGCGCCTTGCCCGACTTGACGGCGAGTTCGATACCGAACGTCACGCTGACCTCGTCAGGGCGCGCTTGCCGGGCGGCGGTGAGAACGGCGGACCCCACCCCGCCGATCACCTCGTTGAGCTGCTGGGCACGCGCGAGGAGCTGGTCGCGCATGCCCACGTCGTCGTACTCGAACTCCTCCGCCCCGAGCGGGACTTCGTCCTCGTCCAGCACGTGCACCCGCGCCAGCACCGTCTCCCCGCCCGGCAGCGTGATCTCCCGGATCTCCCGCTCCATGTGCACCCCCTCGCTTCCGCGTTCGTCTCTGTCCGCGTCAACGTGCCCGGCGCGGGGTCATATTGAACCCCGCGCCGTCGATCGAACGGCCGGAACGGGCAATCCGCCAACGGGCTCACGGAGTTCGAGCGCGGGGCCTACACTGTCGGGTGTGGTGGGCGGGAAGAGTCAACTGTCGCTCGCGCCCCAGCCCTGGGTTCCTGCCCTGCCCCCTGTGCCCGCACCACCGGCCCCGCGCAGCACGACGCCGATATGGGCGGCGGCGGTGGACAGATGGCGGCGCACCTCGCGCAGTTGGGCTTCGTCGACACCGTGGTCGCGGGCCGCGTCGCGCACGTCGTCACGGAAGCGGTCCAGCAGGCGTTCCAGGTCGCGCGCCGGGTCGCCCGTGGGGTCGGCGAGCGGCACCTCGTCCTGGGCGTCCTGGGCGTCCTGGGCGTCCTGGGCGTCCTGGGCGTCCTGGGGACCCTTAGCGCCCTGGGCATCCGGCGCCGTACCCGTCGAACGGCTCTGTCCCGTGCCGTCCTGCGGCGGGCCAGGCTCCGCGGCCCAAGGTGGCGTCTGACCGGCGAAGCGGCTCAGGTCCCCCATCTCGCGGGCCAGTCCGGACATGCCGTCGCGGACGGCGCCCTGCCAGTCACCCGTACGCATCCGGCTCTGCATCTGCTCCTGCACCTGGCGCGCGATCCGCCGCACCTCGGCCAGTGCCTCGGTGTGCGCCTCGCGCTCCTTGCGCGCCTGCCGCTTGGCCTGCTGGGCCTCCTCCTTCGCCTTGCGGGCCTGTTCCTTCCACTCGTCCTTGGCGCGGCGCAGCTCCTCCTTGGCTTTCCGCCATGCCTCGTTGTCGGTCCAGACCCCGTCCCAGCCGCTCTCCCAGCCGTCGTCCCAGCCGGGAGGTGCGCCACTGTCGCCGTCGGCACGCTCACCGGTCCTGCCTCGGCCACGCCCGGTTCTGGTCCGGCCGCGCGCGTCGCGCGCCTGCTCCCGCATCTCGCGGCGCAGGTCGCTGGCTGTGCCGCTGACGTCCTCGCGGATATCGGCGGCGAGCGCGGCCACGGAGTCGCGGATCTCGACCTCGAGTTCGGCGAGCTCGGCCCGCCTGTCGGCCAGTTCGGCGCGGCCCGCCTCCGTGATCGAGTAGACCTTGCGGCCGCCCTCGGTGGTGTGGCTGACCAGGCCCTCGGCCTCCAGCTTGGCCAGCCGCGGGTAGACGGTGCCGGCGGAGGGCGCGTAGAGCCCCTGGAAGCGCTCTTCCAGCAGGCGCATCACCTCGTAGCCGTGGCGCGGCGCCTCGTCGAGCAGCATCAGCAGATACAGCCGCAGGCGGCCGTGTGCGAAGACGGGAGGCATGTCACAGGTCCTTCGCCGGAGAGGGGTTGCCGGGGTGCGCGGGCGGATTGGGGTCGCTTGCCGCCGCGGCGTCTTCGACGGCGGCTTCTTCGGCAGCGGTGTCCTGGCCGGTCGCTTCGGGGTCGGCGGCTGCCGGGTCGGCGAAGCCGTCCAGTGGGTCCTCCTCCAGTGGGTCCTCGCCCGGTGGCCGGCGGAGGAGGGCGAGGCCGCCGGAGACGTTGGCGGCCTGCAGGGTGCCGCGGCCCGCGCCGAGGGTGCCGGTGATGCGGCGGGCACTCCAGCCACCGGCCCGCAGCCCGTCGAAGGCGCTGGAGACGGCACCGCCCGTGGTGTGTGCGTCCACCGTCAGATCCGCGTCGTCCGGGAGCCTGACGGCGAGCTCCCCCGAGACGCTGGAGAGCCGGATGTCGGCGGGCTCACCTGTGCGGGGCGAGCACAGGTCGAGGATCATCGCGCCGCTGACCGATTCGGCCCTGATCTCTCCGGCGGAGGCGTCGATGCAGGTCAGGTCGCCGGAGACGGTGGAGAAGCGCAGCGCTCCCGAGAGCCGCTGGGTCTCCACGTCGCCCGAGACGGTCTCGGCCGCGACCGGGCCGGACAGCCCGACCAGGGTGGTGCTGCCGGAGACTCCGGCCACCCGGGTGCGGCCACGAATCCCGGAGACCACCGCGCCGGCCGCCACTACGCCGACCGACAGCTCGGCGTGCGCGGGCACCCGGACCGACACCTCCGCCTCGCGCCGCCAGCCCTTGCGGTCGAGCCACTTGAGGAAGCCGCGCCAGGGCAGGTCGTCATAGGCGACCACCAGCTTGCCCTCCTCGCGGCGGACGAGCAGTGGCGGGCCCTTGACCTTGCCGACCTCGACGCATGTGGTCGCATCCGGGGTGCCGACGACGTTGACGGTGCCGTTCACCACGCGGACGTGCAACTCGGTCACCGGGTCGTCGAACTCGAGCCGCTGCGGCTCGCTGATCTCCCACGAGCGGTCATCGGGTACGGGCACTGCGGCCTCCCCAGGCTCGGACGCTGCGGCGTGAGGGCAGACGGCACCTGTCCAACGCGCAACGACATATCGCGTCTCGTCAAGAGACACGATATGTCGCGTATCGCGACAGGCGCAAGCCTCACGCCTTCCGCCCGGCCCGCCCGGCCCGCTCTGGCGAAGTCACCCGGCGACCCGGCACCCGGCCCACGGGCGCTCGCGTCAGTCCTCGTCCTCGTCCTCGTCGTCCAGGCGTGCCAGCCAGGTCGCGAGCCGCTCGACCGGCACCTCGAAGTCCGGGTTCAGATCGACGAAGGTGCGCAGCTGCTCGGACAGCCACGCGAAACTGACCTCTTCCTCGCCGCGCCGCTGCTCCAGCTCTTCGATGCCACGGTCGGTGAAGTACACGGTTCTGCTCCTGGTCGGTACGTACGGGGAGTGAGGGCGCGGCCTGTCGCCTCCGCCTCAGAATATGCCGAGGCCACGACTCCCGGCCCCGGTCCCGGACGGCGCCGTCCGGGCCGTCAGCCGTGCCCATCAGCCGTGCACGTCAGCCCTGCCCGTCAGCCCTGCCCCTTGACCGCGTCGGAGGCCGCGCCGACCGCGACACCGAGGACGATCAGCAGCACGCAGGCGTAGATCTCGTAGCCGTCGAGAAAGCCGAAGTGCTGGAGCACCGTCCAGGGGAGATGGAGCCGGTCGCCACTGAGCTCGTGCAGGAGGCCGCCCCCGCCCTGGAGGATGAGAACGAACGAGACGAAGCCGAGAAATTTCTTCATGGCGGCAGACTGGCCGCGCCGACGCGGCGTGGGGATCGGGCTTCTGGGTGGGCGGCAGCGACGGAAGTCTGCGATACGCGCCACCCCTGTCATACCTAAGTCGCTGTCTGCTGGTCACCCGCTCCCCCAGCGCAGGGCGGCCCGTAGATTCGCGGCATGGGGCTGCTGGGGATCGACGACACGGAGCGCCGGAACTCCCGCGCGGGATGGCCGGTTTCTCACCCGACGGGGTGGAGACGCGGCCCGACCGGATGGCTGCGCCGTGCGGCGGGACTGGTGCACCGCACCGGGGAGCGCGCCGGTGCGGGCGCGGCGCGCGGTGAACCCGTGCGCCGGCGCGGGGCGCGCGAGTGGGCGGTGGACATTGGTGCCTTCCTGTTCGCCGGGTGCTTTCTGGTACTCAGCGCCGACGCCGTGTTCATCGACCCGGGCATGTCCCGGACGGCGCTCCTCCTGGACCAGTTGACCGGTGGCCTGGCCTGTGCCGCCCTCTTTTTGCGCCGTCGGTGGCCGGTTCTGCTCGCTGTCGCGCTGCTGCTGGCGGAACCCTTCTCGCACTTCCTCGCGGGCCCGATCATGGTCGCGCTGTTCACCGTGGCCGCGAGCAGGCCACCACGGGTGACGGCCTGCGTCGCCGTCCTGGCATTCGGCCCGCTGCCGGTCTTCCTGGCGGGCGCACCATCGTCCGACGACCCGAGAACGGCCTCGGCCCTCACCTACTTCGCCCTCCTCGCCTGTGCCATCGGCTGGGGCCTGTATGTGCGGTCGCGACGCCAGCTCGTGGTCTCACTGCGCGAGCGGGCGGCTCGCGCGGCGGCCGAGGCGCGGCGTGAGGCACGCGAGGACATCGCCCGCGAGATGCACGACGTACTGGCGCACCGCCTCTCGCTGCTGAGCGTGCACGCGGGCGCCCTGGAGTTCAATCCCGGCGCCTCAGCCGACCAGGTGGGCCGGGCGGCGGCCGTCATCCGCGACAGTGCGCACCAGGCGCTGGAGGACCTGCGGGAGATCATCGGCGTACTGCGCGCGCCGGAGGAGGGGGACCGCCCGCAGCCGGTGCTCGCCGACGTCGAACGGCTGGCGGCCGAGTCACGGCAGGCGGGTGCCCGCATCACCCTGGAAATGGACGTGCCGGACGGCACCGAAACAGTGCCTCCGGTACCCGCCGTAGTGGGCCGTACGGCGTACCGCATCGTCCAGGAGGGCCTGACGAATGCCCGCAAGCACGGTCCGGGCCCCGAAGCCCCGGTCTCGGTGACCGTGCGGGGCGCCTCCGGCCAGGGCCTGACGGTCGAGATCCGCAACCCCGCCAGGCCCGCCGCGCCTGCCGACGGCACGATCCCAGGAGCCGGACAGGGCCTCATCGGCCTGAAGGAACGCGCCTCTCTAGCGGGCGGCACCCTCGAACACGGCTGGGACGGCACCGACTACCGGCTGTACGCGACCCTCCCCTGGCCCGGCTGACTGCACCCCTGTCGGCCGACTACGGCGAGTCCGGACGTCCGCACCCAGGGCGAGCGGAGCGGGGGCCGACGAGGGCCCGGATGTGAAGCCGCCCATAGGAGCCAGATCACTTACGAGGCGGCCTCGTATGTCCGGTTCGCCGGTTCCCTTGCCTGACGGCGAGTACCCACCACCTCGGGGCAAATCCGACGATTCTGGATCGTACGTCACATATTTGATGCGACGGGGAGCCAGTCCGCAGGGTGGGGCCAGGTCGCGACGAGACCGGGATGCACGCCCCCGAAGAGGCGCCCGGAGGACGCGGCCGGAACGTCCCCCACTGGAAGGCTCTCTGCTCGCATGCGTACTGCTCTGCGTAATCTCAAGCCCACCCGCCGCCTCGCCACCACCGGCCTGACCGCTCTGGGCGCGGCCGGCATCGCCACCACCGCACTGGCCGGCACCGCGCACGCCGCCGGTGCGCCCGCCAAGGCCGAGGGCAAGTCCTTCGCCGTCGAGAGCGCCGCTTCGGCCGCCGCGCCGCACAACAGCGCGCCGGGCAAGGCGGAGGGCAAGACCTTCGCCGTCAAGAGCGCTTCCGCGACGGTGCACTTCGGTACCCCCGCCGACCGCGCCGAGGGCACGTCCGCCGAGGGCGCCTCTCCGGCCGTCCAGGGCGCCTCTTCGACCGCCCAGGACATCGCCGCGCAGGCCAAGAAGGCAGCCGCCAAGGCCGAGCAGGCCCACGCCAAGGGCAACAGCAAGGCCGACAGCAAGAGCGATGGCAAGCAGGCTGGTGGCCAGGAGTACGCGGACAATCTGGACGGGTGGATCCGCGAGGCCCGCGCGATCATGAAGGAGCACGGCATCCCCGGCTCCTACGACGGCATCAAGCGCAACATCATCCGCGAGTCGGCCGGTGACCCCAACGCGGTCAACGACTGGGACATCAACGCGAAGAAGGGCACCCCCTCCAAGGGCCTCCTCCAGGTGATCCAGCCCACCTTCGACCGCTACCACGTCGAAGGAACCCCCGACAAGCTCACCGACCCCGTCGCCAACATCGTCGCCGCCTGCAACTACGCAGCCGACCGCTACGGCTCCATGGACAACGTCGACTCCGCCTACTGAGCCCACACCCAGGCCACACCGCAACACCCCGCATGCGACAAGGAGCGGGTGGGAGAAACACCTCCCACCCGCTCCTTCGCGTACGCACCCGGGCGTCATGCCCCGGTCGTGGAGCCCGGGCGGACGATCATCAGGACGACCACCACGGCCCACAGCAGATTGAAGACACCGGTCACCATGGCCAGCCGGGCCGCGGCGGCGCGCGGGTCGGATATCTCGGGCACCGACTCACCCTCGTCCAGGCCGATGCCCGCCGCGCCCAGCATCCGGGCCTGGCTGGGCAGCACGACGGCACCGAGGAGGACGGCGGCGAGAGTCGTCAGGATGAGGGAGGCGACCAGCCAGGCGTCCGTGAGGACGCCGAGCTGGGCACCGGTCGCCATACCGAAGACCGGCACGGCCACACCGAAGACGGCGTACCCCTTGCAGACCCGGTGCAGCAGCGCGGCCGCTCCGGCGCCGCGCCCCTTCCTGGCGCCTTCCCCGGCGGCCAGCAGTTCCCTGGCGGCACGCGGGAAGATCGAAGCGGCGACCGCGATCGGGCCCACGGCCAGGATCGCCGCGAGGACATGGAGGGAGAGCAGCAGCTTGGTCACCGAGGACCCCCGGTTCTGGCGAACGGATATCTTGGCAGCCTACGTATATGCGTTGGCTGCCAATAGGTAGCACACCAATATGTTCCTTGCCTACACTGCCCCCATGAAGACGGAGGCGGTGCGAGGGCACCTCGACGGACTGCTGCTGGCCGTGCTGGAGGACGGGCCCCTGCACGGGTACGCGATCATCACCGCGGTGCAGGAGCGCAGCGGCGGCGCGCTGGAGCTGCGGACAGGCACCGTCTATCCGGCGCTCAACCGGCTGGAGCGGCTGGGGCTGCTGGCCGGCGACTGGCAGTCGGTCGGCGAGCGGCGCCGGCGCTGCTACACGCTGACCGATGCCGGGCGGAGCGCGCTCGCACAGGAGCGCACGGCCTGGCAGCAGTTCACCACGGCGATCGGTGCGGTTCTCAACGCTCCCCTCGGGCCCGGCGCGCTCGGGACCGGGCCCGGCGCCCTCGGGACCGGGCCCGCGACATGAGCAGCCGGATCATGCGCCGCCGAAGCCCGAGCGGCAGCGCCACGAGCCGCAGCACCGGCAGCGACGGGAAGCCGCAGGCGCAGCGGCCGCACACCGATCCGCTGGTCGCCTACACGACGGCGCTGAGTACCCGGCTGACAGGCCCGGCACGGGTCAGGTCCCGGATGGTCGCGGAGATCCACGACGGGCTGCTGGACACCACCGACGCGTACGTCCTCGACGGCCTGCCCCGCGCCGAGGCGGCGCGGCTGGCGGTACGGGATTTCGGAGCGGTGGCCGAGCTGGCGCGGGAGTGTCAGCGCGAGCTGACGGTCGCGCAGACGCGCCACACCGCGCGAGCAGCGGCCCTGTGCGTGCCGTTCCTTCTGGTGTGCTGGGCGCTGGCGCGCAGCGCCGTCGGCCCGGTGGCCGCTCCCCTGGCGCTGCTGGCGGTCGTCAGCACCCTGCTCGCGGCCGTCACCCTCGCCGCGACCGGTGGTGTGCTGGCGCGCCGGTTCCCCAGCCCGCCTGCGCTGCCCCGGGTGGTCGCCTGGGCGGGGACGGGAGCCGGTGTCGGCATGGCGCTCGCCACGGCTGGGCTGGCCTGCACGGCTTTTGTCACCGACCCGTGGCCGCTGCCCGCGCTGGCGGGTGCGCTGTCCGCCGCCTCGCACGCCGTGCTGAGCACTTCGGTACGCGCCTGCCGCCGCTGTCTCGCGCCCGAGGCCGCGCTCTCCCAGGGCGGGCCCCGCTCCCTGGCGGGTTGAGCCCCCACCCTCGGCGCGGCATCCCCCGCTCCCCCGTACACGGCCCCCTGCCGCCACCTCAGCCCGGCAGCAGATCACCGGCGAGTACCGCCGCGTGACAGGCGGCCCGGGTACCCCAGGCGCCGTGCAGGGCGCGGGCCTTGCGCAGCGGCAGGGTCAGGTCGTATTCGTCCGTGTAGCCCAGGGCTCCGTGCACCTGGAGCGCGGTGCGTGCGGCCAGATGAGCGGCGTGCGCGCAGGCCGTCTTGGCGGCGGGCAGGTCGCGGGGGTCGGCTCCGGTGTCGCTCCGTACGGCGAGCGCCCCGCCGTACAGCAGCGGCCGTGCGAACTCCAGCGCCACGGCAACGTTCGCCAGCTGGTGCTTGACCGCCTGGAAGGAGCCCACCGGCCGCCCGAACTGCTGCCGGTGCTTGGCGTACTCCACGCTGCCTTGAAGCAGCGCCTCTCCGGCGCCGAGGAGTTGCGCTGCGGTCAGCAGGGTGGCGAGCGCCCTGATCCGGCGGGTATCGGCGGCGACGGCCTCGTCCGGCACACAGCGCACCAGGTGGCGGCCCGGGTCAAGGGAGCGCGACGGGGCATCCGCGACCGTGCCGGTGGCCAGCCCGTCGCCCTCCAGAACGAAGGCCACATCCGCGATCTGCGCGTCCACCGCGTATCCGGCCGCAGGATCGGTGACGGTCGCCAGCCGGTCGCCGCTCAGCAGGCGCGCTGTCCAGCCGGAGGCGGCGGGCAGCCCAGCGGCCAGCGCGACCGTCTCCACCAGCGGCCCGGGGACCGAGGCCCGGCCGATCTCCACGAAGGCGGCGGCGAGTTCGGGCGGGAACCAGCCGAGGCCCCCGCGCTCCTCGGGGACGGCCAGCGCGGGCAGTCCCGTCCCGGCGAGCGCCTGCCACAGGGCGCGGCCCGGCGCGTGGTCGCCGGCGGCCCAGGCGCGGGCGGCCTCGCACGGACCGGCGTCGGACGGACCGGCGTCGGCGAGCAGACGGCGGACGGTGTCGGTGTAGCTGCGGTGGTCCTCGTCCGGCAGGAAGCGCACGGCAGCTCAGCGTCCCCTCGGCAGGCCGAGCACCCGCTCGGCGACGATGTCGCGCTGGATCTCGTTGGTGCCCGCGTAGACGGGCCCGGCGAGGGCGAAGACCCAGCCGTCCAGCCACTCGGCGTCCGGACCGCCCTCGGTGATCTCACCCGCGCCGGGGCCGAGCAGATCGAGCGCGGTCTCGTGCAGGTCGATGTCGAGCTCGGACCAGAAGATCTTGTTCATGGAGGAGGCGAAGGCAGCGGGACCCGCGCCGGTTCCCCGCTCCCCCCGGGGCGAGTCCGCGGCTGCCCCGGGAGCCGCCGATGCCGCCGCGTACCCCGCGAGCTGGTAGGCACGGGCCCGGATCCACGCGTCGGCCACCCGTCCGGCGAGCGCGGTGTCATCGGTGGCGGCCCGCTCGCGCCACAGTCGGCGGAGGCGCTCGGCTGCGGCGGTGAAGCGGCCGGGTGCGCGCAGGGTGAGGCCCCGTTCGTTGCCCGCTGTGGACATGGCGGCCCGCCATCCGTCTCCCGGTTCCCCGATGACATCGGCGTCGGGGACGAAGACGGCGTCCAGGAAGATCTCCGCGAACGCCGGTTTGCCATCCAGCCGTCCGATGGGCCGTACGGTGACTCCCGGCGCGTCCAGCGGGAACATCAGATAGCTCAGCCCCCGGTGCCGTTCGGCTTCCGGGTCCGTGCGGAAGAGGCCGAAGGCCCGGTCGGCGAACGCGGCGCGCGAGGACCAGGTCTTGTGGCCGTACAGCAGCCAGCCGCCGCCGTACTGTCCGGTGCGTTCGGCGCGCGAGCGGAGCGCGGCGAGGTCGGAGCCGGCCTCGGGTTCCGACCATGCCTGCGCCCAGATCGTCTCCCCTGCCGCCATCGGCGGCAGGATGCGTGCCAGCTGTTCCTCGGTGCCGTGCGCGAACAGGGTGGGGGCGAGGAGGTTGATGCCGTTCTGGCTGACGCGCCCTGCCGCCCCGGCCGCGTAGTACTCCTCCTCGAAGATCAGCCACTCGGTGAGACTCGCGCCGCGGCCGCCCAGTTCGCGCGGCCAGGAGACCGCCGACCAGCCCCCCGCGTACAGCTCGCGCTCCCAGGCCCGGTGCGCGGCGAAGCCCTCGGCCGTCTCCAGGGACGGCAGCGGCCGGTCGGGTACGTGTGCCCGCAGCCAGGCGCGGGCCTCGGCGCGGAATGCCTGCTCGGCGGCGCTGAATTCCAGGTCCATGCTCAGGCTCCGGCCCCGCCTCGAGGAGCTCCGGCCCCGTCCCGACGAGCTCCGGCCCCGTCTTGAAGTCCGGTGTCCCGCGCGGGGCGCCCGGCGCGACGGCCCGCCTCCCGCATCGCGCGCGCGTCCATCCCGCTGAGCGCGTCGGTGCCGGTCTCGGCGTTGTGGGCGTGCGCGAGGTGGTGCAGTCCGAAGACCGAGTCGAGGCCACTGTGCAGGCCCATCAGGTCCTCGGCCTGGTTGACCGCGCGCTTGGTCAGGGCGAGGCCGAAGCGCGGCATCTCGGCGATGCGGGCCGCGAGCGCAGCGGCCTCGGCGGCGAGTTCGGCGCGCGGGACGACGCGGTTGACCATGCCGATCTCGTACGCGCGCCGGGCCGTCATCCGGTCCCCCGTGTACAGGAGCTCCTTGGCGACGCGCGGTCCCAGCACCCAGGGGTGGGCGAAGTATTCGACGCCGGGGATGCCCATCCGTACCACCGGGTCGGCGAAGAAGGCGTCCTCGCTGGCGACGATCAGGTCGCACACCCAGGCGAGCATCAGTCCGCCCGCAACGCAGGCACCCTGTACGGCACAGACGACCGGCTTGGGCAGCTCGCGCCAGCGGCGGCACATACCCAGGTATACCTCGGACTCGCGGGCGTAGCGGGCCTCGGCGCCCTCCTTGCCCACGTGGTCCCACCACAGCCCGGCCTTACGGGGGAACGACCGGTGCGCGTCCCGGCCCGGGGTGCCGATGTCGTGCCCGGCGCTGAAGTGTTCGCCGGCACCGGCGAGGACGACGGCATGGACCGCGTCGTCGTCCGCTGCCCGCTGGAAGGCCGCGTCCAGGGCGTAGGTCATCGCGGAGTTCTGGGCGTTGCGGTACTCGGGGCGGTCGAGGGTGACGTGGGCGACGGCGCCGACGCGCTCGTACGTCACCACCTGCGGGGCCGCCGGGCGGTCGTCGGGCATGCGGGCACGCTCCTCGCACGAGGCTGCACAGTGCTTCCCTAACAAGTGTTTGGTAGATTAACGTGGCTCCGCCACCACGTCGAGAGCCGCAGAGAGTCGCAGAGCCGCACACAGCCGCAGAGCCGCGAGGGGCCGCCCCATGACCAGCGCCGCACCCCCCTGCCCCGCACCGCACGGTCTGCTCGCCGACCGCTCCGTCGTCGTCACGGCAGCGGCTGGAAGCGGGATCGGCGGGGCGACGGCGCGCCGCGTACTGGAGGAGGGCGCGGCAGGCGTCGTCATCGGTGACGTGCACGAGCGCCGACTCGGCGGGACGGCACAGGCGCTGGCCCGCGAGTTCGGGCCCGGCCGTGTGCACGCCGTGCGCTGCGACGTCACCGAAGAGAGCGAGGTCGGCGCGCTGCTGGCCGCCTGCACGGACCGCCACGGCCGTATCGACGTACTGGTCAACAACGCGGGCCTGGGCGGCACGGCCGAGCTGGTGGAGATGACCGACGAGCAGTGGTCCCGCGTCCTGGACACCACACTGAACGGCACCTTCCGCTGCACCCGCGCAGCGCTGCGTGCCATGCGCGACCAGCAGGGCGGCGGCGGGGTGATCGTCAACAACGCCTCGGTCGTCGGCTGGCGCGCCCAGCGCGGCCAGGCCCACTACGCGGCGGCCAAGGCGGGCGTGATGGCACTGACCCGCTGCGCGGCACTGGAGGCGGCCGACTTCGGCGTACGGGTCAACGCCGTCTCGCCCTCCCTGGCGATGCACCCGCATCTGGCCAAGGTCACCACTCCCGAGCTGCTGGAGGAGCTGACATCCCGGGAGGCGTTCGGGCGCCACGCCGAGCCGTGGGAGGTCGCCAACGTGATCGTCTTTCTGGCCAGCGACTACTCCTCGTACATGACGGGCGAGACCGTCGCCGTGAGCAGCCAGCATCCATGACGGGACCGGCCGCACACCCGACGGACAATGGACGCATGGTGACGCCGAAGAAGACCGCCCCCGGCGCGAGGACGGCGCCCGGTGCCGGGCGCCGTGCCGAACTGCTGGCCACCGCCGCCGAGGTGTTCGCGGAGCTGGGCTACAACGCGACCACCGTCCGTACGATCGCGGACCGTGCCGGGCTGCTGGCCGGCAGCCTCTACTACCACTTCGACTCCAAGGAGTCGATGGCCGACGAGATCCTCAGCGCCTTCCTCACCGACCTGTGGGCGGGCTACCAGCGGATCGAGGAGGCCGGACTGGGGCCGCGCGAGACGTTCGAGGGGCTGGTGGCCGAGTCGTTCCGGCAGATGGAGCGGCACCGCCCGGCCGTCGCCATCTACCAGAAGGAGGCCCGCAGGCTGGCCTCCCAGGAGCGGTTCCGGTATCTGGCCGACTCCCAGGAGCGGTTCCAGAAGCTGTGGACGCGCACCCTGGAACGCGGGGTGACCGACGGCAGCTTCCGCGGGGGTCTGGACATCCCCATCGCCTACCGGTTCGTACGCGACACCGTCTGGGTGGCGGCGGTCTGGTTCCGGCCCGGCGGACGCAAGAGCGCGGCGCAGATCGCCGAGCAGTACACCTCGATGGTGCTCGACGGAATCGCCACCCATCCGGTGGCCCGATGACCCAAGGAGCGTGACCGGTATGTCCCGCGGTGAGGCGTACATCGTCCAGGCCGTCAGGTCGCCCGTCGCAAAGCGCGGCGGAGCGCTGGCTCAGGTGCACCCCGCGGACCTGGGGGCGCACGCGCTGCGTGCGCTGGTGGAGCGGTCCGGCATCGACCCGGAGGCGGTCGAGGACGTCGTCTTCGGCTGCCTGGACACCGTGGGCCCGCAGGCCGGCGACATCGCGCGCACGGCGTGGCTGGCAGCGGGACTGCCCGAGTCGGTGCCCGGCGTCACCGTCGACAGGCAGTGCGGCTCCTCTCAGCAGGCCGTGCACTTCGCGGCACAGGCCGTCATGTCCGGCACGGCCGATCTGGTGGTCGCGGGCGGGGTGCAGAACATGTCCCAGGTACCGATCGGCTACGCCTCGGGCCGTGCGGGCGCCCCGCTCGGCCTCACCGAAGGCCCCTTCCAGGGCTCCGAGGGCTGGCGGGCCCGCTACGGCGACAAGCCGGTCAGCCAGTTCACCGGCGCGGAGCAGATCGCCCAGCAGTGGGACATCAGCCGCGCTGAGATGGAGCGCTGGGCGCTGCGCTCGCACGAGCGGGCGCTGCGCGCCGTCGATGAGGGACGCTTCGAGCGCGAGATCGCCCCCTGGGGCGACCACGCGGTGGACGAGGGGCCACGGCGCGGCACCAGCCTGGAGAAGATGGCCGCTCTCGACCCGCTGGTCCCCGGCGGCCGGCTGACGGCCGCCGTCTCCTCGCAGATCTCGGACGCCTCCAGCGCCGTGCTGCTCGCCTCCGAGGAGGCCGTACGCGCCCACGGCCTCGCACCCCGCGCGCGGGTGCACCAGCTGGCCGTGCGCGGCGAGGACCCGATCCGGATGCTGACGGCGCCCATCCCGGCGACGGCGCACGCGCTCGAGCGGGCCGGGATGACGCTGGAGGACATCGATCTGGTCGAGATCAACGAGGCGTTCGCGCCCGTCGTCCTGGCCTGGCTGCGGGAGACCGGCTGCGACCCGGAGAAGGTCAACGTCAACGGCGGCGCCATCGCCCTGGGCCACCCCCTCGGCGCCACCGGCGCCAGACTGCTGACCACCCTGCTGCACGAACTGGAGCGCACCGGCGGCCGGTACGGGCTGCAGACCATGTGCGAGGGCGGCGGCCAGGCGAATGTGACGATCATCGAACGGCTGTGAGGGGGACCCCGGGCATGCCCGTCCGCGCGTTCTGAGAACGTGGGCCCATGTGTGTCTCCCTGGGCCCCGCCGAGTTCTCCGGCACCACGCTGTACATGGGGCGCGTGCACCACCCCGAGCACGGGCTGGTGCATGTCCTCGGCTACCAGAACACCGCCGTCAACCGCGCCGACGGCCCCAACGCCATGCTGCTGCACCTGCCCGCACGCGGAATGACGCAGGACAACTTCCTGGAAGTCGGGCGCAGTTCGGACGTGCTGGAGCGGATGGTGGAGGCCGTACGGCCCAGGTCCGTGGCAGCGGGCGGGATGGCCTGGATGGGCTGGGAGCAGCCGACGCGCGGGGTGCAGGTCTTCGAGCACGACATCTACACGGTGCTGCTCGCCTCCGACCCCACCGAACTGCCCGCCGCGCTCGACCGGGTACCCGCGCACAAGCGGCCGGCCCTCGCCCCGGAACTGATGCGGTTCTACGCGGAGCGCTACCCCGGTTACGCGATGGCGGTGTGCTGCTTCGACAACACCGAGGCCGCGCAGGCGAAGCCGCTGCTGATGTGGTACCCGCCGCTCGACCCCGAGGTGCTGACCGCACCCGCGCTGGACGCCCACACCGGGAGGCCACCGGGCATGGCGGGGAGGGTTCCGGTCGACCACTGGGTGCTGTACGGCAGCGACGAGGCGCCTGCCGGGTGGGGCGAGCCGGTGGGCCACTCCCCCGCCATGCGGCACCGCCTACGCGGGTTTCTGCCCGACCAGGTGCGCGGCGAGCAGTTTTCGGGGCTGCTGCCGAACGGGGACTTCGCCCTCACCCATGCGGAGCTCCTGGCCGGGGGCCGCCCCGGCAGGGTGGGTGCCCCTGTGGAGCGATGAGGGGGTGCCCCCATGGCGCAGACTGCCCGAGCACAGCCGCTCACCCCGCGCCGTACACCGGTTCGGGGTCAGGGGACCTGTGGAGCAAGCCCTGGAGGGGGGCCGCCAGTTCGGCCGGCTCCCAGCGGGCGCCCTTGTCGATGTGGGCGCCGCGGCGCCAGCCGTCCATGAGGGTGATCCGGCCGCCCTCCGCCTCGAAGACGCGCCCGGTGACGCCCTCGCAGGCGTCGGAGCCGAGGTGGACGACGAGCGGCGAGACGTTCTCCGGGGCCATCGCGTCGAAGCTCCCGTCGGCGGGCGCGGCCATCCGCGCGGCGAAGGTCCGCTCGGTCATCCGGGTGCGGGCCGCCGGGGCGACCGCGTTGACCTGGACGCCGTACCGGCCGAACTCGGCCGCTGCGACGAGGGTGAGCGCCGCGACACCGGCCTTCGCCGCAGCGTAGTTGCCCTGTCCCACGGCTCCCAGCAGGCCGGCGCCCGAGGAGGTGTTGACGATCCGGGCGCGGCGCGTGCGACCCGCCTTCGACTCGGCGCGCCAGTACCCGGCCGCGTGCTTCATCGTCAGGAAGTGCCCCTTCAGGTGCACCCGTACGACCGCGTCCCAGTCGTCCTCCTCGAGGTTCACCAGCATCCGGTCGCGCAGGTACCCCGCGTTGTTGACCAGTGTGTCCAGGCCGCCGAAGTGCTCCAGCGCGGTACGGACCAGCCGGGCCGCTCCCTGGCTGTCGGCGACATCGTCCGTGCTGACGGCTGCCTCGCCGCCCATCGCCCGGATCTCGGCCGCCACCTGTCCGGCCGGGGTCTCGGCTGAGAGGGCAGTGCCGCCCGCTCCGTCCAGGGCGACTCCCAGGTCGTTGACGACGACCCGGGCGCCCGCGCGGGCGAAGGCGAGGGCGTGCGCGCGGCCCAGCCCGCGGCCCGCGCCGGTGACGACGACGACGCGTCCCGCGGCGGGGCGGTCCTGGGTCGGGGCCTCCTGGGTGGGGGTCCCCTCGGTGGGGGTCCCCTCGGTGGGAGTGGCTCGCTGCTGGTCCATGACGGCCTCCGGGCTCAGGGTTTGTTGACGTTCGCGGCGTCCAGGAAGGCGGGACGCTCGCCCCCGCCGTGCACGGCGAGCGAGGCGCCGGAGATGTAGCGCGCGGCGTCGGAGGCCAGGAACACGCAGGCGTCGCCCACCTCTTCGGGCTCCGCGAGCCGCCCCAGCGGCACGGTCGCGCCGACGGCCGCGACACCTGCCTCGTCGCCGTAGTGCAGCTGGGTGAGTTCCGTGCGGGCCATTCCGAGGACGACGGTGTTGACCCGCACCCCGTCCCCGGCCCACTCCATGGCCATCGAGCGCGCCAGGTTCTCCAGCCCCGCCTTGGCCGCGCCGTAGGCCGCCGTGCCCGGTGACGGGCGGGTCCCGCTGACGCTGCCCACCATCACGATGGCACCGCCACCGCGCTGGGTGCGCATCAGCGCGTGTGCCGCGCGGGAGAGGTACAGCGGGGCGAGCAGGTTGAGTTCGATGACGCGGGCGTGGCGGCGCGGGGCGCCCTCGGCCAGCGGGCGGTACGGGGCACCGCCCGCGTTGTTGACCAGCACGTCGAGGGAGCCGTGGTCGCGGGCTACGCGGTCGCAGAACTCCGCCGCCGCTTCCGGGTCGCGGACGTCGAGAGGGAGGTAGCGGGCGTGGCGGCCGTCGGCCGTGAGGGGGCGCGGGGGCGGGTGGCGGGCGCAGATGACGACCTGCGCGCCGGTGCGGAGAAACGCGCGCGCTATACCCGCACCCACCCCGCGGGTTCCACCGGTGATGACAGCAACGCTCATGACGTCGGCTCTTTCGCGAGGGCGGCACCGCTGCTAGCTTGCACAACCGCATGGCACCAAACAAACGTTAGGTGGAAAGGTAGCTGATCCCGCGATGTCTGTCTCCACCTCCACACCGCGCGACGGCGTCGCACTGGTGACCGTCGACCATCCACCGGTCAACGCCCTGCCGGTGCACGCCTGGTACGAGCTGGCCGAAGCCCTCACGGCGGCGGGCCGCGACCCGGCGCACCGCGCCGTCGTACTGACCGGCGCGGGCCGGGGCTTCAACGCAGGGGTCGACATCAAGGAGATCCAGCGGACCGCGGGACACAGCGCGCTCCTGGGCGCCAACCGGGGCTGCGCGGCGGCGTTCGCCGCCGTCTACGAGTGCGAGGTGCCGGTCATCGCCGCCGTGCACGGCCACTGCCTGGGCGGCGGCATCGGCCTGGTCGGCAACGCCGACGCGCTCGTGGCGACCGAGGACGCCACCTTCGGCCTCCCCGAACTCGACCGGGGCGCACTGGGCGCCGCCACCCATCTGTCCCGCATGCTGCCCCCGCACCTGATGCGCCCGCTCTACTACACCGGCCGCAGCGTCACAGCCCGCGAACTGCACCGGCACGGCGCCGTATGGGCCCTCGCCGAGGGCCCGCACACCCTGCTGGAGACGGCTTTCGAGCTGGCCGACCGGATCGCCGCGAAGGACGGCCTGCTGCTCCGCCTCGCCAAGGAGGCCCTCAACGGGATCGACCCGCTCGACGTGCGCCGCAGCTACCGCTACGAGCAGGGCTTCACCTTCGAGGCCAACCTCTCGGGCGTCTCCGACCGACACCGGGACGCCTTCGTCGACGCGCCGGCCGCCGAGGGGGCCGAGCGGTGACCGCCTTGGACAAGAGCCTCTCCCTCGCCGGGTTCGCGGCCCGTATCGAGTCGGGCATGACCGTCGGCATCGGCGGCTGGGGCGCACGGCGCAAGCCGATGGCGCTGGTTCGGGCGCTGCTGCGGACCGACGTGGCGGATCTGACCGTCGTCTCGTGCGGCGGCCCCGACGTGGGACTGCTCGCAGCGGCCGGGCGGATCAGCAAGCTGGTGGCACCATTCGTGACGCTGGACTCGGTGCCGCTGGAACCGCACTTCCGCGCCGCCCGGGAAGCGGGAGCGCTGGAGTTCGAGGAGTGGGACGAGTCGATGTTCCTGTGGGGGCTGACGGCGGCGGCGCACCGGCTGCCGTTCATGCCGGTACGCGCCGGTATCGGCTCCGACATCCCGCGCCACAACCCCCGGCTGCGTACGGTGACCTCCCCGTACCAGGACGGCGAGGAGCTGCTGGCGGCGCCGGCGCTGACGCTGGACGTGACGCTGGTGCACCTCAACCGCGCCGACGTACGCGGCAACGGGCAGTCGCTGGGCCCCGACCCGTTCTTCGACGACCTGTTCACGGAGGCGGCCGAGCACACCTATCTGTCGTGCGAACGGGTCGTCGACCACTTCACCGGACCGCCGCAGTCGCTGCTGGTGCAGCGGCAGAACGTCACCGGCGTGCTGCACACGCCGCGCGGCGCCCACTTCACCGCCTGCGCCCCCGACTACGGGCGCGACGAGGCGTTCCAGCGCGCTTACTTACGAGCCGCCCAGGACCCGGACGCCTGGCGGAGGTTCGAGGAGCACTTCCTGGCCGGTGACGAGCACGCCTACCAGCGCGCTGTCGACGGCTTCGCGCAGCGGGAGGCGACCGTATGACAGCCCGGGTCCCCGCTGCCGCCGACGCCGCCCGCGCCACCCGCGCCGAGGTCTGCGTCGTCGCCTGCGCCGAGGTCTGGCGCGGCGACGGCGAGGTGCTGGCCGCCACAGCGGGCACCGTGCCGGCGCTGGGCGCCCGGCTGGCGCGGCTGACGTTCAGCCCGCGGCTGCTGCTGACCGACGGCGAGGCGATGCTGCTGAGCACCCCGGTGGGCGCCCCGGAGGACCCCGCGCCGGCCGAGGGCTGGCTGCCGTACCGCAAGCACCTCTCCCTCGCCGCGCGCGGCAAGCGGCACATGATGATGGGCGCGAGCCAGCTGGACCGTTACGGCAACCAGAACATCTCCTGCATCGGCGACTGGGCCCGCCCCCGGCGGCAGCTGCTCGGCGCGCGCGGAGCCCCCTCCAACACCGTCAACCACCCCGTCTCCTACTGGGTGCCCAGGCACTCGCCCCGGGTCTTCGTCCCCCGCGTGGACACGGTCAGCGGTGTGGGCTACGACCGGGCAGCCGAGGCGGGCCCGGCCGCCGCGCGCTTCCACGAGCTGCGCCGGGTGGTCACCGATCTGGCGGTGTTCGACTTCGCGACCCCTGACCACCGGATGCGGCTGGCGAGTGTCCACCCGGGCGTGAGCGTCGCCCAGGTGTGCGAGCAGACGGGGTTCGAGCCGGCCGTGCCCGACCAGGTGCCCGTCACCCGCGAACCCACCGGGGAGGAGCTGCGGCTGCTGCGCGAGGTACTGGACCCGCACGGCAACCGCGACCGCGAGGTCCGCACATGAGCCCCCACCCGGTGGCAGCCCCCGACGCGCCGCTGAGCACCCCGTTCACCTCGCTCGTCGGTGTACGCCATCCCCTGGTGCAGACAGGCATGGGCTGGGTCGCCGGGCCCCGGCTGGTCTCCGCGACAGCCGAGGCGGGGGCGCTGGGCTTCCTCGCCTCCGCCACCATGACGCTGCCGCAACTGCGCGAGGCCGTACGGGAGGTACGGGCCCGTACCGAGGCACCGTTCGGGGTCAACCTGCGCGCCGACGCGGGCGACGCGGAAGAACGGGTGCGGCTCCTGATCGAGGAGGGCGTTCGCGTCGCCTCGTTCGCGCTGGCTCCCTCCCGGGAGCTGATCGGGCGGCTCAAGGACGCGGGCGTGGTCGTCATACCGACCGTCGGCGCCGCGCGGCACGCGCGGAAGGTCGCCCAGTGGGGTGCGGACGCCGTCCTGGTACAGGGAAGCGAGGGCGGCGGGCACACCGGGCAGGTCGCCACCTCGGTGCTGCTGCCGCAGGTGGTGGACGCGGTCTCGGTTCCCGTTCTGGGCGCGGGCGGCTTCCACGACGGGCGCGGGCTGGCCGCCGCGCTCTGCTACGGCGCGGCGGGCGCCGCCATGGGCACCCGCTTCCTGCTGACCAGCGAGTCCACGGTGCCCGACGCGGTGAAGGCCCGCTATCTGGCGGCGCGGGTCACCGACGTCACCGTCACCACGAAGGTCGACGGACTGCCGCACCGGATGCTGCGCAGCGAGATGGTGGCGGCCCTGGAGTCCTCGGGGCGGTTGGCGGGGCTGCTGCGCGCGCTGCGCCACGCCGCCGCGTTCAAGAAGCACGCGGGGCTCTCCTGGGCCGCGATGCTGCGCGACGGCCGCGCCCTGCGGCACGGCAAGGACCTGTCCCTGGGCCGGCTGCTGCTCGCCGCCAACACCCCGATGCTGCTGAGGGCCGCCATGGTCGAGGGCCGCACGGACGCCGGGGTGATGGCCGCCGGGCAGGTCGCGGGGGTGATCGACGACCTGCCGAGCGTCGCCGAGCTGGTCGAGGGGACGGTCCGCCAGGCAGCGGCGGTGCTGGCGGAGTTGGGAGCCGGGGTCAGCGGGCCCCCTGCCATCGGGTGACAGCCGGGCCGCTGCGCCCCCGGGTACGCCTGCTTCCGCCACACGGACGGACCAGCGCTTTTTCCCGCGTCACTCCGACAGGCGGGCGGAAGAACCCGGGTGGCCCAGCCGGGCGGGGCGCGCCCGGGCACCGCTGCCGAGACTGACAGCAGTGCGTTCGTCATACGAAAGCCGAACGGCGCCCACGCCTCGCAGCCGGGAGTCCCCATGGCCAGCAGGAAGAACCTCCTCGTCGACCGGACGGCCCTCGCCCACAAGGCCAGATACGCCCTGACGCATCCGCAGCGCATCCCCGGCCATCTGCGGCGCGCTGGCCGGGACCGGTGGCTGGCCTTCAAGCACCGCGACCATGTGAGCTACTACCGCGCGGTGATGGCCTCCGACACCCGGCGCAGCCCGGACGCCGCGGTCGGCAGCCCGACCCGTGAGGCGTGGCTGAAGCTGGGCGAGCTCCAATTCGACTACCTGCGCCGACACGGACTGCAGCCGTCGACGCGGATGCTCGACATCGGCTGCGGCAACCTGCGCGCCGGCTGGCGCTTCATCCAGTTCCTGGAGCCGGGCAACTACTACGGCATCGACATCTCCCCCGACGTGCTGATCGCCGCCAAGCGGACACTCACCGAACAGCGCCTACAGGACAAGCTGCCGCATCTGACCCTCACCCACGACCTGACGCTGGACTTCCTGCCCGACGCGCACTTCGACGTCGTCCACGCGCACAGCGTCTTCTCGCACTCGCCCCTGCACATCATCGAGGAGTGTCTGGCCCATGTGGGCCGGGTGCTGGCGCCCGGCGGGTTCTTCGACTTCACCTTCGACCGCACTCTCGGCACCGAACACCAAGTGCTGCGGGAGGACTTCTACTACCGCACGGAGACGCTGACGGCGCTGGCCGAGCGGCACGGCCTGTGCGCCCGCTTCATGGACGACTGGGAGCTGCTGGGCCACGGCCAGTCCAAGATCCGCGTATCGCTGGAGCCCTCACCTGCCGCGAAACCCTCACCGGCCTCGCCTTCTGTTCAAGTATGACTGCCGGAAGGGGGTCTCGTCACCGTCTTCCAGGAGGACATTCGGCGCGGAAATCGCTCCTAGAGTCGCTGCCATGACCGCACTCGAACAGCACTCCGAGCTCAGCCACGAACTGATCGCCATGAAGGCCGCGGATCAGGCGGCGGCCCCCAGGGCCAACAGCGACGACCCCGCCGAACAACTCGCCTGGCGGCGGGTGACAGCGCGGCACGGCGACCGGCTGCGCACCCTGCTGGAGAAGCACGGGCACTGGCCGGCCGCCGCGGAGGTGGGCGAGGAAGCCGCCCTGGGCGCCTGGCTGGTGGCACAGCACGCGGACCGGCAGCTGGACGTGCAGCGGCTGGCCCTCCGCCTGCTGGAACAGGCCGTCCAGGACGGCAGCGCCGGTCCCGAGGGCCCCTCCCGGCTGGCCTTCCTCCGCGACCGGCTGCATGTCAACGCGGGCCTGCCGCAGCGCTACGGCACCCAGATCCAGGGCATCACAGCGGGTGGGGCACCGGTCCCCTGGCCGGTCGAGGACGAGGAGAAGCTGGACGCCCACCGCGCGGAGGTCGGCATCCCGCCGTTCGCCCGGTACACGGCACAGCACGCACCCGCTGGGAAGCGGCCCTAGACGGTCAGCACGACCTTGCCGAACAGGTCGCCCTCCGCCATCTTCGCGAAGCCCTCGCGGGCCCGGTCCAGCGGGAGGACGGAGTCGATGACGGGCCGCACGCCCTTGGCGGCGCAGAAGTTCAGCAGCCCGGCCAGCTCCTCCTTGGTGCCCATGGTGGAGCCGATCACCTTGAGCTCCAGGAAGAAGATCCGGTTCAGCTCGGCGGCGGGCGGGTTGGGGCCGCTGGTGGCACCGGAGATCACCAGCGCACCGCCGGGGCGCAGCGACTTGACCGAGTGCGACCAGGTGGCGGCGCCCACCGTCTCCAGTACGGCGTCCACCTTGTGCGGCAGTCGGGCGCCCGCCTCCAGGGCCGCCTCGGCGCCCAGCTCCAGCGCCCGCTTCCGCTTGGTCTCGTCCCTGCTGGTGGCGAACACCCTGAGTCCTGCGGCGGCGCCCAGCACGATGGCGGCGGTGGCCACGCCGCCGCCCGCGCCCTGCACCAGTACCGAGTCCCCTGGCCGCACACCGGCGTTGGTGAACAGCATCCGGTAGGCGGTCAGCCAGGCCGTGGGCAGACAGGCCGCTTCCTCGAAGGAGAGCTCCTTCGGCTTCGGCAGTACGTTCCACTGCGGTACGGCGACCCGCTCGGCGAAGGTGCCCTGGTAGCGCTCGGTGAGGATCGAGCGGGGCTCGCGCGGGCCCACTCCGTGCCCGGTCTGCCCGATGACCGAGTGCAGCACGACCTCGTTGCCGTCGTCGTCGATCCCGGCCGCGTCACAGCCGAGGATCATCGGCAGCGACTCCTCGCCGAGCCCCACACCGCGCAGCGACCACAGGTCGTGGTGGTTGAGCGAGGCTGCCTTCACCGCCACCGCCATCCACCCGGGCGGCACCTTGGGCTCCGGCCTGTCGCCCAGCTCCAGCCCACTGAGCGGCTCTTCCTTGTCGATACGAGCGGCGTATGCAGCAAACATGCCCCGACGCTACGCCGCGCCGTGCGCCCGGGGACAGACCGTGCGGCCCCCGAGCGACCCATCTCACGCCGTCAGCGCACGTAGTCCTTGAACTTCGCCGTATCCAGGGTGAAGCCGACCGGATCGGGCAGTTCGACCGGTTCGCCGAAGTTCACGGTGTGGGTGTCGCGGTAATGGCCCCGTTCCGGACCGCTGTGCACGGTGACGGTGCAGGAGTCCCGGTCGATCAGCAGGTATACGGGGATTCCGGCCTCCGCGTACGCCCTGGGCTTCTCCCACCGGTCGCGCTGGTCGGTGTCGTGGTCGTACGAGGTGACCTCCACCGTCATCAGGACCCCTTCGGCGTCCGACCACTCGCCATGCCCCGCGAAGTGACCGTCGGGGGCCAGCACGCCGTCCGGGCGGGCCCGCCCCTTGCGGTACGCCTCCACCACCAAGCCCCGCTCGGGGTACAGCCACAGTTTCGGGCAATGCTGCATGCACTGCCTCTGCACCCACTTGATGATCTCGTCGTGATCTCCGTCCGGCACCTTCTTGACCCCGATCTGTCCGCCGAGGAACTCCAGCGTGACGGTCTCGGGGGCCCCGGAGGCGAGTTGCTCGAACTCCTCCACGGCCATCTGCCCTGCGGGCTTGTGCGCGTTCCGCTCGACCATAACCGTCATGTTGGCACCTCCTTCCTTGTCGGGGACAGTCTTGGCGGACCGGACGGCTTGTCGTACGGATTCACGCTCGCGGTACTCCGAACGAGTGATCCACTCGCTCGGAGCCGGCGCTTCAGCCGTCCAGCGGCATGGCCTCCGCCAGGGTGCGCCACTCCTCGCGGGGGAGATCGGTGCCGATGCCGGGGGTGACGACCTGGAGGGCGACGTGGTCGGCGCCGGAGTCGAAGAAGGCGTCCACACGGGCCCGGATGGCCTCGGCGTCGCCGATGGCGTACACCGCCTCGATCAGTCGGTCGCTGCCGCCGTCGGCGAGGTCGGACTCGGCGAAGCCGAGGCGGAGCAGGCTGTTCCGGTAGTTGGCCAGGCCCAGATAGAAGGAGAGGTAGTCGCGCGCCGTGGCGTAGGCCCGGGCGCGGTCGCCGCCGGAGGGCAGGAGGACGACCTTCAGCTCGGGGGCGAGCACCGGGTCGGCGCCGAGGATGTCCCGGGCCTCGGCCGTGTGTTCGGGGGTGACGAGGTAGGGCAGAGCGCCCAGCGACCGCTCGGCCGCCAGCCGCAGCATCTTCGGCCCCAGCGCCGCCAGTGCGCGCCCGGCAGCCGGGACCGGACGCGGCGCGTTGTCCAGCACGTCCAGGTAGGAGCGCATGGCCGAGTAGGGCCGGTTGGCCAGCGGATGGTCGAGGGTGTGGCCGCTGTGCGCCTCCGCGTGGCTGACGCCGAGGCCGAGCAGGAAGCGGCCGCCGTACTCCTCCGTCAGCTGCGCGTGCCGCGCGGCCACCTCGGGCGCCGCGTGCTGCCAGATGCTGAGGATGCTGGTGCCGACGGTCGCCCGCGAGGTGGCCGCCAGCAGTTGGTGTGCCATGTCGGGCGAGGGGCTGCCGCCGATCCAGAGGGCGCGGTATCCCAGCTCCTCCAGTTCGGCGGCGGCCTCCTCGACCTGGGGCCGCCGTGCGGCGTCGTCCATGCGCAGTGCGGCGGCCCAGATGCCGACCCTGCCGAGTTGTGCGTTGTATGCCATGGCCGACACAGCATCACATCGGACGCTGGTATTCCAGGAACGACGGCGTCTCGACCCGTGGGAAGCGGCGGCGGCCCTCGTCCTTCGGCTACAGCACCTTGGAAAGGAAGGACTTGGTGCGCTCGTGCTGCGGGTTGCCGAGCACGTCCTTCGGATTGCCGGACTCGACCACGACGCCGCCGTCCATGAACACCAGCGAGTCGCCGACCTCCCGCGCGAAGCCCATCTCATGGGTGACGACGACCATCGTCATCCCGTCCCTGGCCAGCGCCTTCATCACGTCGAGCACCTCGCCCACCAGCTCGGGGTCGAGCGCCGAGGTCGGCTCGTCGAACAGCATCAGCTTCGGGTCCATGGCCAGCGCCCGTGCGATGGCCACCCGCTGCTGCTGGCCGCCGGAGAGCTGCGCCGGGTAGCTGTCGACCTTGTCGGCCAGCCCCACCCGGTCCAGCAGTTCGGTGGCCCGCTTGCGCGCCTCGGCCCGCGGGGTCCGCTTGACCTGGACGGGCGCCTCCATCACGTTCTCCACCGCCGTCATGTGCGGGAAGAGGTTGAAGCGCTGGAAGACCATGCCGATGTCGCGCCGCTGTGCCGCGACCTCGCGGTCCCGCAGCTCGTAGAGCTTGCCGCCCTTCTCGCGGTAGCCGACGAGCGTGCCGTCGACGTACAGCCGCCCGGCGTTGATCTTCTCCAGGTGGTTGATGCACCGCAGGAAGGTGGACTTGCCGGAGCCGGAGGGCCCGACGATGCAGAAGACCTCGCCGGTCCTCACCTCGAGGTCGATGCCCTTGAGGACCTCGACGTGGCCGAATGACTTGCAGACCTGTTCGGCCTTGACCATCGTGCTCATGCGCCCTGCACCCCCGATCCGGTGCCCCGGCCCATGCCGAAGACGTTCTTGCGTATGCGCTGCCACGGGGTGTCGGGCAGTTGGCGGAGGGAGCCACGCGCGTAGCGGCGCTCCAGGTAGTACTGGCCCACGCTGAAGACGCTGGTGATGACCAGGTACCAGATGGTGGCCACCAGCAGCATCTCCACGACCGCGCTGGAGTTGTTGCCGATGTTCTGCCCCTTGCGCAGCAGTTCCTCGTACATCACGACCGAACACAGCGACGAGGTCTTCAGCAGGTTGATGAACTCGTTGCCGGTGGGCGGCACGATCACCCGCATCGCCTGGGGCAGCACGATGCGGCGCATGTTCTGCCCCTGGGTCATACCGAGCGCCTGCGATGCCTCGGTCTGGCCCTCGTCCACCGACTGGATGCCGGCCCGGCAGATCTCCGCCATGTACGCGGCCTCGTTGAGGCCGAGGCCGAGGAGCGCCGCCATGAACGGAGTCATGACGTCGGTCATCTCGTCCTTGTAGATGGGCATGATGTTGAACACGGGGAAGACCAGCGCCAGGTTGAACCACAGCAGCAGCTGCACATAGACCGGCGTGCCGCGGAAGAACCAGATGTAGCCCCAGGCCACGGACGAGGTCACCGGGTTCTTCGACATCCGCATGACCGCGAGGACGATCCCGAGCACCAGCCCGATCAGCATCGACAGCACGCTGACGACCAGCGTGTTCCTGACGCCTTCGAGGATCTGATCGTTGAAGAAGAAGTCGCCCACCGCCTGCCAGCGCAGCCCCTCGGCGGTGGCGAAGGCGCGGACGAGCAGCGCCAGGAGAGCGATGACCACGACGGCGGACACATACCGCCCGTAGTGCCGCACGGGTATGGCCTTGATGGCCTGGGGGGCCTCCTTCGACGGGGGTGCCCCGCCGGAGGAGGTCTTGTCGATGGTGGGTGGTGTCACGGGGGCTTGCCTCTCAGCGTCCTCGGCGTCGTGCTGGGTGTCTCATGGGTCCGCGCCGCGCGGCCCAGGTGGCGGCGGCTCAGGTACCGGCGGCTCAGATGCCGCCGGTCAAGGTTCCGGCGGCTCAGGTGCCGGCGTTGATCGTCACCTTCTTCACGCCGCCGTCCTGCACGCCCCACTTCTCCAGCGCCCGCTTGTAGGACCCGTCCTCGATGATCTCTTCCATGGCGGCCTTGAGGGCGTCGCGGAGCTTCTTGTTGTCCTTGCTGACGGCCATGCCGTAGGGGGCCGACTGCATCTGGTCACCGACGACCTCGAAGTCGCTCCCGGACTTGGCGGCGTTGGCCGCGACGGGGAAGTCGGAGATGTCCGCGACGACGCCGCCGGCCTTCAGCCGTACCCGAGCCTCGTCGTCCGTGTTGTACGGCTCGATGTCGATCTTCTTCTCGCCCTCCTTGACGCACTTCTTGGTCTGCGCCTTGAGGATCTCGTGCGAGGTGGTGCCGCGCTGGGTGGCCACCTTCTTGCCGCACATCTGGTCGACCGACTCGATCTTCTCCGGGTTGCCCTTCTTGACCAGGATCGAGGAGCCGGCGGAGAGGTAGTCGACGAAGTCGACGCCCTTGCCCGCCTTCTTGCCCTTGTCGTCCAGGCCCTCCTGGCGGTCCTTGGTGTCCGTCATCGACGACATGATCATGTCGAAGCGGCCGGTCTGCATGGAGGTGATCAGACCGTCGAAGGTGCCGTTGGTGAACTCGAAGCGGACGCCCAGCTTCTTGCCCATCGCGTCGGCGAGGTCCGGGTCGAGGCCGACGATGTCGGCCCCCTCCTTGTACTCCATGGGCTTGTAGGCGGCGTCGGTGCCGACCTTGATCACACCCGCACTGCGTATCTTCTCCGGCAGCATGGAGTTCAGCTTGCTGCTCCCGCCGCCGGAGCCGCCGCCGGCCCCTTCGGTCTGGTCGCCGCAGCCGGCCAGCAGCAGGGCGCCGCCGACCGCGAGGGCCACCGGAACGGTCCCGGCACGCCGGGCGGCCGCGCGTGCGGCCCGGCCGGTGGTCATGAGTCTGCTGACGGTCATGCGCTGGTCCTCCTGAGGTGAGGGGGAAGCCGTGGGGTCGGGCACACACCTTCGGATGTCGCGACCGTGTCCGACGGATGAACGGATGAACGATGGGGGGCATCTTGCCATCCGGACAAGCGGCTACAGGACGCCTCCGAGGTCAAAATCGGATAACGGATATCCGACTCCGATTACAGGGCACGGCGGAGGGCCGTAAAGGGGTCGGGGACCGAAGTGTGGTCGCTCACACCGGCCCCCTGTCTCACTCCGCGGACTTCAAGTCGGAGTCGAGGCAGTTTGCCCCGCATTGGTGCAGCTTCGATGCCGGTGCGGCCGGAACTAGGTCGTCCTCGGCTGCCGGTGTCGGGTAGAAAGGTCGATTACACCCCTCACCCGGGGACCAGGGCGCGTGTGCGGCGCGCCCGGCGTCCGTACCTCCCTCCGGGCCGCGACAGGCCGCTCGCCCGGGAAGCGGACGTGGTGCCCGCCCGTTCCTCACCGCAGGGAGCGGTCACCCTCACACAGATTCGACAAAGGGGTTCAACACAGTGGCAGCGGAGATCGTCAATCAGAAGGACGGGCTGGAGTCGGATGTCATCGATCCGGCGTTCGCCCTGCACCGGGGCGGCAAAATGGCCGTCCAGGCGACCGTGCCGGTGCGGGACGCCGACGACCTGTCCCTCGCCTACACGCCGGGCGTCGCCAAGGTCTGCAGCGCCATCGCCGAACAGCCCGGGCTCGTCGACGACTACACCTGGAAGTCCCAGGTCGTCGCCGTGGTGACCGACGGCAGCGCGGTGCTCGGACTGGGCGACATCGGCCCCGGCGCCTCCCTCCCGGTCATGGAGGGCAAGGCCATCCTCTTCAAGCAGTTCGGCGGCGTCGACGCGGTCCCGCTGGCGCTCGACACCCAGGACACGGACGAGATCGTGGACACCGTGACCCGGCTCGCACCGTCGTTCGGCGGTGTCAACCTCGAGGACATCTCGGCACCCCGGTGCTTCGAGATCGAGGCCCGCCTCAAGGAGAAGCTGGACATCCCGGTCTTCCACGACGACCAGCACGGTACGGCCATCGTCACGCTGGCCGCGCTGCGCAACGCGGCGAAGCTGAGCGACCGCGCGCTGGGCTCGCTGCGCGCCGTCATCTCCGGCGCGGGCGCCGCCGGGGTCGCCATCGCCAAGATCCTCGTCGAGGCCGGCATCGGGGACGTCGCGGTCTGTGACCGCAAGGGCGTCGTCTCCGCGGACCGCGACGACCTCACCCACGTCAAGCGGGAGCTGGCCGGCTTCACCAACAAGGCGGGCCTCTCCGGCTCCCTGGAGGCAGCCCTGGAGGGCGCCGACGTGTTCATCGGCGTCAGCGGCGGCACGGTGCGCGAGGAGGCCGTCGCGAAGATGGCGAAGGGCTCGTTCATCTTCGCCATGGCCAACCCGAACCCGGAGATCCACCCGGATGTGGCCCGCAAGTACGCAGCAGTGGTGGCCACCGGGCGCAGTGACTACCCCAACCAGATCAACAATGTGCTGGCCTTCCCCGGTGTCTTCGCCGGTGCGCTGCAGGTCCGGGCGACGGACATCACCGAGGGGATGAAGCTGGCCGCCGCGGAGGCGCTGGCCGCAGTCGTCGCCGACGAGCTCAGCGCCGAGAGGGTGATCCCCTCGCCCTTCGATGAGCGGGTGGCACCCGCGGTGACCTCCGCCGTTGCGGCCGCGGCCCGAGCGGAGGGCGTCGCGCGGCGTTAGCCGAACTTCTTGGGGCCTCCCCCTCGCCGGCGTCCGGTGAGGGGGAGGCCCCTGTCGCTTGTCCGCGGACCGCGGGGGCATCCCCGGCTGGTCGCGCAGTTCCCCGCGCCCCTGACGGGGCACGTCAGCGCAAGGCGAGCACCATGGCGTCGGTGGGGGAGGCCCACACCGTGCGGGCTTCGGCGAAGCCGACGTCGCGCAGCGTGGCCGCGTGCCACTCCGCGCTCTGGAACTCCTCGTTGTTGTGGTCGTGCCGCACCTCGGCCGGGTTGCCGAAGAGGGCGAACCGCTCCTGGGCGACCTGGGCGAGGGCGGGCTCCTCGGAGAGCGCCCGCCACCAGCCGCCCCAGTCGAGCGCGCCCTCGTCACGCTGCCGCTTGCGCCGCTCCTCCTCGAAGAGGTGCACCGCGGCGTTGATGCGCGGCGTCGACTCGTCCGGCATGTGGTCGGCGTTCAGGAAGACGCCGCCTTCCCGCACCACCCCGGCGAGCTGCCCGTAGAGGGCGCGCAGCGGCTCGGTGCGCATCCAGTGCAGCGCCGTGGCGGTCAGCACGGCGTCATAGGGGCCCTCAGGGAGCAGGGCCGGCCAGTCGGGGTCGCTCAGGTCGGCCGTCACGAAGGTGGCCCGCGGGTCGTCCGCGAAGGTGCCGCGCGCGAGGGCCAGCAGCGCGGGGTCGCGGTCGACGCCGACAGTCCTCGCGTTCGGCATCCGCGTAAGGACGCGGTCCGAGATACTGCCCGTACCGCAGGCGAGGTCGAGCACCCGGGGCTCGGGGCCCACCAGGGCCGCTGTCATCTCCAGCATGACCCGGAACCGCTCCTCGCGGTCGGGCATGTACCACTCCTGCTGCCGGTCCCAACTCTCCTGCCAGCGCCGCCAGTCGGCCTTGTCGAGTGCGTGGGTCGTCATGCCCGTCCTCCGCCGTAATACGCTCGTAGGGCCTTCAACTATTACTGACGATAGACCGCCCGCCGTAAGGATCACAAGTGGAACTGAACTATTACTCAGATCTGGCAGTGCGCCTGGTGAACAGCGAGCAGCCCGAGCGCGGGGAGGACACCCTCACCTCGGTGGAGGCCGTCCGTGACCTGTTCGGCGCCCAATGGGTGACGGCACGCCGCGCGACCGAGGCTGACGTCAACAGGCTGCGCGCCGTACGCACCAGGCTGCGCGCCGTCTTCACCGCGGCCTCCGAGGGCGACGAGGTGCGCGCCGTCGACCTGCTCAACGCGCTGCTGATGGAATTCCCCACCAGTCCACAGATCTCCGGACACGGCGACCTGGACGAGGAGGGGCGGCCGCGCTGGCACATGCACCTGGCCGAGCAGCCGGCCAACGCCACCGCCGCCTACGCCGCGACGGCCTGTATGGGGCTCGCCTTCCACCTCACCGACCTGGGAGTGGACCGGCTGGGCATCTGCCAGGCGACGCCCTGCCGCAACGCCTATCTGGACACCTCGACCAACCGCTCGCGCCGCTACTGCTCGGACCGCTGCGCGACCCGCGCCAACGTGGCCGCCTACCGCGCCCGCAAGCGCCTGGAGAGCAGCCCGGCGGGCCCCGCCGAGGCACCGTCGGACGGCGGCCGCGGCCGCACCGGGCCGACCAGCGGGCGGACAGCCGAGACCGACCAGCGCACCAGCGGTCCCGGCGAGCGCTGAAGGCCGCGCGGCGGGCGCAGCCGCAGCCACGCCCTGGCCACGACGAGGTCGTCGGGGACCGCGCCGAACTCCCGGCTGTCGTTCTTGACCTCCGGATTGTCACCCTGCACCCACCAGCCGCCCGAGCGGCGTTCGAGGGCGCGTTTGACGATGAGCAGATCGTGCTGGAAGGGGTGGCGCAGCACGACGATGTCACCCGCGCGCACGGTCGCGCCGTAGGTGACCAGGAGCTGGTCGCCGGGGAAGAGGGTCGGCTCCATCGAGGGGTTGTAGACCTCGGCCAGACCGATCCGCTTCAGCGGCCCACCGTGCCCGTCCCAATCCCGGCCCTGAGCACCGTGGGTCTGCTCGCGCTGCGGCGTACGTTCCGGCATCAGTCTGCGCCTCCGGTCCCCAGGCCGCCTCCGGCCCATTACTCAGCAGATCCAGTACTCCAGCAGATCCAGCCCGTCACTGGACTTTTGTCCTAAGCCCGTGGGGGCACACGCGAAAAGACTTCCCACACGGAGTAATCTCGCACGTGAGAAGACGATCACGAGGAAGGATGGCTTTTATGCTCTCCCGACTGTTCGCCCCCAAGGTGCAGGTCAGCGCCCACTGTGACCTGCCCTGCGGTGTCTACGACCCGGCGCAGGCCCGGATCGAGGCCGAGTCCGTGAAGGCCATTCAGGAGAAGTACCAGGCCAACGACGACCCGCACTTCCGGGCTCGGGCCACCACCATCAAGGAAGAGCGCGCGGAGCTCGCCAAGCACCACGTCTCGGTGCTGTGGAGCGACTACTTCAAGCCGCCGCACTTCGAGAAGTACCCGGAGCTGCACCAGCTGGTGAACGACGCCCTCAAGGCGCTCAGCGCGGCCAAGGGGTCCACCGACCCGGCCACCGGCCAGAAGGCGCTGGACTACATCGCCCAGATCGACAAGATCTTCTGGGAGACCAAGAAGGGCTGAACCGCCTTCGCGTCCACGGCCTGCGGCTCCCCTGCCGCGAGGGCGACGATTCCGCGCCCGGTCCGCGCCCGGTCCGTGCCCAGCCGGCATCACCGGCCAGGACGGACCGGGCGCGGACGTCTTCCCGGTTGCCGAGGAACCCGGCTCCTGAGGGCCCGACGCAGAGGGCCCGGCTCATGACGGGCCGTCCGTCGGCTCACCAGGTGACCGGCAGTCCGACGGGTCCCCTGATGAGCACGCTCCGCTGCCAGGCGACCTCTTCCCCGGGGACCGCCAGCCGCAGCCCGGGCAGCCGTCGCAGCAGGGTGGACAGCAGCACCTCTGCCTCCATCCGGGCCAGCAGCGGCGCCACGCAGTGGTGCGGCCCGTTGCCGAAGGCCAGGTGCGGCGGGCCCTGGCGGTCGGGGTCGATCTCGTCCGGCTCCGGGAAGCGGCGGGGGTCGCGGCAGGCCGCCACATACGAGACCTGTACGACCTCGCCGCGGCGGATCAGCACACCCGAGACCTCCACGTCCTCGGTGGCGATCCGCGGCTGCCCTACCCCGTTCTTGTGCGGAATCCAGCGCAGCAACTCCTCGACCGCCCGCGGCAGCACGTCCGGCTCCGCCAGCAGCCGCTCGCGCAGCCGTCGGCGGGTCAGCAGCAGATAGACCATGTTGGCGGCGTTGTTGCGCACCGCGTGCCAGCCGTTGAGCCCGATCAGGGTGGCCAGTGCGAGCAGTTCCTCCTCGTCGATCCGGCCCCCGTCGACCGCGGTCACCATCCGCGTCATCAGATCGTCCGCAGGCCGGAACCTGCGGTGGGCGGCCAGCTCGCGGAAGTATCCACGCGCGGCGGCCTTCACTCTTTCGGCTTCCGCGTGAGCCGCGTCGTCGTGCGCCCGCCTCAGCAGCGCCTCGGCCCAGTCGCGCAACTGCGGCCGGTCCTCGGCCGGTACGCCCATCAGCTCCCCCACCACCGCCAGCGGGAAGGGCGAGACGACGTGGCGTACGACGTCGGCCGGCGGCCCGGCCGCCACCATCGTGTCCACCAGCCCGTCCACGATCTCCCACGCCCGCGTCCTGGCTCCCTCCACCGCGCGCCGGCCGAACGCCGGGGCCACCACGGAGCGCACCCGCGAGTGCCCGGGCGGATCGACGAAGCTGACCGCGCTGTCGAGCGGGACGAGGTGTCTGGTCATCCGGGGCGTGGGGCGTCCGACGATGTCCCGGCTGAACCGGGGATCGGAGGTGACGAAGCGGACGTCGTCGTACCGCGTCGCCAGCCAGCAGTCCCCCTCTCCGTACGGCAGCCGGATACGGAACGGGGGCCTGGCCACCGCTGCCCCGAGGAAGGGGTCGAACTCCAGCTCCGGCGGCGCCTCGGGCACCTCGTACAGCGGACACTCCGGCACGGTCACCCCTCCTGCCTCCGCTCCGGGCCGTGCCGGAGCGGGGTGAGCTGCTCGATGTCGTAGCGGGCGCGCAGTTCGGCGACGACCCGCGTATCGGGAGGGCCGCCCGCGGCCAGGATCTCCAGCAGCTCCTCGAAGTACCGCTCGTGGTCGGGCGGCGGTGCCGACTGGAACAGCATCCGTGCGGGGGCGCCGGTCGGGTTGGCGAACGCGTGCGGGCAGCCCGGCGGCACCACCGCGACGGTGCCGGGCGTGGCCCGTACCACCCGGTCGCCTCCGGCCGACTCCCAGCCCCGCCAGCCGTCGCTGGTGCGGACCCTGGGTTCGAAGGCGAAGATGTCGAGCTCGCCCTCCAGCACGTAGAAGAACTCCTCGGTGCGGGAGTGGACGTGGGCGCCGACATCGAAACCCGGCGGGACGACGACCTCGAAGCTCGAGGCCGCCTGTGAGTGTTCCCCGGTCACCTTGAAGGTCACCTGCTGCGCCGCGGTCCGCACCGTGCGGCCCTGGCCCGGCGGGACGACGAGGCCGTGCCGGGGCGGCCGAGGGGCGGCTTTCCCCGGGGCCGGTCGGTTGTCGGTGTCTCCGGTACCGGTCATGGGCTGAGGACTCCTTCCGGAGGGCTGTCGGGGCTGTGCAGGGGACTCCGCCACCGGCCCAGGGCCATCTCAGCCGTGATACCGGGCCCGAACCCGGCCAGCAGCCCCCTGGCCCCGTCCCCCGGCCCGCCCTCCTCGAACAGCCTGCGCAGCGCATCCAGGACGACGACGCTGGCCGTGTTGCCGTACTCGGTCAGCGTCGCCCGGCTGAACCGGAAGGCGTACTGCGGCACCCGCAGGAATTCGCCCAGGTCCAGCAGGATGCGCGGGCCGCCGGCGTGCACGATGTAGAAGTCCAGACCCGTGACGTCCCAGCCGTGGAGCGTCGCCAGATCGCCCAGCGCCGGTGCGAGCGGGCCCATCGTGGAGGGCACCCGCTTGTCCAGTACGAAGTGGAAGCCGGTGGAGCGCACGTCGTAGGAGATCCACGCCTCGGTGCCGGGGATCAGATACGAGCCGTTACGCTCCAGCGAGATGCCCGTTCCGCCCGAGCCCCGTACCACCGCCGCTGCCACACCGTCACCGAACAGGCCGTTGGACAGCAGTGATCCGATTCCGGAGTCGGTCGGCTGGTAGCACAGGGAGCAGAACTCGCAGGCCACGATGAGGGCGTTGGCGTCGGGGTGCGCGGTGCAGAAGTCGTGCGCACGGTTGATCGCGGCGCCGCCGCCCGCGCACCCCAGCTGCGCGATGGGCAACTGCCGGGTCGTGGACCTGAACCCCTGGGTGTTGATCAGCCACGCGGTGAGCGAGGGCATCATGAAGCCGGTGCAGGAGACATAGACGATCAGGTCGATGTCCTCGGCGGCCAGTTCGGCGGTGGCCAGCGCTCTGGAGACCACCTGCGGCACCCGGGCCTTCGCCTCGGACTCGTACACCGTGTTACGGGCCTCGAAGCCGGGGTGCCGGAGCGTGAGGTCCAGGGGCTGGACCAGATGTCTGGTCCTGACCCCGGTGTTCTCGATGAGCCGCAGCACGAGGGGGAGCTGTGGGTGCTCCGAGTGCAGGGAACGCGCCAGTGCGAGAGTGTCCGCCATCGTGATCACATGTGGCGGGACCTGTACAGCAGGTCTGCACAATGTCGCCATGAAAGGTCCAACGAGGGACCGACTCCGGTGGACACTCCACCTATCGAGCGGCAATAACTGTCTGACCTGCTGAAATACGCCTCAGGAGCACCAATCGCCCCATAGGGCGCGATGGAGATGCGGCCGCGCTTTTCGGGCGGCAATACCCATACGGGTCAACACCGCGTGCGAAACGTTGCTGAATATAAACAGACTGTGTTCATGCCTGAGCAACGTGAACGGCACACGCGGACGGCGACCAAATCCGCCACCAAATCCGCCACCAAGTCCGCCGCTGCCTCGAAACGCTCCACCTCCTCCCGCACCAAGGGCCCGGAGGAGGCGGCGCGCCGCGCGTGCCGCGGTCTCAGCCGACTGATCGGCCACGAGGCCGAAGGGGTCTCGGCGGTGCGCCGTGCCGAGGAGGGGTGGCGCGTCCACGTCGACGTGCTGGAGGTCCCGCGCATCCCGGACACCACGAGCCTCCTGGCCACCTACGAGGTGGAGCTCGACGGCAAGGGAGAGCTCACCCAGTACCGCAGGATCCGGCGTTACCGGCGTGGCGCGAGCGACGACTGACGGCGCCGCTCCGCCCCGAGGTGCCGTCATCGCCCGAGAGGAAAGCCGCCCATGACGACGACCACCACCTACAACGAGGCTGCGGTGTGCGTACCGCGCGCCGGGACCCTCTACGACGTACTCGAGCTCATCCTCGATCGCGGCATGGTGATCGACATCTTTGTCCGGGTGTCGCTCGTCGGCATCGAGATCCTCAAGATCGACGCCAGGATCGTGGTAGCCAGCGTCGATACGTATCTGCGCTTCGCCGAGGTCTGCAACCGCCTCGACCTCAACGAGGACGCGTCCAGCAGGACGGTGCCCGAGCTCTTCGCCGGGATGGCGACCGGCGTGTCCAGGACCGGCGCCAAGCGGGCCGCCAAGTCGGTGGGCGGCAAGGTCAAGGAAGCCATCGGGGCGGGCGACGACGATGACGAACGCGACGAGGACCGCTACGAGGACACCGGGGATCGTTACGAGGACCGCGAGGAGGAGGCCGCCGAGCCCCGCAGGCGCCGTACCAGCAGCAGCTCCGGTTCCGCACGCTCGGGCGGCGGCCGCACGGCACGCGGCACCCATCGCACCGAGGAGGGCTGAGGAATGGGCACCTCCCAGGTGTACGTCTACGCCATCGTCCACGCCGGCCGGGGCCTCCCTCCGGAAGCGCGCGGCGTCGGCCGCCCCCCGGCCTCCGTCCGGCTGCTGCCGGTCGGGGAGCTGGCCGCGGTGGTCAGCGACGTACCGGAGGACCTGCGCGCCCGGCGCCGCGACCTGATGGCACATCAGGACCTGCTGATCCGGCTGGGGGCCGACGCACCGGTGCTGCCGATGCGGTTCGGCATGGTGGCCGAGGACACCAGGACAGTGGCAGAGGCCGTCGAGGCCGCCGCCGCGACACACCTGGCAGCACTCGAACGCCTGCGCGACCGCACCGAGATGAACCTCAAGGTCTCCCCGGCACAGTGCGGGATCGAGTCCCTGGTCAGGGCCGACGCAGAGCTGAGAAGGATGCTCACCGATGTGCGGCGCCGCCCCTCGTACGAGGGGAACGTACGACTCGGCCAGGCGGTCGCGGACGGGCTGACCCGCCGTGCGACCCAGGCGGTCGAGGAGGCGCTGCCCCGGCTGACAGCCCTCGCGGACGGCTTCGTACGCGGTCCTGAGGTGCCCGGATGCGTGCTGAACGGATCCTTCCTCGTCCCGGCTGCGGCGAGCGAGCGCTTCCGCGCCGAGGTGGAGCGCACCGCAGCCGCCCACGCGGACCAGGTGGAGCTGCGCCTGACCGGACCGCTGCCCTGCTACAGCTTCGTCCCGCAGGACGGCGCCGAACCGGCGCCGCCGGCCCGCGCCCGCGCCGAGCACGCCATGACGGGAAGCTGACGTGGGGCTCTTCAGTGGAGTGCTGCTGCTGCCGCTGGCGCCGGTGCGGGGCGTCGAGTGGGTGGCCGACCGGCTGCTGGAGGCGGCCGAGCGAGAGCTGTGCGACCCGGCGACGCTCAGGGCCAGGCTCGGCGAGCTCAATCGCGCCTACGAGGCGGGGGAGCTGACCGAGGAGGAGTTCGAGCAGGAGGAGGAGCGGCTGCTCGACCAGCTCGAACAGCGCCCTCCGCTCGGGGGCCCCACCACGGTGGCCCGTACCCGGGTACGGACATCGACCGACGAAGAGACCAGGACAGACCGAGCTCAAGGGACCAGTCATGACTGACAGTTGCAAGACGGCCGTCCTCGCCGCCGTCGCGGGCGGCTACCTCCTCGGCCGTACCAGGAAAGCCAAGCTGGCGCTGACCCTCGGTTCTGTGGTGGCCGGACGGCGGCTCGGCCTCGACCCGCAGGAGCTGCTGCGCCAGGGCGTCCGCAAGCTCGCGGAGACGCCCCAGTTCGAGGAGCTGACCGATCAGATCAAGCATCAACTGATGGCAGCGGCCCGCACGGCGGCAAGTTCGACGGCCAACCGCCGGCTCGAATCGCTGGCCGACTCGCTCCGCGACCGCACGGCCCGGCTCGGCGGCGAGGGCGGCCCGGACGACGAGAACGGGGGCGACGACGGAGACGGTGACGGTGACGGCGGGGAGAAGCCGCAGAAACGGCAGGAGGAACGGCAGAGCTCCGGCGAGCAGCGTTCCTCGTCCGGTGGGGATTCCTCCGCCGGGCGACCGCGGAGAAAGCCGTCCACCGACCGGCCCGCGAAGAAGAAGCCCTCCGGCTCCACCGGAGAGAGGTCGTCAGCAGGCAGTCAGCGGGAGAAGTCCGCCGACCGATCGGCTGCGGGAGGCAGGCGCCATGGCTGAGCAGAACAAGAAGGCAGACGAGGGTGACTCGCCGCTGGGGCGGGTGCGCGAGGAACTGCTGGAGTATCTGAGCGCCGCCGGCCGGCACGCCGTCGGCAAGGCCACCGACAAGCTGACCGACATCGCCGACCCGAGCAAGCTGCTGCCCGGTGGCGGGGAGGGTGACGGCGGCGGTATGGCCAAGGTGGCGGCCCGCACGCTGCAGGGCGAGAGCCCGGCGAAGTCCCTCGCCAAGGAGAAGGTCAAGGGCGCCAAGGACAAGGTGGTCGGCAAGGCCAAGGAGGCGTTCGGCGGGGGCGGCAGCAAGCCGGGGGACCTGAAGGCCATCAACATCATCGAGCACATCGACGTCGGCCGCCCGCTGAGCACGGTCTACAACCAGTTCACCCAGTACTGGGACTTCGGCAGCTTCATGAACGGTGTCAGCAGCGCGCAGCGGGACGAGGAGGACGAGACCAAGTCGACCTGGAAGGTCCGGGTCTGGCCCTCGACGCGCAGCTTTGACGCCACCGTGCAGGAGCAGATCCCCGACAAGCGGATCGTCTGGACCTCCGAGGGCTCGAAGGGCACCACCAAGGGCGCGGTCAGCTTCCACCGTCTCGATGAGAACCTCACCCGCGTCACGGCGGTCGTCGAGTACTACCCCTCCGGCTTCTTCGAGAAGACCGGCAACATCTGGCGGGCCCAGGGCAGACGGCTCCGCCTCGACCTCAAGCACTTCCAGCGCTACGTCACTCTCCAGGGGGACGAGGTGGAGGGCTGGCGCGGCGAGATCCGGGACGGCGAGGTCGTCCGTAGCCACGAGGACGTGGTCAAGCAGGAGGACGAAGAGGAACGCGAGGGCCGGGAGGACCAGGAGGACAGGGAGGACCAGGGGCCCGACGAGGACGAGGAGGGGGATTACGAGGACGAGGACAACGAGGAAGACGCGGAAGACGAGAACGGGGACGAAGACGAGGGCTACGAGGACGAGGAGGACGAGGATGACGAACGGTGAGGCAGGCCGACCGTGACCGAACGCACCGCCGAGCGGCCCATCACCCATGCACCCTCGACCCCGTCCGGCCCGGCGAACCTCGCCGACATCCTCGAACGAGTGCTGGACAAAGGCATCGTGATCGCCGGGGACATCAAGATCGACCTGCTCGACATCGAACTGCTCACCATCCGTCTGCGTCTGTTCGTCTCCTCGGTCGAGACGGCCAAGAAGGCCGGCATCAACTGGTGGGAGACCGATCCAGCGCTCTCGACCCGCGCCCACCGGGAGGCCGTCGACGAGGAGAACAAGCGGCTGCGGGAGCGGATCGCCGAGTTGGAGGCCGGCGCCGGCGAGAGCAGGGACAAACCGCGGGACGCGGGCTGGGACGAGAGCCGAAGCCACAGCTGGCACCACGTGAAGGAGGCGGGCGGCAGATGACACAGACGGTGGGCGAACCCGGCCCCCGCACGGGGTCACGTACCGGGGCCGCGTGCACGGCGACCTACGTCTTCGCCGTCTGCCGTGGCGGCGACCCGGCGACGCTCACCGGGTTGCCGGGCCAGGCGGCGGGAAACCCGGTCCGCCTGCTGCCGTTCGGCTCGCTGGAGGCGGTGGTCCAGGACGTCTCCGCGGCCGAGTTCGGCGAGGAGACCCTGCGCGAGCGGCTGACCGATCGCGCGGAACTGGAGCGCTGCGCCCGCGCACACCATGCGGTGATCGCCGCCGTGGCCGGGAGCGCGCCGACGCTGCCGTTGCCGCTGGCGACCCTGTATCTGGGCGACGAACGGGCCCGCGCTGCGCTGCGCGAGGACGAGCGCCGCTTCCTCGCCGTGCTGCAGAGGATCGCGGGCCGGGTCGAGTGGGGCGTGAAGGTGTACGCGCGGCGGGAGGCGCCCGAGGGTCCGGACCGCTCAGCGACGGTCGCACCGACCCGGACCCTGACGCGGACCGCGACCCGGACCGCGACCCGGACCGCGGCCCGGACCCCGGTGCGCACCACGGCCGGGTCCGCCGCTGCGGGCGCGGGCGCCGTGGACTCCGGCGCACACTCCGGGCGTGCGTATCTGGAGCGGGTACGCGGGGCACGCCAGGAGCGGGAGCGGCGGCAGCAGGCCGGACTCGTGGCGGCGGAGACGGTGGACCGTGCGCTGCGCGGCGTCGCGGTGGCGAGCCGTCGGCTCCGTACGCACGACACGACGCTCACCGGCGAACGCGGCGTCCAACTGCTCAACGCCGCCTATCTGGTGGCCGATGGCCACGAGCGCGAGGTGGCGGCGGCTGTGGCGGAAGTCCGGGCCGACCCGGCGTGCCAGGGCGTCGAGGTGGAGGTCACCGGGCCGTGGGTGCCGTACTCGTTCGTCGACGGGGGTGAGTGAGGTGCCCGTCGGCGCACATGTGGGCGAGGTCGTGCCCTGGGAGGGGCCGGAGAGCGGCGCGCCGATCGGGGTGCCCCTGGTGGATCTGCTGGACCGGGTACTGGCCACGGGCGTGGTGGTCAGCGGCGACCTGGTGCTGGCGATCGCGGAGGTGCCACTGGTGCGGCTCTCCTTGAACGCGCTGCTGTCCTCGGTGAACGAACGTGTCGCCGCTCCCTGGGGCGACGGGGGCCCGCTGTGACGCGGGCGGCAGGCGAGCCGGTCCGGGCCGGGAGCGGCAGGCTGGAGCTGGACCCCGACCGGGTCGGCCGGGACCTGGTCTGCCTGGTCCTGACGGTGGTCGAGCTGCTGCGCCAGCTGATGGAGCGCCAGGCTCTGCACCGCTGCGACCAGGGCGATGTGACCGACGAACAGATGGAGAAGATCGGCACGACGCTGATACTGCTGGACGAACGCATGGACGAACTGTGCGCACAGCACGGGCTCACCAGGGACGAGCTGAACCTCGACCTCGGGCCGTTGGGCACACTGCTGGAGCGCTGAGGGGCGGTCGGCGTCGCCCATTTGGCGGAAGTCGCCCGGAGCGTGGTCCGGAAAGAGGATGATGGATGCCCCGGCGGCCCCCTCCGCCGGGGCACGCCGCGGGGGCTTGGACGGCGATCCCCCGACGGTGTGGGCCCGCCACCGCGCCTATCGGCGGCGGGCCCGAGCGGCCCGGGACGCCCTTGACCCCCTCGCGCCCCGGGCCGTGCCGTCCCCCCTCCCTCACCGGCGCCTGCGGTACGGCGGTGCTCCCGCGCGGCGCTGGAAGGGCGGGTCCAGCAGCCGCGCCTCGACCACGTCCCGCGCCACCTGGTGCAGCGGCCGCCGGTGGGAGCGCGCGAAGGCACGCAGGGTGCGGAAGGCGTCGTCGACGGAGCCGTGTCCGCGCTCGGCGAGCACTCCCTTGGCCTGCTCGATCACCACCCTGCTGCCGAGCGCCAGTTCCAGTTCCCCGCAGCGGCGCACCGCGGACTCGTGCGCCAGGCCCAACGCACACGCCCTGGCCAGTGCGCTCAGCGCGGTGACGGCGGCCGGGCCGAGCGGTTCGGCGTCCAGGAGGTGGACGACGAGCACGCCCGCGCCCGGCGCGCACTCCGCATCCCGCACGTTCTGGGTCCCCGCGTCGCCCGCGTCCTGGGCGCCCGGCAGCAGAACGGTGTGCACGGCGCGTACTCCGGCCTCCAGTGCCATCGGCGTATACCGGGGCCAGCCGGGCGCGGCCTCGGTCAGCGGCAGGGACGAGAGGGCGACGCCGGTGCGCAGGGTCTCGGTCGCGGGTCCCTCGCGCAGCTCACGCTCCGTCAGGCGCAGCCGCGCGGCGCGTTCGCCGCTGAGGCCGTAGGGCGCGGGTCCGCCCCCCGGCCCGGCGCCGAGGTGTACGGCGGTCTCGCACCGCCGGCCCTCCTCGGCGAGCCGCCGCCGGGCGTGCGCCGCCAGCGCTGCCGGCTTCGGATGGCTGCCGTCCGCCGCTCCGGTGCCGCCGCTGCCCGCGAGCTCCAGCAGCGCGTCGGCCAGCAGCCGTTCGCGCTCGCTCGCACCGCACGCGCCCGTCTCGCACTCGCCCGTCTCGCACTCGCCCGCGTCGTATCCGCCCGCTTCGCAGCCGTCCGCGTCGGTGTGGTGTCCGTCCCGGCGACCGGGGAAGCGCTGGAGTGCGGCCGCCGCGCGGGAGCTGGGCACAGACATGTTCACTCCGGTCCTGTTCTGCTCCGTCGCTGCCGCGGAATCCGTCAAGTCGGGGCCCTCTCGTACGGTTCGGGACGAGAGGGACGCGCGGCGCGGCACGGGCCAGAACAGCGCGCGTCTCCACCGCGGCGCAAGCGGTGCCCTGCGGCCATGTCGCTTTCGGGGCACCCGCTTCGCCATGTGGGCTGCGTCCCGTCGCCGCGCGGGCCTAGCATCGCCCACTGGGAAGGGAAAGGCCGGGCCCGGCCCGAGCGAGGAGGGGCTATGGACGACCCTGTGCGCCGTATCCGGATGAGGACGTCCGACCCGCAGGAGACGGAGGAGTTCCTGCGGCGGACCTACACCGAGCACACCGCGCAACTCTTCGGCGACACCGAGCGGTTCAGATTCGACGCCGCGCTCACCCAGGCGGGCGCGATCGGCGTGGAACGCCTGGCGCACTCGATGCGGGTGCGTGCCGAGGCCGAGCCGTCCCACTGTGTGTACGTGGTGCAGGTGCTCGGCGGCACACTGGAGGTCAGCGCGGGCCGCAACGAGCTGCGCTCGGGCCCAGGAGACCTGCACGTGTGCGACCCGTACGCGCCGACGCTGGCCAAGTGGGACAACCTACGGCTGGGTGTCGTACGCATCGGACTGCGCGAGGTGGAGCGGGTCGCGGCGGACCTGGCGGAGGGCGACACGGCGACGGCCCGGCTCTCCTTCGCCCGCCCCGTCTCACCGGAGCGGGCGCGCTACTGGCAGGCCGTCGTCCGGCACATCAGCCACGACGTGCTGGGCAACCCGCAGGCCGCAGGCAGTCCGCTGATCCTGGACGAGACGGCGCGACTGCTGGCCACCGCCGTGCTGGCGACCTTCCCCCACGACCACGCCGAGCGGTCCCGGCTCCCCTCGCCCGGCTGGCTGGCCCCCGCCGCGCTGCGCCGGGCGATGGCGTACATCGACGCCAACGCGGGCCGGCCCCTCCCCCTGCACGAGATCGCGGCAGCGGCCCGCACCAGCACGCGCGCCCTCCAGCACGCCTTCGCACGGCACTGTGAGACCACACCGACCGGGTATCTGCGCCGGGTCCGGCTGGAGGGCGCGCACCGCGATCTGCAGGCGGCGGACCCGACATCGGGCGTAACGGTCTCCGCGGTGGCAGCGCGCTGGGGGTTCGCCAAGGCGGGGCGGTTCGCGAGCCAGTACCGCGAGCGGTACGGCGTGCCGCCCAGCCGAACGCTGCGCGGCTGAGCGGAACCACGGCCACCCGCGGCCCTGGCCCTGCCCCACCGCCGCCTCCCCTCCCCCTCCCCCGAAATCCTTGGCCCAGGCACCACCGCGACGACCTGGTCGCGGGGACAGGACGGCTGAGGCGGAGGCTGCGGGGAGCAGGAACGGCTGAGGGAGGGGGCAGAACGGCTGAGGGGGGCGGAACGGCCGGGGCCGAGCTCTCCCGCTCAGTCCCCGGCCCGGCCCAGCCGCCACAGCCGGGTCGTCTCCGCGGCTCGCGCAGTGTGCAGGGGCGCTTCCGGATCGCCCGCTCTGCCGTGCCGGGGGCGCGCATCCAGGTGGCCGACGACCCGCAGGCCCGCGCCCGCGATCCACTCCAGAAGCTGCTCCCGGGGGCGCAGCCCCAGGTGTTCGGCCAGATCGGAGAGGATCAGCCAGCCCTCCCCGCCGGGTGCGAGCCGTCCGGCGAGCCCGGTGAGGAAGCCGCGCAGCATACGGCTGTCGGGGTCGTAGACGGCCTGTTCCAGCACGGAGGTCGGCTTGGCGGGCAGCCAGGGCGGGTTGCACACGGCGAGGTCCGCCTGCCCGGCCTCCTCGGACGGGAACAGATCGGCGTGGACGACCTCCACGGCGCCGGCCACCCCGAGCCGCGTCACGTTCTCCCGCGCGCAGGCCAGCGCCCGCTCCCCCACATCTGTGGCGACGACCCGGCCCACCCCGCGCCGGGCGAGCACAGCGGCGAGGACGCCCGTGCCGGTCCCGATGTCGAAGGCGACCAGCCGCGCGGCCTCCTGCGCGGGCAGCGGGGCCTGCGCCACCAGGTCGACGTACTCGCCGCGCACCGGCGAGAAGACCCCGTGGTACGGGTGGATGCGCTCGCCGCCCAGCGCGTCGACGGTCACGCCCTTGCGCCACCACTCGTACGCGCCCAGCACGCCCTGCAGCTCGCGCAGTGACACCAGCTCCAGCTCGCCGGCGGCGCCCGAGGGACCGTACGCGGCGACGCAGGCCGGGCCCACATCGGGCGCGCGCCGCAGCGGCACCGCGTAGGAGCCGCCGGGCGCGGCCTCCAGCGGGACCAGCAGCATGCCCAGCACCCGGGCCCGGCGGGAGCGTGCCTGCCGGTAGAGGTGGAAGCTCTCGCGGGGCGTGGCGCCGTGCTTGGGCGGCTTGCGGTCGACGCGCCGGCCGAGCGCGGCCAGCAGTTGCCGGGCGCCGTGGTAATCGCCGCGCCACAGCAGCGCGGTGCCCTCGCAGACGAGCTTGTAGGCGATGTCGGCGGCCATCCTGTCGTCGGCCACCGCTGTCCGGCGCGGCGGCCGCGCCCCGCTCTCGGACCGCCATACGGCAGTGCACCGCCGACCGCCCTCGTCCCAGCTGACGGTCCCGGCCTCTGCCTTCGGCTGTGCGCTCACCGGACAACCGTAACGGTGCCCACCGACACCGTCGTCCGCGCCGCCTGGGACCGCGGAGCCGCCGACGGCGGTTACGAATGCCACGCCGGCTGCCCTCGGGCGATCGTGTGAAAATGGTCTGACCTGCGGCTCGTTCTCCGCCGTGCGGCACGGGGAACCCGCTGATCACGGCATACGTTGAGCGGTGTACCGGAGCCGACCCGGCCGGTACAGCCGCACACGACGGAGGCAGGACCATGGCAGGCTTTCTCGACCGCGCCAAGGAGCAGGCTCAGCGGGGCATCGCCCAGGGCAAGGAGAAGATGGAAGAGGTCCAGGCCCAGCGTGCGGGCAACGACCTGCTGCGCCGGCTGGGCGCCGCCTACTACGCGGAGCAGAACGGCACGGGCTCGGCCCAGGAGGTCCAGCGCGCCCTGGCGGCCGTCCAGGAGCACGTGGCGCAGAACGGCGACGGCTTCCTCAAGAGCTGAGCCGCCGCCTACCCGAAGCGGACGCGGTGCAGCATCAGCAGTGCCGCCGCCATGTTCGCCGCGGGGACCTCGCCTGCGGCGATGAGGTCGGGCACCTCCTTGAGCGGTACCCACTCCCGTTTCTCGGACTCGAAGTCGTCCTCGGGCGGCCCCACGTACTCGGCGCTCGGTGACCAGTAGATGTGGTGCCGGGCGTCGGTCAGTCCGTTGGAGGGCTCGACCGTCATCAGGTGGCGGAGCGGGCCGGGCCGCCAGCCCGTCTCCTCCACCATCTCCCGCGCCGCCGCCGTGACGAGGTCCTCGCCCTCCTCGACGACTCCGGCCGCCAGTTCCCACCCCCAGCTGTCCGTGATGAAGCGGTGCCGCCACAGCAGCAGCACCTCGTTGCGTTCGTTGACGGCGGTCGCCGCGGCGACGGGCCGCAGCCGGATCAAGTAGTGATCGAGGTGCTGCCCGTTGGGCAGTTCCACGTCGGCGAGATTCACCCGAAGCCACTGGTTCTCGTACACAGTGTGTTCACCCAGGTTCTTCCATCGCACGTATGTGCCCCCTTCCCGACGGAGGTTGGGCACATCCCAGCATGTCGTGCGCTCCCACTGACAGAGGCACTCCGCGCGCCCCGGCTCAGAACGGCACGCTCAGCGATTCCTCGATGAGCTTCGCGGCCTCGACCGCTGAAGTCCCGGGGTGCTGCTCCAGCCGCTTTCTGACCCTGCGCATGCGCCCGCGCAGCCGCTGCGACTCGATGCCCTGCGCGGTGTCCACCATCTCCGCCGCGGTGACTGCGGCACGCTCCGGCTCGCCCGCGTGCAGTGCCACGTCGGTGAGGGTGGCGAGCCGGTTGACGCGACCGCGGACGTGCGCGGGCGCACGTGCCGCCTCCTGGGCGTACCGGGCGGCCGCCGACAGCTCTCCCAGGAGGATCAGCGCCTCGGCCAACCGCACCTCCACCAAGCCCGGTTGGACGTAGCTGGTCTCCTCGGGTTCCTCCTCGGCGCGGATGCGCTCGGAGTACGCCTCGGCCCGGCGCATGCAGTCGTGCGCGTTGCGCCGGTCGCCCAGCCGTGCGTACGCGCTGGCCTGCATCGCGTACACATCCGTGGCGAGCGCGGGGCTGAGATGGCCTCCCGTGGTGCGCAGCACGGCCTGCGCGCAGGCGAGCGCGTGCCGGGTGTCGCCGAGGAAGAGCGCCTGGTTGACGAGGAGGGCCACCACATAGCCGCCGAAGAGCAGGTCTCCGGACGCCTTGCCCAGGCGCAGCGCCTGGTGGAAGTAGCGCTGGGCCAGCCCCTGCGCGTCGGCGTCGTAGGCGCAGATGCCGCTGATGGCGGCCAGCGAGCCCGCGGCGCGGCACAGTTGGCGGCCCGTGGTGTCGTTGTAGCTGCCGCGCAGCAGGGGGGCGACCTCGCCGTTGAGGAAGCCGACGACGCGGGCCCGGGTGGCGACCCCGCCGGCGTTGCGGTACAGGTGCTCGTAGTGGCCGCGTGCCGCGTGCAGCACGCTCACATCGGCCGCGGTGACCTCGGGGCCGCCCGCGTGCGAGACGTCCCGGTCCTCGGGCGGGTTCTCCCATTCCCATACGGGTGCGACGGCTGCGGCGCCGGTCAGCAGGGTGGGGCCGGGCCAGTCGCTGTGCACCTGGTCGGAGCGCCACAGGGAGGCGGCGCGCTCCACGAACCGGCGCAGTGCGGCCTCTTCGGTGCCGAGCGGGGCCGCCGAGGGCCGGGCTGACGTGACATCCATACCGATGTCACTGAGGGTGAGCGTCCTGCCGAGTTGGCGGCCGAGGATCTCGCAGATCAACTCGGGGACGCTGCCGCGTGGCCGCTGTCCCTTGAGCCAGCGCGCCACGGCCGTGTGATCGTAACGCAGGGTTATTCCTGCTTGGTTGCCTAATCGATTGATTCTCGCCGCAAGACCGGCACGGGACATCCCTGCCTGGTCAAGGAGCGCGTCCAGTTGGCTGTTGGGCTCCATGCCGCCCTCCGTCGGGTCCAACGTGTTGTTTCGCAGAGTAACGGACCTGCTTTCACACGGGGTGTGAAAGCACCACGCAGTCGTGCGCCCGGCACATGCTCCCGAAGCCGCGAGCGATGCGCTTTCCTGAAATCGTCCGCGTGCATGACAGCACATCCAGCACACGGAGAGCTACGGAAAGACATCACTCGATTCCGGAAATGAGGCAGAACGGTGAACGATCCCATCAGGTTCCACCCCGGGAACGACCATGAGTCCCGCTGACCCCGCCCGTGCCACGGCGTACCCGAGCTCCGGGTCCCGCAACCGCACCCCCAACCGTGAGCTGCGCGCGCTGCTGGAGGAGAGCGAGTGGACGCAGGCGGCGTTCGCGAGGGCGTTGGCTCGTCTGGGCGCCGAGGTCGGCATACACCTTCGGTACGACAGAACTTCAGTCGCGCACTGGCTGCGCGGCAGCCGCCCGGACCCCCGCGTCCGGTACCTCATGGCGGAGGCCCTCTCCCGTCGCCTCGGCCGCCGGATCACGGTGGCGGATCTGGGCATGAACGGTACGCGCGGCGGGCGCACCGGCACAGCGGCACGCGCGCGCGGCGGCTGGGGCTCCCCCAGAACCGAGTCCGAGCCGGGTGACGACGACGCCTCCGATAGCGACACACGCCGACGGCAACCGGGCCCGGACCGCGCGCTCTCGACGGACAGCTCCCGTTCCGGCCACGCCCGCGACATCCTGCCGCACCGCAGCGCCGCAGCCGGCACGGTGACGGATGAGTCGACGGAAGCGGAGAGGGGAGCGACGGCCACGGGGGCGGCCACGGCGACAGCGGCGGCGGACGAACCGGCCCGGGAACACCCGGCGGACACCGGGCTCTTCGAGTTCGGCACCTCCGCCCACCCGGCCGACCAGCTCACCGCGCTCACCGCGCCGGTGGTCCCGCCGCCCCGCGCGGACGCCCCTCCCCCGGCCCCGTACACCCTGCGGCTGCTGGCCGAGACGGTCCGTCCCTCCAGGGGCGGGCAACCCGCCGAAGGCGAGCGCCCTCCCGAAGGTGAGCGTGTCCCCGGAGGCCGGCGCGCGGCGGGCGCCCCCGCGGCCGCCCCGCTCCCCGGCGCGCGCAACAGCTGCACAGCGCGCGGCTCGCGCCCGGTGAGCAGCCCGGGGCCCGGCGAGGTGGCCTCGGTCCATGAGCACGCGCGGTTCTTCGCGCTCCAGGCCGACCGGCACGGCGGCGGTCACATCCGTACATCCCTCGCCGCCTACCTCTCTGGTCTCGTCCGCACCCTGCGGCGCGGCGAGGAGGGTGCGCACCACCGGGGGATGCAGGCGGGTGCCGCGCGGCTCAGCTATCTGCTGGCCCGGGTCTACGCCGACGAACACCGGCACGGGCTCGCCCAGCGGGCCTTTCTGACGGCGGCCGAACTCGCCGGGGAGGCCGCCGATCCGGAGGGTGTGGCGCTGGCCCGTCGCGCCCTCAGCTCGCAGGCGCACCAGCTGGGTCATCCACGCGCCAGTCTCGCGCTCGCCGAGGCGGCCCTGGCGGCGGCACCGGCCGACACCGACCCCTCGGCCCGCGCGTTCCTGTACGCGGGGCTGGCCGTGGCCGACGCGGCGTGCGGCGCGCGGGACCGGGCGCTGGACGCGCTGGGCCGCGCCGAGCGCCAACTGGCCCGTGCGCCGGTGGATCTGACGACGGGCCCTGAGAGTCCGAGCGGCGAGCCTGTGGGCACGTACCAGGGCGCGGCACTGCTGTACCAGTCCAGCCAGGTGCGGGCAGCGCTCGGGGACCGCGAGGGCGCCATCCGCGATCTGCGCGCCTCCCTCCACTCCCGCCCGGCGCAGGAGCGCCGCACCCGCGCCCTGTGTCAGGCCGAGCTGGCCGAACTGCTGCTCTCCCGCGGGCGGCTGGAGGAGGCGTGCGCCACCTGGCGCGACTTCCTCGAGGTGTCGGCGCATGTGCGCTCGGGCCGGGTGGTGGCGGCACGCTCCCGGATACCGGGACTGCTGCGCCCGTACGCGCGCGAGAGCCGGGTGCGCTCCCTCCTCGTGGCGGTGAGTCCCCCGGCGGGTGGGGAGCCGGGCGGCTAGAAACAGCCCGGCAGCGGGTATGAGCCTGGACACACTCCGGCAGCGGCACCGGAGACCGGACACCCGGCAGACGGGGGCGAGCATGGCCACACCCATCACCGCGACCGCCTTCCTCCAGGCCCTCAAGAAGGAGGGCGTAAAGGTGGAGGAGGTGCGCGACTGGCGCAACCACAACCGCAACCAGCAGGGGCCGTGGGGCCCGGTGCACGGCATCGTGATCCACCACACGGTCACCAGCGGCTCGGCCGAGACGGTCGACCTGATCTACGACGGCCGTCCCGAGCTGCCGGGACCCCTCTCCCACGGCTGCGTCACCAAGGACGGCACCGTCCATCTGACCGGCCACGGCCGGGCCAACCACGCGGGCTCCGGCGATGACGACGTGCTGCGCGCCGTCATCGCCGAGCGCGACCTGCCCGAGCCGAACCAGCAGAACACCGACGGCAACCGGTACTTCTACGGCTTCGAGTGCGAGAACCTCGGGGACGGCAAGGACCCCTGGCCCGACGAGCAGCTGGACGCGATCGAGCGGGCCGCGGCAGCGCTGTGCCGGCACCACGGCTGGGGCGCCCGGTCGGTCATCGGCCACCTGGAGTGGACGGACCAGAAGAACGACCCGCGCGGGTTCACCATGGACGCCATGCGGGAGCGGATCGCCGAGCGCCTCAGGTGAGAGCCCGGGCGGCACTCGGCACTCCTGGACCACAATGGAACGGTGCCGCCTCAGTCCGACCCCCAGGACCCCCTCGCCCCGCTGAGCCCCCGGCTGCCCTCGCCGCTCCAGGAGGTCCACGACGAGCGGTTCGCCCGCCGGGGGCTGCGGCTCCTCCTCAAGCGCGACGACCTCATACATCCCGCACTCCCCGGTAACAAGTGGCGGAAACTCGCCCCTAACCTGCGGTCGGTGGCCGAGACCAGTCAGCGTCGGCTGCTGACCTTCGGCGGGGCCTACTCCAACCATCTGCGCGCCACCGCCGCGGCCGGACGGCTGCTCGGGCTGCGCACCATCGGAGTGGTGCGCGGGGACGAGCTGGCGGAGCGGCCGCTCAACCACTCGCTGGCCCGCTGCGCCCAGGACGGGATGCTGCTGCACTTCGTCACGCGTGCCGACTACCGCCGCCGCGCCGATCCGGCCTTCCACGAAGAGCTGCGTGCCCGCTTCGGCGCGTGCGCCGTCGTACCGGAGGGCGGCAGCAACGCCGCCGCCGTACGAGGATGCGCCCTGCTGGGCGAGGAGCTGCGCGGCCGCACCGATGTGGCGGCCGTCGCCTGTGGCACCGGCGGCACCCTCGCCGGGATGGCGGCGGGTCTCTCCGCAGGTCAGCACGGTTTGGGAGTGGCTGTACTGAAGGGCGGGTTCCTCCCCGGGGAGGTCGCGCGGCTACAGCGGGAGACCTTCGGCGGGCCGCGGGGCGACTGGTGGCTGGAGGAACGTTTCCACGGTGGCGGCTACGCGAAGGTGAGCGCCGAGCTGTCCGACTTCGCGGCGGACTTCGCCGAGCGCCACGAGCTGCCCGCACTGGATGAGATCTATGTCGCCAAGCTGCTGTTCGCCCTCACCCGGCTCGCGGCCGAGGGTGTCTTCCCCCGGGGCAGCACGGTGACGGCCGTCGTGACGGGGCGGCGCCAGCCCGGAGACCTGTAACGCAGAGTGAGAATGATCGTCACTCTCCGCGCTTATCAACTCACCGCACTCCCCGCTGGCATGACGCTGAGTAGTCGCCTATCGCACCCCTCAGGCCACTCGGGCCCGTCCCGGAGTCACTCACAGGGGCTGGTTTCGGCCCTTGTCGGAGGGTGTGCCGTAAGGGGCTATGAACGCATCAGGTGACGGGTACTGACATGACAGGCCCTTCCAGCGACACCCTGGCGCCCGACCCCCGGGCACGGAGGGTGGCCGCCGGAGTCCGGGGAACAACCCGGGGGAACGACCCGCAGCGGCCCCATAAGGCCAACGCAGCGTAATCGTGGAGGATTTGAGACCTCCAACCCCTAGCCACAGACAGTACCCATATGTTTACTATGGGTGACGCTCGCGGATGAGGCGGCAGTGATCGATGCGTGCGGCATCGTGACACGGATCGCGGTAGCGTCACTGACGAAAACGATCCAACAGCCGCTTCGGCCCGCGAGGCCCAACCGGCTCGTGCCACCTTGGAGGTGAGGGTGTCCCAGATCGCAGGCGAGCCCGCGTCGCAGGACTTCGTCGAGGTCCGGCTGCCGGCTGCGGGTGCCTATCTGTCGGTGCTGCGGACGGCCACCGCCGGGCTCGCGGCCCGCTTGGACTTCACCCTCGACGAGATCGAGGATCTGCGGATCGCTGTGGACGAGGCGTGCGCGATCCTGCTCCAGCAGGCCGTCCCCGGCTCCGTACTCAGTTGTGTCTTCCAGCTCGTCGGCGACTCGCTGCACGTCACCGTCTCGGCGCCGACGACCGATGGCCGTGCTCCCGAGCGCGACACCTTCGCGTGGACGGTGCTCTCGGCCCTGGCCGGTGAGGTGGGTTCAGCAGTGTCGGATGACCGTACGGTCAGCATCAGCCTGCACAAAAAGCGCGGTGCGGGGCCCGGAGCATCGTGACCGAGCACGAGGCAAGTCAGATGTGGTCAGGCCGCCCGGGGGCGGTCGCCCGGGGCATTCCCGAACAACAGCCCCGGCCGCACCCGGCCGACCCCAGCATGCAGCGACCCAAGCAGGCAGAGCGGGCGGACGCTATGGACCAGCAGCAGCACGAGCGGCGGGAGCGGGCCGCAGGCCCCGGCGGCCCGGGCGAATCCCGCGGATTCGATCCGGCCGAGCGCGGCAGTGCGCGCGCGCTCTTCATCGAACTGCGCAAGCTGCCCGATGGTCCCGAGCGCGCCGAGCTGCGCAACCACCTGGTGCGTATGCATCTGCCGCTCGTCGAGCACCTCGCCCGCCGCTTCCGCAACCGCGGCGAGCCGCTGGACGACCTGACGCAGGTCGCGACGATCGGTCTCATCAAATCGGTGGACCGCTTCGATCCCGAGCGCGGCGTCGAGTTCTCGACGTACGCGACACCCACGGTCGTCGGCGAGATCAAGCGCCACTTCCGCGACAAGGGCTGGGCCGTGCGCGTGCCCCGCCGCCTCCAGGAGCTGAGGCTCTCCCTCACCTCCGCGACCGCCGAGCTCTCCCAGCAGCACGGCCGTGCTCCGACCGTGCACGAGCTGGCCCAGCGGCTGTCGATCTCCGAGGAAGAGGTCCTGGAGGGCCTGGAATCGGCGAACGCCTACAGCACCCTGTCGCTGGACGTGCCCGACACCGACGACGAGTCCCCCGCCGTCGCCGACACCCTCGGCGCCGAGGACGACGCACTGGAGGGCGTCGAGTACCGGGAATCCCTCAAGCCCCTGCTGGAGGAGCTGCCGCCGCGGGAGAAGAAGATCCTGCTGCTGCGGTTCTTCGGCAACATGACCCAGTCGCAGATCGCCCAGGAAGTGGGCATCTCCCAGATGCACGTCTCCAGGCTGCTCGCCAGGACCCTGGCCCAGCTGCGGGACCGCCTGCTGGTCGAGGAGTGACCCGCCCCTGCCCCTCGGGGGCAGGGGCGCTCATCTCTGGCCGATTCCCAGGGCCTCGGCCGTCTTCGGGTTCACCAGGGCCGCCAGCACGGTGAGCGCTGCCAGCGCCAGCGCGCCGGCGGCGGCCAGCAGCCCGCCCCCGTTCTGCGCCAGCTGCCACGCCACGGGCAGCGCGATGAGCTGGACGATCATCGCGGGGCCCCGGCTCCAGCGGCGCCTCAGCCACAGCCCGCGCGCTGCGGCCAGCGGCAGCGCGGACAGCGCGAGTACGGTCACCGCGAGCGTGGCCGCCTGCGTCATGCCGTCCGGCCGCCCGGTGATCAGCATCACGAGGGAGACGATCCCGAACGCGGCGACGATCAGCCCTTCGACGCCGGTCAGCACGGCGGCGGCCACGATCCGGCGCGGCCCTGGCGCCCTCGTCTGCGTCTCCATCGCCTCTTCCGTCTCCGTCTCGGTCCCGCTCCGGCTCACCCTCGCAGCCTAGCTGTCCGGCCACCGGCCGGGCTGGGCCGTGTACCCCGCGGTAGGTACGCTCACTCCATGCGCGCACTACTCGTGGTCAACCCGGCAGCCACCACCACCAGCGCTCGGACCCGTGACGTGCTGGCGCACGCGCTCGCCAGCGATCTCAAGCTGGAGGTGGCCACCACCCAGTACCGGGGCCACGCCAGGGATCTCGCCCGCCAGGCCGCGCTGGGCGGCGCCGCCGAGCTGGTGATCGCGCTGGGTGGGGACGGCACGGTCAACGAGGTGGTCAACGGGCTGCTGCACGACGGCCCCGACCCCGGGCGGCTGCCGCGGCTGGCGGTGGTGCCCGGTGGCTCGACCAATGTGTTCGCGCGTGCGCTGGGCATGCCCAACGACGTGGTGGAGGCGACAGGCCACCTGCTGGACGCGCTGGAGGCGGGCTCGGAGAGAACCATCGGGCTGGGCATCGCGGGCGGCGTGCCGGGAACCGACGACGCCGAGATCCCCGACCGCTGGTTCACCTTCACGGCGGGGCTGGGGTTCGACGCCGGGGTGATCGGGCGGGTCGAACAGCAGCGGGAGCGAGGCAAGCGGTCCACGCACCCGCTCTATGTGCGCCAGGTGGTGCGGCAGTTCCTCAACGAGCCGCACCGCCGCAAGGGGACGATCACGCTGGAGCGCGAGGACGCCGAGCCGGTCGACGAGCTGGCGCTGTCGATCGTGTGCAACACGGCTCCGTGGTCCTATCTGGGGAACAAGCCGCTCTACGCGGCACCGGCCGCCTCCTTCGACACCGGCCTCGACGTCCTGGGACTGCGCAGACTGACGCCGGCGGCGGTGAGCCGCTACGGCACCCAACTGCTGACCTCCAGCCCGGAGCGCGGGCCCCGCGGCAAGCACGCGGTCACCCTCCACGACCTCACTCGCTTCACCTTGCATTCGCAGGCGCCGCTGCCGTTTCAGATGGACGGTGACCACCTGGGACTGCGTACGAGCGTGAGCTTCACAGGCGTACGGCGTGCACTGCGTGTGATTGTGTAAGTGGAAGGGGCGAAAGTCCTTCCACTCGAACGTTTAGGCCAGGGTCCACCCCCTCGAATGACGGCTGTGAGCTAGTCGACACCAAGGATTCAAAAAAAAGTTTCCGGAAGGGGTTGTATCCGCCGCCGAGGTTTGCGAGTCTCTTCATGGCGATCGGGACGGCCCCGCCATCGGGCCCCCTTGAGAGCCGGAATCCCTTCCTTTGACTCCTGTGGGACCCGCATCACATTTGTGAGGCCCCACTTCCCCCGTCGAGGGATTCGTGAAAGCGTTCACATTCACAAGCAACGAAGCCACACACGAGGAGAGGTAGCAGCCATGGACTGGCGTCACCACGCCGTTTGCCGCGAGGAAGACCCCGAGCTGTTCTTCCCCATCGGCAACACCGGTCCTGCGCTGCTGCAGATCGAGGAAGCCAAGGCCGTCTGCCGCCGCTGCCCCGTCATGGAGCAGTGCCTGCAGTGGGCTCTGGAGTCGGGTCAGGACTCCGGTGTCTGGGGTGGTCTCAGCGAGGACGAGCGCCGCGCGATGAAGCGCCGTGCCGCCCGCAACCGGGCGCGGAACAACGCCGCGACCGCCTGACGCCCAGCCCTGCACCAGCTGCACCCCCGAGACGCAGCGCGCAGCGCCCTCGGAGCGCGTAACCGCAGAACATCGAGCGCCGAACACCCGTCCTTCGTCCAAGGACCGGGTGCTCGGCGCTCTTCGCATGCCGGACCCGCACGGATCGACTCGTACGGATCGACTCGTACGGCGAGGCGGTCCCGCGTCAGCGGTTCGCGTCAGCGGTTGTCGGCGCGCGCCGGTTTCTCCGCCGTCACCGGCAGGTCGAACAGCACCCGGGTGCCCTTCTCAGCACCGGGGAGCATGTCGAAGGTGCCGCCCAACTCGCCCTCCACCAGGGTGCGGACGATCTGCAGCCCCAGGTTGCCACCGCTCTTGGCGTCGAAGTCCTCCGGCAGGCCACGGCCGTTGTCCTGCACCGTGACCAGCAGCCGCGCCTCGTCCTGCCCGGCGGCCACCCCGCGCACGGCGTGGACCTCGATGGACCCCTGCCGGCCGGGGCCGAACCCGTGCTCGATGGCGTTCTGCAGGACTTCGGTGAGCACCATGGACAGCGGGGTGGCTACCTCGGCGCCGAGGATGCCGAAGCGGCCCGTACGGCGTCCCGTGACGCGGCCTGGAGAGATCTCGGCCACCATCGCCAGCACACGGTCGGCGATCTCGTCGAAGTCCACGCGCTCGTCCAGGTTCTGGGACAGCGTCTCGTGAACGATGGCGATGGAGCCGACCCGCCGCACCGCCTCCTCCAGCGCCTCCCTGCCCCGGTCGGAGTCCATCCTGCGGGCTTGGAGCCGCAGCAGCGCCGCCACCGTCTGAAGGTTGTTCTTCACCCGGTGGTGGATCTCCCGGATGGTGGCGTCCTTGGTGATCAACTCGCGCTCACGGCGGCGCACTTCTGTGATGTCGCGCAGCAGGATGAGCGAACCGATGCGGGTGCCCTTGGGTTTGAGCGGGATGGCGCGCAACTGCACGATGCAGTCGTTGGCCTCGACCTCCGCGCCGCGCGGCGCCCAGCCGCTGGCGAGCTTGACCATCGCCTCGTGCACCGGGCCCCGGGACGGCGCCAGTTCGGCGGTGGCCTCGCCCAGGTGCAGACCGACCAGGTCGGTGGCCAGGCCCAGCCGGTGGTAAGCGGACAGCGCGTTGGGGCTGGCGTACTGCACATGCCCCTCGGCGTCCAGCCGGATCAGCCCGTCGCCGACCCGCGGCACATGGTCCATGTCCACCTGGTGCCCGTGGAACGGGAAACTCCCTGCCGCGATCATCTGGGCGAGGTCGGAGGCGCTCTGCAGATAGGTCAGCTCCAGCCTGCTGGGGGTGCGGACGGTCAGCAGGTTGGTGTTGCGAGCGATGACGCCCAGCACCCGGCCCTCGCGCCGGACGGGGATGGACTCGACGCGCACCGGCACCTCCTCGCGCCACTCGGGGTCGCCCTCCCGCACGATCCGGCCCTCGTCCAGCGCGGCATCCAGCAACGGGCGGCGGCCCCGGGGCACCAGGTGGCCGACCATGTCGTCCTGGTGCGAGGTCGGGCCGGTGTTCGGCCGCATCTGGGCAACCGAGACATACCGGGTGCCGTCCAGGGTCGGCACCCACAGCACGAGATCGGCGAAGGAGAGATCGGCCAGCAGCTGCCACTCGGAGACCAGCAGGTGCAGCCACTCCAGCTCCACGTCGGTCAGGGCGGTGTGCTGGCGTACGAGGTCGTTCATGGAGGGCACGGGGCCGAGGGTACGACAGGCCGGGGGCCGGGCGTACGCCGGTCGCGGCCTGGTGGAGAATCGAGGAGCAGAACCGCGCGATCCGTAGACAGACGGCCGTGGTCTAGTCCAGAATCCTCCCGGAAGAACTTCTGCCCTCCCCGCACAGGAGGGCAGATCGAGGCCCGCGACGCTCTCTGCCCTGACAGCGCCCGGGCCTTGTAGCTCCGGGCTGCGGTGCCGGGCGGGTTGAGGGTCCCGCTCCGGCGCCGCGGCCCGAAGTGTTTTCCGGGGCCTTGGCGGGCCGGGGAGGCGGTTCCCGGGGCCCTGGCGGGCCCGGGTGTCTCAGGCGTGCTGGATCGCCTCGTCCGCGTGCACCGGGAAGCGGGTCGTGCGGTCCCCCAGCAGCAGGGCGCGATAGGTGGCGGTTGCCGCCTCCTCCAGGTTCATCGCCCGCCGGAAGGCCATTCCGACGTCCTCCCCCAGCGCCGAGCAGCCGTGGTGGGCCAGCAGCACGCAGTTGTGCTCCTTGGCCTGCTCGGCGGCGCTGTCGGCCAGCTCGTCGGACCCGTTCGGGTAGAAGTCGGTACGTCCGACGGAGCGTACGTACACTGCGTGGTCGAGCGTCAGCAGCCTGATCTCGTGGCCCAGCGCGTCGACCAGCACCGCGTGCTGCGGGTGCATATGGACGATCGCGTTGGCGTCGCCGCGCACCCGGTAGGTGCGCTGGTGCAGCTTCCACTCGCTGGAGGGCTCGGGGTTGCCGCCGACGATCTCGCCGGCCAGGTTCATGACCGTGAAATCCTCGGGTGCCAGCCTGTCCAGCCAGGTGCCCTTGCCCGTGACGACGAACTCCTCACGGCCTGGCAGCCGGGCCGACAGGTTGCCGCCGCTGGCCAGTACGAATCCGCGCCGCACAGCGGTGGAGCCGACGTCGATGAGCTGCTCCACCAGCCCTTCGAGGGTGGTCGCCCGCGCCATGCTCACCTGTCCCATCCGACCGCCCCTCTCAGCGGGTCTCGGTGACCTTGGCCAGCGAGCGAGGCGCGTCCGGGTCCTGGCCGCGCGCCATGGTGACCTCGTAAGCGAGCATCTGGAGCGGCAGGATCTGCACGATGGGCTGGAGCTCCTCCAGCAGCCCCTCGGTGGGCAGCGCGAACCCGGCGGAGGCCCGCTCCACCTCCGCCTGGCGGCCGATGACCACCAGGTCGGCCCCGCGGTCCCGGAGCCGCTCCAGGACCGGCTGCAGCGCCTCGCCGCCCTTGCCGTCCGCGACCACGGCGATCACCGGGGAGATGTTGTCCACCATGGCCAGCGGCCCGTGCAGCAGGTCGGCCCCGGAGTAGGAAAGCGCCGGGATGTAGCTGGTCTCCATCAGCTTCAGCGCGGCTTCCTTCGCCGTCGGGTAGCCGTAGCCGCGCGAGGTGAGCACCATCCGCTCGGCGAACCGGTAGCGCGCCGCGAGTGCCTTGACCTCGTCCTTGCGGGCCAGCACGGCCTCGGCCAGCTCGGGCAGCTCCTTGGCGGCCTCGACGCCGTTGCCGTTGCCGCCGCGCAGGCCGTCCACCAACAGGTAGAGCGCCAGCAGCTCGGCGGTGTAGGTCTTGGTGGCGGGCAGCGCCTTCTCCGGGCCGGCCAGTACGTCGATGTGGAACTCGCTGACCTGCGCGAGCGGCGAGTCGGCGTTGTTGGTGACCGCGAGCGTGATCGCACCCGCCTCGCGGGCCGCCTCGGTGGAGGCCACCAGGTCCGGGCTGCCGCCGGACTGGCTGATGGTGATGACCAGGCAGTCGGTCAGATCCGGCTGCGCGCCGTAGGCGGTGGTCGTCGACATGGAGGTCAACCCGCACGGCTTGCCCAACTGGATCTCCAGCAGGTATTTCGCGTACAGCGCGGCGTTGTCGGAGGTACCGCGCGCCGTCAGCAGGACGAACCGGGGGTTCTTCGCGGCGATCCGCTCGGCCACCTCGCGGATGGCCGGGGCGCCCTCGTCCAGGATGCGGCGCAGCACGGCGGGCTGCTCGGCCATCTCGCCGGACATGATGGTGCCCGGTGTGGACGGGGCGTTCGAGGACATGCGGGTCCCTCCGGGGATGCGTGCGTGTGTGGGTCGCGGTTCGATCCTACGGCCTGGCGGATACGGCCGGATTTGCCCCCGCCCACCCCCTGGTGGCGACCCCGGCGGGAAAGCGGAGGGTGGGCGGGGCGGGTTCTCACCCCCGGGCGATGACTTCGGCCGCCGCGCGACCGCAGACCCTGGCCGCGCCATGGGTCGCGATGTGCAGTGCGCCCTGCGGTGCGGCCTGGGGAAGACCCATCTCGACCACCACCGTGTCCTGGCGTGCGGCCACCAGCCGCGCCACCGCTTCGGACATCCACGGGTGCCGGTGCAGGTCGCGGACGACCACGACCACGGGCCGGTCCCCCGCGTCCGCGAGCACCGCGGCCCCCACGTCCCCGTCGGCGCTGCCGTAGGTGCCCGTCCGGGTGCCCGGAACCATCCGTTCCAGCTCGGCTGCCGGCCCCCAGGGGGTCTCGTCCCCGACCGCGATGTTGGCGACCGTGGTGAGCGCCGCGACATACAGCGGTCCGGAGGGGTGCCGATAGCTCTCCAGCCCGGTCACGACCAGCGCGCGCCGCGCCGCCTCCAGTCCGATGCCGCCGGCGGCGGACGTTCCGGCGCGAAGGGCGGGGTCGGCCAGACCCCCCGTGTCCGACCGCCGCACCCCCCGCGCCCACGCGGCGAGGCCGCGTACCCGTGCTGCGGCGTCGGCGAGCCGTTCCTCCGTCAGCTCGCCGTCGCGTACGGCGCTCACCAGCGCGTCGCGAAGCCGCAGCACGGTGTCCTCACCGGCCAGCCCGCCACCCACGCAGATCGCGTCGGCCCCGGCGGCGAGCGCGAGCACGCTGCCGCGTTCGAGGCCGTAGGTGGCGGAGATGGCCCGCATCTCCATGCCGTCGGTGACGATGAGCCCCTGATGGCCGAGTCCGCCCTCGCTGCGCGGCGCCCGCAGCAGTCCGGTCAGCGCGGCGGGGCTGAGGGTGCCGGGGCGGGCCTCGTCGAGGGCCGGCAGCAGGATGTGGGCGCTCATCACGCACTTGCTGCCCGCCTCGATCGCCGCCGCGAAGGGCACCAGCTCGCGGGCTCTGAGGGTCTCCAGGTCGGCGTCGATACGGGGCATGGCGTGGTGCGAGTCGACGGCGGTGTCGCCGTGCCCGGGGAAGTGCTTGACGCAGGCCGCGACGCCGGCCGCCTGGAGACCCTCGATGTAGGCGACGGTGTGCCGGGCGACGAGGGCGGGGTCGCCGCCGAAGGACCGTACGCCGATGACGGGGTTGTCCGGGTTGGAGTTGACGTCGGCCGACGGTGCCCAGTTGAGGTTGACCCCGGCGGCGGCGAGCCTGCTGCCCAGTTCGTGGGCGACGGCACGGGTGAGGTCGGGGTCGTCGATGTGGCCGAGGGCGAGGTTGCCGGGGTAGGAGGAGCCGCCCCTGGCCTCCAGCCGGGTCACATCGCCGCCCTCCTCGTCGATGGCGATCAGCAGATCCGCGCGTACGTCGCGCAGCTGCTCGGTGAGCAGGGCGAGTTGTTCGGGTGAGTCGATGTTGCGTCCGAACAGACCGACCGAGGCGAGCCCTTCGTCCAGCTGCCGCAGCAGCCAGCTGGGTGCCGAGGTCCCGGCGAAGCCGGGCTGGAGGACGGCGAGGGCGTCGCGGGTGAGGGTGTCGGACGCTCGTACTGAGGTGGTCATGCGGCGCGGTGTCCCTTCACTTCACTGGTGTGCCCTGGGGTTGCGGCAACGGTGTCGCGCGGCGTGCCGTCACCGCCGGTCATCCCTTCACCGCGCCGGAGGTGAGGCCGGCCACTGCCTTGCGCTGGAGGTAGAGGAAGAGCAGCAGGATCGGGATGGCGAAGAGTGACGCTGCCGCCATCGTGGCACCCCAGTCGTCGCCGAAGGCGGTCTGGAACTTCGACAGCCACAGCGGCAGCGTCTGTGCCTGGTCGTCCTTGTTGAGGATGAGGACCAGGGGGAACTCGTTCCACGCCGTGATGAAGCCGAACAGCGAGGTGGCCATCAGACCTGGCGCCAGCAGGGGGAAGATGACCCGGCGGAATGCCTGGAGCCGGGTGCAGCCGTCCACCATGGCCGACTCCTCCAGGTCCTTGGGCACGGCGGCGACATAGCCGCGCAGGGTGATGATGGTCAGCGGCAGCACCATGACGGTGTAGAAGAGCGTCAGCGGCACCAGGCTGTTGAGCATGTCGGCGTCACGGACGATCATGTAGATCGCGATGACCATCACCTCCCAGGGCGCCATCTGCGCGACCATGAAGGTCAGGACGATGCCCTTCCGCCCCCTGAACCGCATCCGGGCCAGTGCGAAGGCGGCGAAGAGCGCCACGACCAGCGAGAAGCCGACGGCGAGCACCGTGACGGTGACGGAGTTGCGTACCAGCGTCCAGAAGTTCTCGGCCTCGACGGCCGTTTCGAAGTGGTCGAGGGTCGGCGAGGTGGGGAACCAGACGGGTGTCTCGCTGATGATCTGCCCGTTGGGCTTGAACGCCGTGTTGAACATCCAGTAGACGGGAAAGGCGAACCCCACGAACAGCACCAGCGCGGTGGCGTTCGGCCATATCCGGCCCAGCAGTGACCGTCGCATCAGGCCATCTCCCCGTCGTTCTCGGTCTCGTCGGCGTCTTCCTGCCGCAGCACGATGCGCAGGTAGTACGCCATCAGGGCCAGCAGTATGAGGATGGTGAGGACGGAGATCGCCGCGCCTGTGCCGTAGTGCTGGCCGCCGACGCCTTCCACGAACGCGTAGACGGGCAGTGTCTCGGTCAGCCGGTTCGGGCCGCCCTCGTTGATGGCGAAGACGTGCGGGAACGCCTTGAAGATCCAGATGATTTCGAGGAACGTCGCCACCAGCAAGAACGGCTTGAGGAACGGGAGGGTGACGCACTTGAAGCTCTGCCACGCACCCGCGCCGTCCAGCGCCGCGGCCTCGTACAGTTCCTTGGCGATGGTCGTCGTCGCCGCGTAGAGGTTGATCGCCACGAAGGGGACGGAGGTCCACACGAGCAGCAGCGAGATGACGAAGAACGTGGACAGCTGGGTCCCCGTCCAGTTGTAGTCCGCCATCGACTCGAAGCCGAGTTCGGCCAGCACCCAGTTGACGACGCCGAACCGCTGCGCGAACAGCCACTGGTAGACAGTGGTGGCGGCGATGATCGGCATCGCCCAGGCGAGCACCAGCGCAACCGAGAGCAGCAGCCGCATCCTGGGCCCGAGGCGGGCCAGCAGCAGCCCGATGAGGGTGCCGACGACAATGATCACGACGACGTTGACCGCCGTGAAGATCACCGACCGCAGCGTGACCCGCCAGAACTCCTCGTTGCTGAGCGTGTCGGTGTAGTTGGCGAATCCGTTCCATTCGGTGACGTGCTGGATCAGCTGCGTCATGTTGAGGTTCTGGAACGACAACATGCCGTTGGTGACCAGCGGGTACCCGAGGAAGACGGCAGTCAGCGCGAGGGCGGGCAGCAGCAGGAGGTACGGCAGCGTGGCCTTATCGGCACGGCGCCCCTCCCCCGGCTGCGGCCCCGCGGCCCTTGGTGCCGCAGCGGGCCTTCTCTTCCGAGGCGGCGCCTCGCGGGTTTGCACAGACATCAATGCTCCAAGGTCGTGGGGCGCTCGTTCCGCCCGACGGGCGTGGGGGCACCCCCGGGCGGAGTCCGGGGGAGGGGGGCACAGCCGCAGCCGCACCTGCCCGATCCCCGAACCCCGCACCAGCAGACGGCGCTCTCACTGCTTCTGAGCGAGCCTCTTGTTCATCTCGTCCTCGACAGCCTTGGCCGCGGTGTCGTGCGATTTCCCGTTCAGCACCGACGTCATATAAGTCTTGATCGGGTTGGGCGGGTTCTCCACCGCGCCCCACTCGGGGATCAGGGGTGTCAGTCCCCCGTTCTCGACGGCCGGCGCGGCGGCTTCCGCCGCGGGGTTGCCCTTGAGATTGCTCTGGAGCGCGGTCTTGTTGGGGATGACCCCGCTCTCCTTCGCCATGGCGCCCTCGAACTTGTCGGACAGGGCGATCTTCAGGAATTCCTTGGCGAGTTCCTGCTTTTCGCTGCCCGCGGCGACAGCGAGGTTGGAGCCGCCGAGGAAGACGCCCTCGGGCTTGTCCGCGGTCTCACCCGGAATGGTGAAGTAGCCGATGTCCTTCTCGAGCTTCTTGTTGGCCTCGATCGCGGTGGCCGCCTCCCAGCTCAGCCCGATGAAGGCTCCCGTCCTGCCCTTGGCGAAGACCTCGGCCTGCTGCGGGGTGGCCTCGTCCTTGTTCTTGGGGGCCTTGGAGTAGGAGGCGTACTTCTTGTAGATCTCCATGGCCTTGCCGACCTTGGGGTCGGCGAGGTTGGAGACCCACTTGCCGCCCTTCTTCTTCACCAGGTCGGCGTCCTGGCCGATGATCAGGCCGTCCAGGAAGTACCAGTTCTGGCCCGGCATGTAGATCGGCTCGGCGTCGGTCTTCTTCTCGATCTTCTCCAGCGCGTCGAAGAATTCCTGGCGCGTCTTGGGGATGCCCTTGATGCCCGCCTCGGCCCAGATCTTCTTGTTGTAGATCACCGTGCGGTTGACGGCGAACCAGGGAGCCGCGTACTGCTTTCCGTCGTAGACCGCGGACTTGTTGAGGGAGGGCGTCCAGTCCTTGCCGAGCCCCTTCTTCAGGTCACTGAGGTCGGCCAGTCCGCCGGTGGCGGCGTATGCGGGGGTCTGGGTGTTGCCGACCTCGATCACGTCCGGCGGATCGGACTCGGAGAGCGCGGTGGTGATCTTCTGCTGGATGCCGTTCCACTGCTGGACCTCGAGCTTGAGCTTGGCCCCGGTCTTCTTCTCGAAGGCGGCCTTGACGTCCTTGGTCCACTGCTCGGGCGTGGAGCCGTCCATCGCCCAGAGGGTGAGGGTCTGGCCCTTGAAGCTCTCGGGCCCGTCCTTCTTGTCGTCGTCGGACCCGCAGGCCGCGACGTTCACCACCAGCATCGCGACACCGGCCGCGGCTATGAGCCCCTTTTGGCGATTTTGTCGGCGTTGTCTGCGTACCACAGCATTCTCCCCTGCACACTGGAACGCTCCGCACAGCAAACCCGGAGTAGGTTCCCCCGTAGTTTCCCGGAGTTGGTTTAGACCAATGAGATCCATGCAGAGCTTGGCCTAGACCTTTAGGGGTGTCAACGGTGTATAAAGCTCGCTGTCGGTTCCGTTATCGGAACGACATCTGAGCTGGGGCGCCCGCCCACACCGGGGCCGTGCCACGATGTGAGCCGCTACGTACACGGAGGAAGCCGGTGACGGCAGCACGACATGAGTCGGGAAGGCGGGCCATGAGCACGGACGGGGGCGGCGCGGTCGCGCCGGCCGCGGCGGACAGCGAGACCGCCGGCGGCAACGGATCGGCGGCCCGCACCGCGCGCGTGCCCAAGTACTACCGGCTGAAGCGGCACTTGCTGGAGATGACCGAGACCCTGCCGCCCGGCACCCCCGTACCGCCCGAGCGGACGCTCGCCAGCGAGTTCGACACCTCGCGCACCACGGTCCGGCAGGCGCTCCAGGAACTCGTCGTGGAGGGGCGTCTGGAGCGCATTCAGGGCAAGGGCACCTTCGTCGCCAAGCCCAAGGTCTCGCAGGCGCTGCAACTGACCTCCTACACGGAGGACATGCGGGCCCAGGGCCTCGAACCCACATCCCAACTGCTGGACATCGGCTACGTCACCGCCGACGACCGGCTCGCCTCGCTGCTGGACATCCCCGCGGGCGGACGCGTCCTGCGCATCGAGCGGCTGCGGCTGGCCAGCGGCGAGCCCATGGCGATCGAGACCACACACCTGTCCCAGAAGCGGTTCCCCGCGCTTCGGCGCAGCCTGGTCAAGTACGCCTCCCTCTACACCGCGCTCGCCGAGGTGTACGACATCCACCTGGCCGAGGCCGAGGAGACGATCGAGACCTCGCTGGCCACCCCGCGCGAGGCCGGGCTGCTGGGCACCGACGTCGGGCTGCCGATGCTGATGCTCTCCCGGCACTCCCGCGACACCGCGGGAGAACCCGTGGAGTGGGTCCGCTCGGTCTACCGCGGTGACCGCTACAAGTTCGTGGCCACCCTCCAGCGCCCCACGTCCTGACGGCCCCGCCGGCCGGCACGCGCCTCTGCCCGGGACGGAACCCGCCGCGCTCCCGGATCGTGGTTGACCCGTTCGGGGGTATGGCGCTGATCAGGCGGTTGTTCTACGGTCGGCCTGCCGTCGTGGTGTGCCCGCCACCTCGCATGGGGCGCGGGTGAGGTCGAGGAGGAACGCGTGCGCAGCACCTCACAGCCAGCGAGCAAGCTCAGTCCGCGGTCCATAGCCATCTGGACCACCGTCGCACTGATCGGCGCGGCGGGGTGGAGCATGCTGGCGCTCGCCCGCGGCGAGGAGATCTCCGCCGCCTGGATGGTGGCCGCCGCGCTGGGCTCGTACGCCATCGGCTACCGCTTCTACGCGCGTTTCATCGCCACCCGGGTACTCCGCGTCGACAAGACCCGGGCCACGCCCGCCGAACGGCTCGACAACGGCATCGACTTCCACCCCACCGACCGGCGGGTGCTGCTCGGCCACCACTTCGCCGCCATCGCGGGCGCCGGACCGCTGGTCGGCCCGGTGCTGGCGGCCCAGATGGGATATCTGCCGGGCACCATCTGGATCGTCGTCGGCGTGATCCTGGCCGGCGCCGTGCAGGACATGGTCACGCTCTTCTTCTCCCTGCGCCGGGACGGCAAGTCGCTGGGCCAGATGGCGCGCGAGGAGATCGGGCCGATCGGCGGCGCCGCAGCGCTGCTCGCCGTCCTCGCGATCATGATCATTCTGCTCGCCGTGCTGGCGCTCGTCGTCGTCAACGCACTGGCCGAGTCGCCCTGGGGCACCTTCTCCATCGGCATGACCATCCCGATCGCCCTGTTCATGGGCTTCTACCTGCGGGTGCTGCGCCCCGGGCGGGTCACCGAGGTCTCCCTCATCGGCATCGCGCTGCTGCTGCTCGCGCTGGTCTCCGGGCGGTGGGTCGCCGAGTCGTCCTGGGCGGACACCTTCACGCTCGAACCCGGCACGCTGGTCATCTGGATTCTGGTCTACAGCTTCGTCGCCTCCATCCTCCCGGTGTGGATGCTGCTCGCGCCGCGCGACTACCTGTCGACGTTCATGAAGATCGGCACCATCGGGCTGCTGGCCGTCGGCGTCGTGGTGACGATGCCGACGCTGAAGATGGAGGGCATCACCGACTTCGCAGGCGTGGGTGACGGGCCGGTCTTCGCCGGCTCTCTCTTCCCGTTCGTCTTCATCACCATCGCCTGCGGCGCCCTGTCCGGTTTCCACGCGCTGATCTCCTCCGGCACCACGCCGAAGATGATCCAGAAGGAGACCCAGATCCGGATGGTCGGCTACGGCTCCATGCTGATGGAGTCGTTCGTCGCCATCATGGCGATGGTCGCCGCCAGCATCATCGACCCCGGGCTCTACTTCGCGATGAACGCGCCCGCAGGCGTCATCGGGGACAACGTGCAGGCGGCCTCGGAGGCGGTACGGCACCTGGGGTACACCATCACCCCGGACCAACTGGCGGCCGCGGCCAAGGCCGTCGAGGAACAGTCGCTGCTCTCCCGTACGGGCGGCGCGCCCACCCTGGCCATCGGCGTCTCCAACATCTTCTCGGAGATCGTCGGCGGCGCCGGAATGAAGGCGTTCTGGTACCACTTCGCCATCATGTTCGAGGCGCTGTTCATCCTGACGGCTCTGGACGCCGGCACCCGCGTGGGCCGCTTCATGCTGCAGGACATGCTCGGCAACGTCTACAAGCCCTTCCGCCGGGTGAGCTGGTGGCCGGGGCTGCTCTTCTCCAGCGCCGCCATCGTCGCGCTGTGGGGCTACTTCCTGTGGGTCGGCGTCCACGAGCCGCTGGGCGGGATCAACCAGCTCTTCCCGCTGTTCGGCATCGCCAACCAGCTGCTGGCCGCGGTAGCGCTGGCGGTCTGTACGACGCTGCTGGTCAAGTCCGGGCGGCTGAAGTGGGCCTGGGTCACGGCCGTTCCCCTGGTGTGGGACGCCGTCGTCACTCTCACGGCGAGCTGGCAGAAAGTCTTCTCCACCGACCCGAAGGTCGGCTTCTTCCAGCAGCGCGCCAACTACCAGGAGGCCATCGACCAGGGCAAGGTCATCGCACCCGCCAAGAACATGGACGACATGCACACCGTCGTCACCAACTCCACGGTGGACGGCGTCCTGTCCGCCCTCTTCGCGATCCTGGTCATCGTGGTCCTCGCCGACGCGGCGCGCACCTGTGTACGCGCGGTGCGCCACCCGGAGAGCACCCGGATGCACGAGGCACCCTACGAGAAGTCCAAGCTGGTCGAACCCGCAGGGCTGATCGCCACCAAGGAGGAGAAGGCGGAGAAGGCCGAGCACGAGGCAGCGCTGGCCGCGGCCGGAACACCCGGCGGCGGGGCTGGAGAGGACTCCCGGTGAATGGCACGAAGCAGGTGAACGGAGCGAAGCAGGCGGCGGTCAATCCCCTGCTGCGGGCCGGGCGCTGGCTGCGCTGGTACGTGCGCGAGCTCACGGACGAGAGCGCGTACGAACGGTACGTGGCACACGTGCGGCAGCACCAGGGGCCCCACGCCCCGCTCCCCTCACGGAAGGAGTTCGAACGCCGCCGCACGGACGCCCGGGAGGGCGATCCGCGCGCGGGGTTCCGCTGCTGCTGAGGCCCACCGGCCCGGCCGACGTCCGCCCGGCACGGCTGACGCCCCGGCGTTGTCGGTGCCGTGCTGGATGATGGCGGCCATGGACATCACTGTAAGAACCGCACGGCCCGAGGAGTACGCACAGGCCGGGGAGCTGGTGGCGCGCGCCTTCCTCGACGGCGGACTGCTGACCTATGGGGATTCCGACCCCTATCTGAACTCGCTCCGCGACGCGGCCGGCCGCGCTGCCCACGCCGACCTGCTGGTCGCCGAGGACCCGCAGGGCGCGCTGCTGGGCACCGTCACCTTCGTCGGCGAGGGAGGGCGCTACGCGGAGCGCGCCCGGGCCGGTGAGGGCGAGTTCCGGATGCTCGGCGTACGGCAGTCGGCGCGGGGCCGGGGGGTCGGTGAAGCACTGGTGCGGGCCTGTATCGGGAGGGCCCGCGACCTCGGGCTGAGCGGGCTCGTCCTGTCCACTCTGCCGACGATGCACGCGGCACACCGCCTCTATGCCCGGCTGGGTTTCCTGCGCGCCCCCGAGCGCGACTGGGAGCCGATCGAGGGCGCCACCCTGCTGGCCTACACGCTCACCCTGTAGTCGACGACACAACATATGGGCCCCTCTCACAGAGGTGCCACAACATGTATGGTGTCTCACGGCCGTCGCCCCCGACGCAGGGGAATCCGGTGCGAGTCCGGAACTGTCCCGCAACGGTGAGCGGCACGCGCGAGCGTGCCCGCGAGTCCGAATGCCTGCAGGCGGCGGCAGTACCGAACGTCCGGGTCTCGTGGGTTGGGCCGTCGGGGCGGAGCGCGCCATGCCCGCAACGGGTCCGGCGTGTGCTCTCTCCTGCCGTGCTGCCCTGCCACGGGCCCTCAGCAGCCAGGGAGAGCACCGCGTGACCCTCACCACCGCCCCCACTGTTCCCGCACCGAGCGGCGCCGGACCCGCCGCCCCCGGGAAACCTCCCGCATCCGGCGACCCCGGCTCCCAAGAGCCCGGCGCCCAGGAACCCGGCGCCCAGGAACCCGGCGCCCGAGAGCCCGGTGCCCGCGAGGACCCGCCGGCCGAAGCGCTCCGCCGGGCCCTCGCAGCGCTCACCGCCGATCTCCCCGACGTGGACCCGGCACCGGTGCTGGCAGCGGCCCTGCGCGGACGGCAACCCGGCGCCACCGAGGCCGACCTGCGTGCCCTCGCCATCGAATCGGCGGCGGGTCTCGTCAGCGAGGAGCCCTCCTACTCCCGGCTGGCGGCGCGGCTGCTCACCCATGTGATCCGCGAAGAGGCGGCGGCTGAGGGCGTGACCTCGTTCTCCGCCTCGGTGGCACTGGGCCACGCGCAGGGGCTGATCGCGGACCGCACCCACGCCCTCGTGCAGAAGCACGCACAACGGCTCGACGCGCTGGTGGCAGAGGCCGTGGACGGCGGCGCGGACGACCGGTTCGAGTACTTCGGGCTGCGTACCGTCCACTCCCGCTACCTGCTGCGGCACCCGGCCACCCGCCGCCCGATCGAGACACCGCAGCACTTCCTGCTCCGAGTCGCCTGCGGCCTGGCGGCGGACGAGTCACCGGAAGCGCTGGCGGAGGTGGCCGCGTTCTACCGGCTCACCAGCTCCCTCGCCTACCTGCCCTCCTCGCCCACCCTGTTCAACTCCGGTACGCGCCACCCGCAGATGTCGTCCTGCTATCTGCTGGACTCGCCCGAGGACGAGCTGGACTCGATCTACGAGCGCTACCAGCAGATCGCCCGGCTCTCCAAGCACGCCGGGGGCATCGGTCTGTCCTACTCCCGCGTCCGCTCCCGCGGCGCGCTGATCCGGGGCACCAACGGCCACTCGAACGGGATCGTCCCGTTCCTGCGGACGCTGGACGCCTCGGTCGCGGCCGTCAACCAGGGCGGCCGGCGCAAGGGAGCGGCCTGCGTCTACCTGGAGACCTGGCACGCGGACATCGAGGAGTTCCTCGAACTGCGCGACAACACGGGCGAGGACGCGCGCCGTACCCACAACCTCAACCTCGCGCACTGGGTACCGGACGAGTTCATGCGCCGCGTCGAGGCGGACGGGCAGTGGTCGCTCTTCTCCCCGTCCGAGGTGCCGGAGCTGGTCGATCTGTGGGGCGAGGAGTTCGACACCGCCTACCGCCGCGCCGAGGCCGAGGGCCGCGCCGTCAAACAGCTGCCGGCCCGGCAGCTGTACGGCGCGATGATGCGTACTCTCGCACAGACCGGCAACGGCTGGATGGCGTTCAAGGACACCTCGAACCGGACCGCCAACCAGACCGCACAGCCCGGTCGCATCGTGCACTCCTCGAACCTGTGCACCGAGATCCTGGAGGTCACCGACGACGGCGAGACCGCCGTCTGCAACCTCGGCTCGGTCAACCTGGCCGCACACCTGGGCGCCGACGGACAGCCTGACTGGGAGCGGCTGGACGCCACGGTGCGTACGGCGGTGACCTTCCTGGACCGGGTGGTGGACATCAACTTCTACCCGACCGAGCAGGCGGCCGCCTCCAACTCCCGCTGGCGCCCGGTGGGTCTGGGCGTGATGGGACTCCAGGACGTCTTCTTCCGGCTCGGGCTGCCGTTCGGCTCCGAAGAGGCACGCGAGCTGTCCACCCGGATCGCCGAGCGGATCATGCTCGCCGCTTACGAGACCTCAGCGGAGCTGGCCGAGAGGCACAGCCCGCTGCCCGCCTGGGAGTCCACCCGCACCGCACGCGGTGTACTCCACCCCGACCACTACCCGAACGCCGAGCCGTACTGGGCGGACCGCTGGGAGGCGCTGCGCGCCCGTATCGCACGCACCGGGATGCGGAACTCCCTGCTGCTGGCGATCGCCCCCACGGCGACCATCGCCGCCATCGCGGGCGTGTACGAGTGCATCGAGCCGCAGGTCTCCAACCTCTTCAAACGCGAGACGCTCAGCGGCGAGTTCCTCCAGGTGAACCACTACCTGGTCGCGGAGCTGAAGCGGCTGGGACTGTGGGACGCGCGGGCCCGCGAGGCGCTGCGCCGGGCCAACGGCTCCGTACAGGAGCTGGAGTGGGTGCCCGCGCACGTACGGGAGCTGTACCGCACCGCGTGGGAGCTCCCGCAGCGCGCCCTGATCGACATGGCCGCGGCCCGCACCCCGTACCTGGACCAGAGCCAGTCGCTGAACCTGTTCCAGTCCTCCCCCACCATCGGGAAGCTCAGCTCGATGTACGCGTACGCCTGGAAGCGCGGCATCAAGACCACGTACTACCTGCGGTCGCGCCCCGCGACCCGCATCGCCCAGGCGGCCAACTCCGTCCCCCAGCAGCCGAAGCCCGACGAGGCGATCGCCTGCTCCCTGGAAAACCCCGAGTCCTGCGAGGTCTGTCAGTGACCCCCGACCACCACCCCTCACCGTCGGCGCTTCGCGCCGGTACCTCTCGCCCGAAGAACCTGCTCGACCCCGGCTTCGAGCTGACCCTGCGCCCGATGCGCTACCCGCACTTCTACGAGCGCTACCGGGACGCCATCAAGAACACCTGGACCGTGGAGGAGGTCGACCTCCACTCCGACGTCGCGGATCTGGCCAAGCTCACCGCGGGCGAGCAGCACATGATCAGCCGGCTGGTGGCCTTCTTCGCCACCGGCGACTCGATCGTCGCCAACAACCTGGTGCTGACGCTCTACAAGCACATCAACTCGCCCGAGGCGCGGCTGTATCTCTCCCGGCAGCTGTTCGAGGAGGCCGTGCACGTCCAGTTCTATCTGACCCTGCTGGACACCTATCTGCCCGACCACGAGGAGCGGGCCGCCGCGTTCGCGGCCGTGGAGAACATTCCCTCCATCCGGGAGAAGGCCCAGTTCTGCTTCCGCTGGATGGACGCTGTCGAGACCGTCGACAAGCTGGACTCCAGGGCCGAGCGGCGCCGTTTCCTGCTCAATCTGATCTGCTTCGCGGCCTGCATCGAGGGCCTGTTCTTCTACGGCGCGTTCGCCTACGTCTACTGGTTCCGCTCACGCGGCCTGCTGCACGGGCTGGCCACCGGCACCAACTGGGTCTTCCGCGACGAGTCGATGCACATGTCGTTCGCCTTCGACGTGGTCGACACCGTGCGGGAGGAGGAGCCGGAACTCTTCGACACGGAGTTGGCCGAGCAGGTCACGGCGATGCTGGAGGAGGCCGTCGAGGCGGAGCTCCAGTTCGCGCGCGACTTGTGCGGGGAGGGGCTGCCCGGCATGAACACCGAGTCCATGCGCGAGTACCTCCAGGCCGTCGCCGACGAGCGGCTCCGCCGCCTGGGCTTCCCGGAGCGGTACGGCTCCAGCAACCCCTTCTCGTTCATGGAGCTCCAGAACGTCCAGGAGCTCACCAACTTCTTCGAACGGCGCGCCTCGGCGTACCAGGTCGCCGTGGAGGGCTCGGTCTCCCTCGACGACGACTTCTGACCCGGACTACTCGTTCGGCACCGTTTCGTAGCGGGGCGTGCTCTCGGCCATCTGCCGGAGCACGTCCTTGCGCTCGCGCTTGGAGAGCCGGTCGATGTACAGGTACCCGTGCAGGTGGTCGGTCTCGTGCTGGAGGCACCGGGCGAAGTAGCCCGTGCCCCGCACCGCGATCGGCTTGCCCTGCGCGTCCTGACCGCGCACCACCGCGTAGTCGGGCCGCGCCAGCTGGTGGTAGGCGCCGGGCACGGACAGGCAGCCCTCGCTGCCGTCGTCCAGCACGCGCTGTTCGGCGGGGAGCTGTTCGAGCACCGGGTTGCACACGACACCCACGTGCCGTACGCCCTCGTCGTCGTAGCAGTCGTAGACGAAGACCTTCAGGTCGACGCCGATCTGGTTGGCTGCGATGCCGACACCCTCGGCGGCGCGCTGGCTGGCGAACATGTCGTCGATCAGCTTGGCCAGCTCGTCGTCGAACTCGGTCACGTCCTTGCACTCCCGGTGCAGCACCGGGTTGCCGACGACGGTGACGGGCCGTGCCGTGCCCCGCGCGGTGTGGGCCTCCTCGCGGGCTGCCGCGTCCGTCACGTCGTCGACGAACCCGCCCTCGGCCGTAGCGGCCGACTCGGCCGTCGTTTCCTGCTGCTGCGCCATGCCGTCGTACGCCTTCCTGCGACCCATAAGACCGTGAGAGCAAAGATCCGCCGGTGAACCGGCCGAGCACCGTACGGCCGCGTACCGTAAGGACTCGCCCTACAGGGTACGGGCACGCCGGGCGCCGCTCAGCAGACCTCCTCCAGATCCCGCCACTCACGGGTGTCGGGGCTGTCGGCGACCCAGCCGTCCAGCAGCCCGCGCACCAGTGCGGCGGGCGCCGCCAGGCCGCACTCCCGCTCGGGCACCCACAGCTCGCCGGGGCCGCCCTGTGTCATATGGCCCAGCGGCCCGGGGTGGCCGGGTGAACTGTGGTCGTGCGGGTCCAGATGCACCGTCCCGTCGCCCTCGTCGGCGGGCATGGCGCTCTCGGAGCAGGCACGGCACAGCAGCCGCACGGAGGAGGACCAGTCCTCGGCGGCGAACCCGGCGTCGGCCGCGAGCCGCTCCAGCGCGTCCCGGTCGCTCTCGGTGGCGGCTTCCAGCAGCACCACCCAGGTGGGCACGGGCGAGGGCGCCCACAGCTCGATCTCGTCGAAGACGGGGTAGGAGGGCCCGGCCGCCGTGGTGCGCTCACCGTGCGGTACGCCGTCGTGCAGGACGACCTCGCCCCAGCGGCGCCCCGAGGACGGCAGCGGGATGCTCTGGATCTCCATCCGGGCCGGGTCGATGCGGCGGCCCCAGACGACCTCGGCCTCGCCCTCCGGGGAGAGCCGTACGGCGGCGCTGCCCAGCTGCATGCCGGAGGGTTCCTCGGCCGCCGCCGCGCCGTGCGAGTGACCGGGCACGTGCAGCCCGTATGCCTGCCAGGCCCGGCGCGCCAGCGGCCAGTCCTGGAGCGCGGTGGCCGCGATGCCGACGTTCCACCAGTCGGGCGCCCCGGTCTCGCGGTCCAGCAGCGCCACGGCGCGCAGGCCCGCTGTACGCGCCTGCTCCCAGTCGTGCCGGAACTTGTGCAGCAGCGCGAGGTTGAACCAGGACTCCGAGAGCCACGGCTCCAGATCGGCGGCACGGGTGAGCAGAGCGCCCGCGTCCTCGTAGCGCCCGTCGCCGATGAGCGTGAACGCACGGTCCGTCGCCTGCCGCCACGAGGCGGAGGGACGGTGCCGCACCTTGCCGAAGATCCTCACTTTGCTCCCGCCGATCCCGCCGTTCCGCCTGTCCTGAGGCCCGGCTCGCCGCCCGGCCTGCTGTCTGCCGATGGGGTTTTGCGGACCGGCCGCCACGCGCCGGTCCTCGCCTGTCGCGGTTCCCCCCTTCGCATCCAACCATGCCCGCTCGGGTGCCCGCTCATTACCCGTGCGTCAGACGTCCGCAGCCCGTGCCACTACCCGTGACAGGGCCTCCACCACACGTGGTTCGTGGTCACGCGCGGTCGTTGTGCGCAGCGTGTGCAGGGCCTCCTGGCGCGCCGCGCTGCCCGTGCTGTGACTGCCCGCGAGGAGGTCGTCGTACGCGCCTACGGTACGGACCACACGCGCGGTCACCGACTGTTCGCGGTACGGATCGGCCTGTGCTTCCACGGCGGACGCCACCCGCCAGCGGACGCCCGCCTGCCGGAGGACCGCGCCGCCGAGCAGGGCGATACGGCGCTGTCTGCCGGGCTCCAGCGCGGTGGTGGCACCGCCGGGTACCGGGTCGGCCAGCGAGAGCTGCCCCACGTCATGGGTGAGCGCCGCGTACTCCAGCGCGGTGAGTTCCCCTCCTGTCAGGCCCAGCTCGCGCCCCACCGCGCGGCTGAGCTCGGCTACTCGGCGCGCATGCCCGTACGGGGTACAGCCGGCCACTTCGGGGGCCCGTGCGAGGGAGTCGAGGGTGGGCCGGTGGGTCGCCCGTACGGAGGCGCGGCGGCGGAGCGCGAACTGGATGACGAGCAGCGGCGCACAGCACAGCAGCAGCGCCCACAGCCCGGCTACGGCGACCGCCAGCGCGAGGAGCACGGCGGTGGCGGCCAGCGCGGGTACGGTGACGAGCCGGGCCGTCAACTCGGCCCGCAGCGCCCGCCCGTGTGCGTCGGTGGCGGCGGCGAGCAGCGCGTCGAGGCAGCCGACGAGCAGCGCCAGAGCCAGCAGACAGCAGGTGAACAGCGCGCCCGGTTCGACGGCGCAGCCCAACCAGCCGTCCCCGTACAGCGGTTGACCGCACAGGGCGGCGAAGCCGACGCCGAGCGCCAGCCGCGCCGGGGCCTGGGGCGGTGGCGCCTGGCCCAGTGCCACATGCGGGGTCAGTCCGACGAGGGAGCCGACGAGCGCCACCGTGACGGCCTGTGCCGGTCCGTGCACGGTCGGGGTGTCGCCCACCTGGCCGCACAGCGCGTAACCGAGCGCGCCGGCGCCGGACAGCAGCCCGGTGGTGCGCGGGCCGCCCACGCGCGCCTCGGGCAGCCGCACCCGGGCCAACTCCCCTACGGCGACGACGAGTCCGAAGGCCAGCGCGATGCCGGGCTGGGTCACTCCCTGCCACAGGGTGATACACAGGGCGCCGCCCGACACCAGCGCGGCCGCACCGTAGGCGGCGGCGACGAGCCGGGTGGCCGTCCGCCGCCTCATACCGCGACGCCGCTGCCGGTCCGCGCCCCGGCCCCCTCAGCCGCCGCGTGGGCCGTGTGAGGCACCACCGGGACCCCGGGCTGCCGGTGCCCGGCCGGGTCGGGGACGTCGGCGAACGGCCAGCCGTGGCGGCGCAGCGCACGGGTGAGGGCCGCGACCATCCGGGGGTCGAACTGCGTGCCCGAGCACCTCTCCAGCTCCTCCAGCGCCGCGGCGACGGGCCTGCCGGGGCGGTAGCAGCGGGTGGAGGTCATGGCGTCGAACGCGTCGGCGACGGCCACGATCCGTGCCGCCTCCGGGATCTGCTCGCCGGCCAGCCCCCGGGGGTAGCCGGTGCCGTCCACCCGCTCATGGTGGTGGAGGACGGCCGCGCGGGCCTCGCCGAGGAAGTCGAGCCCGCGCACGATCTCGGCCCCGTGCTCGGGGTGCCGTTCCATCACGCGGCGCTCGGCCGGCGTGAGGGGCCCCGCCTTGCGCAACAGCCGTGCGGGGACGCCGAGTTTGCCGATGTCGTGCAGGACGCCCGCGCAGCGCAGCGTCTCGGTCCGCTCCTCGTCCAGGCCCAGCTCGCGGGCGATCAGCGCCGCCGCGTAGCCGACCCTCTCGCCGTGGCCGCGGGTGTAGCGGTCCTTGAGCTGCACGGCCTGGGACAGCGCCTGTACGGCCGCCTGCCGGGCCGCGTGTTCGGGGCGGTACTGCCGCAGGCCCCACCAGCCGAGCCACAGGGGCCCGAGCGCGGGCAGCGCGGCGAGCGGCCCGTACGCGCTGCGCCACAGGACCACCGCCACCGGCACCGTCAGTACGCACGCCAGGGCGAACGCGACCCGGCTGTCCTCCGGCTGTCCCACCGGTCCTGCTGTCCGTGCGGTGACCGGGCCCGCGGGATCGCCCGGTTCCGCTGTGCGCCTCGTGAGCCGCATCGCGAGTCTCCTCCCCACCTCTCACATGGCGGGGAGACTAGGAGCGGGACGGCTGCCGGTCGGCGGCCTTGGGGCGCGTTCCCCCGTTCGGGACGGCAGGTGCTCACCCGAAGGAGGGAGAAAGAGCGGAACCGCTGGCGCTGCCGTGCAGGTGTGAACAGGTGGGTCAGGCGGGGTTCTTGTCGTCCTCGGAGCCGACGGCGTCGACGGTCTCCTTCCCGGCGGCGGGACGGGTGTCCTCCCCGGAGGCAGAACGGAGCTCCTCGCCCTGGGCGGTGTCCCCTTCCCCGGGGCCCTGGCCCTGGCCCTGGCGGATCACCTCGATCCGGCCCATGACCTTGGCCCTCAGGTCGGACGGGACGTCGTCGTGCCCGCAGCAGCGCTTGACGAGCTTCTTCACCTCGCGCTCGAGCCCGTACTTCTCGAAGCAGGGCGAGCACTCGTCGAAGTGCTCCTTGAACTTGGCGCAGTCGCCGTCGGGCATCTCCTGGTCGAGGTACTCGTAGAGGTGGTCGAGGACCTCGGAGCAGTCCGTCTCGTGCGGCTCTCCGCAACTCATGAGCCCGAGCCTTTCCGGTCTTGCGACCCGTCCGCCGGGGCACCGGCCGGGACCAGGCCGCGCTCTTGCGCGTAGCCTTCCAGCATCTCCCGAAGCTGGCGCCGCCCACGGTGCAGACGGGACATCACCGTACCGATGGGTGTCCCCATGATGTCGGCGATCTCCTTGTACGCAAAACCCTCCACATCGGCGAGGTAGACCGCGATGCGGAACTCCTCGGGGATGGCCTGGAGCGCTTCCTTCACATCGGAGTCCGGCAGGTGGTCGAGCGCCTGCGCCTCGGCCGAGCGCAGCCCGGTCGACATGTGCGACTCGGCGCGCGCGAGCTGCCAGTCCTCGATCTCCTCCGCGGCGCTGCGCTGGGGCTCACGCTGCTTCTTGCGGTAGGAGTTGATGAAGGTGTTCGTCAGGATGCGGTACAGCCACGCCTTGAGGTTGGTGCCCTCCCGGAACTGGTGGAAGGACGCGTACGCCTTCGCGTAGGTCTCCTGCACCAGGTCCTCCGCGTCGGCCGGGTTCCGCGTCATGCGCAGCGCGGCGGAATACATCTGGTCGAGGAACGCCAGCGCGTCCCGCTCGAAGCGCGCACTGCGCTGTTCCACGGTTTCCGACGCCTGTGACTCCTGCGGTGCGCTTGAGCCGCCTTCGGTCCCGGTGACCGGACCCACCTCCTCCAACGTCGCGGCGAGCCCGAACGAAGACCCGCTCGAATCGGAGAATAGACGACGATCGCCGCCGCCCGCCGCTTGAATCTTCGCGCCTGAGGCCAGCGCCATCGTGGCCCAGTCCAGGTCAGCGGCCCGCGGACGCTGGGGGCAAGCGACAGAACCCATCTGGGCGGCTCCCTTTCCTTCGCATGGAGAGGTGTGGCTGTTTTCTCACGTCCGGCTCCGGTAGCGGATCACCCGTGGGGGATCGTCTCCGCTTCCGCAGCCGGATACCCCGTGCAACCACCGGCGCCCGCCGATCATTCCCGGCCCGGCAGGTCGTTTTCTGCGCCCCGCGGTCCGCTGTCCCGCAGCACTCGGTCCTGGCCCCTCAGCCACCGGCCCCGGCGGCGATCCAGCGGATGACGGCGCCGGTGACCACCCCCATGGCCTCCTCCTCGGTCAGCTCGGCCGACTTCGGCAGCGCGAAGCCGTGATCGGCGTACGCCACCTCCACCAGCTCCGTTCCGTCCGGGAACTCCTCGGGTCGCCCGAACGGGTCACGTTCGCCCTGCACCACCAGCACCGGCGGCCGCGCGCCGGTCAGCTCCTCGGCGCGCGACTTCTCCGGCTTGCCCGGCGGGTGCAGCGGGAACGACAGCGCGAGCACCGCCCGCGCGCCCAGCTCTCCCGCCGTACGGCATGCGACGCGGGCGCCCGCACTGCGGCCCCCCGCGATCACCGGCAGCCCGGCGCGGGTGAGCGCCGGCCACAGGGCGCGCCATGCGGTGTCCAGCGTCCGCGGGGCCGGGGCGACCTTCTTCCCTGCCACCCGCCAGGGCTGCTCGACCAGCGCCACGCTGACGCCCTCGGCGGGCAGCGCGGCGGCCAGCGCCCGCAGGTCCCGGGCCTCGATCCCGCCGCCCGCGCCGTGGCCGAGGGCCAGCACGGTGTGCGCCTTCGGCGCACGGTGCCAGGTGATGCGGGCCTCACCCACGGGGGTGGCGACCCGCTCGGCCTGTACTTCCTGTTTGCTCTTGCGCGCAGTCATGGCCGCATGGTGCCAGGCGCTGCGCGCGCTTTCGCCGCACCTTGTCCTGCCGTGCCGGGAGGGGCTGCCCCTGTCTGCCCGACGCGGACTGCGGGCTCGTCGTGGCCGCTCGCGCAGTTCCCCGCGCCCCTCCGGGCGCGTGTGTTCAGAAGAGGGTTTCTTCTTCCGGAGCCGACAGCTCCTTCAGCAGGTGGGGGCCGTTGTTGCGGACGTTGCTGACGTCCGTGGAGACGGGGTGGGCCCGCATGAGGCCGGTAGGCGGTGGCGTGAGCAGCTCGCGGAGCGACTCCGTGTCCGTCCGTGAGGGGTCCAGCCAGGCGTCCCAGCGGTCGGGGGTGAGCATCAGCGGCATCCGGGGGTGGATGTCGGCCAGCGAGCGGGGGCCGCCCTCGGCGAGCTGGTCGGCGTTGGCCAGCGGCGTCGTCTCCGCCTCCGTGGTGATCACCGTGCAGGTGGCCCACCACGCCTGGGGGTGGTCGTCGGGCAGTGTCTTGTCCCGCCAGAACTCGTACAGCCCGGCCATCGCCATCACCGGCTGTTCCCCGTCGGAGCCGCCCGGCGCTGTCGGCGCGATGAAGTACGGCTGCTTACGGGGCCGCTTGCGCTTGCCCTCCTGTTCGAGCTTCAGCTCACCTTGTGCGGTGACCCACTCGTAGTAGCCGTCGGCGGGCAGCAGACAGCGCCGCACGACGAAGGGCCGGCGGTAGGCGGGCTTCTCGTGCACCGTCTCTGCCCGGGCGTTGATCATCTTGACGCCCATGTCGGGTGACTTGGCCCACCCCGGCACCAGACCCCATTTGAGCGTCCGCAGCTGCCGTACGGGCCGCGGGTCGTCGCTGCCCTTGAGAGGGCGGTCGAGCACCGCGTGCACCTGTTTGGTGGGTGCGACGTTCCAGTCCGGCGCCAGCGCCTCCGCTGGCTCCCACGCCTCCACCTCGAACAGCCGGACCAGATCCTCGGCCCCCCGGCTCGCTGCATACCGTCCGCACATGCCTGCAAGACTGCCACGGCACGCCGGGCCGTCGCCGTGCGTTGACGGGACACGGAGGGAACGCGGCCCCGGAGCACCTGAGGAGAACACCCCGAACATGGACAACGCGAGCATCACGGACGTCTGGGACCGGGTCGTGGGCAGTCAGCCGGACCCCGAGCAGTGGCTGGTGCTGGTCACCGGTCTCGTCGCACTGCTCGCGGTGGCCCCGCACGGGGTGTGGCGGATATCGCGGAACGCGGTCACCATCGCGCACGAGGGCGGGCACGGGCTCATAGCCCTGGTCACCGGGCGGCGGCTGGACGGCATCCGGCTGCACTCGGACACCTCGGGCCTGACGGTCTCGCGCGGCAAGCCGCACGGGCTGGGCATGGTGCTGACCGCCGCCGCGGGGTACACCGCTCCCCCGCTGCTGGGCCTGGGCGGCGCGTGGCTGCTGGCGGCCAACCACATCACCGCGCTGCTGTGGGGCGCCACGGCGCTGCTGGTCGCCATGCTGGTGATGATCCGCAACGCCTACGGGGTGCTGACCGTCGTCCTGGCCGGCGGTGCGTTCCTGCTCGTCTCGTGGCTGACGGACCCCGAGGTGCAGGCGGCGTTCGCCTATGTGGTGGTGTGGTTCCTGCTGCTGGGCGGGGTGCGGCCGGTCTTCGAACTCCAGGGCAAGCGGCGGCGCCAGGGCGTACGCGGTGGAGCGTTCCGGTCCGGTGGCGCGATGCGGCCCGGCATGCCGGACTCGGACGCCGACCAGCTCGCCCGGCTCACCCACCTCCCCGCCGCCGCGTGGCTGTTCCTCTTCCACGCGGTGGCGCTGTGCTCCCTCCTCGGTGGCGGACGCTGGCTGCTCGGACTGTGAGCAGGGCGCTCGCGGCACGGAACGGTGCCTGAGGCCGCCGGGCGGCCGAGCCCCAGCCATTACAGTGGCCCCATGACCGACCAGCACACCAGCACCGCAGACTCCGCACTCTGGCCCGCTCCCACGGCGCCGGGCCGCATCGAGGCGACCGTCACCGTGCCCGGGTCCAAGTCGGTCACCAACCGGGCGCTGGTGCTGGCCGCGCTCTCCTCCGAGCCCGGCTGGCTGCGCCGCCCGCTGCGCTCCCGCGACACCCTGCTGATGGCCGGCGCGCTGCGCACCATGGGCGTACAGATCGAGGAGACGGTCTCCTCCGCCTCCGCTGCCATCCCGGCCGAGGGCGAGCGCCCCGCCGGTGGGCGGCCCGGCGGCGAGGCGTGGCGGGTGATCCCGACCGCGCTGCGCGGCCCGGCCACAGTGGACGTCGGCAACGCGGGCACGGTGATGCGCTTCCTGCCCCCGCTGGCGGCGCTGGCCCAGGGCCCGATCCGGTTCGACGGCGATCCGCGCTCCTACGAGCGCCCGCTGCACGGCGTCATCGACGCGCTGCGCGCCCTGGGCGCGCGCGTGGAGGACGAGGGCCGCGGAGCGCTGCCGATGACCGTGCACGGCAACGGCTCGCTGGCGGGCGGCACGGTGGAGATCGACGCCTCCTCCTCCAGCCAGTTCGTCAGCGCGCTGCTGCTGTCGGGTCCTGGCTTCAACCAGGGTGTCGAGGTCCGCCACACCGGCCGCACCCTGCCGTCCATGCCGCACATCCGGATGACGGTGGACATGCTGCGTGCCGCGGGCGCCCAGGTGGACGCGCCCGAGGACGGCGGAGCGGCGAACGTGTGGCGGGTGACGCCGGGCGCGCTGCTCGGCCGCGATCTGACGATCGAGCCGGACCTGTCCAACGCGCAGCCCTTCCTCGCCGCCGCGCTGGTGACCGGCGGCCGGGTCACCGTCCCGGACTGGCCCGAGCACACCACGCAGCCCGGTGACGCGCTGCGGGAGATCTTCACGGCCATGGGCGGCTCCTGCGTGCTGGACGAGCGGGGCCTCACCTTCACCGGCAGCGGCCGTATCCACGGCATCGACATCGACCTGGGCGAGGTCGGCGAACTGACGCCGGGCATCGCCGCTGTGGCCGCGCTCGCGGAGGGCGAGAGCGTGCTGCGCGGCGTCGCCCATCTGCGGCTGCACGAGACGGACCGGCTGGCCGCGCTGGTGAAGGAGATCAACGGCCTGGGCGGCGACGTCACCGAGACCGAGGACGGTCTGCGCATCCGGCCCCGTAGGCTGCACGGCGGTGTCTTCCACACCTACGACGACCACCGGCTGGCCACCGCGGGCGCGGTGCTCGGCCTGGCTGTCGAGGGCGTCGAGGTGGAGAACGTCGCGACGACGTACAAGACGCTGCCCGACTTCACCCGGATGTGGGGCGACATGCTCGGCGTCCCGGCAGGAGCCGGGGCCGGTTCCGGGACCGGTGCCGGGGCCGGAGAGAGAGCCTGAGAGGGCGCCCGGGATGCGCCGCTACGGCAAGCACACCGACGAGGACGACATCCGGGTCCGTCCCTCCCGCCGGGGCACCCGCCCGCGTACGCACACCCGCCCCAAGCACGAGGACGCGGCAGAGGGCTTCGTACTGACCGTCGACCGTGGCCGGCTGACGTGTCTGGTCGAGGGCCGCACGGTCACCGCGATGAAGGCGCGCGAACTCGGCCGCAAGGCCGTGGTGGTGGGTGACCGGGTGGCTGTCGTCGGCGACCTGTCGGGTGCCAAGGACACCCTCGCGCGCATCGTGCGGGTGGAGGAGCGCACTTCGGTGCTGCGCAGGACGGCGGACGACAACGACCCCTACGAGCGCGTCATCGTGGCCAACGCCGACCAGCTCGCCGTCGTCACGGCGCTGGCCGACCCAGAGCCCCGCCCACGGCTGATCGACCGCTGCCTGGTCGCCGCGTTCGACGCGGGCCTCGAGCCGCTGCTGGTGCTCACCAAGTCGGACCTGGCCTCGGCCGAACCGCTGCTGGAGACCTACGCGCCGCTGGGGGTGCGCTATGTCGTCACCAGCCGGGACGACTTCGCCGACGGCGAGGGCGTCGAGGCGGTCCGCGAGCTGATGCGCGGTCAGCTCACCGTATGCGTGGGGCACAGCGGCGTCGGCAAGACGACGCTGGTCAACGCGCTGGTGCCGGAGCGTCGGCGGGCCACAGGTGTGGTGAACGCGGTCACCGGGCGCGGCCGGCACACCACGACCTCGGCGCTGGCGCTCCCCCTGCCGCCCTCCACCGTCGGGGAGGACGGCTGGGTCATCGACACCCCCGGGGTGCGCTCCTTCGGCCTCAACCACATTCAGCTCTCGCGCGTCATCCACGCGTTCCCCGACCTGGAGGCGGGCGCGGAGCACTGCCCGCGCGCGTGCAGCCACAACGAGCCGGACTGCGCGCTGGACCAGTGGGTCGCCGACGGGCACGCCGACCCTGCCCGACTGCACTCGCTGCGCCGCCTGCTGGCGACGCGGGAGAGGCGGGAAGGGGACTGATCGCTTCCGCCCGGCCACCGCTGCATACTGGTTCGCCTGCGCTTGACCTTGTCCCAGAGGGCCCCGACGGGAGCGACGAGAGGAAGAGCACATGGCGTGGCTGCTGGTGATAGTCGCCGGGTTGCTGGAGACCGGCTTCGCCGTGTGTCTGAAGCTCTCCCACGGCTTCACCAGACTCTGGCCCACGATCGCGTTCTGCGCCTTCGCACTGGGCAGCTTCGGCCTGCTGACACTCTCGCTGAAGCGGCTGGACGTCGGTCCCGCGTACGCGGTGTGGACGGGCATCGGTGCCGCGGGTACGGCGATCTACGGCATGGTCTTCATGGGCGACGTGGTCTCCGCGCTGAAGCTGATCTCCATCACCCTGGTGATCGTCGGAGTGATGGGCCTCCAACTGTCGGGCAGCGCGCACTGACGGGGCACGTCCGCAGCCCCCGTGCCGGGTGCGCCTAACGAGAGAGCAACGCGCGGACGACCTCGTCCACGCGGCCGCAGGGCTCCTGGTCGTCGGAACCCTGCGCGGGGGCGACGACGTACGAGAGAGCGACCCGTAACCCCACCTCGTACGCCCTCTCCACATCCCGCCGTTCAAAGGCGCTCGGCGGCCCGCCCACAGGCACCCGGTGGGCGCGGTCCAACCCGTCCACCACCCGGCTCCGCAGCGCGGCGGCGAGCCTCCCGGGCTCTCCCGGGGGCGAGGGCACCAGCGCTCCGAAGCACCCGGTGAGCGCCGCCCGCACAATGGGTTCCGCCCGGGCAGTCCGCAGGACCCACCGAGCGGCGGCCGCACAGCACCCGGCGGCATCGCTCCCACTGCGGCGGGCCTCCGCCGCGGTGCGCCCCGCGCCGTCCAGGAAGTCCTCCAGTACCCGCTCGACGAGCGCGGCGCCCAGCCCTTCCTTGCTGCCGAACTCGTTGTAGAGCGTCTGGCGCGACACCCCGGCGGCCGCCGCGACATCGACCATCCGTACGACCGTCCAGGGCTGTGACCGCACCGCCACATGGGCGGCGTCCAGCAGGGTCTCGCGTGCAGTAGGCATCGTCGCCTCCCCAGACCGGCAGCCCGGTGTGCGGCACAGAATTGACGCACCGCCAAGAGGTGTCAATACACGGCGCACGCGCATGGCCGTGTGGCCGGGGGTTTCGTCGCTCGATACTGTTCGGCCATGCTGGACTATCACGATGATCTGCGTCTCGCCCATGTACTGGCCGACGCCGCCGACGCCGCGACCATGGAGCGGTTCAAGGCTCTCGATCTGAAGGTCGAGACCAAGCCGGACATGACGCCGGTGAGCGAGGCCGACAAGGCGGCCGAGGAGCTGATCCGCACCTCGCTCCAGCGCACCCGTCCGCGTGACGCGGTGCTGGGCGAGGAGTTCGGCACCGAGGGTCACGGGCCGCGCCGCTGGGTGATCGATCCGATCGACGGTACGAAGAACTATGTGCGCGGAGTCCCCGTGTGGGCGACGCTCATCGCCCTGATGGAGATGGGCGAGGGCGGTGACCGGCCGGTGGTCGGTGTCGTCTCGGCGCCCGCGCTCAACCGCCGCTGGTGGGCGGCGAAGGGCTCGGGTGCCTACAGCGGCCGCAGCCTGTCGAAGGCCACCCGGCTGGAGGTGTCCAAGGTGGCCGAGGTGCGGGATGCCTCGTTCGCCTACTCCTCGCTGCACGGCTGGGAGGAGCGCGGCATGCTGGGTGGCTTCATGGATCTGACCCGGGACTGCTGGCGGACCCGCGGCTACGGCGATTTCTGGCCTTACATGATGGTCGCCGAGGGCTCGGTGGACATGTGCGCGGAGCCGGAGCTGTCGCTGTGGGACATGGCCGCCAGCGCGGTCATCGTCGAGGAGGCGGGCGGTACCTTCACCGGGCTCGACGGGAATCCCGGGCCGCACAGCGGCAACGCGGCGGCCTCGAACGGGCTGTTGCACGAGACGCTGCTGAGCTATTTGACGGCCTGATCCGATCGGCTGCGGCCACTCGTCCAGGTGCTCCGTACAACGGTCCTTGTTGTGACCTCCGACACATGTGAACATGAGAATCCGCTCGCTTGTGTCCTTGTGAACCACTTCTCGAGCTGCGTTCCGCGCCCGGGAAGCCGTTCCGCCAAGGAGGTAGCACCCTCATGCCCGAACACGTCCACCACGCCATGAGCACCGTGGTCCTCACCATCGGCCCAGCGCACACCCTCCGTCAGGCAGCACAACTGATGTCGGCCCGCCGGGTCGGCGCCGCAGTCGTCCTCGACCCCGACACCAGCGGGCTCGGCATCCTGACCGAGCGCGACATCCTCGACTCCCTCGGCGCGGGCCAGGACCCGGATCGGGAGCGGGCACACGACCACACCACCACCGACGTCGTCTTCGCCACGCCGGACTGGACGCTGGACGCGGCGGCCCAGGCCATGACGCGCGGCGGCTTCCGCCATCTGATCGTGCTCGACGGACCGGAGCCGGTGGGCGTCCTGTCCGTACGCGACATCGTCCGCAACTGGTCCAACGCCCAGGTCCCGGCCACCCTCTGAGACGCCGAAACCCGGGCCCCGAAGGGGCGCGGCGAAGCCGCACACGCGCACCGGAGGGACCGGAGCCCCATGGCGTCCGGTCCCTCCGGTCTCGTACGGCGAGCGGTCGGTCAGCCGCGCAGGGCCTGGACCGCGGCCTCCAGCCGCTTGCCGTAGTCGGGGTCCGCCTTGCGGAAGTTCGCGATCGCGCGCTGAAGGATGTCGTCCCGGGAGACACCCGCCATGGCGTTCGCCAGGTTGTCGATCAGCCGCGCCTTCTCGTCCTCCGTCATCAGCCGGTAGAGGTTCCCGGCCTGGACGAAGTCGTCGTCCTCGGCGTGCGAGGGTGCCGGGTGGTCCTCGGTGGTGCCGCTGACCGGCAGCGGCTGCCACAGCGGACGGCCGGTCTGGGCCGGCGCGCCGAAGCTGTTCGGCTCGTAGTTCTTCGCCCCGCCGTGCCGGCCGTCGTACATCACGCCGTCCCGGCCGTAGCTGCGAGCCTGCGTTGCCTTCGGCTCGTTCACCGGCAGCAGGTCGGCGTTGATGCCGACGCGGTAGCGGTGCGCGTCACCGTAGGCGAAGAGGCGGCCCTGGAGCATCTTGTCGGGCGAGGGCCCGATGCCCGGCACGAAGTGGTGCGGGGAGAAGATCGACTGCTCGACCTCGGCGAAGATGTTCCGCGGGTTGCGGTTGAGCTCCAGCTTGCCGAACCACTGGACCGGGTAGTCGGCGTGCGGCCACACCTTGGTCAGGTCGAACGGGTTGAACCGGTAGTTCGCCGCCTCGGCAGCGGGCATGATCTGCACGCCCACGGTCCAGGTCGGGTACTCGCCCCGCTCGATGGCCTCGCGCAGGTCACGCTGGTGGCTGTCGGGTTCCTTGCCGGCCAGCTCCCCGGCCTCGGCGGCCGTGAGGTTCTTGATGCCCTGGTCGGTCTTGAAGTGGTACTTGACCCAGAAGACCTCGCCGGCCTCGTTGGTCCACTGGAAGGTGTGGGAGCCGAAGCCGTCCATGTGACGGTAGGAGGCGGGGATGCCCCGGTCTCCGAAGAGCCAGGTCACCTGGTGGGTCGACTCGGGTGACAGGCCCCAGAAGTCCCAGACGTTGTCCGGCTCCTGGGAGCCGGTGTACGGGTCGCGCTTCTGGGTGTGGATGAAGTCGGGGAACTTGAGGGCGTCCTTGATGAAGAACACCGGGGTGTTGTTGCCGACGAGGTCGTAGTTGCCCTCTTCGGTGTAGAACTTCAGCGCGAAGCCGCGGGGATCGCGCACCGCGTCGGCGGCCCCGAGGTTGCCGGCCACCGTGGAGAAGCGCAGGAAGACCTCGGTCTCCTTGCCGATCTCGGAGAGGAACTTCGCCCGGGTGCAACCGGTCACATCCGCGGTGACGGTGAACTTTCCGTACGCGCCCGCGCCCCGGGCGTGCACGATGCGCTCCGGGATGCGCTCGCGGTTGAAGTGGGCCAGCTTCTCCAGCAGGTGCTGGTCCTGAACGAGCACGGGGCCACCCGCGCCGGCGGTCTGGCTGTTCTGGTTGTCCGCGACCGGAGCGCCGGCTTCCGTTGTCATGGGTCCGGTCGTCTCGTCCTGCACGGTCACGTGCGCCTCCTGTGCATCACATCTGTCCTGTACGCCAACCACCCGCAACACTACATTGGACTTTGTCTAAGTCAAGAAGAGGCCGAAACCCATACGGGTTCCGTACTCGTACGGGTTCTGTGCATGGACACACCACTGCTAAGCTGGACCCATGAGTGACCTGCTGGAACGGCTCCGCGATCGCGGTTGGCGGCTCACCGCACAGCGGCGAGTCGTCGCCGAGGTACTCGACGGTGACCATGTGCACTACACGGCCGACGAGGTCCACGCCCGCGCGGCGGACCGCCTGCCGGAGATCGCCCGTGCGACGGTCTACAACACGCTGAGCGAGCTGGTCGCCCTCGGCGAAGTGCTGGAAGTCAGCACCGACGGCCGCGCCAAGCGCTACGACCCGAACGCGCGCCACACCCACCAGCATCTGGTCTGCTCCCGCTGCGGGACGATCCGGGACGTCCACCCGACGGGCGACCCGCTGGCGGCCCTGCCGGAGAACGAGCGCTACGGCTTCGCCATCGCCGAGGCCACCGTCACCTACCGGGGCGTCTGCCCGAACTGCAGCGGCTCCTGAGCCGCCGCCGGCCTCCGGCGGAACCGGAAAGGCCCGCACCCCCTGCACCGGGTGTGGGCCTTTCGCCGTACTACCTTCGCAGCGCTGTCGGCCCTTTCGCCGTGCTGCGGACTCTTTCGCTGCCGCTCGGCTGCGGTCCTGCCGATCGGCAACTCTCCTGCCGAGACACGACGAAGGCCCGGATTCGAAAATCCGAGCCTTCGTCATTCAGTAGCGGGGACAGGATTTGAACCTGCGACCTCTGGGTTATGAGCCCAGCGAGCTACCGAGCTGCTCCACCCCGCGCCGTTGTGTGCACAACTTTAACGCGCGTCGACGACCAGCGCAAATCGAGGTCGCAGGGGCGGGTGGGGCAGCGGTCGAGACCTACGCCGTCAGTTCCGAGCGGAGCGCGTCGCGGAGCTTGGCGGCACGCTCGGCCACCTCGACCGGCCCCAGCTCCACGGCGCGGGCGCACCAGAACTGTCCCTCGTCCAGTTCGCCGCGGCGGGCGCTGATCAGGGCCAGCCGAAGCGCCGCCCTGCCGTGCCCCGCCTCGGCGGCACGGGTCCACCACAGGGCCGCCTCCGGCTCGCTGCCCTCGCGGGCCAGCAGCAGCCCCAGGTTGAACGCACCGTTCGGGCTGCCCGCCTCGGCTGCGGCGCGGTACCAGCGTGCGGCGTCGACGACCTCTCCACGCGCCGCCGCGCACATCCCCAGCCGCACCTGTGCGCGGCGGTGGCCGTGCTCTGCCGCGCGCTCGTACCACTCCTCGTACTCGGGTCTGGCGCCGTCCGGGCGGCCGAGCCCGTGCTCCGAGCCCAGCTCGCCGGTGCCGCGCCGGGTGACCCGCTCCAGGAGCGCGCCCAGCCGGAAAGCGCCCTCGACGCTGCCGCCGCCCGCGGCGCAGCGCAGGTGCCGCTCCGCGGTGTGCAGTTCGCCCTCACGCAGCAGCGCGATGCCGACCTGCAGCGCGGCCTCCGCGTGGCCGGACGCTGCCGCGCGCTCGTACCACGCGCGCGCCGTGCGCTCGTTGCCTCGCCCCGCGTGCAGGATGCCGAGGTTGAAGGCGGCGTCCACGCTGCCCGCCTCGGCAGCCTTGGAGAACCACGGCTCGGCGCCCTGGGTGTCCCCGCGCTGCAGCAGCAGCACGGCAAGCGCGTTGGCGGCCTCCCGGTGCCCCGCGTAGGCGGCACGGCGGTACCACTGCTCGGCCTGGGCCGTGCGGCCCTGAGCGGCGCACAGCAGCCCCAGGTTGAAGGCACCGTTGTCGCAGCCCGCCTCCAGCGCGACGCGGTACCACCGCTCGGCGGCCTGCCGCTCGCCGCGGTCGGCGTGCAGCGCCCCCAGCGCGTTGGCCGCGTTGCCGTCACCGTTCTCGGCGGCGCGGCGCCACCACACGGCGGCGCTCTCCTCGTCGCCCGCGTCCCGCAGCAGGAAGCCCAGCGCGCAGGCGGCCCGCGCCTCACCGTCCTTGGCGGAGGTCAGGTACCACCGTCCGGCCTCCTTGAGTTCGCCGCGGCGCTCCAGGATGGCGCCGAGGCGCAGCGCCGCCCTGCGGTGACCGCGGGCTGCCGCCTGGCGGTACCAACGCTCGGCCTCCTCCTCGGCCTCGCGTCGGGCGGCGGTGCCGGACTCCCCTTTGCCGTCCGGCTCCTGGCCGCGCGCGCTCACCAACTGCGCGACGCGGTACGCGGCTTCTCGGTGTCCGCGCTCGGCCGCGGCCCGGAACCACTCCTCGGCTCCGTCCTCGCCGTGGTGCTCCAGCAGGTCGGCGAGCGCGTAGGCGCCCAGCGCGTGGCCGGACTCGGCGGACTGGCGCAGCCAGTAGTGGGCGGCCGGTTCGTCGCCGCGCTCCCGGTGGTAGCGGCCCAACGCGTGGGCAGCGGCCGCCGAGCCGGCGACGGCGGCGGTACGCCACCATCCTGCGGCCTCTTCCGGGTATCCCCGCTGATGCAGCAGCACCCCGAGGTTGTTGGCGGCCGCCCGGTCCCCCGCGGCGGTGGCGGCACGCAGATGCGGCTCGGCACCGTCCAGATCCCCCCGGCGCAGCAGTTGGGCGCCCAGCACGCTGTCGGCAGCGGCCTTGTCCGCCGTCGCCTTCGTGCTCATGTCCGCCGTTGTCCGTCCGACTGCCGGCATCCTTTCGACTGCTGCGGTCTTCGTGGCTGCTGCGGTCTGCGCTGTGAGCTGCGCTGCGCTCTGCTCGGTGTGCTCCTCCGTACTCAGGCCCGGACCGGGACGTACCGGGTCCGTCAGCCTTGCTTTCTCCCCCATAGGCTCCATCGTCGCACCACCTGCAACCCGCGTACACCTCGTATACCGCAGCCAGTGAGGTCACTTCAGAGGTTTGTCGACTTCCCGACGTAGAGATACTCCAAACCCCTGGGCCCGGTTGTCCCCCGCACAAGCGAAGAGGCCCGGAGTCTGTTGACTCCGAGCCTCTTCCCTTTAGTAGCGGGGACAGGATTTGAACCTGCGACCTCTGGGTTATGAGCCCAGCGAGCTACCGAGCTGCTCCACCCCGCGCCGTTGTGTGTACAACTCTACACCACGTCGCGGGGTGGTCTGACCCGCTACCCGTCGCCGCCGGACTCGTTCTTGTCCGAGGAGCCGTTCTTGCCGCCCGACCCGCTGCCCGCTCCGGCCTTCTGCTCGGCCTCGGCAGCCTTGCGCAGCGCCTCCTCCAGCGCGTCCTGCTGCTTGCCGTACTCCTCCCAGTCGCCCTTCTCGCGGGCCTTCTCGCTCTTGTCCCACGCGGACTGGGCGTCCTGCAGGGCCTCCTTGACCGAGGAGTCGGACGGCGTCTTCTCCTTGTCCTGATCCTGGTCCCCCGGCCCGGTCCGCTCACCGCCCTCGTCCCGGCCCTCGGTGTCGAAGACCTTGTTGAGCGCCTGGTCGAGACTGTCCTCGAAGGCGATGCGCTCGTTGTAGGCGACGAGCACCTTGCGCATCCGTGGGTAGTTGGTACCGGCACCGCGGACGTAGACCGGTTCCACGTAGAGCAGTCCGCCCTCCAGTGGCACGGTCAGCAGATTGCCGTACTCGACCTCGGAGTCACCCCTTTTGAGGATGTTGATCTTGTCCGCGATCACCGGATCGGAGTTGAACTTGCTCTGCACCTGCGAGGGGCCGGCCACCGTCGTGTTGGGCGGCAGTCTCAGGATTCTGATCTTCCCGTAGTCGCCACTGCGCGCTTCCGCGTCCACGGCCATGAAGGCACCCAGCGTCTCGCGCTTGTTCGGGTTGAACGTCGTCGTGAGCTGGAACTGCTGGGACTTCTGGTCCGGCATCTTCATGCTCAGGTAGTACGGCGGCACCGCGTTGCCCTTGTGCGTCGGGTCGTCCGGTACCTGCCAGCGCTCACTGCCGCTGTAGAACTGCGACGGCGAGGTCACGTGGTAGGTCTGGAGCAGATCCCGCTGCACCTTGAACAGGTCCTGCGGGTAGCGCAGGTGATCCATCAGATCGCCGCTGATGGCGCTCTTGGGCTTCACCGTGTCGGGGAACGCCTTCATCCACGTCTTCAGCACCGGGTCCTTCTTGTCCCACTGGTACATGTCGACCTTGCCGGTGTAGGCGTCCACCGTCGCCTTGACCGAGTTGCGGATGTAGTTGACGCGGTTCTGCTGCGCGACCACCGAACGCTGCCCGTCCGTCAGCGAGTCCTGCGTGGTGTCACCCAGGGTCGTACGCGACGAGTAGGGGTAGCCGTTGGAGGTGGTGTAGGCGTCGACGATCCACTTGATGCGGCCGTCGACGACCGCAGGGTACGGGTCACCGTCGATGGTCAGCCAGGGTGCGACCGCCTCGACACGCTCCTTGGGGGTGCGGTTGTACAGAATCCGCGAACCCTCGCCGATCGCCCCCGAGTAGAGGATCTGCGGCTCGTTGAAGTTGACCGCGTAGGCGGCCCGGTTGACCGGGTTGGAGAGGTTGACGCCGCTGTCGGCCTTGTAGGTGTAGGTCTTCTCCCCGTTGTCGTCGGCGTAGTCGAGCTCCTTCTGCGGCCCGCCGACGATGGAGTACTGCGTCGTCTTCTCGCCGTAGTAGATCCGGCCCTGGTACTTGCCCAGGTTGCCCTCGGGCGGCAGGTCCTTCTCGGTGAAGGCCGGGGAGCCGTCCTTGTCCACGGAGGTGCCCTTGGCGGCGACCATCCCGAAGCCGTGCGTGTACTTGAAGTGCTCGTTGATCCAGTTCTTCTCCGGGATACCGCTGGTGTTGATCTCCCGGAGGCCGACGACGGTGTCCTGCTCCTTGCCGTCCTGCTTGTAGCGGTCCACATCCAGCGTCGCCGGGAACTGGTAGTACCCGCGCACCTGCTGCTTCTGCTGGAAGGTCGGGGAGACGACGTTCGGGTCCAGCAGGCGCATGCTCGCGGTGGTGTCGGCCGCGTCCCTGAGCTTTTCGTTGTCCGCCTTGCTGGTGCCCGAGTAGTCGCGCACCTCGGAGTCGTCGATGTCGTACGCCTTGCGCGTCGCCTCGATGTTCTTCTTGATGTACGGCGTCTCCTTGGCCTGCTCGTTCGGCGCGACCTGGAACTTCTGCACCAGCGCCGGGTAGAGCCCGCCGATGAGGATGGCCGAGAGCACCATCAGACCGAAGCCGATCACCGGGAGCTGCCAGGTGCGCCGCCAGATGGTGGCGAAGAACAGCAGCGCACAGATGATGGCGATGATGAACAGGATCGTCTTCGCCGGCAGGTAGGCATTGGCGTCGACGTACTTGAGGCCCGTCCAGCTGTCGGTCGACTTGAAGTCACCCGACTTGACCGCCAGCCCGTACCTGTCCAGCCAGTAGGCCACCGCCTTCAGCGCCACGAAGAGGCCCAGCAGCACCGACAGGTGGCCGGTCGCCTGCGCCGTCGCCCGTGCGCCCGGGGTCGTCACCCGCAGCCCGCCGTAGAGGTAGTGCACCAGCGCGGCGGCCAGCAGCGAGAGGATCGCCGCCGCGAAGCCGAAGCTCAGCAGGAAGCGGTAGAAGGGCAGGTCGAAGGCGTAGAACGAGATGTCCTTGTGGAACTGCGGATCCTTGGAGCCGAACGGGACACCGTTCACCCACATCAGCCAGGTGCGCCACTGGCCCGCGGCGGAGGCACCGGAGATCAGCCCGACCAGGGCGGTGATCCCCAGCAGCACCCACTTCTTGTAGGGGGCCAGCGCCATGCGGTAGCGGTCGAGGCTCTGCTGCTCCAGTGACATGGCGCTCAGCGGCGGACGCAGCCGGTGGGCCAGCCAGATGTTGAAGCCGACGGCCACAGCCATCAGCAGACCGAAGACCGCGAACAAGCCGGTCTTCGTCCAGAGAGTCTTGGTGAAGACCGAGCTGTAGTCGACGGAGCGATACCACAGCCAGTCCGTCCAGAACCCGGAGAACATGACGAAGAGCATCGCCAGAACGACCAGCACGCCCGCTGTCATCAACAGCGTCCGGGCACGCCGGGAGGGCCGGCCCACTCTGATCCGTGGCCCGGAGGGGCCCCCTGAGCCCCGGTCCGGCATCTGGAAAGCCAAGGTGCGCACCTCAAAGATTCGCAGTTTATGAAGCGATGAAGCTGGGCCCGCATCGTAAGGCCCATCTAGGCAACTTACTCAAGCTTTACCCAGTTCCCGTTTCCGGGGTCCGAGTCAGGATTTCCGGAGCGGAGACGGCACGATATGGGCATGGACAACCTCTCTTCCGAGGGCACACCCCTCGCCTCCGGCCCGCTGACCCGCGCGGTACTGGAGATCGACGAGTACGCCTCCGGGCTCGGCTGGGACCAGCCCGCGCGGCTCTTCGCCCTGGTGAACACCGAACGGCTGCGGACGCAGGAGCCGGGCCTGGCGGGTCAGCTCGGCCTCGACCAGCAGGCGCCCGGGGAGGGGGGAACCTCCTTCACCCCCGTCGAGCAGGACGAGATCCCCTCAAGCACGCCGCTGGACGAATTCCTGGGCACCATCGCCTGGCCCGAGGCCGTCGACGGCTGCGCGGTCACCGTGGAGCGGCTGATGCTGCCGCCGTCGGCCGAGGCCACCGTGCCGGACGACCTGGACGAGGAGCAGCTGGCCCGCTGGGTCGCCGAGCACCCGGAGCGCAGCGAGGTACGGATGACGGTGGCCGTCCTGCGGGACGGTGAGCGGGAGTCGGCGCTACGGCTGCGGGAGAAGGACTCCCCCACCGAGGTGCTCACCGGCGCCGACCTGGTGCCCGGCCTGGCGGAGGCACTGGCCGCCACGTTCGAGGAGTAGATACGTCGCCCCTGGCGGGCGGGGAGAGCCGCTCAGTGCGCCTTGCACTGGGTGAGCTCGTCCGTCCTGCCGGTGCGGATCTTCTTCAGGGAGCCGAGCGCGTCCTTGATGGAGGAGGTCTTCACCAGGGTCAGACCGTCGGGCTTGTCCGCGGCGGCCGCGGCACAGTTGCCCGCGGGGGTGAGGAAGTACCGGGCACCCTTGTTGCGCGCTCCCACGGTCTTCATCTGGATGCCGCCGATCTCGCCGACCCTTCCCTGGTCGTCGATGGTGCCGGTGCCGGCGACGAACTTCCCGCCGGTCAGGTCGGTGCGAGTGAGCTTGTCGACGATGCCCAGCGCGAACATCAGCCCGGCGCTGGGACCGCCGATGTCGGCGAGCTTGATGTCGATGTCGAACGGGAAGGTGTGCCCGACCGCCGGCTGGATGCCCACGACCGCGCGACCGTCGTCGGGGGCCTTCCTGGTGCCGACGGTGACCTTCTTCGCGTCGTCGGCGGGCGGCTTCTTGCCCTGCTTCTGGGCGGCCTTCGCCTTGGCCGCCGGGATCACCGTGAAGGTGACCTTCTCGCCCGGCTTGTGCTGCGTCACCACCTTGCCGACGCCCTCCGCCTTGCTGACCGGGATGCCGTCGACCGCCGTGATGACGTCTCCGGCGTGCAGCCGGTGGTGGGCGGGCGCGCCCTTCTCGACGGAGCCGACGATGACATGGGTGGAGAAGGGGATGTGGAGCTCCCGGAGCGCGGCGGCCTTGGCGCTCTCCTGTGAGGCGGAGAACTCCTCGGCGTTCTCCTGGTCGACCTCCTTGGCCGACTTGTCGTCCGGGTAGAGCGTCTCGTGCGGGACGACCAGGCTGTCGTGCCGCACCCAGCCGGACAGCGCCCCGAAGAGCGTCATCCGGTACTCGGAGCCGGTGACGCGGACGGTCGTCATGTTCAGATGCCCGGAGGTGTCGTACTCCTTCGGCCGGCCCTTGCGACCAGGTTTCTGTTCGACGCTGAGCACGGGATCGCCGTCGTGCGAACCCAGGGTGTTCACCGTCGGGCCCGGCGACATCTCGGCGTAGGGCACATTGAGCAGTGCTCCGACGCAGAACATCGTTATGAGCAGCAGCGCAGAGGTAAGCAGGGTCGCGGTGCGGCGAGGCATGGCACGACAGTACGGGAAGGGTCTGTCAGCCTGCTTCCCGGGCCGGTCCGTCCGGGGAGGCGGGGGCCGAAGCGCCTACGGAGGCGAGCTCGGCTTCCCGCCGCCGGCCGCTGCGCCACCGGGCGCCCCGGCGGGCTCGGGCCCCGTCCGCGCCGTCGTCCTCGGCGCTGGAGCGTTCCATGGCGGCACGGAACCGCTCGTATCCGGCGACGCCCACGGCGTCGGGTGTCTTGGCACGGCGCCGTCCGACCCAGCTCCCCCACAGGCTCGCGGCAACAGCGGCGACCAACGGAATCAGCAACCAGGCGAGAGCCGCCATCTGGAACCTCCCGACCCCTCGTAGGTGCCTCCCGGGCACACGGCCCGGCGACCGGCAGACCGGCCGATGAGCAGATTAACCGTCGGTGTCTCAACGGTCCGGTCCGCGCACCGGTTACGCAACCGGAGCGAGCCGCACCCGGCTGCGCGGCCGCCGTCAGTCGAACGGCTCCGGGTGGTCGAGGGTTCCGCTGGGGTCCGAAGGGCCGGTGCGGGCTAGACGCCCACCCACTCCTCGGTGCCGTCCGAGAACGTCTGGTGCTTCCAGATCGGGACCTCGTGCTTGAGGTCGTCGATGAGCTTGCGGCAGGCGTCGAACGCCTCGGCGCGGTGCGGACAGGAGACGGCGACCACCACGGCCAGGTCCCCCACCTCCAGATCGCCGATCCGGTGTACGGCGGCCAGGGCGCGCACCGGGTGTTCTGCGACGACTTTCTCGGCTACGCGGCGCAGCTCGGCCTCGGCACTGGGGTGCGAGGAATAGCCCAGACGGGCGACATCGGTGCCGCCGTCGTGGTTGCGGACAGTGCCGACGAACAGGGCCGTACCACCCGCCGCCCGGTCGCCGACCGCGGCGAAGACCTCGTCCACGGACAGCGGCGCCTCACGGATCTCCAGCAGGCGGACGGGGTCCTCGGCCCCCTGCTCGCCCGGGTGGTCGGAGTGGTTGCCCTGGCGGCCCGCGCCATCGGCAGCGTCGTACGTCTGTGCCATGCCGGTCATGCTGCCCTACCTGCCCCGAATCCGGAACACCTGTCCGCTGCGCCGGGGACGGTCCCCGGGCGCGGGCCCAGGGGCGTCCGGCGCGGCTCGCGGGGTGCGCCGGGGACGGCGCTCACAGTCCGCGCCGCTTGCGTGCCCTGCGCACCAGTGCGGCGGTGCCCAGCAGGGCGACGGTGGCGCCCGCGGCTCCGGCTGCTGTCGCCGCCTCGGTGCGGCCCAGTCGCCGCCCGGCGACCGTATGCCGGCCGGAGACCTCCTCCAGGAGCGCGGCGAGGACCTCCTCGTTCGTCCAGCGGGGCCGCCACCCCGCGTCGTGCAGCCTGCTGCCGCTGACGACCCAGGGGTACATGGTGTAGGCGAGGTCGGCGGCGGGGGACGGGGTCAGCCCCAGGCGGTGCAGCCGCGAGGCCGCACCCAGCGCGACGCTGGAGGGCAGCTCCATCCGCCGCATGCCGGTGAGCTGCTCGACCTCCTCCTGCTCGAGCCAGCCGTCGCAGCCGACCACCATCTCGCCCTCGACCCGCTCCAGCGCGGCGTACTCCAGCGCGGTCACCAGGTCCTCGACGTGGCAGAACTGCCAGCAGGGGCGCGATCCGGCGACCACCAGGAGCCGTGGCGACTCGAAGTGCCGGGTGAGCGTCGTGTCCGTACCCGCGCCGACCAGCACGGTGGGGCGCACGACGGTGACGTTGAGACCGGGGTGTGCGCGGGGAGCGCGGCGGGCCAGGCGCTCGATCTCCAGCAGGTCGCCAACGCCGGTCGCGTCCGCTGTGGCGCGCAGCTCGGCGTCCTCCGACAGCGGTACGTCGTTGTCCTGGAGCGCTCCGTAGACCATCGCCGAGGTGCACAGCACCACCCTGCGCACACCGGCCGCGGCGGCAGCCGTCAGCACGGTCTGGGTGCCGCGCACGTTGTAGGCGGTGCGGGCCGCCGCCTCCGTCTCCAGATCGAGGTCGAGCGCGAGGTGGACCACCACGTCGACCGGGTCGCCGTCGCCGCGCAGCCGGTCGGCGATGGCCGGGTCGCGCACGTCCAGGGTGTGCCACTGGGCCTCGGACACCTCACCGCGGCGCTCGTCCAGGGCGATGACCTGCTTGATCTCCTCGGAGGCCGCGAGCCGCTCGGTGAGCAGCGCGCCGACCCCCGTGGCGGCGCCGGTGACAGCGACGGTCGGGGTTCGCGCTGCGCGAACGTGGGACTCGGAGGAACTCACCGGGCGTCTCCAGTGGTTGTTTCTGGTACGAGATGCGCAGGCTCCATCCTGCCTGACTGGTGTCTAGGCTGGGGGCAGAGCTCGCAGATCCCACCCAGGACATACCGACGCAGACCCAGACCGCACCCAGGACACGCAGACCGTCCGGGAAACCACCAGACCGTCCGACGAGACAGAGCCGAGGAAACCCGTGAGTGACACCCCATTCGGATTCGGCGTACCTCCTGAGGAGCCCGAGGACGGGGACGACGGCAAGAAGAAGCCGGGCGGCGGCCAGCCGAACCCCTTCGGTTTCGGCGGCGGCCCGGGCTCCGGCGGCGCCGACAACCCGCTGGCCGCGATGTTCGGCTCGCTGGGCGGCGGGCAGGGCCAGCTCGACCCCAGTGACCTGGGCGCCGCCTTCCAGAAGCTCGGCCAGATGCTCTCCTACGAGGGCGGCCCGGTGAACTGGGACATGGCCAAGGACATCGCACGGCAGACCGTGGCAGCCGGCGCCCAGGACGGCTCCAAGGACACGTCCGTGGGACCGCACGACCGCGCGGCCGTCGAGGAGGCCGTACGCCTGGCCGACCTGTGGCTGGACGGCGTGACGTCACTGCCCTCCGGCTCCGGCTCGGCCGTGGCCTGGAGCCGCGCCGAGTGGGTCGAGGCCACACTGCCGGTGTGGAAGGACCTGGTCGACCCGGTCGCCGAGCGGGTCGGCGCGGCCATGGGCGATGTGCTGCCCGAGGAGATGCAGGCCATGGCCGGCCCGCTGCTCGGCATGATGCGCTCCATGGGTGGCGCCATGTTCGGCACCCAGATCGGGCAGGCCCTCGGTGTCCTGGCCGGCGAGGTCGTCGGCTCGACGGACATCGGGCTCCCGCTGGGACCGGCCAACAAGGCGGCGCTGCTGCCGGTCAACATCGAGGCACTGGGCAACGGTCTGGGCATTCCCCAGGAGGAGGTCCGCCTCTACCTGGCGCTGCGGGAGGCCGCGCACCAGCGGCTGTTCGCACACGTCCCGTGGCTGCGCTCGCACCTCTTCGGCGCCGTCGAGGGGTATGCGCGGGGCATCAAGGTGGACACCGCGAAACTCGAGGACGTGGTCGGCCAGATCGACCCGCAGCGTCCCGAGGAGCTGCAGGAAGCCCTTCAGCAGGGCATGTTCCAGCCGGAGGACACCCCGGAGCAGAAGGCGGCACTGGCCCGGCTGGAGACCGCGCTGGCACTGGTCGAGGGCTGGGTCGACGCGGTGGTGCACGCCGCGGCCGAGCCGCACCTGCCGTCCGCCTCCGCGCTGCGCGAGACGCTGCGCAGGCGGCGGGCCTCCGGCGGCCCCGCCGAGCAGACCTTCTCCACACTGATCGGCCTCGAGCTGCGCCCCCGGCGGCTGCGCGACGCGTCCCGGCTGTGGGCGTCGCTGGCCGACGCTCGCGGCGCCGAGGGCAGGGACGCCCTGTGGGAGCACCCCGACATGCTGCCCACCGCGGCCGACCTGGACGACCCGGACGCCTTCGTCCACCACGAGCACCCGGACTTCTCCGAGCTCGACCGGATGCTGGGCGACGCGGCGGCGGGTTCGGCCGGTGACCGCGCCAAGGGTGACCGTTCCGAGGGCGAGCCCTCCGACGAGGGACGCGCCGAAGGGCGGTCCGACAGCAGCGAGGAGAAGGCCGAGGGCGGCAAGGACGACGCCGACGGCGGCAACGGCGAAGGCGAGCGGTGAGCGCTGCACCGGGCGGCCTCCGCGCCGACGCGGAGGCCGTACTGGAGCAGTGGCGCAGCCAGGACGGCGACCCGGCACAGGAGCGGCTGCGGCAGGAGTATCTGCGGCATGTCGCCGAGCAGCCGGACGGGATGTGGAAGGCGTGCGCCGCGGGGCACATCACTGCCAGTGCGCTGGTGGTCGACCCGCGCGGGGACCGCGTGCTGCTGACGCTCCACCGCAAGCTGGGCATGTGGCTCCAGATGGGCGGCCACTGCGAGCCGGAGGACATCACTCTGGCCGGTGCGGCGCTGCGGGAGGCAACGGAGGAGTCGGGGATCTGTGGGCTGACGCTGCTGCCCGGCGGCCCCCTGCGACTCGACAGGCACCGCACGCCCTGCGCCTGGCATCTGGACGTCCAGTACGCGGCTCTCGCTCCTGAGGGAGCCGTCGAGACGATCAGCGATGAGTCGCTGGATCTGCGCTGGTTCGGCTTCGAGGAGGTGGCCGGGGTGGCGGACGAGTCCGTGGTGCGGCTGGCCCGGCTGGCGGCCGCGGCCGTCGCTGTCAGCTCTCGTCCCGACCCTCTCCCCTGACGGGCTGGTGCGGCAGCCGCTCGGCTGCCGCGACGCCTTCCAGATAGCCCCGGGCCCGTTCCGTGCGCGGATACGCCTGCAGCAGCCGCCAGAACCGCGGCCCGTGGCCGGGTACGAGCAGATGCGACAGCTCGTGCAGCAGTACGTAGTCGATGACGTACTCGGGCATCCCCTGCAGCCGGTGGGAGAGCCGGATGCTGCCCTCGGCGGGGGTGCAGGAGCCCCAGCGGGTGTTCTGGTTGGTCACCCAGCGGACCGAGGCGGGCCGCGCGTGCCCGTCGAGATACTGCTCGGACAGCCGCGCCGCACGCTGGGCCAGATCGCTGTCGTCGAGCATGCGCCGACTCTCCTGGGCGGCGAGCTTGTCGAGCATCACACCGACCCAGCGGGCCTCCTCGTCCGCCGACATCCGCGCCGGAAGCAATACGACGGTGCGGTCACCCTCCCGGTAGGCGGAGACCGTGCGGCGTCGGCGCGTACTGCGGCGCACCTCGACCGCGCTCTGACTGGCACTCTTCAGCGGCTCGGCGGACACGCCAAGACGTTACCCGCTGCCGACGGCGGAAGTCCCGCCTCCAGAGTTGTTCGAGGGGGAAACGCGACAACAGCCGTGGCACACCCGAGACGAGCGCCTCTCGCTTGTATGACTAATGCCGGTGCCTGTGGATAACTCACTCCGCGAAATCGGCCGATGACGGCATGCTGTCGGCAGTGATCGACAGCCGAGCCGAGCCGGGCCGACCCCGGCATGTCAGGGGGGACATGCACCCGATGATCAAGCCCGCGCTGCGCAGGGGCTGGCGGGACAGGCAGACGGTGCAGTGCGGCATGGCGCCCGCACACGCGGTGCTGCTCGGGCCCGTGAGCGACGCCACAGCGGCCTTCATCGAGCTGATGGACGGCACCCGCAGCATGGAGCGGCTGCAACAGGAGGCCGACCGGCTGGGGCTGGCGCCCCGGACCCCGGCCGAGCTGACCGAGCGGCTCACCGCGGCCGGGGTGCTGGACGACGCGACGGCCGACCGCGAAGCCGCAGCCGCCGTCACGGACCGGCTGCGGCCCGATCTGGCGTCGCTGTCGGTGGTGCACCGGGAACCGGGCGGCGGAGTGCGCAGACTGGCGGCCCGGCGGGCCGCGCGGGTCCAGGTCCGCGGGCTCGGCCGGGTGGGCACCACCGTGGCAGCGACGCTGACCGCCGCCGGGGTGGGTCAGGTGGACGTGGTGGACGGCGGCGTGGTCGAGGAGTGGGACACCGCGCCGGGCGGGGTGCCGCCCGAGCAGGTGGGCACCCGCCGCGATGTGGCGGCGCGCGGCGTGGTGCGCAGGTCCCGCCCCTGGCGGAGCCGCGCACGGTCCGAGGTCGCCCTGGTGGTCGTCACGCCGCGCGACGGGCTGGACGCCTACGCGCCGGACCCGGAGGCCGCCGAACGGTTCATGAGCGTCGGCACCCCGCATCTGTACGGCGGCGTGGTGGAGGCCACCGGGGTGGTGGGGCCGCTGGTGCTGCCCGGCACCTCACCGTGCGCCCAGTGCCTGGCGCGCACCCGGGCCGCACGGGAGCCGAGCTGGCCGATGCTGGTGGGGCAGTGGCGCACGGCGAGCAGGCGGCGTACGGGGGTTCCCGCCTGTGACACCGCGCTGGCCACGGTGGTGGCGGGCGCCGTGGCCTCCTACGCGCTGAGCTACCTGGACGGGGACGGCGCCTGCGCGGTGGGTTACCGGCTGCGGTTCGCGCTGCCCCACCTGCTGCCCGACACCGAACAGTTCGCCACACACCCGGAGTGTCCGTGCGGTGCCGCTTCGGTGACCGGTGCACCCGCGGACTCACACGCGACCGAAAGCAGGCGACAATGACCAGGTGGCCGACGTCCTCGGTGCTGTCTCGGTTGAGCTGTCAGGGAGTTGGAGGGACGCATGTCTGATCTTCCCCGCAAGGCGGTGACGCGCACGGCCAAACTGGCCGCCCTGCCGCTGGGCTTCGCGGGCCGCTCCGCCTGGGGGCTGGGCAAGCGCATCGGGGGCATCTCCGCGGATCTTGTCGGCCAGGAGCTGCAACAGCGCACCGCCGAGCAGCTGTTCAAGGTGCTGGGCGAGTTGAAGGGGGGTGCGATGAAGTTCGGGCAGGCGCTCTCGGTCTTCGAGTCCGCCCTTCCCGACGAGCTGGCCGGCCCCTACCGCGCCACTCTGACCCGGCTTCAGGAAGCCGCTCCCCCGATGCCCGCCGGCACCGTCCACGGGGTGCTGGAAGAGGAGCTGGGCGAGGAGTGGCAGGAGTGCTTCTCCCACTTCGACGACAAGCCCGCCGCTGCGGCCTCCATAGGCCAGGTCCACCGCGCCGTCTGGCACGACGGGCGGGAGGTCGCGGTGAAGGTGCAGTACCCCGGAGCGGGCGAGGCCCTGGTCTCCGACCTCACTCAACTGGGCAGATTCGCCCGGCTGCTGGGGCCGCTGATACCGGGGATGGACATCAAACCGCTCATCACCGAACTGCACGACCGGATCACCGAGGAGCTGGACTACAGCCTGGAGGCGGAAGCCCAGCAGACCTACGCGGAGGAGTTCACGGAAGACGGGGACGTGGTGGTGCCCCATGTGGTGCACCAGACGGACCGGGTCCTGGTGACCGAGTGGCTGGAGGGCATACCCCTCTCGCAGGTGATAGCCGACGGCAGCCAGGAGGAGCGGGACCGTGCGGGACAGCTGCTCAGCCGCTTCCTGTTCTCCGGAACGGTGCGCACCGGGCTGCTGCACGCGGACCCGCACCCCGGCAACTTCCGGCTGGTGACCGGGGAGAGCACCGATCCGGCCGAGTGGCGCCTGGGCGTGCTGGACTTCGGCACGGTGGACCGGCTTCCCGGGGGGCTGCCACCGGTCATCGGCGAGGTGCTGCGGCTGACGTTGGACGGGGACGCGGAGACCGCCTACGAGCTGCTGCGCGACGAGGGCTTCGTCAAGGACCGCATAGAGCTGGAGCCCGAGGCGGTGCGGGAGTACCTGCTGCCGATCGTGGAGCCCGCCTGTGTCGAGAAGTTCACCTTCAGCAGGGAGTGGATGCGCGGGCAGGCAGCGCGGGTGGCCGACCCCCGCTCCCCCGGGCACCAGTTGGGGCGGCAGCTCAATCTGCCTCCGTCGTATCTGCTGATCCACCGGGTGACGCTGAGCACCATCGGCGTGCTGTGCCAGCTCGGGGCGACGGTGCGGATGCGCGAGGACATGGAGACCTGGGTTCCCGGATTCGCCGCTGCCGCTGCCAAGCAGGAACCGGAACAGGACGAGCCGACAGAGCTCGCGCTGTGACGCGCGCACAAGCCGCACCGTCCGCACATCCGCACGCGGTGGTTCAGCAGCCCTGGCTCTCGGCAGAGCAATGGCAGCGCCTCTCGGCGGGGTAGGCGTCGGAACGCAGCAGAGCCGGGGCGGTTGCCCCGGCTCTGTCGCCTTCAGGTCACTGCACAGTCACTGCATCACGGCCATCGCGAGGGCACGACGCGCGCGGAGGGTGGCGCGTTCGGCCCGCCGCTGGAGCCGGCGCGCGGTCATCAGCCGCAGCGCCCTCCGTTCCGACTCGGCCTCTTGCAGCCTGTCCTGTATCTGTGCTCGAGCCAGACTTTCTGGCATGAGTTGCATGTCTCGGGTCCTGTTCTGACGGACGACTGTCGCGTCGGAGTGGGTGCGTGCGGTGGTCTCGTGGACGGGTGTCATCGTCGGGTCCTGCTTCGTGAGGTGGCGCGTGCGCGGGTCGCGCGCCGACGGGCTGTCGATCGTTCCGGCAACCGCCTTGCGGCGGGCGGGCGATCCATGGCGACGGGAGCTCATGCCGTCACCGGGTTCTTGCGCGGACGGCCACGCGGACGCTTCCGCGGAACGACGACGCCCTGCACGAACAGCTCGCCGCCCCAGACGCCCCAGGGCTCGCGGCGGTCCTTGGCACCGGCGAGGCATGCCTCACGCAGCGGGCAGGTCTGGCAGAGGGACTTCGCGTACTCGACGTCCGCGGGGGACTCGGCGAAGAAGACCTCCGGGTCGTAGGAGCGGCAGGGAACATCGACGCCGAGCCGCTCGATGGCGTCGTCGAGCTCGGTGAGGGTGATCTGCGGGGCAGTCAAGGAGTCCTCCGTGGTGAGATCAGGCGGCAGAGAAGGCGCGGGGCGCAACGTGTCGGGGTGCGTCTCGGTGTGCACTTCGGTTCTTCCTGTCTGTTGTGTGTCTGTTGTCATGTCGGGCCGGCTGGTGGCCGGTCGGGGCAAACAGAAGGGCCGCGGATCCCGATGTGGGTTCCGCGGCCCTGGAAGGTGCCGACCTGATTCGCCGATCAGGCTGGATCTCTCCAGGGTCGGAGGCCACGGAAGGCCCACATGGTGTAGCGCTGCGTCTTCTGGCGTCCTTCGCCGGCACCGTTGGCCGCGGAGCTGCTGGCAAAGGCCACTGCCTGTGCCTGTGCTGCTACCTCGGGTGCCTTGGTCGGTCGCTCATTGCCGCCCCGGGCGACACCGGACAGACCGGTGCCGTGGAGACGGGAGCCGAGCAGGCAGGCGCGAATGACCGAGTGATCGGTCATTTTCAGCTGCGTAATGATCGTGGCCACTGGTCTCGCCTCCTCTCGGCGTCTCGGGGACCCGCCGTCAGGCCGGTCCGGAAATCTTCAGGACTAAGTACAGCATGGAAGAGGGGGAGCGAAAAGGCCCGCCCTCTCCATGTCCGGAAGGCTATGAGGCTCTGTACGGCGCGCGCAAACTATTTTTCGCGGCTTTCTGTCACAGCTTCTGTGACAGAGGACGAGGCCGCCTCGGCCCCAGGTCACAGCCCCGCCCGGCGGTTGGGGTCTCAGCGCCCGGTTCCCTCCTCCCGGGCGTCCTGCTCGGGGTCGGCGTGGAGCTCCTCCCCCGCGCACAGGGCGAGCACATCGGCTCCGAACTGCTGGAGCTTCCGGCTGCGCACTCCGGAGATCCGGGAGAGCGCAGCCTCGTCGCCGGGGACGGCCTCGGCGATGGCGAGGAGGGTCTTGTCGGTGAAGACGCAGTAGTCAGGCTGTCCCAGCAGGGCGGCCTGCCGCGCGCGCCACTGGTGCAGCCGCTCGTACAGCACCTCATCGAGCTCGGAGGGGCAGTCCTCGCAGCGCAACAGCTTCACCTCGCCGGGGTCGGTCAGCGAGCGGCCGCACACCCGGCAGCGCGCCAGGGCCCTGCGTACGCGCCCGCGCCCCGCGGACCGACCGCGCTCGACATCGCCCTGGATGACGCTGCCGCCGGCCACCGCGGGGCCATAGCGGGGAACGCCGCCGCCCGTTCCGGGGCGCAGGCCCTTGAGGAAACGGCTGGGCTGTCTGCTGGGGCGGCCGCCCGGGGAGCGGGCGAGGGACCAGGAGAGGGTCAGGATGCGACGGGCGCGGGTGATGCCCACGTACAGCAGCCGGCGCTCCTCTTCTATCTGCTCATCGGTCTTGGCGTAGGCGATCGGCAGCATGCCGTCGGTGAGGCCCACCACGAAGACCGCGTCCCACTCCAGACCCTTGGCCGAGTGCAGCGAGGCGAGGGTGACCCCTTCGACGCTGGGGGCGTGCTGGGCTCTGGCCCGTTCGTCGAGCTCGGCGACCAGATCGGAGAGGGTCGCTTCGGGGTGGGCGGCGGCGAAGTCCACGGACAGCCGCACCAGTGCCGCCAGTGACTCCCAGCGGTCTCGCACGGCTCCCGATCCGGCGGGGGCCTGCGGGGTCCAGCCCTTGGTGCCGAGGACGGCGCGCACCTGGGACGGCAGGTCCGCCGCGTCGTCCAGCAGAGCGTCGTTGCCGCCCGCGCGCGCCGCTCCGCGCAGCACCACGAACGCCTCGCGCACCTCTGGCCGTTCGAAGAACCGCTCGGCCCCGCGGAGCTGGCAGGGGATTCCCAGATCTGCGAGGGCTTGTTCATAGACCTCGGACTGGGCGTTGATCCGGTAGAGAACGGCGATCTCGTCTGCGGGCACGCCGGAGGCGATCAGGTCCCGCACCCGCCGGGCCACTCCCTCGGCCTCGCCCGGTTCGTCGGCGAACTCGGCACAGACCGGCTCGGGGCCGGGCTCGCGCTGGGAGACGAGTTCCAAGCGGTGTTCGGCGGCGCGGCCACGGGCGTGGGCGAGCAGCGCGTTGGCGAAGTGGACCACCTGGGGGGTGGAGCGGTAGTCGCGGACCAGCTTCACGACCGTGGCGCCCGGGTGGCGGGTGCGGAAGTCGAGGAGGTGGTCGGCGGTGGCGCCGGTGAAGGAGTAGATGGTCTGGCTGGCGTCCCCTACGACGCACAGGTTCTCCCGCTCCCCCACCCACAGTTCGAGCAGCCGCTGCTGGAGAGGGCTGACGTCCTGGTACTCGTCGACCACGAAGTGCTGGTACCGGCCGCGTACCGTCTCGGCGATGTCCGGGCGGTCCTGGAGGATGCCGACGGTCAGCAGCAGCACATCCTCGAAGTCGATCAGGGAGCGCTCGCTTTTGAGCTGTTCGTAGAGGTCATAGATCCGGCCGAGCTCGGCCGGATCGCGGGGCGCTGCGCGGCCTGCCTTCGCGGCGGCGGCCGGATAGTCCTCGGCCGCGGTCTGGGTGACCTTGGACCACTCGATCTCGCTGGTGACGTCCCGCAGCTCGGTGCGGTCGAGCCGGATCCGGCAGCGGGCGGCAGCCTCGCCCACGAGCGCGGCCTTGCGCTCGACCAGGGGCGGCACCTCACCCCCGATGGCGCGGGGCCAGAAGAACTGGAGCTGGCGCAGCGCGGCGGAGTGGAAGGTGCGGGCCTGGACGCCCTGGGCGCCGAGCTGGCGCAGCCTGCCACGCATCTCCCCGGCGGCGCGCTGGGTGAAGGTGACGGCCAGCACCGCTGCGGGCGGCAGGATGCCGGCACGGACGCCGTAGGCGATGCGGTGGGTGATGGCTCTCGTCTTGCCGGTGCCCGCTCCGGCAAGCACGCACACCGGACCGTGCAGGGCCGTTGCCACCTCGCGCTGCTCCGGGTCGAGCCCTTCGAGCACCACGTCGGGAGAGCCGGGAACCTGCGGGAAGAGAGTGGAGTCCGTTGCTGCTGTCACCCCGCCATGCTGCCAGCCCCGCCGGGAGCCGCGGCACGGCTGTCCACAGCCCGGCCCCATTGGTCGTACAACTCTCCCTGCCGCGCCCCCTACCCCCAGGGGGAATGCCTCCGGGGTCCCGCGCGTTCACTTGAGGCACCGAACGAGACGAAGGAGCAGTGAAGAAGATGGCGGGCACTGTGACGATGTACAGCACCACCTGGTGCGGCTACTGCCGTCGGCTCAAGGGCCAGATGGACCGCGAGGGCATCATGTACACCGAGATCAACATCGAGCAGGACCCCGAGTCGGCAGCCTTCGTCGAGAAGGCCAACGGCGGCAACCAGACGGTGCCCACTGTTCGGGTAGTTCCCTCCATGGGTGGTGACGAGGTCGTGATGACGAACCCGAGCCTCGCCCAGGTGAAGCAGGCTCTCGCGGCCTGACTCTCCCCAGCGCTGCGGCCCCCTCTGGTCATGGTCACCGGAGGGGGCCGCTCTGTATGTAGGGGAAGCCGGCGGCGAGCCGTCGCACGCCGGTCACGCGCCGTCAACACCGGCCGCCGCACAACCTTACAACGCGCTCTCGCCGGAGCACTTCATGCAACAACGTGCATACCCACAAGCGTGCATGAACGGCCGAGCATGACGCTCGTACGGTCGTGTCTGACGGCCCCAACGGGGGCCACGGGCAGGGGGGGTTCGCATGGCACGCGAAGAGCTGACTCGGCTTAACGGCAACGGGAACGGCGAGTGCAGTGAAGACGACTGCCCTAACGTGTACCGCACGGAGCGGGGAACGTTCGTTGTTCAGGGCGATCGATGGGCAACCCGCAACACGTCGGCGGAGCGTTCTGTGCGCAGATCCTCGGCTTCAGGATCAGCCAGGAGCCCGCCCCCGCCTGTCTCACCCCTCGACCGAGTGCGCGCGTTCACCGCCGAGCACGGTGAGGACGCGCTCAGGGATGAACACTTCGAGGCCGCGTTGGAGGGGGCGCCGCCTGCTCCCCTGAGATGAAGACCCCACCAGCCTCGACGGGCTGACGGGGTCGTGAACGGTGGGCCGACGACGGTCGGTGGACGGCCGGCTCAGCGGAGAGTGATCGTCAGGCTGTCGCCGCCGTGGGCTCCCGAAGCATCGATAGAAGTTCCTCGACATCACGATCTCGCCCCGGGCGGGGGGCGCCGGAACTCGGCTGGCCGCACGTTCCGCTTCGTAGTCCTCCCAGCGGCTGACGATCTCCCACTCAGCGCCCGTAAGCGTCACGGGCTTCTCGTACCGTTTTCCGGACAGCGAGACCGGTGTGGTCGGTGCGAGCACCTGAGAAGCCTTGGAGGGGGTCTCCCACCATGAGACACCCTGCTGCCGAATGTTCTCGATGAGGTCGCCCGGATCGATGGCAAGGACATCGGGCCGGAAGTGCACCCTCACCTGGTTTTTCTTCAGGAACTCCCGGCGCTCGTCGACACTCGACCGCTCCCACCACTCCGCGTAGCTCTCTCCCGTGCCCGTCCACACGGTCACCGGCTTCGGTCCGTCCTGGTTGGTGACCTTCTCTCGGTCCTGGGCGAGGCTGGCGACTTGTGAGGCGTATGCAACGGCACTGATTTCGTCCTGTTGGAGTTCCTTCAGGAGCTGGTTCATCTTGCCGTCGATGACGGCGAGCTTCGCCGCACGACTGTCGTCGATGGTCGTCTTCGACTCCATCCGTTCCAGGTGGCCAATCTCCCCCAACAGGGCCGACTCCATCCAGGGGTACAAGTCCTCTGCCCAGAACCTCTGCTTCGGGCACGCCGGGATGCCCTTGCTCTTGTTGCCATGACAGCGGTACCGCTCTCGCTTGCCCTTGGCGGGGTCGCCCTTCACGAAGTAGAGGGAGCTGCCGCACAGCATGCAGAACGTCACGCCCACCGTCGGCGACGTAGAGCCCTTCTGCTTCTTGTACTTGACCGAGGCTACGGCGTCCGACAGCTTCGCCCACTCCTCTTCGTTCAGTACCGGATCAGACCGCATGACAGGTGTGCCGTCGTCGTTGCGGACCGCGGCGCCATTGGCGCGTACGTACTCCCCGAGCAGGGAGCGGCTGGCCAGTACGGCTTGCACTGTGGTCGGCGTCCAACTGGCGCCCCGAGGCTTCGGGTCCGCCAACCGAGTCGTGCTCTCGCCTGCCGCCGCGCGGGTGCGAGCGATGTCCTGAGCCGTGGGCACGCCGTGCTCGTTCAGCCAGGCGGCGACGGCCGAGAAGCTCGGCGTCTCGATGAAGCGCCGGATCATCTCGATCAGCGTCGGGCCGTACTCGGGGTCGAGTTCCAGGGTGAAGCCTGCGTCGCCCTTCACCGCTCTGCGTCCGAACGGGACAAGGCCCCCCGGCCAGCGGCCGGTCTTCCGCATGGCCTCTCGGGAAGCCTTGCTACGGGCCTTGATGGCGTCCAATTCCGCCTCTGCGACCACGGCCAGGATCTTGGCGATGGTCTTGCCCCACGGCTTCGAGAGGTCGAATCCCTCCTCGCAGGAGATGAGGCCCTTACCGTTCGCCTCGCACCACTCGATGATGTCCGAGAGGTGACGGACCGACCGCGCGATGCGGTCGATCTTCAGGATGATGATGTGGTCAAACTGGTCCATCTTGTTGTTGAGCCAGTCCCCCAGGGACGGGCGCACCCACGGCGAGATGGACGCCGACACGTCGATGTCGACGGCAAAGTCGACCAGCTCCATTTCCTCGGCGTCGGCCCGCTTGCTGATGCGGGTCCGCTGCGTTTCCTCGCCGGTCTGGTTCTCGTTGCCTACAGACAGACGGACCACACCAAGAGCCCTGGGCTTGTCGTTCACCCTGCCCTTCCCCAAGACATGGGCGGCCCTCCCCGGCCGCCACAAGGTAAGAGGGAAGTCTACAGACAGTGCACACCGTCCTGTTCCCCGCTCGACGCTGACCAACCCCTCCCTGGCACAGGTCAAGGAGAAGGTCGGCGCCTGACGCCTCCGGCCCCGCGGCCGGCCCCTCGCCGGTCCGGCCGCGTCAGTCGTGGCGGCGCGGCTGGGGCAGCGGCTTTCCGTACCAGCGTTCGACCAAGCGGGCCGCGATCGAGATTCCGGCGGGTGCCAGCACCTCGCCGGATTCGATCGCGGCCCGCAGGTCGTCGCGGGAGAACCAGCGGGCCTCCTCGATCTCGTCCCCGTCGACCTTGATCTCGGGAGAGGTCGCCCGGGCCATGAAACCCAGCATCAGGCTGGAGGGGAAGGGCCAGGGCTGGCTCGCGACGTAGCTGACGGGGCCCACGGCCACCCCCGCCTCCTCGGCGACCTCGCGGCGCACGGCGGCCTCGATGGACTCGCCGGGCTCGACGAAGCCGGCGAGTGTGGAGAACCTGCCCCGGGGCCAGTGCACCTGGCGGCCGAGCAGCGCGCGGTCCTGGTCGTCGGTGACGAGCATGATGACCGCGGGATCGGTACGCGGGTAGTGCTCGGCGCCGCAGGCCGGGCAGCGGCGGATGTGCCCGGCCGCCGCGATGACGGTCCGCTCGCCGCAGCGGGAGCAGAAGCGGTGGGTGCGCTGCCAGTTCTCCAGGCCGATGGCATGCACCATCAGTTCACTGTCCCGGTCGCCGAGCAGGGGTCCCGCCTCGCGCAGTCCGGCGGGGCGGGCGGCGTCGTCCATCCTGCCGGGCAGCGAGTCCTTCTGGAGCGCGAAGTAGCGCACGCCATCCCCGTCGATGCCCAGGAAGTAGCGGTGCGCCTCGGTGAAGGGCGCGTCGAAGGAGGGCATCGTCACGAGCTCGGTCGTGCCGTCCTCCTTGTCCTCGATCAGGGCCTGTCCTCCGGAGACGACAAAGACGCGTGTGGACGGGTGGCTCCAGGCGGCCGCCAGCCACGCCTCGTCCAGCCGGTGGTGCGATGCGCGGTCGATGCCCCCGGTCGAGGTGAGGGTGATGGGCTGCGCGTCGGCCGCGGACGCCGCGGTGGCGCCGGTGTACGCGCCGCCGGTCGCGGCCTCGGGTGCGCCGCTGTCCCCTGCGGGCTCTCCGGTGGATCGGTCGGTCGAGGTCGGGATGGTCACTTCTGCTTCCTACTCCCCCTGTGTCGGGGCTCCCCGCCCGGTGGCCGGGTCGGAGGGCGGTTGGCGAGCGTTCGTGAATCGGTGGACGTTCCGGGATCGGTGGAAGGGCGGACGGCCGACTCGGAGCGGGCGGACGGCGGACCGGTGCGCCGCACGGGTCAGCCGCTCCAGTGTGCCGCGAGGTCGTCCCACAGGTACGCGGCCGTCTCGGCGCCCTTGAACAGCAGATGGAGTTCGATCTTCTCGTCGGGCGCGTGCCAGCCGTCGGAAGGGACCGAGATTCCGAGGAAGAGCACGGGCACTTCGAGGGCGTCCCGCAGGTCGGCGGCGGGACCCGAGCCGCCCTCCCGGGTGAAGCGGACGGGCCTGCCGAAGGCCCGCCCCATGGCGCGGGTGAGGGAGCGCAGTGCGGGGTGGTCGAGCGGGGTGAGGCAGGGGCGGGTGGCGCCCCAGAAGGTGATCTCGTGCTGGATGCCCGCGGGGAGCCTGGCCGCCACCCACTCGCGGAGGGACTGCTGGATCTTCCCCTCGTCCTGTCCGGCGACGGTGCGGAAGGAGAGCTTGAGCTCGGCGTGCGAGGGCACGATGGTCTTGCCGCCGGGGCCCTGGTAGCCACCGCTGATGCCGTTCACCTCGGCTGTGGGGCGGGCCCATACGCGCTCCAGCGTGGTGTAGCCGCGCTCGCCGAGGGTGGCCCGCGAGTGGGCCGTGCGCAGCCAGGACTCCTCATCGAACGGAAGTTCGGCGAAGAGGGTGCGTTCCTCCTCCGTGAGCTCCACGACCCCGTCGTAGAAGCCGGGCAGGGCCACCCGGCGGTCCTCGTCGTGCAGTGCCGCCGCGAGCCGGGCGGCCTCGGTGGCCGGATTGGGCACGCCGCCGCCGAAGGAGCCGGAGTGGATGTCCTGACCGGGCCCGTACAGGTCGATCTGGCAGTCGGTGAGCCCCCGCATACCGGTGCAGACGGTCGGGGTGTTCTCATCCCACATGCCGGTGTCGGAGACGACGACAGCGTCGCAGGCGAGGCGCCGGGCGTGGGTGCGCAGCAGCGCGGGGAAGTTCGGGGAGCCGGCCTCCTCCTCGCCCTCGATCAGCAGTTTGACGCCGACAGCCGGTGCGGTACGCCCGGTGGCCGCCAGATGCGCGCGCAGCCCCAGGGTGTGGAAGAGCACCTGTCCCTTGTCGTCGGCGGCGCCACGGGCGTAGAGACGGCCGTTCCGTTCCTCGGGCTCGAAGGGCTCGCTGTGCCAGCCGTCGGCGCGCACGGCGGGCTGGACGTCGTGGTGGCCGTAGACCAGGACGGTCGGTGCCGAGGGGTCGTCGGAGGGCCACTCGGCGAAGACGGCGGGTGCGCCCTCCGTCTCCCAGACCTCCACGACGGGGAAGCCCGTACGGCGCAGGGCTGCCGCGAGCCAGTCGGCGCTGCGCCGGACATCGTCCGCGCGCCCGGGATCGACCGAGACGGAGGGGATGCGCAGCCAGGCGGTCAGCTCGGCGAGGAAGGCGGAACGCTGGTCCTGGATGAAGGTCCGGACAGCGCTGTCCGGGGGAGCGGGGGTGGTGCTCATGCCATCGAGCCTAACGGGCCACGGGGGCTCACCCCTCGGCCGGAGGGCTTCCTCGATCCCACGGGCCGGGATCGTCCTGCGGTGGCTCTCCCCGCAGCAGTCGCTCCAGTCCGGCGCGGTCCGGCAGTTCCTCGGGCCGCACCAGCTCGCCACTGCGTACATACAGGAACGCGGCGCCGACCGAGGACAGCGGAACGCCCTCCTGCTCGGCCCAGGCGAGCCGGTAGACGGCGAGTTGCAGCGGGTCGGCGTTCCGGCCACGGCCGGTCTTCCAGTCGAGGATGTCGAACGTCACACTCCCGTCCGCCGCACGGTCGCGGTAGACGGCGTCGATCCGGCCGCGTACGACTCGTCCTGCGAGGACGAGCTGGAAGGGCGCCTCGACGCGGTAGGGCGTGCGCTGTGCGTACGGGGTGCGCTCGAATGCCTCCTTGAGGGCCGCCAGATCCCTCTCGTCGGCGATGTGCGGCGGCTCGCTGCCGTAGGGCCCCTCGCCGTCCGCGCCGGGCAGCTCGTCGGGGCCGAGCAGGGGCAGGGGCAGCTCCTCGAAACGGGACTCGACCCAGGCGTGGAACCGGGTGCCCCTGCGCGCTGCCGCGGGCTGCGGGGGGCGCGGCATGGGACGGGCCAGCTCGCGGGCGAAGCCCTCCGGGTCGGCGGCCAGACGCAGCACCTGGGAGGCGCTCAGCGTGCGTGGCAGCGGCACGTCCCGTACGGCGGCACGGGAGCGGCGCAGTTCGCCGGTGAGCGCCTCGAGGTCGCGGTCCCAGGCGGCTACCAGCCGGGCCTCCTCCGGAGTGAGTTCTTCGGCCACCGCGTCCGAGTGCGTTTCCGGGGCCGGGTGCGTTTCCGCGTCCGCGTACGTTTCCGTACCCGAGTCCGTTTCCGCATCCGTTTCCACATCCGCTGCCGCCGTACCGTCCCCGGCCGCCTCCAGGTACGAGAGCACCCGCCGCGCCGCCGCACGGCGGCGCGCCAGCGCGTCCTCGTCCAGGGGCAGCGGCCAGACTCGCTCCTCGGCGGGCTCCTCGAGGGCGGGGTTGGCCGCGCCCTCCTCCGGCGGCTCCGCCCAGTGCTCGATCTCGCCGTGTGCCGGGTCGGCCTCGCAGTGGTCGCGCAGGGCTTCAAGGAAGGCGGAAGGGCCACGCGGGCGCTTCTGCGAAGGGCCCCACCAGTGGCCAGAGCCCAGCAGCAGGCTGCGGGGCCGGGTGAAGGTGACGTAGCCGAGTCTCAGCTCCTCCGTCGCCTGATGCGCACGGAGCGCGTTCTCGTGCTCCTTGAGGCCCTTCGCGTTCCACTCGGGGCGGGGCGGAAGCGTCTCGGCGTCGCCGCGCAGCGCGTACGGCAGCACCTTGGGCTGGGTGAGCCAGGTCTCGCGTGCCTGCTCGCTGGGGAACTGTCTGGCGACCAGGCCGGGCACCGCCACCACGTCCCACTCCAGGCCCTTGGACTTGTGCGCGGTGAGCACCTTGATGGTGTTCTCGCCGCCCGGCAGCGAGCTGTCCAGCCCCTTCTCGTACTGCATGGCGGTGCGCAAGAACGCCAGGAAGGCCAGCAGGGTGGCCTCACCGTCCAGCGAGGCGAAACCCGCGGCGATGTCGAGGAACTGGCCGAGCGTCTCGCGCCGCCGGGCGGCCACCGCGTGCGGGGAGGCTGCGAGCTCCACCTCCAGCCCGGTGGCGGTCAGCACCCGGTGCAGCACGTCCATCAGCGGATCGGCCAGCGAGCGCCGCAGGTCGCGCAGTTCGGCGGCGAGCCGTGCGAAGCGCACCCGGGCCTCGGCGGAGAAGGGCAGGTCGTCGTCGTAGCCGTCGGCCTCGAGGAAGGTGTCCAGTGCGTCGGCGAGGGAGCGCACTTCGGTCGGGTCCGCGCCCTCGACAGCCGCGGCCAGCCGCTCGTCCGGATCGTCTTCCGCACGGCCCCGCTGGTGTGCGACCAGCAGCGCGGCGCGACGTCCCAGCAGCGCCAGGTCGCGCGGCCCGATCCGCCAGCGCGGCCCGGTCAGCAGCCGGACGAGTGCGGCGTTGGCTGTGGGGTCCTGGAGCACTTCGCAGACGGCGACCAGGTCGGCGATCTCCGGCAGGTGCAGCAGTCCCGACAGGCCGACGACCTCGACGGGCAGGTCGCGCTCCACCAGTGCGCCCTGGATCTCGGCGAAGTCGGTGGCACTGCGGCACAGTACGGCGATCTCGCCGGGCGGGGTGCCGGTGCGCACCAGGTGTGCGAGGGAGCCGGCCAGCCAGGCGATTTCCTGGGACTGGGTCTCCAGGAGCGCTGCCCGCACCCGTCCCTCCCGTTCGGCGCCGGGTGCGGCACGCAGCGCCTCGACGCCCTCGTGGCGCTCCCGCAGTGGTGCGGCCAGGCCGTTGGCGAGGTGCAGCAGGCGGCCGCCGCTGCGCCGGTTCTCGCTCAGTGACTGGCGGCGGGCCGGGGTGCCGTCGGCGTTCGGGAAGTGGTGCGGAAAGTCGTCGAGGTTGGCGACGGAGGCGCCGCGCCAGCCGTAGATGGCCTGGCAGGGATCGCCGACCGCGGTGACGGGGTGGCCGGTGCCCTGTCCGAACAGTCCGGCCAGCAGCACGCGCTGTGCCACGGAGGTGTCCTGGTACTCGTCCAGCAGGACGACGGAGAACTGCTCCCGCAGCGCCCGGCCCACCTCCGGCATCTCGGCGAGCCGCGCGGCCAGTGCGATCTGGTCGCCGAAATCGATCCGCTCCTGCGCCTGTTTGCGGGCCCGGTACTCCTCGACCAGGCCGAGTAGTTCCGCCCGAGCCAGGGTGGTCTGGGGTACTTTGCGGAGCTTGTCGTTGGTCAGCCGGGCGCCCTCCAGACTCGCGAGGAGTTCGGCGTTGTACTCGCGGAGCTGTTCGGGGGCGACGAGGTGTTCGGACAGCTCGGCGTCGAGCGCCAGCAGGTCCTCCACGAGCGCCGGCACCGACTTGGTGAGTGCCTGGTACGGGCCCTGGGCCGCGCGCAGCACCCCGGCGGCGAGCTGGAAGCGGGTGGCGTCCGCCAGCAGCCGTACGGTCGGCTCGATGCCGAGGCGCAGCCCGTGCTCGGTCAGCAGCCGCCCGGCGAAGGCATGGTATGTGGAGATCTGCGGCTCTCCCGGCTCACCCCCGTCGGGGACACCGGGGAGGCCGGGCACGCTCTCGGGCACCATCGGGTCCGGGTCGGTCACCCCGGCGCTGTGCAGCGCCTTGCGCACCCTTTCGGACAGCTCGCCGGCCGCCTTGTTGGTGAACGTCAGCCCCAGGACGCGGTCGGGTGCGACCTGTCCGGTGCCCACCAGCCACACCACGCGGGCAGCCATGACGGTGGTCTTCCCCGAGCCCGCCCCGGCCACGATCACCTGGGGAGCGGGCGGCGCTGTGATGCAGGCCGTCTGCTCCGGGGTGAACGGGATACCCAGCAGCTCGGCGAGCTGTCCGGGGTGGGTGAGCGGTGCGGGCACTCGTAAGACGCTAGCGTTCGCGGCTGACAGATCACCGCGCGGCCGGGGATAGCGGCCACCTGGCCGGCCGGCCCCGCGCTTCCCCTCCGGGTGGCCCTCCGGGGCTCACTCGACGATCTGCCGGCCCTCCGGGCGCGCCGAGCAGGCCGCGCGGAAAGCACAGTGCGTGCAGTGCTGGCCCGGCGACGGGGTGAAGCGTTCGTCCAGGACCCGTGCCGCCGCTGTGGCCAGCAGTTCGCCCACCCAGTCGCTGCCCGAGCCGTCCGTGACGCCTGTGACGCCTGTGACGTCCACGGACTCCGCTGCCGCCTCCTGCCGCTGGACGACTGGCAGCGTGTCTCCGCCGTCCCGTTTCGCGGCGCCGAGCCGCAGGTGCACCAGTTCGGCCCCGCCCGGCTCCGGGCGGGCCCCGTCGAACAGCGCGTCGGCCGCGCCCTCCCGTACGGCGAGCTGGTAGACGGCGAGCTGGGGGTGGCGCTCGACCTCGGGTCCCGTGGGGCGGGTGCGGCCTGTCTTGAAGTCGACCACGTAGGCGCGCCCGTGGGCATCACGCTCGACCCGGTCCATGCTGCCCCGGATGCGGACGGCGTGCTCACCGGCCCGCAGCGTGACGTCGAAACCGTGCTCGCTGCCGGCCAGCTCGCGGCCCTCCCCGCGCTCCATGACGTGCCAGCGCAAGAAGCGCTCCAGCGCGGCACGCGCGCTCTCCTTCTCCTGCCGGGACTTCCACGGCGCGTCGAAGGCGAGCCCGTCCCAGACCGCGTCCAGCCGCTCCATGAGCACCGAGAGGTCCCCCGGACTGCTGCCGGAGGCCACCTCGTCGGCCAGTACGTGCAGCGCGTTGCCGAAGCCCTGCGCCGCCGTGGCGGGCTCGTCGGCCTTGACCTCGCGGGCCAGGAACCACTGCAGGGAGCAGGTGCGCGCCAACTGCTCCAGCGCGCTGCCGGACAGCGCGACGGGTGCCTCCCGTTCGCGCAGCGGCACGCTGGAGCGGGTCTGTTCGGCCAGCCCCCACCAGCGCTGCGGGTGCGCGGCGGGAACGAGGGGATGGCCCTCCTCGTCGCGCTCGGCCGCGAGCCTGGCCAGCCGCCGCGCGGCCGCGTCCCGCAGCGACGGAGAGGCCGCGGGGTCGACGGTGGTGGCCCGCAGTTCGGCGACCAGCGCGGGCACCGACAGGGGGCGGCGGGGGCGGCTGCCGACCGGCTGCGGCTCGACGCCGAGCTCGGCCAGGAACCGCGAGGGTTGGTCGCCGTCCTCGGCCTGGGCGCGCACCGCCGTCACCACCAGGCGCTCCTTGGCGCGGGTCACCGCGACGTAGAACAGCCTGCGTTCCTCGGCCAGCAGCGCCCCCGGCGGCAGCGGCTCGGCGATGCCGTCCCGGCCGATGCGGTCCGCCTCCAGGAGCGAGCCGCGCCGCCGCAGATCGGGCCACAGGCCCTCCTGCACTCCCGCGACCACGACCAGCCGCCACTCCCGCCCCTTGGCGCGGTGCGCTGTCATCAGCCGTACGGCGTCCGGGCGCACCGCGCGTTGGACGAGGGTGTCGGCTGCGATGTCCTGGGCTTCCAGCTCTTCCAGGAAGTTGAGCGCTCCCCGGCCGCCGCCGCGCTCCTCCGCACGCGCCGCGACGGCGAACAGGGTGCATACGGCGTCCAGGTCGCGGTCGGCGTTGCGGCCGCCGGGGCCGCCCCGGCGCGCGGCCCGTTCCAGCCGGTCGGGCCAGCTGGTGCCGCTCCACAGCTCCCACAGGGCCTCTTCGGCGGTTCCGCCCCCGGCGAGCAGCTCGCGGGTCTTGCGCAACAGCAGTCCGAGGCTGTGGGCGCCCTCGACCGCCCGCCCCGCGGGCGGTGCGGCGGTGGCGTCCGAGTGCGGTGTGTGCGCGACCAGCCGCTCGGGCTCGGCGAGGGCTTCGGCCAGCAGTACGTCGGAAGGGCGCGGCACCTTGGCCCCCGCGGCCCGCTCCTCCTCGCGCAGCGCACGGCCCAGGCGGCGCAGATCGGCAGCGTCCATTCCGCCGAGCGGCGAGGTCAGCAGCGTCAGCGCGGTCTCGGTGCCGAGCACCACGTGCTCCTGCTCCTCCAGCGCACCCGTCGCCGCCACCCGCAGCGCCGTCAGCAGCGGGGCGACCGCGGCCTCCTGGCGCAGCGGCACGTCGTCGCCGTCCACGTCGACGGGCACGCCTGCCGAGATGAGGGCGCGGCGTACGACGGGCAGGGAGCGGCCGCCCGCCCGCACCAGCACTGCCATCTCGCCCCAGGGCAGGCCGTCTTCGAGGTGGGCCCGGCGCAGCAGGTCGGCGATGTTGTCCAGTTCGGCACCGGCTGTCGGGTAGGTGAACACCTCGACGCGGCCGCCTTCCGGGCCGCTGCCGCCCTGCCGGTCCGGCGCCGGTGCGGGTGCGGGTGCCGATACCGGACCGGCGGGGCGGGGTGCGCGGTGGGCGCGGACGGCCTCGGCGGGGAGCCGGGTGAGCGGCATCCGGGCCGCCAGTTCGCGGGTGGCGGCCAGCAGCCCGGGGCCGGACCTCCGGGCGGTGCGCAGCACCCGGACGGAGGCAGGATCGCCGGAGCGCTGCCGGAAGGTGTGGGGGAAGTCGAGGATGCCGTTCAGGTCGGCGCCCCGGAACGCGTAGATCGACTGGTCGGGATCGCCGAACGCCACCAGGGTGCGTGCCCCTCCGCCCGCCAGCGCGCGCAGCAGCCGCACCTGGGAAGGGTCGGTGTCCTGGAACTCGTCGACGTAGACCGCGTCGTAGGCCCCGTGCAGCCGGGCTGCGACCTCCTCGCGCTCGGTGAGCAGGACGGCACGGTGCACCAGCTCGGCGTAGTCGAGGACGCCCTGCATGTCCAGGACGTCCAGGTACTCGGCGAAGAACCCGGCGGCGGCGCTCCAGTCGGGGCGGCCGGCACGGCGGGCGAAGGCGTCGAGCGCGGCGGGCCCCAGACCCAGCTCCCGGCTGCGCGCGAGCACGGCCCTGACCTCGTCGGCGAAGCCCCGCGTCGTCAGGCAGGCGCGCAGTTCGTCGGGCCAGCGCACCGTCGCGCGCCCCCGGCGCTCCAGGGCGAGCTGTCCTTCGAGCAGTTCGCGGATGTGCAGGTCCTGTTCGGGGCCGGTCAGCAGGCGCAGCGGTTCGGCGAACAGGTCGGCGTCCTGGTGCGCGCGCACCAGTGCATAGCAGTAGGAGTGGAACGTCGTCGCCTGCGGGGCGCGTGGAGCGCCGACGGCGCCCGAGCGGGCCGCCTGCCGGGGCAGCCGGGCGGAGGGCACCTCCTGGGCGAGCCGGTCCGTCATCCGGTCGCGCAGGTCGACGGCCGCCTTTCGGCTGAAGGTCAGCACCAGGATGCGCTCGGGGTCCACGCCCTCCCGCACCCTGGCCGCGGCGGCCTCGACCAGGGTGGTCGTCTTCCCCGCGCCCGGACCCGCCAGGACGAGAAGCGGGCCGCCGCGGTGGTCAACCACAGCGCGCTGCTCCGCGTCAGAGGCAGGGAGATCGACCGGCTCCGCCACGGTGCGCACCAGCCGGTACGTACCGGGCAGACGGGACCGCTGATGCGCGTCGGCAGTAAGGGAGGGACTCACGTGGATCGCCTAGGGGGAGGTCTGTGCGGAGCTGTACAGACGCTACGCCAGCGGACACATGTGTCGCAGCGCATCGCTCCTGTACCCCGTACGGCTGCTGTACTCCGTACGGACTCTCCAGCGCATGGGGCCTGTGGGCATGGCGGAAGCTGGGAACTGTGACGAGCCGCAGCGCGGGATCACCCGTCCTTCCCGTCCCAGCGGGCCCGGCGTATGTCGATACGCGGAGTGTGCCCCTGGTGGCGGGAGGCAGCGGTGGGCTCGCGCAACGGGGTGCCCTCGGCGTGGTAGTGCGCCAGGGCCTCGCGCTCCTGCCCCGGCAGCGGTACGCCGTCGGCCCGCACCACGCGCCACCAGGGGACAGCGCCCCCGTACAGCGCCATGACCCTGCCCACCTGGCGGGGGCCGCCCTCCTCCAGCCATTCGGCGATGTCCCCGTAGGTCATCACCCGGCCGGCCGGAATCAGCTCCGCGACCTCCAGCACGCGCTCGGCGTATTCGGGCAGGGGGTCCCCCCGGCCGATGGCTGGGGGAGTCGGCACGTTTCCAGGCATGCGGGCCATGCTGCCGTACGCCACCGACAGCGGTGCCACACGGCCCCCGGACGGCATCGAACGGCCGTCCGCATGCGGTACCGATCGGCTGCCGATTCGTCCCCACGCCCCCCGGAATGCACCCTCGTGCTCCGGGCCGCCCTCCCCTCGTGCCACCATCTTCCGGGCGGTGACGAGTGATACGGGACCAGGACGAGACAGCAGCGGCGGGACAGCGGCACGGTGACGAGCCCCACCAGGGGGGCGCACCCGCCGCCGGCGGTGCTGCCCGCTCCTCCGACGGGGACAGGGGTGAGGGAGAACCCGGTGAGGGGAACCCTGATCGGGGGAACCCGGGCGGGGAGGAACCCTCCGCCGGGCGCCCGGACGAGGAAGCCTCCGACGAGCAGCCGGAGGCCGTCGCCGAGGGGGAACGAATCGAGATCGAGAGCGACGAACCGCTGCTCTCTGCACGTGTGCACCGCCCCTCCGACCTGTTGCGGCTGGCGCTCGGGCTGCTGGGCATCGCGCTGGTGCTCACCATCGCCAACTTCGCGCACGGCACCACCGCCGGACTCGAACAGGACATCGACAAGGGGACGGCGGAAGCCCCCGATCTGCTGATCAGCCTGACCGGGCTGGCCTCCAGCATCGCCGTACTGCTCGTCCCCGTCGCCTTCGCGATCGAACGCCTGATCAAACGGGACGGACTGCGGATCGCCGACGGCGTGCTGGCCGCCGTCCTGGCACACGGCGCCTCCCTCGCCGTCGACCTGTGGGTCGCCCAGGCGGCGCCCGACTCGATCCGGGACGCGCTGACCAAGGCCATCACCCCGCAGGACGCCACCACTCCGGTCCACAGCTATCTGGCGCCGGTCATCGCCTATATGACAGCCGTCGGCATGGCACGCCGCCCGCGCTGGCGCGTAGTGCTGTGGGGCGTACTGCTGCTGAACGCGACGGCCGTGCTGGTGCCGGGGTACACCACGGCGTTCTCCATCGTCGTCACCATCCTGATCGGCTGGACCGTCGCCTACGGCACCCTGTACGCGGTCGGCACCCCCAACGTCAGGCCGACCGGCCAGACGTTGCTGGCGGGGCTGCGCAGGGTCGGCTTCAGGCCCGTCAGCGCGCTGCGCGTGGAGGACCCCGGCGAGGCCGACAAGCGGGACCACAACGACCGGGGGCGCCGCTACCACGTCACCCTGGAGGACGGTCCGCCGCTCGATGTGACCGTCGTCGATCGCGAACAGCAGGCGCAGGGCTTCTTCTACCGGGTCTGGCGCAGGCTGGCACTGCGCGGCATCACCCAGCGCCGCAGCCTCCAGTCGCTCCGGCAGGCGCTGGAGCAGGAGGCGCTGCTCGCCTACGCGGCCATCTCCGCAGGCGCCAACGCGCCCCGGCTGATCGCCACCTCGGAGCTCGGCCCGGACGCCGTGATGCTCGTCTACGAGCACATCGGAGGCCGCAGCCTGGACGCGCTGCCGGACGAGGAGATCACCGACGAACTGATGCGCACGGCCTGGCGGCAGGTCAAGGCGCTGCAGTCGCGCCGTATCGCACACCGCAGACTGGTGGGGGACGCGCTGGTGGCGGACCGTTCCGGCGCCGTCTACCTGACGGATCTGCGGGGCGGCGAGATCGCGGCCGGCGACCTGATCCTGCGGATGGACGTCGCGCAGCTGCTGACGACGCTGGGGCTGCGGGTGGGCGCCGAGCGCGCCGTGGCGACGGCCGTGGACGTGCTGGGCCCCGACGCCATCGCGGACAGCCTGCCACTGCTCCAGCCCATCGCGCTCAGCCGCAGCACCCGTACGACCCTGCGGCGGCTCGCCAAGGAGCGCACCCAGCGCGAGCGCGAGGCGGTCATCGAGGCGTCCCGTGCGAGCAGGGTGACCCGTACCCGCGAGGAGGAGGCCGCCCAGCAGGCGGCGGCCGGCGGGCGGGCGCACCGCAAGTCGCTGCGCGCGGAGAAGAACGCCGAGAAGAAGGCGATGGACGAGGCGCTGGAGGAGGCCCGCGAGGAGGACCTGCTGGCCCAGATCCGGCAACAGGTGCTGCGTATAAGGCCGCAGGCGCCCATAGAGCCCGCACGGCTGGAGCGCATCAAGCCGCGCACCCTGGTCAGCTTCATCGCGGGCACTCTGGCCGCCTACTTCCTGCTCACCCAGCTCTCCCAGGTGCCGCTCGACAAGGTGCTCGGCGCGAACTGGGCCTGGGTCGGCGGCGCGGTGCTCTTCTCCGCTCTGACATATGTGTTCGCGGCGATGGCGCTGCTGGGCTTCGTACCGGAGAAGGTCTCCTGGTGGCGGACGGTGCAGGCGCAGGTGGCCGGCTCCTTCGTGAAACTCGTCGCCCCTGCGGCGGTCGGCGGTGTGGCGCTGAACGCCCGGTTCCTCCAGCGCGCGGGGGTGCGCCCCGGGCACGCGGTGGCCAGCGTCGGCGCCTCCCAGCTGTTCGGACTCGGCAGCCACATCACCCTGCTGATGCTGTTCGGCTACATCACCGGAACCGAGCACACGCCCACCCTCTCGCCCTCCCGCGCGGTCATCGCCGGACTGCTGACCGCGGCCGTGCTGGTGCTGATCGTCACAGCGGTGCCCGCGCTGCGGCGGTTCGTCTCCAACCGGGTGCGCTCGCTGTTCGCGGGTGTGGTGCCGCGGATGCTGGATGTGGTGCAGCGCCCGCAGAAACTGCTCACCGGTCTGCTGGGGATGCTGCTGCTGACGCTGGCGTTCGTGATGTGCCTGGACGCGTGCGTACGGGCCTTCGGCCATGAGACGAGCTACGCGAACCTCGCCGTGGTCTTCCTGACGGCGAACGCGCTCGGCTCCGCCGCGCCGACCCCGGGCGGGCTCGGCGCAGTCGAGGCGGCGCTGATCGCCGCGCTGATCGCCTTCGGGGTGCCGAAGGAGGTGGCGACCCCGGCGGTGCTGCTCTTCCGGCTGCTGACGCTGTGGATGCCGGTGCTCCCCGGCTGGCTGTCGTTCACCCACCTCACCCGCAAGGGCGCGCTGTAGCGGAGCCCCGCCGCCGGGAAACCACCCGGACGCACCACACAGCGCGCCCCGGGCGGTCGGCGTCCGCACGATGAACGTCACACCGTCTGTCGGGAGGACGTCCCATGCGCCATTCCCGCTCCCCGCGGCCGGGCGCCGCGTTCGCCGCTGTGCTGATAGTGACCGCTGCCGTGACGAGCGGTTGCGGCAGCGGCGACTCGGACAGCACCGGAAAGAGCGAGACCCGGCCGACGAGCGAGACCAGTCCGTCCGCCTCGGACAGCGGCTCCCACGCCCGCTCGTCACCGTCCACCAGTTCCTCCTCCGACAGCGCGTCCCAGGACAGCTCCCCCGCTCTCCCGGATGCCCTCACCCGCCAGAAGCCGCAATGGTCGCGCTGCCCGGTGCCCAACGCGGCACAGGGCACCGACGCGGGCTCCCCCAGCCCGCTGCCCCGAGGGGCGCGCTGGGAGTGCGCGAAGCTGAAGGTGCCGCTGGACTACAGCAAGCCCGAGGGCCGCACCATCGGCATCGAGATGATCCGGGCGGCCGAGCGCAAGGGCGGCGGCAAGCGCATCGGCTCCCTGGTGTTCAACTTCGGCGGCCCGGGCGGCTCCGGGGTGGCCACCCTCCCCTCCTTCGCCCGGGAGTACGAGAAGCTGCGCGGACGCTACGACCTGGTCAGCTTCGACCCGCGCGGGGTGGGCCGCAGCGAGGGAGTCAGATGTCTGAGTGACGAGCGGCTGGACGCCTACTTCGCCGCGGACTGGACACCGGACACCGACGCGGAGGAGCGCCGTCTCTTCCGCCGTCAGGCATCCTTCGCCAAGGGCTGCCAGAAACGGGCCGGGAAGCTGCTGCCGCATCTGACGACGGAGAACACGGCGCGCGACATGGATCTGATGCGGCAGGTGCTCGGCGACCGGAAACTGCACTACTTCGGCATCTCCTACGGCACCGAACTGGGCGGCGTCTACGCGCATCTGTACCCACGGCACGTGGGACGTGCCGTCTTCGACGCGGTGGTCGACCCCGGTTCGACCCCGGCCCGCGGCTCGCTCAGCCAGACCCGCGGCTTCCAGCTCGCACTCGACAACTACCTGGAGCACTGCGCGGAAAGCGGCGAGCAGTGCCCGCTGGGCGAGGACCCCAAGGAGGGCAAGGAGCGCATCACCGGTCTGCTGGCCGATCTGGACGCCGAGCCGATGCCGACCGACAGCGGGCGCAAACTGACCGAGGCGCTGGCCGAGGGAGGGATCGCCCAGGCGCTTTACTCGAAGGAGACCTGGGACCTGCTCACCCAGGGGCTCGAAGAGGCGCTGGTGGACAGCGACGGCTCGACGCTGCTGCTGCTCGCCGACGCGCTCAACGGGCGCAGCCAGGACGGCACCTACAGCACGCTCCAGTCGTCCCTGGCCGCCATCAGCTGCGCCGACAACAAGGAGCGCTACAGCGCCCGCGAGGTCAAGAACAAGCTGCCCGACTTCACCGAGGCGTCCCCGGTCTTCGGGCCGACGTCCGCCTGGGGGCTGACGTCGTGCCACGACTGGCCTGCCAGGGGCCGGTGGACCTCGCCTCCGGTACGCGCCACGGGCTCAGAGCCGATCCTGCTGGTCGGCACCACCGGGGACCCGGCCACCCCGTACGGCGGGACCCGGGCGATGAAGGAGGAGCTGGGCAAGGGCGTGGGGGTCGAGGTGACCTACCAGGGCGAAGGGCACGGCGCCTACGACAGCAGCAACGTCTGCGTCCGCAAGGTGGTCGACGGCTATCTGCTGCGCGGCCTGGTCCCGCGCGACGGGAAGAGCTGCCGCTGAAAGATGACCGGGGTGGCACGGCCCTGCGCCGGCCGTGCCACCTACGGTGTCCCGGTCAGTAGACCGGCTTGTCCGGTTCGATCTGGTTGACCCAGCCGATGACGCCGCCGCCGACGTGCACGGCGTCGGAGAAGCCGGCGTTCTTCAGCACGGCCAGAACTTCCGCGGAGCGGACACCCGTCTTGCAGTGCAAGACGATCTTCTTGTCCTGCGGCAGGTCCTGGAGGGCGTTGCCCATCAGGAACTCGTTCTTGGGGATCAGCCGGGCGCCGGGGATCGAGACGATCTCGTACTCGTTGGGCTCCCGCACGTCGATGATGTCGACGCTCTCGCCGTCGTCCAGCCACTCCTTGAGCTGCTTGGGAGTGATGGTGGAGTCGGCGGCCGCCGCCTGCGCCTCGTCGGAGACGACACCGCAGAACGCCTCGTAGTCGATGAGCTCGGTGACGGTGGCGTTCGGGCCGCAGACCGCGCAGTCGGGGTCCTTGCGGACCTTGACCTGGCGGTAGCTCATCTCCAGCGCGTCGTAGATCATCAGACGGCCGACCAGCGGGTCACCGATGCCCGCCAGCAGCTTGATCGCCTCGTTCACCTGGATCGAGCCGACGGAGGCGCACAGCACGCCCAGCACACCGCCCTCGGCGCAGCTCGGCACCATGCCGGGCGGCGGGGGCTCGGGGTACAGGCAGCGGTAGCAGGGACCGTGCTCGCTCCAGAAGACGCTGGCCTGGCCGTCGAAGCGGTAGATGGAACCCCACACGTACGGCTTGTTCAGCAGCACGCAGGCGTCGTTGACCAGGTAGCGGGTGGCGAAGTTGTCCGTACCGTCCACGATCAGGTCGTACTGCGCGAACAGCTCCATCACATTGGAGGAGTCGAGCCGCTCCTGGTGCAGATTGACCTGGGTGTAGGGGTTGATCCCCAGCACCGTGTCCCTGGCCGACTCGGCCTTCGACCTGCCGATGTCCGCCTGGCTGTGGATGATCTGCCGCTGCAGGTTGGACTCGTCGACCTCGTCGAACTCGATGATGCCGAGCGTCCCGACACCGGCGGCCGCGAGATACATCAGGGCGGGCGAACCGAGGCCGCCCGCGCCCACACAGAGGACCTTCGCGTTCTTGAGCCGCTTCTGACCTTCCATCCCGACATCCGGGATGATCAGGTGACGTGAGTACCTGCGGACCTCGTCGACGGTGAGCTCGTCGGCTGGCTCGACCAGGGGTGGCAGTGACACGGAGACTCCGATGGTCGGTGGGACGTGCGGGAAGTCACCCGCCCGGGGGCGGGTTGTTCCTCCCGTAACACTGCCACGCGCTATCTCATTCCGAGACACCTGGTCCAAGGCACGAGACGATCTCGTCCCAGTAGCCGGGCAACGCCGCCCACGGATCCTGCCCCCTCTCCCGCGTGCGGTCGGTGAAGCAGACGGTGCCCGCGCCCTGCCAGCGGGCGATGCGCAGCGCCTCCTCCAGATGCGTACGGGGCAGCGAGTGCACCAGGTGGCAGAAGCGCTCGGCCGGATGTGCCGCAGTCCACTCCTCGGCCTGCGACCAGCGGTAATCCGCCCAGCTCCCGGCATAGGTGACTAGCTGGTCGGCACACAGCACGTAGTCGGGGTGCGGGTGGCAGCCGTGCGCCAGCACCAGATGGCCACTCGTCCCGCCGTCGGCACCGCCGCACAGGGCGCGCAGGGTCGCGGTGAGGCGCTGGGTGTGCCGCAGCCGGGAGGGGTCGCCGGGGCAGTGCGCCAGATAGAAGCCGTCGACCCGGTACCAGTCCAGGAACCGGTGTGCCTCGGAGACCAGCTCGCCGAAGGTCCGCACACCGTCTCGCATGTCGAGACGGCCGAGTACGGCAACGCCCCCGGCCCGCAGCGCGGCCGCCGCAGGAGCGCAGAACGGGTCGGGTCGCGCGCCCGGCCCGTCCGCGATGTCCAGTACGACCCAATGGAGCGGACCGGCGTCGGGAACCGCCCCGGGCCGGCCACTGGACCGTTGCGGACCACCGGCCCCCGGGCGGCCACCGGACCGGGGGCGGCCGTCGGGACGGCCGTCGATTCCGGGACGACGGGCACCGAGGCCGGGGCGGGAGAGCTCCGCCCACTCCATGGGGGCCAGTATCGGGTGCGCACAGCCCGGCACACCGATCCCCAGCCGCTGCCTGACCGTCCCGCTGCTGTCGCCGGCCGGACGGGCGCGCCCCGGAGGTGTCGTCAGATACGGCATGCCGCCTCCATCCAGATGTCGGCCAGCGACTCCTCCAGGCCGATCCTGGGACGCCAGCCGAGCCGGTCGCGTGCCGTGCGGACGTCCGCCTGCTGCCAGGCCCCGCAGCCGTCGGGGTACGGATACGAGGCAGGCTGCGGCGGCTGCGGGGAGTGGTGGGCCGCGACGTGCTGCGAGCCGTGCGTCTGCGCGGGGATCACAGGGCCATGGGCCCCCAGCCCGCCCGCCAGTCCGCCGTGACCGCCAGGGCCACCGGAAGCGGCATGCCCTCCCGGCCCGGACGGACCGCCCGGGCCGCCCGGACCGCCCATGAGACCGGCCGGGTGGCTGTCCGCCGTTCCCTGCCCGCCGGGGCCGCCGCCCTGCTCGTGGACCGCCCCCGCGTACCCGGCGACGCGGGCCAGCAGTGAGGCCGCGTCGCGCAGCCGTACCGCCCTCCCGGTGCCGATGTTGACGATGCCCTGCGCCGCCGACAGCGATGCGGCGTGCACGGCCCGCGCGACGTCACGGACATCCACGAAGTCGCGCTGCACGCCCAGTCCGCCCAGCTTCAGCTCGCTGTCGCCCTGCTGCATCGCGCGCCGCATCGCCTCCGCGACCCGCCCCAGCGGGGTGCCCGCCGGGGTACCGGGGCCGATGGGCGAGAACACCCGCAGCACGACGGCGTCCAGCCCGGAGGCGAGAACCAGCTCGGTGCCCGCCAGCTTGCTCACGCCGTACGGCCCTCCGGGACGCGGAATCGCGTCCTCGCCGGTGGAGGAGCCGGCCTGGGAAGGGCCGTACTCGGCGGCGCACCCCACGTGCACCAGTCGGGCACCACAGCCGCTGCGGCGCAGCGACTCGCAGACGGCCGCGGTGGCGACCACGTTGTGCCGGATCAGCTCGCGCCCGTTGCCCCGGGTGGTCCCGGCGCAGTTGACGACCACACCGGGGTGCACCGCGTCCAGAAAACGGGTCAGGGCGCCCGGGCTCCCGGTCGACAGGTCGAAACGGACGTCCGCCTCGTCGCTCCGGCCCAGCGCGGTGAGCTGTACGGCGGGGTCGGCCAGCAGCCGGTCGGCGACAAAACGGCCCAGGTATCCGCTGGCTCCCAGCAGCAGCACTCTCATCGAGCGGCCTCCCCGCAGGAGAGGGGGATACGGCGGTCTCGCACGCCGGCGTGCGGTCGTCGCACGGTGGTGCCACGGTGTGCCAACAGCGCGTGGATCATGAGGGCTTGCTCCTTGTCGGTGTCGCACGGGCGGGTACGTAAGCCCGTGCCGGAACGTGGGGTCGGGAGCGGTGCTGCGCTCATGCGGGCACCGCCTCCCGGTGGTGTGCCGAGGCGCCGGCCAGCACAGTGGCCGCGTACGCCAGCAGAACGAGCGCCGCGCAGCCGCAGGCGGCGACGGGCAGGGCCGTGGCTGAGTGGTGTGCGACCAGGAGCTCGACGGGGCGGCCCAGCACCGCGAGTCCGGGCAGGCGTGCAGCCGGTACCGAGAGCAGCGCCAGGGCCTCCAGCGCGCAGGCGGAGGCGAGCCCGGCGAAGGCGGCGTGCCGGAAGCCGTGCGCGGTCAGCAGGAGCGCGGCGAACAGCAGCATGCCGCAGGCGGCCGCACCCGCGGCGGCGGACTGCCAGCCGGCCAGCGGGTCCGCCCCGCCCGCGGGAGCGCCGTCGGCGCCGAACAGGCCGAGCGGACCGCCGACGAGGGCGTGGGCAGCCCACTGGAGCGCCGGAAGACTCACCGCGACGGCGCACACGGCGAGCGCCAGCAGCGGCCGCACTCCGGAGGCGAACTCCTCCAGGCTCCGGCTGCCCGCCAGCCTGCGCCGCGCCGCCAGGGCGAACCCGCGCGCGCACCAGACGGCGGGCGCGACAGCGAGCGAGAGCCCGAACGCGACACCGGGTGAGGGGATACCGGGCGACGGAAAGCCGGGGCCGCCGAGGGACTCGGGTCCGCCGCCCAGTTGCCCCTCCAGCAGCCGGTCCCCGTACAGGGCGTATCCGGTCAGCCAGCAGGCGCACAGGAAGAGCCCCGTGGGAAACCCGGCGGTGCCGACAGCGGGTGGAACGCGGGGTACGAGCCGGACGGCCACAATGACGCTGCCCAGCACGACCGCCGCACCCACCGCGCACAGGGTGGCCCAGACCGCCGCGTGGCTGCCGCCGAACAGGACGAGCCAGGCAAGCGTTCCCGCGCACAAGAGGGCGGGCAGCAGAGGGAGGACGAGCGGCGCGCCCCGGTAGGACGACCATTCCGCCCCCATGGCACCCGTCGACCGGCGGGTGTCCCCCGGGGCGCGCGGACCGGCAGGCGATCCGGCGGGCGGTCCGGCGGGCGGTCCGGCGGGCGCGTGCGGGACCGGCCCGGCGTACGTTTCCGTGAACGGCCCGGCGTGCGCCTCCGGGTGCGGGGCGCGCGCGTACATCTCTTCGGCAAGGGAGAAGACATCCCGGTGACGGCACCGGGCGGCGGTCCGGTCCGTGACTCCGCTGGCCTCCAGTCCGGCGGCGATCTCCAGCGGGTCGACGGCGCGCTCGCACAGCGCGCGGTGGCTGCGCAGCAGTACGCGTACCGGATCGCCTGCTGCGGGACGTGTCGTCACGGCGCCGTCGCCTCCCCGGGCTCGGCCCCGACGGCCGCCCACTCCGCGACCGGCCGCTCGTCCGTGGCCGCCCGCTGCCCGACGGGCCGTTCAGCGGGGAGCCGCCGAGCGGCCGTCTCCTCCGGCGCCGCGCGCTCCGCACTGGCCCAGCTCGGGACGTGCGCCAGGCTGCCTCCCGCCACCTTCGTCCCGCCCGGTCGGCCACCGGAACGGCTGCCGGTACGAAGGCCCTCCGCACCGCTCACCGCATGGGCCGTCACGCCGCACACAACACTGCTCGCCGCGCTGCTCGTGGTACTGCCCGTCGAGCCGTTCCCCGTGCCGCTCGCCCAGCGGCCCGGCAGATGAGCCTCAGCGGGGCGGGCGAAAGGGCGCCCCGCGTCCTCTCCTGCGGGGTCCTCGCACACGGTGTCCTCCCGGCCGACCCGGTGGCGGGAGATCAGTTCCAGGTAGATGCCGCGGAAGGACTCGACGTTCTGCCGCACCGTGAACAGCTCCAGCGCCCGCGCCCGCGCGGCGGCGCCCAGACGTGCCGCGCGCGCCGGGTCACGCAGCAGGTCCGCACAGGCTTCCGCCAGCGCACGGGGGTCGCGCGGCGGGACGAGGAGGCCGGTGCCTCCGACGACTTCGAGTGCGGCACCGACGTCGGTGGAGACCGTGGCCCGGCCGCAGAACATCGCCTCCACCAGCGACACCGGGAACCCCTCGACCACACTGGAGAGCACCACGACCCCGCCCAGCGCGTAGGCGTCGGCCGGCGTGGGCACGGCCGGGGTGCCGACCTCCTCGAAGGTGACGGGGCGCTCCGCCTTCCGGGCCCCCGGCGGGAAGAGCCGCTCGGCCAGTGCCCGGCAGTGCGCCAGGTAGGTACCGTCCGGCCCGCCGGGGCCCGCTGTCTCGACGATCCGCAGCCGCGCGGTGGGCACCGCTTCGCGCACCCGGGCGAAGGCATGCAGCAGTGTGCCCAGATCCTTGGCCGGGCTGCTGGTCCCCACCCATACCAGCGTGGGTGCTCCGGCAGGCCGTGCGCCGTCGGCCGGGGGCAGGTCGGTGACCTGCTCGCCCACGGCGTCGAAGGGAGCGGCGTCCATGCCCGGGTAGACGGTGCGCAGCCGTGCGCTGTCCGCGCCGCACCTGACCTGCCAGCGCCGCGCGTGGGAGTTCCCCGGGGTGATCAGCTCCGCCTGTTCGTACGCCTCACGGGCGAGCCGCCGCTGGAAGGAGGCGAGCAGTGCGCGTACGGGGGCGCCCGCGACTCCGCGCGCGACGGCGCCGACGGCGCTCGTCAGGTAGTGCTCGCGCAGCCGTACGCCGTACTCGGTGATCAGCAGCGGCACCCCGAAGGCCCGCTTGGCCAGCAGCCCGGGCAGCGCGGCGGGACCGGCCCCGACCGCGTGACACAGGTCGGCCGCCGACAGCCCCGGCTCCTCGCCGCGCTGCCCGTACCAGTCCAGCGAGAGGGGGCGCAGGGCGCGTTCCAGGCGCTCGGTGACGGCGAGCAGATCGGGTACCTGCGCGGCGTGCGCCGCGGGGAGTGCGCCCGGCGCACGGCAGGCGGACTCCAGGATGCGTACAGCGCTCTCGGAGCGCAGCGCGGTGGCCAGTCCGCCGCGCTCGGCGGCCAGTTCTGCGAGTCCGTACAGGCCCGCGGCGAAACGGTCCGCCTGCCCGTCGGCGGGCGCGCGGCCCTCGCCATGCGCCCCGAGTGGCCCGTGGGCCCCTTGGGCCCCGCCCACCGCCGGTGCCGAGAGACCACCGGCGGGCCTGTCGGTCCGGTCGGACCTGCGGGGCCTGTCGGACCTGTCACCGGCGTCGGGGCCGGGAGTTCCCGGGCTGCCTGTGCGCTCCAGGGGGCCCGTGCGGGGGTCGGCGTCGGCGTGGTTGGCGCAGACGGCTTCGGCGAGCGCCGCGAAGTGCTCGCGGAAACGACGCTTCTCGCGTCGTCCGTAGGCGCCGCCCGCGAGGCCGCGCGCGCCCTGCGTTCCGGGCCCGGGCCCCCACAGTGGCGCGGTGCGCACCAGAGTCACGCCGGGGGGCAGTTCGCACCAGCCGGTCTCCTCCTGGCGGGCGCTGCGGCTGAGGGCGAACACCGCGAACTCGTGGCCGTCCAGGCCGCGCAGCAGACGGTCGCACCACAGCGCGGACTCACCCCTCACATAGGGGTAACCACCCTCCGTAAGCAGTGCGATGCGCACGTGCGCACCCCCGATCACTCTCGTGGCGTGCCGGGCGCCTGACGCGGCTCATCGCGTGGCGCAGCGGCGGAACGTTGAAGACGCACCAGACGCTATGTGTGCGCCCCCACCGCGTGCTGGACGGTTGTCCGTCACGCCACCGGAAGGGGTGAAGACCCGTGACTTTCGCGCGAGTCGCGCGTTGTTGCCCTCCGGCCGGGCGGCGGCCGGGGACGCGTGCCCTAGTCGCGCGGGTACGGCCAGGGGTTGATACGGCACGTCTTGCCGTTCGTGGTCAGGTACTTGGTCTGCTGCATCATCACCGGCGCCGGCTTGCCGTCGGCCGGGCAGCCCACATGCCCGCGCCCGAGTCGGTGACCGACCTCGTGGTTGACGAGCATCTGCCGGTAGGCGAGCATCTCGTCCGGCCCGTAGGTCGAGGCGCCGCGCGCCCACCGCCAGGCGTTGATCATGACCCTCTCGGTCGCTGCCGAGTCGCAGGACACCTTCTGCTCACTGGTGTCCAGGCCGGACTTGGCGCACCACACATCGGTGGTGCCCGGGGTGGCCAGGGTGATGACGAACTTGACCTTGCCGGAGGAGACGCGCTCGAAGCTGCGCTTGCCGCCGTGCGCCCAACTGCGCTCGTCGTTGAGCGTCTTGTGGACAGCCTGCGCGAACAGTTCGCCGTCCAGCGGCAGTCCACTCTCGATGTCCACCCGGTAGCGCACCACCTCGCCCTTGCCCGGGCCCTTCTCGTGGCCCGGCACGGGGGTGAACTTGCCCGAGCCCTTCAGGTCGTCGGCCAGCGGGTACTGGCTGGCCATCTTCGTCTCGTAGGACGCGTGTTCACCGCCAGGGGCGGGGCGGCTGCCGCGGTCGGCGCGCTCGGGGCCGGAGGCGTCGTCCGCGTCACCCGGTGTCCGCTTCCCGGTCTTCAGCCCCCGGCCCGCGTCCCCGGAGCTGTGCTCGCCGCCGGCGACCTGCGCTGCGGCGACGATCGCCAGCACGGTCGTGATGGCGGCGGCGGCGATCCCGGTGGCGGTGCGGGCCCGGCTGCCCTGCTTCCCGCGTGAGTCCGGGTCAGGCTGCTCGGAGGCGGGCGCGGCACTGTCCGGAGGGCCGCCGACGGCGCCGCCGTCCAGGGCTTCTCCAGGCTCCTGCCGGGCACCGGCGGGGGGTTGGGTGCCGGCCGCTCGCGCGGCGCCGTCCGGGGCGCTGCCGGGCGGTACGGCGCCGGGCGGTACGGCGCCGGGGGCACCCGCGGCGAAGACGTCGTCTTCGAAAGCGTCCAGATACTCCTGGCGCGGACCACCGGGGCGCTGCCGGCCGACGACGGGTCCGGCCGCGGGACCGCCCGCGGGACCTGCTGCGGGGCCGCGGAGTCCGGCCTGGCGGGGACGGGGGACGGCGTCCGGCTGCTGGGGGTGGTCACCGCGCGTCGGCTGCTCACCGGTGAACGCGGGAACGCCGTGCGCCGGGGTGGGCTGGGGCCCGGGGTCCGCCGGACGACGGCCGTACCCGGGGGGCGCGGCGGGCGACGGCCCGGCGGAGCCGCCGGGACCGCTCTGCGCGGGCACACCGTATCCCTGTACGCCGGTACCGCCCCGCTCCTGCGGAGCGTTCCTGGGGCGGGTGCGGGCAGCGGTGGCGGGACCGGGGTCCTCCGATATCCGGGCGCGTTCCTCTCTGCGCCCGAGTCCGGCCTTGCCCTTGCGGCTATGGCGTCCCACTTGTCACCTTTCGGGGTTGCCGGGGCCCGCGTGCGTGCGGTCTCCGGCCGAGGAGTCGTTCAGCCGCCGTGTCGCCGGTTCCGCGTCGTCGATCAGCTCACGGACCGCGCCCGCGACGATCTCGGGGTACTCCATCATGGCGACGTGGCCCGCGTCCGGCAGCGCCAGCAGCCGGGAGTCGCGGAAGGCGGCCGAGGCTCGCCGCGCCATACGGAAGGCGACCAGCTGGTCGCGCCCACCGTAGACCAGAAGGGTGGGCGCCAGCACCCGTTCCGCCTGCCGCCACAGCGCGTGCTGCCCGCCCAGTGTGTAGGCGTCGACGATGCCCCGTGTCGAGCGGACCATGGCGTCCCAGAAGTACGGCAGCTTCTCCCTGCGTGCGTACTCCTCGACGGCCACCGCGAAGTCCTCGGGCGTCACCCGCGCGGGGTCGCCGTAGCAGAGCCCGAGCACGCCGCCCGTGCGCCGCTCGGGCGGCCAGTCCTTGGTCAGCCTGCAGAACAGCGCGGCGATCCCGGGGACCGCCAGCATCGCGGTCGGCCAGGCGGTGCGCTGCGGGGGTATCTCGGGCAGCGCGGGCGAGACGAGCGTCAGCGTCCGTACGAGGTCGGGCCGTACGGCGGCCACCCGGGTGGCCACGGCGCCGCCCAGGGAGTTGCCCAGCAGGTGCACGGGTGCGTGGCCGCAGGAGTCCAGATAGCGGATGACGGCGCGGGCGTGCGCCGAGACCGAGTAGTCGCCGCTGTCGGGCGGCGGGGAGTCACCGAAGCCGGGCAGGTCGATCGCCTCGCCACGCACGTCAGGGGCCAGCTGGTGCATCAGCGCCGACCAGTTGAGGGAGGAGCCGCCCAGCCCGTGCACATACAGCGCGCGCGGACGGGTGTCCTGCGCGGGGTCCACGGAGTCCTCGCGCCTGCCTCGCAAGGCGAGTGTCAGTCCCGGCAAAGAGACCGTCCGCAACGTCTCCCGCCGCCCGACGCGGGACCGCGTGAGAGAGGCGGACGGGGCAGCGGTACGGGCCGCGGAGGCGGGGGCTCCCGGCTGCTCGGTTGAGGACATGGAGCAATGTTACGAGACGATCACGCGCGCCCTCACGTGTTCACCGTCACAAGAAGAAGCACACTGGTGTACAGGGAGAGCGCGGGCTCGCGGCCGGGGTCGTCACGGCCTTGTGCCCGTGCGACCCCGCGGGATGCCCCGGGAAGTACGCGGTGGAGTATGCAGTGCGGAGCGGGAGGCATCAGGGCGTGCGCCCCGGGTCACCCGCTCCTAGTCTCGTAAGTAGGGCCCTGCTCTCGGGCCCCGCCTGGAAAGGGGAGTCGGCATGTCTGTCAATCCGACCGATCCGGAGACCTTCGACCCCTATGACGCCTACGACGCCTATGACGCCTACGAGGAGGAACCGGAAGGAAACGGGGCTCCCGAGGCCCCCGAGGCGGACGCGGCGGAGCAGCAGGCCGACCTGCTGGTGCAGCGTGACGACCCGCTGACCGGGCGCAGCTACGAGGTGGACCCGGCCGACGCGGCGGAGCAGGCGCGCGTGGTGGAGCTGAACGAGGACGACTACCGCTAGAGCGAGCCGATCGAGTACTGGTTGGCGGAGCGCGCTGACAGCGCACTGATAACGCGTACGGAATCAGGACGAGTGCCGCCAAAACGCCATCGGACCGGGGCTCCACGGAGAGCGGAACCGGACACCGGAGCGAAATTTGGTGGGCCGGGAAGCTACCACCTCCGTTACCGAAAAGTACGATGGCGGCGCAGCGCAGCTCGCGCTCAGGATCATTCAGGGAGGCGGCGTGACAGCCATCGAGCAGACCGAGGCGCGCCCGCGTGGCACGCGTCTGCCCCGCCGGGCGCGACGTAACCAACTGCTGGGCGCAGCTCAGGAGGTCTTCGTCGCGCAGGGCTACCACGCGGCGGCGATGGACGACATCGCCGACCGCGCCGGAGTCAGCAAGCCGGTGCTCTACCAGCACTTTCCGGGAAAGCTTGAGCTGTACCTCGCGCTTTTGGACCAGCACTGCGAGGCGCTGCTGCAGGCCGTGCGCACGGCCTTGGAGTCCACCACGGACAACAAGCAGCGGGTGGCGGCGACCATGGACGCGTATTTCGCCTTCGTGGAGAACGAGGGCGGCGCCTTTCGGCTGGTCTTCGAGTCCGACCTGACCAACGAGCCCGCAGTGCGCGAGCGCGTGGACAAGGTGAGCCTGGACTGCGCAGAGGCCGTCAGCGAGGTCATCTCGGAGGACACAAAGCTGCCGTCGGAGCAGTCGATGCTGCTGGCCGTGGGGCTGTGCGGAATGGCCCAGATCACCGCGCGCTACTGGCTGGGCGCGGGACAGCAGATTCCGCGGGACGCCGCGGCGAAGCTGATCTCCTCGCTCTCCTGGCGCGGTATCGCCGGGTTCCCGATGCAGTGACGAAGACGCAGTGACGAACCGGTGCGGCAGCCCGCAGGGCGCGGTTGTTCGCTGCTGGCGTGCGACCGCGCACCCTCGGCGTCCCTGCTGAGAGCTAGGGTTGCTCCGTACGGCGCGGCTGGCCGCGCATCGCATCCCGGGCACCGCCATGGGATACCAGGACCGTCGGAGGGACATAGCCGTGGAGGTCAAGATCGGCGTGCAGCACGCGCCTCGCGAGATCGTCATGGAGAGCAAGCAGACTCCTGACGAGGTCGAGAGCACGGTCGCGGCGGCACTGGAGAAGGGCTCCGGGCTGCTCAGCCTCATGGACGAGCACGGCCGGAAGATCCTGGTCCCCTCGGACCGCATCGCCTACGTGGAGATCGGTGAGGCATCGGGCCGCAGGGTGGGCTTCGGCGCGATCTGACCGGGCGGCGCCACCCGGGCGCACGCACGAGAGAACACGACGCACACACGTACGAGAAACGCACAGGTGTACGCGGGTAGCGGCACCGGTGCACGCGACTGACGGCGGCTGCGGGGATTCCTCCCGCGGCCGCCGTTTCAGCTTCCGCACCCGAGGGGAGGACGGGGACGACCCCGGACCGCCGGAGCGCGGTCCCGCATCCGGCCCCAACCGAGGAGGTCCTCATGATCTGGGAGGCTCTCGGCTCCGCAGCCCTCGGATTCGCCCTCGCGCTCGCCGCGACCCGGCGCCTGACCGAGCGGCTTCCCGACCGGCGGCTGGTGCTCGCGACGGGCCCCGTCGCCGCTCTCGTCGGCGGACTGATCTGTCACACCGTGCTCGGTCCCGGCCACCTGGTGGCGACCTGGTGCGTGGCGCTGGGCTTCAGCACGGCCCTGCTCTCGCTGCTGCTGCGGGACGAGTCACCGGGGCGCCGGCAGTGGCGCCAGGATGCCCTGCCCGCCGCGCAGGGCCCGGCGGGCGCCGGCGTCGCCTTCAGGCAGCGAGACCGAGGGCGGCCATCCGCTTCGTATGGGCCTCGGTGATCCTGGAGAACATCTTGCCGACCTCCGCGAGGTCGAAGCCGTCGGCGACCCCGCCGACCAGCATCGTGGAGAGCGCGTCGCGGTCGGCCACCACCCGCTGGGCCTGGGAGAGCGCCTCTCCCATCAGCCGCCGCGCCCACAGCGCGAGCCGCCCGCCCACCCGCGGGTCGGCCTCGATGGCGGCGCGCACCTTCTCCACCGCGAAACTGGAGTGCCCGGTGTCGTCCAGCACGCTCAGCACCAGTGCACGCGTGTCGGCGTCGAGCCTGGCGGCCACCTCGCGGTAGAAGTCGGAGGCGATGGAGTCACCTACGTACGCCTTGATCAGCCCCTCCAGCCAGTCGGACGGCGCGGTGAGACGGTGGAACTCGTCCAGCGCCTCGGCGAACGGCTCCATGGCCGCCGTGGGGTCCTCGTCGATACGCGCCAGCCGCTCGCGCAGCTTCTCGAAGTGGTGGAACTCGGCGGACGCCATCGAGGCCAGCTCGGCCTTGTCCGCGAGGGAGGGCGCCAGCTTGGCGTCCTCGGCCAGCCTCTCGAAGGCCGCCAGCTCTCCGTAGGCCAGCGCGCCCAGCAGGTCGACGACCGCGGCACGGTAGGTCGGGTCCGCCGAAGCGCGCTCCCAGCTCTGGGTGGCGATCGAGGTGGCAGGGGCGGACTCGGCGGCCCCGCTGTCGTCGGAAGACTGGGCTTCGGCGGCGGTCTTGTCAGGCGTCTCCATACCTCGCACGATAGCCCGCAACCGCAGGTCGGACAGGACCCCTCCCGGCCTCAGTCGTCCCACCAGGCCGCAGGTGAGCTCGTACACAACAATTGCCCCGGTACAGATGCGCGGATCCGGGGTACAGTGATATTGAGTCCACCGGATGGCGTGGACTCGCTGCATGCATGAAATGCGGATGCCCGGTCGGTGGCCCGATCGGCTCCGACCCGACAGCCTTCCGCCGGACCGTGCTCCCCGCGCGGACCGCGCTGAGAGGGACCGCTCGCGCGAGTGAGGCGCTTGAGCGGGAGACAGTGGTCCCGCACCGCTAGGCGGGCCGCAACGACGGCCGCCTGGTCGCGGTAGATCCTCTCCTCGCTCCGTCGGCCCACCCAGAAGCTGGGTCGGCCGGACGCCGTAGCCGCATTCGCGCGTCACACAGAAGAGGCAAGCATCCTGTCCACTACGTTCAGAGATCTCGGGATTCTCCCCGAGACCGCCGAGGCACTCGAAGCCGTCGGCATCACGTCCCCCTTTCCGATCCAGGAGATGACGCTCCCGGTCGCCCTCGCCGGCACCGACGTCATCGGCCAGGCGAAGACCGGCACCGGCAAGACGCTGGGGTTCGGGCTGCCGCTGCTGGAGTCGGTCACCGTCCCCGCAGACGTCGAGCTGGGCCGCGCCAAGCCCGAGGAGCTGACCGAGGCGCCGCAGGCGCTCGTCGTCGTTCCCACCCGTGAGCTGTGCCAGCAGGTGACCAACGACCTGCTCACCGCGGGCAAGGTGCGCAATGTCCGGGTTCTGTCGATCTACGGCGGCCGCGCCTACGAGCCGCAGGTCGAGGCGCTGAAGAAGGGCGTCGACGTGGTCGTCGGCACGCCCGGGCGGCTGCTGGACCTGGCCGGCCAGAAGAAGCTGCGGCTCTCGCAGATCAGGACGCTGGTCCTGGACGAGGCCGACGAAATGCTCGACCTGGGCTTCCTGCCCGACGTCGAGAAGATCATCGAGATGCTGCCCACGCGGCGCCAGACGATGCTCTTCTCCGCGACGATGCCCGGCCAGGTCATCTCGCTCGCCCGTCGCTACATGAGTCAGCCCACGCACATCCGCGCCACGGCACCGGACGACGAGGGCCAGACTGTGGCGAACACGACGCAGCACGTCTTCCGCGCCCACTCGATGGACAAGCCGGAGATGGTCTCCCGCATCCTCCAGGCCGAGGGCAGGGGCCTGGCGATGGTCTTCTGCCGTACGAAGCGCACGGCGGCCGATGTCGCCGAGCAGCTCTCGCGGCGCGGCTTCGCGGCCGGCGCGGTCCACGGCGACCTGGGCCAGGGCGCCCGCGAGCAGGCGCTGCGCGCGTTCCGCAACGGCAAGGTCGACGTGCTGGTGTGCACGGACGTCGCCGCGCGCGGTATCGATGTCGACAACGTCACACACGTGATCAACTACCAGACGCCCGAGGACGAGAAGACCTATCTGCACCGCATCGGCCGCACCGGCCGCGCGGGCAACTCGGGTATCGCGGTCACGCTGGTCGACTGGGACGACATCCCGCGCTGGCAGCTGATCAACAAGGCGCTGGAGCTGGACTTCAACGACCCGGAGGAGACCTACTCCACCTCGCCGCACCTGTACGAGGTGCTTGGCATCCCCAAGGAGGCCAAGGGCATCCTGCCGCGTACCGAGCGCACCCGCGCCGGGCTCGCGGCCGAGGAGATCGAGGACCTCGGCGAGCCCGGTGGCCGTTCGCACGGCAAGCCCGCCGCATCGTCCGCCGAGCGCACGCGCCCGGCGCGCAAGCCGCGCCAGCGGCGGCGCACGCGGGGGGCGCTGCGCGCCGGTGAGACCGCCGGGGCCGATCCCACGTCCGCCGCTCCGGCCGGCAGCGCCGCGGAGCAGGCCGCTGCCACGGCCGAGGGCGCCCCGGGCGCCGAGGCCGGCGAAGGCGGCACCGCGCGCAAGCCGCGCCGCCGTCGGCGCACCCGCGCGGGCGCCGCGTCGGCCGAGGCCGGGGCGCAGGCCCCCACCTCCCAGGAGGGCGGCGAGCGGGGTCAGGCGGCCGTCGCCACCGACGAGGCACCGCGCAAGCCCCGCCGCCGCAGGACCCGCTCAGGCGCCGCGAGCAGCCGTTCCACCGGCACAGCACAGCGGCCCTCGGAGGGCTGACCCCATACGCGACAGCGCGTGGCCCGGCACCCCACGTAGGGCGCCGGGCCACGCGCTGTCCGAGCCCGACCACCGCGTGCCCCGCAGGCCCCACGGGCCGTCAGCCGTCAGCCGTCAGCCGTCAGCCGTCAGCCGCCGAGTGTCCGGTGGTCTGGGCTGCGGTCCGCAGGGGCTGGCAGCCGGTGCGGGCAGGGTGTCGTCGGGCGCTTGTGGGTCGTTGGTGGTCGGGAGCGCGCGGCGGGTAGCGTCCTGGCATGAGCAAGCCCCCCTTTCTCGCGCTGCCCCCGGGTGTGCGCGCGTACCGGATGGCCACCGCGCGTGGGGAGTTCGCCGTGCACGACACGGGCGGCAGCGGCCGGGCCGGTCGTACGGCCCTGCTGTTGCCCGGGTTCACCGGCAGCAAGGAGGACTTCATCGGGCTGCTGGTGCCGCTGGCGCGGGCCGGGTTCCGAGCCGTGGCCGTGGACGGACGGGGGCAGTTCGAGACGGGCGGGCCGCCGGAGGAGTCCGCCTACACGCAGCGGGAACTGGCGCGGGACGTGCACGCGATCGCGACCGTACTGGAGCCCGAGCGGCCCGGCACGGTGCATCTGCTGGGCCACTCGCTGGGCGGCCTGGTCGCGCGTGCCGCTGTGCTCACGGACGCCGCGCCGTTCGCCTCGCTGACCCTGATGAGCAGCGGACCTGCCGCAGTCTCACCCTCCCAGCAGCAACGCGTCAGAATGCTGCTGGACGCGATGCGGACCATGAGCATGGCGGCGATCTGGGAGGTCATGCAGCAGCTCGACCAGTCGGTGGGCTCGGCGGGCGAGGCTCCCTACTCGCGACGTGAGGTCGAGGAGGCGTCCGCTGCGGTGGAGGACTTCCTGCGCCGCCGATGGCTCGCCAACGTGCCCGAACAGCTCGCCGCAACGGGACAGCAGCTGCTCGCCGAGCGGGACCGGGTGGCCGAACTGGCCGCACGGGGGCTGCCGTGCCACGTCGTCTCCGGTGCGGAGGACGACGCCTGGCCGGTGCCGCTGCTGGACGGGATGGCCGAGCGACTCGGCGCCCGCCGTACGGTCGTCACCGGCACGGGCCACTCCCCCAACGCCGAGCGGCCGGCGGAGACCGCGCGCGCCCTCACGGATTTCTGGCTCGGCCTCTCCCCGGGCTGACGTTCAGCCCTTGCCCTGGATGAACTGGGTGATGCCGCCGGCGATCTGCTGGACGGCGATGGCCGACAGCAGCATGCCCGACAGCCGCGTGACAAGCACCACGCCACCGTCCTTGATGACGCGGATGATCAGCAGTGAGTACCGCATCACCAGCCAAAGCACCAGGTGCATGGCCACGATCGCCGTCCAGACCGAGAGCTGACCGCCCCAGCCGTCCGCGCGCTGCACGGCCAGGATGACGGAGACGATCGCGCCGGGCCCCGCCAGCAGCGGCATCCCCAGCGGTACGAGCGCCACGTTGACGTCCTTGGTCTGGGTGGGCTCGTCGGACTTGCCGGTCAGCAGGTCGAGCGCGACGAGCAGGAGCAGCAGCCCGCCCGCCACCATCAGCGCCGGGATGGAGACGTGCACATAGTCGAGGATCTGCTTGCCGCAGATCCCGAACAGGGTGATCACCCCGAAGGCGACGGCTGCCGCCTGCCACGCCATCCTGCGCCGGACCTTGACCGGCCGCCCGGAGGTGAGCCCGAGGAAGATCGGCGTGATACCGGGCGGGTCCATGATGACGAAGAGGGTGAGGAAGACGGACCCGAACAGGGCGAAATCGAACACGGTGTTGCCTGTGCCTTGCTGAGACGGAACGGAACGGAACGGGAGGGCCAGGACGGCCCCGGAGGGCGGGGCCGGGACGGCCCCCGAAGAGGAGTGGGCTGAGGCGCGCGGGCGCACGGCGGCGCGGACTCGGCGCTGCGCACAGCGCTCGCGCAACTGCGCGCGCGGTGCCCGCGAAAGCGGCGCGCGGCCTCAGCGAGGGGGCGCGCACCGGGAAGGGTGCCGGAGGGCGGCCGTTCAGCCGGTGACGGGCGTCGCGCCTGAGCCGCGCGCCGCGATCTCGGCGTATACGTCGGGCGCGGTGGTGAACTCGCCGAGTGCGAGGGTTTTGCGGCTGCCGTGGTAGTCGCTGGAGCCGGTGGCCAGCAGACCGAGGTCGGCGGCGAGCCCGTGCAGCCGCTCGCGGGTCTCGGGCGTGTGGTCGGCGTGGTCGGCCTCGATGCCGTCGAGTCCGGCCGCGGCGAGTTCCGCTATGGCGCTCTCCGGGACACACCGGCCGCGCTTGACGGCCAGCGGATGGGCGAAGACGGCGACCCCGCCGGCACCCTTGATCAGCCGCACGGCCTCGAACGGGTCCAGTTCGTGCTTGCTGACGTAGGCCCGTCCGTCACCTGCGATCCACTCCGGCGTGAAGGCGTCGGAGACGGTCTCGACGACGCCTTCCTCGACCATGGCCGCCGCGATGTGCGGACGGCCGACCGAGCCGTCGCCCGCGATGCGCTGGACCTGCTCCCAGGTGACGGGCACCCCCAGCTCGCGCAGCTTGCCGACCATGGCGCGGGCGCGCGGTATCCGGTCGTCGCGCACCAGCTCGCGTTCGCGCGCCAGCTCGGGCTCGGCCGGGTCGAAGAGGTAGGCGAGCATATGGAGACTGATGTCTCCCAGCCGGCAGGAGAGCTCGGCGCCGGTCACCAGGGTGAGTCCGGCGGGCAGCGCGGCGGCGGCCTCGGCGTGCCCGGCCACGGTGTCGTGGTCGGTGAGCGCCACCACGTCCAGTCCGGCGGCCGCCGCGTTGCGCACCAGCTCGGCGGGGGTGTCGGTGCCGTCCGAGGCGGTGGAGTGGGTGTGCAGGTCGATGCGCACTTCGTCGGACTCCGAAAGGTGGACGGCGGGACATGACGGGCTCATGGCGAGCGCTCACCAGGATAGCCGTACCGTCCGGCATCCCTTCCGGTGTTCCCGCGCCTCTTCCGGCGTCCCTTCCCGCGCCCCTTCCGGGTCAGGGGGAGATCAGCCGGGGCGAGAGCGCGCCGCAGGGCACCAGCTCCACTTCGGCGCCCGCGTCCCGCAGATCGGTCAGCACCAGCTCGTCGTAGAGCAGCAGTCCCGACTCCTGGGGCCAGACGACGGCCCACAGCCACAGCCCGTACGCCTCGCCCGCGAAGACGGCGCGGTCCTCGGGTGCTCCGCTGACGTGCCAGAGCGGGGTGGGGTGCCCGGCGGCGTGGAGCTTGGCCTGCGGTGGTTTGCCCGCGCAGATGGCGGGGCCGGGGTCAGGGCCCTCGATTCCGGCGTACCGGGCACCGAGTCCGACCCCCAGTTCCTCGGCGATCAGCAGCAGCTCACCGGGGCCGCCGAGCGGTGCGGGCCCCGAGCAGGCCACAGCGGTCGCCCGGCCGCCGCTTCTGTCGTCCCCCGCGCAGGCGACGCCGGTGAACAGCCACCCGACGGGGAGCGGCCACGGCATCCATACAGGCACCTGCGTCCGGCCCACCACGACGGCGAGCGCTTCGACGCTGGGCGGGAGGACCGGCTGGAGCGGGTGCACGGCGCCATGCACGCCGCACTGCCAGGTGTCGGCGAAGAGTCCGGGCGCCCTGACCCGGCCACCGCACTTCGGGCAACTGGGTTCGCCCCTCATGGGGCCTAACGGTCCTACCGGGTCGCCTTCCCGTCAAGGACGATCACCCACCTGGACCTGGGGCCTGAGCCGCACAGTGCGTGAGGGCCTCGGAAAAAGAGGCGATGACCTGCTGATCCTATAGGTGTCATTTGCATTAATTAGCCTGTCTAACTTATCGTGTGCACACACCAACCATTTCTCCCCGACGAGAACCGGTAAGGAGCGGCAGGCATGAGTGGTGATCCGTTCGACGAGGGCGGCGGCAGTATCCTTCGCCAGCCGAAGGCCGTATGGGCGACGGCGGGCGCGTCCGTCGTCGCCTTCATGGGCATCGGCCTGGTCGACCCGATCCTCCCCTCCATCGCGAAGGGCCTGGCTGCGACCCCGAGCCAGGTCTCCCTTCTGTTCACCTCCTACTTCCTGATCACCGCCGTGGCGATGCTGGTCACCGGCTTCGTCTCCAGCCGGATCGGCGGCCGCAAGACGCTGCTGCTGGGACTTGCGCTGGTGGTGGTCTTCGCCGGGCTCTCCGGCTCTTCGCACTCCGTCGGCGAACTGGTCGGCTTCCGTGCCGGCTGGGGCCTGGGCAACGCCCTGTTCGTCTCCACCGCGCTCGCGGTGATCGTCGGCGCGGCAGCAGGGGGCAGCGCCGCGGCGATCCTGCTGTACGAGTCGGCGCTGGGCCTTGGCATGGCCTGCGGGCCACTGCTGGGAGCCGTCCTGGGCGACGCCAGCTGGCGCTTCCCGTTCTTCGGCACGGCCGTGCTGATGGCCCTCGGATTCCTCGCCATCACGGCGTTCCTCAAGGAACAGCCCAGGCCCGCGCGGAAGACCTCACTGCTCGACCCCGTCAAGGCGCTCGGCCACGGCGGACTGGCCTCGGCTGCCATCTCGGCGTTCTTCTACAACTACGCCTTCTTCACGGTGCTGGCGTTCACCCCGTTCGTACTCGACATGTCGCCGTACCGCTCCGGTGCGGTGTTCTTCGCCTGGGGCGTACTGCTGGCGGTCTTCTCGGTACTGATCGCGCCGCGGCTCCAGGAGCGCTTCGGGTCGCTCCGGGTACTGGGCGCCTCGCTGGTCCTGATGGCCGTCGACCTGGTGGTGCTGGGATACGGCAACCACACAGCGGCCATCGCCTGCACCGTCGCCTCCGGTGCGTTCATCGGGCTCAACAACACCGTCTACACCGAGCTCGCGCTCGGCGTCTCGGACGCGCCCCGCCCGGTCGCCAGCGCGGGCTACAACTTCGTCCGCTGGTTCGCGGCCGCCGCCGCGCCGTTCCTGGCACCGAAGATCGAGGAGTGGACGGACGTCCATGTGCCGTTCCTGGTCGCAGCGCTCGCCGCGCTGGTGGGCGCCGGTGTCGTCGCAGCGCGGCGCGGAGCCCTGACGATGCAGGCCGAGGAATTGCTGCCCTCACCCGTGGAACCGCAGCCCGCGAAGGTCTGACCCGCTCACGCGCTGCGGCCGACGGGGCGGCCAATGGCTCATTCCCCCAGCGGAACCGCCCCGCGCAGTGGATCGCGGAGGTCCGTCTCGTGGCTGAGCCACCGCTGGCGGAGCGCTTCCGCGCCATGGACGCGCTTCCACGCGGCCTCCGTCGGCGTCATGGGCAGCAGCGGCAGGAAGCGGACCGGGTCACGGGGCGCCTCCAGGGGCAAGTCCTCGACCAGACCGCCGGGTTCGGCCACCAGCACGGAGGTGAAGGGCGCTCCGGGCCACAGCGGCTCCCCGGTGTCCAAAGAGGCGCCCGGGGCGACCACGACGCCCTCCACCTGTGGCGAGGCCGCCAGCACGGCCAGCGGCCGCAGGACCTTGTCCGTGTCGGCCGTCCCGGCGCGTACGGTCAGCAGCAGCTCGGCGCGCGGTCCCACCTCGGGGTCGGCGAGCGCCTGCGCCGGATCGGTCATCGGTGCGGCCGACATACCCAGGGTGGCGTAACGCACAGTGCCCGCATCGGCGTCCAGGAACCGCAGCACCTCGATGCGCTCGGTACCCAGAAAGGTGACCGAGGCACGGGCGTCGGGTTCGCCGAACGCCCTGCGCAGTCGGGAGTCGACCAGAGTCAGGACGTCGTTCATCCGGCGAGCATAGAGCGCGGTACGAGCACGTCCCGGCGGGGCACCGGTATGTAAGAAGGCGGCAAAGGCCCGTCGCGAACGGGCGCGATGGGCACGGGGACCGTTGTTGCAGTGCTACCGTTGGCTGCCGGTCAAGGCGTGTACACATCGTCCCCCACAGGGGCCCGGCCGGAGGAGGTGGGACTGACATGGATCCGAGTCGACCGTGCAGTACCAGCCGCTCTTCCTGCCGGCAGCGACCACGCCACTGAAGCCCTGAGCTTCTTTCGGACCTGATCTCCTCGCGGCCATGGGGCGCACTTGTTCCGAGGACCGAGCACCGGTTCTCCCGGGGTGCGCACAGCGGAAGAGCGTCCGCGTTTCGCAGTTTCGCATTGTTCCGTCTGTCAGCATTCGCCGTCGTCACGGCTTGCGTGTGGTGCCCGCTTTGCGGACCTCCGGGTGGTGGCCCGTAGGCCCCCGTTCCGGGCAGCACGACGCCCCGGTCTGTCGCGGCGGCATGGCACGGCACCGTGGAGGGCCCCATGTCGATGATCCGAGAGCTGCGCGCCGCTGTGCGCCCGGCACTGCGCAGGGACAACCGCCCGGGATACGGCGGCGGTTACGAGCGCGTCAGCGCGGCCGGTACCAGCAGTGCGGTCGTGGACTGCGGCGCCTACCTGGACGGCCGCCGGGACCCCGTCCAGCTCACCCCGGCCGAGGCGCTGCGTAAGGTGCGCTCGCCCGAAGGGCAGAGCAGGAACGGGTTCGTGTGGATCGGTCTGCACGAGCCCACCGAGGAGGAGTTCTCCGGGATCGCACAGGAGTACGGCCTGCACCCGCTGGCCGTCGAGGACGCGGTCCACGCCCACCAGCGCCCCAAGCTGGAGCGGTACGACGAGAGCCTGTTCACCGTCTTCAAGACGGTGCACTACGTGGAGCACGCCGAACTGACCGCCAGCAGCGAGGTGGTGGAGACCGGCGAGGTGATGTGCTTCACCGGCCGGGACTACATCATCACCGTCCGGCACGGCGGCCAGGGCTCGCTGCGCGCGCTGCGGCACCGGCTGGAGGACGACCCCGAGCTGCTGAGCAAGGGGCCCTCCGCCGTGCTGCACGCCATCGCCGACCAGACCGTGGACGGCTATCTGGCGGTGGCCGACGCCGTGCAGGACGACATCGACGAGGTCGAGATCGACGTCTTCTCCGACCGTTCGGGCAGCGGCAAGCGCGGCGGTGACGCGGGCCGGATCTACCAGCTCAAGCGCGAGGTGCTGGAGTTCAAGCGTGCCGTCTCGCCGCTGATGCGGCCGATGCAGACGCTCAGCGAGCGGCCGGTGCGGCTGATCGACCCGGACATCCAGAAGTACTTCCGCGACGTGGCCGACCACCTCACCCGCGTCAACGAGCAGGTGCTGGGCTTCGACGATCTGCTCAACTCGATCCTGCAGGCGAACCTCGCCCAGGCGACGGTCGCGCAGAACGAGGACATGCGGAAGATCACTGCCTGGGCCGCCATCTTCGCGGTGCCGACGATGATCGCCGGGATCTACGGCATGAACTTCGACTACATGCCCGAGACGGACTGGAAGTACGGCTACCCGGCGGTACTGCTGCTGATCGTCGCCATCTGCTACGGCATCCACCGGGGCTTCAAGCGGAACGGCTGGCTGTAGCCTGCGGCCATGAGCGTGACGCCGCAGCAGCCCGACAACCGTTCGGCACCCGACAGCCATCTGGACCGCGCGCTGATCGAGGAGACGGCCAAGAAGTCCGGACTCGTGTGGGTGCGCGGCCCGCAGGGACCGGCGCGCGCCCTGTGGCACGTATGGCACGAGGGCGCGGTGTGCCTGGTCGGCGACGGCTCGCTCGAACAGCCGCTCGCCGGGCTGGACCTGACGGACGGCGGCAGCGCCACCGTCACCGTGCGCGGCAAGGACAAGGGCGCCCGGCTCGTCGTCTGGCCGGCGCGGGTACGGGAGCTGCCGCCGCACGGTGCGCAGTGGGAGGCGGCCGTCGGCGAGCTGAAGGGCAAGCGGCTCAACGCGCCGGACGCCGACACCATGACCGAGCGCTGGGCCCGCGAGAGCCGGGTGCTGCGGCTGGAGCCGGTGGGGGCGTCCGTGGAGCGGCCCGGCGCGATGCCGCACGGCTCGCAGGCCGCGCCGCCGGTGGTGACTTCCGCCACGACGAGGCGGGCCCAGCCCGCGGGGTTGCCGCGGCTGCTGTTTCGGCGGCGCCGTCGCGGTTGAGGGCGTTGCTGCTGGGCAGGGGCTGCCCCTGGCTATTGTTTGCAGGCTGCGGGTTTGTTGTGGCTTAACGCGCCCACGCGGCGGAGCCGCATATCGGCACAGCCCCCGCGCCCCCGGCGGGGCGCGTGTCGGTCAGCCGCTCTGTTGGTCGGGGGAGATCTTTTTGCCGTAGTCGACGGTCTCCTCCTTCTTCGGGGCGTGCAGGGTGAAGCTGTCGTTCCAGTCGCTGAGCCGCACCGTCCCCGCGCCGCCCGCGCGGCGCATCCGGATCGGGAAGGGGGTGTCCTCCAGGGAGACGTCCATGGTGCCGCCGCGGCCCTTGCCCGCCGTGATGCGGATCGTCCGGGTGCCGGCCACCGTGGTGCGCTCCCCCGTCTCGCGCTTGCCCTGCATGGCCAGCAGTCCGTCCAGGAGGGTGTCCATGTCGGTGAAGACGCTCAACTGCTTGTAGGCCGGGTCCTGTTCGGGGACCTTGACGTACTTGCCCTTGAGCTTGGCCGCCGCGGCGATGTCGCTCTTGCCGGGCTTCTTGCCGCCCTCCTGCCGGGCCCAGAAGTCGGTGCCGGCCTTGAGGTAGAGGTCGCGGCCGGTGCGCAGGAGCTGGAAGGTGGAGCCGCCCTCGGCCGAGACCTCGCCGATGCCGCCGCTGTCCTTCAGCCGCATCTTGAGGCGGTAGGTCTGGCCCTTGCTGACGACGTTGCCGGAGACCCGTACGGCCTTGGCCCGCCCTGCCGCCGTCTTCGCCTTCCGCTCGATCTTGGCAGCCGACAGTTTGCCCACCCCGTTGGTGCCCGCGTCGGGATCGTCGCCGCCCCCGCCTCCGCACCCGCTCAGTGCCGTGCTCGCTCCGACGCAGAAGAGAGTCAGCAGCGCTGCACTCCGGGGTGCGCGGACGCGTCCAGTCACGGGCGTTCCTCCTGTGCTCGGCGGCGGCAGAGGGCACCCTACCCGGACCGGGAAGGGCCTCCGGAAGGCAGCCGTCCGGAGCACCCGGCTGCGACAGCTGTGGCGCCGGTCACGCTAGCCTGAAAACGGCATATACGTGCAAGAGTGATGTAAGGCCGCAAAGGGTCTCGACGTGGTGGCGAACGGTCGGTACGGCCGAGGAGGGCAGGCAGCTCATGGCAGCGAGCGCTCCCCGGGTCTTCGTCTCCCACCTGGCCGGTGTCGCCGTCTTCGACCCCAACGGTGACCAGCTCGGCAGGGTCCGCGACGTGGTCGCCCTGCTGGGCGGCCGACGGCGGGTGCCCAGCGTCCTCGGGCTGGTGGTGGAGGTCGTCAGCAGACGCCGGGTCTTCCTTCCGATGACGCGGGTGACGGGGGTGGAGTCCGGCCAGGTCATCACCACCGGGGTGCTCAACATCCGGCGCTTCGAGCAGCGCCCCAACGAGCGCCTGGTCCTCGGCGAACTGCTGGACCGCCAGGTCACCCTCAAGGAGACCGGCGAAGAGGTGACCGTGCTCGACGTGGGCCTGCAGCGGCTGCCCGCACGCCGCGACTGGGAGATCGACCGGCTGTTCGTCCGCAAGGGGCGCAAGGGCGGCGGCCTGCGCGGCAGACGCGGTGAGACGCTCACCGTCGACTGGGAGGCGGTGACCGGCTTCTCGCTGGAGGAGCCCGAGCAGGGCACCGCCAACCTGCTGGCCACCTTCGAACAACTGCGCCCCGCCGACCTGGCCAATGTGCTGCACCACCTCTCGGAGAAGCGCCGGGCCGAGGTGGCCGCGGCGCTCCACGACGACCGGCTCGCCGATGTACTGGAGGAGCTGCCGGACGACGACCAGGTGGAGATCATCAACAAGCTCGCCGACGAGCGCGCCGCGCTCGTCCTGGAGGCCATGGACCCCGACGACGCGGCCGACCTCCTCGGCGAGCTCCCCGAGGCCGACAAGGAGCGCCTGCTGGATCTGATGCAGCCCCAGGAGGCGGCACCGGTGCGGCGGCTGCTCAGCTACGAGGAGGGCACGGCCGGCAGCCTGATGACGACCGAACCGATCGTGCTGCGTCCGGACGCGAGCGTCGCCGAGGCGCTGGCCCGGGTGCGCAACGAGGATCTGTCCGCGCCGCTGGCCGCGCAGGTCTACGTGTGCCGCCCGCCGGACGAGACACCGACCGGAAAGTACCTGGGCATCGTGCACTTCCAACGGCTGCTGCGGGAGCCGCCGTTCGCGCTCGTGGGCGCCCTCGTGGACACCGATCTGCGCCCGCTGCCGCCCACGGCCTCGGTGCCGGCGCTGACGAGCTATCTGGCGGCCTACAACATCGTCTCGGCGCCCGTGGTGGACGAGGGCGGCCATCTGCTGGGCGCCGTGACGGTCGACGACGTACTGGACGACCTGCTGCCGGAGGACTGGCGCGAGGCGGCGGCCGTCAGCGGGCTGCCCGGCTTCCCGCCGGGAGCGGGCGAGGAGCCCGGGGAGCACAGGGCGCAAGGGAGCGGCGATGGCTGAGCGGGAGGGACCGCGGCTGGATGTACCGCGTACGCCCCGGCGTACGCTGCTGCCGACCTACGACCCGGAGGTGTTCGGGCAGTTCTCGGAGCGGATCGCCCGCTTCATCGGCACCGGCCGCTTCCTGCTGTGGATGACGGTCGTGATCATCGTGTGGATCGCCTGGAACATCGTCGCGCCGGTGGGCTGGAAGTTCGACGAGTACCCGTTCATCTTTCTGACCCTGGCCCTCTCCCTCCAGGCGTCCTACGCGGCGCCGCTCATCCTGCTCGCGCAGAACCGCCAGGACGACCGGGACCGGGTCAATCTGGAACAGGACCGCAAGCGCAACGATCGCAGCATCGCCGACACCGAGTTCCTCACCCGGGAGATCGCGGCGTTGCGAATGGGCCTGGGCGAGGTCGCCACCCGCGACTGGATCCGCTCGGAGCTGGCCGAGCTGGTCAGAGAGCTGGAGCAGAACGACCGCGAGGCCGCGGGGGCCCGGGAGCCGGGCCAGTCCCGGGAGAGTGACCAAAACCGCTGACCGGCCGCTTAGGAGAGCCCACCTACTCGGCCGTACCATGCATTCATGGCTACCGAGACCCAGGAAACCACCCCCACCGAAGACGCGGTGCGTGCGGCGCTCGCCACGGTGAACGACCCGGAGATCCACCGGCCGATCACCGACCTGGGGATGGTCAAATCCATCGGCATCGCGCCCGGCGGCGCGGTCGACGTCGGGGTCTATCTGACGGTCTCCGGCTGTCCGCTGCGCGAGACCATCACCGCGAACGTGACCGAGGCCGTACAGCGTGTGCCCGGGGTCACCTCCGTCAGCGTCGAGCTGGACGTGATGAGCGACGAGCAGCGCCGTGAGCTGGCCGCGTCCCTGCGCGGCGGCAAGGCCGAGCGCGAGATCCCCTTCGCCCAGCCCGGCTCGCTCACCCGCGTCTACTGCGTGGCGTCCGGCAAGGGCGGCGTCGGCAAGTCGTCGGTGACCGTGAACCTGGCAGCGGCGCTGGCCGCCGATGGAATGAAGGTCGGCGTGGTGGACGCCGACATCTACGGCCACTCCGTGCCGCGCATGCTGGGCACGGACGGGCGCCCGACCCAGGTCGAGGACATGATCATGCCGCCGTCCGCACACGGCGTGAAGGTCATCTCGATCGGGATGTTCACCCCGGGCAACGCCCCGGTCGTCTGGCGCGGCCCCATGCTGCACCGGGCGCTCCAGCAGTTCCTCGCCGACGTCTACTGGGGCGACCTGGACGTGCTGCTGCTGGACCTGCCGCCCGGCACCGGTGACATCGCCATCTCGGTCGCCCAGCTGGTCCCCAACGCGGAGATCCTGGTCGTGACGACCCCGCAGCAGGCGGCAGCCGAGGTCGCCGAGCGTGCGGGCTCCATCGCGGTGCAGACCCACCAGAAGATCGTCGGCGTGATCGAGAACATGTCCGGCATGCCCTGCCCGCACTGCGACGAGATGGTCGACGTCTTCGGCACCGGCGGCGGCAAGCAGGTCGCCGAGGGCCTCACCCGCACCACCGGCGCCGAGGTACCGGTGCTGGGCGGTATCCCGATCGACATCCGGCTGCGCGAGGGCGGCGACGAAGGCAAGCCGGTCGTCCTCAGCGACCCGGACTCCCCCGCGGGCAAGGCGCTGCGCACAGTCGCCGACAAGCTCTCCTCGCGCCAGCGCGGCCTCTCGGGCATGTCGCTGGGGCTCACCCCGAGCAACAAGTTCTGAGCCGCACCCAGCACAGCGCACGGACCCCCGTACGGAACGTCTCCGTACGGGGGTCCGTGCGTGTGCGGCGGGCCGCGTGTGCGTCCAGCGGGGCGCTCAGCCCTGCTCGTACTCGGTGATGTCCTTGACCACGGCGAAGCCGAGGCCGTAGGCGCTCATCCCGCGCCCGTAGGCGCCCAGGTGGACGCCCTCCTGGGCCGATCCCGCGAGCACCCAGCCGTACTCGGACTCCCGGTAGTGGAAGTCGGTGGGGATGCCGTCCACCGGCAGCGAGAGGGTGCTCCAGCCGGAGCCTTCCAGGTCGTCGGCGAGCTCCCAGGCGACGCTGGTCTGCTGGTCGAGCCAGTCCTGGCGCAGGCTGCGGTCCATCTCCATCGGGAAGCTGCACGAGAGCAGCCCCGAGCCCGCCAGCCAGGCGGCGGTGGAGACGGAGGTGGCCTCCAGCGTGCCGGTGCCGTCCGCGCTGCGCCGCACCGGGCGGCTGGCGAGTGTGACGACGACGGCGAAACTCTGGTTGTCGGAGGAGGTCTCGGCACGGAGGGAGGGCTCCTCGCCGTGACCGGTCGAACCGTGCTCGACCGTGCCGTCGGCCGCCGTGCCCACCTGCATCAGCCAGCGTGGCCCGGTGAAGGCCGCGTCCAGGCCGTACCACGGAAAGGCTGCCATCAGATAGTCGTCCACCGCCCGCCGCGCGCCGGGTACTCCCTGTGCGGCGGGCTCGGTTTCACCGGCTGGCCGACTCGTCGTCTCCATCTGTGCGACGCCTCCTCATTGCCCTGTTGCCTGGGCAGCCGAGCTCCTCGGACGGCGACCCCCGACACTGGGAGGATAGCCACACCGGTCCGCCGTGTCGGTCATGCCCGGTGGATCAGGACGCGGTGCGGGTGGCGAGATGGACGGCAAAAGCCGTAGATGTCCCAGTGGGGCGAAGCCCGAGGTGACGCGATCGTTGCCTGATGAGCCGTCAGCCAGGACTCAGGTGGCGTCCGCGTCGAACGGCGGCGGGTCACTCTTGCGCAGCACATCCCCTTGGACCGGACGGCCGTTCACCCCGTCGGCGGTGTGCTTGGTCAGGTCAGGGCCCTGCTTCCCGGCCGGCTGGATGCTCTTGCCTGCCGCGGCGCCGTTCCCTTCGGAGCCGCCCCCGTGCCCGGTGCCGTTGCTCCCGCGGTCGGTCCCGTTGACCGCGTCGGTGACTTCGGCCAGATCCTTGCGCAGGTCGAAGCTGTTGGTGATCTCCTTGATGCCCAGGTCGTCGTTGTCGAGCAGATGCTTGCGCGCGAACGTCTTCGGATTCAGGTCCTCGAACTCGAAGTCCTTGAACTCCGGCCCCAGCTCACTCCTGATGTCCTCTTTCGCACTGTCGGAGAACTGCCGCACCTTGCGGATGAACGCGGCGACGTCCTGGATCACCTTGGGGAGCTTGTCGGGGCCGAACACCAGCACTGCGAGCACGATGAGCGCGACCAGCTCCAGTGGTCCTATATCGAAGAACACCGTGCAGCTCCCTCACTCCGTCCACGGCTCTTGCAGCCAGATGTCACGGTACCCGCCCGCGGCCCGCGAGCGGGAGCCCGCCCCGTCACCGGCTGCCCTCCCCCGCCGTCAGCCGGTGGCCGAGCCGAGCGTCACCCGCACGGTCCGCTCCGCGCCCCCGGAGCCGCCCCGGCGTACGGTCAGCTTCAGCTTGTCGCCGGGACGGTGGCTGCGGATACGGACGATCAGCTCCTCGCCGCCGGACACCAGCTTGTCCCCGACCTTGGTGATCACGTCGCCCTCCTTCAGCCCCGCCTTGTCGGCCGGTCCGCCCCGTACGACCGCCTCGCCGTTGCCGCCGTTGCCGCCGGCACCGCCGATCCGCGCACCCTCGCCCTCGTACTCCATGTCGAGCGAGATCCCGATCACCGGGTGGGTGGCCCGGCCCTCGTTGATCAGCTCCTCGGCCACCCGGCGGGCCTGGTTGACGGGGATGGCGAAGCCCAGACCGACGCTGCCGCCGCCACCGCCCTCGCCGTCGGGCAGTACCGAATCGCTGCCCCCGCCCTTGATCGCGCTGTTCACCCCGATGACCCGGCCCCGGCTGTCCACCAGCGGACCGCCGGAGTTGCCCGGGTTTATCGGAGCGTCCGTCTGGAGCGCGTCCACATAGCTCAGCTCGCTGCCCGGCTCCTCGCCGCCCGCCGTGATGGGCCGTTCCCTGGCGCTGACGATGCCGGTGGTGACCGTGCCGTCCAGGTCGAAGGGAGCACCGAACGCGATGACCGGGTCGCCGACGCGGACGGAGTCGGAGTTGCCCAGCGGCAGCGGGGTCAGGCCCGAGACGTGCGAGACCTTGATCACGGCCAGGTCGTAGCCGCTGTCACTGCCGATCACCTCGCCGGTCGCGGTCTGGCCGCCGTCAAAGGTGACCCGCACCGCGCCTTGGCCCTCGGCGGACTCGACCACGTGGTTGTTGGTCAGGATGTGGCCCCGCCGGTCCAGCACGAAACCGGTCCCCGTCGCCTCCGCGCCGCCGCCGCGCGTGTGCAGCGTGACGACGCCGGGCAGGGTCCGGCGGGCGATGCCCGCGATGCTGCCCTCGGGGCGCTCACCGCCCTCGCCCGCCGGTCCGGCGGCGGTCTGGGGCAGCTTCACATCGCTGACATTGCCGTTCCGCTCGACGTAAGCGCCGATGAGTCCACCCGCACCGCCCGCCACCAGGGCCAGCACCAGGCCGCCGACGACGATCCGGGACCTGCGCCGGGAACGCTGAACGGAGACCTGGGGGACTTGGTGGGCCTCGGGGAATCGTGGGGCCTGGAGGGCTTGGGGGGCCTCGTGGACCTCGGCGGCGTCAAGTGCTGTGACGGGCGGCTGGGGCGACGGAGCGGCCGGAGTGCCACCGGGGGCGGCCCCGGGGGCTCCGGGGGCGTTCCGAGGGGCTCCGGGAGCGTTGCCGGGGGCGCCCTGACCGGCACCGCCGCCGAGCGTTCCTGGGGCGCTGTCCGGGCCGCCGGTGGGCACGCCGTAGGGCGGCGTCGCACTGCCGGGTGGGAGGGCTACGCCCTGGGGCGGGGTGGCGGACGGGCGCTGGACGGGCGGTGCGGGAGCCCAGGGGCCCGGTCCCCCGTACGGGGGTGTCGAGTACGGGTCCACGCCGTGCAGCGGCTCAGGACGGGCGGCGGGAACCGGCGCAGCCGCCGCCTCACCGGCCTCCGCCCGGGGAGCCGCCTCGGCCTCCGTCCCGAGTGGCATTCCGGGTGCCGTTCCGCCTGCCGCCACGGGTGCCGTTCCGGTGGCTGTCCGTGCCGCCTGCGGCTGCGCGGGCCCCGCCTCGGCTCCGGGCGTCGGCCGGCCGCCGGGAGCCCAGCGTGGGCGGCTCCACCACTTCGGCTGCTGCCCGGTGGCCTTCGGCTCGTCCATGCCCTCTCCAGTTGGTCACCCGCACTGTCCGCCTCGCCCGGCTGCCTCCTGCGGCCCACGGCTCGGGAGGCCCCTTGGGGTCCCTGCCGGGCGTCAGATTGTCGAGAGGATTCAACCAGGAACGCGGAGCACCGCACAGCGGGCGTCAACCCGTCGGCGCCCGGGGCCGCGTAAGTGCCCGGGTCACTGCCCGGCCGGGTCCGCCGCGGGTGTCGAGGCCGTCAGGGAACCGGTGGCCACCGGTGCTCTGCCGGGGAAGGACCGCAGCACCGACGGGTCGTGCCGGACCGGGCCCTGAGCCGACCGCACCTCGGCCGAGGGCTCCCGCAGGGCACCGGGCAGCAGCGACGCCGAACCCCGCAGCGAGGTCAAGCTCCGCTCGGCCCCGTCCCGCCCGTACCAGCCGGTGGCGTTGGTGGAGGGCGAGACGTGCGACCGCTCGAACAGCGACAGCGGCGCGGAGGAGCGCCGCAGCAGGCTCACCGGCGCCGTCAGCCGGCTGCTGGGTGCCACCGCGCCGTGCGAGGCGAGAGGGGCGAAGGTGGGCCCGGAGTTCGAGGTGCGGCCGCTCTGCGCTCCGCCGCGGTGCTCGCCGCCGCGCCGCCTGTTGTCCCGGGCGGCACCGGAGCCGGAGCCCGCGCTGCGCACCGAGTTGGCCGACGGGTTGTCGCCGCCTCCCCCGGAGCCGGAGTTGCTCGCCGCGCCGGAGGCGAAGGTGCCACCGAGGGCGAGGGCTGCGAGCGAGAAGGCGCCCGCGGCGGCGAAGGCGAAGCGCCGCCGGCCGCGGGAGGCGGAGCGCTCCCGCTCGGCGCGGTCCACGGCCCGCTCAGCGGCCTGCTCGGGCCCGTCCGGAGGGGGGATCTCATGTATCCGGAAGCCGCGCTGCGGGGTGAGCGGGCTGCGCCCGCCGCCCGGCAGGTGGTCGAACACCCAGGGGGAGCTGTCCCGGCCGCCGGGCAGTGCCGTCTTGGTGAACGCACTGCCCCGCGCTGGTCCCCCGTCCGAGGGACCTCCCGAGCCGGGGCCGCCGTCCATGTCGTCGAACGGGGCAGGACCCAGTCCGCTGTCGGCGGGCAGCCCTTGCAGCCGGGCGAGGAGCCCGGCCGACGGTGGGGGCGGCGGCGCGTCGGCGAAGACGTTCTTGAGCCGGCGCTGCGCATCGGCCTCGGCCTTGCACCCCTGGCAGGTCGCCAGATGGGCGAGGACCCGCTCGCGCGCGTCATGGCCCAGCTCGCCGTCCACAAGGGCGGCGAGGCGGTCTCCGAGGTGGTGTTCGGCGGAGGTCACCCGGCGCTCACCTCGCCCGTCCGGGCCGTCGGCACCACCGCGCTCAGGGTGCGCTGCTGCTCGGCCCTGGCGGCGGGCGAGCGGTGCTGGAGCGCCTTGCGCAGGTGGGAGCGGCCACGGTGGATACGGCTGCGGACAGTGCCCAGCTTCACGCCGAGGGTGGCGGCGATCTCCTCGTAGGAGAGGCCCTCGATGTCGCAGAGGACCACGGCGGCGCGGAACTCGGGCGCGAGGGTGTCCAGGGCCTGCTGGACGTCCGCGTCGAAGTGGGTGTCGTTGAAGTGCTGCTGCGGGGTGGGCTCGCGGCTGGGGAGCCGCTCGGCGGCGTCGTCGGCGAGCGCGTCGAAGCGGATGCGCTGCTTGCGCCGGACCGTGTCCAGGAAGAGGTTCGTGGTGATGCGGTGCAGCCAGCCCTCGAAGGTGCCCGGCGTGTACGTCGACAGCGAGCGGAAGACGCGGACGAAGACCTCCTGGGTGAGGTCCTCGGCGTCGTGCTGGTTACCGGTCAGACGGTAGGCGAGCCGGTAGACCCGGGCGCTGTGGGTGCTGACGATCTCCTCCCAGGAGGGAGGGGTCCACGCCTGCGCGTCCGCATCGGTCGCGAAAGTCGCCGTGGTCGCGGAGTCGGCGGTGCGGGACTGGTCAGCGGTGTCGGTCACGGATTTCGGCTGTGCCGTCGACCTGCGGAATCTTGAGAAGACGCCGCGGTCCCGGCTCGCAGCCGCACCTCCCCTGTCGGCTCTGGTGGTGTCCACTGGAGCCCCTACCATAGCCACATCTCCCGTTAGCTCCGGATAAGAAAAATTGCCCGGCTTTGCCGACCGCTCTCATGCGGTCCCTGTCTCCTCAACGCCCGGTCCCATCAGCAGGTTCCCGGGCCAACGGATACAGTCACGATTGCGTGGAGGACGGGGACAGGAGAGGGCCATTACCGGCAACCGGCAGACGAGCTGGGGGTTCGCCGACGCGTACGGCGCCGAGCTGGTCGAGAACGCCGAGAGCGAAGCACTGCGCTGGGCCCGCGACCGGGCCCAGGACGCCGGGCTGCGCACGGTCTCCCCTGCCACCGGAGCGGCGCTGCGGCTGCTGGCGGCGGCCGCCGGAGCCAAGGCCGTCGCGGAGATCGGCACCGGCACCGGCGTCTCCGGGCTGCACCTGCTGCACGGGATGCGGCCCGACGGGGTACTCACCACGGTCGACACCGAACCGGAGCGGCAGCAGTTCGCGCGCGAGGCGTTCCGGGCCGCCGGGTTCATCGGCAACGGGGGCAACAGGGTGCGGTTCATCCCCGGCCGGGCCCTGGACGTGCTGCCCCGGCTCGCGGACGGCGGCTACGACCTGGTCTTCTGCGACGGCGACCGGACGGAGTGCCTGGACTATCTCGCCGAAGCGTTGCGGCTGCTGCGCGACGGCGGGCTGATCTGCTTCGCGGGAGTCTTCGCCGAGGGCCGTACGGGCGAGCCGACAGCGCACTCCCCCGAAGTGCTGCGGCTGCGCGAGCTGTTGCGCACGGTACGGGAGAGCAAGGTGCTGGTGCCCTCGCTGCTGCCGGTCGGCGACGGCCTGCTGTGCGCGGTCAAACGCGGTGAGTGACCGGGCGAGCGGGAGACGACGCGGGCGGGAAACGCCGCCGCCCCGGCCGGTACGCGCTGCGCGTACCGGCCGGGGCGGCGGCCTGCGGACTGATCAGCCGCAGACCTTCTTCAGTTCCTCGCCAAGCGCCGTTGCCTCATCCGGTGTCAGCTCGACGACGAGTCGCCCACCGCCTTCGAGCGGAACGCGCATGACGATGCCCCGCCCCTCTTTGGTCACCTCGAGCGGGCCGTCACCCGTCCGCGGCTTCATGGCCGCCATGCTCGTTCCCCTTCCTGAAACCAGCCGATCGCGCCGGGGGTCCCGTAAGCGGGCACAGTTTCACCGGCATCGAACACATTGCTTCCCCGCCATTATCCCGCATCGCAGGACCCGATGACCAACATCGGTCCACATCTCTTCTTCCTCGACCGCACACAAAACCACCCAATGTGGCGATCACCCTGCGGTACCGCCCGGCTTCCGCTCATTCGCCGGTACCCCCGGGTTTGACGCAGGTCACATGCGCGGGGCCGGGACAGGCGGGCGCCTGCCCTGTCGGAGCCCGATGATCTAGGCCATGCTGAGCACATGTCCGACACCGTGCGTTACGAAGTGAACGAGGGGCTCGCGACGGTCACCCTCAACCGCCCCGACGCGATGAACGCTCTCGACAGCGAAACGAAGACCGCCCTGCGCGACACCCTCCAGCGGGCCGCGGCCGACGACGGGGTGCGCGCCGTACTGCTCACCGGCAGCGGCCGAGCCTTCTGCGTGGGACAGGACCTCAAGGAGCACACCGGCGCCCTGGAGGAGCGCGGCGGGAGCGCCCTGAACACGGTCGAGGAGCACTACAACCCGATCACCCTGGCGCTCGCCGGCATGCCCAAGCCGGTGGTGGCGGGTGTGAACGGAGTGGCGGCCGGCGCGGGCGCCGGTTTCGCGTTCGCCTGCGACTACCGCGTGGTGGCGGACACCGCGGCGTTCAACACCTCCTTCGCCGGGGTGGCGCTGACTGCGGACTCCGGCGTCTCCTGGACGCTTCCCCGGCTGGTGGGCCCGGGAAGGGCCACGGATCTGCTGCTCTTCCCGCGCAACGTCAAGGCCGAGGAGGCGCTGGAGCTCGGACTGGCCAACCGGGTGGTGCCGGCCGCCGAGCTCACCGCCGAGGCCGAGGCCGTCGCCCGCAAGCTCGTCCAGGGGCCCACCGCGGCGTACGCGGCACTCAAGGAGTCCCTCGCGTTCGGTGCCTCGCACTCGCTCGCCGAAACCCTCGGCAAGGAGTCCGAACTCCAGGTGCGGCTGGGCGATTCCGCGGATCACCGCGCTGCGGTGGAGGCGTTCGTCAATAAAGAGCAGCCGCGTTTCACGGGGCGCTGACGGGCGTTCAGCGGGGCTTGTCCTGCCCCCTCCCGCTGGTTCCCCGCGCCCCTTCGGGGCTAACGGCGCCAACAGGTGGCCAGGTGGTCGTCGACCAGACCGCAAGCCTGCATCAAGGCGTAGGCGGTCGTGGGCCCGACGAAGCGGAAGCCGCGCTTCTTGAGCTCCTTTGCCAGCGCTGTGGACTCGGGGGTGCTGCCTGGCACCTCCGCCGGCGTGGCGGGGGCCCGCCGGGCTGCCGGATCGGGGGCGTACGACCACACCAGGCGGTCCAGCTCGCCGGGCTCCCACTCGGCGGCGACGCGGGCGTTGTTGAGCGCCGCGCTGATCTTCGCACGGTTGCGGACGATGCCGCTGTCGGCGAGCAGCCGCTGCTCGTCGGCCTCGGTGAACCGCGCGACGGCGGGGATGTGGAAGTCCGCGAAGGCGACACGGAAGGCGTCCCGCTTGCGCAGGATCGTCAGCCAGGACAGGCCGGACTGGAACGCCTCGAGGCACAGCCGCTCGTAGAGCGCGTCGTCGCCGTGCACCGGCCTGCCCCACTCGTTGTCGTGGTAGGCGGCGTAGTCCTCCGGGGCGATCCCCCAGGGGCAGCGCAGCCGCCCGTCCGGGCCCGGGAGCGCGCCGCCCTCGGGCGGCGCGGGGGCAGCCGGGGCAGCGGCTGCGGTCGTCGCGGTCTCGGTGGTCATCGGGCATCGCCCTCCTGGCCTTCCACGTCCGGGCCGCGCTCGTGGTCCGGGGCGCTGTCGTGCCCCGGGTCGTGGTCGTGTGGTTCCTCCGGCCGGTGGCGGCCGGCCTCGGCCGCGCGCCCCATCGCGACGGCCTGTGCACCGGCCAGCGCGGACTCCAGTTCGGCGATCCGCGCGTCGCGCTCGGCGAGCTCCGCGCCGAGCCGGTCGAGGACGTCGTCGACCTGCTCCATGCGGTAGCCGCGGACCCCGACCGCCAGCCGCAGGCCCGCCACATCCGCGTGGGTCACGGGGCGCTCGGGCGGCAGCGGCTCGTCCAGCAGATCGGGCGGCGCGTCGGTGAGCCCGCCCGCCGCGCCGTGGCCGTCACCGCCGGGCCGGTCTCCGCTCCCGACGACGGCGAGCGTCACCGCGGCGACGACCGCGACAAGCGAGATCAGCAGGAACACGAACACGGATCGACTCCCGAGTGGTTGCCGGATGTGGGCCGACCCTGATCGTGCCACGGCACGGTGACAGCTAGGGTCGGCGGCAGAGGTCGGTGCACGGGCCACGCGGGTGCGGGCAGCAGCCGGGCACCGCCGAGAGGAATGAGGATGGTCGATGCTGCGCCTGGGCACGCGCGAGTTCGGTGAACACGAACCGGTGATCATGGCGATCGTGAACCGGACCCCGGATTCCTTCTACGACCGCGGCGCCACTTTCCGCGACGAACCCGCGCTCGACCGGGTCGAGCAGGCGGTCGCCGAGGGCGCCGCCGTCATCGACATAGGCGGGGTGAAGGCGGGCCCGGGTGACGAGGTCACGGCCGAGGAGGAGGCGCGGCGCACGGTCGGTTTCGTCGCGGAGGTGCGGCGGCGCTGGCCGGACGTGGTGATCAGCGTCGACACCTGGCGGCACGAGGTGGGCGAGGCCGTGTGCGAGGCGGGTGCCGACCTGCTCAACGACGCCTGGGGCGGGGTCGACCCCCGGCTGGCCGAGGTCGCGGCGCGGTACGGCGCGGGGCTGGTGTGCACCCACGCCGGAGGCGCCGAGCCGCGTACCCGGCCGCACCGGGTGGCGTACGAGCCGACAGCGGACGGACAGGGCTCCGCGGGCACCAGCGGCGTCGTCGAGGACATCCTGCGGGTGACGTGCGGGCTGGCCGAGCGCGCTGTGGAGCTCGGGGTGCGCAGGGACGGCATCCTCATCGACCCCGGGCACGACTTCGGCAAGTCCACCCGGCACTCGCTGGAGGCGACGCGTCGGCTGGACCGGCTGACCGGGACGGGGTGGCCGGTGCTGGTCTCGCTGTCCAACAAGGACTTCGTGGGCGAGACCCTGGACCGGCCGGTCGAGGAGCGGTTGATCGGCACCCTGGCCACCACTGCCGTCTCCGCCTGGCTGGGGGCGCAGGTCTACCGCGTGCACGAGGTCGCCGAGACCAAGCAGGTGCTGGACATGGTTTCTTCCATTGCGGGGCACCGTCCCCCTGCGGTGGCCCGGCGCGGGCTGGCCTAGCCCCCGCGGGTTGTGGGGTGGGCGCTCGCGCGGTCCCCCGCGCCCCTGGCGGGGCGCCGTGCTAGCCGCCTACCTCCTTGGTGACCAGTGCGACGGCCTCCCCGATGTCGTCGGTGACGTGGAAGAGCTCCAGGTCGCGCTCGGATGCCTTGCCGCCTGCGACGACCGAGCCGCGCACCCAGTCGATGAGGCCCTTCCAGTACTCCGTGCCGTACAGCACGATCGGGAAGCGGGTGACCTTCTGGGTCTGCACCAGGGTCAGCGCCTCGAACAGCTCGTCCAGCGTGCCCAGTCCGCCCGGCAGGACGACGAACCCGCTGGCGTACTTCACGAACATCGTCTTGCGGACGAAGAAGTACCGGAAATTGACGCCGATGTCGACGTAACTGTTCATGCCCTGCTCGAAGGGGAGCTCGATACCGAGCCCCACCGAGGTGCCGCCCGCCTCCAGAGCGCCCTTGTTGGCCGCCTCCATGGCGCCGGGGCCGCCGCCGGTGATGACGGCGAACCCGGCCTCGGCCAGCGCCCGGCCGATCCGCACACCGCTGTCGTACTCCGGGGATTCCACCGGGGTGCGGGCCGAGCCGAAGACGCTGACGGCGGGGCCCAGTTCGGCCAGGGCGCCGAAGCCCTCGACGAACTCGGACTGGATGCGCATCACCCGCCAGGGGTCCTGGTGGATGAAATCGGAGGGGCCCGCGGTGTCCAGCAGCCGCTGGTCCGTGGTCCCCGGCTGCACCTGGTCGCGGCGGCGCACGACAGGGCCCAGCCGCTGTTCCTTCGGCTCCTTGCCGGGTCCGTCGGTCATTTACGGCACTCCTTCCGCCTGCGATCTTTCCGCCTCAGGGTATGCGGACGGCGAAGAGGGCTGTCGGGAATTCACACGGACGGCAACTGTCGGCTGTCTTACCGGCAGGTGTCCGCGGGTCAGGCGGTAAGCCAGTGCCGCAGCCGCTCCTCGCACCGGGTGATGAGCGCGGTCTCGACCCGTTCATCCCTCTTGTGGGCGAGATTGGGGTCACCGGGTCCGTAGTTGACGGCGGGTACCCCCAGGGCGCTGAACCGGGACACATCGGTCCAGCCGTACTTGGGAAGCGGCTCGCCGCCCACCGCGTCGAGGAAGGCACGCGCCGCGGGGTGCGAGAGGCCGGGCAGCGCTCCCGGCGAGCTGTCGTCCACCTCGAACTCCTCCACACCGCACCCGGCGAACACCTCGCGCACATGGTCCAGCGCCTCCTGCTCGCTCCGGTTGGGCGCGTAGCGGAAGTTGACGGTGACGGTGCACAGGTCCGGGATGACGTTGCCGGCGACGCCGCCCTCGATACCGACGGCGTTGAGACCCTCCCGGTACTCCAGCCCGTCGATCACCGGCCGCAGCGGCTGGTAGTCCGCCAGCCGCGCGAGCACCGGCCCGGCAGCGTGGATCGCGTTGGCGCCCATCCAGCCGCGTGCGGAGTGCGCACGGGTGCCGTGCAGCCGCAGCTTCACCCGCAGCGTGCCCTGGCAGCCGCCCTCGACCCGCCCCTCGGAGGGTTCCAGCAGTACGGCGAAATCACCCTCCAGCCAGTCGGGGTGGGCGGCGGCGACATGGCCCAGCCCGTTGAGGTGGGCCGCGACCTCCTCGTTGTCGTAGAAGACGAACGTCAGATCGCGGTTCGGCTCGGGCACCGTCGCGGCGATCCGCAACTGCACCGCGACACCGGATTTCATGTCGCTGGTGCCGCAGCCCCACAGCAGCCCGTCCTCGTCCAACCGGGAGGGCACGTTGTCCGCGATCGGCACGGTGTCGATGTGGCCCGCGAGAACGACGCGCTCGGCCCGGCCCAGCGCGGTGCGGGCCACCACGTTGTTGCCGTACCTCTCGACGTTCAGATGAGGCAGCTCGGACAGTGCCTCCTCGACGGCGTCGGCGAGGGGCTTCTCACTTCCGCTCTCGGAAGGGAAGTCCACCAGCCGCGCGGTGAGCAGGGCGGCGTCCTGGTGCAGGTCGAGTGCGCTGTGGGGCATGGCCCCAGCCTACGGCGACCGTGCGGCGCGGCGCGGCGTGCCCCGGGCCCTGCGGCGCTGTCCGGCCCAGCGGCTACCTTTGGGTCCGTGCCCCACTCACGATCGGCCCGCTCGCCACGCATGCCCGAGCGCATGTCCCGGCCCAAGGGCCGCGGCAGGCTCTTCAGGGTCGCCGTGGCCTGCGTCGTGCTGCTCGCCGTCGCCGCCTATGTCGCGGTGCGCGGACTGTCGGGCCAGGACGGCGCGATGTGCACCGTACACGCGAGCGGAGGCAAGGACGCCGGCTCCGCCGCCTCCGGCGGCTCGCGCGGCTCGCAAGACGCGTCCGGCGCCTCGCAGACCTACGAGCTCGCCCCCGAGCAGGCCGCCAACGCCGCGACGATCGCCGCCGTCGCCTCCCGGCGCGGACTGCCCGAACGGGCGGTGACCATAGCCTTGGCCACGGCCATGCAGGAGTCGAAGCTGCGCAACATCGGCCACGGGGACCGCGACTCGATCGGCCTCTTCCAGCAGCGCCCCTCGCAGGGCTGGGGCACCGCCGACCAGATCGGGGACCCGGTCTACTCGGCGAGCCGGTTCTACGACCACCTGGTGAAGGTCCCCGGCTACTCCCGGCTGCCGCTGACCGTCGCGGCCCAGCGGGTGCAGCGCAGCGGCTTCCCGCAGGCGTACGCCAAGCACGAGATGAACGCGGCGCTGCTGACCGGCGCGCTCACCGGCCGCCGGCCGGCCACGCTCTCCTGCACCACGGGCGCACGGAGCCTCGGCGGGGCGGGCGACCCGGAAGCCGTACGCAAGCGATTGGTGCGGGAGTTCGGCCGGGACGTACTGGCCGACGGCACCGGCACGCTGACCGCGGCGTCCCCGCGTGGGAGCGCCGCACCACGCCAGCCGCGCTCCAGGGCGCACGCAGGCGCGAACAGCGCCGCCCGCGACCCCCTGCGCACCCCCGAGCCCGCCGGGGCACCTGCCACCGGGGTGCCCGCCGAGATGCGAGCCGCTGCCGCGCGGACCGGTGCCGGGCCCACCGTCTCGGTGCCGGCGCACGGCCGCCGCCATGGCTGGGAGCTTGCCCACTGGGCGGTCTCCAACGCCGCCGGGCTGCACATCGAGCGGATCTCGTACGCGGGCCTGCAGTGGACAGCGGAGCGCTCCGAGGAGGGCTGGCGCAAGGTCGGCACGGGGGATGCGAAGAGCGGCGGGGCCAAGGGTTCCGGGGGCGGTGCCGTGGAACTTCGGCTGGCCACCGGTCACTAGTCCAGCCGCTACCTCGCGAGGGGGAAGCCGGTCCACAGAATGGACGTTTCCTCCCTCGCGTGACGGTCCCCGCCACGAGTGAACCCGCCGGGCCGATCGTGCCTGGCAGCGGCCGGTTCGGCTCCTCCGGTACAGGTCAACCGGCTGCGAGGAATGCCCAGTTTGACGGCTCGTGCGGCAAACCTGGATTGCCAATCCTTTACCCGCGCCGCCCGCAACCTCCACGGCACTTGGCCCGATAGGCACTGCGTCTGACCGGGGGACCCCGGCTGACACGCCAAGAACCCCTCTCCGTCAAAGGAGCACCATGTCCAACCCCCTCACGCGCCGGATCGCCCGCACCGCGCTGCTGACGGCAGCCGGCGCCGCCACCGTCGTCGGTGCCGCCGGAGCCGCGAGCGCCGTGGAACTGCCCGCGAGCCCCGTGGGCGGGGTCAGCAACCTGGACGGCGAGGGCGTCGGCAACACGCTGGACAAGACGGCCCGCGACACCACCTCGCTCGCCGGCCACACCGGCGGCAACGCGGTCAAGAAGACCGTGCCCGCCGCGGGCCGGACCGTGGGCAAGGCCGGCAAGACCGCGGCGCCCGCGGCCCAGCACCTCACCGGCAGCGCCGTCGGCGAGGCCGGCGACATGCTGGGCCAGGTGGCTGCCGCCGCCGCTGACACCCACCTGCCCCGCACCGCCAACCTCGGGGGCCTGCCCCTCGGCTGACGGTTCTCCAGGGGCCACCCCTGGAACCCCCCGGCACGCCAAGGGCCGCCCGGACCATCGAGGTCCGGGCGGCCTTTGGCGTGCGCGCCGCGCGGCGGAGGTCACTCACCCGCTCGTGGGCCGGGCGCAGGGCGCGGTGCCTCCTCCGGCGCCCCCCGTCCCGGGACATCTCCGTCGTCCTGCGCGGAGTCCCATGGCTGCGCACGGGATGCGGTCAGATAGCGCTGGACGGTCGGCGCGACCCATTCGACGAGCTCCCCTCGCGTCATCGCCACCGCAGGGGGGAAGCGCAGGACGTAGCGCGTCATCGCCATACCGAGGATCTGGGAGGCCACGAGTACGGCGCGCCGAGCCGCCTCGTGCGGGTCGGGCGAGACGGCGGCGGCGATGGGGGCGACCTGCTCGCGGAGGATGCCCTGCATCCGCTCCGCCGCGGCGGTGTTGGTGACCCCGGCGCGGAGCAGCGCGGTGAGGACCTCGTCCTCCTCCCAGCGGTCGAGGAAGTGCTCGACGAGGGCCTTGCCCACGGATTCGCGGGGCAGGCGGGACAGCTCGGGCAGCCTGAGGTCGAACTCCGACGCTGCGGCGAACAGCCCCTCCTTGCTGCCGAAGTAGCGCATCACCATCGAGGGGTCGATCCCGGCGTCCTGGGCGATCGCCCGGATCGTCGCCCGCTCGTACCCGCGCGCGGCGAACCGTTCACGTGCGGCGGCCAGGATCTTCGCCCGGGTGGAGTCGGAGCGGCGCGAACCTTCAGTCATGACCCCGAGTCTATGCCAACAAATGTTGGCCAACAACCGTTGACCCTCCAGACGGCAGCCGCTACCTTCCTCTCAACGCCGCACCAACAACCGTTGGCCAACGAGCGTTGACACCCCAGGAGGTGGCTGTATGAACTCCCGGCCGCACGCCGTTCAGCGCAATGTCATCGTCATCGGTGCGGGCCCCACCGGCCTGCTGCTCGCCGGAGATCTCGCCGCGGCCGGGATCGCGGTCACGGTCCTGGAGCGCCGCCCGCACACGATCAGCAACCTCTCCCGCGCCTTCGGCGTCCACGCCCGCACCCTGGAGCAGTTGGACGCCCGCGGTCTCGCCGACGACCTGATCTCCGTCGGCAGCACCATCACGGATCTGCAGCTCTTCGGCCGGCTGAGCCTTGATCTGACCACCCTGCCCAGCCGTTTCCCCTACCTGCTGATAACGCCGCAGTACGAGGTGGAGAAGGTGCTGGAGGCCCGCGCCCGCGACCTCGGGGTCGAGTTCGTCCACGAGGCCGAGGTCACCGGACTGACCCAGGACGCCGACGGCGTCCAGGTCGAGATCGGCGGCACCGGGACCCGCCGTGCCGCCTACGTCGTGGGAGCCGACGGCCACCGCAGCGCCGTCCGCACCGCGCTGGGGCTGCCCTTCCCCGGGGTGTCCGTCATCAAGTCCCTCTTCCTGGCGGACGTCCGCCTCGCCGAGCGGCCCGACGGTGTCCTCACCGTCAACGGCGCCGACGACGCCTTCGCGATGATCGCCTCATTCGGAGACGGCTGGTACCGCGTCATGGGCTGGAACCGGCGCCACGAGGTCTCGGACGACACGCCGATCGATCTGGAGGAGGTCAAGGAGGTCACCCGCCGGGCGCTGGGAACCGACTTCGGCATGCACGACGCGCGCTGGCTCTCCCGCTTCCACAGCGACGAGCGCCAGGCGCCCTCCTACCGCGAAGGCCGCATCTTCCTGGCCGGGGACGCGGCGCACATCCACTCGCCCGCCGGCGGCCAGGGCATGAACACCGGTCTGCAGGACGCCGCCAACCTCGGCTGGAAGCTGGCCGGAGTGCTGCACGGCTGGGCGCCCGAGACACTCCTGGACACCTACCATGCCGAGCGCCACCCCGTCGGCAAGGCGGTGTTGCGCAGCAGCGGTGCCATCGTCCGGCTGGCACGGGCACAGAGCGCGGTGCTGCGAGCGGTCCGCACGGTGGCCTCGTCCGCCATCGGCCACTCCCCGGCGGCCAAGGCCAAGGCCCTCGGCCAGATCTCCGGTATCGGCTACTCCTACCCCGCGCCGTCCGGCGCCCACAAACCGGCCGGGCACCGGGTGGCCGACCTGGCGCTGTCCGACGGCAGGCGGCTCTACGAGGCGCTGCGCGAGGGCAAGTTCGTGCTGGTCGCCACGGAGGACACCGCGGCGGTCAAGGGCCGCGAGGACCGGTTGGTGCGGGTCACGCCCGCGGAGGAGACCCGCCAGACCCTGCTGGTCCGTCCCGACGGCTATATCGCCTGGGCTTCTCACGCCCCCTCGGAAGCCGACCTGGAAGAGGCCGTACGCGCCTGGACCGGGTCGCGCCCGGAGTGACAGCCGGCGGGCGAACCGGGGGCCTGCCGTCCGTGCCGCCTCAGGGCACGTGCCGCCTCAGGGCAGCAGGCGGGCCGCCGGCCGCGCGGCCCGCCCTCCGACTCCGTGCGCCCGGCCGCCAGTACGCCCCCAGTCGCTGTGCGCCCGGCCGCCGCTACGCCCTCAGTCGCTGTGCGGCCGCGGCTACGCGCTCGTCCGTGGCCGTGAGTGCGACGCGGACGTGCCGCGCTCCGGCGGGGCCGTAGAAGTCGCCCGGGGCGACGAGCACCCCGTGCTTGGCGAGGTCGGCGACCGTGTCCCAGCAGGACTCGTCCCGTGTCGCCCACAGGTACAGCGATGCCTCGCTGTGCTCGATCCGGAAGCCCGCCGCCTCCAGCGCCCCACGCAGCTGCGTGCGGCGCGCGCGGTAGCGTTCGCGCTGCTCGGCCACGTGGGTGTCGTCACCGAGTGCGGCGACGGTCGCGGCCTGCACGGGCGCCGGCGTCATCATTCCGCCGTGCTTGCGGATCTGCAGCAGCTCACCCAGCACGTCGCTGTCCCCCGCGACGAAGGCGGCCCGGTAGCCGGCGAGGTTGGAGCGCTTGGAGAGGGAGTGGACGGCCACCAGCCCTTCGGTGGAGCCGCCGCACACCTCGGGGTGCAGCACGGAGACGGGATCGGTCTCCCAGCCGAGCTCCAGGTAGCACTCGTCGCTGACGACCAGTACGCCGTGCTCGCGCGCCCAGGCGACGACGGCGCGCAGCTTCTCGGGTGGCAGGACCTGCCCGGTGGGGTTGGAGGGCGAGTTGAGCCACAGCAGCTTGAGCCCGGTGGGGTCCAGCTCCAGGGGGTCGTCGTAGGCCACGTGCTCGGCGCGCGCCAGCCGGGCGCCGACCTCGTAGGTGGGATAGGCGAGCCGGGGGAAGGCCACCCGGTCGCCGGGGCTCAGACCGAGCTGGGTCGGCAGCCAGGCCACCAGTTCCTTGGAGCCGACGACGGGCAGCACGTTCCGTTCGGTGAGGCCCTGGGCGCCCAGTCGGCGCTCGCACCAGCCGGTGAGCGCGTCCCGCAGCTGCTGTGTCCCCCACACGGTGGGGTAGCCGGGGCTGTCGGCCGCCTCGGTCAGCGCGCGCCGCACCAGCGGCGGGACCGGGTCGACAGGGGTGCCGACGGACAGGTCGACGATGCCGTCGGGGTGGCCGGCGGCGGTGGTCTTGTACGGCTCGAGCCGGTCCCAGGGGAAGGTGGGCAGGCGGTCGGAGACGGGGGACTCGGAGGGCATGGTGCTCGCTTTCGGAAGGCGGCCGGCCGGTGCGGCGCGGCGCGGAAAACGCCGCAGCCCCGCACGACAGGACGCCATGGTCGCCGTACGGGACTGCCAGGGAGCCACTCGTGGGGCGAGTGGCTCACTCGTCGGGGGTCACCCGTGGGTCACTCGTCGTGCTCCTGCGGCGGAAGCGCGGCGATGATCGGGTGGTCCTTCTCGATCAGGCCGAGCTTGCTGGCACCGCCGGGCGAGCCGAGGTCGTCGAAGAACTCGACGTTGGCCTTGTAGTAGTCCTTCCACTCCTCGGGGGTGTCATCTTCGTAGAAGATGGCCTCGACCGGGCAGACGGGCTCGCAGGCACCGCAGTCGACGCACTCGTCCGGGTGGATGTACAAGGACCGCTGGCCCTCGTAGATGCAGTCGACCGGGCACTCCTCGATGCAAGCCTTGTCCTTCAGGTCGACACAAGGCTCCGCGATGACGTAAGTCACGCTGTCGTTCCTCCTCGTTAGGGCTGGCGGGCCGGTGCCCGGCTCCGCCGCGGGCGCGCGGGAGCGCTCTTTCGCTTCGGACGGCGGCGATGCCCACACCTAGTATCTCCGTTCGCGGAGACAAGACGAACAGGAGGGGCGGTCAGAACTGTGGAATTCACCACGGGCGGACGTCTGGAGGTCCGCATCACCCCTTCCGACGTGGGCAAACGTGTCTCGGTGCGGTCGCTGACGGCGGCTGGGGAGCGGCGCGGACGATTCACGGACACGATCGGCATTCTCACATCGTGGACCGGAGGTCTGCTCGGAATCACCCGCCGCGATGGTGAGCAGGTCGAGATCGAGGAGGCGTCGATGGTCGCTGGAAAGGTCGTACCGCACACGCCGGCCCGCCGCCGGGGGCTGCCCGCCGCCGACGTGCGGGAACTTGTCACCGTGGCCGCGCGGGGCTGGCCGCCGGTGGAGTCCGGGCAGTTGGGCGGATGGACCCTGCGGGCGGCCGGCGGCTTCACCGCGCGTGCCAACTCGGTGCTGCCGCTGGACGAGCCGGGGCTGCCGCTGGACGAGGCGCTGGCGCGGGTCACGGCCTGGTACGGGCAGCGGGACCTGCCGGCCCGGATGCAGGTCGCCGTGGAGGAGAACGCGCTGCTCGCAGCGCGGCTGCGGGAGCGCGGCTGGACGGCGGAGCGGCACGGGCTGATACAGGTCGGCGCGCTGGCGCCGTTGGCCGACCGGGAACCGGACGGCAGGGTGGTGCTGGAGCGCACGCCGGACGAGAAGTGGCTCTCGCTCTACAACCGTGCGGACGGCGAGCGGCTGGCGGAAGCCGCCGTGAAGGTGCTCACCGGCGGGCCCTCGGTGTGGTTCGCGACGGTACGGGACGAGGCCGGCTCCCCCATGGCGATCGGGCGGTGCGTGGTGGACGGCCGGTGGGCCGGGTTCGCCGCCATAGAGGTCGCCCCCGAGCGGCGCCGGCAGGGGCTCGCGCAGGCGGTGACGGGCGAGCTGGCGCGTGCCGCGCTGGCGGAGGGTGCCTCGGCCGCCTACCTCCAGGTGGAGCGGGACAACACGCCCGCACGCGCCCTCTACGAGAAGCTGGGGTTCGCCGACCACCACGCCTACTTCTACCTCCGCGCCCCGCAGGACTGAGATGGGCGGGCCGAGCGAAGCGGGAAACGGCATGGAGGGCGAGGGCGGGACGGCCAGGCGGCGGTTCGCCGAGGCGGCCCGCGAGGAGCGCCCCGATCTGGCGCTGCTGTGTCTGCTGATCGGCGCGGAGGCCGCCGGGCACGCGCACGGCGGACGGGAGCCGGGAGTGGACGAGGAGCCGGCCGTCGACCGGATCGTGGACGAGGGGCAGGCCGAACTCGACCGGCTGGCCGGACTGTTGCCGTACGAACGTGGCCGTACCCCCGCACAGTGGGCGCGGGCCCTGGAGCGGACCCTGGGCGGGCAGCTGGGGTTCAACGGCGCCGCCTCGGACTACCAGCGGCTGGAGTCCTCGCTGCTGCCCGAGGTGCTGCGGCGGCGGCGCGGGCTGCCGATCCTGCTGTCGGTGGTCTGGACGGAGGTGGCCAGACGCGCCGGCGCCCCGGTGTACGGGGTGGCGCTGCCCGGGCACTTCGTCGTGGGCTTCGGCGATCCGGTCGGCGAGCACGTACTGGCCGACCCGTTCGGCGGAGGGAAGCGGCTCGACGAGGAAGAGCTGTCCGCGATGGTCGCCGGGGCCACCGGCGGGACACCGCTGTCGGCCGCCTCGCTGCGCCCTGCCGGGCCGCTGGAGACGGTGCTGCGCGTCCTGAACAACATCCGGGCCTGGGCCGGCCCGCGGCCCGAGCAGTCCGGGGTGCGGCTGTGGGCGGTCGAGCTGTCCCTGCTGCTGCCGCACCACCCCGGCAGGCTCCGCTTCGAGCGGGCCCAACTGCTGGTGGAGCGGGGCGACTTCATACGGGGCGCACGGGAGATGGAGGAGTACGCGGACGTCGTCGCGACGATGGAGCCGAACGCGGCGGAGAACGTACGGCGCGCTGCGCGCGCTGCGAGGGCTCGTCTGAACTGAGGACTTGGTGCCCCGCGCCAGTCGGGCTGATGAGGGGGTGCCCCTTGCTACCGCGTGCAGTCTGCGGGTCCGTCGTGGCTGGTCGCGCAGTTCCCCGCGCCCCTGAAAACCCAGCTCCTGCGCTTGGGAGGTCTGCGCCCCGGGAGGTACCTCCCGGCCGGAGGTCGGGGGAGCAGGGCCGGCAAGCGCAGCACGCACGCCGGGTACGCAGGCGTCAGAGCCAGCCCTTGTCGCGGGCGATGCGGACGGCCTCCGCCCGGTTGCGGGCGCCGGTCTTCTGGATGGCGGTGGACAAATAGTTGCGCACCGTGCCGTGCGACAGATGCAGCGCGCCGGCGATCTCCGCGTTGCCCGCCCCCTCGCGGGCAGCGGCCAGTACATCGCGCTCCCGATCCGTGAGCGGACTGGCGCCCTCGGCGAGCGCGGCGGCGGCCAACGCAGGGTCGATGACGCGCTCGCCCGCCCGTACCCGGCGTACCGCGTCGGCGAGCTGCGCGGCGGGCGCGTCCTTGACGAGGAACGCGTCGGCGCCCGACTCCATGGCCCGGCGCAGATAGCCGGGCCTGCCGAACGTGGTGAGGATGACGACCTTCAGCCCCGGGTGTGCGGCACGCAGCCCCTCCAGCGCGTCGAGCCCCGTCATACCCGGCATCTCGATGTCCAGCAGCGCCACGTCCACCTGGTGGGCCGCGACCGCGTCCAGTACCTCGTCGCCCCTGCCGACCTGGGCCGCGATCTCGATGTCCGGTTCCAGGCTCAGCAGCGCGGCGAGTGCCTCGCGGACCATCGCCTGGTCCTCGGCGAGCAGCAGTCTGATCACGGCCTCAGGGTACTGAGGGCACGGTGGCGCGCAGTGTGAAGCCCCCGTCCACGCCCGCCGAGGTGGACAGCGTGCCGTCCACCAGCGCCAGCCGCTCCCGCAGCCCGCTGAGCCCGTTGCCCTCCCCCGCGCCCGAGGGGCCCTTGCCGTCGTCGGTGACGGTGAGGGCGAGGCTGCCCTCCTGCGACGCGTCGAGGGTCACCGTGCAGCGCGCCGCGCCGCTGTGCCGCACCACGTTGGTGACGGCCTCGCGCAGGGCCCACGCCAGTGCGCCCTCCTGCTCGGGCTCCGGCCGCACGGCGGGCGGCTCCTGCGGCAGGTCGGCGGCGATGTCCGCGGAGTCGAGCGCGGTGCGGGCGCCCGCGAGCTCCACGGCGAGCGTCGGACGGCGGTAGTCGCTGACCGCCTCGCGTACGTCGACGAGGGCTTGGCGGCTGACCCGTTCGATGTCGGCGACCTGTTCGGCGGCCCGCTCCGGGTGCGCGGGCAGCATGCGGCCTGCCAGTTCGCTCTTGAGCGTGATGACGGAGAGGGAGTGCCCCAGCAGGTCGTGCAGATCGCGGGCGAGCCGCAGCCGCTCCTCGTTCGCCGCGAGCTGGGCCACCGCCGCGCGGGCCTGGCGCAGCTCGCGCATGGTCCGTACCGTCTGCCGCGCGGACATCAGCGCGAACCCGCCCAGCAGGCTGGGGATGACGAACGAGGTCCACCTGTTCCACCAGGGCAGCTCCCCGAAGTCCGTACCGACCAGTGCCAGCGCCAGCACACAGACCACCACGGCCGGTATCGCGAACCGCACCGGCAGCACGGCACCGCTCGCCACCGAGATGTAGACGAACAGCACCAGCCACTCCTGGCTCATGGTCATGGAGAGCGCGAGAGCGAGGGCGAAGAGGACGGCGAGCATCGAGTGCACGAGCCGCTGGGGAAGTGGCCGCCTGGTGTGCCGGAAGACCAGGGAGCAGTACACCGCCAGGAACGCGGCCAGTCCGGTGGCCGCCAGTGCGACGGTCGGGTGGCTGTAGTGGCCGGACCACAGGTCGCGGACGGCACCCCCGAGGAAGACCAGCCAGACGGCGATCATGGCCGCCTTGGACCACTTCTGCCGCGGGGTCTCGGTACTGTCCGCGACGAGGGGGGTTCTCATCTCTCGCACCACCGCATCATGCCTTGCGGGTGTCCTTGCGGTAGAGCCAGGCCGCGGCCCCCGCGAAGAGCAGGAGATAGCCCAGCAGCAGCCCCGCGTCCGAGAGGTGCGGTGCCTCGCCGACCTCAACGGCCCGGCCCAGACCGGTGTAGGCGTGGGTGGGCGTCCACTCCCCGATGCGCTGTGCCCAGTCGGGCAGGCTGGAACTCGGCAGCCACAGTCCGCCCAGGAACGCCAGCCCGAAGTAGCACAGCATGGTGAGCGGCCGCACCGCGTCGCCCGTCGCCAGGTAGCCGATGGCCACCCCCAGCGCGGCGAAGACGAAGCTGCCCGCCCAGGAGCACAGTGCCACGGCGGCCCACTGCCACGCTTCCAGCCGTACGCCCATGACGGTGGCGCCGGTCAGCAGGACGAGCACAATGGCGGGCAGGCTGACGACCGCGGCCGAGGCGATCTTCGCGGTGACATAGCCCCGCCCCGGCAGCGCGGTGAGCCGCAGCTGCCGCACCCAGCCGGCCTCGCGCTCCTTGGCGATGCGTTCGCTGTTGCCCATCAGCACGGCCGTCATCGCGCCGAAGGCGGCCATCGCGACCATGTAGTAGAGCTTCATGTCGACGCGGAGGCCCGGCATGTTCCCCGGTGTGTTCCGTCCGGCGATGATCAGATACAGCAGCGGCGGGTAGATCACCGAGAAGAACATGAACTTCTTGTTGCGCAGCGAGCGCGTGATCTCCAGCTTGACGAGGGTCTTCACTTGATGCCTGCCTTCTGGCCCGCGGGCCGCTGGTCGGTCTTCTCGGCGCGCTCCTCGGCGCGCGAAGTGAGGGCGACGAATGCCTCCTCCAGGCCGAGCCCGGTCACCTCCAGGCGCCGCGGATACAGCCCCAGCGCGTAGAGGGCCTGCACGGTGGCGTCAGCGTCCGTGGAGCGCAGCCGTACGGCGGAGCCGGCCAAGTGCAGCTCACCGACTCCCGGCAGGGCGCGCAGCTGCGCCTCCAGCACCCCGTCGGGGACCGCCTCCAGCGTGAAGCCGATCCGGCGCACACCCGCCATGGCCTTGATCTCGGCCGCGCTGCCGTCGGCGAGCAGCCGCCCGCGGTGCAGCACCAGCACCCGGTCGGCGACCTCGTCGGCCTCCTCCAGATAGTGGGTGGCGAACAGTACGGTGCGGCCCTGGGCCGCCTGCGCCCGCATGGCCGACCAGAAGGAGCGGCGCGCGGTGACGTCCATGCCGGTGGTGGGCTCGTCCAGCACGATCAGGTCGCTGTCGCCCGCGGTCGCCAGCGCGAACCGCACCCGCTGCTCCTGACCGCCGGACAGCTTGCCGACCGTCCTCTCGGCCAGTTCGGTGATCCCCGCGGTCGCCAGCACCCGCTCGGCCGGGTAGCCCTTCGGGTGCAGTGCGCAGGCGAGCTCGACCAGTTCCCGTACCCGTACCCCTTCCATCAGCCCGCCGGACTGCAGCATGGCGCCCACCCGGCCCCCGGTGACCGCGCGCCGTGGCGTCGTGCCGAACAGCCGCACCCGGCCGCCCGCATCCGGGTTGCGCAGTCCGAGCAGCAGGTCGAGCGTGGTGGACTTGCCGGCCCCGTTGGGGCCGAGGAGGGCGACGGTCTCGCCCGGGTGCAGGCTGACGGTCAGCCCGTCGAGCGCCCGCACGGAGCCGTAGGTCTTGGAGGCCGAGGTGAACTCCACGGCCGGGGCCGTGGGAGGGGTCGTCGTCGTCATGCCGCCAAGGCTCGCCGAGCGGCGGATGGCAGCGGCAGTGCCGACGGTCGTGACCTGGGGCTGACAGATGTCATCCCCGCGCGATGACGGCCCGCGCCGCGACGTGATGACGGCC